>NZ_VKAA01000010.1 GCF_007096635.1 Mycolicibacterium sp. 018/SC-01/001
ACAACCAAACCGCCGACCACTGCTCACTCAGCAACTCCTCACACCACCGGATGTTGCAGTGACCGTATGAATCCGCCCGCCGTTTTCACAGCCCGGAATGATATTCCGCGGGCAATGGCGCTAGAGCGGGTCGCGGGCCGCCGGACACGACATGCAGCGTGGCCCGCCGCGACCGGTACCCAGTTCCGATGCCGCGATGGCGAGCACCTCGATACCCGAATCCCGCAGCCGCGCATTGGTTTCGGTGTTGCGCTCGTAGGCGACCACCACACCCGGCGCCAGCGCCAGCGTGTTGTTGCCGTCGTCCCACTGCTCCCGCTCGGCGGTCACCGGATCGAGGCCGGTGTCGATGACCCGGAGCTTTCCGATACCCATTGCGTCCGCCGCCACGTCCACGAAGGGAGCGGCGCGGTCGATGCGCACCCCGTCGGCCGACGACCGAATCGGGAACGCGGTCAACGAGTCGACGATGTTCGGGTACATGACCACGGCATCGGTGTCGACCATCGTGCACACGGTGTCCAGATGCATCTGTGCCCGCTCCTGCGCGATCGGTACCGCGAGCACGGTGTGCGCCAGGCCGTCGTCGAACAGGCTGCGCGCCAACGCTTCCGCGCCTGCGGGTGTGGTGCGCTCGCCGACCCCGACCGCGACGACGCCGGGTCCGAGCAGCAGCACGTCGCCGCCCTCGACCGGCGCCGAGCGGGATTCGTAGGCACGACGCACCCCGAGGAACCGCGGATGGTGGGCGTAGATCAGATCGGTCAGCGACGTCTCGCGCACGCGCGCGTGCATGGACAGCGACGTGATCGCCACCCGCGGGCCGATCCAGAAGGACGAGTCGCGGGTGAACAGCAGATTGGGCAGCGGGTCGATGACGAAATCCCCGCCGTGGTGCATGCGGCGCACCAGCGACAGCTCGTTCTCCCCGAACGGCAGCTCATCGAACGTCATGCCGGCCATCAGCACATGCGCCAGCGCGGCCGGGTCCAGCGTGCGCAGATAGGTCGAGAGTTCTTGCGCCAGAGGCACTCCCAAGCGACGCGCGTCCACGGCGGCCGAGATGCCGTGCATGCGCGCTGCGCCGCTGTGGGCGAGCGCCTGACTGAGCAGATCACCCAGCAGCAGCACCTCCACCCCGCGGGAGCGCAGGAGATCGGCGAACGCATCGTGTTCTTCCTGCGCCCGGCCCACCCAGGGCAAGCCGTCGAACAGCAACGTGTCGTTGTTGCGCGGCGTCAACCGTTTCAGCTCGGCGCCGGGACGGTGCAGGATCACCGTCCGAAGCCTGCCGACCTCCGAATTGCACCCGAGCACCGCGTCTGTCACAACTAGCACCGTAGCGGGAAAGCGACCTCAACTAGGGTTTACCTATGACCAGGGCGCAGGAGCTCACACCGGGTGATATGTCGCTGCGCAGCGGCGTGGCGGTGTCGGCGCTGCACTTCTACGAGCGCGAAGGGCTCATCACCAGCCGGCGCACGAGCGGTAATCAGCGCCGCTATGCCCGCGAGACGCTGCGCCGGGTCGCGTTCATCCGGATGTCCCAGCGCCTGGGCATCCCGCTGGCACGCATCCGCGAGGCGCTGGCGACGCTGCCGAACGACAGGACGCCGACGAGCAAGGACTGGGCGCGGCTGTCCGCGGGCTGGCGCGAGGATCTGGACCAGCGCATCGTGCACCTCGAGAGACTCCGGGACAACCTCGCCGGCTGTATCGGCTGTGGCTGCCTGTCGCTGAAGACGTGCACGCTCGCCAATCCTGACGACGTGCTCTCCGCCGAGGGGCCGGGGGCCGCGCGCCTGTAGACCGCATCGAACGCGTGTGCGATAAAGTGGCCGCATGGAGCAGGCGGTGCAGAGCTCTCTGTTCGACCAGGCCGATCGGCGCGAGCTGGGCAACGGGGCGTGGCTGGAAGTGCGCTCCGGCTGGCTCGCCCAGGACGGCGTCTGTGACGACGGGCTGTTCGACGAGCTGCGCGAGGTGATCCCGTGGCGGTCCGAGCGCCGGCAGATGTACGACCGGGTGCTCGACGTGCCGCGGCTGGTCAGCTTCCATCACCTGCTCGACGAGCCCGCACCCCACCCGCGGCTGAAGCAGTTGCGACGGCGGCTCAACGACGCCTACGCCGGTGAGCTGGGCGAGCCGTTCGTGACGGCGGGACTGTGCCTGTACCGCGACGGCAACGACAGCGTCGCGTGGCACGGCGACAACATCGGCCGCAGCCGGACCGACGACACGATGGTGGCGATCGTCGGACTCGGCGCGACGCGCGTGTTCGCGCTGCGCCCCCGTGGCGGCGGCCCGTCGCTGCGCATCCGGCACGGCCACGGCGACCTGCTCGTGATGGGCGGCTCCTGCCAACGCACCTGGGAGCACGCGATTCCCAAGACGACGCGGCCGACGGGTCCCCGGATCAGCATCCAGTTCCGGCCGCACGATGTCCGTTAGCCCTTGACGGCCTCCACGGCCTTCGTGACGAGATCGCGGGCGCGCCCGGTGTCGATATGCGCGACGGGCCGGTCGGCCTCGACGAGCGGGTTCGCCGTGACGATCACGATGAACGTGCCGAAGTGCGCGACGTAGTTGTACAGCTCACCGGTGCGCGGCCCCTCGGCGGTGACCGTCTGCAGCACCCGGTGGGTGCCGACCGTCTGGACCCCGTCGACGTCGGGCGCGTCGACCACTTCGACGAGCCCGCGGATGCCCGCCCCCGCGAGCGTGACCTTGCGGCACTGGTCGGTGGGCGTCGGCACGGGGACCGGCTCGGAGGTCTCGACCGCGATCGCGACGTAGCGCACACCCTCGCCCTCGGCGGTCAGCGCCGCCATGTTGCCCTTGACGTCGGGAGGCACGGCTTGCTGCTGGGCGGCCTTCCCGCAGTCGGCAGGGTCGAATGTCAGCCCGGCAGGCAGCTTTTGGCCGCTGAGCAAGCGCGGATCGATCGCTGCCGGTCCGGCGTCCTTCACGGTGAACGGCGCCGGGAAATCGCTTCTGAGCTCTTTCACACGGGTGATGTCGGCGTGGGAGTAGTCCTCGGTTTTCCCGCCGGAACACGATGCCAGCAGTCCCGCGCACAGGAGCAGAGTCACCGACTTCGAGTACGACATCGCCGCCAATGTACCGGGCCTCCGGCGCTCAGCCGCGCAGCGCAGCCACGGTTTCGGTCAGCAGGTGCGCCGCGAAGTCGGGCCTCAGGGGGGACTGCACCGACCCGGGATCGGTGACCAGCGACACGATGCACACGTAATCGTCGAGGGAGGCGATGTACGTCTCGGCATGCAATCGGGTTTCGGTACCGCCCTCGACGACTGTCCGTGTGTCGGTGCGCATGCCGACCACCTCGGCATCGGTGATGACAGGTGCCGGGGTGGCGACGACGGTGGCCGTCGTCGGTCCCGCGGTCACGGTCCACCGGGCACACTCGGACGGCAGGGGGTCGCTGCCGTCGGGTTTGCGGGCGATCATCGCGTAGGCGATGCCCCCCGGCCCGGACCCCGACCAGCCCCGCGTCGTCGACGCGTCGGCAGCCGGGGCGCCCAGCGCAGCGCACTGCGGTGGGTCCGTGACGGCGAGAACCCGCATGCCCCACAACGCCACCGGTGCCGGCGGGCCCTGATACGCGGCGAACTCGTAACCGTCGGGCAGGGCGGCGCGACTGCGCTCGATGCGTGCCGGATTGACCACCGCGACATGCCCGGCAGAGGTGGTCGTCACGGGTATTGGCGGTGCAGCGGAACCACAGCCTGCCGACAGCGCCGCCACCACCACAGCAACCATGCTGAGGGCGGACCGCACGTGCTGTTGATACCACGCCTGCGGGCCCGGCCGGCCGATCGACACCATGTCGACGGGCGTCGCAGCGACGGGTCGGCCTGTGCGGCCGGTTATGCTCGCGCTGCCACCGGCGGACAGGAGACGACATGACCACCTCTGCGCGGGCCGGGCTCATCGCACTGGCCGCCCTGACGCTCGGCGTCGGACTGTCGGCATGCTCGTCCGAGACGTCGGGCACCGCATCGAGCAGCTCGTCCTCAGCCTCCTCGGCGACCTCGTCGGCGCAAGCCGCCCCGCCGACCTCGAGCGCTCCGCCGGCGCCCATCGTCACCCTCGCCGACTACATCCGGGACAACAGCATCGTCGAGACGCCGGTGCAACCCGGCGATGCGGGCTCGCCGACCATCGAACTGCCCACTCCCAGGGGCTGGGAGGAGATGACGGATGCACCCGAGGGCGCGTATTCGGCGTTGACGTTCACCGGCGACCCGGACAACCCCACCGCGGCGGCCGACCCGGCCACCGTCGTCACCAAGGTGGTCAAGCTGACCGGCAATGTCGACCCGGCGAAGGTGCTGGAGGTGGCATCGGGCGAATTGCGCAGCCTCCCGGGATTCGAGGGTCCGGCAGGTGGTCAGCCCAACAAGCTCAGCGGCTTCGACGCCTCGGTGATCGGCGGGACCTACAGCAAGGACGGCGCATCACGGATGATCGCGCAGAAGACCGTGGTCATCCCCGGCCAGGACGGCCTGTACGTGCTGCAGATCAACGCCGACGGTAGCCAGGACGATGCCTACGCGCTGATGGATGCGACGTCGACGATCGACGACCAGGCCAAGATCACGCCGTAGCGCGTCAGGCCCGCGAGATCGCCGAGGCTTCGGCGATCTGCTGCGGGGTCGGGCGCACCCCTGTGTATCGCTCGAACTGCTCGGCGGCCTGCAGCGCGATCACCTCCGCTCCGGTGATCACACCGACGCCGGCGCGCCGAGCGGCTGCGATGAGCGGCGTTTCCGATGGCAGTGCGACCACGTCGAACACCGTGTGCGCGTTGCGAATTGCGTGATCGTCGAATGCCAGGTCGCGTTCTTCGGCGCCACCGGCCATCCCGATCGGCGTGACGTTGACGACGATGTCGGCGGTGCGCGGTGCGCCCCCGCCGGATTCGGCATCGCGCGCGTAGGTGTAGCCCAGCCGCTCCGCCAGCGCCCGGCCCGCGTCGCTGTTGCGGGCGACGATCGTGCCGGCCCGGAAGCCGCGGTCGGCGAACGCCGCGCCGACCGCACTGGCCATTCCCCCGCTGCCGCGGATCAGGACCGACTGCTCGCCCGTGAGCCCGTGTTCGTCGATGAGTTGTTGCACGGCAAGGTAATCGGTGTTCGACGCGGTCAGCCGTCCGTCGTCGTTGACGATGGTGTTGACCGACTGCAGCGTCTGCGCCGACGCCTCCACCTCGTCGACGAGTGCGAGCACATCGGCTTTGAACGGCATCGACACCGAACAGCCGCGGATGCCCAGCGCACGGACACCACCGATCGCGGCGACGATGTCCGTCGTGGTGAACGCCTTGTAGAGGAAGTCGAGCCCCAGCACCTCGTAGAGATGATTGTGGAACCGCGTGCCGATGTTGCTCGGGCGCCCGGCCAGCGAGATGCACACGCGAGTGTCCTTGCTGAGAGGCGGTTTTCGCGGCGCCGGCGTCATCCGACGGCCCTGATCACGTGGCGTGCGACGTCGCGGATCTGCGTGACGAGCTCGGCGTCGAAGGGCAGGTCGGACGGCTTCGGCACGTCGATCTCGGTGACGACGACGCCCAGGTCGTCGCGGTGCCAGCACGCACCGAAGCGGTCCAGGATCGCCCGCATGGGCATGTTGTCACTCAGCACGCGCGCCGTGAAGCGGCGCACACCGTCGTCGTGGGCGGCGACGGAGATGGCGCGCATCAGGAATGTGCCGATACCCCTGCCCTGGTAGGCGTCCGCGACGATGAAGGCGATCTCGGCTTCCGCGGGGTACCGCTCGTCGCGCACGAACCGGGCGTCGGCGACGACGGGACCGTCGGCACCTTCGGTCAGGACGAACACGAAATGGTCGCGGTAGTCGACCTCGAAGAGGTACCTCATCAACGTTTTCGTCGGCGACCGGACGGACTGGAAGCGCCGATACAGCGTCTCGTTCGAGAACTCGATCGTTCCTTCGGTGATGCGCTTGGTGTCGCCGGGCAGCGCCGGGCGCAGGTACAACACGCTGCCGTCGCGCATCATCACCGGAATCGGGGTGATGAACGCGGCCAGTCGCTGACGCGCCGTGCGCACCAGCTTGTCCATCATGCCGGGGATCTCGAGCATGGTGGCGAACGCTTCGCGGCCGCCGACCCAGCCGGTCAGTGATTCGGTGGCGACCACGGTGGCGGTGCGCGGCGCGTCGCGCAGCAGCGCGATCTCCCCGACGATGAGGCCGGGACTCAGGTCGGCCACGGTGTCGTGGCCGTCAGCCCCGGTGTGGTTCACCTCCGCATGGCCGGACCCGATCAGCAGGAAGCTGACGGCGAGTTCGCCCTGCTGCATCAGCACCTGTCCGGCGGCGGCGGTCAGCGGCCTCAGCTGCTGTGCGAGGGGCTTCAGTGTCGGCACGGGGATGCCGTCGAACACGTCGAGGGTGGCGAGGTCGTCAGCTCGGACGGCGGTCACCCCGGACATCTCTCGAGGCTACGGGCGTGCCGCGATGCCCGGCAAGCAACGGCGACAAGCGACCGATGTGACGACACCCATATTGCTAGGGCACTAACTATTAGGCCACGATGGATCGGTGACCGCCGCTGCAGACATCGACCCCCTCGCGCTGGAACACCAGGTCTGCTTCGCGCTCGCGGTCACCAACCGCGCGGTGCTGGCGGTGTACCGCCCGCTGCTGGAACCGCTCGGCCTGACCCATCCGCAATATCTGGTGATGCTCGCGCTGTGGGACCACCGCAAGGCAGCCGGAGACGGCCACCCACCCCTGTCGGTCAAACAGATCGCCACGGCTCTGCAACTGGATTCGGCCACACTGTCGCCGATGCTCAAACGCCTCGAAGCCCTGGGGCTGATCACCCGCAGCCGCAGCGCGACCGACGAGCGGGCCACCGATGTCGATCTGACGCGGGACGGCATGGCCCTGCGCGAGCGGGCGCTGGCGATCCCCGCCGCGGTGGTGACCCGACTGGGTGTCGACCTGGCCGAACTCGAACTGCTGCGCACTACTCTGACCCGCGTCAACAACGCCGCACTGGCCGCCGGCGCCTTGCACGCCTGAACCCCACGATCCGAGGAGCCGACATGTCCGCCGACAAGCCCAATCCCTGGCAGTACTTCACCTACATCTACGGTCGGCGCCTGCCGGCGTCGATGAAGCGGTGGGTGGCCGAGGATCTCGCCGGCGAGGGTGCCGTGCGTCGGCACATGATCCGCTATTCGATCCCGCCGATCTTCGTGCTGGCCCCGTTCTGGCTGATCCCGGTCAACCTCTACATGCACCTGGAGATGACGGCGCCCATCTACGTCTGGGCTGTTCTGATGGCGCTGGCGTTGAACAAGCCATGGCGCAGGCACCGGTTGGCCGCGCACGGCTTGGACCCCAATCTCGTCGACGTCATCAAGCGCAAGAAGCAGGCGCAGATGCACGAGGACTATGCCCGCAGGTTCGGCGCCCGACCCGAGTCCGCCGACTGGCAGCAGAACTCGAGCCCGTTCTGACCGGCCGGCGGATCAGCCCAGGCCGGGTGTCGGCACGAGCACCTCGGTGATGTTGCCGTCGACAGTGACCTGATTGGCGGGGTCGTTGACGTTGATGTCGGAATAGTCGGTGTGCCGCTTGCTCATCTGGCCGTCGATCGAGCGTTCGTCGCCGGGGATGTAGTAGCAGAACCCGTCCCACTTGCGGCAGATGTCGACCACCTTGTAGGGGGTGTTCGGCGGGATGCCGAACCCCTGGGCCGCCCGCCAGCGGTTCTTGCCCTCCGGATCGGAGTAGACGAACCCGGTGCCGGCGCGTTCGGGCGACCCGGTGGTGACGAACCGCAGCTCGCTTGGCGGCGGCGCGGTCGGATCGAACGAGAACTGGCGCAGCCACCGGTTGATGATGTTGGAACCCAGCGAGTGGCCGAACACGATCTTGGGCCCTGGGGTGTTCCTGATCCAGGCATCCAGCCTCGCCACTCCGTCGTCGAGGCTGGCCTGCCCGATGGCGGGGCCGGCGAGCCCGACGTTCAGGTAGTCGATCGGCTCGCAGACATTGGGCGCCGCGCACAGCGAGCCGTGGAGCTGCTGCATGGTGCGCCCCGGATTGTCGAGCGCACCGGCCAGCACCCCCACTCGCGCACCGGACCCGGCGCCGTCGTCGACATCGGCGTGGGCGATCGCAGGGGTGACGCCGAACAGCGCCATCATCACGGTCGCGAGAACCACCAATCGTGCTCTCATCGCGTCTTCCCTCGTGCCGGCTGAATACGGGCTCTGGTAACTGCATCGCAGTCCCAGGCCACAAGGTTACGTCCGCGACGGATATGCGTGCACGAGCGCAGACGCCAGCTTCGGCACCGCATGCGTGAGCGTGTGTTCAGCCTCGTGCGCGATGCGATGCGCGTCGGCGAGACTGACGGCCGGGTCGATGTCGAGTTCGGCGTCAGCGTGGAGCCGGTGCCCGATCCACCGCATCTTCACGCTGCGGACGGCGGTCACACCGGGTTCGGCCGCCAACGCCGCCTCGGCGGTGTCGACGAATCGCGGATCGACCCCGTCCATGAGACGACGGAAGATGTCACGGATCGCCGTGCGCAGCACCGCGAGGATGGCGACGGTGATCACGAGCCCGATGATCGGGTCGGCGAGCGGGATGCCCAGCGCAGCACCACCGGCGCCGAACAGCACGGCCAACGAGGTGAAACCATCTGTGCGAGCGTGCAATCCATCGGCCACGAGCGCAGCCGAGCCGATCTTTCTCCCCACGCGGATTCGGTACAGGGCGACCCACTCGTTGCCGAGGAAGCCGACCAGGCCCGCGACTGCCACCCAGCCCACATGCGAGATGGGCACCGGGTTGATCAGCCGGCGCACCGATTCGACCCCCGCGATGACGGCGGACAGCGCGATCATCGCGACGACGAACAAGCCGGCGATGTCCTCGGCCCGGCCGAACCCGTAGGTGTAGCGCCGCGTCGCCGCCTTGGTGCCGAGGGCGAATGCGACCCACAACGGGATCGCGGTCAGCGCGTCGGAGAAATTGTGGATGGTGTCGGCGAGCAGCGCCACCGACCCCGAGACGGTGACGATGCCGATCTGGGCGAGCGCTGTCGCACCCAGGACGAGCAGGCTGACCTTCACTGCGCGAATGCCGGCAACGCTCGATTCCAGGGCGTCGTCGATGCTGTCGCTCGCATCGTGGCTGTGCGGGGCGAAGATCTCACGCAGCGCGGAGCCGACGGTGCCATCGTGATCGTGGTGGTCGTGATCGTGATGGTGCGTCATGCCCGCTGCTCCCGGTTCGTTTCGGGGTGCAACTCAGCGAGCTCGGAGTCGTCGCGGTGGTGGCCGGGGACGCCGGGTCCGGCGTGCTCGGCGTTGAAGACCGCATCGGTGACCAGCTGCCGCACGTGTTCGTTGTCGAGGCTGTAGAAGATCGTGGTGCCTTCGCGGCGGGTGCGGACCAGCCGTGCCATCCGCAGCTTCGCGAGGTGCTGGGACACCGACGGCGCGGGCTTGCCGATGTGGGCGGCGAGATCGTTGACCGACATCTCCCTGCTGCTCAACGCCCACAGCACCTGGACGCGCGTGGCATCGGCGAGCATGCGGAAGACCTCGACGACCAGATCGACCTGGTCGTCCGGAAGCCGACGGGTGCATCCTCCACTATCTGCATGCATACGCAGATATTAAAAAGCAAATTGGTGCGCCGCAACGTGAGTTTGTTGGGGCGAGCAGTCGCGAACTCGAGTGAATCGCGGCGCGACATGCTCGACTTCGCGTCTGCTCGCCGAAGACACCCCGAGCGGGGATCGATCCGATCGATGAAATGTTGTGGAGCTAAGGGGAATCGAACCCCTGACCTACTCGATGCGAACGAGTCGCGCTACCAACTGCGCCATAGCCCCTGATACCGGTAGCAGGCTACCAGCCGCCGGTCACCGGCAGAAATCGCCTGGACTACTGCCCCGCTGCTCGCGGCAGGTCGTAGTGCCGGGCGAACGCGACGTATTCGAGGTGCTCGAATTCGGGGTCCTCGTCGTCGATCTCGAGGACGGCGGCACCCGGCCGGCGCAGCCGCGACGGGACGACATCGAATTCTTGATCGCTGGTGTTCTCCACGCCGAGGCGTGACCGCGCCATCCGCTGCGCACGGCGACGGCGCAGTTGTTCCTCGATCCGGGTCTGACGACGCAGATAGGCCAGGTAGAGCAGCGTGATCGCCGCGATGGTCCCGCAGGCCCACCACATCGACGCCGACCAGGTGACGGCAGCGACGGCACTGGCGAGGATCAGGACCGCCATCACGGCCAGCGTGCGGGCGCGGAAGCGATACTTTCGGGCGCTCACCGCAGCTGCGGTGGCGGATTCGCGACGGCGCCGCCGCGCTTCGGTGAGCGAATCGGCGCTCCGCAACTCGGTGTCCGCGGGCGGCTCGAGACCCGACGAGTCGTCGACGTACTCGTACTCGTCGTCTGCTCGGGCATTGTCGTCCTCGTCCCCGTCTGCGGTGGCGAGTTCCTCGGCGTCCTCGAGGGCGCTTTCGGCGTCGACCTCGACGTGCACGTCCGTGTCGTCACCAGCGCGGACGTCCGCGACAGGCTCGGCGACAGGCAGGGCGCCCGACTCTTCCACCACGTCGACATCGAGATAGTCGGGCTCGTCGGCGTCGCGCGTCTCGGCGGCCACCATCACCACAGAGCGGCTGGGCGCGTCGTCGGCCTGCGCCTCGTCGTCATCGGGCTGCCAGTGCGGGTCGCTGCGGTGCCCGGACGCGGGCCCGCCGCGGCGGCGCAGACGTGCGCCGGCGCCGCTGTTGAGCACCCGGGTGGCCAGGGCCACGTCGCTGGTGCGTCGCACGGCGTCGCGCTTGCTGATCAGCATCGGCACCAGCACGAACAGCCAGAGCACGACGAGGGAGATCCAGAGGAGAGATTGGGGGATGCTTGGCATGGTGCCTGCTCCTTTCCCCATCAGGCTAGGTCTGTCCGACCAGCGCATCCGTGAGCGGCGCGCCGGAACAATTACACACCTGTAATTCGCTGAGTACAAGCACCAAACGTCACACGTGTCACATGAGCAACATCAGCGCGGGCAAAGGGACCGTCACGCCCACGACGCACGTCCCGCGCGCACCAGTGCGGAGGTCACCGAACCGTTGACCTCCTCGATCGTCAGCGCCACCAGCAAGTGGTCCCGCCACGCGCCGTCGACGTCCAGATAGCGCTGCAGGAGGCCCTCTTCCCGGAAGCCCGCCTTTGCCAGAACCGCCCGGCTGGCCGCATTCTCCGGACGCACGGTGGCCTCCACCCGGTGCAGCATGACCGGCCCGAAGCAGTGGTCCAATCCCAGCGCCAGGGCAGCGGTGGCAATCCCTCCCCCGACGAATTCGCTGGCGACCCAGTAGCCGATCCAGGCCGACCGCAGCGCACCATGGGTGACATTGCCGATCGTCAGCTGGCCTGCGAACTTCCCGTCCAGCTCGATCACATAGGGCAGCATGCGCCCCTTGCGCGCCTCCGCACGCAGCCCCGAGCAGACGGCGGGCCACGACGAAACAGCGTGCCGCAGTTGCCAATCCATGTCCGTGGACGGCTCCCACGGCTCCAGATGGTCGCGATCGGCCAACCGAATTCTGCTCCACTGCGCCGCGTCGCGCAGGCGCACCGGCCGCAGCCGCACCGTCCCAGCGGCCACCCGCAACGGACCCACGGGCTGCGGCCATCCGGGATGTTGTGAGCGGGCACCGAGGAGGTTCATCACGAGTCGTGGAGTCGGCCTCAGCCGCGCTGAGCCAGGAACGCGACGTCGACGATCTCGCCGGTGCGGACCTGCTCGGCGTCGTTGGGCACGACCACCAGGCAGTTTGCCTCGGCGAGAGTGGCCAGCAGGTGCGACGAGGCACCGGGAGCCCCGCCGAGTGCCTGGACCAGGTACTCGCCCGTGTCCTGATCGCGCATCAGCTGCCCCCGCAGGTAGCCCTTGCGACCGACCACCGACGTGATCGGAGACAGCGCCCGCGCCTGCACGATGCGCCGCATCGGCTGCCGCTTCCCCAACGACAACCGCAGCAGCGGCCGGACCATCACCTCGAACACCACCAGTGCACTGACCGGGTTGGCGGGCAGCAGGAACACCGGCACGCCGTCCGGTCCGAGCTGACCGAAGCCCTGGACCGATCCCGGGTGCATCGCAATGCGCGTCACCTCCATGTCGCCCAACTGGGCCAGTACGGACCGCACGCTCTCGGCCGCCGCGCCGCCGACCGCTCCCGCGATCACCACTGCTTCGGCGCGGCTGAGCTGGCCTTCGACCACCTCGCGCAGCTGCGTGGGGTCAGTCGGGACGATGCCGACGCGGTTCACCTCGGCACCGGCGTCGCGGCCGGCCGCGGCCAACGCGTAGGAGTTGACGTCGTACACCTGGCCGTTTCCGGGCGTCCGCGAGATGTCGACGAGCTCTCCGCCCACGCACATCACCGACAACCGCGGTCTCGGATGCACCAGCACGCGCTCCCGGCCCACCGCGGCGAGAAGGCCGACCTGCGCCGGGCCGATGATCGCGCCCGCTCGCACCGCCACATCGCCGGGCTGGACGTCGTCGCCGGTGCGTCTCACGTACGCCCCGGACCGCACCCCGCGCAACACCCGGACCCGGGACTCGCCGCCGTCGGTCCAGCGCAGGGGTAGCACCGCATCGGCCAGCGTCGGCATCGGCGCACCGGTCTGCACGCGCGCGGCCTGGCGCGGCTGCAACCGGCTCGGCGTCCGCGAACCTGCCTCGATCAGACCCATGACGGGGAGGCTCACGTCGCGATTCTCCGGTTCGTCGCCGTCGACACTGTCCGGACCGCCGCCGATGCCGAGCACATCGACGCTGCGCACCGCGTACCCGTCGATAGCCGCCTGGTCGAAGCCGGGTAGCGGCCGCTCGGTGACGACCTCTTCAGCGCACATCAGCCCCTGCGCCTCGGCGATCGCCACCCGCACCGGCCGCGGTGCCACCGCGGCCGCGGCGACGCGCGCCTGCTGCTCCTCCACCGAACGCACAGCATGCCTTTCTCCTGTTGAGCGCCTACGCGCTCCGCAGAAGATGCGCGTGATCGGCGGCGCTAGTGCTCGGCCGAAGCCTGCCCGAGTCCCAGCCGCTCGACCAACCACCGCCGTAGTTCGGGCCCGTAGTCGTCTCGCTCCAACGCAAAGTCAACCGCAGCCTTCAGGTAGCCTCCTGGATTTCCCAGATCGTGTCGAGATCCGCGATGGACCACGACGTGCACCGGATGACCTTCCTCGATGAGCAGAGCGATGGCGTCGGTGAGCTGGAGCTCGCCGCCGGCGCCGCGCGGGATGCGCTTCAGCGCGTCGAATATCGCCCGGTCCAGAACGTAACGACCGGCCGCCGCGTACGGCGACGGGGCTTCCTCGGCCGGGGGCTTTTCCACCATGCCCTTGACGCGCAGCACGTTCGGGTTGGCGGCGTCGGGCACGGTTTCGACGTCGAACACGCCGTAGGCACTGATGTCTTCCCGGTCGACCTCGATCGCGCACAGCACGGAGCCACCGCGTTTGGCGCGCACCTTCGACATCGTCTCGAGAACCCCGGTCGGCAGCACCAGGTCGTCGGGCAGCAGCACCGCGATCGCGTCCTCGTCGGGTGCGAGGCTGGCCTCGACACAGCTGACCGCGTGGCCCAGCCCGAGCGGCTCGGCCTGCACGACAGACTCGACCTTGATCAACGCGGGCGCGCGACGCACCTTCTCCAGCATCGCGTTCTTTCCGCGCGCCTCCAGGGTGCCCTCCAGGACGAGGTCCTCGACGAAGTGCGCGACCACCCCGTCCTTCCCCTCGGAGGTGATGATGATCAGGCGTTCAGCGCCTGCCTGTGCGGCCTCGGCGGCCACCAACTCGATACCGGGCGTGTCGACGACCGGCAGCAACTCTTTGGGCACCGTCTTCGTGGCGGGCAGGAAACGGGTTCCCAGCCCCGCAGCGGGGACGACCGCGGTGTGCGGTATGGGAACTTCAGGCCGATTCATCGTTCACACACTAACCTCTCGGGGTCGGTAGTTCCTCCTTACCCGGCACGCGGAAGGCTACTCAGTGCGTCAGACGAAAACACAGGTACGCGCCGCAATCCTCGCCGCTCGCGCGGCCACGACACCGCAGCAGCGCACCGCCGAAGCCGCCGCGCTGACCCGCCACCTGCTGGCCCTCATCACCCCCGACACCACGGTGTGTGCCTATGTACCCGTCGGATCGGAGCCGGGCTCGGCCGACCTGCTCGACGAGTTGACCGCCCGCGGCGTGCGGGTCTTGCTGCCCGTGGCGCAGACGGACGGCGACGGCGTACCGCAACCGCTCGAATGGGGCGTCCACCGCTCCGGCGCGCTGATTCATGCGGCCTTCGGACTGCGCGAGCCGCCGCCACCGCACCTCCCGCCGCGGGCCGTGGCCGAGGCGCGCACGGTGCTGGTGCCCGCGCTCGCCGCGGACCGGGCCGGCGTGCGACTGGGCAGGGGCGCCGGGTTCTACGACCGGACGTTGCAGCTGGCCTCCCCCGGCGCCCAGCTGATGGCGGTCGTGCGCGACGACGAACTCGTCGATGCGTTGCCTCACGAACCCCACGACGTCCGCATGACCCATGCCGTGACGCCGGGAGGCGGCATCGTCACACTGGGGGCCACGCCCGGGAGGGAATGACGACCACCCGCTGGCGGTTCTAGCACTTGAGCCGCTAGAGTGCTAATCACGTGTGACGACCTCGGAGGACGCTGTGCCCACCTATTCCTATGCATGCACCGAGTGCGACAACAAGTTCGACGTCGTGCAGGCCTTCACCGACGACTCGCTGACGGAGTGCCCCCAGTGCCACGGTCGCCTGCGCAAGGTGTTCGGCAAGGTCGGCGTCGTGTTCAAGGGCAGCGGGTTCTACCGCACCGACAGCCGCGAATCCGGCAAGAGCTCGTCGTCGAGCAGCAGCGCCAAGACCACAGGCTCGGATTCCGGCTCGTCCGGTTCCTCGGACAGCTCCTCGTCGTCCTCCTCGAGCAGCTCATCGGGGTCGTCGGGGTCCAGCTCAGCGGCGAGCGGATCGTCGACGCCGGCGGCCGCAGCCTCCAGCTGAGCAGGTTGTCCACAGGCGCCGAATCAGCTACTGACCAGAGCAGTCGCGCCGCTCTAGCGTGGCCGCATGTCCGGCTCGCTCAACCCCACCGCGCTGCAGCGCCTTCACCGTAGGCTCCGGCCTGACTGGCTGCGGACGGTCGTCGCCCGGCGGATACTGGCCGGCGCCCTGGTCCTTCTCGCCGGCGCCGCCGCATGGCGCGCCGATCCTCGCGACGACCTGGTCGAGGTCGTCGTCGCCGCCCGTGATCTCAGCGCCGGCTCGGCGCTGACCGCAGAGGATGTCCGGCTCGAGCACCGTAGTCCCACAACACTTCCCGACGGCGCGCGGACCCGTATCGACGACGTCGCGGGCAACACCCTCAGCGGCGCCGCCCGCCGCGGCGAGGTGCTGACCGACGTCAGGGTGCTCGGCCCGCGGCTCACGGAATCCCTTGCCGGCCCCGGCGCTCGCATCGCGGCCGTGTCGCTGGCCGACGCCGCGCTGGTCGACCTTCTGCGTGCCGGCGACGTCGTCGACGTGGTCTCGGCCCCCACCTCCGCCGACACCGGCGCCGAGGCGCGCGTCATCGCGAGGGACGCGGTGGTGGTCCTGGTGTCGACGCCCGGCAGCGGGATCACCGCAGCCAACGCCAATCGTGTTGTGCTGATCGCTCTTTCGTCATCATCGGCGACAGTTGTCGCGAGCGCTGCGCTGACCCAGACGGTGACTCTGACGCTGCACTGACTACTTCACGGTGAGGTAGATGACGTTACCCGTTCTGATGAGGTGCTGATCGTCGAAGTTGGCGTCCCACACACGTTTCCAGATGTCTGGACCTGTCGTCAGATTGACCACCGTCGCCTCGTCGAGCGGAACACGAGACTGCCGGGTGACGATCACGCGATTGCCGGCGGCCTCCAGTTCGCTGATGGTGTCCTCCGCGCTGCTCGCGGTCGGAGCAGCGAGCGCCGGTGCAGCGAACCCGAGCGCCACGGCGGTGAGCGCGGTCGCTGCTGTGGTGATGATGCTGAACCTGGTCATGTCGATCCCTGCTTTCCGGTGCTGCTCGATCTACCGCGTTAAACCCGCAGCTCAGGCAGATAATTCCGGTGGCAGAAAGTGTTCGATCGGTGGCAGTAACGACTAACGTGGAGCCCTGTCAGTCCGCACATTCCGACCGGGAGGACCAGCATGCTCAAGGGATTCAAAGATTTCCTCGCCCGCGGCAACGTAATCGATCTGTCGGTGGCGGTGGTCATCGGCACGGCGTTCACCGCTCTGGTGAAAGCCTTCACCGACAACGTGATTCAGCCGCTCATCGACCGTATCGGCGCCGGCGGCAACAGGGAGTACGGGATCTTGAAGATCCCGCTGGGTGCCGACAAGTACCTCGACTTCAACGCCGTACTGTCGGCCTGCATCAACTTTCTCCTGGTCGCGGCCGTCGTGTACTTCGTGATCGTGTTGCCGTACAAGAAGCTCCGGGAGCGCGGTGAGGTCGAGCAGGCCCAGGACACGGAGCTGAGCCTGCTCACCGAGATCCGGAATCTGCTGCAGGAGAGCGGCGGCTCGGCAGGAAAGCATGTCAGCGGACCGGGCACTGGCCCCAGCCCGGACACCGCGCAACACACCAGCGCGGACCGCGACTGACCACTCACATCACAACAGTGGGCCCCCGGCTTCCGCCGGGGGCCCACTGCGTTGACAACTCGATCAGGGGTTGTTGATGTCGAACGGAATCGCCATCCAGTTCGCGCACCACGGACCGTCGTACACGCAGGCGCTGATGTCGCCGGCAGCACCGGAGAACACCCACGCCTTCGTGCCGGGAACACCCCGGGTCGACGTGCGAACCTCGCCGCCCTGTGAGGCGAGAGCCTCACCGAAGCCGGAGGTGCGCACCTCGCCCTGTGCGTACACGCCGGACGAGCCATTGGCAACGTCGGGCGAACGCACGGCGCCGTCGGCCTCGCGGCCGTTACCCGGCACCGAGGGATCGGCGCTGATGTCGTCGGCGCTGGCAGTGCCAACACCGAGCGTCATGATCGCGGCGGCAGCGGCAAGGCCGCTCAGCCCCATGGCGATCGGCTTCGCCAACCGCGCGGAAACGGAAGTACCGTACTCGGCCACCGGCCGTCCCTTCTCTCTGAACTGGTTGAAGCTAGGTCCGCTCAGATTACCAGTGTTGGACGTGTTGCGCGCACGTAGCGCGATGTTCGGAATCATCGTCGTTCCCTAGTGTTTTCCCTGACCGAAGTGGGTATTCGGCCTAGTTCATGTTCCAGGGCTCGCCATAGGTGGTGACGCTGTCACCGTCCTTGGAGATCAGCCGCGCGTAGGGGCGCAGCAGCACACCGCCGGCGGCACCGGTCACCGTGCCGTGCGCGTTCGAGACCGCGACCGCACCGTGGTCACCGGAGACATCCACCGAGAACGTGGCCACCTCCTGGATGCCCGGGCCGTTGCCCAGGTCAGCAGAGATCGAGACACCGGGCAGCAGCGGCGGCGTCGAGATCGGCGGGAACAGATCGATGGCGCCGTTGTCGGTACCGATCACGTCCTGGGCGTCCAGCGCGATGTTGGGCGTGGTGTAGCTGAAGTTGATACCCACACCCAGCGACCAGGGGAAGCCGATCTGATAGCCCAGCTCCAGCGTGCCGGCGAAGTCGCTGGCACCATCTCCGACGACCGAGTACACCGCCTTGCCCGAGTGGAACCACTCCCGGGTCAGCCGGTTGCGGTCAAGAGGGAACACGCCATTGAGGAAGGTGTCCCACTGTTGGATGGTCAGGGTGCGCCCCTTACCGTCCACGAGGCTCAGCTCGTTGTCCAGCCCTGCGTGTGACGTGCCGGTGCTGACGAGCAGCGCCGCAAGGCTCATGCTCAGTGCGACCAACACGCGGATGATCAGTTTCATGCTCTCCCCAGCCCGTAGACGGTGAATTATTGGAAAATTTCTCATCTTTGAGGAGACGAAAGTATCCAGCGGGGCATCGAACCGCCCGCCCGCCAAGCATTTTTGTAACCAATTGCCAGGCTGGTCACAGACAACGGCCCCTGTCTGAAAATGCGCTGTACATCGGTGCCGCACAACACAAGCAGACGGCCCCTGACCGGAGTCAGGGGCCGCCCGTTGTCAGCTGGGATTTTGTGTCAGTTCATGTTCCAGGGATCGCCGTAGGTGGTGACGCTGTCACCGTCCTTGGAGATCAGCCGCGCGTAGGGGCGCAGCAGCACACCGCCGGCGGCACCGGTCACCGTGCCGTGCGCGTTCGAGACCGCGACCGCACCGTGGTCACCGGAGACATCCACCGAGAACGTGGCCACCTCCTGGATGCCCGGACCGTTGCCCAGGTCAGCAGAGATCGAGACACCGGGCAGCAGCGGCGGCGTCGAGATCGGCGGGAACAGATCGATCGGGCCCTTCGCCGTGCCGATGACGTCCTGCTGATCGAGCGCGATGTTGGGGGTGGTGTAGCTGAAGTTGATACCCACACCCAGCGACCAGGGGAAGCCGATCTGATAGCCCAGCTCCAGAGTGCCCTGGAAATCCTTGGCACCGTCACCGACGACCGTGTACACGGCCTTGCCCGAGTGGAACCACTCCCGGGTCAGCCGGTTGCGATCCAGCGGGAACACACCGTTGAGGAACACATCCCATTGCTGGATGGTCAAGGTGCGCCCCTTACCGTCCACGAGACTCAGTTCGTTGTCGAGACCTGCGTGCGATGTGCCACTGTTCACGAGCAGTGCCGCGGCACTCATGCTCAGCGCGACCAGCACCCGGATGACTGTCTTCATGCTCTCCTCAGCTCGTAGACGGTGATCTCATCGATTTCTCATCGTCGAGGACACGAAACTAACCAGCGGTGCGCCGGATCGCTTGCCCGCCAAGCTGTTTAGTAACCAGTTGCCAAGCTGGTCACAGGTGGGGGTCGCATGCTGTGGACATACAGAAAGAGAGCACACAACGACAAGAGCGGCCCCTGACCGTGGTCAGGAGCCGCTCCCGGAGTCGAAAACTGTTACGTCAGTTCATGTTCCAGGGCTCGCCGTAGGTGGTGACGCTGTCACCGGCCGACGAGATGAGCCGTGCGTACGGACGCAGCAGCACACCACCGGCTGCGCCGGTCACCGTGCCGTGCGCGTTCGACACTGCCACAGCGCCGTTGGCGCCGGACACGTCGACGGTGAACGTCGCGACTTCCTGGATGCCGGGGCCGTTACCCAGGTCCGCCGAGATCGACACACCGGGGAACAGCGGCGGCGTCGAGATCGCCGGGAACAGGTCGATGGCGCCGACCTCGGTGCCGATGACGTCCTGACCGTCCAGGGCGATGTTGGGGGTGGTGTAGCTGAAGTTGATGCCCACGCCCAGCGACCACGGGAAGCCGATCTGGTAGCCCAGTTCCAGCGTGCCCTCGAAGTCGTCGGCGCCTTCACCGGCGACGCTGTAGACGGCCTTACCCGAGTGGAACCACTCGCGGGTCAGCCGGTTGCGGTCGAGAGGGAACACGCCGTTGAGGAACGTGTCCCACTGCTGGATCGTCAACGTACGACCCTTGCCGTCCACGAGGCTCAGCTCGTTGTCCAGCCCTGCGTGAGAGGTGCCAGTGCTCACGAACAACGCCGCGATGGCCGCGACCATCGCGATCAGCACCCGACTGATTGCCTTCATGTTCTCCCTTACTCAGTGGAACGGCTCCCCGTGTCGGGGCACCGATTGTCCGTGCCTGGCCCTACTGCTACACCACACACCTCGCAAGAACTTCATGTGAGTGGAATTAGAAACCCCACATTTTGTTCTTACGAATCACTCATCGTTTTGACGAGAGGAACATAACGAGGAGGCATCCGACCGGCAACGCGTACGTCTGTGTGGTGTCGTAGGACGCACAGCGCGGCCGACGTTTGCTGACGACTCCCCCGGAGTCGGCGCCCCCTCCTCGCGACGACGGGGATGGGCAGAAGAACACCGTCGCTGATCTTGACCCCGCACCAACGTCTTCGTCGCAGGGCCAGCTGGCGTTACACCACGTTCCTGTACTGGAGCTGAAAAGAACCTACTGGTCAACCGTGATCGTCATGATGGGGCGGAATGTTGTCGAGCAACCAGCGATCCCTGTCGCCGTCGTCTCCGCCACGGTCTGGATCACGTTCGCCGATGGGCATCTCGGGCAACGTCTCACCGAACACCTTGTTAACTGCATCGCGCGATGGGCGCGGCCGGTCGGCCATCAGATGCCTCCTGTGTGACGAAGATCACATTCAGTGCAGGCCCGCTGTTCACCGACCGTTAACACAGCAACTCGCGGGTTGCCCTCACAGACGACAACGCGGGCCGGGGAAAGTGCTCCTCCGACCCGCGTGCGGACTAGCTGCTGCCAGCCCACGGCGGTTAGATCTCCAAACTGGATAGCTGCGCGATGATGTGCGAGGCCAGCGGCCCCAGGGTTGCCATGCCGTCACGAACCGCGGCCCTGGAGCCGGCCAGGTTCACCACCAGGGTGCTGCCAGACACGCCGGCGAGGCCGCGTGAGAGCCCGGCGTCGGCGGTTCCCGCCGCCAGGCCCGACGCGCGCAACGCCTCGGCGATGCCGAGGAGCTCCCGGTCGAGCAGATCGCGGGTTGCCTCCGGGGTGACGTCGCGCGGTGTGACACCGGTGCCGCCGACCGAAACGACGAGATCCACACCGCCGATGACGGCAGTGTTCAGGGCATTGCGGATCTCGACCTCGTCAGAGGACACGACGATGACTCCGTCGACGACGAAGCCCGCCTCGCCGAGCAGTTCGGTGACCAGAGGCCCGCTGTGGTCCTCTTCATCGCCGTGCGCTGTGCGGTCGTCGACGACGACGACGAGAGCCCGGCCGACCAACGTGTGGGGCTGTTCCATGGGCACAACCGTATATGTCGGCACAGACAGCGGCGCAGCCACTCGAAGCGTCCGACGCGGCGGATCCTGGATCACCCTCACTGTGCCGCCTTCCCGAGGGTCACGTCGACGGTCTGCGGCTTGCCGGCGGGATCCAGATAGGTCAGCGTCACCTTGTCGCCGGGGGCCTTGGATCGCACCGCGGCCACCAGAGCGTCGGCACTGTCGATCACCCGGTCGTCGAGCTTGGTCACGGTCACACCGGCGGGCAGCCCGGCCGAGGCCGCCGCCCCGTTCGGCGTGACTTCGACGATCTTCGCGCCGTCACCACCGGCGTTGTTGCCGACCTGGACTCCCAGTGAGGCGCGCGTCGCGCTGCCCGTCTGGATCAGTTCGTCGGCGATCCGCTTGGCCTGGTCGACCGGGATCGCGAAGCCCAGACCGATCGAGCCACCCTGCGATGCACCGGAATCAGCACCCATGGTGGCGATCGCCGAATTGATGCCGACCAGTTCACCGTTCATGTTGACCAACGCACCGCCGGAGTTGCCCGGATTGATGGCCGCGTCGGTCTGGATGGCGTCGAGCACCGTGTTCTGGTTCTGCGCATCACCGCCTGCGGCGACCGGGCGGTTCAGCGCGCTGATGATGCCCGTCGTCACGGTGCCTTCCAGTCCCAGCGGTGATCCGATCGCGACGACGTCCTGGCCCACCCGAAGATTCGCCGACGATCCGATGGCGATCGGCGTCAGATTGGAGACGCCTTTGGCGCGCACCACCGCGATGTCGCTACCGGGGTCGGTGCCCACGATGTCGAAGGGCACGGTGCGGCCGTCGGAGAACGTCACCTTGGTCTGCGACCGGCTCCCCGGGGCGGCCGCCGCAGCGACCACGTGATTGTTGGTCAGGATCAGACCGTCGGTGGACAGGATGACACCGGAGCCTTCCTCGGACTGCTGGCCCTCGTTCACCTCGAGCTTGACGACGCTGGGCACCACCTTGGCTGCGACCTGCTCCACGGAACCGTTCGGCACGCTGGCGGCGGGCTGACTGGGCGCCGCCCCCGATGCGGTGAAGACCCCGGAGGTGTGGGCGGGGTGCACCAGCGTGGCCACACCGCCGCCGATTCCCGCCGAGACGATGGCGATGGCCACCGCACCGGCCGCGAGACCCGTTGCACGCGAACGCTTCTTGGGTGCAGGTGCGGCCGGGGGGAATCCTGGCCGCTGGTACGGGTTGGGCATCGGCGCGCCCGGGTAGGGGTCGTACGGAGAGCGGTAGGCCTGCCGCTGCTGCTCGGTCGCGTACCGCCAGTCCCAACCCCCGTGCTGCTCATGGGAGCCGGACCGCTGCGGGCCGACGTGACCGTGCGGCGCCTGGCCAGCCATGCCGGGCTCCTGACCTTGATGCGGTCCCGGTGAGTACCTCGGGTGGTTGGTCATGTCGCTGCGGTGTCTTCCTCGAGTAGGGGTGTCATGTCACCAACGAACTACGTGGCCCTCAGAGTGCCCACCGGTGCTGAGAGTGCCCTGAGATTACGATCGGTACACGCCCAGATTCTGCCCCGGCCATGTGATCATCGTCGCTGGCGACACCCGCTACTACGCCGATGACGGAGCGCGTGTCGCCGTGGTTTCCGTCGTCGTCTGCAGCGGAACCGGCGGACGCCCCGGCAGCACCATGTGCACCGATGCCCCGGGCGGGTCGCCACCGGCGACCGTGTCGGTGATCAGCAGGGTTCCGCCGTGTTTGGCCACCACCTGCTTGACGATCGCGAGGCCGAGTCCTGATCCCGGCATCGCCCTCGCCGCAGTCGACCGGTAGAACCGCTCGAACACCAGATCCCGTTCGCCGGCCGGGATTCCCGGTCCGTGGTCGGACACCACCAGAGCCGCGTGATTCGCGTCGACCTGTCTCAACCGGACGTCGACCCGGCCACCGGGGGGACTCCACTTGGCCGCGTTGTCGAGCAGGTTGAGCACCGCTCGACCCAGCCCGGCCGCATCGCCGTACACCTGCCACGGCGTCACGGCGACGTCGAACTCGATGTCGTTGCGGCGACGCCGAACTCGCTCCAGTGAGCGATCGATGACGTCGGCGATGTCGACGATCTCGTGCACCACGCGTCCGGCATCCTCGCGGGTGAGATCCACCAGATCGCCCACCAACGTCGACAATTCCTCGATCTGCCCCATCACATCGGCCTGCAGATCGGCCATCTCCCCCTCGGGGATGCGGGGAGCACCCGGCTGCATCGAGGCCATCAACAGTTCGACGTTGGTGCGCAGCGAGGTCAACGGCGTGCGCAGCTCGTGGCCGGCGTCGGTGACCAATCTGGCTTGTCGATCGCGCGATTCGGCGAGCGCGCGCAACATCATGTTGAACGCCTCGGTGAGCCTGGCCAACTCGTCGTGACCGACGACGGGGATGGGCCGCAGGTCGTCGGTGCGGGCCACGCGTTCGGCGGCCTGGGTGAGGCGGGCCACCGGCCGCAAGCCGGCGCTGGCCACCATGCCACCGGCGATGGCCGCGATCGCCACACCGATGCCCCCGACGGAAAGGAGCACGGTGCCAAGGTTTTTCAGAGCCTGCCCCGTCGGAGCCAGGCTCTTCCACAACAACAGCGTGGTGCCGTTGGAGAAGTGTCGCGCCAGCACCCGGTTGTGACTCACGGTGCGCAGCGAACTGATCTGCTTGCCCGCGATCACGTCTTTCTCGACATCGCCGAGCGCGGGAATCTGCCCGTCCTGATTGGCCGCGTAGATCGCGCGCCCGGGGATCACGAACATCGCCTTGATGTCGGAGTACGCCGTGCCCTCGATGATCTTGCCGGGATCGAGTGCCAGCGATCCACTCTCCTCCAGCATGTCCGCCCGCGACGTCAGCTGATTGTCGATGTCCTGATACAGCGTCTGCGCCATCACCGCATAGACCGCCACCGCCATCAGCACGACGGCCATCAAGACCATCGACATCGCCAGCAGCATGACCCGCCATCGCAGCGACACCGAACTGCCGGCCGGCGGCTGATGAGGCTGCCCCGGCCAGGCGACGTCGGGATGCGAGTGCATCAGGGCGGGGTCTCCCGGAGCACGTAGCCGACGCCGCGCACGGTGTGGATGAGCCGCGGCTCACCCTCGGCCTCGGTCTTGCGACGCAGGTATCCGACGTACACCTCGAGGGCATTGCCCGACGTCGGGAAGTCGAAGCCCCACACTTCCTCGAGGATGCGGCTACGCGTCAGCACCCGCCGCGGATTCGCGATCAGCATCTCGAGCAACGCGAACTCGGTCCGCGTGAGACTGATCGGCCGCTCACCGCGGGTGACCTCGCGGGTCACGGGGTCGAGCGAGAGGTCGGCGAACGTCAGCGCGGCGGATTCGCTCGAATCGTCGAGAGTGGTGCGTCTCAGCAGCGCCCGCATGCGCGCCAGCAGCTCTTCGAGCGCGAACGGCTTCGGCAGGTAGTCGTCGGCACCGGCGTCGAGACCGGCCACCCGCTCGGACACCGAGTCCCGGGCCGTCAGCACCAGGATCGGCAGGTCGTCACCGGTGCTGCGGAGTTGCCGGCAGACCTCGAGCCCGTCGAGACGCGGCATCATCACGTCCAGGACGACGGCGTCCGGGCGATCGCTGGCGATCAGATCCAGCGCTTCGCGGCCGTCCTGTGCGAGCTCGACGGAGTAGCCGTTGAAAGACAGGGAGCGGCGCAGCGATTCGCGGACCGCACGGTCATCATCGACGACGAGTATGCGCACCGCCACAGTCTCGACCCCGTGTCTGAGAGAGTGCTGAGAGCCGCGCCGGTGGAACCTGAATGTTTCCGGTACGCGGCGTCGTGCTCAGCGGTGGTTAGCGGCGGTCCAGATCGACGAGACCCAGGCGCGCGGCCTTGAGCAGCCGACGCGGCACCTTGCGCTGCTGACCTGCCACGGTCACGCCCACGAGTCCGGTAGCCGTGGCCTTCCACTGCGCGCGCCGGCTACGGGTGTTCGCACGCGACATCCTGCGCTTCGGCACAGCCATGATCGAGCTCCATCTGTTTCGGGGTGTTCTCTGCCTGCGAGCCTGGGCTAACCCGACGCGGGCAATCGGTCACCCAGGATAGCCGGTGAGCTGCACGGGCTCCAAACTCCGCGGATCGCGTGCTCGTGGAAACCCGGCCGGGTCTTGACGTGCTACCGGCGGTAGCCGTTAACCTACCGGTTGGTTGGGCGGCTTGCCCACGGAGCGACGGGAGACTGTGTGACGCCGGCGCCAGACCGCGATCCCGTCCGGATCGGGAACTGCTCGGGCTTCTACGGCGACCGCCTGTCCGCCATGCACGAGATGCTGACCGGGGGCGACCTCGACTACCTGACCGGCGATTACCTGGCCGAGCTGACCATGCTCATCCTCGGCCGGGACCGGATGAAAGACCCCGGGCGGGGCTACGCCAAGACGTTCCTCCGCCAACTCGAACAGTGCCTGGGCCCCGCGGTGGATCGCGGTGTGCGGATCGTCGCCAACGCGGGTGGCCTGAACCCCGCCGGTCTCGCCGCCGCCATCCGCGCTCTCGCCGACCGCCTCCAGATCACCGTCGCCGTCGCACACGTCGAGGGGGACGACCTGCTCCCCCGCGCCGAGGAGTTGGGCCTGGGCCATCCGTTGACCGCCAACGCCTACCTCGGCGCGTGGGGGATCGCCGACTGTCTGAGCGCGGGCGCCGACGTCGTGGTCACGGGACGGGTCACCGATGCGTCGGTCGTCGTCGGCCCCGCGGCAGCGCACTTCGGCTGGGCGCGCGACGACCACGACCGCATCGCCGGCGCGATCGCCGCCGGTCACGTCATCGAATGCGGCACGCAGGCCACCGGCGGCAATTACGCCTTCTTCACCGAGATCGCCGACCTGACCCGCCCCGGCTTCCCGATCGCGGAGATCCGCGCCGACGGGTCGTCGACGATCACCAAACATCCCGGCACCGGTGGCGCCGTCACGGTCGGCACGGTCACCGCGCAGCTGCTCTACGAGATCGGCGGGGCACTTTATGCGAACCCGGACGCCACCTTGCGGGTCGACTCGATGACACTGACCGACGACGGACCCGACCGCGTGCGCATCAGTGGCGTCACCGGCGAACCACCCCCGCCGACACTGAAGGTCAGCCTCAACAGCATCGGCGGGTTCCGCAACGAGATGACGTTCGTGCTGACCGGGCTCGACATCGACGGCAAGGCCGCGCTCGTCCGCAGGCAGCTCGAGGAGAGCCTCACGGTCGCACCCGCGGAGATGCAGTGGACGCTGGCCCGCACCGACCATGCCGACGCCGACACCGAGCAGACCGCCAGCGCGCTGCTGCGCTGCGTCGCGCGCGACCCCGATCCCGATGTGGTGGGCCGCCGATTCTCCTCTGCTGCAGTCGAACTCGCGCTGGCCAGCTATCCGGGCTTCACCAGCACCGCCCCACCCGGCGACGGCCAGGTCTACGGCGTGTTCACCGCCGGCTATGTGCCGGCCGATCAGGTACCCCATGTCGCCGTGCACGCCGACGGCACCCGCACCGACATCCCACCAGCCGGGCAGACCCGCGCACTCGAGCCCGCTGCCGACGTCGCCGTGGCGCCGCCGCGCACCGGCCGGCCGACCCGCCGGCTGCCGCTGGGCACGATCGCAGGCGCCCGCAGCGGGGACAAGGGTGGCAGCGCCAACGTCGGCGTCTGGGTGCGTACCGAGGACCAGTGGCAGTGGCTGGCATCGACGTTGACCGTCGAGAAGCTGCGTGAGTTGCTGCCCGAGGCGGCCGACCTCCCCGTCACCCGGTACCTGCTGCCGAATCTGCGTGCCGTGAACTTCGTGATCGACGACATCCTGGGTCAGGGCGTTGCCTACCAGGCCCGCTTCGATCCGCAGGCCAAAGGGCTGGGTGAATGGTTGCGCAGCCGATCCATCGACATCCCCGAGGAGTTGCTGTCGTGAGTATCTGGACCACCCCGGAGCGTGAGGATCTGCGAAAGACGGTGCGGGCGTTCGCCGAACGCGAGGTACTCCCCCACGTCGACGAATGGGAGCGCATCGGTGAGCTCCCGCGGGATCTGCACCGCAAGGCGGCCGCGGCGGGACTGCTGGGCGCCGGCTTCCCGGAGACGGCAGGCGGCGAGGGCGGTGACGGCGGGGACGCGCTGGTCATCTGCGAGGAGATGCATCAGGCCGGGGTCCCCGGCGGGGTGTTCGCGTCGTTGTTCACCTGCGGCATCGCGGTGCCGCACATGATCGCCTCCGGCGACCCGTACCTCGTCGACACCTACGTCCGGCCGACGTTGCGGGGCGAGAAGATCGGCTCGTTGGCGATCACCGAGCCCGGGGGCGGCTCCGACGTCGGGCATCTGACGACCCGAGCAGTCCGCGACGGCGACGAGTTCGTCATCAACGGCGCCAAGACCTACATCACCTCGGGTGTGCGGGCCGACTACGTCGTCACCGCGGCGCGCACCGGGGGGCCGGGGGCGGCGGGGGTGTCACTGATCGTCGTCGACAAGGGCACACCGGGCTTCGAGGTCAGCCGCAAGCTCGACAAGATGGGCTGGCGCTCGTCGGACACCGCCGAGTTGTCCTACACCGACGTCCGTGTCCCGGTCGGCAATCTCGTCGGCGCCGAGAACAGCGGCTTCTTCCAGATCGCCGCGGCCTTCGTCTCCGAGCGTGTCGGCCTGGCCGCCCAGGCCTACGCCAGCGCACAGCGATGCCTCGACCTCACCGTCGAGTGGTGCCGCAACCGCGAGACCTTCGGCAAGCCGCTGATCGCACGACAGTCGGTGCAGAACACGCTCGCAGAGATGGCGCGGCGCATCGACATCGCGCGGGTGTACACCCGCCACGTCGTGGAACGTCAGATCGCCGGCGAGCAGAACCTCATCACCGAGGTGTGTTTCGCCAAGAACACCGCCGTCGAGTCCGGCGAGTGGGTGGCCAACCAGGCAGTGCAGCTGTTCGGAGGCATGGGGTACATGGCCGAATCGGAGATCGAGCGCCAGTACCGCGACATGCGCATCCTGGGCATCGGCGGCGGCACCACCGAGATCCTGACGTCGCTGGCCGCCAAGACGTTGGGCTTCCAGGCGTGACGCCAGCGAGAAGCGCAGCGGATCGCGCATCGGCTCTGCGCTCGACACTGGATCCCCGCTCCGCCGCATACCGCGAGGCCGCGGATGCGATGGCGATCAAGCTCGCCGAACTCGACGCCGAGCACGCCAAGGCGCTGGCCGGCGGCGGAGAGAAGAACGTCAGCCGCCACCACGCCCGCGGCAAGATGACCGCGCGCGAACGCATCGAGGCGCTCGTCGACCCCGACTCCCCGTTCCTCGAGCTGAGCCCACTGGCCGCGTGGGGCACCGACTTCACGGTCGGCGCGAGCGTGGTCACCGGCATCGGCGCCGTCGAGGGCGTCGAATGCCTCGTCGTCGCCCACGATCCCACCGTCAAGGGCGGCACCAGCAATCCGTGGACACTGCGAAAGATCCTGCGCGCCAACCAGATCGCCCTGGAGAACCGGTTGCCGGTGATCTCCCTGGTCGAGTCGGGTGGCGCGGACCTGCCCACGCAGAAGGAGATCTTCATCCCCGGCGGGCAGATGTTCCGCGACCTGACCCGGCTCTCCGCGGCGGGCATCCCGACGATCGCGCTGGTGTTCGGCAACTCGACCGCCGGTGGCGCCTACATCCCCGGGATGAGCGACCACGTCGTGATGATCAAGGAGCGCTCGAAGGTGTTCCTGGCCGGCCCACCCCTGGTCAAGATGGCGACCGGGGAGGAGTCGGACGACGAGTCTCTCGGTGGGGCCGAGATGCACGCGCGCACCTCAGGTCTCGCGGATTACTTCGCCGTCGACGAGCTCGACGCGATGCGTATCGGCCGCCGCATCGTGGCGCGCCTGAACTGGCACAAGACAGGTCCCGCGCCGAAACCGTACGTCGAGCCGGTGTTCGATTCCGAGGAGCTGCTCGGAATCGTGCCGCCGGATCTTCGCATCCCGTTCGACCCGCGCGAGGTGATCGCCCGTATCGTCGACGGCTCGGAGTTCGACGAGTTCAAGCCGCTCTACGGCGGCTCGCTGGTGACGGGCTGGGCCACGTTGCACGGCTTCCCGCTCGGCATCCTCGCCAACGCGCGGGGTGTGCTGTTCAGCGAGGAATCGCAGAAGGCCACGCAGTTCATCCAGCTGGCCAACCGCTCGGACACGCCACTTCTGTTCTTGCACAACACCACCGGCTACATGGTGGGCAAGGCCTACGAAGAGGGCGGCATGATCAAACACGGGTCGATGATGATCAACGCCGTCTCCAATTCCACCGTGCCGCACCTGTCGCTGTTGATCGGCGCGTCCTACGGCGCGGGCCACTACGGGATGTGCGGGCGCGCCTATGACCCGCGCTTCCTGTTCGCCTGGCCGAGTGCGAAATCGGCCGTGATGGGTGGCACGCAGTTGGCGGGCGTGCTGTCGATCGTGAGCCGGGCTGCGGCGCAGGCGCGCGGACAAGAGGTCGACGAGGCGGCCGACGCGGCGCTGCGCGCAGCGGTCGAGGCGCAGATCGACGCCGAGTCGCTGCCGATGTTCCTGTCCGGGCGGCTCTACGACGACGGTGTCATCGATCCGCGAGACACCCGCACCGTGCTTGGTATGTGCCTCTCGGCGATAGCCAGCGGCCCGATCGAGGGGACGTCGAATTTCGGCGTCTTCCGAATGTGAGAGACCTGATGTGTGTGATTTCGGCGTGTTCGCCGTCGCTGAGCGCAGATAATCACGCCGAAATCGCGAGGAGAGGCGCATGATCACTCGCGTTCTGGTCGCCAATCGTGGCGAGATCGCCCGACGCGTGTTCGCCACCTGCCGACGGCTGGGTATCGGCACCGCGGCCGTGTACACCGATCCGGACGCCGACGCCCCCCACGTCGCCGAGGCCGACATTCGGGTCCGCCTCGACGGCACCCGGGGCTACCTCGACGCGGCCCAGCTGATCGCGGCTGCCCGGGCCACAGGCTCCGATGCGGTGCACCCCGGTTACGGCTTCCTGTCCGAGAATCCCGATTTCGCGGCAGCAGTCATCGATGCGGGCCTGACGTGGATCGGTCCGCCAGTGGCCGCAGTGGCCGCGATGGGTTCGAAGATCGAGGCGAAGAAGATCATGGCTGGCGCGGGTGTTCCCGTGCTCGACGAACTCGATCCGGACACGGTGACCGCGGACATGCTGCCGGTGCTGATCAAGGCGTCGGCCGGCGGCGGGGGCCGCGGTATGCGCGTGGTGCGCGAGCTCTCCGAACTGTCCGCACAGGTCGACGCGGCCCGCCGTGAGGCCGAGTCCGCGTTCGGCGATCCCACGGTGTTCTGCGAGCGCTACCTCGATGCGGGACACCACGTCGAGGTGCAGGTGATGGCCGATGCGCACGGCACCGTGTGGGCGGTCGGCGAGCGGGAATGCTCCATCCAGCGCCGCCACCAGAAGATCATCGAGGAGGCGCCCTCCCCATTGGTCGAGCGCACTGCCGGCATGCGGGACAAACTGTTCGAGGCCGCACGGCTGGCCGCGGGCGCGATCGGCTACACCGGCGCCGGCACTGTCGAATTCATGGCCTCCGATGAGGGAGATTTCTTCTTCCTCGAGATGAACACCCGCCTGCAGGTCGAACACCCCGTCACCGAACTCACGTCCGGTCTCGATCTGGTGGAGCTGCAACTGGCGGTTGCCGACGGTGCCGCGCTGGACCCGCAGCCACCGACGGCCGAGGGCGCCTCGATCGAGGCCCGGCTCTACGCCGAGGACCCCGCCAAGAACTGGCAGCCGCAGGCGGGCACGCTGCACCGGTTCGACGTGCCGACCGCTGCGACGCACTTCGCGCTGCTCCGTGGGGCGGGCGTGCGCCTGGACTCCGGAGTGGACGACGGCTCGGTGATCTCGGTGTTCTACGACCCGATGATCGCGAAGGTCATCGCGTGGGCACCGACGCGTGCCCGGGCTGCGGCACTACTCGCCGACGCGCTGACCCGGACCCGGTTGCACGGCGTGCGGACCAACCGGGACCTCCTGGTCAACGTGCTGCGGCACCCGGCGTTCCTGTCCGGCGCCACCGACACGGCGTTCTTCGACACCCACGGGCTCGGTCAACTCGCCGCACCGGTCGCCGATGCCGAGACGACGACGCTCGCGACGGTCGCGGCGGCGCTCGCCGATGCGGCCCACAATCGCGCCGTCGCACAGGTTTTCGCGGGCATTCCGAGCGGCTGGCGCAATCTGGCCTCGGGGTGGCAGACCAAGAGCTACGTCGACGACGACGGTAGTTCCCACGAGGTGGCCTACCGCATCACCCGCGACGGTGTCCGCATCGCCGGACGCGACGACATCACCGTGGTCAGCGCGTCGCCGGAGCAGGTGGTCCTGGCCGTCACCGGGGAGGGCCCCCGCGTCGACCGTCCCTTCAGCGTCGCCCGGCACGGCGCCGACGTGTACGTCGACTCCCCGACCGCGGCGGTACACCTGGTCGCGCAGGCGCGGTTCCCCGATCCGGCCGATGCGGTCGCGCACGGTTCGCTGCTCGCGCCGATGCCCGGTTCGGTGCTGCGGGTGGGGGCCGAAGTCGGCGACACCGTCACCGCGGGCCAGCCGCTGGTGTGGTTGGAGGCGATGAAGATGGAGCACACCATCGCCGCCCCGGCTGACGGCGTCCTGGCCGAACTCAACGTCACAGCAGGAACGCAAGTACAGGTGGGCGCCGTTCTGGCGCGCGTCGATTCAGGAGAGGCCCCATGACCGGATTCGTCGAGACCGAAGAACAGCAGGCCCTGCGCAAGTCGGTAGCCGCGATGGCAGCCAACTACGGGCAGGACTACTACCTGGAGAAGGCCCGCGCCGGCCAGCACACCGACGAGCTGTGGGCCGAGGCCGGTCGACTCGGCTTCATCGGGGTGAACCTGCCCGAGGAGTACGGCGGCGGCGGGGCAGGCATGTACGAGCTGAGCCTGGTGATGGAGGAGATGGCGGCGGCGGGTTCAGCGCTGCTGATGATGGTCGTCTCGCCGGCGATCAACGGGACGATCATCGCCAAGTACGGCACCGACGAGCAGAAGCAGCGCTGGCTGCCCGGCATCGCCGACGGCACCATCACGATGGCCTTCGCGATCACCGAACCCGATGCGGGGTCCAACTCGCACCGCATCACCACCACGGCACGCCGGGACGGCAGCGACTGGATTCTCTCCGGCCAGAAGGTGTACATCTCCGGGGTCGACCAGGCCCAGGCCGTGCTCGTCGTGGGACGGACCGCCGACCACAAGACGGGCAATCTGAAGCCTGCGCTGTTCGTCGTGCCGACCGACACCCCCGGTTTCACGTTCACCAAGATCCCCATGGAGATCGTCAGCCCCGAATTCCAGTTCCAGGTGTTCCTCGACGAGGTTCGGCTGCCCGCTGATGCGCTCGTCGGGTCCGAGGACGCCGCCATCGCGCAGCTGTTCGCCGGCCTGAACCCCGAGCGCATCATGGGCGCCGCCAGCGCCGTCGGCATGGGCCGCTTCGCCATCGACAAGGCGGTCGACTACGTCAAGACACGGCAGGTATGGAAGACGCCGATCGGTGCGCACCAGGGGTTGTCGCACCCGCTGGCGCAGAACCACATCGAGGTCGAGCTGGCCAAGCTGATGATGCAGAAGGCGGCCAGCCTCTACGACGCCGGGGACGACGTGGGGGCGGCCGAGGCCGCGAACATGGCCAAGTACGCGGCGGGCGAGGCGTCGGTGCGCGCCGTCGATCAGGCGGTGCAGTGCCTCGGCGGCAACGGGCTGACCAAGGAGTACGGCATCGCCTCGGTGCTGACCGCGTCGCGGCTGGCCCGCATCGCGCCCGTCAGCCGCGAGATGGTGCTCAACTTCATCGCGCAGACCTCGCTCGGACTCCCCCGGTCCTACTGATGCTGGTCGACTATCAGCGCGACGGTGCGGTCGCGCGGCTGACGCTGGACTCGCCGCACAACCGCAATGCGCTGTCGACGGCGCTGGTCGCGCAATTGCACGACGGTCTGGATCGGGCGACGGCGGACCCGGCGGTGCGGGTCGTGGTGCTCGGACACACGGGCGGCACGTTCTGCGCCGGCGCCGACCTGGCCGAGGCTGCCGGCCGCGACCCCTCCGAGCTGGCCCTGGACCGAGCGCGGGAGATGACGCAGCTGCTGCGCCGCATCCTGACCTGCCCGCGACCGGTCATCGCCGCGGTCAACGGTCACGCCCGCGCCGGCGGCCTCGGGTTGATCGGCGCGTGCGACATCGCGGTGGCCGGTACGGCCAGCACGTTCGCGCTGACCGAGGCCCGCATCGGGGTGGCCCCGTCGATCATCTCGCTGACGTTGCTGCCCAAGATGACCGCGCGCTCCGCGGGCCGCTACTTCGTCACCGGCGAGAAGTTCAGCGCGGCAGAGGCCGCGCGGATCGGTCTGGTCACCGTCGCGGCCGACGACGTCGTCGCCACGGTCGACGCCCTGGCGTCGGCGATCGCGCTGGGCTCACCGCAGGGCCTGGCCGAATCGAAGGCGCTGACCACCGCAGCCGTCCTCGAGGAGTTCGATCGGCGGGCCGAGACGTTGACCCGACGATCGGCGGAGCTGTTCGTCTCCGACGAGGCCCGCGAGGGCATGCTCGCTTTTCTGGAGAAGCGCACACCCCGCTGGATCGAGTGAACTGCTCACAGTTTGGCCACGGCCCTTGCATGTACCGCTGATCGTCGTAGCCTGGTGGCGATGTGCGGACCTAGCAGGAGCCCCCGATGAGCAGCCCCGCGTCGCGGAGCCGCTCGACGCGCGCGGCCGACACCGATCGCATTCAGGTGGCGCAGCTGCTGACCGATGCCGCGGCGTCGGGCACGATCGGCGTGACCGAGTACGAAGCCCGGCTGGCCCGGGCGTACGCGGCGCAGACGTGCGACGAGCTGGATCGACTGTCCGCGGACCTGCCCGGTGCCATCACCCGTGGCCGCAGCGGCTCGTGCCGTCCGGCGCCGTCGAGCACCCTGCTGGCGATCCTGTCGGGCTACGAGCGCCGCGGCCGGTGGAATGTGCCGAAGCGACTGACCACGGTGGCGCTGTGGGGCGGCGGCGTCGTCGATCTGCGCTACGCAGACTTCACCGCCCACGACGTCGAGATTCGGACCTACTCGGTCATGGGCGGTCAGACCATCCTGGTGCCACCCGAGGTGAACGTCGACCTCCGCGGGATGTCGGTGATGGGCAACTTCGACCACAGCGTCGAGGGCGAGGGTTCGCCCGGCGCGCCGTGTGTGCGCATCTCCGGGTTCGCGCTGTGGGGCAGCGTCACCGTCAAACGGAAGAAGCGCAAGTCGGCCTGAGAGGTCTGGATCAGCGCCTCCGCTTGGACCCCAGGTAGTCACCGACCACCGCAGCGCCGAGCCCGTCGAGATCCGGAACCACGACGCGGCCAGCGACCCGCCGTGCGACCTGATCGATGAACCTCGCGAGCCCCGGGTCGCTACCCAGCCGGAAAATCGTCACCTGCGCCCCCAGCTTGGCGACCTCGTCGAACCCCTTGACCGTGTGGGCGATCGTTCGCGGATGCGGCGGGTAGTCGAAGAAGACGGCGGGAGAACCGTTGCGGTCGAAATCCTCGAGATGGGCGGTCGGCTCACCGTCGGTGACGACGAGGACGACGGGTTGTGCGTTGGGGTGCCTGCGGAGGTGCCGTGTCGCCAGCGCCAGTGCATGGTGCAGGTTCGTGCCCTGCTCGTACACCCCTTCCAGGCCCGTCAGTTCAGCAGCGGTCACCGTACGTGCGTAGCGTCCGAACGCGACGATCTGCAGGGCGTCGGACCGGAACCGGGTGCTGACGAGGTGGTTGAGCGCGAGCGCGGTCCGCTTCATCGGCAGCCAGCGGCCCTCCATCACCATCGAGAACGAGGTGTCGACGAGCAGCGCGACCGCGGCCTGCGTGCGCGTCTCGGTCTCGGAGATCTCCACGTCGTCGACGGTGATGCTGATCGACCCGGTGCGCTCACCCGTGCCGGCTTCGCGGAGTACGGCGTTGGTCAGCGTTCGGGTGACGTTCCACGGCTCGGTGTCTCCGAACTGCCAGGGCCTCGTCGCACCGGTCAGCTCCCCGGCGGCGCCGGCGCGACGGGTGTCACGTTCCCCGTGCCGGCCCGAGAGTTGCTGCGCCACATCGCGTAACGCGGTCTGCCCGAGCTGGCGCATCGCCTTCGGGGAGAGCCGCCACTGCCCGTCGGCGCCGCGATCGAGGAATCCCTGGTTCATCAGTGCGCGTTCGAGTTCGGCCAGCGTGCGTGCGTTCACGGCGGCTTCGTCGCCGAGCTGGCGGGCCAGCATGTCGAGGTCGACGTCGTCCATCGACGCGCCCGAATAGCTCTGCGAGAGCTGTTCCGCCAGCTGCTCGAGTTCGGCGATGTCGGCCAGTGCCTGCGCCCCTTCGCCCATACCCATCGGGTTGTCGCCGGAGAAGCGTTCCGAGGAGTTCCAATCCTCCCCCGGCCGGGCGGCCTGCAGGTGTGCGTCGAGCCGGTTCAGCGCGTTCATCAGCGACGGTGAGCCGAATGCCTGCTGCGCCAGCGAATCCAATTCGGCACGTTGGGATTCGGACAGGCTGTTACGGAACCGCTGCGCCGCAGCCGCGCGCTTGGCCAGCGAGTCGAGCAACTCGTCGATGTTGCGCGGGTTCTCGGGGAAGAACTCGCCGTGCTTGGCCATGAAGTCATCGAAATCCTGCTGAGAGTCTTGCCCTTGTGCATGCTTGTCCAGCAGGTCGTTGAGGTCGTCGAGCATGTCGTTGACACGCTGACGGTCCTCGTCGGTGGCGTTCTCCAGCGCCTCCTTCATGCCGGCGAACCGCTGGTCGAGCATCTCGCGGCCCATCAGGTCCTTGATCTGCTCGTACTTCTCCCGCGCCTCCTGGGACCGCCAGTCGTACTCGGCGAGTTCCTGCACGGCTTTGGCGGGTGAGGGTGACAGCGACTCCAGTTGCAGCTCACCAAATCTCGCGTCTTCGTCGAGCGCACGGGCCAGCTCTTTGCGTTCGGCGAGCACGGCCTCGTCGAGCAGTTTCTTGATGTCGGCGAGCGTGCCGTCGAGGTTGTTGCGCTGCAACAGTTCCCGGCGGCGACGGTTGGCCTCGGCCGCCAGCTTGTCGGCACCCGGCATGTTCTTCGACCCGCGGCGCAGCAGTTCCTGCAGCGCCCGCCGCGGCGACGTGCCGTCCATGACGTCCTGCCCGATGGCTTCCAGCGCTTCGCGAAGGTCGACCGGCGGGGCGAGTGGATCCGGCCCGCCGGTGTATCGCGAGTACCGCGACAAGCGCTTAACCATTGCCGCACTCTCCCCCTGCGCTCCGCGCGGGTGGTACCCCCACACCGCGGCTCGTCCCTCGCCGCTTCATCGTCGTACGGCGGTCAGCCATAGACGGTTTCGCCCTCTCCAGACACCTTGTCGATGCGCTTGGCCAGATACAGAGCCTCGAGGGCCAGCTCGATCGCGGCCGCCCGCTGACCCTCCGTGGACGCCTCGAGCCGGCTCTGGATCTCGGCGACGGCGGGCACCTCGGGCACCGCGTCGAGCACCTCCCGTGCCGACACCCGCTCCCCCGTCGTCACGGGCGAACCGCTCTCCACAGCGGTGACGATCGGGCCGACGTCGATGCCGCCGAGCAGCCGCTGGGCGGTCTCGGCTGTGGCCCGCCGCAGCAGGTGCTCGAGCACCGCCTGCTCGCGCCCCTCCTCGCCGGACTCGAACTCCAGCTTGCCGCGCAGCACGTCGATCACGGTGCCGAGGTCGACGACGCGCGCCACCGGGTCCTGTTCACCGAGCAGCGCCGCGCGGTGCCGTGCGGACGCGGCGACGGTCTCTGCGGCGGCGATCGCGAAGCGCGCCGAGACGCCCGAGCGCTGGTCGATCGCGGTGGATTCGCGCAGCGCCCGGGCGAACCGCGCCAGGATCGCCAGCAGGTATGCGGGTACCTCGGCGGCGAGGTGTGCTTCCTGGGTGATGACGCCGACCTCGGCGTCGAGCTCGAGCGGGTAGTGGGTCCGGATCTCCGCGCCGAAGCGGTCCTTGAGCGGGGTGATGATGCGCCCGCGGTTGGTGTAGTCCTCGGGGTTGGCGCTCGCGACGACGAGCACGTCGAGCGGCAGCCGCAGCGTGTAGCCGCGGACCTGGATGTCGCGCTCCTCCATCACGTTGAGCATCGCGACCTGGATGCGCTCGGCGAGGTCGGGTAGCTCGTTGACCGCGACGATGCCGCGGTGCGCCCGCGGGATCAGGCCGTAGGCGATGGTCTCCGGATCGCCGAGGCTGCGGCCCTCGGCCACCTTGATCGGGTCGATGTCGCCGACGAGGTCGGCCACGCTGGTGTCGGGGGTGGCGAGCTTCTCGGTGTAGCGCTCGCTGCGGTGCCGCCACGCGATGGGTAGGTCGTCGCCGGAGTCGGCGGCACGCCGGATCGACTCCGGGGTGATGGGGCTGTAGGGGTGCTCACCCAGTTCCGCGCCGGCGATCACCGGTGTCCACTCGTCGAGCAGTCCGCTCAATGCACGCAGCAGGCGCGTCTTGCCCTGCCCTCGCTCACCGAGCAGCACCATGTCGTGGCCGGCGATCAGCGCCCGTTCGAGCTGCGGGATGACCGTGTCGTCGAAGCCGAGGATGCCCGGCCAGATCTGTTCGGCGGTAGCCCCTGAGCTCAGCGCGGCCAGCAGATTCTCCCGGATCTCGGCCTTGACGCTGCGCTCCTGATGCCCCGAGGCACGCAGCTCGCCGACGGTGCGGGGCAGGTCTGCGGTGGCGGGCGAGGGTTGGAAAGCTGAAGTCACCTCTCCACGCTACGACTGTTCCCCGCGAGCGCGCGTGTCTGCGCGCAACACACCGCCGCACGCAGGCATTTTGCGCACGCTCGCCGTGATCGTCAGTGCGCGAAGTGGCGCGCTCCGGTCAGGTACAGCGTGATCCCGGCGTTCGCGGCCGCCGCGGTGACCTCGTCGTCGCGCACGGAACCGCCCGGGTGCACGACGGCGGTGACGCCGGCAGCGGTCAGCACCTCCAGCCCGTCGGGGAACGGGAAGAACGCATCCGAGGAGGCCACCGCACCCTGGGTGCGGTCGCCGGCCCGCTCGACGGCCAGGCGCGCCGCATCCACGCGGTTGACCTGACCCATGCCGACGCCGACGGTCGCGCCGTCCTTGGCGATCACGATCGCGTTGGACTTGACCGCCCGGCACGTCCGCCACGCGAACACCAGGTCCGCGAGCATCGCCTCATCGGCAGGCGTGCCGGTGGCCAGCGTCCAGTTCGCGGGATCGTCGCCCGCCGCGTCCACCGCGTCGCGCTGCTGCACCAGCAGGCCGCCGCTGACCTGACGGAACTCCGTGCCGCCGTCCTGCGGCTCGGACGCCACCAGGATGCGGATGTTCTTCTTGCCGCGCAGCACGTCCACGGCGCCGGGTTCGTAGGCGGGCGCGACGATCACCTCGGTGAAGATCCCCGCGACCGTCTCGGCCATCTCGACGCTGACCTCGGTGTTGGTGGCGATCACCCCGCCGAACGCCGACAGCGGATCGCATTCGTGGGCTTTGCGGTGCGCATCGGCCACCGACACCGACGACACGGCGATGCCACAGGGGTTGGCGTGCTTGATGATCGCCACGCAGATGCCCTCGTGGTCGAACGCCGCCCGCCAGGCCGCGTCGGCATCGGTGTAGTTGTTGTACGACATCTCCTTGCCGTGCAACTGTTCCGCCTGGGCCAGACCGGGCCAGCCGCCGTCATCGCTGTAGATCGCCGCCTGCTGGTGCGGGTTCTCCCCGTACCGGAGCACCGCACTGCGCCGGAACGTCGCCCCGAACCACGGCGGCAGAGCAGAGGCGCCCTCTTCGGGCGCCAGCACCGTCTCCATCCAGGACGCCACGGCCACGTCGTACTCCGCGGTGTGCCGGAAAGCCAACGACGCCAGCTTCTTTCGCTCGGCCAGGGTGAACCCGCCTGCGCGGACAGCGGCCAGCACGCCGTCGTAGCCCAGCGGTTCGACGACCACCGCCACACTGGGATGGTTCTTGGCCGCGGCGCGCACCATCGACGGACCGCCGATGTCGATCTGCTCCACGCACTCGTCGACGCCGGCCCCCGAATTCACGGTCTGGGTGAAGGGATACAGGTTCACGACCACGAGCTCGAACGCCTCGACGCCGAGGTCCTCGAGCGCCGACACATGCTCGGCTTTGCGCTGATCGGCGAGCAGCCCGGCGTGCACGCGGGGATGCAGCGTCTTCACCCGGCCGTCGAGAACCTCCGGGAAGCCAGTCACCTCTTCCACCGGAGTGACCGGAACACCCGCATCGGCAATGGTTTTCGCGGTCGATCCCGTCGACACGATGCTGACCCCGGCCTCGTGCAGGCCCTGGGCCAACGGCACCAGACCGGTCTTGTCGTAGACGCTGATCAGGGCACGACGGATACGCCGCCTGCCGTCGTCGTCGGTCATCCTATGGTCGCCTTTCGTCCCGTCCAGGTGACGCCGCGGGTGGCCAGCGCCGCCAGGACATCCACCAGAAGTTCTCGTTCGATCACTTTGATCCGTTCGTGCAGGGTGGCCTCATCGTCGTCGTCGAGCACGGGCACCGCCTGCTGCGCGACGATCGGGCCGGTGTCGGTGCCCGCGTCGACGAGGTGGACGGTGCAGCCGCTGATGCGGACGCCGTAGGCGAGCGCATCGGCGACGGCGTGCGCACCGGGGAACGCGGGCAACAGTGCGGGGTGGGTGTTGACCACCCGGCCGGGGAACCGCGAAAGAAATTCCGGGCCAAGGATTTTCATGAATCCTGCCGACACGACCAGGTCCGGCTCGAACGCTGCCGTCGCCGCGGTGAGCGCGGTGTCCCAGGCGGCGCGGTCGGGATGGGCACGCAGCGACACGGTGAACGTCGGGATCGACGCCGCCTCGGCGATCTGGATGGCACGACAGTCGCGGTCCGCACCGACGGCGACGACGCGCGCGGGGTAAGCATCGACCGCGGCTTCGAGCAGCGACGCGAGGAGCGAGCCGGTGCCAGAGGCCAGGACCACGAGCCGCGACGGCGCGCTCGGGGGGACCCGGACCGGTGGCTGCACGGCTGGAAGCCTAGTGGGTGGAGCCGTCGCGACCCGAACGCGTGTCATCGTCGGCCACGAAATGGTCCTCGGGGTCGGCGAAGTCGGCGAGGTCCGGGGCCGCGGCGTCCTCACGCATCGGGGTCGGCTCGGGAGCCGGCACCGGAACGGGGTCCGGGTCGGGCGGCTCGGGCAGGATCACGGTGTCGGGCTCTGCCTCGGGTGTGTCCACGTCATCGTCACGGGGCTCGTCGTCCACAGCCACCGCCGGCGCGGGCCTGCGCACCCGGGGTGCGAAACCGCCCGACATGGCCACGGTCAGCGCGCCGATGCCGGCGAACCAGACGAAGACGGCGGGCCCGAAGGTCGCGTGGTCGACGCCCACGTCTCCGAAGTTCCCCAGCGGCCCTCCCCCCGCGTAGCCCAGCAGCGCCATCGCGGCAGCACCCACCGCAGCGGCCACCACAACCTTCCCCAGCGCCTGCAGCGGTGGTAGCGGCCGGCGCGCACACTGCTGCCCGAGTGCGACACCGGACACCGCGCCGACGATCAGCAGCGCCACCCAGACCGGACCCAGTGGCGGGGTGGGCACCGCGGCGAGCACAGGCAGAGCCGGCATGTCACCGCCCAGCACCGTGAAGGCGCTGAACGTCGCCAATCCGACGTGAGCGCTGGAACCCACCGCCACGGCCGCCGCGCCGACCACCACATTGGGCAGATACAGCAGCGACAGCAGCGTGAGGCTCAACTGCCCGAACAGCGAATCGGTGATCGAGTACAGATCGTGCATCGTCGACCAGTGCACGACCAGAGAGCCCGCCACCACTGCGGCCGACAGCGCCGAGAGCGCGAGCACACCGACGCCCGCAGCGCGGAACGCATCGGGCAACCAGCCGGGCAGCGGCGGCCGTAGCAGTCGCCGGCCCAGCCGCGATCCGACCCCCAGCGCCGCACCCAGCAGGTGCACGGTCAGCACGCTCGCGAACGCCCGCGAGGCATCGGGTGTCTGCAACTCCGTCAGCACCGACGCCGCATCGTGAATCACCGCCAGGCACAACGCCGCGATCAGCAGCGGGCCGCCCAGCGCCGAGGCCACCACCCAGCGGGTCACGAACCAGGACGTGTGCGTCACCGCCGACGCCGTGGCGCGTGCGGTGCCGTAGACCATCAACAGGGCGGGTAGCAGCGGCATCACGCCGAGCGCGCTGCCCCCGATCGACACCGGCACCTGGTGCACACCCAGCCACATGCTGGCGATGGCACCGAGCGCGCCGGTCATGTCGCTGTTGGCGATCAGCAGCTGGATCAGCACCACCGCCGCGATGACGACCAGCGCGACCAGCGATGGTCCGAATGCCACCCTGAGCAGTTCCCGCGCCTGGCGCGGGCCTGCTGGCGTGTCACCCGCGCGTGGGGCTGTGTTCACGGATCGGGCCGCTCCTGGAATGACGCTCTCGGACGCGCGACGGTCACGCACGCGCGCTTGAGACTACGACGCGCTCGCGGCTACGACGAGGATTGACCCGACTGCGACGACGGCGACGGCTGCTGTTGGGTGGGCACCTGCGTCGTCGGAGTGTTGCTCGCCGGCGGCTGCCCGTAGGTCGGGTAGCCGGTGGGGGGCGTCGGCGAACCGGACTGGCCCGGCTGCTGCTGTGCGCCGGAGGACTGCGACGGCTGGCCCGACGGGGAGGTGGCGGGGAACCCGCCCGTGGTGGGACCGGAACTCGGGTATCCGCCGTACGGCGTCGGGTAACCGGGACGCTGCTGCGGCTGACCGGGCTGGCCGTGCTGCGGCTGGCCTGGCTGCTGGCCAGGCTGCTGACCGTAGTAGGAGCCGGGGTACTGGCCGTACTGGGGCTGTTCGTACTTCGGCCGCGGGGTCGGCGGGGTGAGGATGCCGGCGTCGAACAGCAGCACGACGACCGCGACAGCGGCCTGCAGCAGGGTGAACGCGGTCACCAGCCACAACCCCCAGGCGACGGTGGTGCCGCTGGGCTTGTTCAGCACCTCCGAGATCACCAGCAGGAAGCCGAGCACAGAGGCGACGGCGGCCACCGCGACGCGGCTCTTCTGCTTGGGCAGTAGCCCGACCCCGGCGATCAGCGCGCCGAGCAACGATGCGACGACGGCGATGCCCAGGCCGACCGAGCTGCCGCTGAGCTCTCCCAGGCCGGGGAAGTCGGAGGACTCGACGGTGAACTGCGGCGCGAAGTACGACAGGTACGCGAGCAGACCGAGACCGGCGACAGCCGCGCTCAGGTACTCGGGCAGCTTGCTCGGGCCCTCGGAACCGGGGCTGGGCTCACCCACACGGGCGAACTGCTGCGTCGGGGCGCTGAACTGCGTGGTGGGCTGCTGGCCGGGCTGGTAGCCGTGGCCTCCGGTCGGGCCTTGCGGATACGACATGACCTCTCCTGTGGTGTGCGGGCCCCCGCATCGACATCATCAGTTGAGAGACGTCAACGCAGGCGACTGCGATCCGACGGACCGCCTGAGCGATTCGATGAACCACGCTAGCGCACGTCGCTGAGGACCCCACCGGGCGGCGGCGGCCGTCAGGCGGGGATCAGCACCGGTGTGTCGGTCGCCGACCGCTCGGCAGCCTCGATCTCACGGACCAGCGGCAGCACCTTGGCGCCGAAGTATTCGATCTCCTCCTGGAAGTGCAGGAAACCGCCGAGGATCAGGTCGACGCCTCGCTTGCGGTAGGCCGCGATGCGTTCCGCGATCTGTTCCGGGGTGCCGATCAGCTGGGTGCGGAAGCCGTCGTTGTACTGCACGAGGTCCTCGAACGACGAGTCGGCCCACATTCCCTTCCTGTCGCCGGTCGCGTTGCCGGCCTGCTGCACGGCCGAGCGGAATCCCTCGACTGCGGGTCGGTTGGCCTTCTCCACGATCTCCCGCAGCACGTCCTTGGCTTCTTTCTCGGTGTCCCTGGCGATGATGAAGCCGTTCAGACCGAACTTGACCTCGCGTCCGGCATCCCGGGCATGGTCGCGGACGTCGACGATCTGTTCGGTGACGCCGTCGAAATCCTTGCCGTTCGAGAAGTACCAGTCGGCGTAGCGGCCGCCGTTGCGGCGGGCCGCGGTGGAGTTGCCGCCCTGGAAGATCTCCGGGTTGGGCCGCTCCGGCGTGTTGACCGGCTTGGGCTTGAGCGTGAACTCGTGGATGCGGTAGAAGTCGCCGCGGAAGTCGACATCGTCCTCGGTCCAGATCTTGCGGAGGACCTGCAGGAACTCGGCGCTGCGCCGGTAGCGCTCGTCGTGTTCGAGCCACGGCTCACCGAGGTGGGTGAACTCGTCCTTGAACCATCCGGACACCACGTTGACGGCGAACCGGCCGCCGGAGAGCTGGTCGGCGGTGGCGCCGAGTTTGGCCAGTACGCCGGGCTGCCAGAGGCCCGGGTGGACGGCGGCGATGACCTTGAGCCGCTGGGTGGCCAGCAGCAGCGCGAGGCTGAAGCTCGTCGACTCGTGCTGGTACTCCGCGCCGTAGCTGGCCTCGTAGCGCACCTGCGACAGCGCGTAGTCGAAACCGTTGTTCTCGGCGGTCTGGGCGAGCTTGACGTTGTAGTCGTAGTTCCAGTCGGTGCGCTGCTCGATGTCACTGACCACCAGGCCGCCACTGACGTTGGGCACCCAGTAGGCGAAGGAGACGTTCTCGGCGATGCGTTCGGTCGTCATGGTGTGCCATCGAAGCGTCACCACAACCGCGCGTCACCGGTATGGATCGCGGTGAGGCGAAGTCAGTCCATGACGATCGGGGTGGCCTCGATGCCGTTGAAGCGCGACGCTGTGACGGCCGTGTAGGCGCCCATCATCGGGCTGACGAGGACGTCGCCGACCGCGAGTGCGGGTATCGGGTAGTCCGGGGCGATCACGTCGGCGCTGTCGCACGTCGGGCCCGCGAGCGTGGCCGGGTGCAGGCTCTGCTCGCCGGTGGTCAATTCGCTCAGCGCCAGGATCGGCGGATGCACGTCCTCGGTCATCACATTCGAGTAGCTCCCGTAGAGCCCGTCGTCGAGGTAGTGCCAGAGCCGCCCGGACCGCTCTGCGCTGCCCACGACCGCGGTGAGCAAGGTCATGGCTTCGGCGGCCAGGAACCGACCGGGTTCGCAGAGCAGCGTGAACTCGTCACGCCGTGCCCCGAGGACGTCGTCGACGATGGAGCCGATCTCCTCGATCGGCGGCGCGTCCTCGCGGTAGCTGACCGGGAACCCGCCGCCGATGTCGAGCACCCGGGTGGGCACGCCGAGTGCGGCGTCCAGGTGGCCGGTCAGGTCGAGGGTGCGCTGTAGCGCATGGCGGAACGGTTCGGTGGAGGCGCTCTGGCTGCCGACGTGGAAGCTGAACCCGGCGAATCCGACGCCGCTGGTCAGAACGTGTTTGACGAGCAGTTCCGCGTCGGCCGGCGCGACACCGAATTTCGCGGACAGGTCCGATTTCGCCGCGGGGTTGGGAAACGACAGCCGGACCAGCAGGTCGATGTCGGCGGGGCGACCGGCGAACTTCTGCACCTCGGCGACGTTCTCGACGACGAACGTGCGGATGCCGGCGGCGTAGGCGTGGTCGATGTCGGCCGGCTTCTTGATCGGGTTGGTGTGGATGGCGCGATGCAGGGGGAGGCCGAGGGAGCCGAGCAGATCGACTTCGCCCCGCGTCGCCACGTCGAAACCGGCGCCGCAGATCGCGACGGTCGACAGCACGACCGGATGCGGCAGCGCCTTGACGGCGTAGTGGACGTCGAACCCCGGGAGCGCGCGCTGCAGTTCCCGCAGACGCCGCGCCACGAGGTGCGGTTCGAGTACGAGTAGTGGTGTGCCGTGCTTCCGGGCCAACTGCGTCCACCGCGGTGCGCTGGCGCGCAGCTGTTCACGCAGTTGAGACCGTCGGTGCGAGTTCATGACCGCTTCCTTTCGCGATGGGACGGCGATGCGCGAGCAGCGCGGTGAAGCGTTCGTAGCTGAGGATCGCGCATCCGTAGAACGCCACGTCGGAAACCACTTTGCCGAAGATCCAGCCGGCCGCGACGTTGCCGAACAAGAAGGGCCCGAGGTAGAAGGCCAGCGGCCGCACCGCGATGCTGTCGATCAGTTCTGCGGGACCGAATTCGATCGCGACACTGCGTAGTGCGAGCAGCGTGGCGACGACGGCGCGGGCACCGCGAGCGCGGTGGTGCTGAGCGCGGAAGGTCCATCGCAGGGCAGTCAGGAACGCGGCCGCGTAATAGCCCGCGGAGGCACCGACGGTCGCCGCGACGGCCGCGGCGGCCAGTGAGCCGGTGGCATCGTAGGCAAGTGCTGCGGCCCCGAATTCTGCTGCGGTTCCCGCGATTTCGCAGGGCAGGTAGCGCCGTGCCCATTCGCCGATTCGCGCTCGCATCGGCATTCGTGCGTTCATGGGGATAACTGTCGCTCGACCGGATTGCGTGGTCTTGAGTAGCGCGCTACGCAACTCTGCCTGCGCGGTTGCGTACCACTACGCGCGCACCCCACTTGCGGACGCATATTGGAACACGTTCTAATTCACCTCATGGACTTTGGGTTGGTGCTGTTCACCTCCGACCGCGGCATCACGCCCGCCGCGGCGGCCACGCTCGCCGATGAACACGGGTTCTCCACGTTCTACGTGCCCGAGCACACCCACATCCCCATCAAGCGGCAGGCCGCACATCCGACGACCGGTGACGAGACGCTGCCCGACGACCGCTACATGCGCACCCTGGATCCGTGGGTGTCGCTGGGTACCGCGGCGGCGGTGACGTCGCGGGTGCGGCTGTCCACCGCGGTGGCGCTGCCTGTCGAGCACGACCCGATCACGCTGGCCAAGTCGATCGCCACCCTCGATCACCTCTCGGGCGGCCGGGTGTCGCTGGGCGTCGGATTCGGCTGGAACACAGACGAACTCGCCGATCACAACGTGCCGCCGGGGCGCCGCCGCACGATGCTGCGCGAGTACCTGGAAGCGATGCGGGCGTTGTGGACCGAGGAAGAAGCGGCGTACGAGGGTGAGTTCGTGAACTTCGGCCCGTCCTGGGCGTGGCCCAAGCCGGTGCAGTCGCACATCCCCGTACTCGTCGGCGCCGCGGGCACCGAGAAGAACTTCAAGTGGATCGCGAAGTCGGCCGACGGCTGGATCACCACCCCTCGTGACTTCGACATCGACGCGCCGGTGAAACTCCTGCAGGACACCTGGGCCGCCGCCGGACGCGAGGGCGCACCGCAGATCGTCGCCCTGGACTTCAAGCCGGACCCCGACAAGCTGGCGCACTGGCGCGAGCTCGGCGTCACCGAGGTGCTGTTCGGCTTCCCCGACCGCAGCCCCGACGAGGTCGCCGCCTACGTGGAGAGGCTCGCGGGCAAGCTCAGCGCCCTCGTGTGATTGGTGCGCCGGCCTCCCCGGCACACGTCCTAGGCTGGTGAGAACACCGGTCTGGGGGCCTGATGTCCATCTCGATGATCCGCGCGCAGGAGCCGCAGCGCGTCGTCGATGCAGGCCGCACCCTGACTGAGAAGGCGTCCGCCCTGGACGTGCTGATCGGCGAGCAGGTGCGCGCCGCGAACGCGATGCGGGAGAGCTGGTTCGGACGTGCGGCCACCGCCGCAGCGGCCAAGGCCTACCGCAACATACAGCAGGAGTATCTCGAGCACGAGAAACTGGCGGCGCTTGCTGCGGCCATGCGGTCCGGCGGCGCGGCGATGGTCGCGATCCGCGCAGTGCTCCTGGCGTGGGCGGGCATTGCGGCGGCGATGTTCGACGTCAGCGATGCCGGCGTGGTGACGCCCCGCCCGCCGAACGACTCGGCGCCCTGGCTGGCCATCGCAGCGGCCTACACCAGGATCATTCAGCAGCTCATCGAACAATTCCTCACCGCCGATGAGACAACGGCCAACGGCATCGGCGCGATCACTGCGGGCTGGTTACCCCAGAACAATCCCCTGCCCGGCGGCATCGATCCGGACAGCCTGAACAACGATCAGCTGACATGGCTGCAGAGCCTGGCCGGGTCGGGTGATCCGACGACCGGCGAAGGAGGCGTGGGCGTCCCCAACACCGACCTGTCGATAATGGGGATGACGCCCGACGGACGGATGTTCACGATTCAGGGCGACACCGGCGTCGGCATCGGCGAGACGGGCGGTCCGGGACCACGCGCCGAAGCGGGCGGGCACAACAACATCATCTTCTGGAAGATGGACGAACACGGAAAATGGGTGGTCGATGAGGTGGTCAACGACCCGTTTCCGAATACCCCTGGTGACATCTCGACGATCCCGACGTCGACGTTCAACAACGGCGACACCATGTACGCGTCGGTGATGAACGTCAGGAACTGGAACTCCGATCCGGCGCCCGGAGAGCCCGGGTGGTACACCCGAAGTTCTGAATTGTGGAAATCCACGGACGGCGGCAGAACCTGGACGAAGGCAGGACCCTCGTGGACCAACGGGAAAGGCAGCGACGACCCTTTTCAAGTCCAGAGCTTCGCTCCGCGCAACGATGGATATGTGTACATGTACGGCTCCGAGAACGGCCGAACGAATGACGGCCTTCACGTCGCGCGTGTAGCTGTCGGGGATGTGGAAGACCCCGAGAAGTACCAGTACTGGAACGGAGAGTCGTTCAGCGCTTCTCAGCCTCCACAGTCCAGCCCGGCGATACTGCCGCGGCCGGAGGGCTATTCGGGAGTGGGCGAGCCTAACGTGCATTTTTACGACAACAAGGCGCTGCTGACCTTCACTGACGACCGTGGGAACATCTTCACCAGCTCGTCGACAGACGGCGTGAACTGGTCTCCACCGCAGTTGGTCACCTCACAACCAGGCGCCTACGGCGTGTTTCAATCCCCGCTGTCCGCAGGAGATTCCGTAGACGCATCCATATCGTTATGGAACCCCTACGGTACTCAGCTGATCAGCATCGCGAACTCCGATACGAAAGGGCTGGGCGCCTACTGATGGCAAGGCATACCCACGCTGCGAACAGTCCGATCTGTGCGAAGGTAGCGATCCTTGCCCCAGCCTGTGTCCCGGCCGAGGAACCGGGTGACAGCGCGCCGTCGGCTACGGTGGCACCTGAAAACCTGCCAGACATCTCGAGCTTTGCAGAGGACACCTCGGGCCGGTACGCACTCAATAGGCTTCGCGTCCAAGGCTTCTCCTTCTCGACGCTTGAAACGATCGAGGCGATCGGGGACGACCCGGACGTGGTGGCTGTACGGCAGACAGAGCGATCATCACGACGATTCTCTGGGCGTGTTCTGATGATCAGACATTCCGGAGTGCGGAGGACTCTATGACACTGATCAAGGGTCGGACATGGAGCGTCCTCGGCATCGCTACCCTCCTCGTGACCTCTGCCTGCGGGTCGACCAGTCACTCGACCCACGCCCCGGTGTCACAACAGTCGATGACGACCGCGGGCCCGCCGCCTTCCGTTGGGTTCCCTGATCTGTCATCGCTGAACACAGCCGACGTCCACCGCTACGAGGTCGTCGACACGCCGCGTGTCCAGGGGTTCGCTTTCACCACTGCCGATGGCCTGCACTGCGCCAACAATGCCTACCCGACACCGGACTCAGAGTGGGTACGCTGTTGGGGCCCACGCCCAGACAGAGGCCCCGGACTGTGGAGCGTACGAGCCGATCGCAACGCTGCCGCAACCGTCGAGCAGCTCGCCTCGAACCCCGATTTCACTGACGTTCCGACTGTCTCACCTCCGCTGTTGCCGGCATCGAGCAAAATCGATGCAGAAAAGGGGGTTTCGACATGTGGCATCACCGCTGACAACGTGACCGCATGCAAGGTCGGGGACCACGGATTCGTACTGAGCCCGACTGCAACCACGGTCTTCTGATGCTCACCACTCGCGGAGGCCGACTTCTGCCGATATTGTCGCTCGTCGCCGCACTGGCCGCGTGCGGCGGTACGACCGCCGGCCAAGCTGCGCCCACCACGCCGACTCTGCCACCAGGTTTCCCCGACCTGTCGGCGCTCGCTCAGGTCGACACCAAGGACTACTTCGAGAGCTTTCCCTACTTCCGGGGTGTGCATTTCACGACGCCCGATGGCCTGGAGTGCGACAGCAACGACATGAATTCGCTCGATGACCCGGCGGTCCGCAGACTCACGTGCGACGGGCCGCGGCCCGACAAGGGCCCTGGCACATGGAAAGTCGCCGTCTCGACCGACACGCCGGCGTCCATCGAACCCGGCACTCCGCCACTGAATCCAACGTATACCCCCGATGCCTCCACGCAGGCCACACCTCTTCCGCCGCAGCACAGAATCGACTACGAGGGCATCCGGTGCGGCGTCGACGAGAAGGGGACGACGGCGTGCACAGTCGGTGAGCACGGGTTCCTGCTCACCCCCACCACCACACTGCTGTTCTAGCGCAGAACCGCCCGGTTGCCCTTATCCGTCGTCGTGACAACGACATTCGCGCCCAGTGGGTCTCCTTCGGACATCAGCGCGACCAATCCTTCGTCCTCGGTGGTCGCCATGAAGCGGGAGCCGTCGGCATCGAGCCGACCGACGATGATGCCGGTGCGCACCGGCCAGTCATAACGCACCGAATAGGTCTCGACGACGCCGGAACCCTCGGGCTGCTTCGTCACCGGCACCGTCGGCAACGCCGCCACCTGTTCGTTGAGCTCCGCGCTGCGCGAGGAACGCCATTCCACGGGTTGGGCCGAGTAGACGCCGACCGAATACTTGCTCATGATGCCGCCGTTGGCGCCGACGAAGCCGAACTCACCTGGCGCATCGCGCATTCGACCGACAGTCTCAGCGATCGCGTGCACCGAATAGCTGTTGCCCGGCCCGCCGAAATACGGAAGGCCGCCGGTCACCGTGAGCCCACGGGGATCGTCACCGGCGACCCCGAGCGCCTCGGACACCACGAAGACGGGGAACGGGAAGCAGCTGTACAGGTCGAACGTCGAGATGTCACCGACGCCGATGCCGGCCACCCGCAGCGCCTCCTCGGCCGCATGCACCGCAGCCGGGCTGGCGCCCATGTCCACCCGGCTCAGCAGGGCCTGTTCGACGAGATCGGAATGGCCGTGGACGAAGACCCATTTCTCCTGCGGCACACCGTGGCGGCGAGCCGCCTCGACGGACATCACCACCAGCGCGGCGCCCTGGTTCACGGTGTCGCGGGCGACGAGATAGCGCGGGTAGGGATCGCAGATCATCCGGTTGTGATCGGTGACGGTCTCGATCTCTTCGACCGTGCGCTCCACCGGCGACGACGAGAGTGGGTTCTTGGCCGCCACTTTCGACATGGGCGCGAACAGCTCGGCCATCGCGTGCCGGTACTCCTGCACCCCCATGCCGAGCCTGGCCCGCCGGGCGTTGTCGAGCAGCCCGTATTGCACCGGGGCGCCGGTCAGCCCGTGCGTCACGGTGTATTCGTCGATGTAGCTGTAGATCTGATGTCCACGGTCCTCGAGCTGACCGTCGACGTGCTCGGTGAAATCGGGCTTGTCGTCCCGATCGGCGAAGTACTTGGCCGTCGACCCCGGTTCCGATCCCATGATCATCACGACGTCGGCGTCCCCGGCGACGATCAAGCCGCCCGCCTCGGTCACGAGCTTCTGCGGCCCCTGCCCACCGACCGGCTCCAGGACGACGCGTGCCGGATTCCCACCGAGGCGCTGCATCACCGAGCGCGGATAGTTGTTCGACTTCCCCAGCGTCGCCGGCATCGGCCCTGAGATCTCGAACTGGCGCAGCCCGAACACCGTGTCGATCGCCGCGGCAACGGCTGCGACATCCGCTCCGGTGTCGGTCAGCGCGGCCCGCGCGGCCTCCGTCGCCAGCTCCACGGCCGACATCCCGCGATAGCCGGGGTCGTCGATCCGTTCGGTGAACTGCCCCACTCCGACCACCACCGGTGTACGCGGATCCATCGGCATGGCAAGCCTCCTGACAGGTGTTGATTCGAGAGGCTAATAGAACCGGTTGCAGTTCTTCGTACCGGGGTCAACCGGGTACTCACCCGGCATGGCCCGCGGCGAACATCCCCAACGCACCGTGTTCTACGGCGCCTGCCTGCTGGCCGCGGCATTTCTGTCGTGCTGGGTGGCGGCCTCGGTGCACATCACCTGGGTCTCGGCGCTCATCTACGTCGCGGCTGCGATCGCGACGTGCGTCGGCTTGGTGATGACGCTGCGCGACTACGGCTAGCACCGGCACACACGACACTGCGGCCAGATCGCCGATCCACGAGGGAGGACGATCTGGCCGCAGTCTCGGCGCGGTGGGTTAGAGGCTCTCGAAGATCTCCCGGGCCAGCTTGGCGGTCTCCGACGGCGTCTTGCCGACCTTGACGCCTGCTGCCTCCAAGGCTTCCTTCTTGCCCTGCGCGGTGCCCGCACCATCGGAGACGATCGCGCCCGCATGGCCCATCGTCTTGCCCTCGGGGGCGGTGAAGCCCGCGACGTAGCCGACGACCGGCTTGGTGACGTTCGCCTTGATGTATTCGCCGGCCTTCTCCTCGGCGTCGCCGCCGATCTCGCCGATCATGACGATGAGCTTGGTCTCGGGGTCCTTCTCGAACGCCTCGATGGCGTCGATGTGGGTGGTGCCGATGACTGGGTCACCGCCGATGCCGATGGCCGTCGAGAAGCCGAGATCACGCAGCTCGTACATCATCTGGTAGGTCAGCGTGCCCGACTTCGAGACCAGCCCGATCGGGCCCTTGCCGGTGATGTTGTTCGGCGTGATGCCGACCAGCGACTCGCCCGGGGTGATGATGCCGGGGCAGTTGGGGCCGATGATGCGGGTCTTCTCACCCTTTTCGACGTTGTAGGCCCACGCGTACGCGCTGTCCTGCACCGGGATTCCTTCGGTGATGACCACCAGCAGCGGGATCTCGGCGTCGATGGCCTCGATGATCGCGTCCTTCGAGAAGGCCGGCGGCACGAAGGCGATCGACACGTCGGCGCCGGTCTCCTTCATCGCCTCGGCCACCGAACCGAACACCGGCAGCTCGATGTCTTGGCCCTCTTTATTTTGGTGCGTGACTACCGTGCCCGCCTTGCGCGCATTCACACCGCCGACGACCTGGGTGCCGGCCTTGAGCATCAGCTTGGTGTGCTTGGTGCCCTCACCGCCGGTGATGCCCTGGACGATGACCTTGCTGTCCTTGTTCAAAAAGATCGACATGGTTCGTGTCCCTTACTTGTTCGCCAGCTCGGCGGCCTTGTCGGCGCCGGCGTCCATGGTCTCGGCCTGGATGACCAGGGGGTGGTTGGCCTCGGCGAGAATCCGGCGGCCCTCGTCGACGTTGTTGCCGTCCAGACGCACGACGAGCGGCTTGTTCGCCTCGTCGCCGAGGATCTCCAGCGCCTTGACGATGCCGTTGGCGACCGCGTCACACGCGGTGATGCCACCGAAGACGTTGACGAAGACGCTCTTGACCTGGCTGTCGCCCAGGATGACGTCGAGGCCGTTGGCCATCACCTCGGCCGAGGCGCCGCCACCGATGTCGAGGAAGTTCGCGGGCTTGACGTTGCCGTGCTTCTCACCGGCGTAGGCGACGACGTCGAGGGTCGACATGACCAGACCCGCGCCGTTGCCGATGATGCCGACCTCACCGTCGAGCTTGACGTAGTTGAGGTCGTTCTCCTTGGCCTTGAGCTCGAGCGGATCAGTGGCGTCCTTGTCCTCGAACTCCGCGTGCCCTTCCTGCCGGAAGTCGGCGTTGGCATCGAGGGTGACCTTGCCGTCGAGCGCCAGGATCTGGTCGTCCGGCGTGCGCACCAGGGGGTTGACCTCCACCAGCGTGGCGTCCTCCTTGGTGAACACCTCCCAGAGCTTCTGAATGGTCACCGCGGCGGCGTCGAGGACCTCGGCCGGCAGGTGACCCTTCTCGGCGACCTCGCGGGCGAACGCCAGATCGACACCCTTGACGGCGTCGACGGGGACCTTGGCCAGCCGGTCGGGCTTGGTCGCGGCGACCTCTTCGATCTCCATGCCGCCCTCGACCGAACACATGGCCAGGTAGGTGCGGTTGGAGCGGTCGAGCAGGAAGGAGATGTAGTACTCCTCGGCGATGTCGCTGGCTTCCGCGACCAGCAGCTTCTTGACGACGTGGCCCTTGATGTCGAGGCCGAGGATGTTCTGCGCGTGGGTGAAGGCATCGTCCGGCGTCGCGGCGTACTTCACGCCGCCGGCCTTGCCACGGCCACCGACTTTGACCTGCGCCTTGACCATGACCGGCTTACCGATCTCCTCGGCGATGGCCTTCGCGTCCTCGGCGCTGTCGGTGACGCGGCCGGGCGTGGTGGGAACGTTGTGCTTGGCGAAAAGCTCTTTCGCTTGGTACTCGAAGAGGTCCATGGACTCTCAGACCATCCCTGTCTGTCGGCGGCTGGTAGGTGTGTGCCCGACGGGCTCCAGAGGGGACTGTATCGACCTCGCAATCCGAAGTCGGCACCGCCTGCCCGTCATGTGGTCGATCTCACCGGCCCCCTAATCGTGATTCAGGTCACATTCTCGCGTCCACTACAGTCCGGGGTTGGCACTCGCATTGGATTTTGGTTAACGTCCTGTGGTCTAGATAACGGTCTGGTCACGACGGCTCACGACAGAGATTAAGGACCTTTCAGGTTGGCTCAGCATCGATCGCCTCGCTTTTCCGAGGCCCTCGCGGCACCCAAGGCCACCGAAACAGCCTCTGAAGTCACCGACATCATTCCGTTCAACGAGTTCGGCGCTCTGGGCGAACTGCACGATCTCGACACGCTGACCCACGACGTGTTCGACCGCGACACTGCGGTCATCCACGCTCCCGAACTCGACGATCTGCTCGACACCGACGACCTGGAACCGCTGCGGCTCGTACCGGCGGAGTTCCGTGCCCCATCCGAATCACGCAGCGGCACAAGCGCGTCCCGCAGTTCGCGGGCCTATCGCGACAGCCACACCGACCGCAGCGACGGCACCGCTACCACCGACGTCATCGACATGCGCGGCCGCACGGGTCAGCACCGCAAACCCGAAGTCCCCGTCAAAGGACGGCTCATGGTCGCCGCCATGGCCGTCGGCGCGACGGCGGCCGGTGCGTACAGCGTCACCACGGCCACCGAGAAGCAACCTGCAGAGACAGTGCTGGCGTCGGACTCGACCGCGATGGGCGACGCCGGCGTCGTCACCGGCTCGGCCGGCGGCATGCAGATCGTCAGCGTCACCCCGGCAGCAAACTCTGCCATCCACGCCGAAGAGATCACCAAGGCCGCCGCATTCGCGCAGGAACGTGCTGATCGCGAAGCGCGGCTGACGCGGCCGCAGTACGTGATGCCCACCCGCGGCGTCTGGACCTCGGGATTCGGTTTCCGCTGGGGCGTGCTGCACGCCGGCATCGACATCGCGAACGCGATCGGCACCCCGATCTACGCCGCGGCCGACGGCGTGGTCACCGACGCCGGGCCGACCGCGGGTTACGGCGCCTGGGTCAAGATCAAGCATTCCGACGGCACGGTCACGCTGTACGGCCACGTCAACACCTGGCTCGTGAGCGTCGGCCAGCGCGTCATGGCCGGTGACCAGATCGCCACGATCGGCAACCGCGGCAATTCCACCGGTCCGCACCTGCACTTCTCGGTGCTCGCCAACGGCACCGACTTCATCGACCCGGTGCCGTGGTTGGCGAAGCGGGGGCTGTCCCCCGGCAGCTACGTTGGCTGAGTGGCCAGCGACACAGGCGATCAGGACCCACCGACCGACTCACCGCCGGATGACGCCGTCACCCGGATTCTGCGCCGCGCGCCACTGAACACGGGATCGCAACCTGTCCCGTCGACCGACGAGCCCGCCACGTCGATCATCCGCCGGCACCCGACCGGCGAGTTCCCGGTCGCAGCAGAATCCGACACCGAGCCCCCGACCGGTCTGATATCCCGCGCCCAGCCCGTCGCGATCGGCCCCCCGCGCGCTCCGCACGTGCCCGCCCGCTCCGCGATCGCCACCGCCGTCGTCAGCATCCTGTCCGGGTGGGCAACCGCCGTCATCGCGACCAACCTGATCTCCGGCTGGTCGGCCACCGACCCGTTGTTCTGCGTGGCCATCGGTTTCCTCGCCGCGATCTCCGCGGCAGCCACCATCGGCGGGCTGATCGCGCTGCTTCTGCGGCGCCGGATGGGCAGGCTGCTCGTGATCGTCGGGGCCGCGATCGCGCTGCTGATCTTCGCGGGACTGTTCGTCGCGGGCGCCGCCCTGCCCGCGCTCGTCTACGCCATGCCCGTGCTGCCCGTCGCATCGATCGTGCTGGCACTACTACCGGAGACGGCGCGCTGGGGACGCTCCTAGAGCTTGCTGACGGGTGCGTGGTTGTGCATGAGCTTGACCCGCCCCGCACTGCCGAAGTCGATCAGCGACATCGCCGATTCCCCCATGCCCGACACTTCCTCGACGCGACCGAGCCCGTACTTGTCGTGCGTGACACGGTCGCCGGGCTCGAGCACCAGCAGCGGCCTCTTGCCCGCCGACGAGCGCGCGGGTGACGGACGCGGAGTGCCGAATCGGCCCGCCCCGCTCACCGGCGCCGAGAAGTGCGATGCCGGCGCCTCGACGCGGCGCCAGTTGATCAGCTCCTGCGGGATCTCGCGCAGGAAGCGCGATTCCGGGTTGAGCATCGGCTGGCCCCACGACGAGCGGACTTTCGCCCTGCTGAGGTACAGCCGCTGACGGGCCCGGGTGATACCGACGTAGGCGAGCCGGCGTTCCTCGGAGAGTTCGACCGGATCACCGAGAGCCCGCATGTGCGGGAACATGCCGTCCTCCCAGCCGGTCACGAACACGATCGGGAACTCCAGGCCTTTAGCCGTGTGCAGCGTCATCAGCGTGACCACCCCCGACCCGTGTTCGGGGATGTCGTCGGCGTCGGCCACCAGCGAGACGCGCTCGAGGAACGAGGCCAGCACTCCGGTGTCGGGGACGTCCTCGTCCTGCGGCTCATCCTCGGACAGGGCCAGGGCGTTGGCGCGGTCGATGCTGAATTCATGTGCGACGCTGACCAATTCGTTGAGGTTGTCGAGCCTGGCCAGATCCTGCGGATCAGTGGAGGCTTCGAGCTCGGCGCGGTAGCCGGTACGGTCGAGCACCGATTCGACCAACTCCCCCAGCTCCCCGTCGAGCCCGCCGCGGAGCTCGTCGAGCATCTCGACGAACCCGGCGATCGCCTTCTCCGCACGGGTGTTCAGCATCGGCACCCTGCCCTCGGCAGCGGCCACCAGCGCGTCGTTGAAACTCGAGCCGGTGTTCTCGGCGTACACCGCCACACAGGCCTCGGCGCGGTCACCGATGCCGCGACGCGGGGTGTTGAGGATGCGCCGCATGCTCACCGAGTCGCCGGGATTGTCGAGCACCCGCAGATAGGCGACGATGTCGCGGATCTCGCGGCGCTCGTAGAAGCGGACACCGCCGACGACCTTGTACGGGATGCCCGCGCGGATGAAGACCTCTTCCAGGGCGCGCGAGGAGTTGTTGGTGCGATAGAACACCGCGACGTCGTTGTAGGTGAACTCCCCGTCCCCGTCGGCGAGGGCGTCGATCTCCTGCGCGACGAAGCGGGCCTCGTCGTGCTCGTTGTCCGCGACGTAGCCGACGATCAGTTCCCCTTCGCCGGCGTCTGTCCACAGCCGCTTCTCCCGGCGGCCGGCGTTGCGTGCGATGACGGCGTTGGCCGCGTTGAGGATCGTCTGCGTGGAGCGGTAGTTCTGTTCGAGCAGAATCGTTGTGGCGCTGGGATAGTCGCGCTCGAAGTCCTCGATGTTGCGGATCGTCGCGCCGCGGAAGGCGTAGATCGACTGGTCGGCGTCGCCGACGACGCACAGTTCGGCGGGCGCCACGCCGTCGACCGTCTCCGTGCCGACGAGCTCCCGCACCAGCACGTACTGCGCGTGGTTGGTGTCCTGGTACTCGTCGACGAGGATGTGCCGGAAGCGGCGCCGGTAGTACTGCGCGATCTGCGGGAAGGCCTGCAGCACCGCCACCGTCTCGCCGATCAGATCGTCGAAGTCGAGTGCGTTGGCCGCGCGCAGACGGCGCTGATATTCGCCGTACACCTCGGCGATGACGCGGGCCAGGTCCTCGGCGGCCTCCGACGCTTCAGCGGCGGCCTGCTCGGGGCCGATCAGCTCGTTCTTGAGATTGGAGATGCCGTTGGACAGCAGGCGCGGTGAGAACTTCTTGGTGTCCAGACCCATGTCCTTGCCGATCATCAGCAGCAGGCGGCGCGAGTCGTCGGCGTCGTAGATCGAGAAGTTCGAGTTCAACCCGGGCAGCAGCGACGCCTGGTTCCGCAGGATCCGCACGCAGGTCGAGTGGAACGTGGACACCCACATGTTGCGGGCCCGCGGACCGACGAGCTGGGCTACGCGTTCACGCATCTCGGCGGCGGCCTTGTTGGTGAACGTGATCGCCAGCACCTGGCCGACGCCGACCTCACGCGCCGCGAGCAGGTAGGCGATGCGACGGGTGAGCACTGCGGTCTTGCCGGAGCCTGCTCCGGCGACGATGAGCAGCGGTGTGCCCTCGTGGAGGACGGCCTGGCGCTGCTGGGGATTGAGCCCTTCGAACAGGTCCGAGTGGAGCTCGTCGGTTTCAGTGGCGATCGACATATCGTTCCAAACTTACCGCCGCGCGGTGACACTCTTTGCGCAGGCGCGGCAGGTAGTGGCACACTCGTTGAGTGCTTTGTCAGCAGCGGCGATTTTTCTACGGGTACCGGCCAGCGGTGCCCGTGGTCTAGCTGCTTCCCAGAGCCCCGCGGTCCGCTTCCGGACCCGGGGCTCGTTTTCTGTGTGAGGCCCGGATTCGGATGAGACCAGACCAGTCACACGACGAGAATCCGGAGAACGACATGACCATTGATTCTGGGATGGACACCGCCCACATGCCCGACAGCCCCGATATTGCTGACCTGCGCCAGGAGATCGACCGCCTCGACGCGACGATCCTCGAGGCCGTGCAACGGCGCACCGAGGTCTCGCAGATGATCGGCAAGGCCCGCATGGCCTCCGGCGGCACGCGCCTGGTGCACAGCCGCGAGATGAAGGTGATCGAGCGCTACAGCGTGCTGGGACCCGAGGGCAAGAACCTCGCGATGCTGCTGCTGCGCCTGGGCCGCGGCCGCCTCGGGCACTGACCCCTTGCGATTTCGGCGTGATTGCCGTCGCTGAGCGACGACAAGCACGCCGAAATCACCCCGGCTTGACCGCGTCGACCAGCCAGGGCGTCAGCCACTGCACGGCTTCGGGCGTGGGGTGCACACCGTCGGCGCGCACGACCATCCCGTTGACCTTCGCCTGGTAGTAGCCGTTGGGGCTGAGCTTGCTGTTCAGGTCCAGCACCGTGACGTTGCGCCGAGGCTCGGCGACACTGCGCAGCAAGCTGTTCCACGCGTTGACGCGCTTGGGCTGGTCCTCCGGGTAGAGGCTGCCGTCGGCCTTCTCCGCCCGACGGTTGTACGGCTCGGTCGTGACGACGATGCGGGCACCTGTCGAGCCCAGGATGTCGAGCGCCCGGGTGAGCTCGCCTCGCAGATAGGCGTCATAGCCCGGCTCGCCGATGTGCGTCCACCGGCCTTCGTTCATCCGGTCGACCACCTCCCACCGGCCGACCATCAGCAGCACCACGTCGGGCTTCTCGTAGCCGATCCGCTGGGCCCACCGCGCCGGCCAGGAGTCGCACTCGGGTTTCTGCGGCAGTTCCTGGCCCACGTATTCGTAGGGTCCGCCGCGGGCGATACCGCAGCCGATGGTGGTGAAGTCGGCGAAGTCGACGCCGGGGGTGTCGGGCAGGTAGCGCATGATCGTCCACGCGATGGAGTCGCCGAACACCGCCACCCGCACGTCTCCCTGGGCCCGCTGACGCGCGGGCGTCGTGACAGCGACCGGAATCTCCGGTGCCACGAGTGCGGCCGAATCGATCAACGGCCCCGTACCCGGCTTCGGGAACGGCACGCCGGAGGGCAGGACGGTCATCGCCACGACCGCCGCGGTGGCCGCCGTCGCCGCCGACAGCCGCAACATCGGCACGAAGGTCGGACGCCAATCGCGGATCGGCTGCTCGATCAACCACCACGACACCGCTGCCACCGCCACCGTCGCCGCGCACCGCAGCGCGAACAGCTTCCAGCCCTCAGATCCCGTGCGCTCGCCGTTGAGCAGCAGGAATATCGGCCAGTGCCACAGGTAGACGCCGTAGGAGATGGCACCCAAACCCACCAGCGGACCCATCGACAACATGCGGGCGGCCGGGCTGCTCTGGTCGAGCGCGACGGGCGCGATCACCAGCACCGCGGCCACCGCGACGACGATCAGGAGCCCGCCCCGGAACTCGGCGGCCGTTCCCACGGCCAGGTGCGCCGCCGTCGCCAGCACGAGGAACCCGACACCCGGCAGCAGCCAGGCCAGCCAGCGCGCCCACCGGGAACGCAGCGTCATCAGTCCGGCGGTCATGCCGCGCCAGTCCCGCACCACCAGCGCCGCGGCGGCAGCGCCGACGAGCAGCGCCTGCACGCGGGTGTCCGTGCCGAAGTAGACGCGGTTCAGTCCGTCGTCGGATGCCAGCAACACTGACGCCACGGCCGAGCCGAGCACACCCAGCGCGGCGAGGACGAACACCGCGGTACGCACCATTGCCGCAGTGACCGGGACTCCGCGGCGGTAGGCCAGAGCTCCCACCCCGGCGACGACGCCGGCGATCAGCAGCGGCCACAGCAGGTAGTACTGCTCCTCGACGCCGAGTGACCACGTGTGCTGCAGCGGTGACGGCGGCGCGCCCGTCGAGAAATAATCGGTCTGCTGCGCGACGAACATCCAGTTCGACATCCAGAACAGCGTGGCGACCGCCTGCTCGCGCAATCCGGCCACCGATTCCGGGGCGAACAGGTCGCGCGCGGCCACCACGGCCAGCACCATGACGACCAGCGCCGGCAGCAGCCGGCGCGCACGCCGCACCCAGAATCCGCGCAGCCCGATCCGCCCGGTCCGGCTGGTCTCCTCGATCAGCAGGGACGTGATGAGAAATCCGCTGAGCACGAAGAACACGTCCACACCGAGGAATCCGCCCGGCAACCCCGGCACACCGCCGTGGTCGGCGAGCACCAGCCCGACCGCAACGGCCCGTACCCCGTCGAGCGCCGGAATCCCCTGGCCCGAACCGACATAGCGGCGTGGGCCCACCCGGATCGGCGCCGCGCTCACGGCAGTCAACTCCTGCGGCCCTCCTTGCCTTCGAACAAGGAAGCCTATTGATCTTCGGGCGCCGAACCCGGAAGGCGCGCGCTACTTCGTCAGCGCAATGTATTTGGTGTCGAGGTACTCCTCGATACCCTCGCTGCCGCCTTCACGGCCGAAGCCGGATTCCTTGACCCCGCCGAACGGCGCAGCCGCGTCGGAGATCACGCCGCGGTTCACGCCGACCATGCCGGATTCGATGCCTTCGGCGACCCGCAGTGCCCGGTCCAGTGACTGCGTGTAGACGTAGGCGGCCAGCCCGTATTCGGTGTTGTTGGCCGCGGCGACGCCTTCGTCCTCGGTGTCGAATCCGGTGATGGGCGCGACCGGTCCGAACACCTCTTCCTTGAGAATGCGCGCGTCGGCCGGCACGTCGGTCAGCACGGTGGCCGGATAGAAGTTGCCGGGGCCGTCCGGCGCGACACCGCCGACGGCGACGGTCGCGCCGCGCGAGACGGCATCGGAGACGAGTTCGGTGACGGTCGCGACCTGCTTGGCGTTGATCAGGGGGCCGAGCGTCGCCTTCTCGTCGAGACCCTTGCCGAGGGTGAACTCGCTCATCCGCTTGACGAGCTTCTCGGTGAATTCTTCGCGTACCGCGTTGGCGACGTGGAAGCGGTTGGCGGCCGTGCACGCCTCGCCGCCGTTGCGCATCTTGGCCAGGATCGCCCCGTCCACCGCGGCGTCGACGTCGGCGTCGTCGAACACGATGAACGGCGCGTTGCCGCCCAGTTCCATCGACGTGCGCAGCAGCTTGTCCGCCGACTGCTTCACCAGGGCCTTGCCGACGCCGGTCGACCCCGTGAAGGTCAGCTTGCGCAGCCGGCCGTCGTTGATCAGGGCCTCGGTGACGCCGCCCGGGTTGCTGGTCGGCAGGATCGACAGCACGCCCTTGGGCAGGCCGGCCTCGTCCATCAGCTTGGCCAGCAGCAGCATCGTCAGCGGCGTCTCCTGCGCGGGCTTCACGATCATCGTGCAGCCGGCGGCAAAGGCGGGCCCCATCTTCCGAGTCCCCATGGCCAGCGGAAAATTCCACGGCGTGATGGCATAGCACGGGCCGACGGCCTGTTTGGTCACCAGAATGCGGCCGGTGCCGGCCGGACTCGGGGTGTAGCGCCCGTCGATCCGCACCGCCTCTTCGGCGAACCAGCGGAAGAACTCCGCGCCGTAGGTCACCTCACCCTTGCTCTCGGCGACCACTTTGCCCATCTCCAACGTCATCAACGCCGCGATGTCGTCGGCGCGTTCGGTGATGGTCTCGAACACCGACCGCAGGATCTCGCCGCGCTTGCGCGGCGCCGTCGCCGCCCACTCGCTCTGCACCGCACAGGCGGCGTCGAGCGCGGCGCGCGCGTCGTCGGGGGTGGCGTCGGCCACCGAGGTGATCACCTGGTCATCGCTGGGGTCGAGCACGTCGAACGTCGACGAGCCCTTCCGCTCCTCACCACCGATCCACAGACCGGTGGGCACGGAGTTCAGCAGCGCAGAAACAGACGAAGAATCCATGGCCCCATCATTTACCCTCGGTCAAGTCGACCGCACTAGGGTTCTTTTCATGGGCTCCTCCGACATCACGGCCACACCGGCATGGCAAGCACTGACCCGGCACCACGAGCAGATCGGCGAGACCGATCTGCGTCAGCTCTTCGCCGACGACCCCGGCCGGGGAACCGAGCTGGCGATGACCGTCGGCGACCTCTACATCGACTACAGCAAGCACCGGCTGACGCGCGAAACGCTGGGCCTGCTGCTCGATCTCGCGCGCACGGCAGGACTGCCGGAGCGGCGGGACGCCATGTTCTCCGGTGAGCACATCAACACCTCGGAGGACCGCGCCGTCCTGCACACCGCGCTGCGCCTGCCACGGGGCGCCGAGCTGAGCGTCGACGGGCAGGACGTGGTCGCCGACGTGCACGAGGTGCTCGACCGGATGGGCGAGTTCACCGACCGGCTGCGCAGCGGCGAGTGGCGGGGCGCGACGGGTGAGCAGATCAGGACCGTCGTCAACATCGGCATCGGCGGGTCCGATCTGGGACCGGTGATGGTGTACCAGGCGCTGCGCCACTATGTCGACGCCGGCATCTCGGCGCGGTTCGTGTCGAACGTCGACCCCACTGATCTGGTTGCCAAGCTCGACGGGCTGGACCCGGCGACCACGCTGTTCATCGTCGCGTCGAAGACGTTCTCGACGCTGGAAACGCTGACCAACGCGACGGCCGCCAGGCGCTGGCTGACCGACGCGCTGGGTGATGACGCGGTGAGCAAGCACTTCGTGGCCGTGTCGACGAATGCGAAGTTGGTCGACGAGTTCGGCATCGACACCGAGAACATGTTCGGCTTCTGGGACTGGGTGGGTGGCCGCTATTCGGTCGACAGTGCGATCGGCCTTTCGGTGATGGCGGCGATCGGCAAGGAGCGGTTCGCGGAGTTCCTGGCCGGCTTCCACCTGGTCGACGAGCACTTCCGCACCGCGCCGCTGGAGGACAACGCGCCGGTGCTACTCGGACTGATCGGACTCTGGTACAACAACTTCTTCGGCGCCGAAACCCGTGCGGTACTGCCCTATTCGAACGATCTGTCGCGCTTCGCGGCGTACCTGCAGCAGCTGACGATGGAATCCAACGGCAAGTCGGTGCGCGCCGACGGCACCCCGGTGACGACGAGCACGGGCGAGATCTTCTGGGGCGAGCCCGGCACCAACGGCCAGCACGCGTTCTATCAGCTGATCCACCAGGGCACTCGGCTGATCCCCGCCGATTTCATCGGATTCAGCGAACCGACCGACGATCTGCCCACCGCCGACGGCACCGGCAGCATGCACGATCTGCTGATGAGCAATTTCTTCGCCCAGACCCAGGTGCTCGCGTTCGGCAAGACCGCCGACGAGATCGCCAGCGAGGGTACGGCGTCGGATGTGGTGCCGCACAAGGTGATGCCGGGCAATCGGCCGAGCACGTCGATCCTGGGGACGAAGCTGACCCCGTCGGTCGTGGGTCAGCTGATCGCGCTGTACGAGCATCAGGTGTTCACCGAGGGCGTGGTCTGGGGTATCGACTCGTTCGACCAGTGGGGTGTCGAGCTGGGCAAGACCCAGGCCAAGGCGCTCCTACCCGTGCTGACCGAGGACGATTCGCCTGCGGCACAGTCGGATTCGTCGACAGACGCCCTGGTGCGCCGCTACCGCAGCGAGCGCGGCCGCTCAGCGTGATTTCGGCGTGGTTGTCTTCGCTGAGCGACGACAACCACGCCGAAATCGCTCACCAGACGCGGACGTAGTCGATCAGCATCTCGGCCGGGTAGGTGCCCCCGCGTGGGTCGCCGCCGCCGGAGCCCGCGACGGCCAGGTCGAGGATCGGGAACAGCTGGTAGCCCGGCTCGTTGAACTGCCAGTCGGGCAGCGCGTGCGCCGGCACGTCGAAGTAGGGTGCCGCGCCGTCGGTGTAATCGCGCCAGAACCGCATGCCCGCGTCATCCCACTGCACCCGCCAGGTGTGCCATGCGCTGTCGACGGTGATGGTCTGACTGACGTGTTCACCGCCGTTGAGCTTCGCGTGCACCGCGGTGCCCGGCGCCCAGGATTCGTTGCCGTACCACTCCATGATGTCGACCTCGCCGCCGTTGACGGGATTGTTGTTGGCGAGGTACCAGGCGGGCCAGCAGCCGGGGGTCAGGCAGTTCAGTTTGATGCGCGCTTCCCAGTTGTGGCCGATGCCGCCGCGGAACGTGCCGAACACCTTGCCGCTGTAGTAGGTGTCGCCGTCTTTGGCGGCGTGGAACACGAGGTTGGATTTGCCGTCGAGGTAGACGTTGCGTCGGTCGTCGCGGTACTGGCCGACGTTGCCGGGCAGCTCCCAGTAGGTGGGGTCCTCCATCGATTCGCGCGCGGTGGCGACCTCCCACTTCGACGGATCGGGGGCCGACCCCGCCGGCCCGTCGAAGTGGTCCTCGAACAGATACTTCGTCGGAGGCGGCGGTGGGGCGGCCCAGCCTGTCGGCATGGACGTCGGGAGAGACATCGGCACAGCTGCACCGAGCAGGCCGATCCCGGACATCACCATCAGGCTCCGACGGTCAAGATTTCGCATCCGTCGATGAAAGCACTCGTTCCTGTGGGGCGTGACGTCAGGCGAAGCGTTTGGTGTATTTCGGCGGCAGCAGCTTCATGACCTCGACCAGCGGCCACCAGGGCCAACCCGGCACGACGGCGCGGCCCTTCTCCTTCTCGATCGCGTCGACCATGGCTTTGACGCCGGTCTCGTTGTCGACCATCAGCATCGTCGTGTTCGACTTCGCGGTCATCTCGGATTCGATGTAGCCGGGCTCGAGCACGGTGATCTTGATCGGACCGGACGGGTACTCCGCGCGCAGCGACTCGCCCAGCGACGTGACGCCGGCCTTGCTGGCGGCGTAGGCGGCCTTGTGACCCGGCACGCCGACGTTGCCCAGGACAGAGGAGACCAGCACCAGGTGACCCTTGCCGGCGGCCTTGAACATCTCCATCGCGGTCTCGATCTGCACCAGTGCGGCAACGAGATTCGTCTCGATCGTGGCCTTGTTCGCCCACAGCTTGCCGCCGCCGAGCGGATAGCCCTTGCCGATTCCGGCGTTGACGATCACGCAGTCGATACCGCCGAGTTCGTCGGACAGTTCGGCGAAGACCTTGGGTACCTGGTCATGGTCGTTGACGTCCAGCGCTGCGACGGCGACGCGCACGCCGGGATGGCGTGCGGTGATCTCGGCCTTGAGTTCGTCGAGGTTGTCGACGCGCCGCGCGCACAATGCGAGGTCGCGGCCCTTGGCGGCGAACTGGCGGGCCATTCCGGCGCCCAGTCCAGAGCTCGCACCGGTGATCAGGATCTTCTGCCGAGTCATTGCCGCAGGATAACCGAGTTAGACAACTGCGCCGAAATCGCGGGCCCCCACTGCGCCCAAACCCACGTATGGGCGGGAAAAAGCCCCGAAATCGCGCCCAGACGTCGGTTTGGGCGGGGTGAAGGGGGCGGGGGCTCGGCTACTTGAGCAGGCGCGACATCCGCCGGTCGGCGAGGATCTTGCCGCCCGTCTGACACGTCGGGCAGTACTGGAACGACTTGTCGGCGAACGACACCTCGCGCACGGTGTCGCCGCACACGGGACACGGCATCCCGGTCCGCGCGTGCACCCGCAGCCCGGACCGCTTCTCCCCCTTGAGCGTGGCGGCCTGCTGCCCGACCGAGCGCGTGACTGCGTCGGTGAGCACCGAGATCATCGCGTCGTGCAGCGCAGCGAGTTGGGCGTCGGTCAGCTTGTTGGCCGTGGCGAACGGCGAAAGCTTGGCGACGTGCAGGATCTCGTCGCTGTACGCGTTGCCGATCCCGGCGATCACCTTCTGGTCGGTGATGACGGTCTTGATGCGCCCGGAGTTGCCGTGCAGCACATCGCGCAGCCCGTCGACCGTCAGCGCCAACGCGTCAGGCCCCAGCGACGCGATCTGCGGCACCGCCATCGGGTCGGTCGTCAGCCACACTGCCAGCCGCTTCTGGGTGCCTGCCTCGGTCAGGTCGAAACCGAGCCCCGCCTCGCCGAGATGCACCCGCAGGGCAATCGGTCCCTTGCCCGGTTTCAGCGGCGCGGCACCCAGCTTGTCCGACCAGCGCAACCATCCGGCGCGCGACAGGTGCGTGATCAGGTGCAGGTCACCGGCTTGCAGACCGAGGTACTTCCCCCACCGGTTCGCGCCGGTCACCTCCTGACCGTGCAGCGCCGACAGCGGCGGGTCGAAGGTCTTGAGCACCGACAGCGCGGCGACGTCGACCCGTCGCACGATCTGCCCGACCGCGTGCCGGCGCAGATGGTCGGCGAGGGCTTCGATCTCCGGCAGTTCGGGCATGTGTTCAGTCTGCCCTGACGATCAGCGACAGCACCCAACTCACCACAGACAACACGATCGCCGCCCAGATCGCGGTCCACCAGAAGTCGTCGATGAACAGCCCCCAGTGGGTGGTGTGCTCCGTGATCGACGACGTGATCCACAGCATCAGCGCGTTGATCACGATGTGGATCAACCCCAGCGTGAGGATGTAGAGCGGGATCGAGATGATCTGCACGATCGGCTTGATGATGGCGTTGACGAGCCCGAAGATCACGGCGACGACGAAGATGATGCCGATCCGTGCGGCGGTGGAATCGCCGCCGACGAACGCGATACCCGGAACCACCAGGGTCACCACCCACAGCGCCACCCCGGTGAGCGCTGCGCGCAGGAAGAACGACGTCACGGGCGCCATCATCCCCCGCGGGCGCGCCCGGCGTCGACGTCGCGATCATGTAAGACCGTCTCGCCACGGGCGATCTAGAACACGTTCTAGTATGCGGTGCAGCGACGAGCAGGAGGCGATGTGCGGTTCACCTTTGCAGAGGCGATGACCGATCCGACGTACTACATCCCGCTGGCCAAGGCCGCCGAGGCGGCGGGCTACCACGCGATGACGATCCCCGACAGCATCGCCTACCCGTTCGAGTCCGACTCGACCTACCCGTACACGCCTGACGGGAGCCGCGAATTCCTCGACGGAAAGGCGTTCATCGAGTCGTTCGTACTCACCGCGGCGCTGTGCGCGGTGACGACCACGCTGCACTTCAACCACTTCGTGCTCAAGCTGCCGATCCGGCCGCCGGCACTCGTCGCCAAACAGGCGGGGTCGCTGGCCGCGCTGTTCGACAACCGGCTCGGGCTCGGAGTGGGCACCAGCCCGTGGCCCGAGGACTACGAGCTGCTGGGCGTGCCGTTCGCTCGGCGCGGCAAGCGGATGGACGAGTGCATCGAGATCATCCGCGGTCTCACCTCAGGTGACTACTTCGAGTTCCACGGCGAGTTCTACGACATCCCGAAGACGAAGATGACGCCGGCACCGTCGCGCCCGGTGCCCATCCTGATCGGCGGGCATGCCGACGCCGCGCTGCGCCGCGCGGCTCGCAACGACGGCTGGATGCACGGCGGCGGGGATCCGGAGGAACTCGACGGGCTGCTGGAGAAACTCGCCCGCTTCCGAGAGGAGGAGGGCAGCGCCGGCAACGGCGACTATCAGATCCACGTCATCTCGATCGACGCCTACACGCTCGACGGGGTGAAGCGGCTCGAGGACAAGGGCATCACCGACGTCATCGTCGGATTCCGCATCCCCTACATCACGGGGCCGGACACCGAACCGCTCGACACGAAGATCCGCAATCTGGAGATGTTCGCCGAGAACGTGATCGCGAAGCTGTAGAGCGGGATCGGTAGAGTTCGGTCGATGACACGCGGTGCCTACGACGTTCCCGACGCCTTCGATGCCGGTGCCGACGCCTACGACGGCCTGGTCGGTTCCAACCCGGGTTATCACGACCACCTGCGGCTGTCGGCGCAGCGCATGCAGCTGCCCGACCAGGGCCGCGGGCTGCGGCTGCTCGACATCGGCTGCGGCACCGGAGCGTCCACGGCGGCGCTGTTGGAGGCGGCGCCGCACGCGGAGATCATCGGCGTCGACGGGTCGGCGGGCATGCTGGAGCAGGCGCGGGCCAAACGGTGGCCGGACTCGGTCAGGTTCGTGCACAGCCGCGCCGAGGGCCTCACCGAGGCCGGGGTGAGCGGACCGTTCGACGGCATCCTCGCCGCCTACCTGGTGCGCAACCTCTCCGACCCGGATCCGGTGCTGCAGACGCTGAGAGGGTTGCTGACGCCCGGCGGCGTGTTCGCCGCGCACGAGTACTCGGTGCGCGATTCGGCCGTCGCCCGCGTGACGTGGAATCTGGTGTGTGCGGCGATCATCATCCCGGCGGGCAAGCTCCGCTCGGGCGACGCCGGGCTCTACCGCTACCTGCGCACCAGCGTCGACGACTTCGACGGCGCCGCCGCGTTCCGGGAACGCCTGCAGCGCAACGGTTTCGTCGACGTGCGTAGCGAGACGGTGTCCGGTTGGCAGCGCAACATCGTGCACACGTTCCTCGCCAACGCGCCTCGCTGACCCGCCAGATCAGACGATCATCACCCCGTGATCGCCCGCGGCTGACAGTGTGCCGCGTCGGGCGGCGGTCAGGTCGCGCCAGATCCGCTCACCGGTGGCCGCCGCGGTCGTCTCCGCAGCGCCGACGGCAATCGCAGCGTCGGTGAGCCGGCCGTGCGCGATCAGCGCATCGGCCAGCAACAGGTGATACATCGGCAGGAAGATGCGTGTGCCACCCTGCGCGTGCACGGCGATCGCGTCGCGCATGGCGTCCGCGGTGTCGCTACGCTCCGCCCCGACCGCCCGCGCCCACCCCTCGACGATGCGTGCAGACGCAGCCAACTGGTCGATACCCGCGCCGCGCAGCGTCGCGTCGACGCCGGCGGCCAGTTCGGCGGTGCCGTCGACATCGCCGAGAATCGCGCGGGCCTGCAACTCGGAGACGTCGACGACGAAGCGGCCGAACGCATCTGCGCGCGACTGCGCGAGCACCTGGCCGCGCTCCACCCAGATCTTGGCTATCGTCCGGTCCCCCCGAATCGCGGCTGTCCACGCGGCGACACCGTGCGCACGCACATCGAAAGCGGCAAGGTGGCCGTAGGTGCCGACGTCGACGTCCGGTACCGCGGTCAGCAGGGTCGCGATGGCCTCCGAGGACGCGTCGAGATCGGCGCGGAAGAACGCCGACAGGGCACGCAAGTAGTAGCCGGCCGATCCGGCGACCGGATCGGCACTGTCGGCGAAGTCGGCGATGAGTCCGTCGGCCATCAGCGCGACGTCGCGGTGCCGAGCGGAACCGCTGGCCTCCAGGGCGCTGAATGCCGCTGCGACGGAGAAGAGCGTGCCGTTCGATCGGCCCGCGCGTAGGCGGATGAGCGCGTCCCGGACCACCGCCGAGTTCTGGCCACGAGTGACCGCCTGCACCGAAACCAGTTGCAACCAGAGCGCCGCTTCCCTGTCCATGCGGATCGCGGTGGCCGCCTCGGTGCGGGCCAGGACGTCGAGCGTGCGCGTGCACAGATCGGCGACCTGTCGGTAGCCGGAACCGGCCCACGCCGCCGTCCGCGCCTGGTCCAGGAGCGCCAGGGCGGTGTCGGTGTCGACGTGCGGGCCTGCGCGCCACGCGTGGTCGGCGGCGGCGAAGCGGTCGTCCGGGGTAGCGCCACCGAGCGCGTCGTAAGCACGCGCGATCGACGCGTGCAGCCGCGCTCGGCCCGCGCTCGCGACGTGATCGGCGACGGCGTCCCGAATGATGCCGTGGCTGAACCGCATTCGAGAAGGAGTGACGTCGAGCAGTAATCCCGCCTCGACGGCGGCGTCGAGATCCTCGACGAGTTGCGCCGGCGCCACACCCAGCGCGGCGGCGGCGATCACCGTCGAGAATTCGCCGCCCATCATCGCCGCCACCAGGAGTGCGGATCTGGTGGCCGCGGGCAGGCCGGCCAGTCGCCGTCTCACGACGCCGGAGACCGCATCGGGCACATCGATGCCGGCAATGCTGCCGGTGGAGCTTTCCAGTTCACCGTGATCGTGGAGCAGACGGACGAGTTCCCGCACATAGAACGGGTTTCCGCCGGTGCGGTCATGTACGGAGTCGACGAGGTCGGGCCGCGGATCGATGCCGGCGACGGCGGCGATCAGTTCCGCCGTGGCGTCGGGATGCAGGCCGGCGAGCCGCAACTGGAGGATGTCGCTGCGCGCCAGTGCGCGATCGAAGTCGGCCACCTGCACGAGATGCCCGGGGCGGCCGTCGGGCCAGGTGGCCAGGATCAGCAACGGCCTGCGCGGGACGGACGACAGAACGATGTCGAGGACCCGGTATGTCGCTTCGTCCGCGCGGTGTAGATCATCGAGCACGATCACCGCCGGGTGACCTGCCATCGAATCGGCCACGGCGCCGGCGAGCGCTTCCGCGTGATCGATGCCGTCGGCGACCACGGGCGGGCCTGCCGACGGGCGCAGACTGCGGATGACCTGACTCCACGCCCACGCCGGCGGCAGAGAACTGCCCACCGGGTGCCCGGCCCACACCGTTGTCATCCCGAGATCGTCTGCCAGCCGGCAGATCTCGACGCAGAGTGCGGTCTTGCCGACACCGGGCTCGCCGAGCAGGACCGCGGCACCGCCGCGCCCGTCGGCGGCTTCGAGCAGCGCGTGACGCAACCGCGCGAACTCGTCGGCCCGGCCGAACAGGGGCGCGATCACGGGAGCACGCCGCGGCGGGGCGGTCGGGGGTTGCAGTGAGGCGGATTCGCACCGGATGTCGTGTGCGAGACGGTCCAGCGCTGCGCTGGGCGCGACCCCGAGCTCTTCGACGAGAAGGGCACGCAGACGGTCGAATTCGTGTAGCGCGTCGGCGCGGCGGCCGGAACGGTAGAGCGCCACCATCAGATGGCCCCACAACTGTTCGCGCAGCGGGTTGGCCGCCACCTCGTCGCGCAACCCGTCGACCACGTCCGCACTATGACCGAGGAGCAGTTCGGCTTCGTAGCGCGCCTCGACAGCATCCGCGCGGATCGCCTCCAGTCGGCGGGTCTCGTGCTCGGCGAAGGCGCTGTCGCGGAAATCCGCCAACGGATGGCCACGCCACATTCCCAGAGCGTCGACCAGACAACGCCGCGCACCCGCCGGATCGTCGACCTCCAGCAGCCTTTTTCCTTGCGCTGTCAAGGATTCGAAGCTTCTCATGTCGATGCTGTCGCGGCCGAGTTCGAGCCGGTACCCGTGCCCCCGCGTGACCACGCGATGGGCGCCCAGTGCACGACGCAGGTTGGCGATGTAGGCGCGCACCGAGGTGACGGGCTTGGCCGGCGGCGCACCATCCCAGACCTGGTCGACCAGGACGTCGACGTCGACCGCTTGCGGCGCGCTCAGTAACAGCACCGCCAGCACGGCTCGCTGCCGGAATCCGCCGAGCGGTATCGGCACCCCGTCCTCGACAACGGTCATGGGACCCAGTAGGTGGTACTGCATCCGTGCAGAGCCTTTCTGTGCCCGTCTGCGGATCGGCCGCGGCGTCCAATCGAGATCCAACAGGGTGCGGTTACCGTTCGCTCGCACCTGCCGGAGCCGATCGGCACCGATGCTGTCACGAGGAGTCTGCACCATGTCCGACGACTTTGCCCAGCCCCCGCGGGGACGTTCGCGCGACGAGCTCGGACCCGACGTCTCCGCCGCTCAGCAGCAGGCGACGGAATCGTCATCGACTACCCGGCGGATGATGGCGGCTTTGCACCCCGGCTTCCTGTGGTCGCAGGCCGAGGGGTATCCGCCGGTGCTCAAGCAGCTCCTCCAATTCGGCCTCATCGTTGCCTACCCGGCCTGGGTGGCGGGGATGCTGTGCTGCCTGGCGGTCCATTGCTGCGGTTATGCGGTGCTGTGGGTGGTGTTCTGGCCGGTGCGCGCGTGGATGAAGCGCAACCGCCCGCTGGATTACGCGGCGAGCCAGAACATCACGCCGTAGATGCGGCTGTTCACACGGTCGACCCCGCTCGACGTCGAGGTCTCCCCCGCCGCGGCGGGGCGGGGCGACGTGGTGACTGCCGTCGTCTCGAGCAGCCGGCCGATCGACGATGTCGATGCGGCCCGGCTGGAGTGGGGTTATGTGAACTTCTTCCGGTATCACTGGGCGGGCCGGGCGGATTCGGCGCTGGCACAGGCCGGCCGGGAGGCCTGGCTCGCCGCCGATGTCGGCATCAACGCCGGCGGTGAGCGCGACACCGACGAGTGGGTGGGCGTCAGCCGCGTGCCACTCGCCGTCCCGGAGTCGGCGCCTGTCCACACGACGGCGTCGTTTCGCGTTCCGGCCTGGGCTCCGCCGTCGTCACCGGAACTCGTGCGGTGGTGCTGCAGGGCGATCATCGAGCGGCGTGGGCGCGACTACGACGCCCACGGCGAATTCGCGGTACGGGTCCGTCGCGCGGACGTCGCGGCGTCGGTCGGATCGACCGAGCGGCTGGCGGGTGACGCCGACACCACGATCGACATCGCGTTGGACGAACACATCGTCGCCGCCGGAGAGGCGATCCGCGGTCGGCTGATCGTGAGTGCTCGCCGCGATCTGCCCGCCGGGGACCTCGCCGTCTGCTGGCGGCGATGCCGGGACTCGCATCCGTTGAGCCGCAGGCCGAGCCGCGGAGGCGCGCTCGACGGCCCGGTGACGGCCGTCGCTTCACGGGTACCGCTGGTCGCGGGGCACCCGGTCACTGCGCCGTTCGTCCTGCCGCTGCCCGCCGACGCGGCGCCGTCTGCGGAAGCCGTGCACTCGTCGCTGCGATGGTTCGTCCACGCGCGCCTGTTCTATGTCGGCTTCTCGGCGCATCTGACCGAACGGGTCCTGCACCCGATCGTCGTCGTCAACCGACCGTGACTCTCGGTCGACTTACTCTGGTGTGACGGGATTAACACGGCCGCGGTTGGGGCACACCCACCGTCATGGCGTTCAAACTCACGTACTCGGATGGTCAGGAATCCACGCACGACGACGACACCGTCTGGGAGCTCGACGACGGTGTCCTGAAGCTGGGTCGCGAAGAGGGAAAGTGGTCGGTGCTGTTGTCGCCGAGTCACTGGGCGGTCCTCGAACTGGTGGCTTCCTCGTCGTCGGGTTCCGACGACGACGAGAAGGACGGTGACGACAAGGACAGCGACGACAAGGACAGCGGCGAGAAAGATTCCGACGACGGGGATTCCGAGAAGGACTCCGACGAGAAAGACTCCGACACGTCGAAGAGCGACGACGACTAGTCGCTGAAACCTTCGCAATCACACCGACACTCATATGTAGCCACGACGTCGCGGCCACAGATCACGACAGGGCCGCAGCCCCAGGTCAGCTGACCGGAGCCGCGATCATCGTGGCGCTGGTGTCTGCCGTCTCGGGAATGCTCTACGGTTACGACACCGGCATCATCTCCGGCGCCCTGCTGCAGATCACCAAGGACTTCGGTATCGAGGAGGCATGGAAGCAGGTCATCGCGGCCAGCATCCTGCTCGGAGCGGTGATCGGCGCACTCACCTGCAGCTACTTGTCGGAAAAGCGCGGGCGCAGAGGCACTCTGCTCATGTTGGCCGGCGTCTTCGTCATCGGCGCGCTGTGGTGCGCGATGGCGCCGAACCCCGTGATCCTGTCCCTCGGCCGGCTCGTCCTCGGATTCGCGGTCGGTGGTGCCACGCAGACCGCCCCGATGTACGTCGCGGAATTGGCACCGCCCAAGTACCGCGGACGGCTGGTGTTGTGTTTTCAGATCGCCATCGGGGTTGGCATCGTGATCGCGACGATCGTCGGTGCCACCGAACACATTCCGTGGCGATGGTCGATCGGGGCGGCGGCAGTTCCCGCGGCGATCATGTTGGGCCTGTTGCTGCGTCTGCCCGAGAGCCCGCGCTGGCTGGTCAAGAACGACCGCGGCGACGATGCCCGCGACGTCTTGGATCGCGTGCGACCGTCGGGATACGACGTCGACGGAGAGCTCGACGAGATGGCCGAGCTGACGCGCAAGGAGCAGACCGCGAAGACGCGGGGGTGGCGGGGACTGCGAGAACCGTGGGTGCGGCCAGCCCTCGTGCTCGGGTGCGGCATCGCCATCTTCACTCAGCTCAGCGGCATCGAGATGATCATCTATTACTCGCCGACTATCCTGACGGACAACGGATTCTCCGAGTCCGTGGCACTCGAGGTGTCCGTCGCACTGGGAGTCGCATATCTGGTGGCACAGCTGGTCGGTTTGTCGATCATCGACAAGGTCGGCCGCCGAAGGCTGACGCTGATCATGATCCCTGGGGCCGCCGTCAGCCTGTTCGTCCTGGGGACGTTGTTCGTGACCGGAAACAGCGGCCGGGATTCGGTACCGTTCATCGTCGCGTGCCTGGTCGTGTTCATGCTGTTCAATGCGGGCGGCCTGCAACTGATGGGGTGGCTGACGGGATCGGAGACGTACCCGCTGGCGGTGCGGCCCGCGGGGACCGCGGTGCAGTCGGCGGCGCTGTGGGGAACGAATCTGCTCATCACGCTGACGCTGCTGACCTTGATCAGCGGGATCGGCGTGGGTCCGGCGATGTGGCTCTACGGGTTGTTCAATGTGGCGGCATGGCTGTTCGTGTATTTCCGCATGCCCGACTTGACCGGCCGCAGCCTCGAGGAGATCGAGAGCAAGCTCAGCAACGGCACCTTCCGCCCGGCGGATTTCGCGCGCTGATCTGACACACTCGACGCCCATGACGCTGCAGATCGACATGCTCGTGGTGGCCGATCCTCCCTCCGCATGGGCGGAGGCCGGGTTCACGGTGGACGGTGATGCCATGTGCCGGATCGGCGGCGTCGGCGTCGAATTGGCCGGCCGCGAGCGCGGTTTCGGCATCGTCGGATGGTCGCTCGAGGGCCTGACTCCCGGCGTGGGTGACGTGGACGGCATCCCGACGGCGAGATCCGTCGCGAAGCACTCGGATTCGGTAGACCACCCTAACGGTGTCACCGCGGTCGATCACATCGTCCTCGCCTCGCCCGATCTGGACCGGACCGTCGGAGCGCTCCGCCACCTCGGCGCCCAGCCGCGTCGTGAACGCGACGCAACGATCGGCGACCGGCAGATCCGCCAGGTCTTCTACCGGTTCGGCGAGACGATCGTCGAAGTGGTGGGCTCGCCCGCAGTCACCGATCCGGGTCCGTCGACGTTGTGGGGCATCACGTTCGTCGTCGACGACATCGACGAGGCGGCTAGCTATTTCGGCGATCGCACGTCAGCGGTCAAGGACGCGGTTCAGCCGGGGCGGCGGATCACCACGCTGCGTCATCACGACCTCGGCATGTCCGTGCGCACGGCGCTGATCTCGGCGCGACCCGCCCGTCGGTGATCAGGACAGCGCGATACCGAGTTCATCGGCGAAGACCTTGATCATGTGCTGCACGGCGATCTCGTTGCGGCCGATGATCATGTGGTCGTGCTGGCCGTTGCGCACACCTTCTCCACATTGCGGCAGCATCGCGAAGTCCTCGTCGCGAACGGCGGCATGAACACCGTCGTAGATGACGTCATAGGTCGCGCGCATCTCGTCGTTCTCTGCGGGAACACGCGCCATCCAACTGTGCCGCACGGTGCAGCGGGTCGGCTCACCGGCGGGCAGGATGTCGATGATCTCCACGCCCACCGGGCTGTTGGCGAGGATGAGATTCGGATAGATCCAGTAGATGACACCCATGTTGGTCGACGGGTCGCGCGGCGCGGAGGGGTCGGCGTCGAGATTGGTGATCCAGGTGAACGGAAAGCCGATGCGATGGTGTCTGCCGTACTCGTCGTAGATCGCGGTGTTGGCGAGCGTGTTCTGCCCGATCAGGCTCTGCCCGTGGACGAACGGGAAGTGATACCCCTCGGCGAACGCCTCGAGAGCGCCCTTCCACGAGACCTCGGAGGTGAATTCGCGCTCATCGTGGTAGCCGTAGGACGGGTAGTCGTACCGCTCGAGCTCCGATCCGACGGGTCCGAGATGGGCGTCGAGGTCGATCGTCGCATCGGCCGTCAGGACCGCCCAGATGAAGCCGTACCGCTCCTCGGAGGGCAGTTCGACGAGGCCGTAGTCCTTCAGGTTCATCGAGTCGAAGCCCGCGCGTCCGGGCACCATGAACAGGTCGCCGGTGTTCTTGTACGTCCATGCGTGGTACGGGCAGACGAATCGCGATGCGTTGCCGGACCCACACGCCGGCATGGCACCTCGATGACGGCAGTAGTTCAGGAGCACCCGGCTGGCGCCGGTGCGGTCACGGGTGACCAGAAGCGACGTCCCGAGCACCGAACGAACCACGTAGTCATTGGGTTTCGGTAGTTGCGCGGACGGCACGATCGCCAGGGGAACCCGTCGCAGGATCTGGGACTCCTCGACGTCGGTGATCTTCGGGTCGCGGTAGTAGTGCAGCGGGACTCTGAGTTCGCGGTCGGCCATGTCGGTGGTGCCGGCGAGCGCGTGCTTCAGCGCTCGTTCGGTCAACACCTCGTCGTCACAGGCGGAAGGAACGTCGCGGGCGAGCACCATGTCCTGACCATACATTCACATCGCGATGTATTGTCAAGATCTCATTCCGTGTCGTGCGACGATCGCAGCATGCGCAGGCACGGATGGTCGGGTGACATCCCCCGGGACGACGAGGAGGCGGCAAGCCGGATCATCGAGGCTGCCCGCCGGGCAATCGACGACAGTCGGCCTGCGACGATCTCGTCCGTCGCGCAGACGTTGGGCATCACCCGTCAGACGGTGTACCGCTATTTCCCCACGCAGGAAGTGCTGCTCGCAGCGACCGCCCTGTCGTCGATCGATCGCTTCCTCGACCAGCTCGCCGCACAGCTCGGGGACATCCGCGACCCCACGCACGCCGTCGTGGAGGGCATCGCCTACACCTTGGAGCAGCTCTCGCACGACCGGTATCTGCGGCTTGTCGTCGAACCGGGGAAGGCATCGGCGTTCACCGCAGGGGTGACATCGGAGGTGGCGATCGGCTTCGGGCGGTCGATCCTGGAGCGCTTCGACATCGACTGGCCAGCAGCAGGTTTCGAGGGCGAGGTGTTGAACGGTCTCGTGGAGTTCATGCTGAGGACTCTGCAGTCGTTCATCATCGACCCCGGGGGTCCGGGTCGCCACGGTGAGGGCCTGCGGGCATATCTGTACGACTGGGTCGCTCCGGCCGTCCGGGCACGGGCGGGGACGACGACTCCCCGGTGACGCGGCGAGTCAGCCCCCATGCCGGTGACGCGATTGCCTATCCTCTGCACATGCCTGACGCCACCCGAGACGATGTCGTGGTGATCCACACCGACGGCGGCTGCCGACCGAATCCCGGCCCGGGCGGCTGGGGTGCGGTGCTGCGCCAGCGCCAGCATGTGCGCGAGATGTGCGGCGGCGAGTCCGGCGTGACGAGCAACAACCGGATGGAACTGATGGCGCCGATCATGGCACTCGAGGCGTTGACGCGACCGGTGTCGGTACACCTCTACACCGACAGCACCTACGTCCGCAATGGCATCACCAAGTGGGTGCTCGGGTGGGAGCGCAATGGCTGGCTGACCGCCGCCAAGCAACCGGTGAAGAACGTCGACCTGTGGCAGCGGCTCCAAAAGGCTTGTGCACGCCACGATGTGGAGTGGTTCTGGGTGAAAGGCCACTCGGGCGTCGACGACAACGAGCTGGCCGACGTGCTCGCGACCCGCGGGATGGCCGAGGCCATCGCGGCCGGCTGATCGGCCCGTCAGCGGACACCGTCGAGGGGTCAGCGACTGATGCCGTGCAGCACGGAGTCGATCAGGCTGTCGACGTAGGCGTCGGACAGATCGGCGTTGCGATACGGAACGAGGAGCCGGTGGTAGATCGGCCCGTAGAGCATGTCCAGCACGACGTCGGGATCGAGTCCGCTGCGGAATTCTTCCGTGGCCATCCCCCGCCGGATCACCGCTCGGGCCACCTCCCTGCGGGGTTCCACCCACCGATCGACCACCGCTTGACGCAGTTCGTTGTCCGCCTGCGCCCGGGCGATCAGGGCACGCAGACTGTCGCCGTGGCGACCTCTGTAGAGGGCCGCCAGTGAACGAAGTGACGCGGCAAGACTTTCGCGAGCGCTCGGCATGTCGGCAATCGGCGCCTCCGCCTGCGCTTCGGCGAGGAATGCATCCATCACCACTGTCGAGATGTTCGGCCACCGGCGATAGATCGTCGTCTTCGCCACACCGGTGCGCTGAGCCAGTCGTTCCACGGTGAGCGACTCGAAACCGAGCTCATCCCCCAGTTCCAGCGCAGCGGCCAAAATCATCGCCGTCGTCTCGGCCACATCCCGCTTGACACCCATTCGCCCCGCCTTTCCCGGTCCCTGACCATCCCTACAGGTCACATGGGCCTCTTTGCCACTGTAGCCGAGTTACGCTACGCTACGTAGCGTTGCATTCAACGGTTAGTGAAGGAGGCGTCATGCCCATCGACCATCTCAGCGCGAACCTCAACGGCAAGGTCGCCATCGTCACCGGCGCCGCCAGCGGTGTCGGGTTGGCCATAACCCGTCAACTGCACGAGTACGGCGTCTCGGTGGTGGCCGAGGACGTGAACCCGGATGTGCTGCGCGTCTTCGCCGACACCGACAGGGTCGCGCCGTTGGTCGGGGACGTCTCGACCGAACAGGCTGCCGTCGACGCAGTCTCGTTGGCTGGGCACGAATTCGGCACTCTCGACATCCTGATCAACAACGCGGGCGTCATCGTCAACAAGCCGATCGTCGACACCACACTGGACGACTGGAACCGCATCCTCGGGACCAATGTCACGGGGGCGTTCCTGCACACCCGAGAGGCGATGCGCGCCATGGCGCCCCGGCGCAGCGGAGCGATCGTCAACATCGGCTCCTACGCCTGCTTCCAGAGCTTCGAGACGATCTCCGCCTACGCTGCGTCGAAGGGAGCTCTGGCGCAGTTGACGCGCACCGCCGCACTCGAGGGGATCGGTGACGGTATCCGCGTCAACGCCATCGGTTCAGGGGACGTGGTCACCAACATTCTCGGCAATCCAGACGAACTCGCCGAACACGGCAAGGGCGCACCCATCAAGCGAGCCGCCGATCCCACCGAGATCGCCTATACCGCAGCGTTTCTCGCCTCCGATCTCGCGAGCTTCGCCGTCGGTGCGGTGTGGATGCTGGACGGAGGAATGAGCGTCGCCATCCCGAACGGTTGATCCCGGTCGAGCTGTCCCTCGACAACGCGTGGCCGACCGAACCCTGGCACGTTGAAACTGGCCGCGCTCAGGCGACTTCGCCATCGGGTGGTCCGCGTCCGCCGGGTTCGTCGTCGTCGGGTGGTCGGAGGAGTCGTTCGGGGGTGTGGTGGGTGTTGACCCGGGTTTGGCCGGTGTCCAGGTTCGGGGGTGGCGCCCATTCGACGTCGTGGCGGGGGTTCATCGTGGTGGTCCAGCCCCCGGGTGCGACGGCGCGGTTGTCCGGCGGGCACGCCAGCCCGAGATCATCGACGTTCGTCAACCCGCCGTCGGCCCAATCGTGGGTGACGTGATGCACCTGGCAGCCATACGCCCCGACCCGGCAGCCCGGTTTCGTGCAGCCGCCGTCGCGGGCGATCAGCATGATCCGCTGCGCCGCCGACGCGACCCGCCGCGTACGGAACAGATCCAATGCGGCGCCGGTCGCGCGGTCGAAGACCGCCAGATAGTGCGAGGCATGCGCCCCCATCCGGATCACATCCCTGATCGGTAGCCGGGTGCCGCCGCCGGTAGTACCGATTCCGGCGCGAGACTCCAAATCTTGCAGGGTGGTGCGCACGATCACCGTCACCGGCAACCCGTTCAACTGACCCAACTCGCCGCTCATCAGGGCGATCCGCCCCACCGCCACGAGGGCGTCGTGCTGGCGTTGAGCCAGGCTGCGGTGATCGCTGTCGATCTGGGCCTGCGTCGGCGTCCCCGACGTGCACGGCTGCTCGTCGTCGGGGTTACACATCCCCGGGGCGGCGTATTTGGCGTAGATCGCCTCCCACACCGCTGCGGCCTCCGGCGTCAGATCAGCCCGCCACGCGGTCATCCCATCCCGACCCTGCCGGCCTGTGGTCAGACCCCGTTTGCGGGTGCGTTCAGCATCATCGGGTTCGGGGCCGTCCTGATCGAGCAGGAACAGCGTCAGCTCCGCAGCGTCGCGGGTCTCTTTCGGCCCCGCCCCGACCGCGGTGCGCACCACCTCGACCTCGAACTGCTCCCGCGTCTGGGTGTCGACGAAGCCGGGCAGCTTGGCGACGACCTTGCGGATCTCGCGGACATGCTCCTCGGTGACCAGGCCGTGTTCCTGGGCGATCGCGGTCGCCGGTAATGCCGGCGGCAGCGGCGGCCCGGTGACCGGCTGTCGCGGCGCCAACAGGGCCGCCTCAGTCAGGCGGCGATGCGCTTCCGAACCGCTGATCCGGTACCGAATAGCCAGCACGTCTTTCCAATTCTTCGCGCCCATCTGCTGCGGGGTCGTCTCCACCTGCAACCGCGCCAACCCACGATGCCGCGCCACCGGCAGCCGACAGCCCGCGGCTTCGACCTCATCGAGCAACTCGGTCACCTCCGCCGCGGTGGACCGATCCAGGCCACAGGACAACACAGCATCAACGGCGTCCCGTAACGCCGTCACCGCCTCCCGCACCGACATAATTCGAACATACATTCGGCCACCGACACGTCATCCCCACCGCACGTCCCCCGGCTCCTTGTCCGGCCGCAGCCCTCGCCAGCTTGGTTGACGCAGGCGGTTGTCCGAGGTCCGCTCGCTGTAGCGAACCTCGCCGACCAACTCAGGGCGCACGAACGTGACGCCCTTGGCATCCTGCGTCGGAAGCCTTGTGGCGAAGGGTGATTCGTCGACGTGCAGCGGCTCCAGGGTCGCCCGCAACATCGCGAGCTCCTTCTCGGTGAAGCCGGTGCCGACCCGCCCCACGAACTGCAGACCGTCGTCGTCGGGGATGCCCAGCATCAGCGCACCGAGCCCGCTGGTCCGGCCGCCCGTTCCGGCGCGCCAGCCGCCGATCACGACCTCCTGGGTGCGCCAGAGCTTGTGCTTGATCCACGCCGACGATCGCCGGCCCGGCTGGTAGGTGGCGTCGCGCTTCTTGGCCACCACGCCTTCCCAGTGCTTGCGCCGTGCGAGCTCGAGCGCGTCCGCACCGTCCCCGTCGAGTTGTGCGGGAACGATCAGGCCGCCCTGGTCGGCCAGTGCCTCGAGAATGCGCCGCCGATCGGAGTACTTGGCGCGCACCAGGGATCGACCGTCGAGGTGGAGGATGTCGAACGCCCAGAATTCGACGCGGGTGGAACGCTTCCGGTTCTGCATCTCGCGGAAGCTGGGCACTCCTGATTCGTCGAGCGCCACCGCTTCCCCGTCGAGAATCGCGTGGTGCTCCGCGAGATCGGCTGCCAGCGCTTCGAATTGCGGATACTCGGCCGTGACGTCGCGGCCTCGACGCGAGCGCACACTCAGCACGCCGTGGTCGGCGTCGACGAGCACCCGGTAGCCGTCCCACTTCCCCTCGAAAGCCCACTGCGCCTTCGTGTATCGCTCGATGGACCCTTCGGTGGCCAACATCGGCGCCATGTCCGCGAATGTCGGCTCCTGCTGTTCCTTCATCCGGTGCGCGAGCCAGTTCTTGCCGTCGGTCTGGATCAGCGCGTAGCGGCCGCGAACCTTCTCACCGTGCAACGTGACGATGACCTCACCCCCTGTCGCCGGACCATCGGGTGAGTGATCGGTGAACTTCTCGGTCTCGTAGGTGCCGGTGTCCCACACGTACACCTGGCCGCCGCCGTACTCGCCTTTCGGGATCTCGCCGGCGAAGGTCAGATACTCCATCGGGTGGTCCTCGGTGTGAACCGCGAGGTGGTTGACCGACGGGGTCTCGGGCAGGTTCTTCGGCACCGCCCAGCTCACGAGAACGCCGTCGCGTTCGAGCCGGAAGTCGTAGTGCAGCCGGCGCGCGTGGTGCTCCTGGATGACGAACTTGTCGTTGCGCCCCGCCGCGGGTGCGTCCGCCGGCACCGGCTCCGGCGTCCTCGTACTGTCTCGCATTCCGCGGTAGGTGCTCAGGCGGTCGGGCACCGGCAACGGCTCGTCGAGGTCGGCGAGCAGATCCCCGTCCCGTTCCCAACGCTCGAGAACTTCGGCGAAGGTCAGATGGCGTAGATCGGGGTCGTCGATCTCGTCCCATGTTCGAGGTGCGGCCACCGTCGGATGGTCGCGTCCGCGAAGCGAATACGGTGCGATCGTCGTCTTGTTGCCGTTGTTCTGGCTCCAGTCGAGGAAGACCTTGCCCTCGCGCAGGCTCTTGGTCATCGTCGCGGTGACCTTCTTCGGCATCACCTGCTCCAGCTGCAGCGCCACCCGCTTCGCCAGCACGGAGGCGCCGCGGGAACTGATGGGATCGTCGAGGGGCACGTACAGGTGCAGACCCTTGCTGCCGCTGGTGAGCGGAAATGTCCGCAGGCCGATGTCGGTGATCAGATCCCGGACCTCGCGCGCGACCTCGCAGAGCTGGCCCATCGTCACGCCCTCGCCAGGATCGAGATCGAACACCACGCGGGTCGCGCGCCCCACCTCCGCAGCGTTACGTCGCTCCTGGGCGAAACGCCATTGCGGCACATGCACTTCCAGCGCGGCCTGCTGCGCTATCCATGCCAGCCCCTCCACGGTGTCGATGATCGGATATGTGGTGGTGCCCGACTTGTGCACGATGGTTCCGCGGTCCAGCCACTCCGGAGCCGAGGACGCCAACTGTTTCTCGAAGAACGCCGGTTCCTCGACACCGTTCGGCCATCGCTTGCGGGTGACCGGGCGACCCGCGATGTGCGGCAGCATCGCCGCCGCGATCGAGACGTAGTACTCGAAGACTTCGGCCTTCGTGGTGCCGGTGGCGGGGTACAGCACCTTGTCCGGGTTGCTGAGCCGCACCCGCTCGTAGCCGTCCACCACTCGACGGTATTACCCGCCCGCTGCCCGGTTCAACGCGGCGCGACTCAGTTCAGCCGCTCGCCCGTGGTCGGGTTGAACAGGTGCACTGCCCCCTCGGGGTTCTTCCGCAGGCGGACCGTGTCCGCGAGCTTCGGCGCGGTGCGCGGATTGCACCGGGCGACGAGCTCCACCCCGGAGCCCGCATGGGTGTAGACGTAGGCCTCGCTGCCGAGATCCTCGACCAGGTCGACGACGACCTCGACGCCACCGCCGTCGTTCGAGATCTCGAGCTGCTCGGGACGAATGCCGAACGTGACCTCCGTCAGACCCGCCTCGCTCACCTTGGCGACGTCGGCGCGCTCCAACTCCAGAACGGAGTCGCCGACCTTGACGCCGGTGTCGGTGACGGGAAGGTCGACCAGGTTCATCGCGGGCGAGCCGATGAAGCCGGCGACGAACGCGTTGGCGGGCCGGTCGTACAGCTCGGTCGGAGAAGCGAATTGCTGCAACTTCCCGAGGCGCAGCACAGCCACCCGGTCACCCATAGTCATGGCCTCCACCTGATCGTGGGTGACGTAGACCGTGGTCGTGCCCAACCGTCGCTGCAGCGCGGCGATCTGGGTGCGCGTCTGTACCCGCAGCTTCGCATCCAGATTCGACAGCGGCTCGTCCATGCAGAACACCTGCGGCTCGCGCACGATGGCGCGGCCCATCGCCACGCGCTGGCGCTGACCGCCGGAGAGCTTGGCGGGCTTGCGATCCAGGAACTCGGTGAGGTCGAGGATCTTCGCCGCATCCTCGACCTTCTTGCGCCGTTCGGCGGCGGGCACGCCTCGCAGCTTCAGCGCGAAGCCCATGTTCTCCGCGACGGTCTTGTTCGGATACAGCGCGTAGTTCTGGAACACCATCGCGATGTCGCGGTCCTTCGACGGCACACCGGTCATGTCCTTGCCACCGATCTCGATGGCACCCTCGTCGATGTCCTCGAGGCCGGCGAGCATCCGCAGCGCGGTGCTCTTTCCCGAACCCGACGGCCCGACCAGGACGACGAACTCGCCGTCGTGGATGTCGAGGTTCAGCGAGTCCACCGCGAGCTTGTCGGAGCCCTCGTAGATGCAGGTCGCGTTCCGGTATGTGATTGCAGCCATTGCTGTTTCCGTTTCTTGTCGACAGTGGGTTACTTGATCGCGCCGAACGAGAGTCCGCGCACCAGCTTGTTCTGGGCGAACCACCCGCACAGGATCACGGGAAGTGCCGCCATGGTCGCGGCCGCCGACAGCACGGCCCAGTACTGCCCCTCGCCGGTGATGAAGCCGACGAGGTACACGGGCATGGTCTGGGCGTTCACCGCGGTGAGGTTCACTGCGAGGAAGAACTCGTTCCAGGCGAAGATGACGCAGATCAACGCGGTTGCAGCGATGCCCGGGGAGACCAGCGGCAGGATCACCTCACGCACCGAGCGCCAGAGGCTCGCTCCGTCGAGACTCGCAGCCTCCAGCAGTTCGCCAGGCACCTCGAGGAAGAACGACCGCATCATCCAGACCGCGATGGGCAGGTTCATCGACGTGTAGAGCACGATCAGTGCCCAGATGTTGTCCAGCAGGCCGAGATTGGACACGATCACGTACAGCGGGAGGATCGCCGCCACCACGGGAAGCATTTTCGTGCTCATGAAGAAGAACAGCGCGTCGGATGTCTTGCGGACCGGTCGCAGCGAGAGTGCGAACGCTGCCGGCACTCCGAGCAGAAGCACCAGGATCGTCGACACGGCGGTGGCGAACACCGAATTCAGCATCGCGGGACCGATGCCCTGATTGAACACGGCCGCGTACTGATCGAGGGTGGGGACGAAGAACAGCTTGGGCGGATTGGTCGCCGCGTCGCTCTCGGCCTTGAAAGACGTCAGCACCATCCAGAACACCGGGAAGAAGAAGCCGATGCCGACCAGCCAGGCGACCACACCCCACGGACTGAACTTCTTGGTCTTCTTCTTGCGTACCGGCGTCGCACCGTCGGCGACCGTCGTTCTTTCGCTGCTGTCAACGACGTCGTGGGTAGTCATGACTAGGCCGCCTCTTCCTTGCCGGAGAACGATTTGAAGATCAATCGCAGCGCGAAGCTGGCGATGATCATCGTGAAGATGACCACCACGACGCCCATGGCCGCCGCCTGGCCCATGTCGAAGCCGAGAAACGCGCGCTGGTAGATGTAGAAGGGCAGGTTCGCGCTCGCGACGCCCGGACCACCCTGCGTCATCATGAAGATCGCGTCGAAGGTGTTGACCAGGTACACCGCACCCAGCACCACACCCAACTCGATGAAGCGCCGCAGGTGGGGCAGCGTCAACTCCCGGAACAGCTGGAACGCGGTCGCGCCGTCCACCCGTCCCGCCTCGAGCTGGTCACGGGGCATCGACGTCAGACCGGCCAGGATCAGCAGCATCATGAACGGCGTCCACTGCCAGATCAATTCGACCATCACCATTGCCAGCGGGAACTGTCCGATCCAGTCCACCGGTTCGATCCCCACCAACGACAGCGCCCAATTGAGGATGCCGTTGTTCGGATCGAGGATCGTGGTCTTCCAGATCAGCGCCCCCGCAACGGGAGTGATGAGAAACGGCGTGATGAGCAGGGTGCGCACCGCGCCGCGGCCGAGGAATGCCCGATCCAGCAGCAGCGCGATGAGCAGGCCCAGGAACGCCGAGATGAGCACCACCCCGACGATCAGGATGACGGTGTTGCCCGCCACGGTCCAGAACTGGCTGTCCTGCACGACGGCGACGTAGTTGTTGATTCCGACGAACTGCCGGGAGCCGGGACGCACCAGGTTCCACGACAGCGTCGAGTAGTACAGCGTGAACAGGAACGGCACCTGGGTCACCGCGATCATGAAGATCAGGGCGGGTAGCAGTGGGCCGCGCCGCCGCCATCCCTCCGCGCGGCTCACGCCGACGTCCTGGGATTCCTTGATCTTGCGTACCCGCTCAGCGACGGCCCGCTCGTCGGCCTCGGCCGTCAGGCCGGTGGGTGGCGAAGTAGTCGTCATCACTTCTCCTGATAGCTCTTGCCGACGACCTCGGCATACAACTGCGATTGCTCCAGCGCGGCGTCGACGGACTTCTGCCCGGCGATAGCTGCACTGATCTGCTGACTGACCCTCGTCCCCAGATCCTGGAACTCGGGTATCCCGACGAACTGCACGCCTGTGTAGGGCACCGGTTGAACCGTGGGCTTGTCCGGGGTCGCGTTGGTGATCGACTTCAGGGTCAACGGTCCGTACGATGTCGAAATCGCCTCGTACTCCGGCAGTTCGGTGTAGGTGGAGGTGCGGCTGCCGGGTGGCACCCGAGCCCAGCCCAACTTCTCGCCGACCAGCTTCATGTAGTCCTTGCTGGTCATCCACGAGATGAACTTCCACGCGCCGTCAGGGTTCTTGGCGGCCTTGGGAATGCCGAGGGCCCACGTGTAGAGCCACCCCGAATTGGGCTTTTCGACGATCGGCGCCGGCAGGTAACCGATCTTGCCGACGAGGTCTGGATACGTCGCCGGATCCTCGAGGACCGATACGGCCGACGTCGCGTCGTACCACATGGCCGTCTGGCCCTGGCCGAACAGGTTGGCGCACTCCTGGAATCCCGTCGAGGACGCGCCCAGCTCGCCGGACTCCTTGATCGTGTCGACGTAGAAGTTGACGGCCTTCTTCACTTCCGGGCTGTTCAGCTGCGCGTTCCAATTTTCGTCGAACCAGCGCCCGCCGAAGGTGTTGATGACCGTGTCGAGCGGGGCGAGCACCTCACCCCAACCGGGCTTGCCGCGCAGACAGATTCCCGCGTCGGAGACCCCTTTTTCCTTGATCGTCTTGGCCCACTGCGCAACGTCAGGCCACGTCGGCTGGTAGTTGGGATCCTGGCTGACGGTGATGCCGGCCTTGTCGAACATGTCCTTGCGGTACATCAGGAAGGACGATTCGCCGTAGAACGGGACCGAGTACATGTTGCCTTCGTACGACAGTGATTGCCGCAGCGACGGAATGAAATCCTGCTCGTCGTAGCCCGGCGTGTTCTTCGCGTAGTCGGAGAGATTGCGCAACCAGCCGTCCTTGGCCCACTGCGGTGTCTCGAAATTGCTGATCATCGCGACGTCGAACTGGCTGCCACCCATGGCTGTCGACATCGTGATCTTCGCCCGGGCCTGATTCTCCGACAGCGAGATGAACTTCAGCTTGACACCGGGATTCTCCCTTTCGAACTCCGGCGACAGCTTCTGCGCGTCTGTCATCTGAGAATTGGACACCAGAGCGATCGTCACCTCGTTGGACGAGGCTCCGAGACTGCCCGCGCCGGCACAGCCGGCAGTGAGCACGAGACCCGACGCGGCCACCGCCGCCCCGAGTCGCTTTGCCATTCCTGTTCTCACTGTTTCGTGCCTCCTCACTGAGCCAACAACCAACGGGCACTGTCGATATCGCACACCAGCATTCGGGCGAAACCGCCTCGCAGCGCGCCGAGCGTGGCGGCGTACTTGGCTGCGCCGCTGGAAATCAGAATGGTCTTCGCACACGCGCGGATGTCGTCGAGCGAGACGGAGACCGCGCGGTGCTGCAGTTCGGTGGCGACGGGTGCGCCGTGCACATCGAAGAAGCGGCCGCCGATCTCTCCCACCGCTCCCAGGGAAACCAGTTCGTCGAGCATCGTCAGGTCGAGGTAGCTGCCCTCGAACAGCGTGGTCGACGTCGACGCCGCGCCGACACCGAACAGCATCATGTCGGCGCGACTTCCCGCCTCGAGCGTCCTGGAGATGAGCGAATCGTTGCGCATCGAGACCACCGTCGACGGGTCTGCGTACAGCGGAGCAGGGAGACGAATACTCTTTGCGCGCAACACCTCTGCACAGCGGTCGAGAATGAACTCGACACCGGTCTGATAGACCGACGTGGACATGGCGCCGTCCAGTTGGACGACGGCGCGGCAGCTGGCGACCCCGGGAGTCAAGGCCGCCACCACGGCCACCTGCTCGGGACCCCAGGTGAAGCCGAGCACGTCCTCGGGCGCGATGCGCCGGCTGAGCAGCGCGGCTGCGGCGCGGCCGACGCTGGCGAACGCCGCCGGCCGGCCCGGCGCTCCGACGTCGACGCCGTGTCCGGTCACCACCGCCTCGGTCAAACCGAAGCGCTCCTCGAGTTCGCGTTCCTCGTCGGCATGCAGATTGTCGCGAAGGGTGGGCGGAACAACGACCTCTATTCGCACCAGGCCATTGGCCTTCGCCCGCGCCACCAGCCGGCCGGCGGTCGGCCGGGACACTCCGAGCCGCGTCGCGATCTCGGCCTGCGTCAGCCCGTCGAGGTAGTAGAGAGTGGCCGCCCGCAGGGCGAGACGCAGGTCCTCGGTCGAGGCGGGCTCTCGCCGTTGAACGTGATGCTCACCGAGGGCGCGAGCGAAGTCGCCGTCAGGCGCCGTCACGACCACGAACCCCACCTCGCTCGACACATCGCCCATGAGCAAATGCTCAGGGGTGCGAATAGATGCTCATCACGTTAACATGAGAAATGTGACGTACACAACACTTCGACACTCCCGCTCTCCGCACGCCCCGCACTGTCAGACGGCCTTCGGCGTCGGGGCGACCAGGGGTACCGTCACAACGATGGTGGCGCGGACATGAAACTCGACAACGCAACGCTGCGGCAGCTGAGCATTCCCACACCGGAGTACGACAGACGCGAAACGGGTGTCGGCATCGTGCATTTCGGCGTCGGCGGCTTTCACCGTGCACATCAGGCGGTCTACACGGATCGACTCCTCAACGCGGGACTGGACGGCGGATGGGGCATCTGCGGCGTGGGTGTGCTGGCCGCCGACCGCAAGATGGCCGACGTGATGGCCGCGCAGGACGGTCTGTACACCTTGCTGCTGGAACATCCCGACGGCACCAGAGAAGCCCGGGTGATCGGATCGATCGTCGACTACCGGTATGCCCCCGACGACCCCGAGGGCGTGGTGGAACTGCTCGCCGCGCCGAGCACTCGCGTCATCTCGATGACGATCACCGAGGGCGGCTACCACCTCGACGATCTGCCCGAACTCAACGTCTTCGGTCTCGTGACGGATGCGCTGGCCCGCCGTCGCGATCGCGGCCTGGGCTCCCCCACGATCGTGTCGTGCGACAACATCGCAGGCAACGGGGACGTCGCACGCGACGCTTTCACCCGGTACGCGGACTCCGCGCACCCCGGCCTCTCGGAGTGGATGACCGAACACACCCGGTTCCCCAACTCCATGGTCGACCGCATCACCCCGGTCACGACCCCTGACGTGATCAACACCGTCTCAACCGAATTCGGCGTCGACGACGAATGGCCGGTGATCGCCGAGCCGTTCACCGCGTGGGTCCTCGAGGACGCGTTCTCCGACGGTAGGCCGCCGTGGGAGAACGTCGACGTGCTGATGGTCGACGACGTCACCCCGTATGAGTTGATGAAGCTGCGACTTCTCAACGCCGGTCATCAGACGCTCTGCTACTTCGCCTATCTCGCCGGCTACCGATTGGTCCACGATGCCGCGGGTGACCCTCTGTTCGCCGAACTGCTGAGACGGTACTTCGCCGAGGCCACTCCGACACTGCCGCCGGTACCCGGCATCGATCTCGAGGACTACCAACGCACACTCATCGAACGATTCGCCAACCCGGGAGTGCGTGACACCGTCGCCCGGCTGTGTGCCTATTCGTCCGACCGCATCCCGCAGTGGCTGGTGCCGGTGATCATGGCGAACCTGGACGCCGATCGCAGCGTGCAGATCTCGGCGGCGGTCGTGGCCAGTTGGGCACGTTACGCCGAGGGGATCGATGAGCAGGGTGAACCGATCGACGTCGAGGACAACCGCAAAGAGACACTGACGCCGCTGGCCCAGGCGCAACGCGACGATCCGACCGCGTTCATCGAGAACACCGATCTGTTCGGTGATCTGGCACAGCAGCCCCGGTTCGTCGAGGCATATGGAGCGACGCTCGAATCGCTGTACAGCGTCGGCGCCCGCGCGACACTGGAGGCACTGCTCGACGGCGGCGCGAAGTGACCAGCGAGCGCGCCCTGGTGATCGGTGAGGCGCTGATCGACATCGTCGTCCGCGACGAGCAGGTCACCGGAGAACACGTCGGCGGCAGTCCCCTCAACGTCGCCGTCGGATTGGGGCGCCTCGGCCGCGGCGTCGACTTCCTCACCCACATCGGGGACGACGAACGAGGCCGCCGCATCGTCGAGCATGTGCGCGCCGCCGGGGTCAGCCTCGTCACCGGCAGCACCACGGCTGAGCGCACCCCCACGGCGCGCGCACTGGTCGACGAACAGGGCGGCGCCACCTACGAATTCGACATCACCTGGCAGTTGAGCGGCATCCCCGAGGTGCCCCCTCCCCTGATCGCCCACACCGGTTCGATCGCCGCGGTGCTCGAACCGGGGTGCCGGGCGGTCGCGGCCCTGCTCGACACGTACCACCTTTCGGCGACGGTGACGTTCGATCCCAACGTCCGGCCGTCGCTGATCGACGACGGCGACGCGGCGCGCGATCGCATCGACCGGCTGATCGAGCGCAGCGACGTCGTCAAGGTCAGTGACGAGGATCTGGCCTGGTACGACCCACAGCATTCCCCGGAGCAGATCGCGCAGACATGGCTCGCCCTGGGGCCGTCCCTCGTCGTGGTCACCCTCGGTGAGCGGGGCGCGTTCGGGGTCGTCGACGGCGGCAGTGTTCGTGTCGAGGCACCGACGGTCGACGTCGTGGACACGGTCGGCGCCGGGGACTCCTTCATGGCCGGACTCATCGATGCCCTGTGGGAGTTGGACCTGCTCGGCGCGCAGCGTCGATCCGACCTGCGCCGCATCTCGGAATCCGCATTGACCGACGCGCTGCGGACGGCCGCGCTGTCGTCGGCGCTCACCGTCGCCCGGGCGGGCGCAGAGCTCCCGGATCGGGCGACCCGCGACGCCGCGGCGGCGCGGTCCGGCCCGCAGGCGGGTCTACCCGGCTAGCCTGGGGTGATGCGGTCCATCTGGAAGGGTTCGATCGCCTTCGGGCTGGTCAACGTCCCCGTCAAGGTCTACAGCGCCACCGAGGACCACGACATCAAGTTCCATCAGGTGCACGCCAAGGACAACGGGCGCATCCGGTACAAGCGCGTGTGCGAAGTCGACGGCGAGGTCGTCGAGTATCGCGACATCGCCAAAGCCTACGAATCCGAAGACGGTCAGACCGTCATCATCACCGACGACGACATCGCGACGCTGCCCGAGGAGCGCAGCCGCGAGATCGAGGTGCTCGAGTTCGTACCCGCCAGCGACCTCGACCCGCTGATGTACGACCGCAGTTACTTTCTGGAGCCCGACGGCAAGTCGTCGAAATCCTATGTGCTACTTGCCAAGACGCTGATGGAGACCGACCGCGTGGCGATCGTGAACTTCGCGCTGCGCAACAAGACCCGGCTCGCTGCGCTGCGTGTCAAAGACTTCAGCAAGCGCGACGTGATGATGATCCACACCCTGCTGTGGCCCGACGAGATCCGCGACCCGGACTTCCCGGTGCTCGACAAGGACGTCGAGATCAAACCGGCCGAGCTCAAGATGGCGAGCCAGGTCGTCGACTCGATGACCGATGATTTCAACCCCGACCGCTACCACGACGACTACCAGGAGCAGCTGCACGAGCTGATCCAGGCCAAGCTCGAAGGCGGTGAAGCCTTCACCACCGAGGAGCAGCCGACCGAGCTCGACGAGTCCGAGGACGTCTCGGACCTGCTGGCCAAGCTCGAGGCGAGCGTGAAGGCACGCAAGGAGCAGGCCGGCGGTGACGAGCCCGCCAAGAAGGCACCCGCGAAGCAGGCCGCCGCCAAGAAGGCTCCCGCCAAGAAGGCAGCGAAGAAGACGCCGGCCAAGAAAGCCACCAAGAAAGCCGCCGCCAAGAAATAGAACGTGTTCCAGAAACACCTTCCGGGGCGCCGGTCCGCTTGCTAGCGTGACGCCCGTGATCCTGGACAGATTCCGGCTCGACGATCAGGTGGCAGTGGTGACCGGCGCGGGCCGCGGTCTCGGCGCGGCGATGGCGGCCGCCTTCGCAGAAGCGGGCGCTGACGTGCTGATCTCGGCCCGTACACAGACCCAGCTGGAAGACGTCGCCGGGCAGGTGAGCGCGACCGGCCGCCGAGCCCACATCGTGGTCGCCGACCTCGCGCACGCCGAGGACACCGCCGCGCTGGCGCCGCAGGCAGTGGAGGCATTCGGCAGACTAGACATCGTCGTCAACAACGTCGGCGGGACGATGCCGAACGCGCTGCTGAACACCTCGACCAAGGACCTGCGCGACGCGTTCGCCTTCAACGTCGCCACCGCCCACGCGCTGACGCTCGCCGCGGCGCCGCTGATGCTCGAGCACTCCGGCGGCGGCAGCATCATCAACATCACCTCGACGATGGCCCGGGTCTCCGGTCGCGGATTCGCCGCCTACGGCACCGCCAAGGCCGCACTGGCGCACTACACGCGCCTGTCGGCACTCGACCTCGCCCCCCGTATCCGCGTGAACGCCATCGCCCCGGGCTCGATCCTCACGTCCGCGCTGGACATCGTGGCGAGCAACGAGGAGCTGCGGACACCGATGGAGCAGGCCACGCCGATGCGCCGGCTCGGCGACCCGCTCGACATCGCCGCCGCCGCCGTCTATCTCGCCTCCCCCGCCGGCGCCTACCTCACCGGAAAGACCCTCGAGGTCGATGGCGGCATCACCTACCCGAACCTCGACCTCCCCATCCCCGACCTGTAGAGGACAGCCATGACGATTCGCGTCGCCGCCATCGGAACCGGCAACGTCGGCAGACACGCACTCGCACAACTGATCTCGGATCCGAAGTTCGAACTCACCGCCGTGTGGGTGTCGTCGGACGCCAAGGCCGGCACCGACGCCGGCGAACTCGCCGGGCTCGGCGCGACGACCGGGGTGCTGGCCACCACCGATCTCGAGGCCGTGCTCGCCACCAACCCCGACTGCGCGGTCTACACCGCGATGGCGGACAACAGGTTGCCCGAGGCGCTCGAGGACTACCGGCGCATCCTGGCGGCGGGCATCAACGTGGTCGGCAGCAGTGCGGTGTTCCTGCAGTACCCGTGGGGAGTGCTGCCCGACGAGATGGTGAGCCCGATCGAAGAGGCCGCGAAGGCCGGCAACGCGAGCGTGTTCGTCAATGGCATCGATCCCGGCTTCGCCAATGATCTGCTGCCGATGGCGCTGGCAGGAACCTGCCAGAGTGTCCAACAGATCCTCTGCATGGAGATCATCAACTACGACACCTATGACAGCGCGACCGTGATGTTCGACGTCATGGGGTTCGGCGGCAGCCTCGACGAGACGCCGATGCTGCTGATGCCCGGTGTGCTGAGCCTGGCATGGGGATCGGTGGTGCGCCAGCTCGCCGCCGGGCTCGGTCTCGAGCTCGACGAGGTCACCGAAACCCACACGCGGATTCCCGCGCCGGAGGATTTCGACATCGCGTCCGGCCACATCGCCGAAGGAACAACGGCGGCAATCCGTTTCGAGGTCCGCGGGATGAAGAACGGTGAGATCGCGGTGGTCCTCGAACACGTCACCCGGCTGCGTGATGACCTGTGCCCGGACTGGCCCCAGCCCGCGCAACCCGGCGGGTCCTACCGCATCGAGATCACCGGTGAACCGTCGTACGCGGTGGACCTGTGTTTGAGCAGTCCCAACGGCGACCACAACCATGCCGGACTGGTAGCCACGGCCGCCCGAGTCGTCAACGCGATCCCCGCGGTCATCGATGCCAAGCCGGGAATCGTGACAGCGCTCGACTTGCCTCCCGTGACTGGCAAAGGTCTGTACGCTAAGCCCTGAACCCGCTGAAAGGACTCCGCATGAAGGCCCGCCTCACCACCATCGCCGCTGTGCTCGTCGCCGGCGGAGCCTCCCTCGCGATCGCCGCCGCACCCGCTGCGCTGGCCCAGCCGTCCTGCGTCCAGACCGGCGAGGGTGGCGGCTTCCAGGGCGGCGCGAACACCGTGTGCCAGTCCCCCGGCAACTCCCAGATCGATTCCCGCCCGGGCGTCTACGCCGAGCCCTGGGAGGGCGGTTTCGGGTGGGGCTACGGCCCCTACGTGCTCTGAGCCGACGATGATGCGTCGAGTACTGAGCTACCTGGCACTCGCCGGTGCGGGTGTCGCGATCGCTTGCGGTGGAACGGGAGTCGCGACGGCGATGCCGAAGTGCAGCGACGTCGGCAAGACGATCACGTACTGCGAGACCAACGGCAGCACCCAGATCACCGCGACGCCTCCCCCCTGGAACTGGGGCGGTTGGCAGGGTGGTGACTACTACCCGTTCGGCGCGTTCGGCTACCTGCCCTGACCCCGATGGGTCGAGCCCGCCGCGTTGATGCGGCGATCGATTTTCGGCTAACCTAACTTTTCTCTTCGAATTATCGAACAGAAAAGGATCGCCGGTGGGGCCTGACGCTGCAGCACCGACCCGACCGCTGCGGTTTCTGCTGGGTCCCGCCTTCGTGGCCGCCATCGCCTACGTCGACCCCGGCAACGTCGCGGCCAACGTCAGCGCCGGAGCCCAGTACGGCTTCCTGCTCGTCTGGGTGATCGTCGTGGCCAACGTGATGGCCTGCCTGGTCCAGTACTTGTCCGCCAAGCTGGGACTGGTAACCGGAAGATCGCTGCCCGAAGCAGTGGCCGACCGGATGGGCACGCCGACGCGGATCGCGTACTGGCTGCAGGCCGAGCTGGTGGCCATGGCGACCGACCTCGCCGAGATCGTGGGCGGCGCCATTGCGCTGTATCTGCTGTTCGATCTGCCGCTGCTGGTCGGCGGGGTCATCACCGGCGTGGTGTCGGTGGCCCTGCTGCTGATCAAAGACCGCGGCGGCCAGAACGCCTTCGAACGCGTCATCACCGGCATGCTGGCGGTCATCGCGGTCGGCTTCCTCACCAGCCTCGTCGCCGCACCGCCTCCCGTCGACCAGGTCCTCGGCGGCCTCGTGCCCCGCTTCGACGGGGCGGAGAGCATCCTGCTGGCGGCCGCGATGCTCGGCGCAACCGTCATGCCGCACGCGGTGTATTTGCATTCGGGTCTGGCGCGGGACCGGCACGGACACGCCCCGCGGGGGCCCCGCCGCGCCGCGCTGCTGCGTGCCACCCGGTGGGATGTCGGCGCGGCGATGCTGGTCGCCGGCGCGGTGAACCTGTCGATGCTGCTGGTGGCCGCGACCAACCTGCAGGGACTTCCGGACACCGACTCGATCGAGGGCGCCTTCGGCGCGGTGGAGACCACGCTCGGGCACACCGTCGCCTTGGTGTTCGCGATCGGGCTGCTGGCCTCCGGGCTCGCATCGTCGTCCGTCGGCGCCTACGCCGGGGCGATGATCATGCAGGGTCTGCTGCGCCGATCGGTACCGCTGCTGATGCGACGCCTGATCACGCTGCTGCCCGCGCTGGTGGTGCTCGCAGCAGGCGTCGACCCGAGCCGCGCACTGATCCTGTCGCAGGTGGTGCTGTCGTTCGGCATCCCGTTCGCCCTCATTCCGCTGATCCGGCTGACCGGTGACAGGTCGCTGATGGGCGCTGACGTCAACCGGCGCGTGACCACGACCCTGGGCTGGTTCGTTGCCGCACTGATTAGTGTGCTCAACGTGGTGCTCATCTATCTGACGCTGTCGGGCTGAATGGCCGCCCGACACCACTACTTCGCGTACGGCTCGAATCTGTCGGTGCAACAGATGGCTCAGCGCTGCCCTGACGCGACCGACCCGCAGCCGGCCACACTGGCCGACCACGACTGGCTGATCAACGAACGCGGCGTCGCCACCGTCGAGCCCCACCCCGGCGGTGTCGTGCACGGCGTGCTGTGGCGGGTGTCCGATCACGACCTCGCGACGCTGGACAGCGCCGAGGGAGTGCCGGTGCGTTACCGTCGGGATGCGCTGACGGTGCACACCGAAGGCGGTCAGCGCACCGCGTGGGTGTACATCGACCACCGCGTCGAACCGGGTCCTCCCCGCCCCGGCTATCTCGAACGAATCCTCGAAGGTGCCCACCACCACGGTCTGCCGCGGCGCTGGATCGACTTCCTGCAACGCTGGGACCCGACGCGGTGGCCCCGCCGCGAGACCCACCCGGATTCGATTGCCCCACAATCACTGTCGGAGCTCCTCGCCACACCGGGGGTGTCCGAGCAGAGCACCTTGCGCTCGCGATTCGGTTTCCTCGCCATCCACGGCGGCGGACTCGAACAGATGACCGACGTGATCGCACAGCGCGCCGCCGACGCGGCCGACGCGTCGCTGTACGTCGTCCATCATCCCGACAACTATCCGCACCATCTGGCGTCCGCGCTCTACGACCCCGCCCAATCGCCCCGCCTGGCGGAGTTCCTCGACCACGTCGACATCGCGGTGTCCCTGCACGGGTACGGCCGGATGGGCCGCAGCACCGAACTGCTCGCCGGCGGCCGGCACCGGACCCTCGCGCAGCACCTCGCCGAGCAGATCGTCATCCCCGGATACCGGGTGGTCACCGATCTGGAATCGATCCCTCGGGAGTTACGGGGCTTGCATCCGGACAACCCGGTCAACCGCCCCCGGGACGGCGGCGCCCAGCTGGAACTGTCGGCTCGGGTGCGCGGCATCAGCCCGCGCAGCGGTCTGCCGGGTGACGACGGTCTGGCCCCTGCCACGTCCGCGCTGGTTCAGGGACTGGCGCGGGCCGCACGGTCCTGGACCGGCAGCTGACAGAGCAGACGGACGAACAATCCGCAACCCGACCCGCTCCGAATACAGGGTGTGGAACAACAGGGCGGCGCCGCGGAGACGATCCCGGCGCTCTACCGCACCCGGATCACGCACCTGCGGCGTGCACCGGTGCATCACTATTTCGAGCACCGCAGCTACAGCTGGCTGATCGACCTCGACCACGTACCGGACGTGCCGGGATGGCTTCGCCCGTTCGCGACCTTCGACCCGGCGGACCATCTGTGGCCCGCGCCGGTCGACACGCTGCGTGGCCGCGTCGATGCGTTCCTCGCCGACAAGGGCATCGACCTCGGCGGCGGCCGGGTCACGGCACTGCTGCAACCGCGCGTCCTCGGCTCGGTGTTCAACCCGTTCACCTTCTACTGGTGCCACGGTGGCGACGGCACTCTGCGGTGCATCATCGTCGAGGTGCAGAACAGCCGTGGTGAGCGGCACGCCTATCTGCTGCCGCCGGCGGGCGACTGGCCGGCCATGGTCACCAAGAAGCTCTACGTCTCGCCGTTCAACGATGTCGACGGCCATTACCTCATCGACGCGCCGCACCCGGACGAGCACCTCGACCTGCGCATCTCGCTGCACCGCGACAACCATCCGGCGTTCGTGGCGACCATGCGGGGCGACCGCAAAGCGGCCGGGATCGCTCAGATCCTGGCGCTGCAGGTGGTGTCACCGCTGGCACCGATGATGAACTCGTTGAGCATGCGGATGCAGGGCACGCTGCTGCGGTTGCGCCGCGTGCCCGTGGTGCCGCACCCCTCCGAAGAGCGCGAGAAGGTGTATCACTCGTGATCGAGGGACGGCCCTGATGACGGCCACCTTGCCTGCGAGTGCCGCTGACGGCGTACGGGCAGCCGCTAGGCTACCGCTCGTGACCGCCGAACTCGACGCTTTGCTGCGCCAGGTGGCCCGCGAGGACGTGGACGCTTTTGCAGCTCTTTACGATCAGACCCGATCGCGGGTCTTCGGCTTGGTCCTGCGCATTCTGCGCGATCCCGGATACAGCGAGGAAACCACGCAGGACATCTACCTGCAGGTCTGGCGCAACGCGCGCACCTACGACCCGTCGGCCGGCTCGCCGCTGGCGTGGCTGATGACGCTCGCGCATCGGCGCGCCGTGGACCGGGTGCGCTCCGAGCAGGCGGCCAGCACCCGCGAGTCGCGCTACGGCGCCGCCAACGTCGAGCCACCCGCCGATCACGTCGCCGACGAAGTCATCCTCGACGAGGAGCGGCGTCAGGTGGCCGCGTGCCTCGGCTCGCTCACCGATGTCCAACGCGAATGCATCCAGCTCGCGTATTACGACGGTCTTACCTATGCGCAGGTTTCCGAGCATCTGTCGACGAATCTTGCGACCATCAAGTCGCGGATGCGTGATGCCATCCGCGGTCTCCGCCGATGCCTGGGGGTGACATGACCAGCCCGGAAGATCTGCTGTCCCTTGCAACGCCCTATGCGCTGCACGCACTCACCGACCGCGAGGTCGACGACATCGACCGTCGGCTCAGGGATGTCTCACCCGATGTGGCCGATGCGTTCCGCACCGAAGTCCGCGCGGTGCGCGAGACGATGGCCGTGATCGCCGAAGCCACCGCCGTCGAACCACCCGCCGAACTGCGCGCGCAGGTGCTGAGTCAGATCGGTGCCCGCAAGGGTGCCACCGCACAGGTGCGCCCGTTCGTGAACAAGCGGCGCCGGTGGACGACGGTTGTTCTCGCCGCGGCGGCCGTGGTGGCTGTCGGTCTCGGGGCCCTCGGCGTCGGGGTCGCGATGCGGCCCACCGCGTCGGAATCGACCACCGACCAGATCTTCGCCGCGCCGGACGTGCGCACCGTCTCCGGCGACATCCCCGGTGGGGGCACCGCGACCCTGGTGTTCTCGCGGGAGCGCGACTCGGGCGTGCTGGTCATGAACAACGTGACTCCGCCCAAGCCGGGCACGGTCTACCAGATGTGGCTCGTCGCGTCCGACGGTCCGCACTCGGCGGGCACGATGGACGCCGGTGCGGTCAGGCCCTCGACGACAGCGGTGCTGCCGGATCTGGGGTCCTCGAAGTCGCTGGCATTCACGATCGAACCTCCCGGCGGCTCGAAGGAACCCACTGCGCCGGCGTTCGCCGAACTCCCGCTCACCTAGAACTCGAGCGTCGCCTCGGCTGCTGCATCGAGCACGTCGCGCACATCGTGGCGTCGCTGCCACGCCCGTCGCTGGCGCACCGCGCCGTTGCCCCGCCCGACGACAGCGGTGAGCCCGTCGAGCACCAGCTGCTCGTCTCCAGTCGCCCGAAGTGCTGGTCGCACCCAGTCGATCAGCTGCTGCAGCAGCGTCTGCATCGGAGCCGACGTGTTGCTGCGCAGGTCGACACCGTCGCCGTCGACGCCGTCGCGTGCGGCTCTCCAGTACGCCGCTTTCAGCGTCCACGCGGGGACGGTCGGCGGCGCCACCCCGCGGCGTTCCTCGTCCAATGCTGTCATCACCGCCGCACGCGTCAGCGTCGCGAGCAGGACCGTCTCGCCGACCGTGGCCGGCACATCGGCGACCCGGATCTCGATCGTCGGGAACTGGGCTGAGGGACGCACGTCCCAATAGACCATGCCGTCGTCGCGGATCACCCCGGACTCCACCAGCATCCGCACCGCCGCGTCGTACTCCGCCGCCGACGCGAAGTGCGGTGGCGGGCCGGCGCTCGGCCAGCGGGCCCACAGCACGCTGCGCCAGCTCGAGTGGCCGGTGTCGGCGTTGCGATAGATCGCGGAATTGGCCGTCAACGCCAGCAGGGTCGGCAACCACGGGCGCAGGCGATTCGACACCGCGAGGGCCGCGTCGCGATCGGGTACCTCGACGTGCACGTGGCATCCGCAGATGCCCTGCTCATGGGCGATCATCCCGAATCGCTCCCCGATGTCGCGGTAGCGCGGCGTGTCGGTGATCGGAAAGTCGTGCGGCAAAGTCGGCGGCAAACCCACCGCGAGCAGGCGCGCATCGGCCCGGTCGGCTGCGTCGGCCACGGTGCGACGCAGGCGCGCCAGCCCGGCATGGAGTTCGGCTGCGGTGTGCGTGACCTCGGTCGCCGTCTCGACCTGGCAGCTGGTGAGCTCGAGTTGCAGGTCGACCCCCAGTGCGGCGGCGTGCTCGGCGACGTCACGATTACGGGGCATCGGCGCACCCGAGGCCGGGTCGACGAGGAGGAATTCCTCCTCGACGCCGATCGTGGGGATGTCTGCCATAGCGGTAGAAGCCTGCGGAAATTTTGATCCGGCCCGTCGGATTGTTCGACGACGGGCCGGATCTGCGGGAAAAGTCTGCAGCCTTTGTGCCCCTGCCCCCCTCCCTTCAAACCTGTCCCTACGATCGAACCGTGGCCGCAGAGTTGCGATTCGGTATCGGCGTCATGCGCGGGACGTCGCGCCGGCAACTGCACGACTTCGCCCGACAGGCTGAGGACCTGGGCTACGACGTGGTGCAGGTGCCCGACCACCTCGGCGGCCCGGCACCGTTTCCGGTGATGACGACCCTCGCCATGGCGACCTCCACGTTGCGGGTCGGCACCTTCGTGCTCAACGCCGCGTTCTACCGGCCGGCATTGCTGGCGCGTGACGTCGCCGCGCTGCGCGACGTGTCGGACGGGCGGCTCGATCTCGGGCTGGGCACCGGTTACGTGAAAGAGGAGTTCGAGGCGGTGGGCATTCCGTTCCCGAGCGCGGGGGCACGGGTCGAGCATCTGCGCGAGACGTGCGTCTATCTGGCCCAACATGTACCGGACGTGCCGATCATGATCGCCGGCAACGGCGATCGGGTGTTGCGGCTTGCGGCACGGATGGCCGACATCGTCGGGCTCACCGGTGGCGACCGGGCGCCTGATGCCGACGAGGACCCGTTGGCGGATCGGATCGCGTTCGTGCGTGACGCGGCCGGCGATCGCTTCGCGGCACTGGAGCTGAACATCGCGATCACCGCGATGCCCCTCGACGGGTCGGGCATGCCGGATCTGACTATTCCGCGGCACTTCCTGCCCGGCCTGTCCGACGACGAACTTCTGCGCCATCCGGGGGTTCTGTCGGGGTCGGCGGACGAGATGGCCGAGCGGATACGCGGGTACCGGGACCGCTACGGCATCACCTACGTGACGGTGCAGGATCGGCATGCCGAGGCGTTCGGCGAGATCATCGCTCTGCTGAAATAGCTTGCGCTACAACCACAGATAGAGTCCGGACAGCAGCGCCCACATCCCGGCGCAATACAGCTCGAATGCGGCGCGCAGCGGGATCGGCGCGTGGCGCAGCTCCATGAAGTCCAGCCCGACGAGGCGGACTTTGATCGCGGCGATGCCGAGCACGACGACGCCGACCGCCGATCCGGTGCCGTGCTCGGCGCCGACCGCCCAGGAGAGCAGGGTGGCCGCGACGAGAACCAGCCACGTGAGCCCGGCGCGGTTCTTCAGCAGGTGGAGCTCGGTCATGTCAGCTCACCAGGTACAGCAGGGCGAACAGGAAGATCCACAGCAGATCGACCAGGTGCCAGAAGCACGCAGCCCCTTCGACGAGCGCGGTGCGCGTCGCGCTGAGATCGAGACGTCGCGTCTGTGTCGCCAGGAAGGTCAGCGCACCGAGGCCGAGGCAGACGTGGAACAGGTGCAGGCCGGTGAGGATCACGTAGTAGAGGTAGAAGTGGTTGGCGCCCGGGCCGTGTCCCGCCTCGGCCAATGCCACGTATTCGGTGATCTTCAGAGCGATGAAGAGCAGGCCGCAACCGATCGCCGCGACGGCCGCGCGGGTGGCGAGGGTGCGTTGCGCGGAGCGCATTGCGTTGAGGGCGAGCACGACACACAGCGAGCTGGTCAGCAGCACCACCGTGTTGGTGACGCCGATGCCGATGTGCAGGGTGGTCCGGGCATGGTCGAAAACATCTGGCGCAGTTGCACGTTCGACGAGGAAGGTGACGAAGAACGCGCCGAAGACCACCATGTCACCGAATAGGAAGACCCAGGTGCCGTTCTCGGCGGGCACCCGGCGGGCGGTGATCGTCACTCCGTCAGCGCTCGCTGCAGGGTGATGGATTTCAGGATCACCGCTGTCGTGGCGAACAACCAGACCACGAGCACCAACCCGGGGATGTAGAACGCGAATACGCCGTTCCAGGCGAGCGGTCCGTCGTTGAACACCACGACCACGCACCCGGGCAGCGACAGGGTGGCGACCCAGAGGTTGAGGTAGCCGTACCAGCGCGGGAACGTCGGGGTCTCGGCCCGATCGGTGAATGCTGAGATGGCCAGCGTGATGTTCTGCACGATGATCGTGCCGACGATGCCGATGAACCAGAGCCAGAACACGTCGTTGAGCGCCTGGGTGAGCTCGGCCGAGCGGCCCTCGGGCCGGAAGGCGGCCACCCCGAGGAAGAACTGCGGGAAGATCAGCGCGGGGACGAACACCGTGGCGGCCATCAACTGGGTCGTCGAGAGCATGCCCCACCCGCCCTCGGCGCGGCGGATGCGCAGCACGATGACCGCGAGAAACGGCAGCGCCAGTGCGGCGCTCAGCAGCGCGCCGGAGACCCCGAAGCGGATCCAGAGTTTGTGGTCGACGAAGAAGGCTGCGATCTCGTCGGCGGATGCAGCCGGCGACAGTGGCGGAAAGAGTTGCGCGACGCCGGAGAAGCTGGCGCCGTAGAGAAGGATCATAATGCTGCCCGACCAGGCGCCGATGCGTTGAAGTGTCAGCTCCACGCCGGGGACGCTACCGGCGACACCCTCGCGTTTTGTCACTTTTGCCATATGCGGGCGGGCTGGGTTCAGCGTCCGTTGCCCGGTAAGCTCCGAGCGTCGCCCCCGTAGCTCAGGGGATAGAGCACGGCTCTCCTAAAGCCGGTGTCGCATGTTCGAATCATGCCGGGGGCACAGAAGCCGACCTCTACACCCCTTGGCTCACCAGCCACTCGTCGATTCGTTCGGCGACGGCTCGCCATCCGGGCTCGAGCATCATGTCGTGTCCCATGCCGGGAAAGATTTCAGCTTCGGTACGGTAGGCGAGCGCTGTCGCACGCACCTCTTTCCTGGACACGCCGCCGTCGCATTCGGCCCCTATCACCAAGATCGGCGCCCTCACAGACGCGGGCCGGATCCCCCTGGGATGCATGGTTTCCGCCAAGGCAGCCGCACTCTCCTCTTGCAGCCGCGCCGCGCATCGAACGACCACCTCTTCCGGCGTGTGTGGCGAGAAGAATGCTTCGCGAGCCAGCGGCGGTGGAGTGAGTCCAGGCAATTGCTTTCCGGTCAGGATGGACGTGACGAAGAGCCACGGGTGCCGCCTGATCCTGCGCAGCGTCATCCCCATGGAGCCGCCAGGCGGAAGTGATGAGATGAGCACTCCGGCAGGAGCGTCGTTCGTCTCGAGGTATTTCTGAACGACATAGCCCCCGAGGGAGTGCCCGATGACCGCGGGCCGCACCGGCAAACTGTCGGCGACTTCGGTGACATCGTCGACGAAGTCGGAAACGGAACAGCTGCGCAGCGGCTTGGATGTCGCGCTTCTGCCGTGGCCGCGCATGTTCAGCGCAACGGCGCGATAACCCCTCTCGGAGAAAAAACCCAGAAAGTGCTCATCCCACGACCATGCTCCATGTCCGGTCCCGTGCACGAACAACAACGGCACCGGGTGCGTATCGCTAGACGACCCCTTGTCGATCACCCCGAGCATCGCGCCGACCCCCGTTCGATGCCTCGCTGATCACTGATTGTGTCAGGCATTGCGGAGTGAAGGGAACAACTCCGCAGTCCGCGTTCCGAGCATCTTCAGGTTGAGCCACGGCCGCGCGCGCAACCCCGATCGCACTTGTTCCTTGCGTAACAATAGTTAGTGTTGTACAAACTATCTGTACAAGTTGATCATGCGTCGGATGATTGTCATCGATGCACTGCGGGGTCCGCCCCAGAAAAGAGATCGCCGATGGAGAGCATCGACACGAAGGTGCCGTCCGGCACTCGGATATCAACGGCTGCAACGGCACTGGGTCGAGGTGCCCGGTCATGACGATCCGGCAGCGGGCAGTCCTGATGACGCATCGGCGCCGGGGTGGTGCGCCGGTCGATCACGCGCGCGGTGATACAGCTGGAGTCACGCTCCTGAAGGCGCTGCTGTCCTCACCACTGCCTTCCGATGCAGAAGTCCTCATCCCCGTCATGACCCGCCACCTCGAGGCGGGCATGCGTCACCAGACCACTGACGACAACCACTAGAAGGAGCACCGACATGTCCCTCTGGACACCCGAGAACATCATGGACGTCCCGCCCTACCCGCCGAACCGATTCCAGGGCAAACCCGAGAACAGCGCGGTCCTCCGCCGCGGCGACGACGCAGAGGATTTCGCCGGCGGCCCACTCAAGTTCCACTACCTCGTCGACGAGAAGACCTCCGGCGGAGACTACGGTCTGTACCGCATCGAGATGGGACCGCACGCGGGCGGTCCCGGCGCCCACTATCACAAGGCCATCTCCGAGGCGTTCTACGTGCTCTCCGGCGGCATGCGGCTCTACGACGGCGAAAAGTGGGTGGACGCAACGCAAGGCGATTTCCTCTACGTGCCCCCCGGCGGCATCCACGGATTCCGCAACGAAGCCGATGAGCCCGCCGAGGTCTTGGTGCTCTTCGCACCCGGCGCCCCGCGGGAAGCCTACTTCGAGGGTCTGTCGCATCTGGCCGGCCTCACCGATCAACAGCGCATCGAATGGAACCATCGCCACGACAGCTACTTCCTCTGACACCTGCCCATGTCAAACATCAAGCGTGTCACTGTTTTCGGGGCAACCGGCACCGTCGGCACCGCGCTGGTCGACACACTGATCGCCACCGGCCATCGGGTGACCGCCGCGTCGAGATCCACCGGGGTCGATGCCATCACCGGCGACGGAATCGCCCGAGCCCTCGACGGCGCCGACATCCTCATCGACGTCACCAACAGCCCGGTGCCCGAACCAGGCGCCGCCGAGTCCTTCTTCACCGTGGCCGCCACGAATCTCACCGAGGCGGCACGCAAGGCCGCGGTCGAGCACTACGTGCTGCTGTCCATCGTGGGTGTCGACGGCATCGCGCACCTGCACGGCAAGCAGGCCCAGGAGAAGTCGGTCGCCACATCTGGGCTGCAGTACACGATCGCGCGCGCTACCCAGTTCCACGAATTCGCCGAACGGATCACCGATCTGATGATCGTGAGCGGTGAAGCCCGTGTTCCCGACGCCAACATTCAGCCCGTCGCCGTCACCGACGTCGCCGCCGCACTCGCCCGCATCGCCGACGAACCGGCCCGCAACGGCATCGTCGACATCGCCGGCCCTGAGGTCATGACGTTCGCCGACTACGTGCAGGCCGTCTTGGACGCGCGGCACGACCCGGCCACCGTGATCGTCGACCCGCAGGCCACCTACTTCGGCACCGCGCTCGACAGGAACAGCCTCCTCCCCGCCGGCGGCGCACAGGTCACTGCCACCCGCTTCACGGACTGGCTCACCCGACGACGACAATCCCCGCCGGTGTACCGCTCACCCGGCGATCTCGGACCAAAAGCGTTGTAGCGCAACGGCTCCGGTGCGCCCTCCGCCCTGCGTCATCCACCAGTGTCCGTGGCCGGCCAGGATGTCGACGCGCGCCCCTGCTCGCTGTGCCGACATGCGGTGCTGGTGCTCCGTCCCGACCATGACGTCGTCACCGGCGATGATCGCCAGTCCCGGCCGGGCGGCCGCGGCCGCGAGATGGCGGCCCATCTCGGCCAGGGCGGGTTGAGCGGCAGCACGGTAGAACTCCAGGACAGCGGTGGCCATCACACGGTCGTACGCCGCGCCCAGCACGCCCGCGATGCCGGGTTCGACACCGCGAGCGGCGAGCTGATCCGCTCGCTCGGCGCTGGTACGTCGCAACTGGGCATCCACCCAGTCCTCGCCGGCGGGCTGTTGCTGCCAGATGAGGGCAAGGTCGTGCCATACGTAGGCGGGGTCGAAGAGCCCCAGCACGTCGGACGCCCAGGACCGCAGCAGGTCCGGTCGCGTCATGGCCACCGCAACGGTGTGTCCGCCACCGAGGTCATGGCCCACGAGATCGACGGGCTCGGGGAATTCCTCCAGTTCACCGACCAGCCAGCGGCGGTACGCCTCAGGAGTGTGGTCGAAGCCGCCGGGCACCGCGGCCCCGAATCCCGGCGGTGACAGCCGCACTTGGTCCTCGTAGCCCAGCTGCGCGAGCTCCATGGCAAGCAGATCCCAGACGTGTTCGGTTTCGGGGTTGCCGTGCACGAACACCACGGTCATCGGGTCCTCCTGTGTCTCGTCGGCGTGAAGCGTCGGACCACCTCCCAGGGACCACCCGTGCGGGACCGTTCGGTCCGTTAAACTCGGACGGGTTCGGAGGTGGGGTCACATGGCTCGGATGGCGGCGGCCGGTACACGCGAGCGCATCCTCGACGCGGCGTCGACGCTGTTCTATCGACATGGTGTCCGTGCCGTGGGCATGAATCGGATCATCTCCGAGGCCGGTACCGGCAAGAACCTGCTCTACACGCACTTCTCGCACAAGGCTGATCTGGCATCGGCCTATCTCGAGCGAGTCGCCGCGCAGCGGGCGGCCGCGCTGAAGCACGCGCGGCGCGGAGCTGGTGACGATCCCCGTGCCGCGCTGGTCGCCATCGTGGAGGAGACCGCGAAAACCGTGCGCGAGAACGACTTCCGCGGATGCGCGTTCCGCATGTATCTGGCCGAGTTTCCCGACGAGCCGGCGCAGGACTCCACCGGCGGGCTGTCGCCGGCGGGGGTGGCGCGCCGCGTGCTGCTCGCGGCTCGCTCCGAGATCGACGTCCTGGCGGCTCGCGCAGTCGGCTCCGGCCCCGACGCCGAACAGCTCGCAGAGCAGGTGTGGTTGCTCGTCGACGGCCTCTACCAGCAGGCCGCCTATCGCGATCGGACCGACGACGGGGCCGACCGGGGCGCCGCGGCCGCGGTCACCCTCGCCAAGGCGCTCGTCGACGGAGCGTGACACCGAGAAGGCCGCGATCACAGCAGGTCTGAGCCAGGGAGCGCGGCGATGGCACGCAGCCGACGTTCGACGACGATGAAGACGACACCGATGATCGCGGCGGACGTGGCGGCGGCCGCCAGCAAGGTCCAACCGGCCTGGATGGCCGGAAGTCCCGCGGGGAGCGCACCGCCGCCGTCGGCCCCCATGACGGTGACGATGAGCGCGACGCCGAGCACGGTCCCGACCTGGCGAGCGGTGCTGATCAGCGACGAACCCGAGCCCCAGTGCTCGGCGGGCAGGGCGGAGCCGACGACCGAGGACAGGGTGGGCAACACGAGCCCGACTCCGAGTCCGGTGAGCAGTTGGCCGGGCAGCATCCCGCCGAGATAGTTCGGCGTCAGCGAGAGCCGCAGCAGCCACCATCCGGCGCCGGCGGCGAAACACACCGAGCCCGCGGTGGCGAGCACGCCCACCGACAGGCGGGACATCGCCTGACCGGCCAGTCGTGACACGACGACTACCACGGCCGGGCCCGGCGCGAGGGCCAGTCCGGCGGCCTGGGCCGTCCACCCCCAGGTCTGGGTGAGATAGGCGACGTTGACGATGAGCATGCCGGCGAAGCCGCAGATGAACAGCAGCATCATCGACGCCGCCAGTGCCATCTGCGGCACTCTCAGCACGGCCATCTCCACGGCGGGCACGGGGTGGCGCCTCGACCGGACCACCACCGCGGCCAGACCGACCACGGCGACCGCGGCACCGACGAGCACGTCGAGGGCCAGCCACCCGTTCTCCGGTGCAGCCACCAGCGCATACGCCAGCGCACCCACCCCGACGATGAGGCACGCCGCGCCGAGGACATCGGGACGCCCAGCCCGCGAGGTGTCCGTTTCGCGGAGCACCCGGGCTCCCGCGACGAGGGCCAGGACGCCGATCGGGACGTTGACCAGGAACACCCATTCCCACGACGCCGTCACCAGCAGACCGCCCAGCGGCGGGCCCAGCGCGGCGGCGACGGCGCCGATCGACGCCCAGGTGCCCACCGCCACGCCGCGACGCTCGGGCGGCCACGCCGCCAACAGCAGCGACAGCGACGACGGCATGACCAACGCGGCGCCGACGCCCTGCAGAGCGCGGGCGGCGACCAGCAGCCACACCGACGGCGCGGCGGCACACGCCGCCGACGCCACGGTGAACACGCTGAGCCCGATCAGGAACAGGCGCCGGTGCCCGTGGCGATCGGCGAGCCTGCCGGCCAAGCCCAGCACGGCGGCGAACACGATCGTGTAGCTGTTCAGAATCCAGGACAGATCGGCCAGATCCGACCCCGGGAATGCCGCACCGATCGCGGGGAACGCGATGTTGACGATGAACAGATCCAAGCTGAGCAGGAATGTCGCCGCCGAGGTGATCAGCAACACCGTCACCGGACGCACAGCGGTCTCGGACATTGCGCAGCCTTCGCTTTCGTGACGGACCGATTGGTCCCGGACTGATTGGTCCGTATTCAACGTTGTAGTCGGCCGACAGTCAAGGCGACAGGCGACCGGCTGCCCGCAGAGGCGACCTGCGGGTTGACGACTACGTCGTCCAGCGCAGAGACAGATCCCAGAGTCGTTCGGCGTTGTCGGGATCCAGGGCGTACGACGCGACACCGGTGATGCCGAACTCATCGCGATGATCGACGACCGCGGCTTCGCGGCAGTCCTCGAAGTAGCGTCCGCTCACACCGGCGACGTGCGGGGAGGCCGCCAATAGCACCGAGGTGGCCGCACCCTGCTCGGGCGTCTTCAGCCGACTGCCCGCACGGCGGAAGCGCTCGTCGGCGCCCTGTTGGAACTCCCGTCCGAGGTGACGCTGCAGAGCGGTCATGATGCCCCCGGGCATGAGCGCATTGGCCGTGATGCCGTCATCAGCCCAGCGCTGTGAAACCCCAACGGCAAAAAGGACATTGGCCGTCTTCGACTGACCGTAGGCGCCAAAGGGATCGTAATCGCGGAATCGGTAGTCGACGTCGTCGAAGACGACCGGGGAACGGAGGTGTCCGCTGGAGCTGACCGACACCACCCGCGCGCCATCCGCGGCGGCCAACGATGCGTGCAGGCCGTTGGCCAACGCGAAGTGGCCGAGATGATTAGTGGCGAACTGCATTTCATGGCCCGCGACCGACAGCTGCCGATCCTGGAGGGCCATGACGCCGGCATTGTTGACCAGGATGTCCAACGGCCCCTGCCAGGCCCGGACGAAGGCCGCGACGCTGGCGGGATCCGAGAGCTCCAGCGGGGCGACGGCGGTCGACCCGCCGATGTCGGCCGCGAACTGCTGTCCTGCAACGGTGTTGCGGACGGCAAGGGTGACCTCTGCACCCGCCGACGCCAACGCGCGTGCGGTCTCGATGCCGATACCCGACGCGGCGCCGGTGACTACCGCCCGCTTTCCGGTCAGGTCGACACCCGCGATCACCTCCGCGGCGGTGGACGTGGCGTCGAATGGGGTGGTGATCACATCAGTTGTGGCAGCCATGAGACCTCCGAACTCCTTTCGATGAAGATGTGTTCCCGCAGAACCTATTTCGCGGCCAATGTGGCCGATTTGGCAGCAGAAGTCTCGCCACCGGCCGCGTTGGCCATGGCCTTGTTCAACAGCTTGTGGAGAGCCGCGAGTTCCTTGTCGCTCAACCCCAGGATGCGCCGTTCGAGCCGCGACGTGACCTGTTCGATCTCCGCGAGGCGGCGACGCCCCGCACCGGTGATGAGCACGTTGTGCTTACGTCGGTCCTCAACCGAACGTCGACGTTCGACCAGACCCTCGGATTCGAGGTCGTTGAGCAGAGCCACCACACCGGTGGCGTCGATGCCCAGCGCAGACGGCAATTCGGACTGCGCGCGCTCGCCGAAATCACGCAGCAGCGTCAACGCGATCGCATGACGGGTCTTCATCCCGTACGTGCGCAGATCCCCGTCTGCTTCTGCCTTCAGCCGTCGGACCAGGTAATCCATCATCGCGCCCACCATGTTCTCCGGAGTGTTCAGATCATCCGGGTCGTTCCGATCGTCCATGCAGGCCAGTTTACGGGAACGCTATTGACGATTTCCAGTGTTCTGATAGTTTGTGTCATGCAAATCATCTTGAAAGGAAGATCATGTCCAACCTGCTACACATCGATGCATCCGTCCGCGGCGCCGCCTCGGTCAGCCGACAATTGACCGCACGCGCCGCCGAGCGCTGGCGGACAACTCATCCCGGCGGGACCGCGACCTATCGAGACCTCGCGGCGAATCCGATCCCGCACCTGGACGCCGACAACGGTCTGGCGCTGATGACGCCGCCGGACCAGCACACGCCCGCCCAAGCCCGCACCTACGCGCTGAGCGTCGAGCTCATCGACGAGATCAAAGCCGCTGACACCGTCGTTCTCGGCATGCCGCTCTACAACTTCGGCGTCCCCAGCCTCATCAAGAGCTGGGTGGACCACATCATCGTCGCCGGACTGTCCTTCAGCCCCGACGGCACCAGCCTGCTCGGCGACACCGAACTCATCGTCCTGGAGTCGCGTGGCGGAGGCTACAGCCCGGGCACCCCGCGCCACGGTTGGGATCACGCCGAAACCTGGCTCCCCCATGGCCTTTCCATGACCGGCCTGCAACCCCGCATCATCACCGCCGAACTCACCATGGCGACCGAGGACGACCGGATGGCCCATCTCCAGCCACTTGCCCAGCAGAGCCTCGACAACGCCCATGCCCTCATCGACGCCCTGTGGGCCGCGGACGACGAGAACGCCGCCTGAGTCACCGACCCACCACCTGAAAGGAATTCGCGCCATGAGCTCTGACCAGTTTTTCCCCGACACCCCCACCTCGGCTCGCGCCGGCCATCGACTCCGTCACCTGGTGCAGGCAGGCGCACTCGGTGCGGCGGCCCTTCTGAGCACCGCGACCGGCCAGGCCGCCGCCGCACCGACCGGAGTCCAGACCGCCGGCTGTGCGGACGTCGAGGTGGTGTTCGCTCGCGGCACCTTCGAGTCCCCCGGCCTCGGCAAGGTCGGCACTCCCTTCGTCGACGCCGTGCGCAATCGGCTGCCCGGCCGGAACGTCGACGCCTACGCGGTCAACTATCCCGCTTCCATCGACTTCGCCCGGGCCGCCGACGGCGTCGCAGACGTCGCCAGCCACCTCACCGACATGGCCACCCGCTGCCCCACGACCGACATCGTGCTCGGCGGTTACTCCCAGGGTGCGGCCGTCGCCGCCTATTCCACCAGCGACACCGTGCCCGCCGGCTACGTGCTCCCGGCCGGTCTCACCGGCCCGCTGGCCCCCTCGGTGGCCGACAACGTCGCTGCGGTCGTGCTGTTCGGCAAGCCGTCGTCGGCGGTCGTCAACCTCCTACAGAGCGGGGCTCCGCCGATCGCCATCGGATCGGCTTTCGCCAACAGGACCCTCGACCTGTGTGCGCCCGCGGATCCGGTCTGCCAGGTCGGCAGCCTGGACCGAGCCGCGCACAGCGCCTATGTCACCAACGGCATGCCGGACCAGGCTGCGGACTTCGCCGTCGGCAAGCTCGACGCTCGGCGGAATGCCTGACAGCACGGGCACGTCGTGCTGGTCGCCGACCAAGACGATCGCGAAGCTCTTCAAGACGGGACGACGTTGTCCGGAACCGACTGCGCTCAACAGCTTTTGAGTCATGACATCAGTGCTCATCACCGGCTCCTCATCCGGCTACGGCCTCGCGACTGCACTCAAGTTCCTCGACGAGGGGTGGAACGTCGTCGCCACCATGCGAACACCACGCCACGACCTGTTGCCGGCCTCGGACCGGCTGAAAGTCGTCGCACTCGACGTCACCGACGCGGACAGCATCGCGAATGCCGTCCACTCCGCCGGACCGATCGATGTCCTGGTCAACAACGCGGGGATCGGCGGTATCGGCCCTTTCGAGTCGACCCCGATGGCAACCACGCGAGAGCTGTTCGACACCAACACCTTCGGGGTCATGGCGGTAACGCAGGCAGTGATACCGCAGATGCGCACCCGCCGGTCCGGTGTGATCGTCAACGTCACCTCCAGTGCCACGCTGGCCGCCATGCCGTTGGCCGCGGTCTACACCGCGAGCAAGTCGGCCATCGAAGGGTTCTCCGGCTCCCTGGCCTTGGAAATGGGGTTCTTCGGCGTAAAGGTCAAGCTCGTCGAACCGGGCTATGGTCCGTCGACCGAGTTCACCAGCAACGGAGCTGGTCGTATGAGCGGAACCCCCGAGGAATACTCGCCTTTCGCCACGCCCATCATGGACGCGTTCAGTCAGCCCGGGGAGGTGACCACCCCCGCCGACGTCGCCGACGTGGTGTTCACGGCCGCCACCGATACATCAGACCAACTGCGATTCCCCGCGGGCGCCGACGCTGTGGCGCTGGCTCGGTCAACCCGGCTCGATACGTCCAGGTAGGTAGGCGGTGCGTGGCGCGGAGTCCACGCTAGCGTCTGCAGCATGCGCGACACCGAGCCGATGGAGGAGCTGATGTCGCTGCTGCGCCCCGAGGCGGTCCTGGCCAAGATCATCACCGGTCACGCTCAGTGGGGTATCCGATAGCCCCGCTACGGCGACCCGGCATTCTGCCTGATGCTCGACGGGTCGTGCCTCCTGGAGCCCCACGGTTTCGACGACATCGAACTTCGCCGCGGCGACTTCGTGCTTTTCCCGTAGACGCCGGAATTCACCATGCGCAGCCACTCGGATGTCACGCCGACCTCCACGCCGCTCGACCACTCGGACGAGACACACCACGGCGACACGTCCGAGCCCGTCACCATGCACATGCTCGGCGGCTACTTCCGCTTCGATCCGGCCAGTGCGTCACTGCTGGTAGCGCTCCTTCCACCGGTCATCGTCGTCAGGGGAAGCCAGTCGGGCGCGGCCAGGTTGACCCGTCTGGTCGAACTCATCGCCGAGGAGGCGGACACCGACGGCCCCAGTCGCGACGTGATTCTTAAACGTCTGGTCGAAGTGCTCGTCGTCGAAGCCGCCCGTGTACCTGCCACAGCAGAGCTGGGCAGCCGCGGCAGAGGATTGATCGCCGGCCTCGCCGATCCGGTGCTCGCCCCGGCACTACATGCACTGCACGCCGACGTTGCCCATGGCTGGACCGTCGAACAACTAGCCCGAGTAGCTGCGGTGTCTCGCGCAGTCTTTGCCCAAAGATTCACCCGGACAGTGGGTTTGACGCCCATGCAGTATCTCCTGGAATGGCGGGTGGCCTTGGCCAAGGAGCTACTGCGAACCGATCGGGCCCCCGTCGCACGCGTTGCTCAAACAGTCGGATACCAGTCCGCGACCGCGTTCACCACCGCATTCGCACGGGTGGCAGGATGCTCGCCCTCCGAGTACGCCCGCAGGGCCTCGTTCACCGCGACAGGGCGAGCTCGGATCCCACACCCCGAGCCCGCACATGGCGGATGACGAGCTCGGCCGTCGCGAGGTCCTGCAGCCCGACGCCGACGGACTCGAACAGGGTGATGTCGTCGGCAGCTAGTGCCGCTGCAGCGGAATAGCGCCGCTAATGTTTTCGTTGAGGCTGGGGTTAGCGTTGCTAACACTTGGACCGACGAAGGAGATCTCCCATGGACATCGAGCTACTGATCCGCATCGCCGCGATCCTCACCGTGCTGGGGACGGGCGTCGTCTACGGCACTGATGTGTTCTGCGCGATGGTGATGCGCCCGGCGCTGGCACGGGTGGGTGACGACGCCCTGGTCGCCGTGATGGGCCGGGTGCACCGCTTCGGGGACCGGCGGATGCCCGTACCCGGGGTGCTCGGCGTCGCCGCCGCGCTGGTCGGGACCGTCGCGGCGGCGGTGACTGCACACTGGGCGCAGGCTGTCGCCGCCGGTATCGCCTCGGCTGCCCTGCTGGTGTGGCTGCTGCTCTACACCCGGTTCAGCGCACCCATCAACAAGCAACTCGCCGACGCTGCGGAAGCCGGCCGCACCCCGACGAATAGTCGTGCGCTGCAGGCGAAGTGGGACTCGATCATCGACGCCCGCGCCGCCCTTCAGGGCATCGCCGTCGCTGCAGCCTGCGTGGCTCTGGCGGTCTGATCATGACCACCACCGGATACGTCCTCGCGGGACTGCTGGCCGTTGCCATCATCGTCATCGGTGTCCGCTTCCTCGTGGCCCCGGCTGTGGCGGCCGCCGGCTACGGCGTCCCCACGGACGCCGACCGACCCGACGTCCGTGCCTACCTGAGCGTCAAGGGGCTGCGCGACATCAGCACCGGCGTCATCGTCATCGTGCTGATCGCGGCACACGCGACGCACCTCGTCGGCTGGGCGATGCTGGCCGCGACGATCATTCCGCTCGGCGACGCCGTCATCGTGCTCCGCAGCCGGGGCGCCCGCAGCACGGCCTACGGCATGCACGGCGGGACGGCCGCGGTCATGCTGCTCACTTCTGCGCTGCTGATCGGCTCGTGAGTGCTTCAGTTGCCCCGGGTGTCGATCACCCGCTGGGCGATGTCGGTCAACTTGACGTTGCTGTCCTGCGACAGCCGGCGCAACATGTCGAAGGCCGCCACGTCGTCGACGTTGTAGCGCTCCATGATGATGCCCTTGGCCTGCCCGATGCGATCCCGCGTCGACAGCGCCGACTGCAACTGCTCGTGCTGCCGACTCGCGATGATCGCGGCGGCCGCGTGAGCGGCGAGCACCGCGCCGATGTTCTCGTCGGCGGCCGTGAAGGCGTTCGGCGCCTTGGCGAAGAGGTTCAACGCTCCGGCGGTCTGCGAGCTGGTGTACAGCTTGAACGACAGTCCGCTGTGCACTCCCAGTTCGAGGGCGGCCGCCGAATACCGCGGCCAGCGGGATTCGGTGGCGAAGTCGTCGGAGCGCACGATCGTCTCGTCGAGGGCGGCTTCCAGACACGGGCCTTCGCTGAACCGCATCTGCAACCGATCCAGCTCGTTCGGAAGTTCGGAGGTACCGGCGACGGATTCGAAGCGGCCGGCCTTGCCGACGAACAAGATGCCGGCAGCGTCAGTGCTGGGGATCAACTCCAGCACCTCACGGGTGACATCGGACAGCACGTCTTCAACACGGCGTGGCGAGGCAACCGCCCGAGCGAGCTCGGCCATCCGCTGCGCCAGATCGCGGTTGGTCGAACCGGTCATGACCTTGTGAACTCCTTCATCGAAGGGAACCGTACACCGACCCGGGTTTGCGGCGCTGGCATGCGGGCAATGCAGGCCCGCAGACAGGAGCGTCGGTCGACCGAGGCCCCTGTCAGGTCTCGTCGGTTCAGACATGTAGCCGACGAGGCCGCCTACGGCCTGTCACTCTGTTAGTTGAAGTAGTAGCGTCACGCGGGTGAGCACCGGCGTCTGGATACTGGGCGGCCACCAGAGCGACTTCGCTCGCAACCTCGAGCGGGAGGGTTCGGACTTCGCCGCCCTCACCGCGGAGGTGGTCGAGGCGACGCTGAGCGATGCGCACGTCGACGCCCGCGACATCGGCGTCGTCCACGTCGCCAACGCCTTCGGCGAGCTGTTCGCCCACCAGGGCCACCTCGGCGCGATGCCCGCCACCGTCTGCGACGGTCTGTGGGGCACCCCCGCCACCCGCCACGAGTCCGCCTGCGCCTCAGGCAGCGTCGCCACCCTGTCCGCCATCGCCGATCTCCGCTCCGGCGCCTACGACAGCGCGCTGGTCATCGGCGTCGAGCTGGAGAAGACGGTCCCCGGTGACACCGCGACCGCCATCCTCGGCACCGCCGCCTGGACCGGCCACGAAGGCGATGAGGCGAAGTACATGTGGCCGCACATGTTCGACGCCGTCGCCGCCGAGTACGACCGCCGCTACGGACTCGACGACGAGCACCTGCGCGCCATCGCGGCCCGCAACTTCGCCAATGCGCGCACCAACCCGAACGCTCAGACCCGGAACTGGGCGGTGCCCAACCCACTGACTGCCGATGACGTGAGCAACCCGCCGGTCGAAGGCAGGCTGCGCCGTTACGACTGCAGTCAGATCACCGACGGCGGCGCCGGCATCGTCCTGGTCACCGACGGCTGGTTGCGCGCCCATCCCACGGCACGGCCACTGGCCCGAATCGACGGCTGGGGCCACCGGACCGTCGGGCTGGGGCTGGAGCAGAAGTTGCGCCACTCCGCGCAGTCGCCGTACGTGCTGCCCCATCTCCGCGCCGCCGTGCACGCGGCCTTCGAGCAGGCTCACATCACCATCGACGACATCGACGGGTTCGAGGTGCACGATTGCTTCACCCCCAGCGAGTACCTCGCCATCGACCACATCGGGCTGACCGAGCCGGGACAGTCGTGGCAGGCCATCGAGAGCGGCGACATCGACCCGGGCGGCCGGTGCCCGATCAACCCCAGCGGCGGCCTCATCGGAGGCGGCCACCCCGTCGGCGCATCCGGGGTGAGGATGCTCCTCGACGCCGCGCGACAGGTGAGCGGCACGGCCGGCGGCTATCAGGTCGACGGCGCCACCACGTTCGGCACCCTCAACTTCGGTGGCAGCACCGCCACCACGGTCAGCTTCGTCGTCGGGAGACATCCATGAGCCTGCGCACCCACCCCGAGGTGGTCGCCACCTTCCTGTCCACCCTGCCCGCCGACGACGACCATCCGTACCGCACGGGCCCGTGGCGACCGCAGACCACCGAATGGGATGCCGACGACCTGGAGGTGGTCGCCGGTGAGATCCCCGACGACCTCGACGGCGTGTATCTGCGCAACACCGAGAACCCGCTGCATCCCGCGCTGAAGAACTACCACCCCTTCGACGGCGACGGCATGCTGCACATCGTCGGGTTCCGCGATGGAAAGGCGTTCTACCGCAACCGTTTCGTGCGCACCGACGGCTTCCTCGCCGAGAACGAGGCGGGCGGACCGCTGTGGCCGGGCATCGCCGAACCGGTCGAGCTGGCCCGCCGTGACTATGGCTGGGGCGCACGGACATTGATGAAGGACGCATCGTCGACCGACGTGATCGTGCACCGCGGCGTGGCCCTGACCAGTCACTACCAGTGCGGCGACCTCTATCGCATCGATCCGTGCACCGGCGACGCGCTGGGCAAAGAAGACTGGAACGGCGGCTTCCCCCGGGACTGGGGCGTGTCTGCACATCCCAAGGTTGACGGCGGTGAGCTGCTGTACTTCAGCTACAGCAAGCAGGCGCCCTACCTGCGCTACGGAGCGGTCAGCGAGGCAGGCCACGTGGTGCACACCGTCGACGTCGAACTCCCCGGCCCGCGCCTGCCGCACGACATGGCGTTCACCGAGAACTACGTGATCCTCAACGACTTTCCGCTCTTCTGGGACACCGCCCTGCTGGAGCACAACGTGCACCTGCCGCGCTTCCACCGCGACACGCCCTCGCGGTTCGCTGTCATCCCCCGGCGCGGCGACGCCTCGCAGATCCGGTGGTTCGAAGCCGATCCCACCTACGTTCTGCACTTCCCCAACGCGTACGAGGAGGGCGACGAGATCGTGCTCGACGGCTTCTTCCAGAGCGACCCCGAGCCCGCCGACAACGGGATGGGCAACAGTCCCCCGCAAGCGGGAGGTGCCCCCAGGCTGCGCGCGTTCCGATTCCTGGCGCTGGACCGCATGCAGGCCCGATTGCACCGCTGGCGATTCAATCTCGTGACCGGCGAGGTGCGCGAAGAGCAATTGACCGACAGCATCAGCGAATTCGGCATGATCAATCCCGACCGCGCGGGCCGTGCCCACCGCTACACCTACGCGGCGACGGGCAAGCCGTCCTGGTTCCTGTTCGACGGGCTGCTCAAGCACGACCTGCACACCGGCCGCGAGGAACGGTTCGCCTTCGACGACGGTGTCTACGGCAGCGAGACCGCGATGGCGCCCCGCCCCGGTGGCACGGCCGAAGACGACGGGTACCTCATCACGTTGACCACCGACATGAACGCCGACGCGTCTTACTGTCTGGTGTTCGACGCGGCCCGGGTCGCCGATGGTCCGGTGTGCACACTCGCTCTGCCCGAACGGATCTCGAGCGGCACCCACTCGACATGGTCGGCGGGCTCGGAGCTCCCGCGCTGGCGCGACAGCGACTCCGCAGCCGCCGCGATCGGGTTGTGACCGACGGGCCGAACGCGGTCGCGCGGATGCTCGGCATCCTCGGCGACGAGTGGAGCCTGCTGATCGTCCAGCAGACGCTCCTCGGGGCGAGCCGCTACGGTCACTTCGTCGATGCACTGCCCGTGTCGCACGCGGTGCTGACCGGGCGACTTCGCACCTTGGTCGACGAGGATCTACTGATCCGCCGCGAGCACCCGGCCCATCCGGGCGTCGACTACCTGGCCACCCCGAAGAGCCGATCTCTGTGGCCGATGCTCACGTCGATCTGGGAGTGGGAACGCAGCTGGGTACCAGAGCACCGGCACACGTTGCCCGCGATGCGGCACGCGTCCTGCGACGCGTTGTTCGCACCCAGGTTGGCCTGCCAGGCGTGCCAGTCGGCGATCACCTCGGAGAAAGAGCTGGTGGCGCACTGGGGCCCGAGCGGAGGCTGGCACCGCTCGATCCCGTCGACAACGAACCGCCGCCGCTCCCCCGGCAGGCGGACCGGCGTCATATACCCGCAGACCATGACCGTCATCGGCGACCAGTGGGGGTTCGCGCTGCTGGTCGCAGCGTTCGTCGGCATCGGCAGGTTCACCGACTTCCGCACCGAACTCGGTGCGCCTCCGGCGACGATCTCCGGGCGGCTCGCCACGTTCACGGGTGAGGGAATCCTGCACACGGTCGGCGGCCGCTACGTGCTGACCGACAAAGGTCGAGCGCTGCTCCCGGTCCTGGTGTTCGCGCTGGCCTGGGCGCAGCGCTGGTACCCCGACCCACTAGGACCGGCAGTCCGGGTCACCCATGCGGCGTGTCGACACCGATTCCAGCCGCAGCTCACCTGCGACCAGTGCCTGGACCCGCTGCGCGGAACCCAGATAATGACGGTATGACCACGCTCACCGACCGGCCGGCCACCGCGCTGCTCGTCATCGACGTGCAGAACGACGTCGTCGACGGGGCCTTCCGCCGAGACGCGGTGGTGGACAACATCGCTCGCTTGGTCGAGCGCGCACGCCGGGCGCAGACCCCGGTCGTCTGGGTTCGCCACCACGACGAGGAGCTACCTCACGGCAGCGACGGCTGGCAGATCGTGGCCGAATTGACCCCGGCCGACGGCGAACCGATCGTCGACAAGAGCTACGGGGACGCCTTCGAAGCGACGGTGCTGGAGCGCACGCTCGCCGGGCTCGGTGTGGGCCGGCTCGTCGTGACCGGCGCGGAAACCGATGCGTGCGTGCGCAGTACGCTGCACGGCGCGTTCGTTCGCGGGTTCGACGTGGTCCTCGTCTCCGATGCGCACACCGCGGGCGACAAGACGGCGTGGGGCGCCCCGCCGGTGCCGGCCGTCATCGACCACACGAATCTCTACTGGTCGTATCAGGCGGCCCCCGGCCGCGTTGCGGAGGTCACCGCGACCGACTCGGTGGCGTTCGCCCACGGCTGACAGAGATCCCAAATTTTTCTGGCACTCTCCGTGCTCGAGTGCTAATCTCGGTGTCGCACAGTGATTTGGTCGCCCGCCAGGGTGGCGGGCTCTGGACGACGTAGGAGGTGGATTGCTGTGCTTCGCTTCGATCCGTTCAGTGACCTTGACTCTCTGACCCGGGGCTTCCTGACCAGCCAGACCGGATCAAACCGCGTCCCTCGCTTCATGCCGATGGACCTCTGCAAGATCGACGACCACTACGTCCTGACCGCGGACCTGCCGGGCGTCGACCCGGGCTCGGTCGACGTCAACGTCGACAACGGCACGCTCACCATCTCAGCTCATCGCACGGCACGTTCGGACGAGTCGGCCCAGTGGCTGGCCAACGAGCGATTCTTCGGCGGGTATCGCCGGCAGCTCTCCCTCGGCGACGGGATCGACACCAGCGCGATCTCGGCGACCTACGAGAACGGGGTGTTGACGGTGACGATCCCCGTCGCGGAGAAGGCCAAGCCGCGCAAGGTGGAGATCAATCACGCCGGTGCGCAGACGTCCATCTCCCCCAAAACCGTCGACGCCGAGTAACCCGAACGACGCTGCGGTTCAACCGGATTCGTCCGGTTGGACCGCGCAGTCGTGCTACCGCAACGGCAGCGTCAGGACGAAACGCGCGCCGGGCCTGTGCGCCACGTTCACCAGATCCCCGCCGTGCGCCCTGGCCAGAGCGCGGGCGATCGGCAGGCCGAGCCCGGCCCCGCCGCGGTCACGGTCGCGGGCATCGTCGAGGCGGACCAGCCTCTCGAAGATCCGCTCCCGCTGGTCGTCGGGTACCCCCGGCCCGGTGTCGGTGACCGTCAGAACGGCACGATCACCCATCCTCCGGACGTCGATGTCGATGACGCCGCCGGCCGGAGTGTGGCGACGCGCGTTGTCCACGACGTTGGCGAGGATCTGCGCGATGCGCATCGGATCGGCGACGACGGGAAGTGTCTGGTCGCCGGTACGCCGAATCTGAAGACCTGGCGCAAGAACGGCGCTGCGATCGCGCTCGGCATCGGCCAGCGCCACCAGGTCACACGTCTGCAGGTCGAGCGGTGACCCCGCATCGATGCGGCTGAGGTCGAGCATGTCGCCGACCAGCCGTCCCGCCCTGCGGGCCTCGGTGAGAACCAACTCGGCCCGGTGGCGCTGACGGGCGGACTCCGGGTCGTCGTGCTGGATGGCGGCCGACATGAGTTGGTCTGCGGCAGCGTGGATTCCGGCAATCGGCGTACGGAGTTCGTGTGCCGCATCGGCCAGGAAGCGGCGGGTGGCGGCTTCTGCGGCAGCGGCCGCCTGCGCGGACTGGTACGCGCGGTGTTCGGAATACTGCAACGCATCCACCATGGTGTCGAAAGCAGCTGCGGCCCGGCCCAGTTCGGTGCCGGGACGGTCGGGCCGGACCCGCCGGCCCCGATCTCCGGCGGCGATGGATTCCGCTACCTGCGTCAGGCGGGTCAACGGCAGCATCGTGGCGCGGGCGATCAGCGTGACGCCGAGCGCGGTCACCAGGAGAACCGCGATGCCCGCGACCACCATCAGGATGCGCAGCTGCCGCAGCAGCCCTGACGTGGCCGTGGTGTCGGCCACCAGGATGAGCCTGCTGCCGTCGGGCAACCGGTGGTCGATCGCGGTCGCGGTGGCGTCCGGCGGCGGGGGCGGACCACGGCCGTCGGGAGGTCGGGGTCCGCGGTCGCGGCCCGGAGGTCCGGGCGGGGGCGGCGGCGGAACGTCTTCGCCAATCGGAGTGTCCGCGTCGATCGCCGGATCGCCGTATCGCTGGCCGTCCGCGGTGATGACCGCTGCCCTGATGCCGCCACCGTCGACTTCGGGGACCCACTGCGACGGCGGCACCCCTGCGCGGGCGAGTCCGTCGACGCGGGTGATGCCGGCCTGCAGCCGGTTGTTGAGGTCGCGTCGAGCCTGGGCGCCGATCAGCACGTCGATGACGACGCCGAGCACGACGAGCAGGACGGCGAGGAACACCAGAACGGCGATCACCACCCGGCGCTGCAGCGACGGAGTCGCGGTCACCGCCGTCACCGGGCCTGGAGCCGGTAGCCGATGCCACGCACCGTGTGCAGGATGCGAGGGCCGTGCGCTTCCATCTTGCGCCGCAGGCTGCTGATGTGGACGTGGACGAGGTTGTCGTCGTACGAGGCGTACCCCCAGACCGCGTTGAGGATCTGATGAGCGCTGACGATGCGTCCCCGTTGGTCGAGCAGGAAGTCGAGGAGCCGGAACTCGGTGGCGGTCAGCTCGAGGGGGACCCCTGCGCGCGAAGCGATCCCGGCACCGCGGTCGACCACCAGGTCGCCGGTCTGCACCGTCGCGGGCAGACGACCCCGGCGGCGCAGCACCGCGCCCACCCGGGACACGAGTTCGGGCACCTCGAACGGTTTCACGACGTAGTCGTCGGCACCGCCGTCGAGGCCGCGCAGCCGATCGGTCAGCCCATCGCGCGCCGTCAACATGATCAATCCGACGTCACCCCACTGCCGGATGACATCGGCCAGCGCGAATCCGTCCCGGCCGGGCAGCATGATGTCGACGATGACCAGGTCCGGCCGGTAGCCGTCGAGCGCTTCCTCCAAGCGTTCGCCGTCGGCGCGGCCGTCGGCGGCGTATCCCGCCGACGCGAGCGCGTCGACCACCATCTCGCGGATGGTCGCAGAATCCTCGACGACGAGCACCCGCGCGGCCGCACGGTCGGTGTCTGCGGGGGCGCCCATGGGTCCATTCTGGCCGGTGCTCTCTGAAGCCGGCCTGAAGAACCGCGACCCCGGCACTGCTCTTCAGGTTGGCTTCATGACCGGGTCCTAGCGTCGCGGACAGCTCGAGTTCCCACGACGAAGGAGACCTATGGCAGCCGAGAATCAAGCACCAGATGAACGCCCGCACCAGGATCGGACCGACGAGCAGCCCGATGCGGCCGAAACCGACCGCATCCCGGAAGCACCGCCGAACTACGCAGAGCCGCAGTACGCACCACCGGTCCCGGCGCCCGAGAAGAAGAGCCGCTGGGCAACCGTGCGCGAGCCGGCCCGCCGGCATCCGGTCGGAGCCGCCGTCGGCGCAGCTGCAGCCGGTCTCGTGATCGGGTTCCTGGGCGGGACGCTGCTCGATGCGCATCCGGCCATGTCGCTGTCGGTGGGCACTGCGGCCGTCGCCCAGCCGCCGGCACCACCCGGTCCGGGCTTCTGGGGGCCGGGCGGACCGGGCTCGGGTCCCGGCGGTCCGGGTTGGGGTCCCGGCGGTCCGGGTCGGGGGCCTGACGGGCCTGACGGGCCCGGCCGCGGACCCGGCGGAAACCATGGGCACGATCGCGGTCCGGGCGGGCCCGATGGTGGCCCGGGGCCCGGTGGTCCCGATGGTGGCCCGGGGCCCGGTGGTCCCGGTGGTCCCGATCGTGGTCCCGGACGGGACGCTCCTCCGCCGCCTCCCCCGGGCGGTCCCGACGGTCGGGGCGGACCGGGCGGTCCGGGTGGCGATCAGGCGCCGCCGCCGCCACCCCCTCGGGGTGGACCCACCGGTCAGGCGCCCGGCCCCGCCGGTCAGGCGCCGGCTCCGAGCACTCCGCCGCTCCCGGCCGAACGTGGCGCGACGCCTGCGGCCTGATCCACCTCAGCCGTTGCGGTCCAACCGGAATCGCAGGTTGGACCGCACGGCCGGCCATTCGATGTCGAGAATGGAATACACGACGGTGTCGCGCCGCGACCCGTCGGGCATCACCTGGTGGCTACGCAGGATGCCGTCGCACGTGGCGCCCAGCCTCTCGATGGCGGCGCGGCTGTCCCGGTTGAGGTGATGGGTACGCAGTTCCACTGCGCGACAACCCAATCGGTCGAATGCGTGGCCGAGCATCAACAGCTTCGTCTCGGTGTTCACCCCTGTGCGCCGCGCCGCGGCGACATACCAGGTGTGGCCGATCTCGAGGCGCCTATTCGGCCCGTCGACGTGCAGGTAGCTCGACGATCCGACGACGTCCCCGCCTCGGGTGCGCACCACGAACGTCAGTCCGGTGTCCGGGGTCTGCATCGCCAGCCGCGCCGCCACCCACTCGTGCGCCGCTCCCGCCTTCGGCGCGGCCGTGAACCACAGCCCGCCCAACTCACCGTCGGCTGCCGCCGCCTCGATCTCGGCGGTGTGATCTGCGCGCAGAGGTTCCAGGGACACCGCGCGCTCGCCGGTCAGGTGCACCGGTTCGACGAAGCCACTCACCTTCTGGCACCGACGATTCCGGCGGAGCGCTTCCATGCCAGGAGCATCGTCCAGATCGACAGCACCACCGCCACGCCGGCCGCGCCGCCGACGACGTACAGTCCGTAGGCCGCCGACACCGGCGGATACACGTAGAGCCGGAAGAACCACACCGACAGCACCACCACGATCACCGAAATCGCCAGCGCCGCAGTCGAAGCCATCCGGGCCGAGACGCCCCGCGCGGCCATCGCACCCGCGACCACCAAGCAGGCCGCCAGCAGCACGATCAGCTGTCCGATGCCAAATCCCGGCGGCGGCACCGGCATCGCGCCGGCGACACCACCGATGCCGTTGGCCCGCCCCCCGCCACCTGCCGACGACCGCAGCCACGGCAACCACGCGCTCACCGCCACCACCAGCGCGCACACGGCCACCAGCCAGCCGGGACGGGCGCGAGACATGGGCAAAGACTACTAGGGTGAACCGATGAGCGATCTCCCCGAATGGGCGCGTCGGCTGAACCTTTCTCCGCACCCCGAGGGCGGTTGGTTCACCGAGACGTGGCGGAGCGAGCTCAGCGTGCCCGAGTCGGCTCTGCCGCCGGATTACTCGGGGAGCCGCAACGCCGGCACGGCGATTCTCTTCCTCCTGATGCCCGGCCAGCAGTCGGCGTGGCACACAGTGCGCAGCGCGGAACTGTGGCTGTATCACCTCGGCGGCCCGTTGCTGCTCGATGTCGGCGCCGACCAGGACAGCGCCACCACCCATGTGCTGGGCACCGACATCCTCGCCGGAGAGCACCCGCAGTTCGTCGTACCGCCGGGGCACTGGCAACGGGCCCGGCCCGAGGGCGCGGCGCCCTGTCTGGTCAGCTGCGTCGTCGTCCCCGGCTTCGACTTCGCGGATTTCGCCCTCGGCGCACCTACCGACTGAGCAGATCGACCGCGGCGGAGACCAGCGCAGCATTCCCGTCGGCCACCGAACCGTCGGGCAACCGCAGCGTGTCCTCCATCCCGATCCGGGCCTGCAGACCGCGTGCGCCGGCATGCCGCAACAGGGTCCAGCAACTCTCGTCGAGCCCGTGCAGCAGCACCGGGGCAGGGGAATCGGCAGAACCGACCACGGCCAGCACCTCGTCAGCTGCCGCGATGTCTGCGTCGGCGCCCAACTCGACCATCACTCTCATGCAGTGGGCGGCCAACTCCGAGGACGCCCATGCCCGCGCCGCCTCGACGTGGAAGATGCCCGCCTCGACCCCCACACCGCGGGACAGCAGGAGCTCGGCCAGCTGCGGCGATCCCGGCTCGTGCCAGTTGACCGACGCGAAATCAGGCAGTACTGACCAACTCTCGACTGCGCGATGGCGCTGCTGCGGTTCCGGCAGCGCCCACAACCCCGTCGTCACCCCCAGCGGCAACCCCGGCGCCGCCGCCCGGACGGCGTCCACGGCGGCCGCGACGTCGTCGGCCAGCAGCGAGTCGGCGCCACGGCTGTCCTTGGGATGCAGGTGCACCGCCCGCGCACCTGCGGCGTGAGCGGCCACCGCTTCAGCCGCCAACTGGTCCGGGGTCACGGGCAACGCGGGGTGTTCATCCGGCGTGCGCGCGCCGTTGATGCACGCCTTCACATAGAACGAGGGCTCCATCAGACCATCCTGACGCCACCTCGGGCAGACGTCAGTTTTCTGATCGTCTCTTCTGCGCACGCCGCCTGCCGATGCGTCGCGGGGAAAGGTATGGTCGGCGGAGCCAGTTTTCTCGTGGCCGGGCGGGTCAGCAGCGTACCCGTCGCGTGCGCCGCAGGTGAATCTCGAGACGTCAGATGAGGATGTGCGAATGTCGAACACCGAAACCGATCAGCCGCAGGGCACGGCCCAGTCGAAGTGGCTGTCGAAGTCCGCGTCGGACACCCGCGGCTCGGACAAACAAGAGGTGCAGTTCCACTACGACATCTCCAACGACTTCTTCAAGCTCTGGCAGGACCCGAACCAGGTCTACAGCTGCGCGTACTTCGAGAAGGACGACTACACCCTCGAGCAGGCCCAGATGGCCAAGATCGATCTCTCGCTGGGCAAGCTCGGCCTGAAGCCCGGGATGACGCTGCTCGACATCGGCTGCGGTTGGGGCGCGACCATCATGCGCGCGGTCGAGAAGTACGACGTCAACGTCATCGGCCTGACGCTGTCGGAGAACCAGAAGGAACACATCGAGAACCACTGGTTTGCCAACTCCACCAGCAAGCGCAGCATGGAAGTCCGGTTGCAGCCGTGGGAGGAGTTCGAGGGCCGGGTCGACCGGGTCGTGTCAATCGGCGCGTTCGAGCACTTCGGATTCAACAAGTACGACGACTACTTCAAGAAGACCTACAGCTGGATGCCGGACGACGGCGTCATGATGCTGCACACGATCATCATCCCGGAGGATGAGGAGATCAAGGCCAAGGGTCTGCCCCTGACCATGTCGAACGTGCGGTTCATCAAGTTCATCATGGATTACATCTATCCCGGCGGTCGTTTGCCGCTGGCGTCGATGGTGCGCGATCACGCGGTCAAGGCCGGCTACACGGTCACCCGCGAGCAGCACCTGCAGCCGCACTACGTGAAGACCCTCGATGCGTGGGCCTCGAACCTGGAGAACAAGAAGGACGAGGCCATCGAGATCACCTCCGAGGAGATCTACGAGCGGTTCCTCAAGTATTTGCAGGGCTGCGCCAACCTGTTCCGCGACGGATACACCGACGTCGCGCAGTTCACCTGTGAGAAGCAGGCATTGACGTCTGTGTAGTAATTTGAACGTTCGCCGCCAGGCGGATGAGATGGAGGACGGTCGGGGAATGGCAAAGGGCGCTACAGGGCAGTCCGAGACGACCAAGGACATGACGCCCCACTTCGAGGAAGTGCAGGCGCACTACGACCTTTCCGACGAGTTCTTCGGGTTGTTCCAGGATCCGTCGCGCACGTACAGCTGCGCCTACTACGAGCGTGAGGACATGACGCTCGAAGAGGCCCAGATGGCCAAGATCGACCTGTCGCTGGGCAAGCTGAATCTCGAACCCGGCATGACGCTGCTGGACATCGGCTGCGGCTGGGGTTCGGTGCTGCGGCGGGCCGTGGAACGCTACGACGTCAACGTCGTCGGGCTGACTCTGAGCCGCAACCAGTGCAAGTTCGCGCAGGAATTGCTCGACGGTCTCGACACCAACCGCTCGCGGCGCATTCTGCTGCGCGGCTGGGAACAGTTCGACGAGCCCGTCGACCGCATCATCAGCATCGAAGCGATCGAGGCGTTCCCGCAGGAACGCTACGAACCGTTCTTCAAGATGTGCAGCAGCGTGCTGCCCGACGGCGGTCGGATGTTGCTGCAGGCGATCCTCGGGCACCCGCTGAAGAAGTGGCCGGAGATGGGCATCCCGATCACGATGACCGACCTGAAGTTCATGCGGTTCATCGCCAAGGAGATCTTCCCCGGCGGGTCGGTGCCCGGCGAGGAGAACATCGTGGAGCTGTCCAGCCAGGCGGGGTTCACCCTCGAGCAGACGCAGTTCCTCAACGCCGACTACGTGCGCACGCTCGACACGTGGGCCGAGGCGCTCGAAGCCCATCACGACGAGGCCGTCGCCGCGACGTCCGAAGAGGTCTACCAGCGCTACATGAAGTACCTGGTGGGCTGCAGCGACTTCTTCAACCGCGGCATCAGCGAACTCGGCCAGTTCACGCTCGTCAAGAACTGATCTGGCGTCACCCTTCGGTCAGGTCTGAGTGCCCGCGAGCCGGGTATCCGGCGGTCATGAGCGAACTGAAAAAGGGCGACAAGGTCACGTGGCAGAGCCACGGCAACACGGTCAAGGGCACGGTCGAGGAGAAGATCACGTCCGACACCGAGGCCGCCGGGCGCACCGTGCGCGCCTCCTCCGACGACCCGCAGTACCGCGTGGTCAGCGACAAGAGCGGTAACGACGCCGTGCACAAGCCCGAGTCGCTGAACAAGAAGTCCTGACGGCCTCGGCGCGAACAGACGCGAACTCGAGTGAATTGAGCCGAGATCGCTCGACTTCGCGTCTGCTCGCGGTCATGGGGTGACCCCGAGGACACGCAGGGCGTTCTGCTTGTAGATCAGCGGCAGCACTGCCGGGTCGACGTCCAGGGTGTCGAAGTCGCGACGCCACCGGTCGAGCTGCAGGTACGGGTAGTCCGTCCCGAACAATGCCTTCGTGCGCAGCTGGCGGCTCAGCGCACGCACCAGCTGGGGCGGGAAGTACTTCGGACTCCACCCGGACAGGTCGACGTAGACGTTCGGCTTGTGCGTGGCGATCGCGATCTGCGCGTCGACCCACGGCACGGCGGGGTGAGCCATCACGATCGTCAGCTCCGGGAAGTCCGCGGCGATGTCGTCGAGCAGCATCGGATCGCTATAGCGCAGCTTGATGCCGTATCCGCCGGGCAGTCCCGAGCCCATACCGGTCTGCCCGGTGTGGAACAGCGCGGGGACACCGGCCTCGGCGATCGCGTGGTAGATCGGGTAGTACACGCGGTCGTTCGGCTCGAACGCCTGCATGCTCGGGTGGAACTTGAACCCCTTGACCCCGAAATCGCGCACCAGCTCGTGCACCCGGTGCACCGCATGCCGTCCCTGATGCGGGTCCACGCTCCCGAACGGGATGAGCACGTCGTTGTTGCGCGCCGCACCCTCGGCGAGATCCTCGATCGAATTCGGGGCGTGCCGCATCCCGTGCCGGGCATCGATCGTGAAGACCACGGCGGCCGTGTTGTGCCGGCGGTACAGATCGGCGATCGCGTCGATGCTGGCGACGATCCCCAGCGGCATCTTGAAGTAGGCAGCCGTGGCCTCGAACAGCGCGTCGTCGTATGCGCGGCGCCCGTGCCCGTCGATCTCGACATGGGTGTGGATGTCGATAGCGTCGATCCGCTCGAAATCGATGTTGTAGGTGTACATTTCCCCGCTTCCGACGCGATTTCGGTGTGGTTGGTCCTCGTCTGCGTGACCAGCTACACCGAAATCACGGCCTTGATCTCGAGGTACTCGTCGAAACCGAACCGGCCCCATTCCCGGCCGTTGCCGCTGCGCTTGTACCCGCCGAACGGCGCCGCGATGTCGAACGCGTGGTTGATGGCCACCGAGCCGGCGCGGATGCGTGTGGCCACCGCGCGGGCCTGCTCGGGATCGGCTCCGGACACGTAGCCCGCGAGCCCGTAGTCGGTGTCGTTGGCGATCTCGACCGCGTGGTCGAGGTCGTCGTAGCCCAGGATGCACAGCACGGGCCCGAAGATCTCCTCGCGGGCGATGGTCATGTCGTTGGTGACGTCGGCGAACACGGTGGGCTTGACGTAATACCCGGTGTCGAGACCATCGGGCCGGCCGAGCCCACCCACGACGAGGGTGGCCCCCTCATCGATGCCGCGGGCGATCAAGCCCTGGACCTTGTCGAATTGCGCCGCCGACGCCACGGGCCCGATGGCCTTCTTGTCCGCCGGGTCGCCGACCCGAACGGCCTGAGCGGCCGCCGTCGCTGCCTCGATCGCCTCGGCCATCCGCGCGGCCGGCACCAGCATGCGGGAGGGCGCGTTGCAGCTCTGCCCGCTGTTGAGCATCATCGCCGTCGTGCCGGCGGCCACGCTCGCGGCGAAGCGGTCGTCGTCGAGCACGATGTTCGGGCTCTTGCCGCCGAGTTCCTGCGTCACCCGCTTGACGGTGCCCGCGGCGTTCTTCGCGACGTCGACGCCGGCGCGAGTCGAGCCCGTGAAGGAGATCATGTCGATGTCGGGGTGCGCGGACAACGCCGCCCCGACGCCGGGGCCGTCCCCGTAGACGAGGTTGAAGACCCCTGCGGGCACCCCCGCCGCGTCGAGGATCTCGGTGAAGATCTGAGCGGAGAACGGAGCGACCTCGGAGGGTTTGAGCACCATCGTGCAGCCGGTCGCGAGCGCGGGGAACACCTTGCATGCGATCTGGTTCAGTGGCCAGTTCCATGGGGTGATCAGACCGCACACGCCGATCGGCTCGCGGACGACATGGGTGGTGCCCAGGTCGTCCTCGAACGGGAACGTCTCGAGCGTGGCGATCGCGGACATCAGGTGCCCCAGGCCGAGGTTGACCTGGGGTCCGGATGCCAGCGACGGCGGCGCCCCCATCTCCTCGCCCACCGCGGCGGCCAGGTCTGCGCTGCGGGAACGGTATTCGCCCATGATCGCGTTCAGCAGTGCCGAGCGCTCGTCACGGCCGGTCTGCGACCACGAGGCGAACGCGCGCCGGGCCGCCTGCACAGCCAGGTCCACATCGGCGGAGGACCCCAGCGCGATGCGGCCGGTGACCGTCTCCGTGGCCGGGTCCTCGACGTCGAGGGTGTCGGGTCGCAGCGGGGGGACCCACCGACCGTCGATGTAGAACTCGAGATGTTCACGCATGGCTCCACTGTTCCTCACCGGGTCTGCGCGCGGTGGCTCTTCCGCGGTCACCGGTTTGGTTTTGACGGATCGGGCAATTCATCCCGTGCATTGAGAAGTGACCATGTCCTCCACAAGATCGGAATGACCATGATCGTGCTCGGCATCATCCTCCTGCTGATCGGCTACTTCACCAGCCTGTCCATCCTGTACACGATCGGCGCGATCCTGGTCGTGGTCGGTGTCGTGCTGTGGATCCTCGGCGCGGTGGGCCGTCCCGTCGGCGGGCGAAAAGTCTGGTTCTAGCCGGCCGACACATGCCGCCAAAGCCCGCGGGCTGCGGCGGCATGCGTCATCGTTGATGCATGACCCCTCAAGTCCCCAGTCCGAAGGAGCTCAGGGCGGCGGCGCAAGCGGCGGCCGACGCGGCCCAGACGGTCGCGTCGACCGCCATGCGCATCCCGCCCGCCTCGCTCCAACTCGCAGCTGAGATGCCCGATCTGATCGAGAACCTCGCCGCCGCCACCGCGCGACTGAACGCGGTGATCGACAGGACCGAACGCTACCTCGCTCTGGCCGATCCGATGTTGCGCACGATGGATGCTCTGCTCCCCCAACTCGAGGCGTTGGTGGCCACCGGCAACGACGTCTACCGGGCGGTGTCGACGATGCCGGGAGTGTCCACGATCGGCCGGTTCACCAATCGCGGGACCGCCGCCGAACCACCGCGTGAGGAGAAGCCGCCCCGCCGGCGCATGCCGCGCTCCAAACCTCACCCCACATAGACGGTTTCGCCGCTCGGCGGAGGCGCGTCGACCGCGCCGGCGATCGCGTCCGCGAATTCGGCCACGGTCGGCAAGGGTCCGTCCGCGCGCCGGGCCGCCACCGCGTCCGGGTCCACACGGTGCAGCAGTCGCAGCGCCACCGACCCCTCCAGCAAGTCGCCCGACACGACGACGAATGTGATTCCCCTGGCATCGAACTCGCCCTGGAGCTCGCGCAGCGCCATCTCCCCGGCGTGCTTGCTCTCCGCCACCCCCGCGTAGCCGGCGATCGGCACCGGCCGTCGACCGAAGAAGTGCGCGGGGTGACTGGTGACGAAGACGATCACGGCACCGGGTGACATCAGCGGCAACGCACGACGCACGACGCCCACCTGCGCGTCACGGTTGAGTCGGCGGGCGTACCCCGCATCGGCATGGCGCTCCAGACCGCCGGAGGCGTTGAGCACCAGCACTTTCAGATCCCCGAGACGCGATGCCTCATCGACCATCGCCGCCACGGCGGGTTCGTCGCACAGATCGGCCCGCATCGCGGTCGCGCCGCCGCCCGCCGCATGGATCGACGCGACGACGTCGGCGGCCCGGCGTTCCTTCTCCCGGTAGTTGACCACGACATGTCGGCCCGGGCGTGCCACCTTCAATGCGACGTCGGCACCGACGCCGCGGGAGGCACCGGTCACGACGACGACGTCGGGACGATCACTCATCCACGTCGACGGAGCCGGCTGCGCTGCCGGAGAGGTCGTAGTCGACCATGACCCCACCCCATGCCTCACCGGCACCGTATGCGACCAGCAGTGCCCGGCCCGTGGTGGGAATGCTGTTCTGACGCAACGATTCACCGAGCGCGAGCGGGATCGATGCCGCCGATGTGTTGCCGAAGTTCTCGACACAGTCGACGAAGACCGCGTCGCCGATGTCGGCCTCATCGCGAACACGTTGCAGGATGCGGGAATTGGCTTGGTGCCCGATCACGATGGACGGTTCGACATCGCCTTCCCGCAGGATCTTCGCCGTCTCGGTCATCGTGCGGACCGCGCGGTGGTAGACCCGGATTCCGTCGAGGGCGATCCCCTGGCCGATCTGGCCTCGCATCAGATCCGCGCCGGCACCATCGGATCCGGCATGCCAGCGATGCTTCCCGAACTCCGGACGCGGTTCCAGCAGCACGGCCCCCGCGCCATCGCCGAAGAGCGGCCCGGTGTTGCGATCGGTCTTGTCCAGCATGCGTGACATCGCCTCCACGCAGCAGACGATGACGGCCGAACCGTCGCCACCGTCGCACAGCGTCAGGCCTGAGATGAGACCGTAGATGAAACCGCTGCACGCCGCGGACATGTCGAAAGCCAGGATGTCGTTCGGCAGTCCGGCCTTGGTGGCCACGCGCTGTGCGATACCGGGCACCGCGCCACCGGCTGAACTGCTGACCACCACCAGCGCGGAGATGCGCCGACCTGCGTGCCGGGCGACCAGGGGGGCGCACACGGATGCGGCCACGTCGTCGAGGGCGGCGTCGTCGTCCATCCACCAGCGGGCCGCCACGCCGGTACGGCGGCGAATCCATTCGTCGGTCAGCCCGATGCTGTCGAAGTACGCATTCGGAACGTGCTCACCGGTTGTGGCCGTGACGATGTCGACGATGCCCGCGTTCACGGTGTGCCGATCAGTCCCAGGAAATAGCTCTTGATGTCAGCGGGGCTGACGCATTCGTCGAGCCGCTCGAGGTCCGCCTCGACGTTGAACTCCTTCTCCAGCAGCTCGGTGAGCTCGGCGACATCGAGCGAGTCGAGGTCGAGATCCCAGATCGCCGTGGTGAAATCATCGACACCGGCGTCCGGAGATCGCCGCTGTACGATCTTGAGCACGATCGTGTTCATACGCTCTTCGATGGATGACATCGTGTTCGACCTTTCACCGTCGCTCGTCGAGTTTGTACAACACTGATCCCGAAGTGGTGATCGACCGGGCATCGACCACGATTTCGACCACAGTTCCGGACTTTTCGGCCATCAGATCCACACTGCTCTTGTCGGTTTCGAGGACGGCGACCACATCGCCGCGCTCGACGACATCTCCGACCGAGACCAGCCATTCCACGACCAGCGCGTCGGTCAGTCCGTGACCGAAGTCGGGTACGTGGATGTCCACCGTCGCGCTGCCCTCGCTCATCGACACATCGCTTCGATCGCGCGAACGACGGCGGGCTGGTCCACCAGGTGGTCGGCCTCGAAGTCCGCGGGAGGGTAGATGCGCCGTGGCGGCGCCAGCCGGCGCACCGGGGCCGAGAGATCGTGCCAGGCCCGCTCGGCCACCGATGCCGCCAATTCCGCACCCACACCGCAGAATTCGATGGCCTCGTGCACGATCAGCAACCGTCCGGTACGCGATACCGAGGTCAGCACCGTGTCGACGTCCATCGGTGCGATCCAGCGCAGGTCGATCACCTCGACATCGACAGAACCGGCGAGCTCGTCGGCGGCGGCCAACACCTCTTCGAGGACCGCACCCCACCCGGCCACGGTGATGTCGGACCCGGACCGGACCACGCGGGCGCCGAGCGCTGAGAGCGGCTCCGAGCCTGCGCGGGACTGCCTCCTGCGATGCCAGTACAGGCGTTTGGGTTCGAAGAAGATCACCGGCGAGCCGAGGTGGCACGCGTACTCGAGCATCGCCGCGGCATCCTCGGGTGATGACGGATAGGCCACGTGCAGCCCTGGCGTGTGGGCGAACAGCGCCTCGTTGGACTCGCTGTGATGTTCGACCGCACGGATACCGCCACCGACCGGAACGCGCACCACCAGATGCAGATCGAGGTCGCCGTTCCAACGCGTGATCATTTTCGCTGCCTGCGTGACGATCTGGTTCATCGCGAGGTAGACGAAGCCGTCGAACTGGATCTCACAGATGGGTTTCAAGCCGGCGATCGACATGCCGATCGCCTGGCCGACGATCGACGACTCGGCGAGAACCGCATCGCGCACCCGGCCCGCGCCGAAGCGGCTCTGCAATCCTCGCGTCACGCGAAACACCCCGCCCAGGCGTCCGATGTCCTGTCCGATCAACACGATCGAGCTGTCACGTTCCATCAGGTCCGACAAGGCATCGTTGAGCGATTCGGCCAGGCAGTGGGGCCGCGCAGTGGTCATCGACCGAACGCCTCCACCATCGCGCGGCTGTGCGCCTCGACGTCACGGTCGACCTCGGCAAGCCATGCGTCGTCGATGACCTCGGCGGCGTACAGCCGGTCGCGGTACCGCTGCACCGGATCATTGGCTGCCGCCGCGGCCAGCTCATCGGAGTCGCGGTACAGCGTGTGCGCATCAGAGCTGCTGTGCCCCGCCGTTCTGGTCGTGTGCAATTCGATCAGACCGGGCGTGCCGGTCTGCTCGACGTGCTCACGCGCGCTCAGACAGTGCAGATAGGTGAGGTCGGGATCGTCGGTGCGAACCGACCACGAGGTGATGCCGAAGCCGCGAGCCCGCTCGGCGATGCTGGTGCGCATCTGTTCGTGGCTCGGCTTGGAGATCGCCCACCCGTTGTTCTGGACGACGAACAGTACCGGGGCCGATTCGACCGCCGCGAGATTCATCGCTTCCGACACGTCTCCCTCGCTGGTCGCCCCGTCACCGAGGTAGACCACCACCATCTCCGCGGCGCTCTGCAACCGGCGGGCGATGGCGTAACCGACGGCGTGCAGGGTCTGTGCGGCCACCACGAGGGTGTAGGGAAAGAAGCGATGCCGTCGCGGATTCCAGCCGCAGAAGGTCTTTCCGGCCCACTGCGCCACCAACCCGACGCCGTCGATCCCACGCACGACCGCGACGGCGTGCTCGCGGTAGCTGGGGAAGATCGTGGTCGTCTCATCGATCGCCATCGCCGACGCCACCTGTGCCGCTTCCTGGCCGCGGCAGGAGAGCCAGAGATCGACTCGGCCCTGGTTCTGGAGACGCACCGCTTCTGCATCCACACCGCGCGCGACCAGCATGTGGCGCAACATCGCGCGGCTGGTCTGCACATCCACAGACGTTGCCAGATCGGTCAATTCAGCACCGTTCCTGTCGGCGTCGACGACTCGGACCCACCCAGTGACATCCCGACGATCAGTCCGGCATGCGCGAGAATGCTGTTGACGCAAGGCTGTGACCGACCTTCGAATCAAGTCCTTAGTCACTGTAACTTACCGCACTGTCGAATCTAGTCGGTGCAGAAATTTTTTGCAGCCGCAAAGGCTCGGTCCACTCGGGTGCCTCTCTCACCGGGGGTGGGCCGGGGCGCCGACGCGCTCGAGGTCGCACCGAACGTCCCACCACGGCGCTCACGCGAGAATCCGGCGGCCCCGCCGACGGCGGCCGAGGCGGTGCCCCGCGTCGGCGCCGAACGGCCCCGAATCCCGGAAACCGGCGCGCAGGCCGAACCTGGTCAAACGCCAAAGCCCATGCACCGGAAACGATCTCGGCGAGAATTCCTCAGGAGAATTTCAAAAATGCTGCGCTGCAACAGGTTACACAATCAACCCGGATCGGACGTTGCTGCGTGCGCGAGCGCGCACCGTGCTCCGAATTCTCGAACACTGAGTACGGTACGGTACGGTACGGAGCCGCGCAGCGCAGCCCATGTCGACACGGCGACGGAAAGAATATGGTGGGGCACGTGGTACCCGACCCGGAGTGCGGCTGGACCGAGCGAGAAGCCGAACTGCTCGAGGTCGCCTTGCGACTCCTCCAGACGCACGGCTACGACCGGCTGACCGTCGACGCGGTGGCCGCCGAAGCCAAGGCGAGCAAGGCCACGATGTACCGCCGCTGGCCGTCGAAGGCCGACCTGGTCCTCGCCGCGTTCATCGAAGGCACGCGCGAATCGGCCAAGGCACCCAACACCGGCAGCCTGCGCGAGGACCTGATCGCTATCGGTACCAACGTGGCCCGCCAGGCGCGCGAGCACACGTCCACGATGCGGGCGGTGCTCAACGAGATGTCACACAGCGCCGAGCTGCGCGCGGCCATGCAGGACAAGTTCGTTCGGCACCGGCAGGTGCTCATCGAGGACGTGCTCGCCGCCGCCGTCACACGCGGGGAGATCGAGCAGGCTGCGATCATCCCCGAGATCTGGGACGTTCTGCCCGGTTACCTGGTGTTCCGGTGCCTCATCTCCGAGCGGCCGCCCACCGAGGAGACCGTGCGGATCCTGGTCGACGACGTCCTGCTGCCCAGCCTGCGGCGCGCCTGATATCAGCGGCCGTGCGCGGCGAGGAAGTCCGCGCCCGCCTGGCTGGCGTCGAACCCGAAGCCCGTCGGCCAGACATGCCCACCGCCGCCGATCACCACCAACTCGACCGCCGTACCGTCGGCACAGCCGGTCGACGACGCGCGGCCCGGGGTCACCACCGGGGGCGGGCACCCGTCGATGGCGCGCCACCGGTCCACCAGATCGGGCGCGGAGACGATGACACTCGGCCCGCCGCGGCCGACCATCGGACCGCCTCCGAACGGCACCACCGGATCGGCGTCCCCGTGCACGGCGAGCACCGACACCGGCCGCGACGGCGCACACGGAACCGTCGCACCCAGGGTTCCGGCGACCGAGACGACGGCGGCCACCAGGTCGGCACGATCGCATGCCAGCCGCTGGGCCATGAAGCCGCCTGCCGACATCCCGGTGACGAACACCCGGCCCGGGTTCACCCCGTAGTCACCGGTGAGCTGCGTGATCAGCGTGGACAGGAAGCTCACGTCGTCGACACCCTGCCGCTCGGGGACCGAGCCGCCCCGCCCGTCGGCCCAGCTCATGTCGACACCGTCGGGGTAGGCGACGACGAATCCGTAGCGGTCGGCAACGGCGTCGTAGTTCGTGAACGCCTCCTGGTCACGGCCTGTCTGCCCCGCCCCGTGCAGGTTGATGACGAGGCCGGTCACCGGTCCGGGCGGCACGTGCACGGAGTAGGTGCGTTGGAGGCCGCCGATCTGCAGGAGTCCCTGGGCAGGCCCGGGGGCAGCGCCTGCCGGGACGGCTGATGCGACGACGGTGACGACCGCCGCGGCGAGAGCGGTCAGGGCACGGGCGAGCATCGACTGCACGGGCGCCAGTATGCCCAACGGTTTCGATCAGAACAGCCCGGGGCACCGTGACGTTGGCACCACATGGGTGTCCCCGACCGAGGAGGAATCGACGATGCAGGTCGTCATCGCAGGTGGTCACGGCAAGATCGCGCTGATCCTCGAGCGGCTGCTGGCCGCCCGCGGGGACGCCGTCAGCGGACTGATCCGCAACCCCGACCACGCCGCCGACCTCGAGGCCGCCGGCGCCCAGCCGGTCGTGCTCGACCTGGAGCGCGCGACCGTCGACGAGGTCGCGGGCCGTCTTGCCGGTGCCGATGCCGTGGTGTTCGCCGCCGGCGCCGGCCCCGGTAGCGGCGCCGCCCGCAAGGAGACCGTCGACCGGGACGCGGCGATCCTGCTGGCCGACGCCGCCGAAGCCGCCGGCGTGCGGCGCTACGTGATGATTTCGGCGATGGGTGCCGACGTGCACACGCCTGACGACGCGGCCGACGAGGTGTTCGTCGCCTACCTGCGAGCCAAGGGTGCGGCGGATGACGACATCCGTTCTCGCAGCCACCTGTCGACGACGGTCGTGCGCCCGGGGCATCTCACCGACGACGAACCCGCCGGCCGGGTCACGATCGCTGAGCACACCGGCCGGGGCAGCATCGCGCGCGCCGATGTCGCGGCGGTCATCGTCGCGGTGCTCGACGATGCGCAGACCGGGGGCCGGACGTTCGAGGTGATCGCCGGCGACACACCGATCGCCGACGCGCTCGCCCACTAGGTTTCTGCCCGCCGGGAAAGGTCAGGCCGGGGCGAAGACGGCCTTGAACCGGTTCAGCGACTCCTGGATGTCGCTCTGCAGCGCGCTGGCCACCACCATGCCGATCGGACCGAACAGCGCCGGCCCGCCGAGGTGCACGTCGAACTGCACGGTGGAACCACCCGAGCCGTCGGGAGCCGGCCTCACCTTGCCCATCAGCTTGACCTTGACACCGCCGCGGCCCACGCCGTTGAGCGTCATCGCCTCCGGTGGCTTGTAATGCACGACCGTCCACGAGACGCGGTTGAGCATGCCTTTGACTTCGACGATCGAGTCGATCGTCGTGCCTTTGTCGATGGTGTCGGGCAGCGGCGAACGCCACACCTTGTGGATCGACAGCCAGTCCTTGTAGCGGGACAGATCCGACGCGCTCTCCCACGCCTTCTCGGGCGGCAGCGGTACGTCGACGGAGACCGAGAGCTTCGCCATGGGTGCCCTACGACACCGGAGGAGCGGTCGGCGGTTCCTGCTGCGGCGGAACCGGCGGCTTCTGCGGCGTCCCCGGCTGAGGCGTCCCTGGTGTCCCCGGCTGACCGGACTGATCGGCCACGGCCTTCTTGGCGGCGTCCTGCACCTTGTCGACCGTCGACGCGTACTTGCCCTGCGTCTTCTTGTCCACGAGGTCACCCGCCTTGTCGATCACGGTGTCCACTTTGTCGGCGTTCTTGGAAAGAAGATCTTTCGCCTTGTCCAAAAATCCCATGGCGTCGACTTTACCGTTCTGGCGAACGCCACAGCCTGCGGGTTTCGCCGAGAACCCGGCCCTGCACCCACCAGATCACCTCGACGGCAGCAGCTCCGAGTGCCCCGATGGCCAGCGCGGTCGATGTCGTCGACAGGTCCGTCGGATCCAGCAGGAACACCTGCCATGCCAGCGGGAGACTGAAGATCAGCACGTAGGCCAGCGCGGAGACCGCGACGAGCGCAACCCGCCACCACTGATAGGGCCGGGCCACGACGGCCAGCACCCACAGCGCCGACACCAGCAGCGTGATCAGCGCCGCGGTGGAGGCCTGGGTCTGTTCGGCCGCAGACGCGGCACGACCCTGATAGGCCAGCAGATACGAGACGAACGTCGCGATGCCGACCACCAGGCCTGACGGCAGTGCCGCGGTCATGACGCGGCGGACGAAGCCGGAGTGCGCGCGTTCGGCGTTTGGTGCCAGCGACAGGATGAAGGCAGGCACGCCGATCGTGAACCAGGCCGCGATGGTGACGTGGATCGGCTGGAACGGGAACAGCAGCGGATCGGTGCCGAAGATCTCGGCCGACAGGCCCGCGAGGCCGACGAGCACCGCGAGCAGCACCGAATAGACGGTCTTGGTCAGGAACAGGTTGGAGACCCGCTCGATGTTGCCGATCACGCGCCGGCCCTCCCCCACCACATACGGCAGGGTGGCGAACTTGTTGTCCAGCAACACGATCTGAGCCACCGCGCGGGACGCCGAACTGCCCGAGCCCATCGCCACGCCGATGTCGGCGTCCTTGAGCGCCAGCACGTCGTTGACCCCGTCGCCGGTCATCGCGACCGTGTGCCCGCGCGACTGCAGAGCATGCACCATCGCGCGCTTCTGGTCGGGCCGCACCCGGCCGAACGTCGTGCACTCCTCCAGTGTGTCGGCCAGCCGATCCGGCTCGGACGGCAATCGGCGGGCGTCCATCGTCTCGCCCGCGAGACCCAACGAGGCAGCCACCGCCCCGACCGACACGGCGTTGTCCCCGGAGATCACTTTCACCGAGACACGCTGAGAAGCGAAGTACTCCAACGTGTCCCGGGCGTCAGGACGCACCCGCTGCTCGAGCACCACCAGCGCAGCAGGCGTCACAGAACCCGGCGCCTCCGGATCGTCGACCGGCACGTCGGCCGAACCGAGGAGCAGTACGCGCAGCCCCTGCGCCCCGATCTGTTCAGCCTGCGCGGCGGCCGGAGACGCCGGGTCGAGCAGCACGTCGGGCGCGCCGATCACCCAGTTGCCGTGCTCGCCGTATGACGCGCCACTCCACTTGGTTGCCGACTTGAACGGCGCCGTCGCCGTGGCGGTCCAGCCCGGCGGCATGCGGTAGGCCTCCGCGATCGCGGCCATGCTGGCATTGGGCCGGTCATCGTCGGAGGCCAACTGTGCCAGCACCTCCGGCACCTCCGACGTGCCGAGCGGCTCGACCTGGTTGACGCGCATGCCGTTCTCGGTGAGCGTGCCGGTCTTGTCGGCGCACACCACGTCCACGCGGGCCAGACCCTCGATCGCGGGCAGCTCGTTGACCAGGCACTGCCGCCGCCCCAGCCGCACGACACCGACGGCGAACGCGATCGACGTCATCAGCACCAGGCCCTCGGGCACCATCGGCACGAGCGCACCGACCATGCGCAACACCGATTCCCGCCAGCCCGCGTCGGTGGTGAACAGCTGGGTGTAGATGATCAGCGCTCCGGCCGGCACCAACAGATAGGTGATGAACTGCAGGATTCTGTTGATGCCGCTGCGCAGTTCGGATTTCACCAGCGTGAACTTGCTGGCCTCGTCGGCGAGCTTGGCGGCGTAGGCCTCCCGGCCGACCTTGGTGGCGCGATAGGCGCCGCTGCCCGCGACCACGAAGCTGCCCGACATCACATGATCGCCCGGGTGTTTGGCGATCGGGTCGGCTTCGCCGGTCAGCAGGGACTCGTCGACCTCCAGATTGGCCGCCTCGACGACGTCACCGTCGACGATGATCTGGTCGCCGGGTCCGAGCTCGATGAGGTCGTCGAGGACCACCTCGCTGGGCTGCCGGGGCGCGGTGCCGGAAAGCCTCCGCACCACCGGCTGTGCCTGGCCGACGATCGCGAGCCTGTCCAGGGTTCGCTTGGCCCGCAGCTCCTGGATGATGCCGATCCCGCTGTTGGCGATGATCAGCAGACCGAACGCACCGTTGATCACCGACCCCGTGGACAGCACGATGATCAGCAGCACCCCGAGAATTGCGTTGATGCGCGTGAACACGTTGCCGCGGACGATCTCCGACACGCTGCGCGCGGCGCGTGCCGGGACGTCGTTGGTCTTGCCCTCGGCGATGCGCCGGGCGACGTCGGCATCGGAGAGGCCCGCAGCTGTCACCGGATGAACACTCCCTTGCCCTGGGCGTTGTAGTAGTCGAGGGTCAATCGCGGGCCGTCGAACGTGGCAGAAGCCACCGTGCCGGGTGGGGCGTTCTCGGTGACGAAGTCGTAGGCGAACGTGTTGCCGTCCCAATGCCGCAGCGGCACATCGAGGTTGGCCCCGATCCGCAGCCGCAGAGCGCCGTCGACCTGTGTCACGGTCGCGGGTCCCCAGAAGTCGTTGCGGTAGGTCCCCAGATAGTCGGCCAGCGGTGCCGGCGGCGCGGGATCCGCGGGCGGTTGCTTGCCGGTGAGTGCCCCGACGGGGGCGTCGATCTTTTCGAAAGCCTTGGCGTACAGGCCTCGCCAGTCCTGCCGGATCTCCCCGAACTGCACCAGGTCGGCGAACTCCGCCGTCAACGTCTCCGGGACACCCGACGGGGTGGCGTTGGTGAGTGCGACGATCGCCACGTCGGCCGACGGCAGGATCAGGATGTTCGATCCGGCACCCAGCTCGAAGGCGCCGGAGTGGCTCAACTCGGTGCGCGCCGCCGACGTCGTTCCGACGTTGAAGCCGAACCCGTAGAACCCGGTGCGCATCGCCGGTTCGGTGGCCGGACTGGACACCGACTGCGGGGTGAGTGCCGGCAGCAGTGCCGCCGGGTCGATGATCTGCCGCCCCTGGTAACTCCCGTTGCCCAGCACCATCGCCAGCCAGTGCGTCATATCGGTCACCGAGGCGCTCGCGCCGCCGGCAGGGGCCTGCGCGTCGGCGTCACGGACGAACTGGGGCCGGTAGGTACCGTCGATGCGGATGTGCCCGACCGCGCGATCGGGCCGGCGCGCGTAGTCGGCGAAGCGGAAGCTCGCCGTCGTCATGCCGAGTGGCCGGAACAGCACATCCGAGGCGAGGTCCTCCCACGGCTTGGTGGCCGCCGCGGCCGTCGCCTCCGCGCCGGCAGTGAAGCCGAAATTGGTGTAGGCGTAGGAGATCCGGAACGGGTCGAGCGGATAATCCCGCAGCTTCTCCAACACCTGCCGACGGTCGTAGCCCAAGTCTTCGAGCAGATCCCCGGCGTGGTCGGGCAGCCCGGACCGGTGCGACATCATGTCCCCGATCGAGACCATCGGGGTGAGCGCCGGATCGGCGAGTGCGAACCACGGCAGCTCGGACACGATCGGCGTGTTCCAGTCGACGGTCTTCACGCCGACCTCATGAGCGACCACCGAGGCCGACAGTGGTTTGGACACCGAGGCGAGCTGGAAGACGGTGTCCGGGTCGACCGCGTTGTCGGAGCCGTCCGGCCGTGTCACATCTTTCTCACCGAAACCCTTGGCGTACACGGTCTTTCCCCCGTGCACCACGGCCACCGCCATCCCGGGAATGCCCGAGGAGGTCATCAACTCCTCGGCCAGGCCGTCGAGTCTGGCAACCGCATTGTCGACCGCGGCCGCGGGCAGCGGCATCGCCGGCACCAGAGGGGGCGGTGTGTCACCGTCCTGAGCCGACGGCGAGGCCGTCGTCGTCGAACTCGGTGCCGAGCCGCCACCACAACCGGCGGCGAGCATCGACGCCACGGCCAGCAGGGACGCGGCCACACGGGGTTTCATGATCGAAACGGTAACCCGCTGCGGGCGCTACATCCGCCACCACGGGTCGAACGCCGAATCGCCGTCCACCCGGCCGCCGGGGATCGGCACCGCGATCCGGACGCCCTCGGCGTCGGCAGCGACGACCAGCCGCTCGGCCGGCTCGGCCCACGGGTGTGGCGCCAGCCGGAACGTGGCCCAGTGGATCGGCATCATCAAGCCACCCTCGGTCAGGTCCAGATGAGCGCGTACCGCGTCCTCGGGATTCATGTGGATGTCCGAGAACGCGGGGTGGTAGGCGCCGATCGGCAGCAGCGTCAGGTCGAACGGCCCGAACTCGGCACCGATCTCGGCGAAGCTCTTGGTGTATCCGGTGTCGCCGCCGAAGAAGGCGCGATGCTTCGGCCCCATCACCACCCACGACGCCCACAGCGTGGTGTCCCGGGTGAACAGCCGGCCGGAGAAGTGCCGCGCCGGGGTGCACACCAGCGTCAGATCTCCGACGCGGTGCGATTCGTGCCAGTCGAGTTCGACGATGCGGCTCTCCGGGATGCCCCACTTGCGCAGGTGCGCGCCGATGCCGAGCGGCACCAGGAACGGCGCCCGCTGACTGCGGGTCAACGCGATGACGGTATCGATGTCGAGATGGTCGTAGTGATCGTGACTGATGACGATCGCGTCGACGGCGGGCAGCGCTTCGATCAGCAGCGGCACCTCGTGCATGCGCTCCGGGCCGACCGCGCGCGACGGCGAGCACCGCCGGCTCCACACCGGATCGGCCAGCACGCGATAGCCGTCCACCTCGATCAGTGAGCTGGAGTGGCCGTACCAGCTCGCCGCCGCGGTCAGCGTTTCCGGATGAACGGTGGGTGGATCGGCGAGCGGAATCGGCCCCGGTGGCTTGCCCGAGGAGCCGGAGTTCGCGAGATCGCGCAACAGCGAGCGCTGCGCTTCCCGGTCCATCCTCATCCCCGAGGGCGGCTCGAGATTGACGAACTTCCCGTCGCGATACTGCGGCGAGCGCCGCGCCACCGGCGCGATCTCGGCGGGCGTCGCGCCCAGCGAGGCCGAGGTCCCCTGCAGCGCACGCAGCACCCAGCCTGCACCCAGCAGCGAGGCCGTCCCGAACCCGAACCGCAGCGCGGCGGAGAACATCAGGCGCCCACGAACTTCGGTGCGCGCTTCTCGATGCGGGCCACCTGCGCCTCGATGATGTCCTGGCTCTTCCACGCCCGGTCGAACAGTTCCTGGTGCGCCGGCCACGGGTCCTCGTAGGCGCCGTCGTCGTTGAGCACCCGTTTGGCGTGCTGCAGGGCCAGCGGTGCGTATCCGGCGATCTCGTGCGCCCACGCCTGCGCGTCGGCCAGTGTGCCGATCCGGTTGGCCATCCCGGTCTGCAAGGCCGCCTCCGACGTCAGCCGCTCGGCGGCGAGCAGCATGCCGCGTGCCCGCCCGGCACCCACCAGCGAGGTCAGCCGGCGGATGCTCCAGTTGTCCAGCGCGATGCCGTACTTGGCGACGGGGAACTGGAAGTAGGCCTCGGGCGCCACGACGCGCAGATCGCAGATCATCGACAGGATCACCCCGGCGCCGATCGCCGGTCCGTTGATCGCGCCGATCACGGGCACCGGAGCCTTGTCGATCGCGAGATTGAGCGCTTTGGCCTTGTCGGGCAGCTCGTCGGCCACGCCCTGGCCGCCGGACAGGTCGGCGCCGGAGCTGAACACGTGGCCGGCGCCGGTGAGCACGATCGCGCGGACATCCTCGCCTGCGGCCGTCTCGACGGCATCGCGCAATCCGTCGACGAGTTCGGCGTTGAGGGCGTTGCGCCGCTCCGGACGCTGCATCTCGAGAGTCAGCACGTGGCCGTCACGGGTGGCTTCAATCATGAGGCCAGCCTATTAGCCTTTTCCTGTGAGCCGGATCCGCGCCCTTGCACTGCGCGACGCCGTGCTCGACGACGGATCGTTCGTGAGCTGGGACGATCCGCCTCTGGAGGTCCCGATGTCGGACTCCTATCGCCGGGAGCTACGCGATGCCAGGACCGCGACGGGCCTCGACGAATCGGTGCTCACCGGGGAGGGCCGGGTGTTCGGCCGCCGGGTCGCGCTCCTCGTCTGCGAGTTCGAGTTCCTGGCGGGGTCCATCGGGGTGGCCGCCGCCGAACGCATCGTCGCGGCGGTGGCGCGGGCCACCGCCGAGCGGCTGCCTCTCCTGGCCTCCCCCAGCTCGGGCGGCACCCGGATGCAGGAAGGCACCGTGGCCTTTCTGCAGATGGTCAAGATCACCGCGGCGGTGCAGCAGCACAAACAGGCCCATCTGCCGTACCTGGTGTACCTGCGCCACCCCACGACCGGCGGGGTGTTCGCGTCCTGGGGTTCGCTGGGGCACGTCACCGCCGCCGAACCCGGCGCGCTGATCGGATTCCTCGGCCCGCGGGTCTACGAGCATCTGTACGGCGAACCGTTCCCGCCCGGTGTGCAGACCGCGGAGAACCTGCAGCGCCACGGCGTCGTCGACGCCGTCGTGCCGCTCGAGGTCCTGCGCGCGACGATCGACCGCACGCTGACCGTGATGTCCGACGAACCCGCGACGGTGCCGACCGCACCCCCGTGCGGGCCACTGCCCGACGTGCCCGCCTGGGAGTCGGTGGAGATCTCCCGGCGGCCGGAGCGGCCCGGGGCGGGTGTGCTGCTGCGGTACGGCTCCACCGAACGGGTCCTGCTGTCGGGCACGGGGCGCGGCGAATCGGCGACGACGCTGCTCGCGCTGGCCCGCTTCGGGGGCCAATCCGCCGTGGTGCTCGGTCAGGAACACGTGGTCGGCGGCCCTGATTCTTTCCCGGGTCGCTCCGCTCCTGCCCTCCGGACGGGCCCCGCCGCGCTTCGCGAAGCGCGCCGCGGCATGGCGTTGGCCGCCGGTCTGCAACTGCCGCTGGTTCTGGTGATCGACACGGCGGGCCCGGCGTTGTCGGTCGACGCCGAGGAGGACGGGCTGGCCGCTGAGATCGCGCGCTGTCTGGCCGAGCTGGTCATGCTGGACACTCCGACGGTGTCGATTCTGCTGGGGCAGGGCAGCGGCGGTCCGGCGCTGGCGATGGTGCCCGCCGACCGCGTGATCGCGGCACAGCACGGCTGGCTGGCACCGCTACCGCCCGAGGGCGCCAGCGCGATCGTCTTCCGCGACGTCGACCACGCGCCCGAACTAGCTGCGGCACAAGGTATTCGATCCGCCGACCTGCTGCGCAGCGGCATCGTCGACGTGATCGTGCCCGAACATCCCGACGCTGCCGACGAACCCCGCGCGTTCATCGCCCGACTGTCCGCCACCATCGCCGCCGAATTGCATGCATTGCGGACCGCGCCTGCCGAGCAGAGGCTGAGCGCCCGCATCGAGCGCTACCGACGCATCGGCCTGCCCTGAGCCCTCAGACCACCACGACCACGGCGCCGATCACGGCCTGGACGGCCAGCCCGCCCACGGCGAGCCACGCAGCCCGGCGCCTCCGGGCCACCTGCGCGATCACCGCGGCCAGGGTCACCATGAGTACTGCGAAGCCGCCGTAGCGCAGCACTGGAGCATCGGAGTGGGAGAGGAACATCGCTGCGCGCCAACAGAACCCCTGCAGCAGCAGTGACACCACGGCACCGGCGAAGTCCGCGAGCCGCCGGTCGTCGTCGCGTCCCACGTCAGACCTCGATCGGCGGGTGCAGCCGTTCCATCGTGTACTGGCGGTTTCGCCGCGCCGCCCACGAACTGGCGGCCAGCGAGGCCAGCAGCACGGTCGAGAGCACGGCGACAGCCGTCCACAGCCGGGCATCCACCCCGCCGACGATCAACTGGCGTAAACCGTTGACCGCGTAGGTCATCGGATCGACTGGGTGCAATATCTGGAACGGCCTGGCGGTGGTCTCGACCGGATAGATCCCGCCGGCCGACACCAGCTGCAGCATCAGGAACGCCAGCGTCGCGACACGGCCGACCGCGACCCCGAGCACCGCGTTGAACGCCTGGATCAGGGCCAGGAAGGCACCCGCGACCAGTGCCAGGAACGCGACCGCGGCCACCGGATGGACGGCCTTCAAGCCCACCCCGAAGTGCACGACCGCATACATCACCACCACCTGGCAGACAACGATGAGCAGGCCCGGCCAGTAGGAGGCCAACACCACACGCAGCGCGCCGAGCCCGTTCACGATCGGACGGGACTGCAACGGCGTCAACAACATCCACACGATCAAGGCACCGATGAACAGCGCCAGCGGCAGGAAGAACGGGGCGAACCCGGTCCCGAAGGTCGCCGCCGGGTGGGTGTTGCGCAAGTCGAGCTCGGTCGGTGCGGCCAGCGTGCGCGCCACCGCGGTGCGCTGCTGTGGGTTCCACGACGGAATCTGCTGGGCGCCCTGGCGCAGACGGGTGGCCAGCTCCTTAGCGCCCGACCGCAACTGTGTCGTCCCGTCGGCGAGTTGGTGTGCACCCGAGGACAATTGGTTGCCCCCGGCAGTCAATTGGCCCAGACCCACGTTCAGACGCTGCGCACCCGAATCGAGTTGGTGGACCCCGTCGCGGAGCTGTGTGACGTCGGACCGCAGACCGCCGTTCAGAGCTCGTGTCAGGAATGTCCGCAGCCGGCTGTTGGGGTCACCGAGCTCTCCCTCCAACGTGGCGGCACTGTCGCGCAGCCGGACCAACCCGTCATCTGTGGTGGGGTCGATACCCTGCGCCCGCAGCAGGCGCTGGGCGCCGGCGAGAGCCTGGCCGGCGTCACGCACCGCGGGATCGGGGTTGTGCTGCAGGAAGCCGACCGCCTGATCGACGATCGCGGCCGCCTGGGCGCTGTTGATGTTGAGCGCGGCGATCCGGTCGGTCGTCGAGCGGACCGCGCCGGACAGATGCTGCGCGGCGCCGGCGACCTCGTCGGGATTCAGGTCCAACGCGCCCACCCGGTCGAGCACGTCGAGAAGCGGTGCGGTCGCCGTGTCGACGGACCCGCTCAGGCGCCGGGTACCCGCGGCCAGTTGCGCCGATCCTGCCTGCGCGGCGCGCAGACCCGAGGTCAACGTGTCGGCGCCGCCGGCGAGCCGGTGTGCACCGTCGTCGGCGGTGACGAGACCGCCGGCCAACTGGTCGGCGCCGCCGGCAGCCTGATCGAGACCCTTGCCCGCGTCGGCCAGGCCGTTCACCACGGTGCCGATGCCGCGTTCCCCGATTTTCGCGTTGACCTGATTGAGGATCTCCCGCGACGCGTTCTGTCCGATGACGGTGCCGAGATAGTTGTTCGCGTCGTTGAACGTGAATTGCAGCGGCGCCTGCTCGGGCCGGGGACCCGATGGGGAGCCGACCAGTTCGGAGAAGTTCTCCGGCAACGTGATCGAGAAGTAGAACCGGCCGTCGGCGACACCGTCGGCGGCCTCCTGCGGGGACACCTCGGTCAGGTCCAGCTGCCCGGAATCGAGCAACGCCCGCGCGACCTCGTCACCCGCGTTCACCTGCGCACCCTGCACCTGTGCGCCGCGATCGGCGTTGACCAGCGCAACGGGCACCTTGCCGACCTCGGCGAACGGATTCCAGAACGCCCACAGGTACATCGCGCCGTAGAGCAGCGGCAACAGGATGATCGTGACGAGCGCGATCCGCGGCATGCGGCCGTGCGTGTAACGCTTGAGGTCCGTGCCCAGAGACATGCCGGCCAACACCGCTACGCCCCGCCTTTCTGATGACCCGCGAGTTCCGCGCGGGAGATGTTGGCCACCGGGATCTCCCGCAGCCCAGGGCGGGCGGCCACACCGTTGACGCTCGAGGTCAACACCGTCTGCGTACGGCCCAGATCGACCAGGCGGTCCACCAGCACGCCCCGGTCTCGATCGCTGGTGACCTGCTCGAGGTCGCCAACCACGAGCAGCTCGGGGCGACGCGTGTTGGCCAGCGCGATCCGCAGCAGCAGACCGTCGAGTTCGGTCAGCTCCGCGACGAACTCCGAGCGCGACGGCAGCGGCAGCTCACCGAACACCTGACCGCACACGCGGCGCAGACCGTCCTCGTCGGCCCGCCGAATCAGCTTGTGCCACGGCGCATCCCAACGCAACTGTTCGGTGATCAGGTCACCGACGGTGACGGATTCGGCCACGGTGTCGGGTTCGTCGATGCCGGCCAGGGCGGCGAGTGCGAAGATGTCGCGGGCCCGGGTCCGGCCGAACACCGACAGCGACCCCGAGTCCGGCCGCATCCGTCCGGCCAGCGTCATCGCCAGCGCGGTTCGTCCCGACCCGGCCGGGCAGATCAGGACCGTCACCCCGGATGCCGGGATGTCGAGATCGACGGGCCCGTACACCGGCCCCCACGGGCCCCGCAGGGTGAGCCCGCGGGCGACGACGGCGGGCTCGGAGGCTGGATCTGGCGGCGCGTCCGGCATCGGCCAATCCCACCACACCGACCGGTGGCATTCTGGGCTTGTGGAGGCGCTGCTGCATTTCGCCGGCAACTACTGGTGGCTGGTGTTCCCCCTCGGCGGGGTGCTCGGCGGGGCGGCTCGCGGCGTCTCGGCCGCCAACGAGCGCCGCGCCCAGCGCCGGCTCGAGCGCTACCGGATCAAGCAGGAGACCAAGGTCGCGCTCGCCCGGGAGAAGGCCTCCGGGCAGACCTCCGTCGAGAACCGGCGCCGCGAACTGACCAAGATGCTCGAGCGCCATGACGCCACCGACGCGCGCTGGCTGTCCTACGAACTCGACGTGGCAAAACTGCTGGACTTCCCGGTGATGACGGACATGCGGGAACCGCTGACCCTCGCCTTCCACAAGGCCAAGAGCCGAGCGGACCTGCTGCGGCCCGCGCGTGCCGACGACATCCTCGACGATCGCGATGCCGTCGCGGGATACCGCGACGCGGTCAGCGAGTACGTCGCGGCATTCGAGGCTGCCGAGACCGAAGCGGCCCGGCGCCGGCGCAGCGATTTCTCCGCCGATGACCAGGACCGGCTGGCCCGCGCGCAGCATCTGCTGCGGCTGGCAGGCGACGACGCGGCGACACCGCAGGAACGCCAGAACGCCTACGGCCGTGCCCAGAAGGAGCTGGCCGGACTCGTCGTGCTCCCGGTGGCGACCCGCGCGGCGATCGAACGCAAGGTGCTCGGCGAACTCGAGGCGTGAGCCGTCGTGGGTAGCCTCAGCGCGTGACGTACGAAACCCTGCACTGCACTGTCGACGACGACGGGGTCGCCCTGCTGACGTTGTCGCGGCCCGATCAGCTCAACGCGTTCACCGTGACGATGGCCCGCGAACTCGAGCAGTTCTTCACCGTCGACGCCTACGACGACGCGATCCGCGCCGTCGTCGTCACCGGCGCGGGCCGCGCGTTCTGCGCGGGAATGGACCTGTCGGCGGAGGGCAACGTGTTCGGGCTCGACGAGAGCCTGGCCCCGACGCCGGAACAGATGCATGCCGGGTACGCGAACGAGCCGCTGCACAGCGGTATCCGCGACACCGGCGGCCGGGTCACCCTCGCCATCCACGCGCTGCCCAAGCCCGTCATCGCCGCGATCAACGGCGCCGCGGTCGGCATCGGCGCGACCATGACGCTGGCCATGGACATCCGCGTCGCATCGGACAAGGCCCGGATCGGGTTCGTGTTCGGCCGCCTGGGCATCGTGCCCGAGGCCTGTTCGTCGTGGTTCCTGCCCCGGCTGGTGGGCCTGCAGCAGGCGCTCGATTGGGTGTACTCCGCGGACATCCTCGCCGCCGACGACGCGCTGCGCGGCCGACTGCTGCGCTCGGTGCACCCGGCCGACTCACTAGTCGCCGATGCGGTCGCGCTGGCCCGCAGCTATGTGTCCGGGCGTTCGCCGGTGGCGCTGGCGCTGTCCAAGCAGCTGCTGTACCGCAACGGTGCCGCCGAGTCACCGCTGCACGCACACCTCAGCGATTCGCTGGCGATGTTCTACACCTCGATCGGCGACGGCAAGGAAGGCGTCGCGGCGTTCCGGGAGAAGCGGACACCCAACTTCACCGGCAGCGCCACCGCGCTGCCGCGGATCTTCCCCGACGACTGACGTCAGGCCAGCGCCAGCGCAGTCAGCATCGCGCCGGAGGTGACGAGCAGCAGCGGCACCCGCAGCAGGTTGCGACGCGTCCAGCGCACCGCCGCGGCCTCGTCGACGTCAGCCGGGTCGGTGCGTTCGAACTCCGCGGCCCGCGGGACGAGGTCGAACAGCGCCCACAGCCGCATCGTGGCGTGGCTGACCAACGCCACCAGCAGAGGAATCCCGATCGCAGCATCCCCCCACGTCAGAACCAGGGTGAGGATCAACAGCACCTCGAACACGACGGGCGCAGGCAGCCAGAACCGGACACGGGCGATACCGCCGTTGCGTGACTGGATCAGCCCGGGCCGCCGGGGCCAGTAGGGGTCGACGACGAGCGCCTCGTAGAGCGCGGCACCCAGGCAGATGCAGGCGGCCAGTGTGGTGGCGGCGAGCAGGACGAGCGTCGGGGTGGACACGAGTCCCGATTATCCCGGTGCCAGGATGAGTCATGCCCGCCGTCACCCCCTTCCGCATCGCGATCCCCGACGCCGACCTCGCCGATCTGCAGGAGCGGTTACGCAAGACCCGGTGGCCCGAACGCGAGTGCGTCGACGACTGGAGCCAGGGCCTGCCGCTGTCCTATGCGCGTGAGCTCGCCGACTACTGGCGCGACGAATACGACTGGCGGACAAGGGAAGCCGCACTGAATCGGTTCGACCAGTTCACCACCGAGATCGACGGGCTCGCCATCCATTTCGTGCACCAGCGGTGCGGGCGCGCCGACGCGTTCCCGCTGCTGATCACCCACGGCTGGCCGGGATCGATCGTCGAGTTCACCAAGGTGATCGAGCCGCTCACCGCCGCCGGATTCGATGTGGTCTGCCCGTCGCTGCCCGGTTACGGCTTCTCGGGTAAGCCCACCTCGACGGGGTGGGGTATCGAACGCATCGCGGCGGCGTGGGACGAGCTGATGGTCCGCCTCGGCTACCAGCGCTACGGGGCTCAGGGCGGAGACTGGGGGTCGGCGGTCACCACGCAGATCGGCCGCAACCAGGGCCACTGCGTGGCCATCCACACCAACATGCCGATCGGCCGGCCGCCGAAAGATCTCTCCGATACCACCACCGAGGAACGCGAGGTCCTCGCGGCTTACGCCGAACACCAGCAGTGGGGCACCGGATATTCCAAGCAGCAGTCCACGCGCCCGCAGACGCTGGGCTACGGACTCACCGACTCCCCCGTCGGACAGATGGCGTGGATCGTCGAGAAGTTCTGGGCGTGGACCGACAGCGACGGCCATCCGGAGAACGTGCTCACCAAGGACGAGATGCTCGACAACGTGATGCTGTACTGGCTGACCGCCAGTGCGACGTCGTCGGCGCGGCTGTACTGGGAGAGCTTCGGCTCGTTCCGCGATGCCGGCCGGGTCGAATTGCCCACGGGCGTGGCGTCGTTCCCGAAGGAGATCCTGCGCTCGTCGCGGCGCTGGTGCGACGAGACCTACACCATCACCCGGTGGACCGACATGCCTCGCGGTGGTCACTTCGCGGCGTTCGAGCAGCCCGAATTGTTCACCGACGACGTCGCCGCGTTCTTCTCCGAGTTCCGCTGAGCGCCTAGTCGGCTTCGGAGGAACCAAGGCCAGCAAGGGTTTCGCGCGCCAACCGTGCGAGCTCTCTGGTCGCCGGCGACAGGATCGCCGACTCCTTCTGGATGAGCGCGACCGTGTCGTAGAGCGGCTCCTCCAGAGGCAGGTATCTCACGGCGGGCGGCGCGATCGCCGACGCCGCGACGGCCTTCGACACGACGGTCTCGCCGGCGCCCGCGGCAACCAGCTCGAGTGCAGTGTCGACCTGTTCGACCTCGATCACCGGCTCGAGCGCGAGGCCACGCAGCAGCGCGCGTTCCGCCAGCTGGCGGCGAGTGGGGTCACGCCATCCCGCGTGCGCGTCGTAGAGCACCAAGTTCGCGGCCACCATGTCCTCGATGGAGACCGGCCCGGTCCGCGACGGATCCGACGTCGCGTACACCACTTCGTCCTTCAGCAGCGGCGTCACCGAGAGATCGTGCGTGTCGACGGGCAGCACCACCAACCCTGCCTCGAGGGCGCCATCGCGAACCAGGTCGGCGACATCGGCGGAGTTGACCCCGATGACGCGCAGGCGCACGTTGGGGTAGCGGGCGTGGAACGACGTCACGAGATCCGCCATCGCATAGAACTTCGCGTTGCGCAGCAATCCGAAGGACGCCACGCCCCCCTGCAGTCCGGTGACCGCCTTGAGGGCCCGATCGGCACCATCAGCCGACGCCAGCGTCTGCTCGGCCAGCGGCATCAGCTCCTCTCCGGGGGTGGTGAGGATCAGCCGGCGTGCACCACGAACGAAAAGCGGTGTGCCATAGTGCTGTTCGATACGGCGGATGGTCTCGGAGACGGTCGGTTGCGACATGTGCAGTTCTCTGGCGGCCGCCGTGAACGACCCGCACTGCGCCGCCGTGACGAACACGCGCAGCTGGATGAGCGACAGCGCCATAGCCAAACACGATAACACTCCTCGGTTTTCACAAGGTTGTCCTGTTGCGCAGCCGTTCATACGCTGACCCACATCGCGACCTCGCACCTGCAATCCAGGAGGATCACCATGGACACCTCGGAGGAAGACCGCCAACTCGGCGAGCTGGGCTACACCCAGAGGCTCAGCCGTTCGGTGGGAGGAGTGTCGTCGTTCTTCCTCGGCTTCTCGGTCATCAGCGCCACGACGGCGGTGTTCTCCGGATTCGGATTCGGGCTGAGCACGGCGGGCCCGGCCTTCGTGTGGACCTTCCCGCTCGCCGTCGCCGTGTTCTTCGTGTGGGCGCTGATCGCCGCCGACCTGGTGGTCAAGCTCCCACTTGCGGGATATGCCTACCAATGGACCAGCCGACTGGTCAGCCCCCACCTGGGCTGGTTCACCGGCTTCGCAGGCGCCGTCGGATTCATCAGTGGCTTCACCGGCGTCGCGTTCGTGATGTCCGGATACATCGGTAGCGTGCTGGGGGTCGAGATGAGCACGCCTGCACAGATATTCACATCGATCGCCGTCGTGTTGGCGTGCGTCTTGATCAACGTCTACGGTGTGCGGCTGGCGACCATGCTCAACAACATCGGCGTGGCGCTGGAACTGGTCGTGACGATCGGCGCGACTGCCTTCATCGCGATCGTCGCGTTCTTCGTCACCAACGAACACCAGGGCATCGAGTTCCTCTTCTCCGCCGGTGCCGCCGGCGACTCCACCTCCCCCTACGTCATCGTCTGGCTGACCGCCAGCCTCGGCTGTATCTTCGGACTGCTCGGCGTCGAGGCGGCCGCCGATGTGGCGGAAGAGACGAAGAACGCGCGCCGGACGATTCCGCGTACGATGTTCCTCGCCCTGGGGGTGGCGTCGGCGATCGAGTTCTTCATGTACATCGTCTTCCTCTTGGTGATCAAGGACCCGGACACGTTGTCCGACAGCGCGTCACCCATCACCGACCTGTTCGCGCAGCAGGTGTCACCGTGGTTCTCGAAGCTGGTGATCGCCGTGGCACTGACCAACATCCTCGTGTGCGTGCTCGCGAGCATGCTCGTCGCCACACGCCTGGTGTACGCCCTGGGCCGCGACAACATGCTTCCCGGGTCGCGATTGCTGCGACAGGTGTCCCCCACCCACAAGGTGCCGACGAACGCCGTGTGGGCAACGGGCCTCGTCTCGCTCGCCCTGCTGCTGTCCGCGCTCGCCAACGAGCAGACCTTCTCCTACATTGTCGGAATGTCTGCGCTCGGATTCTTCGGTGTCTACCTGCTCACGACGGCCGGACTCGTCCTCGCCAACGCACGCAACAGAATTCCGCAGGGCGCTCCGGGAGTCTTCGACCTCGGGCGCATGCGGCTGCCGGTGTACATCCTGGGCCTGGTGGTGTTCGGTTCCGTCATGTCGGCGCTGCTCTTCCTGCCCGACTTCCGCGCCAATGCCCTCGTGTTCGTCGTCACGATGGGGGTGGCCGCCGTCTGGTGGCTCGTCGTCCTGAGAGGGCGCATCGCCCGCTCCGAAGCAGGGCCGAAGTACGCCCTGGCCACAGCGGATCGGCAGGGTGCCACCGCGACGACGTCCTGACGTCCCTTCACCGGCACCGTCGAGGCCAAGACCCTGTCGGGTCTTGGCCTCGACGCTTTTCCGACGCGCCAGCAATGCGCCGACGCATAGGTAAACCCTCTGACCCACCTCGGAAATCACGGTCTGGTCCGACGGCTGTGGGGTGCATACCGTGATTCTCATGCGTTATTCGACTCCCCTTCTCGACCGCCTGCAGGGCAGGTACCGGCACCTCAAGCGCCCGCTCGTCGACGCCCCGGCCGCGCAACGGGACCCGGCGGTGATCGACACCGTGACCTCGATGCTCGGCGACATCGAGGCCAGGGGTCTCGACGCCGTGCGGGATTACAGCCGGTCGCTCGACCACGACGACCGCGACGACTTCGAGCTGTCGCCGCACGACATCGCCACGAGCGGCGACCGTCTGCCCCGCGACCTCAGGGAGGCGATCGACCTGGGGTCGCAGCGCACCCGCGCGTTCGCGCAGGAGCAGCGCTCGCACCTCGTCGGCTTCGAGACCGAGCTGTGCCCCGGCCTGGTCACCGGGACGCGGTACGTGCCCGTGGCCCGTGTGGGCGCCTACCTGCCCGCCGGCCGCTTCCCGCTGACCGCGTCGGCGTTCATGACGGTGGGAGTCGCGAAGGTGGCCGGCGTGTCGACGGTGATCGCCTGCACGCCGCCCCAGCCCGGCGGTGGGGCGAACGATGCCGTCGTCTACGCGGCGCACATGTCGGGCGTCGACCGCGTCTTCGTGCTCGGAGGTGTGCAGGCGCTGGCCGCCATGGCATTCGGGCTCCTCGACGAGCTCCCCGTGGACATGCTCGTCGGTGCGGGCAACGCCTATGTCGCCGAGGCGAAGCGACAGCTGTTCGGGACCGTGGCCATCGACCTGCTGGCCGGCCCGTCGGAGGTCGCCGTGCTCTCCGACGAGACGGCCGACCCCGAGATCGTCGCCGCCGATCTGCTCGGACAGGCCGAGCACGGCACGAATTCACCGGCCGCCCTGGTCACCACGTCGGACGAGCACGGGCGCGCGGTGATCGCGGCGGTCGAGCGGCAGCTGGCGGACCTGTCCACCGAGCCGATCGCCGGGCCCGCCTGGCGGGACTTCGGTGTGGTGACGGTCGCCGACGATCGTGAGACCGCCGCGTTGCTGATGGACGACCTCGCGCCCGAGCACCTGGAGATCATCACCGCCGACGACGACTGGTACCACGACCGGCTGCAGAACTACGGGTCCGTCTTCCTCGGGCCGTGGAGCACGGTCGCCTACTCCGACAAGGGCATGGCAGGCACCAACCACGTCCTTCCGACTGCAGGTGGCGCGAAACACAGTGCCGGACTATCGGTTTCGCGATACCTCAAACCGCTGACCTATCAGCGCGTGGCCCGGGAAGCGACGCCCGCGCTCGCCAACGCCGTCCAGGTCATCGCCGACTCCGAGGGTATGGCCGCCCACAGCGCGACCGCCACGCGCAGACTGGCCACCTACGCCGAGACCGTCGGCGCGGAGTAGGAGGATGAGCGACATGGATCAGACTCTCGTCGTCGGTGCCGTCCAGATGTCACCCGTCTTCCTCGACCGTGAGGCCACGCTGGACAAGGTCGTACGGTACGTCGACGAGGCCGGCGCCAGCGGGTGCCGTCTCGTCGCCTTCGGCGAGACGCTCGTGCCCGGCTACCCGTTCTGGCTGGGGCGCACCGACGGGGCGAAGTTCAACTCCGATCTCCAGCGGGACATCCATGCGCTCTACCTGAAAGAGGCCGTCCAGATCGAGGCCGGCCATCTCGACGGCGTGCGAGACGCCGCCCGCCGCAACGGGACGACGGTCGTGCTCGGCGTCGCCGAGCGCCCCGCCGACCGCGGCGGTCACAGCATCTACTGCTCGGCCGTGACGATCGACGCGCACGGCGAGGTGGCCTCCGTGCACCGAAAGCTCACTCCCACCTACGAAGAGCGCCTGAGCTGGTCCACCGGTGACGGCCACGGACTCGTCACGCACGACCTGCCGCCGTTCACCCTGGGCTCGCTCAACTGCTGGGAGAACTGGATGCCGTTGTCGCGGACCGCGCTGTACTCGCAGGGCGAGGACCTGCACGTCGCGCTGTGGCCGGGCGATGTCTACGACACCGCCGACGCCACCCGGTTCATCGCGCTGGAATCGCGCTCTTACGTCATCTCCGTGTCCGGTGTGCTGCGCCGCGAGCACGTCCCGGACTTCATGCCGGGCGCCGACATGATGCGCGAGGCCAGCGACGAACGCATCAGCTCCGGCGGGACGTGCATCGCCGCACCCGATGGCAGCTGGGTGGTCGAACCGATCGCCGACACCGAGGGCCTGACCGTCGCCACACTCGACCACGGCCAGGTGCGCCGCGAACGCCAGAACTTCGATCCCTCAGGCCATTACGGTCGTCCCGACGTGACCAGGCTCGTCGTCGACCGCCGGCGGCAGGCACTGGCGACCTTCACGGATTGACCTCGGCGTCACCGGCGCCGGCGCGACAGCAAGCGGATCGCCTGCCACAACGGCACACCCAGCCACACCAGTGTCAGTGCCACCCCGAGTCCGAGCGGATAGTCGCGGTCGAGGACGCTCGGGTTGTCGGGCTTGGCACCCGGTGTGTCGACGACGGGCACGGCGAGAAGCACCAGGGTGACCGAGCACATCGCGGCGACGGCGACCGGTGGCCACCAGCGTCCGGTGATCAATCGCCGGGAGGTGTACCCCAGGGCTGCCGTCAACGGGGCGAACACGAAGTCGTGAACGATCACGCCCGCTGCCGCCCATATGCCCACGCGCACCAGCGCACTGACGGGAAGAGCCCAGAGCTGCCACGCGCCGTAGACACCGATGACGACGCCCATCGCCACCAGAGCCCATCGCGCGGCATTGACCCCGACCGTCTGCGGCACCCCGTTCATACCTCGACCACCTCGATCCTCGTCAGCCATTTCGTCTGCAACACACCGGGTCTCGTCGCGGCGATGAGTCGACAGGGATAACCGTGGTCGAGATCGAGTTGCTCCCCGTTCAATCGCAGGGCGATCAGCGTCGCCGAATCACGGGCATGCCGCGCCGGCAGTGTCGTGCGCGAGTAGGGCCCCGGGGGCTCCAGCGAGATCATCCGAACGTCGGAGTCCGGCGAGCCGCCGACCGCCGCAACGAGTTCGGCCAGAGACACACCCGTCCACCGAGCGTTGACACTCCATCCCTCCACGCACGCGATCGGCAGCTCGCGCGTCGATTGCGGCATGGCCTGCAGTTCGGCCACCGTGAAGCTGCGACTCGCACCCGGGCCGACGACCGTCAGCCGGTAGTCCGGCGAACGGGCGGCCCGCACGACCCCAGCCGCGAGCGCCGTCCGATTCACGGGCACACCCTGGGGGCCGTCGCCGGAGCGCGGAGCCAGCACCGACACCCGCCGCAGCCACGGCACCGTCTGACCCGCGGTCGCGATGGTGGCCGCCGCAGTGGCCGCGGCGGCACCGAGGAGCACGCCGCGTCGCGTCAACCCGACAGCGCCGCCGCCGGCGACGTCGGCCGGGTCGACCGGCTCGCCGAGCGCGTGCCGGATGGTCGGAAGCTTGACGCCGACGTGCACCGCAATCGCGCCCACGGCCACCCACGCCATCGCGTAATGCGCTGGTGGAAAGTAGAACTCGAACACGTACCACTGCGCAATGTTCAACAGCCCAGTGCTCAACTGGAAAATCATCGAGCCGACGAGCACGAGGATCGACAACCGTTCGAGTTGGCGGGTCGCACCTCCGATCACCGGGCGCTCGAACAGCTTCGGCCACACCGACCACAGTTTGACCACCAGCAGCGGGATCGCCGCGATACCGCTGATCACGTGCAGGCCCTGCGTGAACCGGTAGAGCCACACCGGCCGGGTCGGCCACCAGAACCACGGCTGCGGGTGCTGGATGAAGTGGCTGATGAGCCCGGTCGCCATGCACAGCGCGACGGCCACCCCCAGCCACATCCCGACCCGGACGGTCACCGCCGTACTGCGGGAATTCGAGAACCCACGTCGGCGCACCGTCATTCGCGCACCGGTATCCGACGACATGTCGCTGCCCACCTCCACGTCCCCGTACCGGGTGACCATTGGCGCCGGGCTCAGCACCGAACTGTACTGAGCAATACAATCTGTGTACTTTGTAGTACAGAAAGTCTGCACCGGCAAGGTGAGGAGGCGACCATGAAGGCGACACCGACCACGGACCGCGGTCGGGCGACCGTCGGGCGAATCATCGACGCTGCGTGCAATCTCTTCGGCACGCAAGGCATTCAAGCGACCTCACTCGACGAGATCGGGGCCGCCGCAGGCGTCGGACGCAGCCAGCTGTACCACTTTTTCGTCGACAAGTCCGACCTCGTCGCCGAGGTGGTGGCCGTTCAAGTCGAGCGCGTCGTCGACGGGCTCACGCCGACCTTCGAATCGATGACGACGGCCGCCGACGTCCGCGCCTGGTGTGACGAGGTCGTCGCCTTCCACGCCGCGTCCACGGCGAACATCCGCTGCCCCATCGGGTCGCTGATCCATCAGCTCCGGGACGACGACGTGGCGGCACGCCGGGCCCTGGTCTCCGGTTTCACCCGATGGGAACAGTTGCTGGCGGCCGGACTCCACCGCGTGGCCGACACCGGAGGCCTCTGCGAGGGCTCCGACGCCGACACGCTGGCCGCCGCTCTGCTCGCGGCCTATCAGGGCGGCGTGCTGCTGGCCAATGCCACCGGCGACGTGGCGCCGTTGCGGCGTGCCCTGCGGGGTGTCGTCGACGCAGCGCTTCCCGGTCCGTCCAGCGTTTCGAAACATGCAGCGAGATGACGATCATCGAGGAGAAAACATGACCACTGTCGACCGATTCGACGCTGTGGTGATAGGCGGCGGTCCCGGCGGTGTGACCGCGGCCCTTCGCCTCACGGCCCACGGGCTCACCGTCGCCCTCATCGAGGACCGGCTGGTCGGCGGGGAATGCCACTACTGGGCGTGCAATCCGACCAAGACACTGATCCGCCCCATCGAGGTCCGCCGGCTCGCCGCAGCGGTTCCCGGAGTCCGAGAGGTCATGACGAGCCGGAGTCTGGACGTCGAGGCGGTGTTCGCCAAGCGAGACGCGATCATCGACCACCTCGTCGATCACGACATCGTGACCGGCCTGAAGCAGGCCGGCATCGACGTCATCCACGGTCGGGGTCGCCTCGACGGGGAGCGCACGGTGGTGGTCACCGAGCCCGATGGCCGCCAGCGTCGCCTGCACGCCGAGCATGCCGTCGTCCTCGCCACGGGGACAAGCCCTTTCATTCCTGACATCGACGGACTGAGATCTGCAGCACCGTGGACCAATCGGGAACTCGCGACCATGACTCGCGTTCCCGCTCGCAGCATCGTCGTCGGGGGCGGCGTCGTCGGCGTGGAGAGCGCGACGATCCTGTCCGGGCTCGGAAGTGACGTCACCCTGCTGGCACGGGGGCCCGCACTGCTGCAAGGCTCCGAACCCTTCGCCGGAGAGCGGGTCGCGCGCGGGCTGCAGGACCGCGGCGTCGAGGTCCGTGTCGATTCCACGGTGTCATCCGTGACCCGACACCCTTCCGGTGCTGTCAGCGTCGTCACCGCCGACACCCAGCTCGACGCCGACGAGATCGTCGTCGCCACGGGGCGTTCCGTGAACACCGACGACGTTGGCCTGGAGACAGTCGGCCTCCCCGCGGGAGAATTCGTCGCGGTCGACGACCACCTCACGGCGACCGGAGTCGACGGTGAATGGCTCTACGCCATCGGTGACACGACGGGTCGCGCACTGCTGTCGCACGTCTCGCAATACCACGCGGGCATCGTGGCCGACATCGTGGCGCACCGCGCGCGGGGTGGGGTGGCGGTCGGCGCGGAGATGGCCGCGCAGGATCGCGGCCATCTGCCGCAGATCATCTTCACCGACCCTCAGGTGGTCGAGGTCGGCTACACCGAAAAAGCCGCGCGCGCCTCGGGATTCACCGTGGCGACGCGCAGCGCGCACTATCCCGGAGAGATCGGAGAGCTGTCGATTCTGCGCGACGGCTTCGACGCGGAGGCAAAGCTGGTGATCGATGCCGACCGCGACACACTCCTCGGCGCCACGTTCGTCGGACCGGACATCGCGGACCTGGTCCACGCGGCCACGGTCGCCGTGGTCGGCAAGGTTCCCTTGTCGGTACTGCGGCACGCGATCGCACCGCATCCGTCACTCAGCCAGGTCTGGAACCCGTTGCTCGCCGCGCGTTGAGCGCCGAGCCTGAGGAGTGGGTCAGGCCAGCGACTGCACCCAGGACCGGTGCAGCGCCGCGTAGTGCCCGTCATCGCGGGAAGTCAGCTCCTCCGGTGAGCCGTCCTCGACGATGCGGCCGTGCTCGAGCACCAGCACCCGGTCAGCGATCTGCACGGTCGACAGCCGGTGGGCGATGACGATCGCCGTCCGGTCCGCCAGCACGGTCTCCAACGCCCGCTGCACCATCCGCTCACTCGGGATGTCCAGCGACGACGTCGCCTCGTCGAGAATCAGCACCGCGGGATCGGCCAGGAACGCGCGTGCGAAGGCGACCAGCTGACGCTGACCCGCCGACAACCGGCCGCCGCGCTTGGCCACGTCGGTGTCGTACCCGTCGGGCAGTGCGGCGATGAACCCGTCGGCGCCCACCGCCTCCGCGGCCGCGCGCACCTGCGCGTCGGTGGCATCCGGCTTGCCGAACCGGATGTTGTCGGCGACGGTGCCGCCGAACATGAAGTTCTCCTGCGTCACCATCACCACGTGGCGGCGCAGATCGTTCTGGGCGAGATCGCGCAGATCCACCCCGTCGAGGGACACACTGCCCGACACGGGATCGTAGAAACGGGTGACCAGCTTGGCGATCGTCGTCTTGCCCGCACCCGTGGTGCCGACCAGCGCGACCGTCTGCCCGGCAGGCACCACCAGGTCGAGGTGCGGCAACACGGGCCGGTTCGGCACGTACTCGAATTCGACGCCACGGAAAGCGATCTCGCCGCGCACCGTGTTCAACTGAACCGGCTCGGCAGGGTCACCGATGCCCGGCTTCTCCGCGAGCACGCCGGCCAGCTTCTCCAGCGCCGACGACGCCGACTGGAACGTGTTGAAGAACTGCGAGATCTCCTGCATCGGCTCGAAGAACATCCGCAGGTAGAGCAGGAACGCGGCCAGCGTGCCGATCGTCATCTGGCCGTGCAGCACCCGGTAGCCGCCGTAGATCAGGACGACGCCGGTGGTGATGTTGCCGACGAACTTCACGCCCGGCATGAAGATCGCCAGCAGTCTGAACGTCTTCTCGTTGATGACGCGGTAGCGATCGGCGACGTCCTCGAAGATCTCCTGGTTGCGCGGCTCGCGGCGGTAAGCCTGCACCGCCTTGATGCCCGTCATCGTCTCGACGAACTGCACGATCACCAGCGCCGAGATCTCGCGCACCTCACGGTAGATCCGCGACGACTCGCGATGGAACCACGCGACGAGGGCGACCAGGATCGGGAACGCCGCCAGGCACATCAGCCCGAGTTCGGCGTCGAGCGTGATCAGCAGGATCGCAGTGCCGACCAGCGTCAGCACCGCGGTGATCAAGCTGTCGAAGCCGGTCTCCAGCATGTCCTGGATGGCCTCGACGTCGTTGGTGGACCGGCTGACCACGCGGCCAGAGGTGTAGCGGTCGTGGAACGCGATGTCGAGCCGGCCGAAATGCCGGAACACCCGGCGGCGCAGTTCCCGCAGCACCCGCTGGCCGACCCGGCCGGAGCGGCGCAGGAAGAACATCCTGGCACTGGCCTGCACCACCACCACGGCGCACAGCACACCGACGATCGTCATCAGCGTCGTCGCCGGCCCGCCCTGCAGCAGCGGCGGGATTCCGTCGTCGATGCCACGCTGCACCAGGATCGGAACAGACAGCCGCGCAACGTTTTCCACGATCACGACCAATGCCAGTGCAGCAACCGTCCACTTGTACGGGCGCAGCAGGGATCCCAGCAGGGTACGTGCCTCCCGGCGCCGCGGCACCGACTCGTCGATCGGCAGGTCGTCGTGCTCGTCGAAGCGACCGCGCCAGTCCTGGCTCAGGCTCATGACCGCCCCTCCAGGATCTCGTGGTCCAATCGCACGCGGTCCGCCCGCTGCTCCCAGTCGGCGTCGCGCTCGCAGCCGTCGTCGAGTTCGTCGTCGGCGGCCAGCAGGTAGCGGTACTCGGGGACGGTGGCCAACAGCTCGGCGTGGGTGCCGACGTGGGTGATCGTGCCGTTCTGCAGCAACGCAACCCGATCGGCGAGCAGCACCGTCGAGGCGCGGTGCGCGACCACCACGCCGGTCACCGCGTGCAGAACGCGGCGCAGCGCCTCCTCGACCACGGCCTCGGTGTGCACGTCGAGCGCGCTCAACGTGTCGTCGAGAACCAGGATGCGCGGCGCCGCCAGAATCGCGCGTGCCAGCGACAGGCGTTGCCGCTGACCGCCGGACAGGCTCATTCCCTGCTCGCCGATGCGGGTGTCCAGGCCGTAGGGCAGGTCGTAGACGAATTCCGCCGCAGCCACCTCGACGGCTTGGCGCAACTCGTCGTCGGTCGCGTCCGGGTTCCCCAGACGCAGGTTCTCGGCCACCGACATCGAGAACAGCGTCGGGTCCTCGAACGCGGTGGCGACCGCCCGCCGCAGCGCTTCGAGACTCAGTTCGCGGATGTCCTGCGCGTCGATGCGGATCTCGCCCTCGGTCACGTCGTAGAGCCGCGACAGCAGACCCACCAGCACCGACTTACCCGATCCGGTCGCGCCCACCAGCGCCAGCGTCTCGCCCGGCTCGACGGTCACGCTGACGTGGCGCAGCGCCCAGTCCTGCGAGTCCGGGAACCGGAAGCCGACGTCGACGAGTTCGAGCCGGCCACCGCGTGGGGTCTGATCCCGCGGGCCGTCGGTGATCTCGCGCGGCGTGTCGAAGATCTCGGCGATGCGATTGGCCGCGGTGAACGATTCCTGCGTCATCGACAGCAGGAAGCCCAGCGAGGCGATCGGCCACACCAGCGACAGCATCATCGTGATGAAGGCGACGAGCGTGCCCATCGTGACGTAGCCGTGGCCCGCGGCGTAGGCGCCGAACCCCAGCACCAGGATCAGCGTCAGGTTCGGGATGATCTCCAGCAGCGTCCAGAACTTCGCCGACACCGTGATCCGCTTGACCTGCGTCTCGTACAGGTCGGAGAGTTGAGTGTCGAAACGGTCGTAGACGTAGTCCTCCCGGCCGAACGACTTGACCACGCGCAACCCGAGCGCGGACTCCTCGACGTGGGTGGCGACGTGGCCGGCCTGATCCTGAGCCAGCCGCGACAGCCGCGTGTACTCCCGCTGGAAGTGCAGCACGGTCAACGTGATCGGCACGATCGACACCAGCACCACCACACCGAGGGGCCAGTACATCGAAAGCAGGATCGCGGTGACGACGGTGATCTGCAGGATGTTCAGGATCAGGAACGTCAGACCGAACGACATGAACCGACGAATCGTGCTCAGGTCGTTCATGATTCGCGACAGCAGCTGACCCGACTGCCAGCGACCGTGAAAGGACATCGGCAGGATCTGCAGCCGCGCGTAGAGGTCTTTGCGGATATCGGCCTCGACACCCATCGTCGCCCGCGCCACCAGCCAGCGACGGATGAACCACAGCACCGCCTCCGCGATGCCCAGCCCCAGCGCTGCGGCACCGAGCGTCCACAGGCCCTGCTGGTCCTGGTGGCGCACCGGACCGTCGATGACCGCCTTGGTCATCAGCGGAATGCCGACCGTCGCGCCCAGGCTGGCGATCGCGGCCGTGAACATCAGGATCCAGCGGCCGCGATACGGCAGCAGGTACGGCAACATCCGCCACAGGTCCGAGCTGGGCCTCACCCGCCGGGGCCGCGGCGCTATCGCGGGCGCTGCGCGCAGCGCGTTGGTTCCGGAATCAGCCACTCACAACATCTTCCCACTGCGAGCAAGTGGTTAACCCATCTATCGATTGGGCGCGGTGACACGGCAGATGCGACCGCTGGCCCGACGACGTCCCGAACTGGGTGCGGTACAGCTCCGCGTAGCGACCTCCCCGCGCGAGCAGTTCGGGGTGCGTACCGCGCTCCACGATGCGACCGTCCTCGACGACCAGGATCACGTCCGCCGCGCGGATCGTGGACAGCCGGTGCGCGATGACCAGCGACGTGCGCCCGGCCAGCGCCTCGGCGAGTGCCTGCTGCACCTTGGCTTCCGATTCGGAGTCCAGCGATGCGGTCGCCTCGTCGAGGACCACCACGCGGGGTGCGGCCAGCAGCAGACGCGCGATGGTCAGGCGTTGCCGCTGCCCGCCGGACAGGCGATAGCCGCGCTCGCCGACGATCGTGTCGAGACCGTCGGGCATGGCGGCGACCACCTCGTCGAGGCGGGCGCGGCGCAGCGCCTCCCAGATGTCGTCGTCGGTCGCCTCCGGCGCGGCGAGCGCGACGTTGGCGCGGATCGACTCGTGGAACAGGTGTCCGTCCTGGGTGACCATGCCGACCGTGTCCTTCAGCGACGCGAACGTCGCATCGCGCACGTCGACGCCGTTCAGCCGGATGGTCCCGGAGCTGACGTCGTAGAGCCGGGCCAGCAGAGACGCCGTCGTCGACTTCCCCGCGCCCGACGACCCGACGAGCGCGACCATCTGGCCGGGCCGCGCGGTGAACGAGATGCCGTGCAGCACCTCGTCACCACCGCGATCGTCCAGCTCGGCGACCTCTTCCAGCGATGCCAGCGACACGGTGTCGGCGGCGGGATAGGAGAAGCGGACGTCGTCGAACTCGACGGTGACCGTGCCGTCGGGGATCGCGACGGCGCCGGGCGCCTCCTGGATCAGCGGGACCAGGTCCAGCACCTCGAAGACGCGCTCGAAGCTGACGAGCGCGGTGGCGATCTCGACGCGGGCGTTGGCCAGCGCCGTCAGCGGTGCATACAGGCGCGTCAGCAGCAGAGCCAGCGACACGATCGCCCCCGCCTGCAATGTTCCGCCCAGAGCGAGCGCACCACCCAGGCCGTACACCAGTGCCAGTGCCAGCGCCGACATCAACGTCAGCGAGTTCATGAACGTCGCCTGCAGCATCGCCGAGCGCACACCGATGTCGCGCACCCGGCCGGCTCGCACCCCGAACTCGCGCGACTCGGCGTCGGCGTCACCGAAGAGCTTGATCAGCGTGGCGCCCGGCGCGGAGAACCGCTCGGTCATCTGCGTGTTCATCGTCGCGTTGTGGGCCGCTGCCTCGCGCGAGAGCTTCGCCATCGCCGCACCGATGCGGCGGGCGGGGATTAGGAACAGCGGCATCAGGGCCAGCGACACCAGCGTGACCTGCCAGGAGATGCTGATCATGACTGCCAGCGTCAGCGTCAGCGTCACGATGTTGGACACGACGCCCGACAGCGTGTCGGAGAACGCGCGCTGGGCACCCATCACGTCGTTGCCGAGGCGGCTCACCAACGCCCCCGTCCGCGTCCTGGTGAAGAACGCGACCGGCATGCGCTGCACGTGGTCGAACACCGCGGTGCGCAGGTCGAGGATCAGCCCCTCACCGATCTGCGACGACAGCCACCGCGTCAGCAACGACATCGCGGCTTCGGCGAGGGCCACGACCGCGATCACCGACGCGAGCAGCACCACCGTCGACACCGGGCCGCCACCGGTGATCTCGTCGACCACCCGGCCGGCGAGTAGGGGCGTCGCGACCGTGAGCACCGCGCCGATGACGCTGACCAGCAGGAACCACCCGAGCATGCGATGATGCCGAGCGGCGAAACGCCAGATGCGCGCCATCAGCCGGCGATCCGCCAACGAGTGCAGATCACCGCCCCGGGCGTGCGTCTGCCGATACAGCGACTGCCGGGCAACCGTTTCCAAGCTCATCTCATCACCGTAAAACCTGAACAATGGATGAGGTCAAAGACTTCCCAGGTGGTCCCACTACCGTCAGAACCGCAATTCAGTCGACCCCGGAGGAGCACACGGCGTGGAGACCCGACTGCAAGCGTGGGAACGCCGCGCGGAGTGGCCGCTCGCGATCGCCGCTCTGCTGTTCCTGGCGGCCTACAGCGTGGAGGTGCTCGCCCTGCCCGCAGGCGCGGCCGCCGTCGCGGTCCACATCGTCAGCATCGCCACCTGGGCGATGTTCGTCGTCGACTACGTCGTGCGTCTGTGCATCGCCGAACACCGCTGGCGGTGGTTCTGGCGGCATCTGTTCGACCTCGCGATCGTGGCGCTGCCCGTCCTACGGCACCTTCGGCTGCTGCGCCTGGTCACGCTGATCTCGGTGCTCAACCGCGCCCTCGGCCATGCGATCCGCGGCCGCGTGGTGATGTACACCGTCGGCGGCGCGGTGCTGTTGATCTACGTCTCCTCCCTGGCCGTACTCCAGGCGGAGAGGCACTACCCGAACGCGCACATCACCCACTTCGGCGATGCGCTGTGGTGGGCGATGACGACGATCACGACCGTCGGCTACGGCGACCTGACCCCGGTCAGTCCCACCGGACGCGTCATCGCGGTGCTGTTGATGATCGGCGGTATCAGCCTGCTGGGCTCGATCACCGCCACGTTGGCGTCGTGGATCGTGCAGCGGGTCGCCGACGAGGACACCGCAGCCCAGATGGTGACGACCGCCCACATCGACACGCTGGTCCAGGAGATCGCGCTGTTGCGCGAGGAGGTGGCGCGGCTGGGCGAGCCCGCCGCCGCACACGAGAACCCCGACGGGTAACGGGCCGGGTTCCCGCAGCCGAGACCTCTCGTCAGGCAAGATTGCGGGCATGGACAGTCCAGTGGGTTCGCCCCGGGTGCTCGTGGTCGATGACGATCCCGACGTGCTGGCCTCGCTCGAGCGCGGCCTGCGCCTGTCCGGGTTCAACGTGTTCACCGCCGTCGACGGCGCCGAGGCGCTGCGCAGCGCCACCGAGACGCGACCGGACGCGATCGTCCTCGACATCAACATGCCGGTGCTCGACGGCGTGTCCGTGGTGACGGCACTGCGCGCGATGGACAACGACGTGCCGGTGTGTGTGCTCTCGGCCCGCTCGTCGGTCGATGACCGGGTGGCCGGGCTGGAAGCCGGTGCCGACGACTACCTGGTCAAGCCTTTCGTGCTGGCCGAGCTCGTCGCCCGGGTCAAGGCGCTGCTACGCCGGCGCGGGGCCACGGCGACGTTCTCCTCGGAGACCATCACCGTCGGCCCGCTGGAGGTCGACATCCCCGGCCGGCGCGCGCGCGTCGACGGCGTCGACGTCGACCTGACCAAGCGTGAATTCGACCTGCTCGCCGTGCTCGCCGAGCACAAGACCGCCGTGCTGTCGCGCGCCCAGCTCCTCGAGCTGGTGTGGGGTTACGACTTCGCGGCCGACACCAACGTCGTCGACGTGTTCATCGGGTACCTGCGCCGCAAGCTGGAAGCGGGCGGCGCCCCCCGCCTGCTCCACACCGTGCGTGGTGTCGGGTTCGTGCTGCGACAGCAGTAGATGCTCGTGTCCCCCTCATGATCGTGGTGTCGCGGATCTTCCGACGCACGCCCTCGCTGCGCACCCGCGTCGCGTTCGCCACCGCGATCGCCGCGGCCATCGTCGTCGGCATCGTCGGCACAGTCGTCTGGGTGGGCATCACCCAGGACCGCAAGGAGCGGCTGGACCGCCGCCTCGACGAGGCCGCCGGATTCGCGATTCCCTTCCTGCCGCGCGGCCTCGACGAGATCCCGCCGTCCCCCAATGACCAGGACGCCGTCATCACGGTGCGGCGCGCCGACGGTCAGGTGACGTCGAACTCCGTCGTCCTGCCGCAGCTCGACCCCGGCTACGCCGACACCACGGTCGACGGGGTGCGCTACCGGGTGCGCACCGTCGAGCTGTCGACGCCGGAACCGATGTCCGTCGCTGTCGGCGCCACCTACGACGCGACGATCATCGACACCAACAACCTGCACCGCCGCGTGCTGATCATCTGCACGCTGGCCGTGGGTGCGGCGACCTTCGGCGGCTGGCTGCTGGCGGCGTTCGCGGTGCGGCCGTTCAAGCGGCTGGCCCAGCAGACGCGGCAGATCGATGCGGGTGACGAAGCACCCGACATCGACATCCGCGGTGCCACCGAAGCCGTCGAGATCGCCGACGCCATCAAGGGCCTGCTCGGCCGCGTGTGGGAAGAGCAGGGCCGGACCAAGGCGGCGCTGGCCTCGGCCCGCGACTTCGCGTCCGTCTCGGCCCACGAACTGCGCACCCCGCTGACGGCGATGCGCACCAACCTCGAGGTGCTCGCGACGCTCGACCTCGGCGAGGAGCAGCGCAAGGAAGTCGTCGGCGACGTCATCCGCACGCAGACGCGGATCGAGGCGACCCTCGGTGCGCTGGAGCGGCTGGCTCAAGGCGAACTGTCCACCGAGGACGATCACGTGCCGGTCGACATCACCGAACTGCTCGACCGGGCCGCCCACGACGCGATGCGGGTGTACCCCGACCTGGAGGTGTCGCTGGTGCCGGCACCGACGGTGATCATCGTCGGCTTGCCGACGGGGTTGCGGCTGGCCGTCGACAACGCGATCGCCAACGCGGTCAAGCACGGCGGCGCGACCCGCGTGCAGCTCTCGGCGGTCAGTTCGCGGGCCGGAGTGGAGATCGCGGTCGACGACGACGGGATCGGCGTACCCGAGGAAGAACGCACGGTCGTCTTCGAACGGTTCTCCCGGGGCTCGACGGCGTCGCACTCCGGGTCGGGCCTCGGATTGGCACTGGTCGCGCAGCAGGCCGAATTGCACGGCGGCACAGCCTCGTTGGAGGCGAGTCCGCTGGGTGGCGCGCGGCTGCTGCTGCGGCTCCCGGGGCCGCGCTAATTCTTAGCGGGTGCCGAGAAGGTCGATGACAAAGATCACGTCATCGGGTAGCCAGAAGGTCGATGACAAAGATCACGTCATCGGGTAGCCAGAAGGTCGATGACAAAGATCAAAGTCTTGCCCGACAGGCGGTGTCCGCCACCGGCCGGGCCGTAGGCCTGCTCCGGCGGGATCGTCAGCTTGCGCCGACCGCCGACCTTCATCCCCGGGATGCCGTCCTGCCAGCCCTGGATCAACCCGCGCAGCGGGAACTCGATCGACTCACCGCGGTTCCACGAGCTGTCGAACTCCTCGCCCGTGTCGTACTCGACACCGAGGTAGTGCACCTCCACGTTGGCGCCCGGCACCGCTTCGGGGCCGTCGCCGACGACGATGTCTTCGATCACCAGCTCGGTGGGTGCCGGGCCGTCGGGGAAGTCGATCTCGGGTTTGGTCGCCATGGGCAGAGCGTAACCCGGGGCCTAGCCAGGCGACCTGACCTCCTCGGGCTGCAGCCACTCGGTGGGCCGTAGCAGCACGACCTCGGGCAGGATGCACGCCGCCGACAGGCGCGTCGTCATCCGCACGACCTCGGCGGCATCGCGCGGCGTGATCATCGTCGACGCCTCGATGGCGTCGCGGTAGGGGTCCGCCATCGCCGTGTCCACCAGGCCCGGGCAGATCGCGGTGGCCTTGATCCCCGACGTGGCGAGCTCGTCGTGCAGGGACTCGGTGAACCCGATGACGGCGGCCTTGGTCGCCGAGTACGACGACAGCGTGGCCTCGCCGCGCTTACCCGCATTCGACGCCGTGTTCACGATCTGCGCCCAACCGCGCTGGCGTACAGCCTCTTTCAACAGCGGCAGACACTTGGCGGTCAGCAGCACCACCGCGCGGACGTTGACGGCCAGCTGGGCGTCGAGGAAATCCGCGGTGATGTCGGCGACTGCGCGGTTCCCGGCGATCCCGGCATTGTTCACCAGCAGGTCGAGCGACCCGTACCGATCGGCGTGGGACGCGACCAGCTCGTCGAGGAACGATTCTTCGGCCAGCGATCCGGCGATGGTGTGAACGGCGGACCCGCCGAGCGAGGCGGCCGCCACATCCAGCTTGGCCGAATCGCGACCGACCAGCGTCAGTGCGAAACCCTCCTCGTGCAGGGCCGCCGCGATCGCCGCTCCGATACCGCCCGACGCCCCGGTCACCAGGGCACTGCGCATGGTCACCGATCCATTAGATCGCGCCGGGGGGCAGACTGTAGGCGTGCCGAACGACGAAGACATCCTCGCCCAGGTGAACCAGCTCGTAGCCGAGGAGAAGGAACTGCGCTCCAAGCTGCAGCATCACGAGATCGACGAGTCCGAAGAACACCAGCGGTTGCGCGCCGTGGAGGTCCAGCTGGACCAGTGCTGGGATCTGCTGCGCCAGCGGCGGGCTCTGCGCGAGACCGGTGGTGACCCGACCGCTGCCCAGGTGCGCCCGGCCGACGAGGTCGAGGGCTACCTGAACTGAGCGCCGGCACGGACTCCCGCACCGACGTCGTCATCGTCGGCGGCGGGCACAACGGCCTCGTCGCCGCGGGCTACCTCGCCCGGGCCGGCCGGCGGGTGCGGCTGCTGGAGCGGCTCGACCACGTCGGCGGCGCCGCGGTGTCGGCCTACGCCTTCGACGGCGTCGACGCGCGCCTGTCGCGCTACTCCTATTTGGTGAGCCTGCTGCCGCAGCGCATCATCGACGACCTCGGACTGCGTGTGCGTCTCGTGCGGCGCCGCTGGTCGTCCTACACGCCCGATCCGGGCACCGGCGGCCGCACCGGGTTGCTGGTCGGCCCGTCCTCGACGTTCGGCGCGGTCGGCGCCGCGGACGACGAAGCGGCTTTCGACGACTTCTACCGGCGCTGCCGCACCGTGACGTCGCGGGTGTGGCCGACGCTGACCGAACCGCTGCAGACCCGCTCGGAGGTGCGCCGGGATGTGGTGAGCGCCGGCTCCGACGCGGACTGGGGGTGGCGGGCGCTGTTCGAGGAGCCGATCGGCGGGGCGATCACCTCCGCTGTGCGCAGCGACCTCGTCCGCGGCGTGATGGCCACCGACGCGCTGATCGGAACCTTTGCGGCACTGCAGGATTCGACGTTGCAGCAGAACGTGTGCTTTCTGTACCACCTGATCGGCGGCGGTACAGGCGACTGGGACGTGCCTGTCGGCGGGATGGGCGCGGTCAGCGGCGCCCTGGCGGCGGCGGCCGCGGGCTTCGGCGCCGACATTCTCACGGGGGCCGAGGTCGAATCGATCACTCCCGACGGTGAGGTGTGTTTCCGGCGCGACGGCGTGGAGCACCGCGTCGTCGCAGATCATGTCCTGGCCAATGTCACGCCGACGGTGCTGGCCCGGTTGCTCGGCGAGGACCCGCCGGCCGCCGCGCCCGGTGCGCAGGTGAAGGTGAACCTGATGCTGCGGCGACTCCCCCGCCTGCGCGACGACTCCGTCACGGCCGAACAGGCCTTCGGCGGCACCTTTCACATCAACGAGACCTACAGCCAGCTCGAGTCGGCCTACCGGCAGGCATCCGATGGCGTTGTGCCGGAACCACTCCCGTGTGAGATCTACTGCCACTCGCTGGCGGATCCGACGATCCTGTCGGACGCGCTGCGCGATTCGGGCGCGCAGACGCTGACCGTCTTCGGGCTGCACACCCCGCACCACCTGACCGCCACGGCCAGCCCCGGCCGGCTGCGCGACACGCTCACCTCCGCGGTGCTGACATCGTTGAACTCGGTTCTCGCCGAACCGATCCAGGACGTCTTGATGGAGGATGCGGCAGGGCGGTTGTGCATCGAGACCAAGACGACCGCTGACCTCGACGATGCCCTGGGCATGACGGGAGGGCACATCTTCCACGGCGCGCTGTCGTGGCCGTTCGCCGAGGACGACGAGCCCCTGGCGACGCCGGCGCAGCGCTGGGGCGTGGCGACCCGTCATGAGCGAATCCTGTTGTGCGGATCGGGAGCTCGCCGCGGCGGCGCGGTCTCGGGTATCGGCGGGCACAACGCGGCGATGGCCGTACTGGGCCGCTAGGTCAGATTCTGGGGCGACGAATCCACGTTCTGTAGACGTTCACTCGCACGTTCGGTACAAAACGTGGATCTGGCGGGGTCGCGTCAGCGGGCTGCGAGCTTGTCCAGCAGCGTTCGCAGCGTGGCGAGCTCGGCGGCGTCCAGCCCCGTCAGCATCGGCGGCGCCGGGTCTCGGACGTCGTCGATCGCACGCACCAGCTCGCGCCCCGCATCGGTCAGCGACACCACTTTGCAGCGGCGGTTGTGCGGATCGGTCTCGCGGACCACGAGTCCGCGCTGCTCCAGGTCGTTGATCGCGACCGTTGCCGCAGGTGCGTCGATCGTGGCGGCGGCGGCGATGGCCTTCACCGTCATCGGAGTCCGGCGCAGACGCATCAGGATCCGAACACGGCTGAACGGGAGCCCGGAGCGATCCACGACCAGCCGCTTCCAGCCGTCGAGGTTGTCCATCACCAGTGCGGACATGTCCCGCCACACCCCGTCGGCCATCGTCTCACCGGACATGAGCACCCACCGGGCTCGGCGTACCGGCGATCAGCGGTGCCAGCCGTTCGGCGGACCGATGCGCGCGCTGCGAGGTGGAGTACACGCCCAGGGCCAGGATCACGACACCCAGTGCGACACAGACGAGCCACAGCGGACGGGCGGCCGTCGCGAAGTCCGTGCCGCCCATCGTGATCGCCGAGCCGGCGACCGAACCGCACAGCGCCACACCGATACTGACGCCGACCTGCCGACTCGTCGACGTCACCGCCGAGGCGGCACCGGCGCGATCCAGCGGCATTCCGCCGACCGCGGCATTGGTGATCGGCGCGTTGACCATCGCGAACCCGATACCGAACACCGCGAACACGATCAGCATCCACCACACCGGGGTGTTCGCCCGCAGGAAGGTCAGCATCGTCGCGGCTGCGACGATCATCGTCCCGGCGATCACCAGGGACGGGCGGGCGCCGTAGCGGCCGACCAGGCGACCGGACAGCGGCGAGAAGATCAGCGCGCCGATGGCGATGGGCAGGTATATCAGACCGGTGTGCATCGCCGAGAATCCGCGCTCGCCCTGCAGGTACAGCGACATCATGAACAGGAATGCACCCCAGGCGGAGAACGCGCTGACCGCCGAGATCGTGGCGGAACTGAACGGGATGCTGCGGAAGAAGCGCAGGTCCAGGAACGGGTCCTCCCGCCGCGACTCGTAACGCAGGAATGCGGTCAGGGCCAGGACCGCGATGACGGCGATGGCGATGACGCGATGATGGGTCCACCCCAGGACCGGGCCCTCGATCAGGGTGTAGACGATGCCGAACAACGTGAGCACGGCCAGCAGCTGCCCGATCGGGTCGACGTTGCGCATGGTCGCCGACTTGGTCTCGGGCACGAAGATCGCGGTGAGAACGAGGGCCGCGGCACAGATCGGCAGATTGATCCAGAAGACCGAGCGCCAGCCGACCGTCTCGATCAGCAGACCGCCGACGATCGGGCCGGCCGCCATCGAGATGCCGGTCACTCCGCCCCAGATGCCCAGGGCTCGGGCCCGCTCCTGGGGTTTGACGAAGATCTGCGAAATGATGGACAGCGCAACAGGATTCATCATCGAGCCGCCGATCCCCTGCAGGAAGCGGGCGCCGATCAGCGCGTCGATGCTGGGTGCGAGGCTGCACGCCAGCGAGCCCAGCGCGAACAGCGTCAGCCCGATCTGGAACACGCGCCGACGGCCGAACCGATCCCCGGTGGCTCCCGACAGCATCAGCAGCGAGGCCAGCACCAGCGTGTAGACGTCGAGTACCCACTGCATCTGCGACGGCGATGCCGACAGATCCGTGCGGATGGCCGGGATCGCGACGTTGACGATCGTGGCGTCCATCGAGACGATCAGCAGGCTCAGGCAGCATGACACCAGAACGATCACCTTGCGCCGCTGCGTCAGCGTGCCGACAGTTTCATTCACACAACGATTGTGAAACTACAACTGTCGCGTGGGCAAGCCAGATCCGGTGACGAATTCGACATAATGGCGAAGATCACTCGCCTTTTGGCGCCCGAACGTCGGTTTGGGCGAAAGGGGGCCGACGGGCTAGCGGGCGGCGAGGTCGGAGTAGTCGCGCTCGGTGTAGCCGGTGTAGATCTGGCGCGGACGGCCGATCTTGTTCGGCTCGCCGTGCATCTCCCGCCAGTGCGCGATCCAGCCGGGCAGCCGGCCGAGCGCGAACAGCACGGTGAACATCCGCGTCGGGAAGCCCATCGCCCGGTAGATCACGCCGGTGTAGTAGTCGACGTTCGGGTAGAGCTTGCGCTCGATGAAGAAGTCGTCGGTGAGCGCGATCTCCTCGAGTTCCTTGGCGATGTCGAGCAGCTCGTCCTGTACGCCGATCTTGCCCAGGATCTTGTCGGCCTGCTCCTTGACGATGCGGGCGCGCGGGTCGTAGTTCTTGTAGACCCGGTGACCGAAGCCCATCAGCTTCACGCCCTCTTCGCGGTTCTTGACCTTCTTCACGAACGTCGCGACGTCGTCGTCACCCTTCTGGATCTTCGTCAGCATCTCCAGCACGGCCTGGTTGGCGCCGCCGTGCAGCGGCCCCCACAGCGCATTGATGCCGCCGGAGATCGACGTGAAAAGGTTGGCCTGCGAGGAGCCGACCAGGCGCACGGTCGAGGTGGAGCAGTTCTGTTCGTGGTCGGCGTGCAGGATGAACAGCATGTCGAGCGCGCGCACGATCTCGGGGTCGACCTCGTAGGGCTCGGCGGGGAACCCGAACGTCATCCGGAGGAAGTTCTCGACCAGCGTCAGCGAGTTGTCCGGGTACAGGAACGGCTGACCCTCGGACTTCTTGTAGGCGTAGGCCGCGATCGTGGGGAGCTTCGCCAGCAACCGGATGGTCGACAGTTCCACCTGCTCCGGCTTGAACGGGTCCAATGAATCCGGGTAGTAGGCGCTCAGTGCGTTCACCGCGCTGGAGAGCACCGGCATCGGGTGGGCGTCGCGGGGGAAGCCGTCGAAGAACCGCTTGAGGTCCTCGTGCAGCAGCGTGTGCCGCTGGATCTGGGTGGTGAACTTCTCCAGCTGGTCGGCGGTGGGGAGTTCGCCGTACAGCAGCAGGTAGCTGACCTCGATGAAGTTGGACTTCTCGGCGAGCTGCTCGATCGGATAGCCGCGGTAGCGCAGGATGCCGGCATCGCCGTCGATGTAGGTGATCGCACTCTTCGTCGAGGAGGTGTTGACGAAGCCGCCGTCGAATGTGGTGTATCCGGTCTTTGCCAGCAGTGACCCGAGCGCGATGCCGTCGGCACCCTCGGTCGCTTTGACGATGTCGAGTTCCAGCTCCCCGCCGGGGTAGGACAGGGTGGCGTGCTCTTTCCCGGCTTCGGCGTGATCGGCCACTGGGATCCCTTCGGGTCGGTTCTAACGGGAAACGCGAGGTCTGACTGCAGGTCTGACTACAGAAGGTAGTCGCATTCCCACGAGGGCGCCCGCGGGGGTCGCCGACATCCGGTCACATTGGCATCATGCGTGACTCAGACAGGTTGCCCGAGCCCAGCGAACTCGACCATGAAGTCGTCGCAGACCGACTCGAACGCGGCGATCGTCTCGTCCACCCCGACGTTGACCAGCGTCGACGGGTGCCGCGTGAGCTCTTGCAGCGCGGTCATCAGGACACCGCCGAACACGGCTGCCATCAGCCTGACCCGCCGGTCGTGCACCGGCACTCCCATGCGATCGGCGATCGCGACATCCACCGCGCTGGCGCGGAACTCGACGGCCGCCTGCTGCAGCGTTCCCGACGACACCGTGATCCGCAGGATCTGCATCAGCCGGTACGACGACAGCGCTCCGGCGGGCGCCAGCTTGGTGCTCTGCGCCATCCCGATGTAGGACCGGCGCAGCGCCTCGAAGTGATTGATCTCCGGTGGCTGGGTGCGCAGCTCGGAGGCCACCCGGTCGAGCACCTCGTCGATCAGCGCGAGCGCGATCGCGTCCTTGGTGGCGAAGTACCGGCTGAAGGTGCGGGGCGAGACATCGGCGCTCGCGGCGATCTGATCGACGGTCGTCCCGTTGAAACCCTGCCGATCGCACAGCATGACGGCGGCGTCGATCAGCGTGGCGCGGGTGCGGCGCTTCTTGCGCTCGCGAAGCCCCAGTACGGGCTCCCCCCTGACTTCACCCACGGTGACCGATGCTAGTGGGCGGCGAGGTGTCGCGAGGGCAGTTCTGACGAGCAGGTGGACCAGCGGTGACCAGCCGGTGTCACCGCACCCCGGCCACCCGGTAGCGGACGAACGCGGGCACCGCCAGGGCCGCCACCACCACGCCGAGCACCACCAGCACCCCGCCTCCCGCGGCGGCCACCGTCGTGCCGACAGCAGCCGCGGCCGCACCGTGTGCGGCATCGGCCAGCCGGGGACCGCCGGCGACGACGACCGTGAACACCCCCTGCAGGCGCCCGCGCAGCTCGTCGGACGCCGCCTCCTGCAGGATCGTCGACCGGAACGCCGCCGAGACCATGTCCGCAGCACCGCCGAACGCCAGGCAGGCCAACGCGATCCACAGCATCACGCCCGCCGCGCCGTTCGCCGCCCCGGCGGCCACGCCGAACCCGACCATGGCCAGACCCCAGGCCAGGATCGCACCCACCACCGCGAGTCCCTGCCGCCGGATGCGGGGCAACCAGCCGGAGAACACGCCGCCGAGCACGGCGCCCACCGACATCGCAGCCGCCAGCAGTGCCATCGTCGTGCCGCCCTCGACGGGACCGCCGAAGCTCTGGTGGGCCATCTGCGGGAACAGTGCCCGCGGCATGCCGAAGATCATCGCGATCAGATCCACGACGAACGACATCAGCACGACACGGTTGCCGGCGAGATAGCGGAACCCGTCGAGCACCGAACGCAGACCGTAGCCGGGGGCACCGTCACCGGTCAGCAACGGCGGCATCGGGGCCAACCTGATCGTCGCCCACACCGGGGCAAGGCAGGTCAGCGCGTCGATCAGATAGAGCGTCGACAGGTCGACCCAGTGCAGCAGCACACCAGCGAGCAGCGGGCCGGCGATCGCCCCGAACTGCATCACCGTCATGTTCAGCGCGTTCGCCGCGGGCAACTGACTCAGCGGCAGCATGCGCGGGATCGCCGCCGACCGGGTCGGCGAGTTCACCGCGAAGAACGCCTGCTGCACGGACAGCAGGCTCAGCACCACCCACACGTTGTTCAGCGCCAGTGCCGCCTGCAGCCACAGCAGCACCGACGCCACCGTCAGCCCGCAGGAGGTGATGATCAGCAGCACCCGCCGATCCATGGCGTCGGCCCACGCGCCACCCCACAGCCCGAACACCACCAGCGGCACCAACGCGAACAGACCGGCCAATCCGACGTAGAGCGAGTTCTGCGTGAGCACGTAGAGCTGGACGGGGACCGCGAAGATCGTCAGGTTCGCGCCGATCACGGTGACGATGCCGGCGGACCACAGCCGCCGGAAGTCCGGGGTCTGCAGCGGCGTCGTGTCGGCGAAGAGCCGTCCCACTACGGTTGGAGGCGTTCGATGCGACCCTGATGAACGCGAATCCTGTTGTGCAGCCGGTTCTCCCGGCCCTGCCAGAACTCGATCTCATCGGGGGCGATGACGTAACCGCCCCAGTGCGGCGGGACCGGCACCGTCTCGGCGTCGGCGAAGCGCTCGGTCACCTCGGCGAGCCGGCCGCGCAGCGCCTCACGCGAGGCGATCGGGGTGCTCTGCGCCGAGGCCCAGGCTCCCAGCTGTGAGCCCCGGGGGCGCTCCGCCCAGTAGGCGGCGGTCTCGGCCTCGGACACCTTGGTCACCGACCCGCGCACGTGGACCTGCCTGCTGAGCGCGTACCAGGGAAACGTCGCCGAGGCGTAGGGCTGCGCGGCGAGCTGCTCACCCTTGGCCGAGGAGTAGTTGGTGTAGAACGTCAGGCCGGCTGCGGTCACGCTCTTGCACAACACGGTGCGGGTGACGGGTCTTCCCGCGGCGTCGACCGTGCCGACGACCATCGCATTCGGTTCGACGACCCCGGCCTGCTCCGCATCGGCCAACCAGCTCCGCAGAAGGGCCAGCCAGCCACCGTCGAGCCAGTCCGCATCGAGGTCGGCGCTGCCGTCCTTCTCCACCGATCCGTACTCCACCCGCATGCGCGCGAGGTGATCCGATGTGCTCACGCGATCACGCTACGCCCGACAGGCGACTGCCAGTTTCGCCGGCCGCACCTGGTGCGAGAATCACGCCCATGACTGCGGTGCCCAAGGATTTCGCGCCCGGACTCGCGGGCGTGGTGGCGTTCGAGACCGAGATCGCCGAACCCGACAAGGACGGCGGCGCGCTGCGCTACCGCGGTGTCGACATCGAGGATCTGGTGGCCAACCGGGTGACCTTCGGCGATGTCTGGGGGCTGCTGGTCGACGGCCGGTTCGGACCGGGACTGCCCGCGGCCGAACCCTTCCCATTGCCGGTGCACAGCGGTGACGTCCGCGTCGACGCTCAGGCCGGCCTGGCGATGCTGGCCCCGATCTGGGGGTTGCGGCCGCTGCTCGACATCGACGACGAGACGGCGCGCAACGATCTGGCCAGGGTCTCGGTGATGGGTCTGTCCTACGTCGCGCAGTCTGCACGCGGCACCTCCAAGCCCGCCGTCCCGGAACGCGTCGTCGACGAATGCCCCACGGTGACAGCACGATTCATGACGCGGTGGCAGGGCGAACCCGATCCTCGCCATGTCGAGGCGATCGACGCCTACTGGGTGAGCGCCGCCGAGCACGGGATGAACGCGTCGACGTTCACCGCACGGGTCATCGCGTCGACGGGCGCCGACGTCGGCGCGGCATTGTCCGGCGCGATCGGCGCCATGAGCGGCCCGCTGCACGGCGGCGCCCCCGCGCGGGTGATCCCGATGATCGAAGAAGCCGAGCGCACCGGTGACGCCCGCAGCGTCATCACCGGCATCCTCGACCGCAAAGAGAAGCTGATGGGCTTCGGGCACCGGGTCTACCGGGCCGAAGATCCCCGCGCCCGGGTGCTTCGGGCCACGGCCGAACGGCTCGCCGCGCCGCGCTTCGAGGTGGCCGCCGCGCTGGAACAGGCGGCACTGGCGGAGTTGCGGGAACGCAGGCCGGACCGGGCGATCGAGACCAACGTGGAGTTCTGGGCGGCGGTGATCCTCGACTTCGCGCAGGTGCCGCCGACCATGATGCCCGCGATGTTCACCTGCGGGCGCACTGCCGGCTGGTGCGCCCACATCCTGGAGCAGAAGCGACTCGGCAAGCTGGTGCGGCCGTCGGCGATCTACGTCGGCCCGGCGCCGCGCAGCCTCGAGTCGGTCGACGGCTGGGATTCACTGGCCCGGCCGTGACCGACGAACGGGCCGTCTTCGCCTCGGCTGCACGGTATCTCGCGACGCTCGTCCGTGAGATACCCGCGGACCGATGGGATGACCCGGGCCTGGGTGAGTGGACAGTGCGCGATCTGGTCGGGCACACATCGCGATCGCTGATCACCGTCAGCACCTACCTGCACACCACAGCGGCACGCGAGGACGTCACCGAACCCGCCGGGTACTACGTACGCATCAACTCCTATGCGGCGGGCATGGGTGCCGCGGCGATCGTCGAACGCGGCCGTCAGGCCGGCCGTGACCTCGGCGATGACCCCGCCGCGACGATCGACGGACTGGTCGCGCAGGCGCTGGGCGAGATCGCGACCGCCGGTGACCCGCTGATCGAGGTGATCGGCGGCCTCGGCGTGCGGTTGAGCACCTACCTGCCGACCCGGACGTTCGAGATCGCCGTGCACGGCCTCGACATCGCCTCGGCAGTCGGGCTCGCTGTGCAGCCGCCGGTCGACGTGCTCGCCGAGGCCGCCGCGCTGGCGGGCCGGATCGGAGCGCACCTGGGGCACGGCCCGGCGGTGCTGCTGGCGCTGACCGGGCGCCGGGCGCTGCCGCCGGGATTGTCCGTCGTCTGAGCGATGAGTTCTCCGGCCACGCCCGGTCAGTATCGACGACCGTTCCGGCCAGCACATGAAGGAGACCCGATGGCAATCGACAACACCCCGATGCTCGTCCCCCACCTGATCGTCGGGGATGCCCCGGCGGCGCTGGACTTCTATGCCAGAGCATTCGGCGCCGAGGAGATGGTGCGGCTGCCGGGACCCGACGGGAAGCTGATGCACGCCTGCATGCGTATCAACGGATCGCTGGTGTTCCTCAACGACGACTTCCCCGAGCACAACAACGGCGTCTCGGCCACCCCCACCGCACTCGGCGGCACCCCGGTCACGCTGCACCTGCACGGCTCCGATGTCGACGGCCGATTCCAGCGGGCACTCGACGCCGGCGCCGTCGTGGTCCTGCCGCTCGAGGATCAGTTCTGGGGAGACCGCTACGGGGTGGTGCGCGATCCCTTCGGTCATCACTGGGCGCTGGCCGAGTCGGTGCGCGAGGTCGACGTCAGCGAGATCGCAGCGCAGATGGGCAGCGCCACCTGACACCCCCTGGTGCATTAACCGGACGGAGGCGGCGGGTCCGGCGATAATCCGACGATGATCTGGCTACTCCAGTTCCCACCTGTGCTGCTCGGCATTCTCTGGGTGGTCATCATCGTCGGGATCTCGGTCGGCGGGTTGGTGCTGTTCCGCAAGGCGGTGTCGCACACCCGGCTGGAGAATGCGAACCCGGTGTCGAGTGCGGTCTTTCAGGTCGCCGGGGTGCTCTACGCCGTGCTGGTCGCGTTCGTGGTCGTGGTGGTGTGGGAACAGATGGGCAACGCCGAGGACGCCTCGGGCAAGGAGGCGTCGGCCATTGCCGATCTGCTGCGCGACTCGGCCGCGCTGCCCGCGGCGAACCGGGCCGACGTCGACCGCAGCCTGGTCGCCTACACCCGGGACGTGATCGACAACGAGTTCCCGCGGATGCGCCGGGGCGAGTCCATCTCCGAGCAATCCGAGACACTCGACGCCGTGTGGCAGTCGTATCTGAAAGTGCAGCCCGACACCCGCAACGAGATCGCATTCTTCGACCACGCGATCGTGCGGCTCAACGATCTGAGCGCCAACCGAAAGCTGCGGGTGTCGACCGGGGACGCGTCGGTCCCCGGCGAACTGTGGGTGCTCCTCATCGGCGGCGGCGCCGTGCTGATGGCGTTCACCTATCTGTTCGGCACCAGGGATCTGCTGGTGCACGGGCTGGCGATCGGGTTGACGGCATCGTTGCTCGCGTTCGTGATGTACCTGATCTTCGCGCTGGAGCACCCGTATGTCGGCGCACTGTCAGTGCAGCCGACCCCGTTCATCAACGTGCTGGACTACTGGAACAGTTAGCGCAGCAGGCCGGCGAGAATTCGCCGGTGTACCGGTTCGGCCGGCGCGCTCGCCGCGACGCGCAGCATCTCGTCCACCGACGTGAACTTGACGCGGGGGCGCTCGCCTCGACCGCGGGCCACTTCGGCGGCGTCGATAGCCCGCCAGCCGGCGGCGTCGACGACCTTCGGCTGCCTGCCGCGCACGAACCGGTCCAGCGCTGAGGGCCGGTGGCCCGGTTCGGCCAGCAGTCCCGCGTTGTAGTCGGCGACCAGCGAGTGCACGGTCTCCGCGGCGCACGACTTGTTCGTGCCGATGAAACCCGTGGGGCCGCGCTTGATCCACCCCGCCACATAACTGCCCCGTACCGGGGCGTCGCCGTCGAGGACCCGGCCGCCGTCGTTGGGCACGACGCCCGCACTCTCGTCGAACGGCAGGCCGCGAATCGGCATGCCGCGGTAGCCGATCGACGTCAGCACCGCACCGGACTCGAGCGCGACCACCTCCTCGGTGCCGGTGACCTGGAATTCCATTCCCGTCGCCCGTTCCACGCCGAGCACCCGTGCAGGTGTGAGCCGGTAGGCGAAGCGGATTCGCGGGCGGGTGATCGGCGCACTGCTGTCACCGAGTTTGGTGAGGATCTCGAGTTTGCGGCGGGTCAGATCGTCGGTCGCCTCGGCGAGGTCATCACGCACCCGCTGATGGTCGACCGGGTCGAGCACCACGTCGCATCGAGCGGTCAGCCCGATCAGCTCGGGCAGCGTGAACGCCGACGCAGCGGGGCCGCGCCGGGCCGCGATCACCACCTCCCGGACGGTCGATGTGCGCAAGGCGGCGAGAGCGTGGTCCGCGATGTCGGTGCGCGCCAACGTATCCGGATCGGTGGTCAGGATGCGCGCCACGTCGAGGGCCACGTTGCCGTTGCCGACGATGACGACCCGCTCACCGCTGAGGTCGAAGGACAGATCGGCGAAGTCGGGGTGGCCGTTGTACCAGGCCACGAACTCGGTGGCGGTGGCTACCCCCGGCAGGTCCATCCCCTCGATGTCGAGGCGCTTGTCGGTCGGCGCGCCGACGGCGTAGAGCACCGCGTGATGGTGCTCGAGCAGCTCGTCGTGGGTGAGGTCCGATCCGACCTCGACGTTGAGGTAGAACCGGAAGTCTCGACGGGCCCCGATCGTGTCGAACAGATCCGTCACGCGCTTGGTCGCCTGATGGTCCGGAGCCACCCCGGCGCGCGCCAAACCGTATGGCGTGGGCAACTTCTCGAACACGTTGACCTGGACGCCCGACTGGGTGAGCAGTTCGTCGGCGGCATACATCGCCGCGGGGCCGGAGCCGACGATCGCCACCCGGAGCGGTCGACCGCCGCGCGTGTCCACGTGCGGCGCCTCCGGCACCGGCGCGAGCTTCGACGTTGGCGGTAGCTTGCCCTCCCGCTTGGGGTAGAAGCCCGCGTTGATCTCGATGAACGGCAGTTGCTCGGCGCTCAGCCGGCTGTCCGGGGCGATCGCTCCGACCGGGCACGCCGAGACGCACGCCCCGCAGTCGACGCATGCGACCGGATCGATGTGCAGCATTTCGGCGGTCGCGAAGCCCGGCTCATCCGGCGACGGATGGATGCAGTTGACCGGGCACGCGAAGACACAGGACCCGTCGCTGCAACACGACTGGGTGATGACGTGAGGCATTCGAACGTCCGGACAGCCCTAGGCGACCGACGCCAGGTGTGCGCGCTGCGGCTCGCTGCGGTAGCGGCTGGGCTTCCCGCCGATCCGGCAGATCCGCCACATCAGCTTGGCGACCGGGTTCATCAGTCCCGTGTCGTGGGCGAGCATCCGCACGTCGCCGAACATGTCGCGCAGCATCTGCCGCGACTCCGGGGACTTGAAGAAGATCTCCTTGCGCACCGAGCGCGGGATGTCGAATTCCGTCCAGAACGCCTTGGGCGGGACGATGATCGCCGAGCACAGCACGCGCATCACGACCGGAACGTAGAGCGAGAGCCAGAACCGCTTACGGCGCGGCAGGTCCGGGACGCGCTTGCGCAGGTACTCGTGGGCGAAGGAGATGTGGCGGGCCTCCTCGGCGACGTGGATCGCCATGACCCGCTCCATGATCGGATGCAAAGCCTTGCCTTCGCGCAGCACGTTCTTCTGCGTGTGGTCGATGGGCTCCTCGCCGGCCAGGATGCCGAACCAGAACGGGATCGGCAGCGGCCCCGCGACCAGCGGAATGACGGGCTGCACCCACTTCAGCAGCTTCGGCATCCCCGGCACATCGGCGCCGATCCGGTTCACCATCTCCTGGAACATCAGGGTGTGGTTGCACTCCTCGACCGCCTCGTGCAGGCAGTAGCGGTACTCGGGCGACCCGTTCGGCGTCCAGAACGCGTACTCCATGAGTCCACGGATCAAGATCGACTCGAAGTGCAGACCGACCTTGGCGACATTGGCCTGCCGCCACATGCCGATCTCGATCTGACGCTCCTTGGGCTGCGAGCGATACCACTCGTGCTTGCCGATCGGGTCGGTCGCGGGCAAGATCCACCGCTCATCGTTCGGGGTGACGCGGAACTCCGGCGAGTCCCAGTCGATGTCGGTGTACGGATTGAAATTCCGCCGCACCGAGCCCTCCGAGAGCGTCTCGAGCGTGTTGACGTACTCGACATCGTCGAAGACGTCCATGTTCCTGCGCCAGCGCCGGACCAACTTCGTGCGTGCTTCTTTGACCGCCATCGGGAGCCTCCATTCGTCGGCTTGAGGTTTACATTCGAGTACCCGTTGTCCAACCACAGTACCCACGGTCCCAGTAAATGACCAGGGAAATTCGCTGAGTGTGCGCTGAGCGCGTTATCCACATCACACGTGACGCACGTCACGCCCGTGGTTACCCGATCACCCGGCCGTTCACGCGCGATTCCCACCGCCCTCGATGGCGGTGCGGCCCCGGTTCTACGCTTGGCCCATGGCTGCGGACCTGACCATTCCCCACGACCTCAAGCCCCACGACGGCCGGTTCGGTTGCGGACCGTCGAAGGTGCGGCCCGAGCAACTCACCGCGCTCGCAGCAGCCGGCGACCTCTTCGGCACCTCGCATCGGCAGGCGCCCGTCAAGAACCTGGTCGGCCGCGTCCGCGACGGCCTGCGCGAGCTGTTCTCGCTCCCCGACGGATATGAGGTGATTCTCGGGAACGGCGGCTCGACCGCGTTCTGGGACGCCGCGGCATTCGGGCTCGTCGACAAGCGGTCGCTGCACCTGACCTATGGCGAGTTCAGCGCGAAGTTCGCCTCGGCGGTGGCCAAGAACCCGTTCGTCGGCGACCCGGTGGTGATCAAGGCAGACGCAGGGAGCGCGCCCGCGCCGACATCGGACCCCTCCGTCGACGTCATCGCGTGGGCGCACAACGAGACCTCGACCGGCGTGGCCGTGCCCGTACAGCGACCCGACGGCGCGGGCGACGCGCTGGTCGTCATCGACGCGACCTCGGCCGCCGGCGGCCTGCCCGTCGACATCGCGGCCGCCGACACCTACTACTTCGCGCCGCAGAAGAACTTCGCCGGTGACGGCGGTCTGTGGATCGCGCTGATGTCGCCGGCCGCGCTGGCCCGAGTCGAGGCGATCGCGGCCGCGGGTCGGTGGGTGCCGGAGTTCCTGTCGCTGCCCATCGCGATCGACAACAGCGTCAAGAACCAGACCTACAACACGCCGGCGATCGGCACACTGGTGCTGCTGGCCGAGCAGATCGACTGGCTGCTCGGCAACGGCGGCCTGGACTGGGCGACCAAGCGCACGGCGGACTCGTCGTCGCGGCTGTACTCCTGGGCCGAGGCGTCGGAGTTCGCCACGCCGTTCGTCTCCGACCCGGCACTGCGCTCGGCCGTCGTCGGCACCGTCGACTTCTCCGACGACGTCGACGCCGCGGTCGTGGCCAAGACGCTGCGCGCGAACGGCATCGTCGACACCGAGCCGTACCGCAAGCTCGGCCGCAACCAGCTGCGCGTCGGCATGTTCCCCGCGGTCGAACCCGACGACGTGAGCGCCCTGACCGCCTGCATCGACTGGGTCGTCCAGCGCCTCTGACGACTGCCGCGTGTCGCCCCGGTAACAAGGCGATAACGCAGTAGGGTGACCGCAATATCGGGCTCAGCGCGGCCCGAGAGGAGGTCGCCATGCGGGAACTGAAGGTCGTCGGGCTCGACGCGGACGGCAAACGGATCATCTGCGAAACCGACGACTCCGGCGAGAAGTTCGTGCTGCGCTCCGATGAGCGACTCAAGGCCGCCGTGCGCGGCGACCGAGCCGGCTCCAACCAGACCGCGATCGATGTCGAGGTGTCGAAGGTGCTGCGCCCCAGGGAGATTCAGGCAAAGATCCGTGCCGGAGCGTCCGTCGAGCAGGTTGCGGCCGCCGCGGGTGTCGACGTCGCGCGCGTCGAACGCTTCGCCCACCCCGTCCTGCTGGAGCGCTCCCGCGCCGCAGAGCTGGCCACCGCTGCGCATCCCGTCCTGTCCGACGGCCCGTCCGTGCTGACGCTGCTGGAGACGGTGACGGCCGCGCTGATCGCTCGCGGCCTGGACCCCGAGGCGACGGAGTGGGATGCCTGGCGCAACGAGGACAGCCGCTGGACCGTCCAGATGGCGTGGAAAGCCGGCATGTCCGACAACGTCGCGCACTTCCGGTACGCACCGGGCGCCCACGGCGGCACCGTGACCGCGTTCGACGACGCGGCCTACCAGCTGATCGATCCGAGCTACGCCCGGCCGTTGCGGCCGCTCGCCCCCGTCGCCCAGCTCTCCCTCGCCGATCCAGAACCGGTCGCTCCGGCGCCGGCCCAGGCCCCGGTTCAGGAGCGGGCACCGGAGCCGGAACCCGCCGTCGACGAAACCCCGGAGCCCGAGGTCAAGCCGGCGCGGCCGAAGAAGGGCCGGCCCACCGTTCCTGCGTGGGAGGACGTCCTACTAGGTGTACGTTCCAGCGGCGGCCAGCGCTAACAATCCGATCCACGCCCCGGCGACACCGACCGCGGCGCCGAGCACGAACCAGCGCCACACCGGGGCTGTGCGCCACCCCCACACCGTCGGCGCGAGACCGCCCACGGCGACGAGGTTCAGCCCGATCGCCAGCAGCGGATTCACCCGCATCAGCCCGACGCCCAGGACGATGAGCACCGCGGCGAGGACAGCCGCGACGAATGCCGCGAACGTCAGCCCCGTGCCCCACGGAGTCGGCTGGTTGCTCACGGCGCGAGCCTAGCCCGCTCGTAGAACGCCAGGGCTGCCGCTGTCGCCACGTTGAGGGAGTCCGTTCCGCGCGACATCGGAATGCGTGCGCGCACATCGCAGGCACGCATCGTGTGCTCGGCCAGACCCGGCCCCTCCGCGCCGACAAGGAAGGCCGCCTTGGCGCCGGCCACGCCGTCCAGGGCATCGGCCAGCCGCTGCGAACCGGCCTCCGGAGTCAGCGCCACCAGGCGAAAGCCGTTGTCGCGCAGTATGTTCAGATCACCCGGCCAGCTCTGCGCCCGGGCGAACGGGACCAGCAGGGCGTGCCCCATGGACACACGCACCGCGCGACGGTAGAGCGGGTCGGCGCAGCCCGCACCGAAGATCACCGCGTCCACCCCGAGCCCTGCCGCGTTGCGGAAGACCGCGCCCAGGTTCTCGTGATCGTTGACGCCCTCCAGCACGGCCAGCGTCCGCGCGCCGTCGAGCACGGCGGGCACGGTCAGCTCCGCAGCGCGAGACGCCGACGCCAGCACACCGCGGTTGAGGTGGAACCCGACCACCTCGGCCATGACCTCGGCGCTGGCCCGATAGTAGGGCGCCGCCAACCCGTCGAGATCCGTACCGAGCTCGGCCAACCGCCTGTCGGTCCCCAGCAGCGCCCGCGGGCGGAACCGTGACGCCAGCATGCGCTGCACGACGAGCACACCCTCGGCGATCACCAGGCCCTTGCCGCTGGGCAGGTCGGGCCGGCGATCCACGCTGTTGAGGTCGCGGAAATCGTCCAGTCTCGAGTCCGTGGGGTCGTCGACGTCGACGACGAGGGCGGCGGGCACGGCGCTCGACACTACCGACGGCCGATCGGTTACGTTGGGCCGCGATGACGACGACGCCCCCCGAACCGCCGCCGCTGCCGCGCGCCCTGACCTCACCGTGGCCGGTGATCGTCGTGATCACGTGCGGCTGGCTGGTCGCCGCCGTGGCCGCGTTCACCGTGGCGTCGCTGGCTCCGTGGCGTCCTGTGAGCCTGGCCGGTCTCGGCGTGGGTGTGCTTGGCACATCGATCTTTCTGTGGCAACGTCACGCGGTGCGCCGCGGATCGCGCGGGGCGCAAAGCGGTTTGGACTGACCCAGAGGAGAATAACGTCATGGCGGCGCCCATTCTGCAAGCGCAGATCGACATCAACGCACCGGTCTCGACCGTGTGGAAGCTGGTCTCCGACGTCGAGCGCATGCCGCAGTGGAGCCCGCAGTGCCGCTGGACGAAGGCAGTCGGCGGGCTACGCCACGGCGCGCGCATGATCAACCTGAACCGCCGCGGGAAGTTGTTCTGGCCCACCACATGTCGCATCACCGAGTTCGTGCCGGAGAAGAGGCTGGCCTTCCGGGTGAACGAGAACAACACCGTCTGGAGCTACGAGCTCGAACCCACCGAAGCCGGCACCCGGCTGGTGGAGACCCGCAATGCCGAGAACGGTACCAAGGCCGTGTCGACGTTCCTGGTCGGAAAGTTCATGGGCGGGGTGCCCAGCTTCGAGCAGGAACTCGTCGAGGGCATGAACGATTCGCTGGCGCGCATCAAGGCCGCCGCCGAGAGGTAGCGGGCTAGGAGCGGCCCTCGGTGCGCTCGACCAGATCCAGCACACCGTCGTCGTACGGGTCGTACTGCGGCGATCCGGCCCCCTTCGGCGCCGGCGTGTCGGAATGGGCTCCGCACCCGTACTCGGCGTCGACCACGTGACCGTCGGCCGCGTACTCGTTGGCGCACACGCCGAACATCACGCCCAGCGCGCCGCCGAGGGGAACGAAGAAACCGCAGTCCCGGCACATACGGCGGGTGGCACGGGCCATCGCCGAGCCGGGACCGTGGTCGCCGTCATGCCAGCGCTGCGCGGCATCGGCGCGGCCCCACAGGCTCAGCACCTGACGACGGCCCAGTCCGACCTCGACCGCCGCGTCGTCGATCTGCGGATCGCCGGTGGCCATGAACCCGGGGACGAGCCGGGGATCGTCCGCCGGCGGCGCCAGCAGGTCACCGGGACCGAGATCGCCCGCACGCACCCGCTCCTCCCAGGGCACCCACTCCGGCGCCAGCAGCGCCGACGGTCCCGGGACGAGGACGACCTCGCTGATCGTGGTGTGCGTGGCGCCCGGGGCGGCCGCCACCACGACCGCCCACTGCCAGCCCCCGTAGCCGGGCAGGTCCGCGACGAACCGGTGGGTGGCCGACGAGAGATCCTCGACCTGGGCGCCGAGGTAGTCGCCGACGGTGTCGCCGCCGCTGAACTCCTCGACCGCGGAACGTGCCTGCTCGCTCGCACCGAGGAGCACCGCCTCGAGTTCGGCGGACATCGGCTCGGGCTCCACCTGCGCCGGTTCGGTCGCCTCGATCGCCTCGGTCGCCCCATCCGGCTGGGCCGACGGCTCGGCCCCGGGCTCGGGCTCGGGGGGTTCGGTCACGCTGTCCATCGCTGTTCATCTTGCCCGACGCAGCCGGTCGTGAGCCACACCGGTTGGCTGCACGTCCGCCGTCGCCCTCATGGGGGAGAATCGAGCGCGTGACAGGAGCGCGCCGCGACCAGCAGGACCCCGCCGGTCCGACCGGCGGACGCTACTACCCGCCACGGCCTCCGGCCGGAGAACACCCGGGGATGGCCAACTACCCCAGCGACCCCGTGACCACCGGCGCCAGGCGCACGGCATCGGCCGCCAACGCCGGCGGCAACCGGTGGCTGCCTCCGCTCGACGACCACGAGCGCCGGCGCAGCTACGACCGCTTCGATGCGGACCGGACCGCCGGTGCCGAGAAGGTGACCGTCACCCGCGCTGCCGCGCAACGCAGCCGCGAGATGGGCTCGAAGATGTACGGGCTCGTCCACCGCGCGGCGACGGCCGACGGGGCGGACAAGTCCGGCCTCACCGCGCTGACCTGGCCCGTCGTCGCCAACTTCGCGCTCGACGCCGCCATGGCGGTCGCTCTGGCCAACACGCTGTTCTTCGCCGCCGCGACCGGCGAGAGCAAGAGTCGGGTGGCGCTCTACCTGCTCATCACGATCGCCCCGTTCGCCGTCATCGCGCCGCTGATCGGCCCCGCACTGGACCGGCTGCAGCACGGTCGCCGCGTCGCGCTGGCCGCATCGTTCGGGCTGCGCACGGTGCTGGCGGTGATCCTGATCGCGAACTTCGACAGCGCCACCGGGAGCTTCCCGTCCTGGGTGCTCTATCCGTGCGCGCTCGGGATGATGGTGCTGTCGAAGTCCTTCTCGGTGCTGCGCAGCGCTGTGACTCCGCGCGTACTGCCGCCGACCATTGACCTCGTCCGCGTCAACTCCCGGCTGACGATGTTCGGCCTGCTCGGCGGCACCATGGCCGGCGGCGGCATCGCGGCGGCAGCCGAGTGGGGTTTCCAGCTGTTCTCCATGCCCGGTGCACTGTATGTGGTGGTCGCGGTCTCGATGGCCGGCGCGGTACTGGCCATGCGGATACCGAAGTGGGTCGAGGTGACCGAGGGTGAGATCCCGGCGACGCTGAGCTATCACAGCCGCCCCGCCGGGGGATTCCGCGAACCGCCCGCAGCCAAGGCACGACAACCCTTGGGCCGCAACATCATCGCCGCACTGTGGGGCAACTGCACGGTCAAGGTGATGGTCGGCTTCCTGTTCCTCTATCCCGCGTTCGTGGCCAAGGCCCACGACGCCAGCGGCTGGGAGCAGCTCCGCATCCTGGGGCTCATCGGCGCAGCAGCCGCGATCGGCAACTTCATCGGCAACTTCACCGCGGCGCGGCTCAAGCTCGGCCATCCGGCGCAGCTGGTGGTCCGCTGCGCGATCGCGGTGACGGCGATGTCGCTGGCCACCGCGCTGACGGGCAGCCTGCTCGTCGCCGCGGCCACCACGCTGGTCACCTCCGGCGCCAGCGCCATCGCCAAGGCATCACTGGATGCATCGCTGCAGGACGACCTGCCCGAGGAGTCGCGCGCCTCGGCGTTCGGTCGCTCGGAATCGCTGTTGCAGCTGGCCTGGGTGGTGGGCGGCGCGACGGGCGTGCTGATCTACACCGAGCTGTACGCGGGTTTCACGACGATCACAGCGCTGCTGATCCTCGGTCTGGCCCAGACGATCTTCAGCTACCGCGGCGAATCCCTGGTCCCGGGGTTGGGCGGCAACCGCCCCGTCCATGCCGCTGCCCAGGGCGTGCGCGCCGAGTCGGCGGTGCCGGGCGAGTGAAACGAGTCGTCGCCGTTCTCGTCGCCGTCGCGCTGCTCGCCTCCGCGGCGACCGCGGTCCTGGTCTGGCGCCTGTCCCGCGATGCCGGACCCGACCTCCCGGAGATCTCGGCGTTCACGGCCGGGCAGCTGACCAGGGTCGGCCCCTACCGGTTCTGCCAGGTGCTCAACCCCACCGACTGTGTCGTGCCCGCCGATCAGGGTGAGCTACCCGTGTCCGGCCGCCATCCGGTACAGCTGTCGTTGCCCACCGAGATCGCCAAGGCGCCGTGGGTGTTGCTGCGCGCCTATGAGGACGGCGACGTCATCGAGGAGTTCCGGCCCAATGCCCGGCTCGCGGTGACGATCCCGACCGTCGACGCCCAGCGCGGCCGGCTCACCGGGTTCGCGGTGCAACTGCCCACGCTGGTGCGCGACCAGGACGGCAACGAGTTCCCCGTGCCGCACGCCGAATGGTCGGTGCGCACGAACTGGAGCTGATCAGCCGGCGCCGTGTGCGGCAGGCACTTCCTCGCCGGAGCGGGGTGGCCCGGGTGGCGTTCCGTCGCCGAAAGGCCTGCCGCCCAATGCTTCTCGCCCGTGCGGGCTGAGCCAGTTCGCCAGGTCCGGCCCCTTCGGCACCACGCCGGTGGGATTGATGTCACTGTGCACGATGTAGTAGTGCTGCTTGATCTGCACGAAATCGATGGTGTCGCCGAAGCCGGGCGTCTGGAACAGATCCCGCGCATACGCCCACAGCACCGGCATTTCGGCGAGCTTGGCGCGGTTGGTCTTGAAGTGCCCGTGATAGACGGGGTCGAATCGGGCCAGCGTGGTGAACAGCCGGACGTCGGCCTCGGTGATGGTGTCCCCCACCAGGTAGCGCTGGTCGGCGAGGCGGTCCGACAACCAGTCCAGTGCGGCGAACAACCGGTCGTAGGCCTTCTCGTACGCCCGCTGCGAGCCCGCGAAACCACACCGGTAGACGCCGTTGTTGACCTCGGTGTAGACGCGCTGGGACACCTCGTCGATCTCGTCGCGCAGCGGCTCGGGATAGAGCTGCGGGGCGCCGTCGCGGTGATGAGCTGTCCACTCCGTCGACATGTCGAGCGTGATCTGGGGGAAGTCGTTGGTCACGACCTCCCCGGTGGGCACGTCGACGATCGCGGGCACCGTGATGCCCTTCGGATAGTCCGGGATGCGTTTGTTGTAGGCGTCGCGCAGGAAGTGGATGCCCAGCACCGGGTCGACGCCGTCGGGATCCAGATCGAACGTCCAGCTGCGCTCGTCGTGCGTGGGTCCGCAGAAGCCGATCGACAGCGCGTCTTCGAGACCGAGCAGTCGGCGGACGATGATCGTGCGATTCGCCCACGGGCAGGCGCGCGCGACCACGAGGCGATAGCGGCCCGCCTCGACCGGATAGCCGTCCCGCCCGTCGGCGGTGATGCGGGTGGAGATGTAGTCGGTGTCGCGATCGAAGTCGCCGCCGGACGAGGAGTCAGCCACATAGCTCATGGCTCCACCTTTACCCCGTCGGAGCTCCGACGACTCAGGCGTCGAGTTCGCGGGCGACGGCCTTGACGACCTCCGAGACGCGCCGGGCCACCTTGCGATCGGGGTAGCGCCCCTTGCGCAATTCCGGCTGCACCGCGCCCTCGAGAAGGGTGATCATGTCCTCGACCATGCCGTGCAACTCGTCGGGGCTGTGCTTGTGCTCGACGGTGGCCGCCTCGCGGCGCGTGCGCGTCAGGCTCGGCGGCGGATCGATGAGCTTCAGGCTGAGCGCCTGCGGGCCGCGACGGCCGGCTGCGACTCCGAACTCGACGCGCTGACCCGCCTTCAGGCCTTCGACACCGGCGGGCAGCGCGGAGGAACGAACGTAGACGTCCTCCCCGTCTTCCTGCGAGAGGAACCCGAAGCCCTTCTCCGCGTCGTACCACTTCACCCGGCCGGTCGGCACTGGTCTCACCTGCTTGTCTGTCTGAGCCGATAGTCCGCGCCCACCCGGGGTACAGACCGTTCACATAGAGGAAGCGCCCCGCCTGCGTCGGGACGCGTCGCAACGATCCTACTCGGACGTCACCGCAGCCAGCACCCCCTCAACTCGGTAGGCTTGCCGGACCGCGGGAGGAAGACGATGCGCCTGATCCTGAACGTCATCTGGTTGATCTTCGGCGGCCTGTGGCTCGCCCTGGGCTACCTGGTCGCCGCGTTGATCTGCTTCGTTCTGATCATCACGATCCCCTTCGGTTTCGCGGCGCTACGCATCGCGGTGTACGCCCTGTGGCCGTTCGGCCGCACGATCGTCGACAAGCCCGGCGTGCGCCCCGGCGCCCTGATCGGCAACATCATCTGGTTGCTGGTGGCCGGGATCTGGCTGGCCATCGGCCACGTGCTGACCGCCATCGCGATGGCGATCACGATCATCGGCATTCCGCTGGCGCTGGCCAACCTCAAGCTGGTCCCGGTGTCGCTGATGCCGCTGGGCAAGGAGATCGTTCCGGTCGACCAGCCGACCGGTGTGGGCGGACTGCCGCGATGACGGCCGTCGCTCTCGGTGTCCCGTCGGTGCGTGTCCCCGCTCCGGGCATGCCCGCTGAAGGCCCGCTGGTCGACACGTTCGGCCGGGTGGCCACCGACCTGCGGGTGTCGCTGACCGATCTGTGCAATCTGCGGTGCACCTACTGCATGCCCGCCGAAGGACTGGACTGGCTGCCGTCCGAGCAGAAGCTGAGCACCGACGAGCTCGCCCGGCTGCTGCGGCTCGCCGTGACCCGCCTGAGCGTGACCAGCGTGCGGTTCACCGGCGGCGAACCTCTGGTGGTGCCGCACCTCGAGCAGGTGATCGCGGCGACCGCGGCGCTGCGTCCCCGCCCGGAGATCACGCTGACGACCAACGGAATCGGGCTCGCTGGGCGTGCGGCGGCGCTCGAGCGGGCCGGCCTGGACCGCATCAACGTGTCGCTGGACACCGTCGACCCCCAGCGCTTCGCCGCGATCACCCGGCGCGACCGGCTGGACGCTGTGCTGGCCGGCCTGCAGGCGGCGAAGGCCGCCGGGCTGGCGCCGGTGAAGGTCAACGCGGTGCTCGACCCTCTCGGTGGACTCGACGACGCCGTCGCGCTGCTGCGGTTCTGTCTGGAGCACGGCTATCAGTTGCGCATCATCGAGCAGATGCCGCTCGATGCGGGCCATTCCTGGCGACGCGAGCAGGCGCTGTCGGCCGATGCGATCCTGGCCGCCCTGCGCGGGGAGTTCGCGCTGACGCCGCACCCCGCGCCGCGCGGCTCGGCTCCGGCGCAGCTGTGGCAGGTCCGAGACACGGACGGCGCGGTGCTCGGCGACGTGGGCATCATCGCGTCGGTCTCGCATGCGTTCTGCGCCAGCTGCGACCGCACCCGGCTCACCGCTGACGGTCAGGTGCGCAACTGTCTCTTCGCGCGCGACGAGACCGATCTGCGCGCGTTGTTGCGGTCCGGCGCCGACGACGACGCCGTGGAGGCTGCGTGGCGTGCCGCGATGTGGGGCAAGGCCGCCGGGCACGGCATCAACGATCCCGGCTTCGTGCAGCCCGACCGTCCGATGAGCGCGATCGGCGGCTGACGTGACGGTGACCGTGCGGTACTTCGCCGCGGCGCGCGCGGCGGCGGGCGTGGACCACGAGGCGATCGACGTGGACGAGGCCGCGACGGTCGCCGATCTGGTCGAGGTGCTGCGCGCCCGGGGACCCGAGTTGGAGCGCGTACTGGCGCGCTGCTCGTACCTGCGGGACGGGATCGCCGTGCGCGACACGGGAACTCCACTCGGGGCGGCGCGGACGATCGATGTGCTGCCGCCATTCGCCGGTGGGTAGTCGAGCGCCTGCGACCTCCGAGCCCGAATGTATTCCGTGATTTACGTCACATCACGGAATGATCACGGGATGGCTACGGCGAGGTAGCGACGCCCCGCACCTGCAGGAACAACGCGTCCGCCAGGCATTTTAGAGTTTTTTTAGTATTTGCCGAGGTCGGCGACACGGCGATGGCGACGAGATGACGAGAATCTGGCGAGCCGTTACCGTTCTGGACCAGGCCGGTCACCCCCACAGACCGGCCCGTCGCGTGACCAGTAGCGCCGAGCTCCATCCGCTGGTCCGCGGGGACGACGAGACCCACCTGGATGGAGGCGGGGGACCCACCGGTCCACCGAAAGGACCTGGAGCCGACACCGGCTCCTAGGGGTGAAGCCGGCAGCAGCACGCTGCCGCCGGCCGGGCGACCTCTCCAGCCCGAACCCGACAGCTGACCTCGCGGGCGCACACGAGAGGACCACGCGCACCTATGAGTGGACGGCACCGCAAGCCCACGACTTCTTCCGTCAACGTCGCCAAGATCGCCGTCACCGGCGCCGTCATCGGAGGCGGCAGCCTGGCTCTGGCCGGTACCGCGGGTGCGGCCACCGACAGCGAATGGGACAGGGTCGCCAGCTGCGAATCCGGCGGCAACTGGGCGATCAACACCGGCAACGGCTACCAGGGTGGCCTGCAGTTCTCCCCCGGCACCTGGTCCGGGCACGGCGGTGGCGAATTCGCCCCGGCGGCCCACCTGGCCACCAAGGACGAGCAGATCGCGGTCGCCGAGCGTGTGCTCGCGACGCAGGGCAAGGGCGCGTGGCCCGTGTGCGGCGGGCCGCTCTCCGCCGCAACGCCGCGCAACGTCGTCGCTGAAGCGGCCAACGAGGCGCCTCCCGCCCCCGCTGGACCACTCGGACTGCTGCCGCCCCCGCCGCCGGGCGACCCGCTTGCCCCGCCGCCGCCGGCGCCGCAGTGCCGCGGGCCCGACTTCACGACGTCGCG
>NZ_VKAA01000011.1 GCF_007096635.1 Mycolicibacterium sp. 018/SC-01/001
ACCCGCGCCTACCGCGGACTCATCGCCCGCCCCCGCGGTAGGCGCGGGTGATGCGACCGCGTGGACTGCAGACCACCTCGTAGTTGATCGTGCCCAGCAGATCCGCCCAATCCTGCGCGGTCGGCTCGCCCCGCGTGCCCGGGCCGAACAGGATCGCCTCGTCGCCCTCGGTCACCTCGACCGGTCCCGGTCCGAGGTCGACGACGAACTGGTCCATGCAGATGCGCCCGACGTTGGGATAGCGCCGACCGTTGATCTGCACCGAGAGGCGATTGCTCAGCGGGCGGAACACCCCGTCGGCATAGCCCGCCGGGATGAGCGCCACCGTGGTGTCGCGCTCGGCAACCCAGGTGTGCCCGTAGGACACGCCGTCGCCGGCTCGGATCGCGCGCACCATCGCCACCGGGCACGTCAGCGTCATCGCCGCCTGCAGCCCCATGTCGCCGCGCTCCGGGATCGGGCTCTGTCCGTAGACCGCGATGCCCGGCCGGACCATGTCGAACGCCAGGTCGGGCCGCGTCAACGCCGCCGGTGAGTTGCTCAGGTGCACGACGTCGAACACCACCCCCGCCGCGCGGGCCTCCGACGCCATCTCGGTGAGGCGCTGCGCCTGCACGCTGTTGAACGGGTGGTCGGGGGCGTCGCCGTGAGCGAGGTGAGACATCAGTCCGTGGACGCGCACGGCGTCGTCGGAGACGGCGTTGCGCAGCGCGGCGATCACGGCTGGAAAGTGGGCCGGAGCGACGCCGTTTCGGCTCAACCCGGTGTCCGCCTTGACCGTCACCGTGGCGGTGCGGCCGGTCCGCTCGACGGCCGACAGCACGTCGGAGACCTGCCCTGCCGACGAGACCGCGATCTCGACATCAGCCGACACCGCGGGCGCGAAGTCCATGCCGGGGGGATGCAGCCACGCGAGCACCGGCGCCGTGACCCCGTCACGACGCAGTGCCAGCGCCTCGTCGATCGTGGCGACGCCCAGAGCCGACGCACCCGCGGCCAGGGCCGCCCGGCCGACCGCGGTCGCCCCGTGGCCGTAGCCGTCGGCCTTGACGACCGCCATGACCGCTGCCGTGCCGGCGCGTTCGCGCAGCACGGAGATGTTGTGCGCGATGGCGTCGAGATCGACGACGGCCGTCGGCACGTGCTGGGTCGTCTGCTGTGCGTTGATCACCGTCGCCGATTCTCCCAGGCCGCTGCCGGAGGCGGGTCAGTGGGCGAAGTGCGCCTCGTCGGAGAAGCCGCCCACCCCGGTCTTGTCGAGTTTGCCGAGCACCTCGACGATGTCGTCGCGCAGCGCGCGGGCCAGGTTCGCCGAGAAGCCCTCCCGCACGACGATCCGCAGTACCGCGACGTCGGTCGCGTTGTCGGGCATCGTGTAGGCAGGGACCTGCCAGCCGTAGCTGCGCAGCAGTGCCGACACGTCGAACACCGTGTATTTCGTGCCCTTGACCAGGGTGAACGCGACGACCGGGATCGCCGATCCGTCGGAGATCAGCTCGAAGACATCCATCCCTGCCAGCTCCCGGGCCAGCCACTGCGCGGTGTCGGACAGGCAGTGCATGACCGTGGTGTAGCCGTCGCGACCCAGCCGTAGGAAGTTGTAGTACTGCCCGACGACCTGGTTGCCGGGACGGGAGAAGTTCAGCGTGAACGTCGGCATGTCCCCGCCGAGGTAATTGACCCGGAACACCAGCTCCTCGGGGAGATGCTCGGCGTTGCGCCACACCACGAAGCCGATGCCCGGATAGGTCAGGCCGTACTTGTGCCCGCTGACGTTGATCGACACCACACGCGGCAGCCGGAAATCCCAGACCAGGTCGGGGTGGACGAACGGCACGACGAAGCCGCCGCTGGCCGCATCGACGTGCACCGGAACGTCGAAACCCTTGTCGGTGGCCAGCTGATCGAGCGCCGCGCAGATCTCCGCGACCGGCTCGAGTTCGCCGGTGAACGTGGTGCCCAGAATGGCCACGACGCCGATGGTGTTCTCGTCGACGGCGTCGACCACCTGCTCGGGGGTGATCACGTACCGACCGTGCTCCATCGGCAGGTAGCGCGCCTCGACGTCGAAGTAGCGGGAGAACTTCTCCCACACCACCTGGACGTTGGAACCCATCACCAGGTTCGGCGTGCGGCCCTTCCAGTCCTGCCCGGCCGCCTCCAGCTTCTGACGCCACCGCCACTTCATCGCCAGGCCGGCCAGCATCACGGCCTCGCTCGAGCCGACCGTCGACACCCCGATCGCGGTGGACGGATCGTCGTCGCGCAGGTTCTCGGCGTGGAACAGGTCGGCCACCATGCACACGCAGCGCTGCTCGATAGCGGCCGTCACCGGGTACTCGTCCTTGTCGATCATGTTCTTGTCGAACGTCTCCGACATCAGCTGCCCGGCTTCGGGATCCATCCACGTGGTGACGAACGTCGCCAGGTTCAGCCGGGAGCTGCCGTCGAGCATCAGCTCGTCGTGGATGAAGCGGTAGGTCTGATCCGGCTCCATCGACTCGTCGGGCAGGCGCAGGGCCGGGATCGGCGAGTTCGACATGCGGCCGCAGTATGCAGGGGTCAGTGACGAGTGGCGCGAGAGATTCGGCAATTGGTGGGGCATGAGTTCTTTCTAGAGGATCGAGCCGAGCGCCGTTCGCAGATGACCAAGGATGCGCGACGACGACGTCGGTGCCGGCGCGGGTCCGGGGTCGTGGGCCGCGAGATCGGCGGCGCGGGCATGCACGAACGCCGCCGCGGCCGCGGCCTCTGCGGGCGGCAGACCGGCGGCGAGCAGCGCCCCGATGACCCCGGACAGTACGTCTCCGGAGCCCGCTGTGGCCGCCCACGCCTGTCCTGCGACGTTGAGATACGTCGGCCCGTCGGGGTCGGCGATGACGGTCACGTTGCCCTTGAGCAGCACGGTGACGCCGAGCCGGTCGGCCAACCCGCGGGCCGCGGCGATGCGGTCGTCCCCCGGCGGCCCGCCGGCCAGCCGGGCGAACTCACCAGCGTGCGGGGTCAGCACGGTCGGGGCCTCCCGGCCGGCGACCAGGTCCGGGTTCTTGGACAGGATCGTCAGGCCGTCGGCGTCGACGAGGACCGGCAGATCGGTGTCGAGCGCGAAGGCCACGGCGGCCTCCCCGTCGGCGTCGGTACCCAGCCCGGGTCCGACGACCCACGCCTGCACCCGTCCGGCACTGGTGAAATCCCGCGTCGCGATCACCTCGGGCCAGTGCGAAACCACCTCGGCCGCAGCCGTTCCCGCATACCGGACCATTCCGGAGTGGGCGGCCACCGCGGCCCCCGTGCACAGGATCGCCGCGCCCGGGTAGGTCGCCGAGCCGGCCATCACGCCCGTCACACCCTGGGTGTACTTGTCGTCGCTGCGGCCGGGCACCGGCCACCGTGCCGCCACGTCGGCGGCCTCGAATCCGCGGATGTCAGCCACCGGGAGGTCGAGGCCGATGTCGACGAGTTCGACTCGACCGCAGGGCCCCAGCGCGTGCACGGGCTTGAGCCCACCGAACGTCACGGTCAGTGCGGGGCTGACATGGGCGCCGTCGGCGGCGCCCGTCGCGACGTCGACCCCGCTCGGGATGTCGACGGCGACCACCGGCGCTTCGGTGTCGGCGAACACCTCCGCCGCGGCAGGCCGCAGCGGTCCGGTGGCGCCGATCCCGACCACCCCGTCGATCACGAGATCGGTTGCTGGCGGCACCTTTTCGACGATGTGGCCACCTGCCCTACGGAACGCGGCCAATGCCCCGGCATGTGCACGCTCGGGGTTGAGCAGGACCGCCGCCGCGCCCGCGCCGCGACGGCGCAGGAATGTGGCGGCCCACAGCGCGTCGCCGCCGTTGTCGCCGGAACCGACGACCGCGCAGACGGTCTTGCCGGACACCGTGCCCAGCTCCTTGGCTATCGCCGTCGCCAATCCGAACGCGGCCCGCCGCATCAGCACACCATCGGGCAGTGCCTCGAGCAGCGGCGCCTCGGCGTCACGGATCTGTTGGGCGGAGTAGTAGTGCCGCATCACTGCAACGCTACGTGGGTACCCGCCGTCCATGACCGATTCCCCTCTGAGCGAGCAGTTGCTCGCACTCGAGCACGCCGGCTGGCGGTCGCTGTGCGACGGCACCGGCGGTCAGTTCTACGGCGACGTGATGACCGAGGATGCGCTGATGGTGTTGGCCAACGGTGCGGTGATGGATCGCGCCACGGTGGTTTCGGCACTGGGCCAGTCCCCTCCGTGGGCACGGTACGCCATCGACGACGTCCAGGTGGTCACCGTCGCGCCCGACACGGCTGCACTGGTGTACACCGGCACCGGCTGGCGCGACGGGGCTGACGAGCCGTTCGTGGGCGCGATGTCGTCGGTGTACCACCGCAGCGGCGAGGACTGGAAGCTGGTGCTGTACCAGCAGACCATCCGTCAATAGTGGTGCGACCGTTACGGTTTGATACCGCCGAGCGCGTCGGGCAGCGTCGGGTACAGGTCGATGATCTCGTCGATGTTCATCATGCGCAGCGGCCGGGCGGTTGCGGACCCCTCGGCGACCACGCGCAGTGAGATGCCCGCCCGCTCGGTGAGGCGGTGGGTCTCGACGAGCATGCTGATACCGGCCGACGACAGGAAGCCCACACCGGTGATGTCGACGATCAGCATCTTCGGAGCGTCGGCCAGAGCGATATCGAGATAGGTGCCCAGCGTCGGGGCGGTCAGCACGTCGAGATCGCCCTGGACATGCAGGACCACCGTCGAGCCGTCGCGCTGCGGGCGGACGACGAAGCGGCCGCGGTGTTGTTCGTGCACGTTCATCTTGTGCCCCCGAAGGTCGGACAGACGCCACAGCACAGCCATCTTCGGACCGTGTGGGTCTGTTGGTCGTGCGGCCGTGGGCCGCAGTGACGGCGAATTCCGTCGTACACCGGGCGCGATGGCGCCGGCGGCCGCTGCTGGCAGAACGGCTGTTGCTCGGTTTATCGGCCCCGGGGAGGGCAGCGTTAACAGAACGGCCTTAATTCTTCCTTAATTTGACGGAAGAGTCACAATCGCGCTGGTCAGAGAGTTACTCGACGGTAACCGACTTCGCGAGGTTGCGGGGCTTGTCGACGTCGTAGCCGCGAGCCTGGGCCACTCCGGCGGAGAACAGCTGCATCGGGATGGTCGACAGCAGCGGCTGCATCAGCGTGGACACGGCCGGTATCTCGATCAAGTGATCGGCGTACGGCGCCACGGTGTCGTCGCCCTCCTCGGCGATGACGATCGTGACCGCGCCGCGGGCCTGGATCTCGCGGATGTTGGACAGCAGCTTGGCGTGCAGCGTCGGGGAGTTCTTCGGCGACGGCATCACCACGATGACCGGCAGATCGTCTTCGATCAGCGCGATCGGACCGTGTTTGAGCTCACCCGCGGCGAACCCTTCGGCATGCATGTACGCCAGCTCTTTGAGTTTGAGCGCACCCTCGAGTGCCACCGGATAGCCGACGTGACGGCCCAGGAACAGCACCGTCTGCGCCGAGGCGAACCGGGTGGCCAGCGCCGTCACCGGCTCGCTGGTGGCCAGCACCCGGGAGATCAGCTCGGGCATGGCCTCCAGATCGCGGTACTCGCGGGCCACCTCGTCGGGGTACTTGGTGCCGCGCGCCTGGGCCAGCGCGAGGCCCACGAGATAGTTCGCCGCGATCTGGGCCAGGAACGTCTTGGTCGAGGCGACCCCGACCTCCGGGCCGGCGCGGGTGTAGAGCACCGCGTCACATTCCCGCGGGATCTGGCTGCCGTTGGTGTTGCACACCGCCAGCACCTTCGCCTTCTGTTCCTTGGCGTGGCGCACCGCCTCGAGGGTGTCCGCGGTCTCCCCGGACTGCGAGATCGCCACGACCAGGGTGTGGCTGTCGAGCACGGGATCGCGGTAGCGGAACTCGCTGGCGAGTTCGACCTCGACGGGCAGCCGCGTCCAGTGCTCGATCGCATACTTGGCCAGCAGCCCGGAGTGGTATGCGGTGCCACAGGCCACCACGAAGACCTTGTCGACGTCGCGCAGTTCCTGATCGGAGAGGCGTTGCTCGTCGAGCACGATCCGGTTGTCCGTGAAATGGCCCAGCAGCGTGTCCGACACCGCGGCAGGCTGCTCGGCGATCTCCTTGAGCATGAAGTAGTCGTAACCGCCCTTCTCGGCGGCCGAGGTGTCCCAGTCGATGTGGAAGGCCCGGAAATCGTCGGTCGGTGCGCCGTGGAAGTCGGTGATGCGGTATCCATCGGCGGTCACGACGACGGCCTGGTCCTGTCCCAGCTCGACCGCGTCGCGGGTGTGCTCGATGAATGCCGCGACGTCGGAGCCGACGAACATCTCGCCCTCGCCCACCCCGACCACCAGCGGCGTGGACCGCCGGGCCGCCACGATCGTGCCCGGATCGTCGGCGTGGGCGAACACCAGCGTGAAGTGGCCTTCCAACCGACGCAGCACCGCCAGCACAGAGGCCGGGAAGTCACCGGCGGTCGGGCCGTCGTCGTAGGCCCGCGCCACCATGTGCACCGTCACCTCGGTGTCGGTGTCGCTGGCGAACTCGACGCCGGCGGCCTCCAGTTCGGCGCGCAACGCAGCGAAGTTCTCGATGATGCCGTTGTGCACGACGGCGACCCTGCCGGTGGCGTCGCGGTGGGGGTGGGCGTTGCGGTCGGTCGGCCGTCCGTGGGTCGCCCAGCGGGTGTGCCCCAGCCCGGTCGACCCGGCCAGATCGTCGCGGCCCTGCTCGGCGAGTGCGGCCTCGAGATTGGCCAACCGGCCCGCCTTGCGCTGCACCGACAGCCCGCCGTGACCGTCGAGCAACGCCACTCCCGACGAGTCGTACCCGCGATACTCCATCCGGCGCAGCGCGTCGACGACGATGCCGCAGGCGGGGCGCTGCCCCACGTAGCCGACGATTCCGCACATAGCCCTCCAGGGTACGGCAGCGGACGTCATCTGCCGGTTGGGATGCCGGGTGGGATACGGTCGTCGGGTGGCCGGCACGAAGAAGCTCTTCAACGCGTTGACACGCCGCGGGCCGCACAAGGTTCTGTGCGGTGACCTGGCCTTTGCCGGCCTGCCCGGCATCGTCTACACCCCGGCGACCGGGAAGAACCTGCCCGCTGTGGCATTCGGCCACGACTGGATCACATCTGCAGAGCGCTACCGCGGGACGTTGGAACACCTCGCCTCGTGGGGCATTGTCGCCGCCGCGCCCGACACGGAGACATCGCTGGCGCCGTCTGTGCTGACGCTGGCCTACGACCTGGGTACCGCGCTCGACATCGTCGCCGGTGTGCGCCTGGGCGGCGGGGACATCAGCGTGCACCCGGACAAGCTGGGGCTGGCCGGGCACGGGTTCGGCGCCTCGGCCGCGGTGTTCGCGGCAGCCGGCATGCCGAACAAGCCCAGGGCTGTCGTCGCGGCATACCCGCTGGTCAGCAGCCCTGCCGCCGAGAAGCCGGCCGCGGGGCTGGCGGTGCCGGGCCTGATCCTCGCCGATCCGGGCGACCCGATGACGCTGCGGTCCAACGCCGTGGAACTGGCGCGCGCCTGGAAGCCGGCCACGCTGCGGACCACGTCGAAGACCAAGGCCGGCGGGCTGGTGGAGGGCCGACGCCTGGCGACCGCGTTCGGGTTGCCGGGCGCCGACAAAGGCACCCAGCGGATCGTCCGGGCGTTGATGACCGGGTATTTCCTGCACATGCTCGCTAGCGAGAAGGACAAGGGTCCGTACAGCGCGTTCGCCGACCCCGAAGGCGCCCTGCCCAAGACGGAGCTGATCGATCCGTTCTCCGATGATCCCGTGGACCTGGAGAACAAGGTCATCGCTCTTCTCAAACCCTGAGGCTCTTCTCAAACCCTGAGGCTCTTCTCAAACCCTGACGCGGTAGAACTAGGCCATGCGCACGGGCATCTTTCTCAACTACGCGGGTGGGTTCCTCGAGGCGGTCGACGAGGTCGTCGAACTCGAGAAGATCGGCGTCGGCATCGCCTTGGTGCCCGAGGCCTACTCCTTCGATGCGATCAGCCAACTGGGGTTCCTCGCGGCCCGCACGTCGCAGATCGAACTCGGCACCGGAATCGTGCCGATCTACACCCGCACGCCGGCGCTGATGGCGATGACGGCCGCCGGTGTCGACTACGTCTCCGGTGGCCGCTTCCGCCTCGGCCTCGGCACGTCCGGCCCTCAGGTGATCGAGGGTTTCCACGGTGTGCCGTTCGACGCTCCTCTCGGACGCACCCGCGAGGTCGTCGAGATCTGCCGGCAGGTGTGGCGCCGCGAACGCGTCACCTATGAGGGCAAGCACTATCAGGTGCCGCTGCCGGCAGAGCGCGGCACCGGGTTGGGCAAACCGCTGAAGATCATCAACGAGCCTGTCCGCGAACGGATTCCGATCACGATCGCAGCGCTGGGCCCGAAGAACGTCGAGCTCACCGCAGAGATCGCCGAGGGTTGGCAACCGATCTTCTTCTACCCGGAGAAGGCCGACGAGGTCTGGGGTGAGGCGTTGCGGGCCGGTGCGGCACGGCGCGCTCCGGAGCTGGGTCCGCTCGACGTGATGGTCAGTGCGAGCCTCGCGATCGGTGACGACGTCGACGACCGATTGGCTTGGGCGAAACCACAATTGGCGCTCTACATCGGTGGCATGGGCGCCCGCGGCAAGAACTTCTACCACGCACTCGCGACGCGCTACGGCTTCGGCGAGGTGGCCGATCACATCCAGGACCTGTACCTGGCCGGCAAGAAGGCCGAGGCGATCGACGCGGTGCCCGACGAGCTGGTGCGCAAGGTGTCACTGGTCGGGCCGCGCGGTTTCGTCGCCGAGCGCGTCGCGGCGTTCGCCGAGGCCGGCGTCACCACGCTGCTCGTGCATCCGCTCTCCGGGGATCGTCGCGAGTCCGTGTCGTTCGTCGAGCAATTACAGTCGCTGATGTGAGCGAATTGACAGAAGACGTCGTCGCGTTCCTGTCCGAAGGCACCCGCACGGCGAAGCTCGGTTATCTGGCCGCTGACGGCAGGCCGCTGGTCGCGCCCGTGTGGTTCGTCGTCGACGGCGGGCAGCTCGTGTTCAACACCGGCAAGGACTCCGCCAAGGGTCGCGCGTTGGCGCGCGATCCGCGCGTGGTGATCTGCGTCGACGACGAGCAGCCCCCGTTCTCCTTTGTTCAGGTGCAGGGCACCGCGACGACGAGTGAAGACCTCGACGAGGTCCGGACCTTCGCCGCCCGCATCGGCGGTCGGTACATGGGCGCCGATCGCGCCGAGGAGTTCGGCCGGCGCAACGGCGTGCCCGGTGAACTGTTGGTCCGGGTCACCCCGACGAAGGTTCTGAAGGCGTTCGACCTGGCGACCTGACTCCGCTCTGGCAGAGTGCGGAGCATGCGCATCGACCTGACCGGCAAGATCGCCGTCGTCACCGGAGCGAGCAAGGGCATCGGACTCGCGATCAGCGAGGCGCTCACCGAAGCCGGCGCGTTCGTCGTCGCCGGAGCGCGCGGTAACAGCCCCGGACTCGAGGCACTCGAAGCAGCGGGCACCGCGACATTCGTGTCCGCGGATCTGTCCACCGCCGACGGCCCCAAGGCACTCGTCGCCGCCGCCGCGCAGCGAGGGGGTGTCGACATCCTGGTCAACAACGCCGGCGCCGTCACACCGCGGTTCGCCGGGTCACAGTCGGTCACCGACGACGACTGGACTGCCGCCTGGTCGCTGAACTTCCTGTCCGCCGTCCGCACGACGCGCGAAGCCATCCCCCATCTGCTGGCCCGCGGCGGCGGCGCGATCGTCATGATCGGTTCGGTCAACGCGACGCTGCCCGAATGGAACATCATCGACTACAGCGCGACCAAGGCGGCGATGGCCAACTACGCGAAGAGCCTGTCGAAGGAGTTCGGCCCGCACGGTATTCGCGTCAACACGATCAGCCCCGGTCCGGTCGCCACCGACCTCTGGCTCGCCGACGATGGCGTCGCAGCCCAGTTCGCCTCTGCCAGCGGCGGTTCCGCAGAACAGGTGGTCGACGCGGTGTCGGCGAGCGCGGCCACGGGCCGCTTCACCACCCCGCAGGAGGTCGCCGACCTCACCGTCTTCCTGGCCGGCGATCGAGCCACCAACATCACCGGCGCCGACGTCCGCATCGACGGGGGTTACGTCACCACCCTCTGACTCAGGCCTGGATTCCACCGGTGAGGATCGCGGCGAGTTCCCGGTAGGCCGACGCGTCATCGAGGCCGGTGTGCTCTCGCACCGTCCGCTGCTGGATGCGCACCATCATCGCGGCGACGAGCTCGGCCGCGAACGCCGCGTGCACGTCGCGGAACTCGCCGGCCGCCACCCCTGCCGCGATCAGCTCCTGGACCCGACGCGCCGCGATCCGGGTGTTCTGCTCGTAGATCTCACGGGCCGGGGCGAAGGCGTCCAGATCGGCCATGAACCGGTCCGAGGCCGGGTCGAGCGCCTCGCCGACTGCCTGCAGGTAGATGGTCACCCGATCGCGGGCACCGGCCTGCGCGGTGACACGGTCCTCGACGGCGCCGGTCGCCGTGCGGAAGAAATGCTTCGTGGCGGCGGTGACCAGCTGCTCTTTGCTGGCGGCGAGCGTGTACAGCGTGGACTTCGAGCAGCGCAACCGAGCGGCGATCTCGTCGAGCGTGAGGTGCGCGAACCCTTCTGCGAGGAACAGTGCGACCACTGCGTCGAAGAGCTCGGTACGCCGACGGGTGGCGAAGGCGGGAGTGGTCACCACCGCATAGTACTGTAGAACGTCCTGTAGTACTGTCCGAAGTATGCCAGTGGATCGGCTCCTTCCCACCGATGAGGCTCACGACCTCATCGAGCTCGCACGCACGATCGCGGACAAAGTGCTGGACCCCGTCGTCGACCGTCACGAGAAGGACGAGAGCTACCCCGACGGCGTGTTCGCCACCCTCGGAGAGGCGGGGCTGCTGAGCCTGCCGTACCCCGAGGAGTGGGGTGGCGGCGGGCAACCCTACGAGGTCTACCTGCAGGTACTCGAGGAACTCGCGGCGAGGTGGGCGGCCGTCGCCGTCGCGGTGAGCGTGCACGGGCTCTCGTGCCACCCGCTGATGACCTTCGGCACCCACGAGCAGCGATCGCGCTGGCTACCCGCGATGCTGGGCGGGTCGACGATCGGCGCCTACAGCCTCTCGGAGCCGCAGGCCGGCTCGGATGCCGCCGCCCTCGCATGCCGGGCAACCGCCGCGGACGGTGGCTACCGCATCACCGGTGAGAAGGCGTGGATCACACACGGGGGAATCGCCGACTTCTACACGCTGTTCGCCCGCACCGGCGAAGGCTCCCAAGGAATCTCGTGCTTTTTGGTGCCGGGTGATCTCGACGGCCTGACCTTCGGCCGGCCCGAGGAGAAGATGGGCCTGCATGCCGTACCCACCACCTCAGCGCATTACGACGGGGCGTTCGTCGAGGCGCAGCGGCGAATCGGGGCCGAGGGTCAGGGCCTGCAGATCGCGTTCAGCGCGCTGGACGCCGGACGGCTGGGCATCGCGGCCGTCGCCGTGGGGTTGGCTCAGGCGGCCCTGGACGCGGCGGTGGCCTACAGCCAGGAACGAACCACGTTCGGCCGCAAGATCATCGACCACCAGGGGCTGGCATTCGTGCTGGCCGACATGGCCGCGGCGGTCGACTCGGCCCGGGCCACCTACGTCGACGCGGCGCGACGCCGCGATGCGGGGCTGCCCTATTCGCGGCAGGCGTCGGTGGCCAAGCTGACAGCCACCGACGCGGCGATGAAGGTCACCACCGACGCCGTGCAAGTGTTCGGCGGCGCCGGCTACACCCGCGACTACCGGGTCGAGCGCTTCATGCGGGAAGCCAAGATCATGCAGATCTTCGAGGGCACCAACCAGATTCAGCGATTGGTGATCAGCCGCCACCTGGCCCGGTAGCAGGCGGCGGGCCGACCTGCGGGATCTCGTCGGCGGCGATCTCGCACGGAGTGCGCTCTCCGGTCGGTGGTGGAAGCGGCGGCAACGGTTCGGCCGGTGGTGGCGGCGGCGTGGGTGCGGGCTCTGGCGCGGGTTGCGGCTCGTGCCCTGACTCCGGGCCTGGCTCCGGAACCTGTTCGGTGACAATCTCTTCCGCGTCGGGTTCGCCCTCGGCGTCCTCGTCCTCGGTCAGCTCCTCCTCGTCGTCGGGCTCGTCTTCCTCGGGCTCGTCCTCCTCCTCGTCGGGCTCGGGAAGCTGCGGCGGCTCGATGTCGGCCGGTGAATCCGTCGCGTCGCCCGACGCGCCGCCACCCAGCAGGCCGCTCAATGCGTCGGCGAAACGTTGCCCGATGCCGGACAGACCCCCGCCGCCGAGATCCGACATCGGCGCGCCAGCGGGCATCGGCGCCAGCGGCGGTGCGGATGGTGGCGCCACTGCGTCCGCCGGCGGAGCGAGGGCGGACGGTGCGACTGGGGTCGGGGCGAGGGGCGACGGTGCGGCAGGCGCCGGAACTGCTGGACCGACCGAAGCCCCCGCCGGTGCCGGGACTCCCGCCGACACCGATGCCGCCGCAGGCGCCTCCCACCCGGCGGTCACCGTCGGCGCCACCGGAGGAGGTGCAGCAACCGGTCCGAGCGCACCGGGGATCTCGAACTCCGCGGGTGCCCGACCGTTGATCTGCGCCGCAGCCGTGCGGTACGCCTCGGCCACCGCCGCCCCCGAGGCCTGCACCGCGCTCAGCCATTCCCCGCCGATCCGGTTCTGCACGAATGGTTTCACCGCGGTGTCCACCAACTCGGCGGCAGCGACGCGATCGCCCGCCCCTGAGGTGACCGTGGTCGCGGCGGCCAGCCAGTGCTCGCGCGCAGCGCCGACATCGGCGTCGACCCCGACCGTCACGTCCACCTTGGTGTCCACCGCCCGCCACACCTGGTCCAGCGTTCGTTGCAGCGCTGCTGCCGCCGCGTCGAGCGCGTCGGCCACCGCCGCCGACGCGACTCGGTGTCGACTCAGGAACTGCCACGCGGCATGCGCACCGGACCCCCGCCAGGCGTTCGACAGCGTGCCCGCCAGATCCTCCTGGATGGCCATCGCTTCCCGCGTCACCCGCGCCGCCGCGTCAAGCGCCACGCAATCGCGCTGCAGCACAGCAAGATCCATTCCGTCCTCGGTGCCGTACCAGTCCCGCACCTGACCGGGATGCAGCGTCAGATCGGGATCGACATATCCCACCTGATGGGCAGCCCAGACGTACTCCGACAACGTCGTCGCGGCCGGGAGACCCTGCGCCAGCCGCCCCGGAACATCGACACTGTCGGCCACTACCCGACCCGTCCGGCGGCACGCTCGTCGGCGTCGACGTACCGGTCGACCGACACGTCCAGGGCCGATGCGACCTCGCCGGCGGCCCGCCCCCACTCCGACACCGAACTCGTCAGGTCGTGCAGCGCCGACCGCAGGGCCTCACCCTGGGCGACATACGCCCGGCCCGCCGTCGCGCCGCCGAACGTCAACGAGCGCAGATGATTTCGTACGGCACCCGCGATGATCTCGGCAACGTGCTCGTACTCCCGCGCGGCGGCGCGCAACGCGCCCACGTCGACACCCGTACTTCCCATACCTCGTTGGACGCGCGAGACGCCGCCCCGGTTCCGGTGCGATCAGGATTCGGCGCTGACCGACTGTGCGACCCGCGCGGCGAGCTGCCGCGCGGTGTCCTCGTCGGCCGCCTCGACCATGACGCGCACGACCTGCTCGGTTCCCGAGGGCCGCAACAGGATTCGGCCGGTGTCACCCAGCTCCGCCTCGACCTCGGCGACCGTGTCGCGCACCGACGGCGCATCGGCCACGGTCGCCTTGTCGGCCACCGCGACGTTGATCAGCACCTGCGGCAACGTCTGCATCGGCGCCGCGAGATCGGCCAGGGTGCGGCCGGTCTGCGCCATCCGGGCCATCAGCAGCAGCCCGGTCACGATGCCGTCCCCCGTGGTGCCGAACGCCGGCAGCACGATGTGCCCTGACTGCTCCCCGCCCAGCGCATACGCCCCGGCGCGAAGCTCCTCCAGGACGTAGCGGTCCCCGACCCCGGTCGTGCGGACCTCGATGCCGGCCTCTCGCATCGCCAGGTGCAGCCCCATGTTGCTCATGACCGTCGTCACCAGGGTGTTGCGCGACAGCGCAGCGTCCTCCTGCATCGCCAGCGCGAGGATCACCATGATCGCGTCACCGTCGATGGTGCGTCCGTGCGCGTCGACAGCCAGGCACCGGTCGGCGTCGCCGTCGTGTGCCAGGCCCAGATCGGCGCCGTAGGACACCACCGCGGACCGCAGGGCGTCCATGTGGGTGGAGCCGCAGCCGTCGTTGATGTTCAATCCGTCGGGATCGGCGTGGATCGGGACGACGTTCGCACCGGCAGCCCGGTACGCGAGAGGGGCGGCGACCGAGGCGGCCCCGTGCGCGCAATCGACGACCACGGTCAACCCGTCGAGGCGGGTCCGCGCGGCCGTCTCGACGTGGCTGACGTACCGCGCCAGCGCATCCTCGGCGTCGAGCACCCGGCCGACACCGGCGCCGGTCGGCCGCTCCCCGGGGCCTTGGCGAACCAGTTCCTCGATGCGGTCCTCGGTGTCGTCGTCGAGTTTGTGCCCGCCCGAGCCGAAGATCTTGATGCCGTTGTCGGGCATCGGATTGTGCGAGGCGGAGATCATCACCCCGAAGTCCGCGCCGTAGGCGCTGGTCAGATACGCCACCGCCGGCGTCGGCAGCACACCGACACGCAGCGCGTCGACACCCTCGCTGGTCACGCCGGCGATCACCGCCGCCTCCAGCATCTCGCCGCTGGCCCGGGGATCGCGCCCCACCACGGCCAGCCGCCGGCCGGACCCCGTCCCGGTCAGGCGCCGCGCCGCCGCCGCACCCAGCGCCAGCGCCAGCTCGGCGGTCAGATCCTGGTTGGCGACGCCGCGCACTCCGTCGGTGCCGAACAGTCGAGCCATGGTGACAACCTCTCACACGAGTCTGCGAGCACCCTAATGCCCGCCAGGGCGCTCCGAAGGCAAAGACAGGCGCCCGGCCGCTCTGACACGAGCAACCGGGCGCCTGGGTGAGGACTGATCAGCGCTTGCTGTACTGAGGCGCCTTGCGGGCCTTCTTCAGACCGTACTTCTTGCGCTCGATGGCGCGCGGGTCACGCGTGAGGAAGCCGGCACGCTTGAGCGCGGGCCGGTCCTCGGGCTGGACCAGGATGAGCGCCCGGGCGATGGCCAGGCGCAGCGCGCCGGCCTGACCCGAGGGGCCGCCACCATCGAGGTGGGCGTAGATGTCGAACTGCTCCAGCCGGTCGACGGTCACCAGCGGCGCCTTGATCAGCTGCTGGTGCACCTTGTTCGGGAAGTAGTTCTCCAGCGTGCGGCCGTCCAGGTGGAACTGGCCGGTGCCGGGCACCAGGCGGACGCGCACGACGGCCTCCTTGCGGCGGCCGACGGTCTGGATGGGACGGTCGATGATGACCGGCTCGCGGGGCGCGGCCTCGGACTCGGTGTAGGTCTCGACGGTCTCGACGGTCTCAGCCGTCTCGGTCGTGTACTCGGGTTCGGTCACTGGGCCACCTGCTTGATCTCGAACGGAATCGGCTGCTGCGCGGCGTGCGGATGATTCGGGCCGGCGTACACCTTGAGCTTCTTCTGCACCTGACGGCTCAGCTTGGTGTGCGGCAGCATGCCGATGATCGCGTTCTCCACGACCCGGGTCGGGTGCTTGAGCAGCAGTTCGCCGATCGAACGCTTGCGCAGGCCGCCGGGGTAACCCGAGTGGCGGTAGGCGAACTTCTTGGTCAGCTTGTCGCCGCTGATGGCGACCTTGTCGGCATTGATGACGATGACGAAGTCACCGCCGTCGACATTCGGCGTGAACGTCGGCTTGTGCTTGCCGCGCAGCAGCTTGGCTGCTTCGACGGCGAGCCGGCCGAGTACCACGTCCTGGGCGTCGATGACGTACCACGAGCGTGTGGTGTCACCCGCCTTCGGCGTGTACGTAGACACAGCGCTACCTCTACTTCTTTCTCGGGTGGATCCCGGGGGCCCGGGTGCCGGTCAGGCGTACGCTCTCGCACTGCCTCGGCGACCGACGGAGACCCGAGGTGAACGACAAGCGCAGCGCACGCCAACGACGAAGCCTACCGGGGCGTGTCAGTGCAGGTCAAAACACGCTGTCGAGCTGCTCGGGCACCACGGCGCCGTCGGCCCGCCGAAGAGGTCCGGAACCGCCGTCCCGCTCGACATAGCCCTCGGTGGCGCAGGCGTAGGGCGCGGCCTGCTTCTCCGGCTCGATGAACATCGGGTTGACGATCCATCGGCCGTCGGCGTCGTCGTAGGCCCGGCACATCAACTCGGTCTTGTTGCGGTTGATGGCCAGGCGCAGCGCGGTCGCGTCGGACAGGAAGCTGACGTCGGTGTCGGAGTCGCCCGCGCCGAAGGCTGCCCGATGCGGTTCGGGCGCGACGTCGTAGGCGGCCGGGCCCATGATGCCGAACACCTGCTCGTTGACGCGGCAGCGCTTGCCCTCGATGTAGGGAATGGACACCGATCCGCCGCACGGCACGAGCCGCGAGGTGACGACGTCACCGTCGCGCTCGGTGCGCACACCCATCACCTTGTCGGCCGGGATACCGAGATCGGCCGCCCACACCCGGACGACGGGCTCGGCCGAGGCCGAGATGATCCGCACGTCGAAACCGTTGGCCTGCAACGCCCCGACGAGGTCGCGCATCTGGGGGTAGTAGCGCACCCAGCCGGTCTGCTCGGTGCTGCCCACCTTCTGCTCCGTGCCCTCGGGTGCCGCCAGATTCTCCTGTCTGGCCTGCTCGGCGAACGCGGCGATGTCGGTCTCCCGCCAGCCCGCCAGCAGCTGCGCGGCCCAGGCGTAGGCGGGCTCGACCCGGCGGGCGTCAACGCCCGCGAACGCGGGGTCCTTCGTCGTGGTCTCGGCGTCCCCGTACACCGAGACCAGCTCGTCCGCGCACGCCACGTCGGTGTCCGTGTGCATCGGCTGACCCGGGGCGCCGGCATCCGAGCATGCCCGCGATAAGGCTGCGACGGCGGCGGGCGTCAGATACGGACTGGTGGTGGACCAGTCCGCGGGTGCGAGGAACTTCCCGTTGCGGACCATCCAGAAGAACGTGGCGTCCCCGACGTCGTTCTTGATCATGGTGTTGTCCCAGTCGAACAGCGCCAACGGGGCGCCGGTCGTCACATCACCGGGCGCGCCGCACGTGCCGAGTTCGGCCATCATCGCGTCGATGCGCTCCCGGTTGTCGCCGTACCAGCCGGGGTCGGCCGCCAGCACCCGGCAGCCCGGCGACGCTGAGGCCTGCGGTTGCTCCGGCACGCCGAGCGCCGTCAGCATCAGCCCGAGAGCCAGCACCAGCACCCAGCGGACGTGGGTTCCGAACACGAGTTCTCCCCTCAGATCAGTTCAATGGTGTCGGGTGCGCCGAGCGCGCGCGACGTGTCCTTCAGGTCGACGCCCGAGCGTCCCAGCGCCACCGCACCGTCGACCAAGCTCGCCGCGATACGCGCGGCGTCGGCGTACCCCAACCCGCCGGGCGGATGGATGTTGGAGACGCAGTTGCGGTCGGCGTCGGTGCGCCCGACGCGCGGCAGGTGCGTCAGGTAGATGCCGAGGCTGTCCACGACGCTGAGACCGGGGCGCTCCCCGATGATGACCAGCACTGTCCGGACTCCGGCGGCGACGGCGATGTGATCGCCGAGCGCGACGCGGGCCTGCGTCGCGATGACCGGCGGCGCCAGCGTGTGGCGCGGTGAGAGCTGGGTGACCAGCGCGGCGAGCAGGGCCGGGCCGTGCAGGGCCAGCGCCGTGGGCGACAGGCCGTCGGCGAGGACGATGCCGATGTCGGCGCCGGTCTCGGGCACGTGCGACAGGTCGGCGGGGAGCCGGCCGAGGTCGGGCCGGCGCAGGTATTCGGCGCGTGAGGTCGCCCTACTGGACACGACCGCGGGATCACCCACCCCGACGTCACGCACCTGGGCGACGATCGCGTCGACGTCGAGCGGATGGTGTACCGCATCGCGAGCGGCGGCATGCGCCGCGGCGAGCTCGAGGACATCACGGCTCGGCAGCGCGTCGCCGGCCCGCCCCAACCCGATCCGCGCCTGCGTCGTGCTGCGCAGCTCGTTCCAGAATGCTTGCACGGCAAGCTCGTCGGACGTCACGAGGCGGCCAATGCGCGCAGCGGCGAGCGGGTGACGTCGAGCGGGATCACCCGACCGGCATCGTCCATCATGCCGACCGTACGCAACCACGCCTCGAACTCGGGCGCGGGCCGCAGCCCCATCGTGCGGCGGGTCACCAGCACGTCGTGAAACGACAGGCTCTGGTAGCCGAGCATCACGTCATCGGCGCCCGGCACGGTGATGACGAACGCCACCCCGGCCGCGGCGAGCAGCGTGAGAAGCGTGTCCATGTCGTTCTGGTCGGCCTCGGCGTGGTTGGTGTAGCAGACGTCGACACCCATCGGCAGGCCGAGCAGCTTGCCGCAGAAGTGGTCCTCCAGCCCGGCGCGCACGATCTGCTTGCCGTCGTAGAGGTACTCCGGGCCGATGAAGCCGACCACGGTGTTGACCAGCAGCGGCTGCAGATCCCGCGCGATCGCGTACGCCCGCGCCTCCAGGGTCTGCTGATCGACGGGCCGGGCGCCGGTGCCCAGATGGGTGCCCGAGCTCAGCGCCGACCCCTGCCCGGTCTCCAGGTACATGACGTTGGTGCCGACGGTGCCGCGCCCGAGCGAGCGGGCCGCCTCGTTGCCTTCCCTCAGCACCGCGAGGTCCACCCCGAACGCCGAGTTGGCGCCTTCGGTGCCCGCGATCGACTGGAACACCAGGTCGACGGGGACGCCCTGCTCGATCAGGCCGATCGTCGTGGTCACATGCGACAGCACGCAGGACTGCACGGGGATGTCGTAGCGGGCGCGGATCGAGTCGAGCAGGTGCAGCAGGTCGGCGGTGGCGTGCGGCGAATCGGTGGCAGGGTTGATGCCGATGACCGCATCGCCGCAGCCCATCAGCAGCCCGTCCAGGACGGCGGCCGCGATGCCCCGCGGATCGTCGGTCGGGTGATTGGGCTGCAGCCGGGTGGCCAGCGTCCCGGGGGTGCCGACGGTGGTGCGGAACGCGGCGCTGACCTCGGTCGCCGCCGCGACGGCGATCAGATCCTGATTGCGCATGATCTTGCTGACCGCCGCCACCATCTCCGGCGTCAACCCCGGCGTGATCGCGGCGATCCGCGCCGCGCCGTCGTCACGCGCCGCCGCGTCGAGCAGCCAGTCCCGCAGCCCTCCTACCGTGAGATGAGAGATGGCCGAAAACGCCTGTCGCTCATGGCTGTCGATGATCAGCCGGGTGACCTCGTCGGTCTCGTAGGGCACGACGAGCTCGGTGAGGAAGGTGTCCAGCGAGAGGTCGGCCAATGCCCATGCCGCGGCGGCACGTTCGGCGTCGCTGTCGGCGGCGCAGCCGGCCAGCTGGTCCCCCGAGCGCAGCGGGGTGGCCTTGGCCATCAGGTCGACCAGCCCGTCGAAGGCGTAGGTGGTTCCCGCGATCTGCTGATGGAACTTCACGTCAACCCCTTCTCGGCCTGGGCGAGCATCGCGAACTCCTCGTCGGGTGAGTTGCTGACCAGCCGGTGCCGGCTGACCAGCGCGAAATACACCAGGAACAGCGCGAACACACCCAGGCAGCACAGCGCGGCGATGGTGTCGACGAGGAACGTCGCGATGACCGCGAGCGAGGCGATCACCAGCGCGAATCCTGTGGTCGCCACGCCGCCGGGGGTGCGGTACGGCCGCGGCATGGTCGGCTCGCGCCGGCGCAGCACGATGTGGCTGACCATCATCAGCACGTAGCTGACCGCGGCGCCGAAGACGGCCATGTTCAGCAGCAGATCGCCCTTGCCCGTCAACGACAGCGCGAAGCCGATCAGGCCGGGCACGATCAGCGCCAGCGTCGGCGCCTTCCGCGAGTTCGTCACCGACAGAGCCGTCGGCAGGTAGCCGGCCCGCGACAGCGCGAACAGCTGGCGGGAGTAGGCGTAGATGATCGAGAAGAAGCTGGCGATCAGCCCGGCCAATCCGATGTAGTTGACGACGGTGGCCGCGGTGCTGCTGCCCAGCGCCTCGACGAGCGGGTTGCCGGACTCCGACATCGCGGCGGCGCCGCCGGCGCCGGTCGCCAGCACGAGCACCGACACGCACGTCACCAGCAGCACACCCATCGCCGCGATGATGCCGCGCGGCACGTTGCGCTCGGGATTCGCCGTCTCCTCCGCGGCCAGCGGCACGCCTTCGATCGCGAGGAAGAACCAGATCGCGAACGGGATGGCCGCCCAGATGCCGAGGTAGCCGTAGGGCAGCAGCGATGACGCACCCGCGGCGTCGGTGGGGGCGATGTCGGTGAGGTTGGCGACCTCGAAGCTGCCGGCGGCGGCGACCGCGAACACCACCAGGCCGACCAGGGCGACCGCGGTGATCACGAACATCACCTTGAGCGCCTCACCGACGCCGGAGAGATGGATGCCGATGAAGATCGCGTAGGCGACCAGGTACACCCACCAGCCGTTCTGAATGCCGAAGAGCCCCAGCGATTCGACGTAGGCGCCGATGAACGTCGCGATGGCGGCCGGGGCGATCGAGTACTCGATGAGGATGGCGGTGCCGGTGGCGAAGCCGCCCCAGGGCCCGAGTGCGCGCCGGGCGAAGGTGTAGCCGCCGCCCGCGGCGGGCAGCGCCGAGGACAGCTCGGCCATGCCGAGCACCAGGGCCAGGTACATCGCGGCGATGATGACCGCGGCGATCGCCAATCCGCCGAAGCCGCCGTGGCCGAGGCCGAAGTTCCAGCCGGAGTAGTCGCCGGAGACGACGTAGCTGACACCGAGGCCCGCCAGCAGCAGCCAGCCGGCGCTCCCCTGCTTCAGCTGGCGTCGCGCCAGATACTCGTCGGTTTCTCTGTGGTCGGCGACGGTCTGCCGCGGGTTGTCAGACATAGACGTCCATCCCTATCCGATCGATGTTTCGGGAGTTTTAAAGGTCGGTTATCCGACCATAAAAGTTGGCCGGAAAAACCCCGGCACGGATCGCTCCGCGCCGGGGTCCTCTGGCGGCAGGGGCGGCTCGATCAGAAAAAGCCGAGCGCCTTGTCGCTGTAGCTGACCAGCAGGTTCTTGGTCTGCTGGTAGTGGTCGAGCATCATCTTGTGGTTCTCGCGGCCGATGCCGGACTGCTTGTAGCCGCCGAACGCCGCGTGCGCCGGGTACTGGTGGTAGCAGTTGGTCCACACGCGGCCGGCCTTGATGTCGCGACCGGCCCGGTAGGCGGTGTTGCCGTCGCGGCTCCACACGCCGGCACCCAGGCCATAGAGCGTGTCGTTGGCGATGCTGATCGCGTCGTCGTAATCGCTGAACGACGTGACCGCGACGACGGGCCCGAAGATCTCCTCCTGGAAGAGCCGCATCTTGTTGTGGCCCGTGAAGATCGTCGGCGCCACGTAGTAGCCGCCGTTGAGATCGCCACCGAGTTCTGCGCGCTCACCACCGGTGACCAACTGGGCGCCCTCGCTCTTGCCGATCTCGATGTAGGACAGGATCTTCTCGAGCTGATCGTTGGACGCCTGCGCGCCGATCATCGTCTCGGTGTCGAGCGGATCGCCCTGCCGCACGGCCTTGGTGCGGATCGCGGCGAGCGCGAGGAACTCGTCGTAGATGTCGGACTGGATCAGCGAGCGCGACGGGCACGTGCACACCTCGCCCTGGTTGAGGGCGAACATCGTGAAGCCCTCGAGCGCCTTGTCCTGGTAGTTGTCGGCCTCGGCCATCACGTCGTTGAAGAAGATGTTCGGGCTCTTGCCGCCGAGTTCGAGCGTGACGGGGATCAGGTTCTGCGACGCGTACTGCATGATCAGCCGGCCCGTCGTGGTCTCACCGGTGAACGCGATCTTGGAGATCCGGTTGCTCGACGCCAGCGGCTTGCCGGCCTCGACGCCGAACCCGTTGACGATGTTGACCACACCGGCGGGCAGCAGATCGCCGATCAGCTCGAACAGGTAGAGGATCGACGCGGGCGTCTGCTCGGCGGGCTTGAGGACGACGGCGTTTCCCGCCGCCAGAGCGGGGGCCAGCTTCCACGTGGCCATCAGGATCGGGAAGTTCCACGGGATGATCTGACCGACGACGCCGAGGGGCTCGTGGAAGTGGTAGGCGACGGTGTCGTCGTCGACCTCCGACAGCGACCCCTCCTGCGCACGGATGCATCCGGCGAAATACCGGAAGTGGTCGACCGCCAGCGGGATGTCGGCGTTGAGCGTCTCGCGGATCGGCTTGCCGTTGTCCCACGATTCCGCCAGCGCGATCGATTCGAGGTTCTCCTCGATACGGTCGGCGATCTTGTTGAGGATCACCGCACGCTCGGCCGCCGAGGTCTTGCCCCAGGCGGGGGCCGCGGCGTGCGCGGCGTCGAGGGCGGCCTCGACGTCGGACTCGTCGGAGCGCGGGATCTCGGTGAACGTCTGGCCGGTGACCGGCGTCGGGTTCTCGAAGTAGCGACCCGCTTTCGGCGGCAGCCACTGGCCGCCGATGAGATTCTCGTAGCGGGGCTTGAACGACATCAGCGAGCCGTCGGTTCCCGGTCGGGCATACACAGTCATGGTGATACTCCTGCTCGTGTGGTGTGCGTCACTGAACCTGATCGCAACCTACGCGCATCACCGTTGCAGCACGGTTGCATCGGGCGGCGGCGGAACCCGCCGAGGTCAGCCGAGTTCGTAGTCGATGCCCGCGAGGTGGCCGTGGGCCTGGGCCCGAGCAACGGCGTTGACGCCGGAGCAGTCCCGCAGCGCCTGCCAGCCCTGGCGGTCATCCCGGCCCTCGGGCAGGTCGAGCCAGCGCCGCAGCAGATCGGCGCGGCCGCGGCGGCTCTCGGCCAGCACGGCCTCCCGCAGCGTCGTCGACAACGCGGTGCGCAGCCGCGCCACCGCCGGCGACACCGACTGGCGCAGCAGCGGTCCGGAGTACCGGTCGAGCGCCGTCTCGACGTCACCGGCGTCCAGCGCGTCGAACACCTCGCCGATGTCGCTGGTGATGGGTGCGAGCAGGCGGTACGGCCGTGAGCCCAGATTCTCGGCCCCGATCACCTTGCGCAGCCGCGACATCTCCGCGCGCACGGTGACGACGTCGAGGTCCTTGTCGTCGAGCAGGACCGCCAGATGATCGGCCGACAGTCCTTCGGGATGCCTGCTCAGCAGCACCAGGATGTCCGCGTGCCGGCCCGTCAGGTAGGTCGCCTGCAGGTGGCCGTAGGCATCCGAGGTGACCCAGCGGGGCCGATCGCCGCCCAGGACCACGAGGTGCGGTTTGCGCGCGGCGGGCTCGGCGCCGACGCCGGAGAGCCGCAGCAGCGCGAGATGGTTCTCGACCGCGACCGCGGTGGCCCGCACCAGGGCCAGGGTCTGCGACGACGCGACCTGCGCGTCGCCGGTCAGGTCGATCGCGCCGAGCAGCGCGCCCGTGGTCGGATCGTGCACGGGCGCAGCCGTGCAACTCCACGGCTGCACGACGCGGGAGAAGTGCTCGGAGCCGTGGATCTGCAGTTCGCGGTCCAGCGCGAGCGCGGTGCCCGGGGCGTTGGTGCCGGCGCCGCGCTCACTCCAGTCCGCGCCGGGCACGAAGTTCATCGCTTCGGCGCGCCGGCACGCGGTCGGGTCACCCTCGACCCACAGCAGCGTCCCGTCAGCCGCGCTGACGGCGACCACGACCCCGGAGTCGACCGCATCGTTGACCAGGAGCCGACGGATCACCGGGAGCGCGGGCGCCAGCGGGTGCGTGTCGCGCAGCCGCGCGATCGCCGCGACGGCCTCGGCGGGCCGGGCGCCGTGGAAGTCCGGATCGACGCCCACGGCGCGGCTGCGCTCCCAACTCTGCGCGATGACCGGCCGGACGGACGATTTCAGCTCTCGGGCGTCGACCTCACCGGCGATGAACAGCTCGTGGACCGTGCGCAGGGTCGACGCCGGTCGGGAGCCCGCCCGTCCATTCGTCTTCGCAGTTGCCACCGGGGCGATCCTTTGTGTCCGCCGTCACATCGACCACCACCCTATCCCACCGGACGCGGCCGGAAAGTACTGTGCGACCCCCGGTCGGCTCCCCTCCTCGCGGGGGTCGCACAGCGTTCGGCGGGGCGGGTCAGCCTCCCCAGGCGTGAGCGGCCCGGCGGTCCGTGGCGGCGACGTCGTCGGCGCCGTCGCGGACAGCGGTGCCGAGCCGGAACAGGATGTCGTTGAGCGCCGCCGCGGACTGCTCCCACCGCGCCTGCTCGATCCGGTATGCCTCGGCGGCGTCGCGGGTCCAGACCTGCTGCAGCGGTGCGATCTGGCTGCGCAGGTCGTCCAGCGCGGCGTTGAACCGTGCCGAGGTCGCGTGGATCTGCTGGCGGATCGTGTGCTCGATCGCGGCGAAGTCATAGGACAGGATCGGATCCATCTCGGGGGCTCCCTCTAGAGGTGGGCGGTGGCAGACCCGATGGCCTGCGCGTGGCTGTCGGTGGCGTGGCGCAGGGTGCGCTCGTTGTCGCGAATCGTCTCGGCGATACGTTGCAACGCCGCATGCAATCGCAGCGATTCGGCGTTCCAGCGGTCGACCACCTCGCGGAACCGGGCGGCCGCGACACCGCCCCACACCGAGGCGGGCACGCTGCTCATCTGGCCGATGAACGAGGCCAGCATGGCGCGGATCTCCTCGTTGCGGGCATCGGTGGTGTTCGCGACGGCGGCCATGAGGTCGAAGTCGGTGGCGAGTGCGCCTCCGCCGACTCCTGTCGGGATCGGCATCGCTGATCCTCCTTCGGTGTTGGTGTCGATTGGCTTCCCTTGTTGCTCTTGATCATTGGACGCGCCAGGCGGCGAATCGGTTCCATCCCCCCGCGGACGTCTCAATCGACGGCGTGGGCGCTGCGCACCGCGCGGGCACACGCCACCGCGATCGCCTCGGCACCATCGGGTGAACTCTGACATCCGACGGCGATCCGCACCTGCCCGTCGGCGACGATCGCCCACTGCGTCCGGCTGCCGTCGCGCACTTCGAGATAGGTCACCGCGGCACGGTCGCCGGCCGCACCGTCGGACCGGATGTCGACGAACACGCCGGCCGGCTCGAGTGTGATTGCCTGCCGCAAGGATTCGGCGATCTGAGCCAGGTCGGCGGGTCCGACGGACTGCGTCAGGTGCAGCGCCGGCAGGCCACCCGCAGCCGCGATCCGCACCCTGGCCGAGCCGGGTCCCGCGGTGACGCGCTCGATCGTCCAGTCCGCGGGCACCTCGATCGCGGCCCGACCCTCGGTGAGCAGCCGCCACTGCTGCGGCGCCCGGTCGCCCAGCGCCCACGGTGCCATCGCCGCCGCCACCACGGTTGCGGCCACCGCGCCGAGAGCCGGTCCGCGCAGACTGGACCTCGGTTCGGTCACGATCGCGCCGACGGCGGCGGCCACATCGTCGCGATGAGTGCGCCTGCCGACGAGGCGCGCCGGGGCGACGACACCGGGAGGCACGTCCACCAGCATCGGGCTCGGCAGCCCATCGCCGTCTCGGGGCAGCACGCGTAGGGGCCGCCCGGGTTGCGCGACCGCGAGCAGATCGCGCGACACCTCCGTGACCGCCGTGCCGAGCGCGCCGCTCAGCAGCTCGGCTCGGCGGAAGACGAGGACGTCATCGGCGACCGCATCCGCAGCATCGCTCACGGCAGCGACCCACCGGGCCGACCACCAGCTCGGCACCACCAGCGCCAGCGCTCGCGCGCGACCGCCTGCTGCAGCGGAAAGCACCTCGCGCAGAATGGAATCGACCTCGACGATGCGGTCGTCCACCACAGCGAGCCGATCCCCGACACCGGCGACGGCCGCCGCGGCCCGGTCCGCCGCCACTGCGCCCGGTCCGCGCACCGTCACCGGCCCGACCTCGACGACGACCGGCGTCACGGCGGATCGAGCCACCCCACCTGGACCAGTTCGTCAGACCGTCCCCGTCGCGACAACACCCCGCGGCCCGGCGGCAGCGGCGCGGCGCGGGTGCTGCCCAGCGGTGCGCCCTCTTCGGGTGAGGCGCTCATCAGGAAACCGCTGCACCCCATCTCCCGTAGTCGGGTCAGCACCGGGTCGAACATCGCCCGGGCCGCTCCGCCGGATCGCCGGGCGACGACGACGTGCAGGCCGAGATCTCGAGCATGCGGCAGGAAGTCGGCCAGCGGTGTGAGCGGATTACCGGTCGCACCGGCGACGAGGTCGTAGTCGTCGACGATGACATAGATCTCGGGTCCGGTCCACCAGGACCTTGTGCGTAACTGCCGTTGGGTGACGTGCTCGTCGGGCATCCGGGCGGTCAACCGGGCGAGCAGTGCGCGCAGCCGACCCTCGAGCGCGACGGGAGATGCGGAATACCCTGCGAGATGGGCTGTTTCGACGACGCCGAGCAACGTGCGCCGGTAGTCGACGATCTCCAGCGAGATCTCCTGTGGTGTGTGCGATCGCATCAGATCGCTGCACAGGGTGCGCAGCAGTGCGGTCTTGCCCGATTCGCTGTCACCCAGGATCAGCAGGTGCGGGTGGTCGGTGAAATCGAGTGCGACGGCGGTGAGATCGTGCTCGCCGAGGCCGACGAGTACCTGGCCGTGGTGTCGCGGCGCGGCGCTGATCGTGTCGTGGGCAACGGTGGTGGGCAACAGCTCGACCCGGGGCGCGCGCGGAGCCGTCGCGGTGGTCCGGATCGCCGCGGCACCCGGCAGTGCGATCGCGATCTCGTGACCGTCGCGGGTCAGGCCGCGCCCCGCGGGGGCCGAGCCCAGCTCACGAGCCCTCCTCCGGTCCATCTCGGATTCCGCGGGTTCGCCGAGGCGCAGTTCGATGCGGGTGCCGATCTGATCTTTGAGCGCTGGACGCAGATCCGCCCACCGCGATGCTGTCAGCACCACGTGCACACCGTGGGACAGGCCCCGCGCCGCGAGCCCGGTGACCACACTCTCGAGGGCATCGAATTCCGAACGCAGAGTGGACCACCCGTCGATGACGAGGAACACGTCCGGATCCGTGTCACGCCGCGGGGTCTCTTCGCGGCTGCGAAGCACCGCCTCGAGGTGGGCGACCGTGCGCCGACAGAGGTCGGCCTCGTGCCGGGCGGCCACGCAGCCGACGTGCGGGACGTCCCTCAGAGCGTTGAGCGCACCGCCACCGAAGTCCAGGCAATAGAACTGGGCCGTTGCGGCGTCGTGGCGAGCGGCCAACGCGGTGACGAGTGTGCGCAACGCCGTGGACTTCCCCGACTGAGGTGCGCCGACGATCGCGGCATTGCCTGCGGCCCCTGACATGTCGACGATCAACGGCTCGTACCGCTGCTGTGCCGGGCGGTCGATCACGCCGATCGGGACGCGAAGCCTGCTCGGCGCGACCCCGTCGAGGAGGTCGGCGAGAATCGGCGAGCGGCGTAGCGGAGGCAGCCACACGCGATGCGCGCGGCCGCCGAGGCCGCGCAGCCGGGCGAGCATCGTCGCCAGCAAGGGCCGCGTATCGCTGGGTGGAGACGCGTCAGTGGTGCGGTGGAACTGTTCCACGGCGACCCCACCGGCATTCGCGGCCGGAGCCGGCACCGGGACCCGGCCGGAGACGAACGCGGTCTGGAAGCGGATCATCTGCCCGGTGGCGGTCTTGATGAACGCCGCGCCGGGCTGCGCGGGCAGATGGTGGGCGTCCGGCACTCCGAGGACTGCCCGGGAATCGGCCGTGGAGAACGTCTTCAGGCAGACCCGGTAGGCCAGGTGCGCATCCAGCCCACGCAATCGTCCTTCGTCGAGGCGCTGGCTGGCGAGCAGCAGGTGCACTCCGAGGGAGCGCCCGAGACGGCCGATGGCGACGAACAGATCGGCGAAATCCGGTTGCTGACTGAGCAGTTCGGAGAACTCGTCGATGACGACGAACAGGGACGGCAGCGGCGCCAATCCGGGGTCACGTGTGCGGGCCCGCCGGTAGGCGGCGAGGTCGGCGAGATTACCCGCCGCGCGCAGCACCTCCTGTCTACGGGTGATCTCACCGGAGAGCGCGTCCCGCATACGTGCGACCAACGGCGCCTCGTCGGCGAGGTTCGTGATCACGGCGGAGACGTGATTCACGACGTCGAGCCCGAGAAATGTTGCACCGCCTTTGAAGTCGACGAGCACCAGGTTCAGTTCCTCCGGCGGGTGCGCGGTGATCATGCCGAGGACGAGTGTGCGCAGGAACTCTGATTTTCCCGAGCCCGTCGCACCGATGCACAGCCCGTGCGGACCCATGCCACCGGCCGCGGCTTCCTTGATGTCGAGCTCGACCACCGACCCGTCCTCGGCGACCCCGATCGGCACCCGCAGAGGCGACCGAGCGGGCTGCGACCACCGGGAGAGCGGCTCGAACGTGCCGGGATCCGCGATCCCCATCAGCGCCGGCCACCCGGTGGGTCGAGACGGCCCGCCACGGGGCGAACTCCGCGACACCCGGCGGGCACACGTGACGGCCTCCGGCAGTGACAGCGTGTCGTACCGCGCGACGACCTCGGCGCCGTCGGCGGACACGACGACGGGTGACTCGGCGGCACGGATCTGCACGACGGTCACACCCGGCGCCGGGGGCGGGAGCGCACCCTCGGCGATGACCACCCGATGCCGCGCTCCGCCGCGCGACCGGATGTGCGGCACCCACTTGAGCCAGTCCCACGCGTCGCCACGCACCGCGTCGATCGAGACGCCGACCTGGCTCGGCGCATGCGCGACCACGAGCTGACACAGCAGCGCCCGCACCACCGCGCGGCAGTCGCCGGGCTCACCGGCGACCGTGATGACGCGCGTCCGGACCAGTGACACCAGAACCGGCACGTCGGGCAGCGACGACCGGTCATCGGCGAGGCGTCGTACCGCGGTGGTGGTCACCGGATCGGTACTGTCGTCGGAGCCGAGCTCCGGCAGTGCGACCGAGGTCGCGGAGTCGACGACGCCGATTCCCACGCGGACGCAGAGGAATTCGGAGTGGTCATCACCGCGCTGCCACATCTGCGGTGTGCCGGCGAGCGGCCAGAGTGCCGCCGGCTCGGGGTGGTGGCGGTGGAGCCACCTGTGCTGGGCGGCGGCGCCGGCCTGCAGCACCGCATCGGTGGCGTCCAGGTAGCGCAGATAGTCGGCGCGCTGGGCGTCGATCTCGGCGGTGCGCAGACCACCACGGCCGCCGTGGGCGAGCATGCCGATCAGGGAGACCACCATCATCGCCGGCAGCACGAGGAACATCGGACTGCGCGCGGACGCCACGCCTGATCGCAGGTACAGCGCCCCCATGCCGACCACGGCGACGACCATCGCGACCGGCATGAGTCGGGCCAGCGGATGAACCGGTGTCGCCTCGGGCACCGGCGGCGGGGCGTCGAGCGCGATCCGGCCGCCCGGTCTGCACTCGGGTTCCATACCGATTCAGACGCATCAGCGTGCCGAACGGTTCCGTCGGTCAGCGAGACAAATCGGTGCATCACCGCCCTGCGCACGCGAGTTACGTTGCTGTGGTGACCGATACGCTGCTCCGGGTGGCCGTCCACTGTCCGCGCCAGGATCGGAGCGCCGATCTCGTCCTGCCGGCCGGATATCCGGTCGCTGCGCTGCTGCCGGCCCTGGTGGAGGCGGTGCTGGGCGCGGGACGGCAGGGGGCCGAGGGGGTGCGGTGGTTCGTCGCCGCGACTCTCGGATCGCCACTGGATCCGGCGAAGAGTCTGCGCGACAACGGCGTTGGCGACGGTGATCTGCTGCTGCTGACCGACGAACCCGCTCCCGTTCCGCGTGTGCGCTCGGGTGCGCCCTCCACCGCGGTGGTCGCCGCCCGGCGCGGGTCCGCCGTGAGTCCCCTCGGAGGTGATGCCGTGGTCACGGTGAGCGCGCTCCTCGCGCTGGCGGGTGTCCTCGGGTGGGTGGGTTGGACGGCCGGTCAGCAGAGCGCGCTGTGGGTCAGTGCAGCGATCGCCGTGGCGGCCGCCGCCGCTGCCGCTGCAGGCCGGTTCTCGCCAGGATTGTCGGACGCACTCGGCGTGGGAGCTGTCGGCAATTCCGCGGTCACCGGCGCACTGGCCGCATCGGGCTTCGCGTGGCCGGTCGTCGTCGCGTTCGCCGCGGCATCGGCATCGGCGATGGCCGTGTGTCTGACGATGTCGTTGCACAGCAGAGCAATCGGACCACCACCCGCAGTCACCGCCTGTGCGGCAGCAGGCGGCGCGGTCATGTTCGCGGCGGTGACCACCGCAGCGTCGGGTGCCGTCATGGGCCCGGTGCTGACCGGTGTGTCGCTGGCCGCACTCACGGCGTCCGCGCCGCTGACCGTCGCGCTGACCGGTATCGGGCCGTCGCGACACGCCGTCGGCCCGCGCCGCGCGCTGGCCGCTCAGCAGCTGCTCACCGGCCTGACCGTGGGCTTCTCGGCGACGACAGCCGCCGGTGTCGCTCTGGTTGCCCTGCACCGCAGCGAATCCCGACTTCTGGCCGGGCTGTTCGCCGCTGTCGTGTCGGCCGTCCTCGTCCTGCGGTCCCGTGTCCACGCGGACCCGATCCGCCGGGTCGCACTGACAGGGGCCGGGCTGGCAGCCTCGGGTGTCGCACTGGTGGACGTGGCGACCGCGCATCCTGACACCGCGCCGTGGTGGTGCGGCGCGGCGGCAGCCGCAGGTGCGGCACTGATGTGCGGACGGTCGCGTGGCCGATCGCACAACCCGCTGGCGCGCAGCGTGATTCGCGGAGCCGAGTACGTCGCTCTCGCCACTGTCGTGCCCGTGGGCGCGTGGCTTGCCGGGGCGTTCGAGGCGCTCGGCGCGGTGAGCCTGTGACGCGGGTCAGCCGTCTGCTGGCTGTCACCGCACTGACGATGGCCTTGGCTCCGGCCCCATCCGCCGCCGCATCCGTCTCCCCTCCCCCGATCGACTCCAGCAGACTGCCGCCCTCTGGCTCCGCGCGGCCACCGCGGCCGACCGAACAGCGGGTCGATTGTGTGGCGGTGCGTGCCGCGACATCGGCCGGACACGTTCTCGAGGGTGCATCGGCGGTGTGGCCACTGACGCGCGGCGCCGGTCAGACGGTGGCCGTCATCGACACCGGCGTGGCGCGCCATCGCCGTCTGCCGCATCTGATCCCCGGCGGTGACTTCGTCAGCACCGGCGACGGGACGGCCGATTGCGACGGGCACGGCACGATCGTCGCCGGACTCATCGGCGCGAGCCCGGATGCGACGGACGGCTTCGCGGGTGTGGCGCCGGAGGCGACACTGCTGGCGATCCGCCAGTCGAGCAACAAGTTCGACATCGACGGCGGTTCTGCGGGTTCGGGCGTTGGCGACGTCGACACCCTGGCAGCGGCGGTTCGGCTCGCCGCGGATCTGGGCGCCACCGTCATCACCATCTCGTCGGTGGCCTGCCTGGCCGCCGATCCCGGCCTCGACGACCGTGCGCTGGGTGCAGCGCTCGCGTACGCCGTCGACATCGCCAACGCCGTCGTCGTCAGCGCAGCCGGCAACGTCGGCGGCCCTGGACAGTGTCCCGAGCAGAACGGCGCGGACGTCACGGTGGTCGCGAGCCCCGCCTGGTACGACGACTACGTGCTGACCGTCGGCTCCTCGCGCGCCGACGGGTCGGCCTCCGAGTTCAGCCTCGCCGGCCCGTGGGTCGACGTCGCCGCGCCCGGCGAGAACGTCGTGTCGCTGGCCGCCGCATCCGACGGTCTGGTGGACTCATCGGTCAGCGGTGCGCGGTTATCCGGCACGAGTTACGCCGCCCCGCTGGTGGCCGGGCTGGCCGCCCTGGTGCGGGCCCGTCATCCCGAGCTCACCGCACGGCAGGTGATGACGCGGATCGAGGACACCGCGCGGCATCCGGCGAACGGGTGGTCTCCCGCTGTCGGGCACGGGGTCATCGACGTGCCGGCCGCTGTCGGTGGCATCGCGCCCGAGGATCCTGCGCGGCGCTCTCCGACGTCGACGGCGCTCTCCGGCCTGCCGATCCACGAAGTAGCACACGCCACGGCGTCGCCGGTGCGCGCCGTTGCGCTGTGCGCGGGACTGGTCGGTGCCGTCGCGATCCTCGCCGCGGCGCTGGGCCGGTCACGATCCCGCGACGACGACGTCGCGGACGGTTGAGGCCGCCCGCACACTCAGGTCAGCACCGCGCGGCAGACCGGCGAGAAAGACCCACGGCACCGGCGACCCGGGGGGATCCAGACCCAATCGTGTTGCGGCGTCGGGGCTCTCGACGCCGAACAGCGCCCCCGAATCGGCGAGCAGGAACAGCGGTCCCGCACCCTCGGCCGGTTCGTCCCCGAGTGCCACCGACCGCACCAGCACCACGCCACCGCGTGACACCGCCACGCGGTCGACGGCCGGACCGGTGTCGTCGGCCTGCGCCAGGGCGGCACCGGACGCCGGTGTGGCGTCGGCGACCACGACCGCGCTGCGGATGCCGGCGTCGTCGGGCCGGGCCTGCCAGCGCGCGCACACCACGCGGGCGGATGCCGTCCCGGCCCGCTCGGGATAGGTGGTCACAGGGAGCGTGTCGACCACCGGAATCGAGCCCAGGACGTCGGGGGCCACCGTGGCGGGGGCGGCACCGGCGTGGGCGTCGGTGTACCGGATCAGGTCGGCGGTGACCTCACCGATGCGCTGCAGACCGCCTGCGAGAACGACGAACTGCCCGTGTGCACCGGAGACGGCCACGACCGTGCCGACCGGATGATCACGCAACGGGCCGGGCCCCGGGCTACCGCGATCCGGGATCTGCGGGGGCACGACGGCAGGGGCCTCGGGCAGTGCGGCGAGCACGGCGGCGGAGACCGGACGCGGCGTGACGCCGTCGAGCCGCAACGCGCGAACGACCGCCGGATGGCGCAGGTCGACCCGGGCCCGGCGGCCACCGTAGAGCAGATAGGTCAGCGCGGGACCGGCGCCGCGGGGAGTGACGAGCAGAGGTGCAGACGGCGGCGTGACGGCCGGGGTCGACAGGCCGGCGATGAGCGTGGTGCGACCGTCCTCGTCGCACAGCATGACCGACTCGGCCGGCAGTGACGGCGACAGGCGTTGCGGCGCTCCGGGTATCCCCATGACCGCGCCGCGCGCCTGCGCATCGACGGCGGCCTGCGACACCTCTCGTGGCGTGTCCGCGCGGCCCGTGATCAGCCGCGCGGAGGCCAGATTGAGAACCGGATGCAGGGTGTCCGCGACCCGCACGTAGAGCGTTCCGGTCTCGCGCACCACGACGACGGGTGCATCCCCGATGTCCGAGGCCGGCCGCACCATGGCGATCACGGCGCACACCACGACACCGGCGACCGTCAGCACGGCACCGACGAGCAGCGAAAGTGATTGCGCGCGAAGCGGATCGTCGAGCATCCGGGCGTCCCCGCGGACCAGCGCATGGCACATCCGGCGCACCAGGAATCGATGGCCGCTGACCTGCAGCCGAGTCGTCGGTTGACGCATGACACCCCCGCTGGCCAGCGTAACGATCCGGCGGAGGGGGTCAGATCACTTGTTGGAGCGCCGTTCCCGGTATGCCGCGACGTGCTGGCGGTTGCCGCAGTTGCCCGTGTCGCAGAACTTCCCCGACCGGTTACGGGACAGGTCGACCAGCACGGCCTCGCAATCCGGCGCGGCGCAGATCTTCAGCCGGCGCAGATCGCCGGCGCGGATCAGATCCGCCAGCGCCATCGCCATCTCCGCCCCCATGCGCTGCCACAGTGGATCGTGGATGGAGGCCAGGTGCAGGTGCCACTCCGGCATCTCGGGGTGCCGCGTCAGCCAGGGCGCCGCCCGCGTGTCCGAGAGCAGGGCGTTGACCTGACCGACCGCACGCTCCTCCTCGGCGGCCGCGCCCCAGATCGCGCCGAGCCGCGCCCGCAACCGGTGCACCGACTCGAGCTCGGCGGCGTCGTGATCCCGTCGCCCCGTCCACCCGAAGCTGTCCAGATATTCGTCCAGTGCAGCCAGGCTGTCGAGCTGTTCGCCGTCGACCCGGTCGGAGTTGATCAACACACACGCCGCCCGCAGAGTGAGCTCGGTGTCATGACTGAAAAGCATTTGACCCGTGACTCCTCTCGACGGTAGCGTCATGACCGAATTTCAGTTTACTCATGTCACCGCAGATGAGACTTGTGGAGGTGCACCCATGGCCGTGCTGACGCCGAGCTCCCGGTTCCGTAGCGGCCTCCTCCTGGCCGTCGCCTCTGCATTCTCCTTCGGCTGCTCGGGCCCCTTCGGGAAAGCTCTGATGACCGCCGGATGGAGCCCGACTGCCGCGGTCACCGCCCGGCTGGCCGGCGGCGCGCTGGCGATGGCCGTGTTCGCCACCGTCGCACATCCCGGCTGGTTGCGCGAGGCGGGCCGGCACCTGCGCACCGTCGTCGCCTACGGCCTGATCCCCATCGCCGGCGCGCAGCTCTTCTACTACAACGCGGTCGCCCACCTGACCGTCGGTGTCGCCCTGCTGCTCGAATACACCGCGCCGATCCTCGTGGTCGGCTGGCTGTGGGCCACGACGCGACGCCGGCCCAGCGCGCTCACCCTGTCGGGTGTGGTGCTCGCGATCGCGGGAATCACCGCGGTGCTCGGCCTGGTCGGCCCGAGCGGCTTGTCCTCGGTGGACTTCGATCTCGTCGGCGTCGCCTTCGGTCTGGCCGCCGCGATCTGCGCGGCGTGCTACTTCCTGATGTCGGAGAACGTGTCCGGCCCGGACAGTGACCAGGACGGGGGCTCGGGCGGCGGACTGCATCCGATCACGCTGGCGACGGCAGGACTGTTCGTCGGGGCTGCGGCGGTCGCGCTGATCGGTGTCTGCGGAGTGATGCCGATGAGGTTCACCGCCAACGACACCGTGGTCGCGGGCATGACCACCTCGTGGGTCGTGCCGGTCGTCGCGCTCGCACTGTTCCCCACGGCGATCGCCTACACGCTGGGCATCGTCAGCATCGCCCGCCTCAAGCCGCGGTTCGCGTCGCTGGTGGGCCTGTCCGAGGTCATGTTCGCCGTACTGGCCGCGTGGATCCTGGTCGGTGAGGCGGTCACCGCGACGCAGGCAGTCGGCGGTGTGATCGTGCTCGCCGGCCTGGCGCTGGCCCGGCAGGGCGACCGTGGCGATCTGGCCGAAGCGAATGCTGCGACCTGGCCGGACGCGCCGCTAGGTGAGCTAACATCACGAAGGTGATGATCGATCTTGATACGCGCCGGCTGAAGGGTCTCGTCGCCGCCGTGGTCACTGCGGCGGCGATGCTCGTGGCGCCGGCCGTCACCGCACCCGTCGCGGCCGCCCAGGACTGCCCGGACATCGAAGTCACCTTCGCCCGCGGCACCGACGAACCACCCGGACTCGGCCGCGTCGGCGGCGCGTTCGTCGATTCACTACGGGGCCGCGTCGGTGGCCGGTCCGTCGGCGCCTACGCGGTCAACTATCCCGCGTCGTTCGACTTTCTCCAGGTCGCCGCCGGCGCCAACGACGCCAGCGACCACATCCAGTACATGATGAACAACTGCCCGAACACCCGGCTGGTGCTCGGCGGCTACTCGCAGGGCGCGGCCGTCATCGACGTCATCGCCGCGGTGCCGGTGCCGGGGGCGGGCTTCACTGCACCGCTGCCCCCGAACGCGCCCGACCACGTCGCCGCGATCGCGGTGTTCGGCAATCCGTCGGCGAAGATCGGGCTGCCGCTGACGTCGAGTCCCGTCTGGGGTGGCCGCTCGATCGATCTGTGCACCCCCGGCGACCCGGTGTGTTCGGGCGGCAACGACGTCCCCGCGCACAGCAACTACGTGCCGTCCGGGATGACCGACCAGGCCGCGGGATTCGTCGCGGGACTTTTGTAGACGAGCTATACGTTACGGTGCATTGTGCGATCTGACCGACTGCGCCGCCTCGCTGCGGCCGTTGCCGCCGCGACCCTGCCCGTCGCCGGCGCCACCGTCCTGCCTGCCCCGGCCGCCTCGGCCCAGCCCTGCTCCGATGTCGAGGTGATCTTCGCCCGCGGCACCAGCGAGCCGCCCGGCATCGGACGCGTCGGACAGGCGCTCACCGATGCGTTGACCCCACAGCTCGGCGGACGCTCGGTCAGCACCTACGCCGTGAACTACCCCGCCAGCTACGACTTCCTCACCACTGCGGCCGGCGCCACCGACGCCGCGGGCCGGATCGCGTCACTGGCGGCGCAGTGCCCGAACACGAGGATCGTGCTCGGCGGGTACTCGCAAGGCGCTGCGGTGGTCGACATGCTCGCCGGCGTTCCCCCGCTGGGCAACAAGATCGGCGAGATCGGCTCCGCGCCTCCGCTGGCGTCCGGTCTCATCGGCAACGTCGATGCCGTTGCCGTCTTCGGCAACCCGGCCGCCAAGTTCGGCAACCCGGTCTCCGGAGACGGAATGTTCGCCGGCAAGGCGATCGATCTCTGCGCCGACGGTGACCCGATCTGCTCGGACGGCCGAAACCCGTTCGCGCACACCCATTACGAGACATCGCCGTTCATCGGCCAGGCCGCAGGGTTCGCCGCAGCCCGGGTCTGACCTATCATCGGCACCGTGACCGTCTCGCTGCGCCGCGCTGCCACCTCGCTGGCGGCTGCCGTCGCGCTGGTCGCGGGACTGGTCCCGATCGCTCCTTCCGCGTCGGCCGAGTCCTGCCCGCAGGCCGAACTCATCTTCGCGCGCGGACGACTCGAGGCGCCGGGCGCCGGTCAGATCGGCAACGCGCTCGTCTCGGCGGTGCGCGGCAAAACCGGCAAGGACGTCCGTCTGTACGCGGTGAAGTACCCCGCCGACACTGAGGTCGACATCGGTGCCAACGACATGAGCGGGCGCATCTCGTACATGACCGGCACCTGCCCCGACACGAGGTTGGTGCTCGGTGGCTACTCGCTGGGCGCCGCGGTCACCGACGTGGTGGTGGCCGTCCCGATCGCGGCGTTCGGTTTCAAGAATCCGATGCCGGACGGCGCCGATTCGCACATCGCCGCGATCACGTTGTTCGGCAACGGCAGCCAGTGGGTGGGACCGATCGCCAACTTCACCAACCCGGCCTTGCGGGACAAGATCATCGAGCTCTGCCACGGCGACGATCCGATCTGCAATCCCACCGATCCGCAGAACTGGCAGGACTACTGGCCCGACCACCTGGCCCCCGCCTACATCAAGGCCGGCATGGTGAACCAGGCGGCCGACTTCGTGGCCGGTCGCCTCTAGCCGATCTCGTCGGCGCTGCGTAGGTCCCGGGTGATCGCGTTGCGCGCGATCAGTTCGTCATCGGGCGGGTAGTCCACTGCGACCAACGTCAGCCCGCGCGCCGGGGCCGCCGCGAAATCGCTCGACCGACGCGTCTCGGTCAACAGCGCCGCGCACCACGCAGCGTCACGACGGTGCTCACCGACGGCGAGCAGCGCGCCGACCAGCGAGCGCACCATGTTCCAACAGAACGCGTCGGCGCTGACGTGGACCGAGATCTCGTGCCCCGCGCGCAGGACGTCGAGACGCTGCAGGTCGCGGATCGTGGTCGCACCGTCGCGGTGCCGGCAGAACGCCGCGAAGTTCCGCAAGCCCAGCAGCTGCCCGGCTGCGGCCGACATCGCTGCGGTGTCCAGCGGACGAGGCCACGGCGTGACGAAGCGGGCCTGCGCGGGCAGCACGCCCCACGGCGCCGTCGAGAGCCGGTAGACGTAGTGGCGGCGCAGCGCCGAGAATCGTGCATCGAATCCCGCTGCGGCGCGGACGATCTCGATTACCCGGACGTCCTCGGTCAACAGCCGGCCGAGACGCCGCACCAACGGCCCGAATTCGGGCTCTCCCACACGCGGCGTGCGAGGGTATGCGTGGGCGAGGACATCAGCGGGCACGTCGACATGCGCCACCTGACCGGTGGCGTGGACGCCGGAGTCGGTGCGGCCCGCTGCGCGGGTCACCACGGGGGTGCGGAACACCGTCGTCAACGCCTCGTCGATGACGCCGGCTACCGTACGCTGCCCGGCTTGTGTCGCCCACCCCGCGAATTCGGTTCCGTCATAGGCGATGTCGAGCCGCAGACGAACGAGCCCGCCATCGAAATCGATGACGGGCTCGTTCATGGAACTGCTACTTGGCTGCGTCGGTTTCCCCGTCAGCCTCGTCGGCCTTGGCCTCGGCGGACTCCTGTGCCTCGGCCTCGACGTCGGACTCGTCGGCGATCGGGGTCTCGTCCACGGCCTCAGCCTCTTCGGCGCTGGGACCTTCAGCCGCCTCTGGCGCCACGGCTGCCTGAGGCGCGGCAGCCGCCGCGACCTTCTGCGCGGCGTCAGCGCCAGGCTGGATGTCGCCGCCGGAGCGGCTCCGGCGGGCGCGGTTGGCCTCGGACGTCACCGTCTTCTCCCGCACCAGCTCGATGACCGCCATGGGCGCGTTGTCGCCCTTGCGGTTCTCGACCTTGATGATGCGGGTGTAGCCGCCGGCACGGTCGGCGAAGAACGGGCCGATCTCGGCGAACAGGATGTGCACGACGTCCTTGTCGCGGATCTTCTTCATCACCTCACGCCGGTTGTGCAGCGAGCCCTTCTTGGCGTGGGTGATGAGCTTCTCGGCGTACGGACGCAACGCCCGCGCCTTGGGCTCCGTCGTCTTGATGCGGCCGTGCTCGAAGAGCGAGGTGGCCAGGTTGGCCAGGATCGCCTTCTGGTGCGACGACGAACCGCCGAGGCGGGGTCCCTTGGTGGGCTTGGGCATTGCGACTGTCTCCTATGTGGGGCCGACCCCCGTATCAGGTAGGGCCGGGACGGTGGTACTGCTACTTAGAGCTGTTCGGTTTCGGCGTAGTCGGTGTTGTCGTCGGCCTCGTAGGACGACTCGTAACCGGCGTCGCTGTTCCAGGTGCCGGTGGCGACGTCGTAGCCCGCGACCTCGGACGGATCGAAGCTGGCCGGGCTGTCCTTGAGCGACAGGCCGAGCTGGTGCAGCTTGATCTTCACCTCGTCGATGGACTTCTGGCCGAAGTTGCGGATGTCCAGCAGATCGGACTCCGTGCGGGCGACCAGCTCGCCGACGGTGTGCACGCCTTCGCGCTTGAGGCAGTTGTACGAACGCACCGTCAGGTCCAGGTCGTCGATCGGCAGCGCGAAGCTGGCGATGTGGTCGGCCTCGGCCGGCGAGGGCCCGATCTCGATGCCCTCGGCCTCGACGTTGAGTTCCCGTGCCAGACCGAACAATTCGACCAGCGTCTTGCCCGCCGAGGCGAGCGCGTCACGCGCGGTGATCGAGCTCTTGGTCTCGACGTCGAGGATCAGCTTGTCGAAGTCGGTGCGCTGCTCGACGCGGGTGGCCTCCACCTTGTAGGTGACCTTCAGCACCGGCGAGTAGATGGAATCGACCGGGATACGGCCGATTTCGGCACCCGAGGCCTTGTTCTGCACGGCGGGGACGTAGCCGCGGCCACGCTCGACGACGAGCTCGACCTCGAGCTTGCCCTTCTCGTTCAGCGTCGCGATGTGCATGTCGGGGTTGTGCACGGTGACCCCGGCCGGCGGCACGATGTCGCCGGCGGTGACCGCACCCGGGCCCTGCTTGCGCAGGTACATGGTGACCGGCTCGTCCTCTTCCGAGGACACGACCAGGCCCTTGAGGTTCAGGATGATGTCGGTGACGTCTTCCTTGACCCCGGGGACGGTGGTGAACTCGTGCAGCACACCGTCGATGCGGATGCTGGTGACCGCTGCGCCCGGGATGGACGACAGCAGCGTGCGACGCAGCGAGTTGCCGAGGGTGTAACCGAATCCGGGCTCCAGCGGTTCGATGACGAACTGGGACCGGTTCTCGGCGATGACCTCTTCGCTGAGTGTGGGGCGCTGAGAAATCAGCATGGTGTTTCTTTTCTCCTTCTCGGCAACCGCTATTTGATGCCGTTAGGTGATTCGCGACCGGGTTCGGCCGTGAACGTTTACTTCGAGTAGAGCTCGACGATCAGCTGCTCGGTGAGCGGGACGTCGATCTGCGCGCGCTCGGGCAGCTGGTGCACGAGGATGCGCTGACGCTCTCCGACGACCTGCAGCCAGCCCGGGATCGGGCGCTCGCCGGCGGTCTGCCGGGCCACCTCGAAGGGCAGGGTGTTGATCGACTTGTCCTTGATGTCGATGATGTCGTACTGCGACACCCGGTAGCTGGGCACGTCGACCTTCACACCGTTGACGGTGAAGTGGCCGTGGCTGACCAGCTGCCGCGCCATGCGGCGGGTGCGGGCCAGGCCGGCCCGGTAGACGACGTTGTCCAGCCGGCTCTCGAGGATGCGCAGCAGGTTGTCACCGGTCTTGCCGGGCTGACGCACCGCTTCCTCGTAGTAGCGGCGGAACTGCTTCTCCATCACGCCGTAGGTGAAGCGGGCCTTCTGCTTCTCCTGCAGCTGGGTGCGGTACTCGCTCTCCTTGATCCGCGCGCGGCCGTGCTGGCCGGGCGGGTAGGGGCGCTTCTCGAAGGACTGATCTCCACCGACGAGGTCGACGCCGAGGCGGCGCGACTTGCGGGTGACGGGTCCGGTGTAACGAGCCATGAGTTCTAGTTCTCCCTATCCCTTAGACCCGGCGCCGCTTGGGCGGACGGCAACCGTTGTGCGGCTGAGGGGTGACGTCGGAAATCGCGCCCACCTCGAGGCCGGCGGCCTGCAGCGAGCGGATGGCGGTCTCGCGGCCCGAACCCGGGCCCTTGACGAACACGTCGACCTTCTTGACGCCGTGCTCCTGCGCCTTGCGGGCGGCGTTCTCGGCGGCGAGCTGGGCGGCGAACGGCGTCGACTTGCGCGAGCCCTTGAAGCCCACGTGACCCGAGCTGGCCCACGCGATGACGTTGCCCTGCGGATCGGTGATCGACACGATCGTGTTGTTGAACGTGCTCTTGATGTGTGCGGCGCCGTGCGGGACGTTCTTCTTCTCCCGGCGGCGGGTCTTGGCGGCACCCTTCTTGGGCGCGCCCTTCTTGGCTTGTGCCATCTCGGGTTACCTGGCCTTCTTCTTGCCGGCGATGGTGCGCTTCGGGCCCTTGCGGGTGCGCGCGTTGGTCTTGGTCCGCTGGCCGCGCACCGGCAGGCCGCGACGGTGCCGCAGGCCCTGGTAGCAGCCGATCTCGATCTTGCGGCGGATGTCGGCCTGCACCTCGCGGCGCAGATCGCCCTCCACCTTGAGGTTGCCCTCGATGTAGTCGCGGAGCTGGCTCACCTGATCGTCGGTCAGGTCCTTGCTGCGCTGGTCCCGGCTGATACCGGTCGCGTCCAGGATCTCCTGGCTGCGGGTACGGCCGATGCCGTAGATGTAGGTCAGCGCGATCTCCATGCGCTTGTCGCGCGGCAGATCGACGCCCATGAGACGTGCCACAGGGGTGTTTCCTTCTCTATGCGGAGGTCTGGTCCCAGTCCGTTCCCGGGCTCTGGCCGGGGTCCGGCCTCCGTGCCGGACGTGTGCGAGCGGCCTATCCGCTCAGTGGTACTGGGAGTTCGTCATTCAGTTGTGGTGCGGGCTGGACCTCGTGCGGTCAGCCCTGCCGCTGCTTGTGGCGGGGATCGGAGCAGATCACCATGACCCGCCCATGCCGGCGGATCACCCTGCACTTGTCGCAGATCGGCTTGACGCTCGGGTTCACCTTCACGGCTGTCGTCGATCCTTCTTCTCGTGGTTCTGGGGTTACTTGTAGCGGTACACGATGCGGCCGCGGGTCAGGTCGTAGGGAGAGAGCTCCACCACGACGCGATCCTCGGGGAGGATGCGGATGTAGTGCTGCCGCATCTTGCCGCTGATGTGGGCGAGGACTTTGTGTCCGTTCTCCAGCTCAATGCGGAACATGGCATTGGGCAGGGGTTCGACAACGCGACCCTCGACCTCGATGGCACCGTCTTTCTTGGCCATACTGGTTAGCGATCCTTGCTTTTGGTTTCGTGCTGGCCTGTCTCGTTCTGCGCGGCACAGCTGTGGTCCGACTAGCAACGTGAGCCGGATCGCGGGAATTCCCGACAGTGGCACGCAAGAAGTCGGCGCGCAACCGCACCGTCGATCGATACTACCCGCTCGGCAGGCAGCCCCAAAATCGCCGAATCGCCAGCGTGCTAGTAGTCGGCGGGCCGCCGCGGCCGGTCGAGCCGGGACACGAACGCTGCGGCCTGCGTGCGCCGCTCCATACCCAGCTTCGACAGCAGCCGCGACACGTAGTTCTTGACGGTTTTCTCCGCGAGGAACATCCGCGCCGCGATCTGCCTGTTCGTCAGCCCTTCGCCGAGCAGGTCGAGCAGCACCTTCTCCTGGTCGCTGAGGCCGGCGAGTGGGTCGGCGCGCTCGGCGGTGTTGCGCAGCGTGGACATCAGCGCCGCGGCCGCGCGATTGTCCAGCAGCGAGCGCCCCGCACCCACCTCCTTGACGGCCTTCGCCAGCTCCATGCCCTTGATGTCCTTGACGACGTAGCCGCTCGCGCCGGCGAGGATCGCGTCGAGCATGGCCTCGTCGGAGGTGAACGACGTCAGCATCAGGCAGCGCAGGTCCGGCAGCTGGGACAGCAGGTCGCGGCACAGCTCGATGCCGTTGCCGTCGGGAAGCCGGACGTCGAGCACGGCGACGTCGGGGTGGACCGCCGGGACGCGCGCGAGCGCCTCGGCGACCGTGCCGGCCTCACCGACGACCTCGAGTTCCCCGTCCGTGCTGAGCAGGTCGATCAGCCCGCGACGCACGACCTCGTGGTCGTCGACCAGGAACACGCGGACCATCGATCCAGTATGGCCCGATGACCCTGGCCAAAGGCAGCCCCGCACGGCAATAGTTGGGTCATGAGTGCTCCCGACCGGCAGCCCGTCGTCGTCGGCGTCGACGGTTCGCCGTCGTCCTCCGCGGCGCTGGCGTGGGCCGCCCGCGACGCCGTGCTCCGTGGCGTGGACCTGACGGTCCTGCATGCCGCGGCGCCGACCGTCACTGCGTGGCCGGGCGGCGCGCCCGCCGGGGTGCCGCAGTGGCAGCGGGAGCAGGGTCGGCAGGTGCTCGACGACGCCGCCCGGACGGCGCGCGAGCTGATCGGCGGCGCGGTCGACGTCAGGACAGGGTTCGCGTCGACGTCACCCACGACGGCCCTCGTCGAGGCATCGCGGACCGCGCGGGTGGTGGTGGTCGGCTCCCGGGGACGTGGTGCGCTGGCCCGGACCGTGCTCGGCAGTGTCAGTACCGCATTGGTCCATCGAGCGCACGGTCCGGTCGCGGTGGTCCACGATGGGGCGGCCGCGCGGGACCAGGGGCCCGTCGTGGTCGGCGTGGACAGTTCGAAGGCCTCCGACCTCGCCCTCGACATCGCGTTCGACGAGGCGGCCCGGCGCGCCGTGCCGCTTATCGCGGTGCACGCGTGGTGGTCGCCGGGCGCGTTCGACTTTCCCGGGTTCGAGTTCGACGAGATGCGGGCGGGAGTGGACGCCGAGGTGACCGACCGGCTGTCGGGGTGGCGGCAGCGCAACCCGACCGTGCGCGTGGAGATCTCGACGGTGCCCGATCAGCCGGCACGCCGACTGGTCGAACGAGCGGAGTCGGCACAACTACTGGTCGTCGGCAGCCACGGTGACGGCGCCGTCGCGAGCACACTGCTGGGCTCGGTGAGCAGCGCGGTGGTGCAGGCCGCCACGGTTCCGGTGATCGTCGCCCGGTCGGGTTGACGGCGCCCGGACAGTGTCAGCCGAGCAGGACCGCCGCCCCGGCGATGCGGCCCGTGCTCAGGTCCGTCAGCGCGGCGTCGGCCTGGTCCAGGCGGTAGCGGGGTGTCGTCACGTCGATGCGGTGCTCGCCGGCGAACGCGAGGAACTCCCGGGCGTCGGCCCTGGTGTTGGACGTCACCGAGCGCACCTGACGTTCCTGGAACAGGTGCGCCTGGTAGTTCAGGGGCGGGATGTCGCTGAGGTGGATACCGGCGATCGCCAGGGTGCCGCCGCGGTCGAGTGCCTCGAGGGCAGGCAGCACCAGCTCCCCCACCGGCGCGAAGAGGATCGCCGCGTCCAGCGCGACGGGCGGCCGGTCCGCCGCACCCTGCACCGAGGCCGCCCCGAGCGCCAGCGCCAGGTCGCGGGCATCGGCGCCGCGCGTCATCACATGCACCTCGGCGCCCCGCGCCAGCGCGACCTGCGCGGTGATGTGGGCGCTGCCACCGAATCCGTAGATGCCGAGCCGGCCGCCGGCCGGCAGGTCGGCACGGAGCAGGGAGCGGTAGCCGATGATGCCGGCACACAGCAGCGGGGCGAGTTCGGCATCGGAATAGCCGTCCGGTAGGCGATGCACGAAAGCCGATGGCGCGGTGAGGAATTCGGCGTAACCGCCGTCGGCGTCCCAGCCCGTGTACCGCGACTCCGGGCACAGGTTCTCCTGGCCGCGCAGACAGAAGCGGCATCGTCCGCACGTGTGCCGCAGCCAGGCCACCCCCACCCGGTCGCCGGGATGCAGATCGCCGGACGGCTCGGGGCCCAGTGCGACGACCTCGCCGACCACCTCGTGACCCGGGGTGACGTGCCGACGGTGCACCGGGAGATCCCCCTCGGTCACGTGTAGATCGGTGCGGCACACGCCGCACGCCGCGACCGCGATCAGGACCTCGCCGGAGGCCGGCTCGGGAACCTCGGCGGTGACCAGCTCCAGCGGATCGCCGGCCATCGGCCCCGGTTCGCGGACCCGCCACGCCCGCATGGTCGCGTCGGTCATGCTGCCCAGTCTGCGCTCGCAGCGAGCGGACTGACCACATATCGGCTGGACACCGCGCGCATAATTGGAGTCGATGACAGGCCCGGCCGCTGCGCCCCGTAAACCCGTGATTCTGACAGTCGACGATGACCCCGCGGTCTCCCGCGCGGTCGCGCGCGATCTGCGTCGCCACTACGGCGAGAAGTTCCGCATCGTGCGGGCCGAGTCCGGCCCCGACGCGTTGGAAACCCTCAACGAACTGAAGCTGCGCGGCGAGACCGTCGCCGTGTTCGTCGCCGACTACCGGATGCCGCAGATGAGCGGCATCGAGTTCCTCGAAGCCGCGATGGACGTCTTCCCGATGGCGCGTCGCGTCCTGCTGACCGCGTATGCCGACACGCACGCCGCGATCGACGCGATCAACGTCGTCGACCTCGACCACTACCTGCTCAAACCGTGGGACCCGCCCGAGGAGAAGCTCTACCCGGTGATCGACGCGCTGATCGAGGCGTGGCGCGCCACCGGCGAGCGGGCCATCCCCCACACCAAGATCATCGGCCACCCGTGGAACGCGCGGTCGTCGGAGGTCCGCGAATTCCTGGCCCGCAACCGCCTGTACTACAGCTGGTTCCGCTCCGACGAACCCAAGGGCGCCGCCCTGCTGGAGGCCGCTGGACAGGACGGGCTGACCCTGCCGGTGGTGATCACCGAGCAGGGTGAGACGCTCGTCGACCCCAGCGATGCCGAACTGGCCGCGACGCTGGGGTTGACCACGACCCCGTCGGGCGATTTCTACGACCTGGTGGTGATCGGCGGCGGCCCGGCCGGGTTGGCCGCCGCGGTGTACGGCGCGTCCGAGGGTCTCAAGACCGTGCTGATCGAGCGCACCGCCACCGGAGGGCAGGCCGGGCAGAGCTCCCGCATCGAGAACTATCTCGGTTTCCCCGACGGGCTGTCGGGCGCACAGCTCGCCGAACGCGCCCGCCGCCAGGCCGAGAAGTTCGACGCCGAGCTGATCACCGCGGCGGAGGTCGTCGCGCTCGAAGTGGACGGCGTCGCGCGCACAGTGCACCTGTCGGACGGCCGCGCGATCGGCACCCGTGCGGTGATCCTCGCGATGGGCGTGGAGTACCGGCAGCTGCCGGCCGAAGGATGCGAGGTGTTGACCGGAGCCGGGGTGTACTACGGCGCGACGACGTCGGTGGCCTCGGAATGCGACGACGACGAGGTGTACGTCATCGGCGGCGCCAACTCGGCCGGGCAGGCGGCCATGTACCTCTCGCGAACCGCGAAGTCGGTCACCATCGTCAGCCGTCGCACCCTCGAGGACTCCATGTCGCACTACCTGATCCAGCAGATCAGGGCCCAGGACAACATCAAGGAGATGCCGAACACCGTCGTGCACGCGGTCAAGGGTGATGGGCACCTCGAGGGGATCTGTCTCGAACATCGCGACACCGGCGAACGCGAGGAGTTCTCGTGCGGCCGCATGTTCATCTTCATCGGCGCCGAACCGCGCACCGAATGGCTCGACGGCGTCGTGGTCCGCGACGACCACGGCTTCATCGTGGCCGGGCCGGACCTGCGCGACGTGAGCGGCTGGACACTCGACCGGCCACCGCACCACCTCGAATCCAGCGTGCCCGGCGTGTTCGTCGCCGGCGACGTCCGCTCCGAATCGGCCAAGCGCGTCGCCGCGGCCGTCGGCGAAGGGTCGATGGCGGTCATGTTGGTGCACCGCTACCTGGCCGAGACGTAGGCGTCTCACCGTGACCGGCCCCTGTGACGTCGACGAACTGCGGGATCTGTTCATCTTCGAGGGACTCACCGACCAGCAGCTGGCGACGTTGTGTTCGGGCGGACGGATCGCGACGTTCCCGGCCGGCGAGCTGTGCCGTGAGGGTGATCCCGCCGACTTCTTCTACGTTCTGCTCGACGGGGAGATCGCGCTGTCGAAGCGGTCCGGCGCGCGTGACATCCCGATCTGGCGGGCGTGCACGCCGGGCTCGTACTGCGGCGCATGGTCGGCGTTCCTGCTCGACGAGCCGACCACCTACGAGAACACGGCCGTCCTGACCAAGCCGTCGCGGCTGTTCGAGCTCGATGCGACAACGCTGGGCACCTTCTTGACCACGCAGTTCCCGATGGCCACCCACCTGCTCGTCGGCCACTCGCACGGCCGGTTCCATCAGCGTCGCATCCTCGGGCCGCACGACCGGCTCGTGCAGCTGGTGCAGATGACGGCCGGACTGACCCACGAGTTGAACAACCCGGCAGCCGCCGCCATGCGCGCCGCGCAGGGGCTGCGCAGTCAGATCGCGGGCATGCGGCACCGCCGCGCCGAGCTGCCCGAGCACTCGCTGCCCCCGGACGCGATGTCCTCACTGGTCGAGCTGCAGGACCGCGTCGCCGAAGTCGCCGGTAAACCCCACGACACGACCTCCGTGCAGGAGGCGGACCTCGAGGAGGCGCTCGGTGAGTGGCTGGAACGCCACCGGGTGACCGACGCCTGGGCGCACGCCGCGATCTTCGCCGAGGCAGGCCTGGACATCGACTGGATGGAACGCATCGCGGCAGCTCCGTGCTGCAGCACCCCGAGCGCGTTGAACCCGGTGATCCGCTGGCTGTCCACCACCGCCGAGACCGAGCTGCTGCTGACCGAGATCGCCGACGCGACCACGCGGATCTCCACGCTCGTCGACCAGGCCAAGCAGTTCACCCAGCTCGACCGCGCGGCCTCTGACGTCGTCGACGTGCACGTTCTGCTCGAATCGACCCTGGCGATGCGGTCGCACCGGCTCGGCCCGCACGTCACCGTGGTGCGGGATTTCGACACCGGGTTGCCGCCGCTGTCCTGCTACCCGGCCGAACTGAACCAGGTCTGGACCCACCTGATCGACAATGCGCTCGACGCGATCGGTCCCACACCAGGCACCTTGACCCTGCGCACACTGCGCGATCTCGGCCGTCTGCGCGTCGAGATCTGTGACACCGGACCGGGCATGTCCGATGATGTGCTGGCCCGGATCTTCGACCCGTTCTTCACCACCAAACCATTCGGTGAAGGGACCGGGCTGAGCCTGGACATCGCCGCCCGGATCGTCGACCGGCACGAAGGAAGCCTCTGGGCGGAATCAACTCCGGGCGATACGCGTTTCATTACTTCACTGCCGATCGGGCCGTAAGAAGGGACTGTCATGGGCGAAAAGTGCCTTCCCGACGAGTTGCGCTCGCTGTTCCTGTTCGAGGCGCTCAGCGACGAACAACTGGCGACGCTGTGCGCCAACGGCCACATCGCCAGCTTCGAGCCGGGGCCGATCACCACCGAAGGTGACCCTGCGACCTGCTTCTACGTCCTCATCGAGGGTGAACTCGTGATGTCGAAACGCTCGGGCGGGGTCGACATCGAAACCAACCGGACCTCACAGCGCGGCGTGTACTGCGGCGCGTGGTCGGCCTACATCCCCGGCGCGGAACACGTCTACCAGGCCTCGGTACGGGTGACGCGGCCGTCGAAGTTCTTCGTCCTCGATGCGAACGCTTTCGCGGAATTCATGCAGAAGGAATTCCCGATGGCGGTGCACCTGCTCGAAGGACAGATGGTCGGCGGCTTGCGGCAGCGGCAGATCCTCGGCCAGCGCGAGAAGCTGCTGGCACTGGGGCAGCTATCGGCGGGGCTGACGCATCAGCTGAACAATCCGGCGGGCGCGACGGCGCGTGCCGTCGCCGATCTGCGCGAGGGTGTCGGCAAGATGCGGCACAAACTCGCGATGCTCGCCGACGGCAAATTCACCCCGACCGCACTGAAGGTGCTGGTCAGCATCCAGGACGAGGTCGCCGAACAGGTGGCCAAGTCGAAGTCGCAGGAACTCAGCGCGCTCGAGACGTCCGACCGCGAGGACCAGATCGGCGACTGGCTCGAGGAGCACGGCATCGCCAGCGCGTGGGACTACGCGCCGACGTTCGTCGAGGCCGGCCTGGACGTGGACTGGCTGGAACGGGTCGAAGCCACCATCGACGACGTCGACTGCTCGGCCACCCTGCCCGGCGCGATCGGTTGGCTGAAATACACGATCGACACCGAGCTGCTGATGAACCAGATCGCCGAGGCCAGCAAGCGGATCTCGGCACTGCTGGCCGGCGCCAAGCAGTACTCGCAGATGGACCGCGCCGAGTACCAGAGCGCCAACGTCCACGAACTGCTGTTCAGCACGGTGAAGACGATCTTCGGCGACAAGCTGGGCAAGGACAAACCGGTCGCGCTGCACTGGGACAAGGACAAGACGCTGCCCGAATTGCTCTGCTACCCGGGTGATCTGAACCAGGTCTGGACCAACATCATCGACAACGCGATCCAGGCGATGGGCGGGCACGGCAATCTCACCATCCGCACCCAGTGGGAGAACGAGAGCATGATCCGGGTGGAGATCTGCGACGACGGCCCCGGCATCCCCGAGGACATCGTCGACCGGATCTTCACGCCGTTCTTCACCACCAAGCCGTTCGGCGAGGGGACCGGGCTGGGCTTGGACCTGGCCTGGCGGATCGTCGTCGAGAAGCATCACGGCAATCTGTCGGTGCAGTCGTCGCCCGGCGACACCCGGTTCATCGTGTGCCTGCCGCTGGAGGCGCCGGCGCCCCCCGAGACCGTGGCATGAGCGACAAGCCTGATCTCGGCCGGTTCGGATCGTTCGGCCGCGGTGTCACGCCCGAGCAGGCGACCGAGATCGAGGCGCTGGGGTACGGCGCCGTCTGGGTCGGCGGGTCGCCGCCGGCCGAACTCGACTGGGTCGAACCGCTGCTGGATGCCACGGCGACGCTGCAGGTGGCGACCGGCATCGTGAACATCTGGACGGCCGCCCCCGGCCCCGTCGCCGAGTCGTTCCACCGGATTCAGGCCGCTCACCCCGATCGATTCGTTCTCGGCATCGGCGTCGGGCACCCCGAAGCGCACCAGGAATACCGCAAGCCGATCGACGCGCTCACCGAGTACCTGGACAAGCTCGACGAATACGGCGTGCCGCGCGCTCGGCGCGTGGTGGCTGCGCTCGGCCCGAAGGTGCTGCAGCTGTCGGCGGCCCGCTCGGCGGGTGCGCACCCGTACCTGACCACACCGGAACACACTGCGCGTGCCCGCGAGCTGATCGGGCCGGAGGCACTGCTGGCGCCGGAGCACAAGGTGGTCATGACGACGGACGAAGAGAAGGCCCGCGCGATCGGACGCAAGGCGCTGGAGATCTACCTCAACCTGGCCAACTACGTGAACAACTGGAAGCGGCTCGGCTTCGATGATCAAGACGTCGCGAAACCGGGTAGTGATCGTCTGGTGGATGCCGTGGTCGCCTACGGCACGCCCGACCAGATCGCCGCACGCCTGACCGAACACCTCGACGCCGGAGCCGACCACGTACCGGTTCAGGTACTGACGTCGCCCGACAAGGTGGTCGGCGCGCTCGCCGAACTGGCCGGCCCACTGGGACTGCGCTGACCAACGAAAGGGAACCCGTGACCGCATCGGAAGGTCCGTCACTCAAACCCGCGATCGGCACGTTCGGCGTGTGGACCGGGCAGCCGGTCACCCCCGATCAGGCCGTGGCGATCGAGAAGCTCGGATACGGCGCCGTGTGGGTGGGCGCATCGCCCGCCGCGGATCTGGCGTTCGTCGAACCCATTCTGGAGGAGACCGAGAACCTGCAGATCGCCACCGGCATCGTCAACATCTGGACGGCCGACGCCAACGAGGTGGCCGAGTCCTACCACCGCATCGAGAAGGCCTATCCGGGCCGGTTCCTTCTCGGCGTCGGCGTGGGCCATCCCGAACACCAGCAGCAGTACACCAAGCCGTATGAGGCGCTCGTCGACTATCTCGACGTGCTCGACGCCGCCAAGGTGCCCACCAGCCGCCGGGTACTCGCCGCGCTCGGACCGAAAGTGCTGAAGCTGGCCGCGCAGCGCAGCGCCGGTGCCCACCCGTATCTGACCACCCCGGTGCACACCGGTCAGTCTCGTGAGTTGCTCGGCCCTACCGTGCTTCTCGCACCGGAACACAAGGTGGTGCTGACCGACGACCCTGCCGTCGCGCGCGAGGTGGGCCGGCAGACGGTCGACTTCTATCTGGGCCTGTCGAACTACGTCAACAGCTGGAAGCGGCTGGGTTTCACCGATGACGACCTGGAGCGGCCGGGCAGCGACCGCTTCATCGACGCTGTCGTCGCGTACGGTTCCCCGGAGCAGATCGCGACGCGGCTGAACGAGCATCTGCAGGCGGGTGCCGATCACGTGGCGATTCAGGTGCTCGGCGGCGGAGACGAATTGCTGTCCACGCTGGAGGAGCTGGCCCGCCCGCTGGGCCTGCAGGGCTGATCTCGATTCCTCGGCCGGCGGCCGGATAGAGTCGCAGCCATGGATGTGCTGGTGACCGGGGGAGCCGGCTTCATCGGCGCGAATTTCGTGCACGCGACGGTGCGGGAACGCGACGATGTCCACGTCACCGTGCTCGACGCCTTCACCTACGCGGGCAGCCGCGAGTCGCTCGCGCCTGTGGCGGATGACATCCGTCTGATCGAAGGCGACATCACCGACGCAGGCCTGGTCGGCAGGCTGGTCGCCGAATCCGACGCCGTGGTGCATTTCGCCGCCGAGACACACGTCGACAACGCACTGGCCGATCCGGCGCCGTTCGTGCACTCCAACGTGCTGGGTACGTTCACGGTGCTCGAAGCCGTTCGAGCCAACGATGTTCGGCTGCACCACATTTCGACTGATGAGGTGTACGGGGACCTCCCGCTGGGCGATCCGGTCCGGTTCACCGAGTCCACGCCCTACAATCCGTCGAGTCCGTACTCGTCGACCAAAGCCGCATCCGACATGATGGTTCGCGCCTGGGTGCGGTCCTACGGCGTGGCGGCGACGCTGTCGAACTGCTCGAACAACTACGGCCCCTATCAGCACGTCGAGAAGTTCATCCCGCGGCAGATCACCAACATCCTGACCGGCCGCCGGCCGCGGCTGTACGGCGCGGGAGCCAACGTGCGGGACTGGATCCACGTCGAGGACCACAACAGCGCGGTCTGGCGGATCCTGACCGACGGCGACATCGGCCGTACCTATCTGATCGGCGCGAACGGCGAACGTGACAACCTGTCGGTGCTGCGCACGATCCTGCGACTGATGGGCCGCGCCGAAGACGACTTCGACCACGTCACCGACCGGGCGGGCCACGATCTGCGGTACGCGATCGACCCCGGGCCGCTGCGCGATGAACTGGGGTGGACGCCGCGGCACACCGACTTCGAGGCGGGCCTGCGCGAGACGATCGCGTGGTACCGCGACAACGAATCATGGTGGGCGCCACTGAAAGACGCGGTCGAAGCGCGCTATCTGGTGCGCGAAGGATGAAGGTCCGCGAGCTCACGGTTCCCGGTGCGTGGGAGCTGACGCCGACGGTGCACGCCGACTCACGGGGTGCGTTCTTCGAGTGGTTCACCGACACGTCGTTCACCGCGATGACGGGCCATTCGCTCGACCTGCGGCAGGCTAATTGCTCGGTGTCCTCCGCGGGCGTGTTGCGCGGCGTGCACTTCGCGCAATTACCGCCCAGCCAGGCGAAGTACGTGACCTGCCTGCGGGGTGCGGTCGTCGACGTCGTCGTCGACATCCGCGTCGGCTCGCCGACCTTCGGGCGCTGGGACGCTGTCACGCTGGACGACGAGACACACCGGGCGGTGTATCTCTCGGAGGGCCTCGGTCACGGTTTCGTTGCGCTACAGGACAATTCAGTTGTCACCTATCTGTGTTCAGCTGGATACGATCCGGGACGGGAACACACCATCGATCCGCTCGACCCGACACTCGCGATCACGTGGACGGACTGGTTCTCGGCAGGCGAGTTGAATCTGTCGGACCGGGACCGCGCGGCGCCCAGCCTCGACGCCGTGCGTGGTCAGGGCCTGCTCCCGACGTGGGACGAGGCTGTCGAGTTCGCCCAGAGCCTCCGCACCTAGGGCCCCTGGTCGTCCTCGGGCAGGAGGTAGCGCTCGGGGTGGTGGTAGCCGTTGATTCGGCGCTGGCCGGTATCCAACTCGGGTGGGGGCAGCCATTCGGTCTGGCCCCGGTCGTTGGTGTGCGTCGTCCAGCCGGTGTTGTCGACCATGCGATTATCCGGCCCACACGCCAGGGTGAGGCCGGTGATGTCGGTGGCCCCGCCGCTCTTCCAGTCGGTGACGTGATGGACCTGGGTCCAATAGCCCGGCACCGTACAGCCCGGGCGCGTGCAGCCACGGGCGGAGGAGTGCAGCACGATCCGCTGCGCCGGGCTCGCCAAGCGTTTCGTGCGGCCCAGATACAGCGGCTGACTGGTGTGCTCATCGAACACCGCCAGATAGTGGTGAGCGTGGGAAGCCAGCCGGATCAAATCGGCCATCGGCAGCAGCGAGCCACCGCCGGTGACCGCCACCCCCGCACCTTTCTCCAACTCCTGCAGCGTGGTCGAGACGATCACCGTCACCGGTAACCCGTTGTGCGAGCCGAGCTCTGCCGAGCACAGGGCCATCCGCCCGACGGCCAGCCACGCATCATGATGACGCTGCGCGGCACTGCGGGTGTCGGTGCGCCGCTGCTCTTCATCGGGTTCGCCGTCGATGCAGGGGGTGTGGTCGTCGGGGTTGCACATCCCGGGGGCGGCCAGCTTGGCCTGGATCGCTTCGTAGGTGGCCCGCCATTCGGGGGTGACCCAGCCGGTCAGTCGGCTCATCCCGTCAGCCTGCTGCTCACCGAGGCTGATGCCACGCTGACGGGCCCGATCGGCATCGGTGGGTTCGGGGCCGTCGGCGTCGATCATCGCCGCCAACCGGGCCGCAGCCTTGGCCAGCTCGGTCGGGGTCAACCCCGCCCCCAACGACGCCAACTGCCGATCGGCGGCGGCGCGGGTGTCCACATCCACCCACACCGGCAACCCGCTGTGGAACTTCGCGATCACCGCGACATGCTCGGCATCCAACACCCCGGCCGCCTGCGCCGCCGCGGTCGCCTCCCAGACCGGTGGCAGCGGTTCCCCGGTCAGAGCCCTGTCGCGGGCCCAACGCGGCCGCGTCAGCCAAGCGGCGCTTGGCGTCGCGGTCAGAGACGCGTAGCGCGGTGGTGAGCACCTTCTTCCATGACGCTTCCCCGAGCCGGCGCGGCTCGGTCTCGGCCACGAGCCGGGCCAGGATCTGATGCTCCAGCGCCGGGACGGACCGGATCACCGTCGTTACCTCAGCCATCAGAGCAACCAGCTCACGATGGGTCAGCGTGTCACAGACCTGAGACAGGATCGCCAGCTGAGCCCGCAACCCCGCCACCGCATCCGCCACCACATCCATGAATCGAACACTAGTTCGAACTACCGACAGAAATGTTCTCTTGCCAGCGAGGTCCGATAATTACTAGGATGTCCAAGTATCGACACTCAGTCGCTTCTGAAAGGCCGGCTCATGACCACTCGAATCCCCCACTTCACCGACGGCAAGCGCAGCGACCTCGCGTCGACGCGCACGGCCGACGTCATGAACCCCAGCACAGGCGAGGTCCAGGCGCAGGTTCTGCTCGCCAGCAAGGCCGATGTCGACACCGCGGTGGCCTCGGCGGTCGAGGCGCAGAAGGGGTGGGCGGCGTGGAACCCGCAGCGCCGGGCCCGCGTCATGATGAAGTTCATCGAACTCGTCAACGCCAACACAGAAGAACTCGCCGAGCTCCTGAGCATCGAACACGGCAAGACCGTCGCCGACGCCAAGGGCGACATCCAGCGCGGCATCGAGGTCATCGAATTCGCCATCGGCATCCCCCACCTGCTCAAGGGCGAGTTCACCGAGGGCGCCGGTGGCGGCATCGACGTCTACTCGATCCGCCAGCCGCTCGGCGTGGTCGCCGGGATCACCCCGTTCAACTTCCCCGCGATGATCCCGCTGTGGAAGGCCGGCCCCGCGCTCGCCTGCGGAAACGCGTTCATTCTCAAGCCTTCTGAGCGCGACCCCTCGGTCCCCGTGCGGCTCGCGGAACTGTTCCTCGAGGCCGGCCTGCCCCCCGGCGTGTTCCAGGTGGTCCACGGTGACAAGGAAGCCGTCGACGCGATCCTCACGCACCCCGACATCCAGGCCGTCGGCTTCGTCGGCAGCTCCGACATCGCGCAGTACATCTACGCCACCGCCGCCGCCAACGGGAAGCGCTCCCAGTGCTTCGGCGGCGCCAAGAACCACATGATCGTCATGCCGGACGCCGACCTCGATCAGGCCGTCGACGCCCTGATCGGGGCTGGATACGGCAGCGCCGGCGAGCGCTGCATGGCCATCAGCGTCGCCGTGCCCGTCGGTAAAGAAACCGCGGACCGCCTGCGAAATCGTCTGGTGGAGAGGATCAATCAGCTCCGCGTCGGCCACAGCCTCGACCCGAAGGCGGACTACGGCCCGCTGGTCACCTCGGCCGCGCTCGAACGCGTGAAGAGCTACATCACCCAGGGCGTGGAGGCCGGCGCCGAGTTGGTCGTCGACGGCCGCGAACGCACCACCGACGAACTCTCCTTTGACGATCAGAGTCTGGAGAACGGCTACTTCATCGGACCGACCCTCTTCGACAACGTCACCACCGACATGAGCATCTACACCGACGAGATCTTCGGCCCGGTACTGTGCATCGTCCGCGCCCACGATTACGAAGAGGCACTGAGCCTTCCGAGTAAGCACGAATACGGCAACGGTGTCGCGATCTTCACCCGTGACGGCGACGCCGCCCGCGACTTTGTGTCGCGGGTACAGGTCGGCATGGTGGGCGTCAACGTGCCGATCCCGGTCCCGGTGGCCTACCACACCTTCGGCGGCTGGAAGCGCTCCGGATTCGGCGACCTCAATCAGCACGGTCCGGCGTCGATCCAGTTCTACACCAAGGTCAAGACCGTCACCGAGCGGTGGCCGTCGGGCATCAAGGACGGCGCCGAATTCGTCATCCCGACGATGAACTGATGGATTACTTCGGGCTCGACGACGACGAGCGGGTCATCGCCGAAACGGCTGCAGCCTTCGCCGAGAAACGCATGGCGCCCAAGGCATTGGAGTGGGACGAGACGCATCACTTCCCCGTCGACGTGTTGCGGGAGGCAGCCGATCTGGGTATGGCTGCGATCTACTGCCGCGAGGACGTCGGCGGCAGCGGGCTGCGGCGGATCGACGCGGTGCGCATCTTCGAACACCTCGCCACGGCCGACCCCACCATCGCGGCGTTCCTGTCCATCCACAACATGTGCGCGTGGATGATCGACACGTTCGGCACTGCCGAGCAGCGCAAGGAGTGGGTGCCTCGGCTGGCGTCGATGGACGCGATCGCCAGCTACTGCCTGACCGAGCCCGGCGCCGGCTCCGATGCAAGTGCGTTGCGCACCAAGGCCGTTCGTGACGGGGACGGATGGGTGCTCGACGGCGTCAAACAGTTCATCTCCGGAGCGGGCAGTTCCGACGTGTACGTGGTCATGGCGCGTTCCGGGGCTGACGGACCCAAGGGCATCTCGGCGTTCATCGTTGAGAAGGACACCGCTGGGCTGAGTTTCGGTGCCGACGAGCAGAAGATGGGGTGGAACGCCCAACCCACCGCGCAGGTCGTGCTCGAGGGTGTGCGCGTGCCGGCCGACGCTCTCCTCGGCGGCGAGGAGGGCACCGGATTCGGTATCGCGATGAAGGGCCTCAACGGCGGACGCATCAACATCGCCGCCTGCTCGCTGGGCGGCGCACAGGCGGCCTATGACAAGGCGGCCGCGTACCTGGCTGATCGGCAGGCCTTCGGCGGATCGCTGCTCGACGAGCCCACGATCCGCTTCACGCTCGCCGACATGGCGACGGCGCTGGAGACGTCACGAATGATGTTGTGGCGCGCGGCGAACGCGCTCGACGACGATCATCCCGACCGAGTGGAACTGTGCGCGATGGCCAAACGCTACGTCACGGACTCCTGCTTCGACGTCGCGGACGCGGCGCTACAGCTGCACGGCGGCTACGGCTATCTGCGTGAGTACGGACTGGAGAAGATCGTCCGCGATCTGCGGGTGCATCGAATCCTGGAGGGCACGAACGAAATAATGCGCGTGGTGGTCGGGCGGGCAGCTGCCGCCCGGGCCCGCGCCTCGTGAGAGAGAGCTGTCATGACGACCATTGCATTCCTGGGTCTCGGCCACATGGGCGGACCGATGGCGGCCAACCTGGTGGCCGCCGGGCACACCGTCCGCGGCTTCGACCCCGTCGACAGCCTGCGGAAGGCCGCCGAGCAGAACGGCGCGTCGGTTTTCTCGAGCGGCGCTGACGCTGTCGCCGGCGCCGAGGTCGTGATCACGTCATTGCCGAACGGGGGCATCGTCACAGCCGTGTACGACGACGTACTGCCGGCCGCCGCCGACGGCGCGCTGTTCATCGACACGTCGACGATCTCGGTCGATGATGCCCGTGCCATTCACGCCCGGGCCGCCGACAAGGGCCTCGCCCAGATTGACGCGCCGGTGTCGGGCGGCATCAAGGGTGCGACCGCGGGGACCCTGGCGTTCATGCTCGGCGGCGACAAGGATGCCGTCGAGCGCGCCCGCCCGGTGCTGGAACCGATGGCGGGCAAGATCATCCACTGCGGTGACTCCGGCGCCGGCCAGGCCGCCAAGCTCTGCAACAACATGGTGCTCGCGGTGCAGCAGATCGCGATCGGCGAGGCGTTCGTGCTGGCGGAGAAGCTGGGTCTGCCCGCGCAGTCGCTGTTCGACGTGATCACCGGGGCGACCGGCAACTGCTGGGCCGTGCACACCAATTGCCCTGTGCCCGGCCCGGTTCCGACGTCGCCGGCCAACAACGATTTCACGCCGGGCTTCGCGACAGCACTGATGAACAAGGACCTCGGTCTGGCGATGGCCGCGGTGGAGTCGACGGGATCGCAGGCCCCCCTGGGCAGCCATGCCGCCCGGATCTACGCGAAGTTCAACGAAGACAACGCGGACAAGGACTTCAGCGCCGTGATCGAGATGCTGCGCGGCTAGACAGGTCCCTGCAGGATCTGCCGAATCACCGGCCTCGCGAACCGGGCCAGCTCGTCACGGCTCAGATCGGCCACGGCGGGGTTGGCGAGTACCGAGCGCGTCGTGGCCAGGCCGATCACGAAGGCGCCCATCAGGCCGGCCCGCTGCGCCGGGTGGTCGGGGGTGACTGCTGCCAGCGCGGGGCCGACCTGCGTGGCGAACACCTGACGCATCGTGTCAGCGGCGGTCTCGCTCGTCATCGCCGCCCGCAGCAGCGCGAGGAAGGTGCTGTCCTGCTCCCAGATCGTGAAGAAGCGCGCCAGCAGCGCGTCGGCGACATCGTCGGCGGGCACGGTCTCGAGATCGGGCAAATCGAGCGTGAATTCGGCGGCCTCGGCGAACAACTCCTGCTTGCTGCCGAAGTAGCGGTTGATCAACGCCGGGTCCACGCCGACGTCGGCGGCCACCGCGCGCATCGTGGTGGCCTGGTAACCCTCTGACCCGAATCGCGCACGCGCCGCCGCGAGGATGTCGGCGCGCGTCTTGGACGCATTGCGTGATCGGGGCGTGCTCATCCGCGTCAGGATAGGACGCGCCCTCCTGCAGGGAGGCTAGGCGGCAGTCGGGGTGGGATGGGTGTCGCGCCAGGAGTCGTGCACCTGGCGACACTCCGCGATCCGCGCCAACGTGCCGGTTCCCTCAGGGGTCACCGCGATCGTCGCCATCCCCGTGGCCGTCGCGGACTTCAGGCTCGCCGGCGACCCCGCGAACGCCAGTGAACATCGTGCCGTGACGCCCAGTTCCGCGAGCGCCGCCCGGAACAGGTCCGCGCCCGCAACGTCCTCGGCGGTGACGATCGCGCTGACCACGCCGTCGCCGACCAGCTGACGGACCAGCGGCGCGACCCAGGAATGGCTGCCGGAGCTCACCACGGCGACACTGATCCCCGCGGCGTAGGCCTCGGCGATCAGGTCCACCAGCCCGGAGCGCGCGGCGATGTCCGCATCGAGGATCGTCTCGGCGAGAATCCGGTTCTTCCGCGCGCAGATCTCGTCGACGAGCAGCTCGGCGAGCACATCGCATTCGGAGCTGATGCCCCGCTTGCGCAGTTCTGCGGCCACCCGCCGGCGCTCGTCGGTCAGCGCCAGCAGCTGGCGGTACCGCGCCTCGGACCACACGATGCCGAGACCGAGCTCGGCGAACGCCGCGTTGAACGCCAGCCGGTGGCCGGCGCAGTCGAGCTCGGCGATCGCGTCGAGGTCGAAGATCACCGCCTGCAGCGACGGCTGCAGCGAGGGGCTCGTGTCGGTACCGGAGCTGGGCCAGTCCCACCAGAACCGACCGGCACGCCAGGCTTTCTGCTGTGAGGGCTCCATGGCCATCATGGTGTCCCAGATCACACTGCGCCCGCCTCCCCCATTGGGGGGATTCCCCGGGGAATGTCGGGCGGGTTTCTCCTCAGCCGGGCAGCGGCACCGCACCGCGGCTCTAAGGTGATGGCCATGCCCAGCTCGCCGGAGCGCACCGAACCGGTGCGAATAGTGCTGGTCGACGATCACGAGATGGTGATCGAGGGCCTCAAGGCGATGCTCGCGGCATTCGCCAGCAGGGTCACCGTGGTGGGTCAGGCCGTCGGGGCGGAGAAGGCGCTGACCGTCGTCGCCGAGCTCGATCCCGACATCGTGCTCTGCGATGTCCGCATGCAAGGCACCAGCGGCCTCGATCTGTGCCAGCGGTTGCGCGAACGCGATCCGGGGCGCCGCGTGGTGATGCTGTCGGTCTACGACGACGAGCAGTACCTGTTCCAGGCCCTGCGCGTCGGGGCGGCCGGCTACCTGCTCAAGAGCATCAGCAGCGAGGAGCTGGTGCGCCAACTGGAGTTCGTGCACACCGGGGCGACGGCGATCGATCCGGTGATGGCGGCCCGCGCGGTCGACACCGCCGCGCGCCTGCAGCGTGACGAGTTCTGGCCTGGCGCCCGTCAGGGCCTCACCCAGCGCGAGAGCGAGATCCTGGCGCTGGTGGTCAACGGCCTGTCCAACCGGGCGATCGCGGCGAAGCTGGTGATCGGCGACGAGACCGTGAAGACCCACCTGAGCTCGCTGTACCGCAAGCTCGGGGTCAGCGACCGCACCGGCGCGGTCGCCACCGCGCTGCGTGAAGGCATCTACCAGTGAGCGCCAGGCCTGTCCTGACCGCCGACCGGGAACTCGCGCTGCTGCGCGAGCTGATCCAGGCGGCCTCCCGCGGTCCCGGCGTGGAGCCGTTGGCGGCCGCGGCGGCCCGCATGATCACCGCCGCCACCGACAGCGACGTGTGCTTCGTGCACGTGCTCGACGACACCGAGCGGTCGCTCACGCTGGCCGGCGCGACGCCGCCGTTCGACGCCGAGGTCGGCAAGATCCGGCTGCCGCTGGGGCAGGGCATCTCCGGCTGGGTGGCCAGCCACCTGGAGCCGGTGGTGATCCGCCGGGACAAGGAGTCCGACCCCCGCTACCTGCCGTTCGAGTCGCTGCGCGGCCGTGATTTCACGTCGATGGTGTCGGTACCGATGGAGTCGACGCCCGGCGGGCTGGTCGGCGTGCTCAACGTGCACACCGTCGCGGAGCGGGAGTTCGGCGATCGCGACGTGGAGCTTCTGCTGGTGATCGGCAGGCTCATCGCCGGCGCCATGCACCAGGCCCGGCTGCACCGGCAGCTGGTGGCCCGCGAGCGGGCCCACGAGAACTTCGTCGAGCAGGTGATCGAGGCCCAGGAGATCGAGCGACGCCGACTGGCCGGCGACATCCACGACGGCATTTCGCAGCGGCTGGTGACGCTGTCCTACCGCCTCGACGCCGCGGCGCAGGCCGCGCGCTCCCCCGACGACCGCGCCGCGCTGACCGAGCAGCTCGACCGCGCCCGCGAGCTGGCCGATCTGACACTGCAGGAGGCGCGCGCCGCGATCAGCGGTCTGCGGCCGCCGGTCCTCGACGATCTCGGTCTCTCCGGTGGGCTGGCGAGCCTGGCCCGCTCCATCCCCCAGATCGGCATCGAGGTCGACCTCGCCGACACCCGGCTGCCCGACCACATCGAGCTGGCGCTCTACCGGATCGCGCAGGAGTGCCTGCAGAACGTCGTCAAGCATGCGCGTGCGACAGCGGCCCGCCTGGCGTTCTCGGTCGACGCCCAGACCGCCCGGCTGGAGATCGCCGACGACGGCGTCGGATTCGACACCCTGGAACGTCCTCTCGGCAGTGACGAGATGGGCGGCTACGGCCTGTTGTCGATGGCCGAGCGCGCCGAGATCGTCGGCGGCCGGCTCAACATCCGGTCCCGCCCGGGTGCCGGTACGACCGTCACCGCGACGATCCCGCTGCCGGCCGCCAAGGGCTAGAAGTCCCCCGCCGCGCGCCGCAGCGTCTCGATCGCCGACGCCAGGGCCCGCGACTGTTCACCGGTGATCCCGATGTCGGCGAACACCTCGGTGTTCAGCGTGACGGTGGCGTCCTCGACCGTGGAACGACCGAGGTCGGTGAGCCGCACCAACGTCGTGCGGCCGTCGGTGGGGTGCGGGATACGCTCCACCAGACCGTCGGCCTCCAGCCGGCGGATCGCGTGCGTGACGCTGGTGACGTGCACCTGCAACCGGTCCGACGCCTTGGTGATCGGCAGCGCCCCGGTTCGGCTGAACGCCAGCAATCGCAGCAATTCGAACCGCGAGAAGCTCAGGTCGTAGGGCCGCAGCGCGGCCTCGACGCGGGCCAGCAGGATCTGGTGCGCACGCATCACCGACGTCACCGCGACCATGCCGTCGGCCACGTCGCCCCACCCGGAAGCTTCCCAGTTGGCGCGGGCGGCGGCGATCGGATCAGGGCGCACGCCTCTTCTTACCGCATCAGAGCTGCTTCTCCAGCAGCACCTTTCCGTCGCTGACCGAGACCATCTGCACCGCGGCGATGGCGTCGCGCTGCATCGGCGTCGTCCCGCTCGGCAGCGCCGTCGCTCCCGCGACTCCCAGCCACGTCGCGATCTGCGACCGGGTGCCGTCCCTGGCGATGACGACCATGCCGAGATCCTTCGGCGGCGCATCGTTGTCGCCCCACTCGCCGTAGGAGCACGCCATGTCGATGCGGGTGCCCCAGCCGAAGTCGGTCAGCGCGATGCTGGCGTTGATCGGCGTCGGAGCCATCTTGACCATGTCGACCATCTGCGCGGTGTTCTGCGTGGTCGGGCGATCGCCCAACCCGACGATGGCGGGCCGTGCGATCAGCAGGACGCCCACGGCCAGCACCGCGGCCGCCAACCCGACGACGGCCGAGGTCACCCACCGGCTGCGGCGCCGACGCCACCGCACTTTGGCCAGCACCGAATCGAGCACCTCGGGGCGCAGCGGCGGATCCGGTTCCTCGTCGTCGAGAGCGGTCACGTCGTCGAGGTCGAGCAGGCCCAGCAGCCCCGGCATGCCGGACAGTTCGGCCACGGCGTCGCGGCACTCCGCGCAGCGCGCGAGGTGGGCCTCGTACTCGAGGCGCTCGTCGCTGCTCAGCGAACCCAGCACGTAGGCGGCGTCCCAGGTCAGGTAGCGGTCGCTGTGATCGATCATCGGGTCACCCCCATCTCCTGCAGTCCGAGTCGCAGCGCCCGCATCGCGTAGTGCAGCCGAGACTTCACGGTGCCTTCGGCGATGCCGAGGTCGGCGGCGATCTGCGCGGTCGTCCAGCCCTGGTAATAGGCGCGCCGGACGACGGCGCGGTGCTCTTCGGTCAGTTGCGCCAGCGCCGTGGACAGCAGGATGCGGTTCAGCGCGGTGTCCACTTCGTCGGATGACGCGCGATCCGCGACATCGTCGGGGACCGGCTCGGCGGCCTCATTGCGGAACCGGGCGCTGCGGCGCTCGTCGATGATCATGTTGCGGGCCACGGTGAACAGCCAGGCTCGTGCCGAGCGTTCCGCGTCGGCGGTGACGGCGGGGTGCCGCCATGCCTTCAGCAGCGTCTCCTGCACGACGTCTTCGGCCCGCGCCCGGTCACCGGTGAGCCGCAGCACGTAGCGCCACAGCGCGGCACCGTGTTCGTCGTAGAGCACGCGCATCATGGCGGCCTCCGGATCGTCCATTCCCAACCTCCGTGTACGACACGGTGTCGGCGACGTTCCGGTTCACCCGAAGCACGAATCAGAGGGTGAGAATTCTCGGTCCGTCGTCGGTGACCGCAACGGTGTGCTCCCAGTGTGCGGCCCGGGAGCCGTCCGTGGTGACCACGGTCCAGTCGTCGTCGAGAATGCGTGTCTTCGACGTGCCCAGCGTCAACATCGGTTCGATGGCCAGCACCGAACCCGGCGCCAGATGTGGGCCCCGTCCGGGGGAACCCTCGTTGGGCAGGAACGGGTCCAGATGCATCTCCCGGCCGATCCCGTGGCCGCCGTACCCGGCGACGATGCCGAAGCTGCGTCCGTAGCGCTTCTCAGCGGCCCGGGTGCCGCACTCGATCGCGTGCGAGACGTCGGTCAGCCGATTGCCGGGCACCATCGCCGCGATACCGGCTTCCATCGATTCGCGGGTCGCCGCCGAGAGGTTGGCGTCGGCGTCGATGATCTCGCCGATACCGAACGTGAACGCGGAGTCGCCGTGCCAGCCGTCGAGGATCGCCCCGCAGTCGATCGACACCAGGTCACCCGCGGCCAGGAACTCCGTCGCCGACGGGATGCCGTGCACGACGCGATCGTTGACCGACGAGCAGATCGTCGCCGGGAAACCGTGATAGCCCAGGAAGGACGGCACCCCGCCGCCGTCACGGATCACCGCTTCGGCGACGCCATCGAGGTCCAGGGTCGACACCCCGGGTGCGGCGGCCTCCCGCACTGCCCGTAGTGCCGCCGCCACCAGCGCACCCGCGGCGGCCATCGCGTCGAGCTCCCCGGCGGTCCGCTGGGGAACGACTTTGCGGCTGCGCAGCCCGGGCAGCGAGACCATGGCTAGCGCCCGAGCGCCTTCAGCGCGCGGGCGAACACTTCGTCGAGGTCGCCCACCGCGTCGACGGTGGTCAGCGAGTCGCGGTAGTGGTCGAGCAGCGGCGCGGTCTCGTCCCGGTACACCTTGAAGCGGTTCCGGATGACGTCCTCGGTGTCGTCTTCGCGGCCCCGGCCCTGCAGGCGCGACACCAGCTCCTCTTCCGGCACCTTGAATTCCAGGACGGCGTCCAGCGACAGGTTGCGCTTGGCGAGCATCTGGTCCAGCGCCTCGGCCTGCTCCACCGAGCGCGGGTACCCGTCGAGGATGAACCCGGCCTGGGCGTCCTCGTCGTCGAGCCGGTCGTCGACCAGCGCGTTGGTCAGCGAGGCCGGCACGAGGTCGCCGGCGTCGAGGTACTTCTTGGCTTCCACACCGAGCTCGGTGTTGTTGCTGATGTTGTACCGGAACAGGTCACCGGTGGAGACGTGCGGGACGCCGAGCTTGTCGGCCAGCTTCTGGGCCTGGGTTCCCTTGCCCGCGCCGGGCGGTCCCAACAACACGATTCTCACTTCAGGAACCCTCTCTCATTTCAAAAAACCCTCGTAGTTGCGCTGCATCAGCTGGCTTTCGATTTGCTTGATGGTGTCCAGGGCGACGCCGATCGCGATCAGCACGGCAGTGCCGCCGAACGGGAGGTTCTGCACCGAGCCGGTGTTGCCGATCTCCAGGAACAGGTTGGGCAGCACGGCGATGATGCCCAGGTAGATCGAGCCCGGGAGCGTGATGCGGGACAACACGAACCGCAGGTAGTCCGCGGTCGGCTTGCCGGGCCGGATGCCGGGGATGAAGCCGCCGTACTTCTTCATCTCGTCGGCGCGTTCATCCGGGTTGAACGTGACCGAGACGTAGAAGTAGGTGAAGAACACGATCAGGCCGAAGTACAGGGCGATGTAGACCGGGTCGGCCGGGTTGGTCAGGTAGTCGGCGACGAACGTCTGCCACCACCCGTTGCTCGGGTTGTCGCTGGCGCTCTGGATCAGCTGCGTGATCAGGTGCGGGATGTAGATCAGCGACGACGCGAAGATGACCGGGATGACGCCGGCCTGGTTGACCTTCAACGGCAGATAGGTCGACGTGCCGCCGTACATGCGCCGCCCGACCATGCGCTTGGCGTACTGCACGGGGATGCGTCGCTGGCCCTGCTCGACGAACACGACGCCGACGATGATGATCAGCGCCGCGACGCAGACGAGCGTGAACACCATGCCGCCGCGGCCGTCCAGGATGGTCTTGCCCTCGCTGGGGATGCGGGCGGCGATGCCGGCGAAGATCAGCAGCGACATGCCGTTGCCGACGCCGCGCTCGGTGACCAGCTCGCCCATCCACATCACCAGCGCCGAACCGGCCGTCATCACCAGCACGATGATGATCAGGCGGAACAGGTTCATGCCCTCGCTCTGGCCCTCGATGATGTCGAGCGTGCAGCCCTGCAGCAGCCCGCCGTTGGAGGCCAGCGCGACGATCGAGGTGGACTGCAGGATCGCCAGCGCGATCGCGAGGTAGCGGGTGTACTGCGTCAGTTTCGCCTGGCCGGCCTGGCCTTCTTTGCGCAGCTGTTCGAAGCGCGGGATCACCACGCCGAGCAGCTGCACGATGATGCTGGCCGTGATGTAGGGCATGACGCCGACGGCGAACACCGACAGCTGCAGCAGAGCGCCGCCGGAGAATAGGTTGATCAGCGAGTAGATCTGCGCGGAGTCGCCACCGCTGACCTGCGCGATGCACTGCTGCACGTTCGGGTAGTTGACCCCGGGAGACGGGACCGTGGCACCCACCCGGTAGAGGATCACGACGCCCAGCGTGAACAGGATCTTTCGCCTCAGATCAGCTGTCCGCAGTGATGAGATGAAAGCCGAGAGCACTCTTTCCTCCTGCACGGCCAGCGGTGGTTCGTGGCGTGCTCATGTGGCTGGCGTGACCAGCGTCGGTTAAGTCTTGTGCGCGACGTCCCCGGGCAGGCGAACGGCCTGCGCAGGTCACGCGTTGGAACAGTCTACGAGACTAACAGTTGCATCTTGGTTGCCCCGAATCCGACAGTTCTCGAGACGGCGTGAAGGATCCTCACAGATTCCGGGAATACAGTGCGGAGAGAATTTCGTTAACCCAGCTATCTAATTGCCGCGAGGAACGAGGAGGTCGCCGTGGCACGCACCGACAACGACACCTGGGATCTGGCATCCAGCGTGGGAGCGACCGCGACGATGGTCGCCGCCGCGCGGGCCGTGGCCAGCCGCGCCGACGAGCCCGTCATCAACGATCCGTTCGCCGAGCCCCTGGTGCGGGCGGTGGGCGTCGACTTCTTCACCAAGCTCGCCACCGGCGAGCTGACCGCTGAGGATCTCGACGTGGCCCAGGACGGGCAGAACCCCGTCGGCGTCACCAACTTCGCCGACATGATGGCCGGCCGGACCAAGTTCTTCGACGACTTCTTCTCCGCCGCCGCGGCCGGCGGCGTCCGCCAGGCCGTCATCCTGGCCTCGGGCCTCGACGCGCGCGGGTACCGCCTGGACTGGCCGGCCGACATGGCGGTCTACGAGATCGACCAGCCGGACGTGATCGCGTTCAAGCGGCAGACGCTGGCCGGTCTGGGGGCCGAACCCACCACCGATCTGCGGACCGTCGCGATCGACCTCCGTCAGGACTGGCCGCGCGCGCTGGCCGAGGCGGGTTTCGATCCGTCCCGTCCCACGGCATGGATCGCCGAGGGTCTGATGGGTTATCTGCCTCCCGAGGCGCAGGACCGGCTGTTGGACCAGATCACCGAGCTCAGCGCGCCGGGCAGCCGGGTGGCCGTCGAGGCGGTGCCGTCGCAGCAGGAGGCCGACCAGGACGAGATGCGCGAGCGCATGCAGGCCTCCACGGACCAGTGGCGCGAACACGGCTTCGACCTTGAGTTCTCCGAGCTCGTGTTCTACGGCGAACGTGCCGACGTCGCCGAGTACCTGTCCGGACGCGGGTGGATGACGCAGGCCACCCCGGCCAACGACCTGCTCCGCCGATACGGCTTGACCCCGATCGACGCGGACCAGGGCTTTGCTGACGTCACCTACGTGAGCGCCGAGAAGTAGCCGGCCGTGGCCCGCATCGACGGTGACCGGTGGGACCTGGCGTCGAGTGTCGGTGCGACCGCGACGATGGTCGCGGCCGCGCGGGCGGTGGCCAGCCGTGAACCCGATCCGCTGATCGACGATCCGTTCGCGGCGGCGCTGGTGCGCGCGGTGGGCATCGATTTCTTCACCAAGCTGGTCGATGGGGAGCTGACGCTCCCCGAGACCGGCGAGTCCGCGGTGGCGAGCGTGATGACCGACGTGATGGCCGTGCGGACGAAGTTCTTCGACGACTTCTTCACCGACGCGGCCGCTGCCGGCATCCGGCAGGCGGTGATTCTGGCCTCCGGTCTGGACTCGCGTGCCTATCGGCTGAACTGGCCCGACGGCACGGTCGTGTTCGAGATCGACCAACCTGAGGTTCTCGAGTTCAAGGACTCGACGTTGGCCGAGATCGGGGCGCACCCGTCCGCGGACCGGCGCGCGGTGGCCGTCGACCTGCGCGACGACTGGCCCGCCGCCCTGCGCACGCACGGTTTTGATCCTCGAGAGCCGACGGCGTGGAGCGCCGAAGGGCTGCTCGTCTATCTGCCGCCCGAGGCGCAGGACCGGCTCTTCGACGCGATCACCGACCTGTCGGCGCCGGGAAGTCGCCTGGCCACCGAGTACCACCCCGACGCCGGCGCGTCACTCGGGCAACGTTCCCGCGCGCTGCGTGAGCAGTGGCGCGCCCACGATCCCGATGGCGCGATCCCCGATCTGGGCGACCTGGTCTATTCCGGCGAGCGAAATCACCCGGCCGACTACCTGGCCGGGCAGGACTGGACGGTCAGCACCCGGACCCGGCCCGAGGTGTTCGCCGCCTACGGTCGCCACTTCGACGGCGGGGCCCTCGACATGCTGAAGAACTCGCTGGCGCTGACGGCGGTGAAATCGTGAGTCGCACCGACGGAGACAGCTGGGATCTCGCGACGAGTGTCGGCGCGACGGCCACGTCAGTGGCGGCGTCGCGCGCGGCCGCCTCGCGTGGACCCGATCCGTTGCTCGACGACCCGTACGCCGAAATGCTCGTCACCGCGGTCGGAGTCGATCATTTCACCGCGCTGGCACGCGGTGAGATCGATGTCGTCGACGGCGGGCGCCAGTACATGGCCGTGCGGACGCGGTTCTTCGACAAGGCGCTGACAGATGCGGCCGCAGCGGGAGTCCGGCAGATCGTGATCCTGGCTGCCGGCCTCGACACCCGCGCCTACCGGCTGGACTGGCCGGCGGGTACCACGGTCTTCGAACTCGACCAGCCGCAGGTCATCGAGTTCAAGACCCGAGTGCTCTCCGACGCCGGGGTGACGCCGTCGGCGCACCGGGTGGCCGTCGGCGTCGACCTGCGCGACGACTGGCCACAGACATTGCGCCGCAACGGTTTCGATCCCGGTCGACCCAGCGCATGGATCGCCGAAGGCCTGCTGATCTACCTGCCGCCCGACGCCCAGGACCGGCTTCTGGACAACATCGGTGCGCTGTCCGCGCCGGGCAGCGTACTGGCGACCGAGCACATGGATCCGGGCGCGATGACGGCCGACTGGGCCAAGGAATTCAGCGAGCGCAGCCGCCGCCACGGCGGCACCATCGATCTCTCCGAATTGTTCTACGCCGGAGAGCGCACCCCGGCGGGCGATCATCTGGCTCGGGCCGGGTGGCAGATCACCGTGCTGTCGAACGCCGACGCGTATGCAGCCCAGGGTTTCACTCCGCCCACCGACGAACTGCTCAGCATGCTCGGCGACTCCGGGTACCTGACCGCGCGACGCGAGGAGCCGTGATGGCGCGCCACGACCGGGACACCTGGGATCTCGCATCCAGTGTCGGGACGACCGCGACGCTGGTGGCGGCCGGTCGGGCCATGGCCAGTGCGATGCCCGACGCACTCATCGACGACCCGTTCGCCGCCCCACTGGTGCGAGCGGTGGGTGTGGATTTCTTCACCGCGATGATCGACGGCACGCTGGACGTGGAGGCCGCCAGCGCCCTGTCCCCGGACCGGGCCGAGGCGATGGTCAACGGAATGGCCGTGCGTACGAAGTTCTTCGACGACTGCCTGCAGGCCGCGACCGACGCAGGCATCCGGCAGGTCGTGATCCTCGCCTCCGGCCTCGACGCCCGCGCCTACCGGCTCGCCTGGCCGGAGGGGACCGTCGTGTACGAACTCGACCAACCCGACGTCATCGCTTTCAAGTCCGCGACGCTGGCCGACGTGGGCGCCGAACCGACCGCCGATCGGCGAGCGATCGCCGTCGACCTGCGCGATGAATGGCCGAAAGTCTTGTGCGACAACGGATTCGATCCCCACGCCCGCACCGCTTGGCTCGCCGAGGGACTGCTGATCTACCTTCCGCCGCAGGCGCAGGACGACCTGTTCGATCGCATCACCTCGTTGTCGGCACCCGGCAGCGCCGTGGCCACCGAGTACGTGCCCGGCATCGTCGACCTCGACGCCGACAAGGCGCGCGCCGCCTCGGCACCGCTGCGCCAGCACGGGCTCGATATCGACATGCCGTCGCTGGTCTACACGGGGCCGCGCACACCGGTGCCGGGCTACCTGCGGTCGTCGGGATGGACGGTCACCATGGCATCGCGCGATGAGCTGTTCAGCCGCTACGGCCGCCCGCCCGCCGCAGGTGACGACGCCGGAGATCCCTTGGGCGACATCATCTACGTGAGCGCCGAGCTCAGTAGCGTGACGCCCCCAGCCACAGCACGTTGACGCCGGTCAGCGATCGCTGAGACTGTTCGACGATCTCCGTGAGCGAGCGCACGGCGACCGCACTGAACAGCTCTGGCAGCGACGCAGCGGCGGGCTGCGATGACGCCTTGGGCCGCAACATGTCTCGCAGAGACGATCCGGGCAGCTGCTTGATCTCGACCTTGGTGTCCTCGTCGATACCGGCCAGCGCCTTGGCGCGGGTGATGGCCGTGCGCAGGCCGCCCAGTTCGTCGACGAGCCCCCGTTCGAGTGCGTCGGCACCCGTCCACACGCGGCCACGGGCCACCTCGTTCACCGCTTCGGGCGTCATACCGCGCCCGTCGGCGACCCGCTGCACGAAATCGGTGTAGAACAGGTCGGCCTCCGCGTCGACGTGGGCCTGCTGCTCGTCGGTGAACGGCGCGTTGACCGACCACGCGTCGGCGTTGGCGTTGGTGCGGACCGTGTCCGACCCGACGCCGAGCCGGTCCTTGAGCTCGCGGGCCACCAGCTTGCCGGTGACGACGCCGATCGAGCCGGTGATCGTGGCGGCGTTGGCGACGATCGCATCCGCGGCCATCGACACGTAGTAGCCACCCGAGGCGGCCGCCGCACCCATGGACGCGACGACGGGCTTGCCCCGCTCGCGCAGCCGAACCACCTCACGCCAGATCGTCTCCGACCCGGTGACCGACCCGCCGGGGCTGTCGACGCGCAGCACGACCGCCGCGACGTCGTCGTCGGCGCCGGCCTGTCGCAGGGCCGCGGCGATGGTGTCGCCACCGGCGCTCGCGCCGCCGAGAGGTGAGACCGGGCGTCCCTTGCCGCTGACGATCGGGCCGGCCAACGTCACCACGGCGATGCCCCGCCGGCTCCGGCCCGGCAACGGCGGGGCCGGCATCGAGGGTCGGTTGGTGCGCGCGTAGCGGGACAGGTACAGCCGGGGCGCGGCGTCGCTGTGCTCGACTCGCGCACCGGCCATCTCCGCGATACGCGTGTAGGCCTCGTCGCGAAAACCGATGCGGTCCACCAGCTTCGCGGTCACCGCGTCATCGCGCAGCAGCGGCGCGCGGTCGGCCAGGTCGTCGAGAGCCGAGGGGTCGACGCCCCGCGACGCCGCAACCGCCTCCCACACCTGCGCGCGCAGGCTGTTGATCAGCGCGGTGTCCGCCTCACGATGCGCCTCGGTGTAGCTGTCCTGCGTGAAAGTGTTTGCCGCGGATTTGTATTCACCGCGGGCGGTGAACTGCGCCTCCACACCGAGCTTGTCCAGGGCGTCGCGCAGGAACAGCGCGCTCGTGGCGAAGCCGACCAGCCCGACGGTGCCCGACGGTTGCATCCACACCTCGCCGAAGGCCGACGCCAGGTAGTAGGACAGCGTGCCCGGGTAGGTCTCGGCCCACGCCAGCGACGGCTTGCGCTCGGTGAACGCCGCGATCGCGTCGCGCAGCTCCTGTACGGGTCCCGGTGGGGCGGCGTCGATCTGGACGCGGGCGATCAGACCGGCGACGCGCGGATCCTCGGCGGCGCGGTGGATCGCTGCGACGGTCTCGCGCAGCAGCAGGGGGCGGCTCGACCCGAGGATGCCGGACACCACCGCGATGGGATCGAATCCGGCCGTCTCCGGCGGGGCCTGCTGCAGGTCGATCTCCAGGATGACGCCGTCGGGCACCCCTTGATGACGGGCGGTGTCGACCTTGCGCACCAACTCGCGGACGTCGTCCAGCCCGGGAACACCGGAAAGCACAGAAACCATGGCTCCGAGCGTACCGACGCCCGGACGGGCGCTCAGCGCCCGACGAAGCGCGCCTGCTGCGGGCAGTACGCCTGCACCGACGCCTTGAGCAACCCGCCCGCCTGCGCGCGGTCGAGGCCGCGGCTGGTCAGGGTGGTCACCACGCCACGAACCGCGGGCACGGGGTTGACACTGTTGGCAGCGAGGCTGGTGGTCAGCATGTCGCAGACCTGCTTGCCGACGGCGGGCAGATCGGTGTTGGCCGCGAACGGGATACCGAGCTTGCCGACTGTTTCGGTGAACCATTCGTCGGGGGTCTGCGCCTGCGCCGGCGCCGCCATGCCGACAGCGATACCGGTGGCGACGAGTGCCGCGACAACGGTGCGCCGATGCTTCATCGAAGCTGCTCCTTCATCTCTCCCCCGCCGTCTGACACATCGTCGGTGCCGGCGACGACGTTACCGTCCACCAACCAAAAACCCCCGCCGGAGCGGGGGTCAGTGGCTGTGTATCGCCTTACAGTTCGGTGGCGCTGCCGCCGGCGGCGGTGATCGCCTCGCGGGCGCTGCCGCTGAACTTGTGGGCGGTGACGTCGACCTTGGCCGACAGCTTGCCGTCGCCCAGGACCTTCACCAGAACGTTCTTGCGGACCAGGCCCTTGGCCACCAGCTCGTCGACGCCGACGGTGCCGCCCTCGGGGAACGCCTTGGCGATGTCGCCGACGTTGACGACGCCGTACTCGGTACGGAAGCGGTTACGGAAGCCCTTGAGCTTCGGCAGGCGCATGTGGATCGGCATCTGGCCGCCCTCGAAGCCCACCGGCACGTTCTTGCGGGCGCCGGTGCCCTTGGTGCCGCGGCCCGCCGTTTTGCCCTTGGAGCCTTCACCGCGACCCACGCGGGTCTTCGCGGTCTTCTCCCCGGGAGCCGGTCGCAGGTCGTGCAACTTGATCGGAGCCATTGGTTAAACCTCCTCGACCGTGACGAGATGGTGCACGGTCTTGATCAGTCCGCGCGTCTGCGCGTTGTCCTCGCGCACCACGGACTGGCGGATCTTGCGCAGCCCGAGGGTGCGCAGGCTTTCCCGCTGCTTCCAGCGCGCACCGATGGTGCTGCGCACCTGGGTGATCTTGAGTTCTGCCATGTTCTTACGCCGTTCCCTCACGCGCGGCGCCGACAGCAGCGGCCTCCGCTTCGCGGCGAGCCCGCAGCATCCCGGCGGGCGCCACATCTTCGATCGGCAGGCCGCGGCGCGCCGCGACCTCTTCGGGGCGCTGCAACAGCTTCAGCGCGGCGACGGTCGCGTGCACCACGTTGATCGCGTTGTCACTGCCCAGCGACTTGGCCAGCACGTCGTGCACGCCGGCGCACTCCAGCACCGCGCGGCACGCGCCACCGGCGATGACACCGGTACCGGGGCTGGCCGGACGCAGCATCACGACGCCGGCCGCGGCCTCACCCTGCACGGGATGGGTCACGGTGCCGCCGATCAGCGGGACGCGGAAGAAGTTCTTGCGCGCTTCCTCGACGCCCTTGGCGATCGCGGCCGGGACCTCTTTGGCCTTGCCGTAGCCGACGCCCACCATGCCGTGGCCGTCGCCGACGATCACCAGCGCGGTGAAGCTGAACCGGCGACCGCCCTTGACGACCTTGGAGACGCGGTTGATCGCGACGACGCGCTCCAGGTAGTTGCTCTTCTCACGGTCGTCACGACCGCCCCGGCCGCCGCGGTCGTCCCGGCGGCCTCGACCACCGCGATCGTCGCGGCCACCGCGATTGTCCTGCGCCGAACCGGCGCCAGCCTGGTCGGCCATCATGCAGTCCTCTCGTTGTACGTCATCAGAACTTCAACCCGCCTTCGCGCGCCGCGTCGGCCAGCGCCGCGATGCGACCGCTGTAGGTGTTGCCACCGCGGTCGAACACGACCTGGTCGATGCCGGCGGCCTTGGCGCGCTCGGCGATCAGCTGGCCCACCCGCGTGCTGGCGGCTTTCTTGTCGCCCTCGAGCGCACGCACGTCGGCCTCGATGGACGAGGCCGCGGCGAGCGTGACGCCCCGCGAGTCGTCGACCAGCTGCACGTGGATGTGCCGCGACGAGCGGTTGACCACGAGGCGGGGCCGCTCCGCGGTGCCGGCGACCTTCTTGCGCAGGCGTGCGTGACGGCGCGTCCGCGCCGTGCGGCGGATCTGGGACACGTTCTTGCCGACCGGGGTGTGCCCGGTCGCTGCTGGGGTCTTGGTGTTGGTAGCCATCTACTACTTACCTGTCTTTCCGACCTTGCGGCGGATCTGCTCGCCTTCGTAGCGGATGCCCTTGCCCTTGTAGGGATCGCTCTTACGGAGACGGCGGATGTTCGCCGCGATCTGGCCGACGGCCTGCTTGTCGATGCCGGAGATCGAGAACTTGGTGGGCGTCTCGACCGCGAAGGTCACGCCCTCCGGAGCGGTGATCAGCACCGGGTGGCTGTAGCCCAGGGCGAACTCGAGGTCGCTGCCCTTGGCCACGACGCGGTAACCGACGCCGAAGATCTCCATCTTGGTGGTGTAGCCCTGCGTCACGCCGGTCACCAGGTTGGCGATCAGCGTGCGGGACAGTCCGTGCAGTGAGCGGTTGCGCCGCTCGTCGTTGGGCCGGGTCACCACGATGGCGCCGTCGTCGTCGCGCGACACCTCGATGGGCTCGGCCACGTCCAGGGTCAGCGTGCCCTTGGGGCCCTTGACCTCGACGTTGCGGCCGTTGATGGCCACGTCGACGCCGGCGGGAACCGGGACCGGTTGCTTTCCGATGCGAGACATTAGTCCTGCTCCTCCCTTCCCGTTACCACACGTAAGCGAGGACTTCGCCGCCGACGCCCTCACGGGAGGCCTGGCGATCGGTCCTCAGACCGGACGACGTGGAAATGATGGCCACACCCAGCCCGCCGAGCACTCGGGGCAGGTTGGTGGACTTGGCGTAGACCCGCAGACCGGGCTTGCTCACGCGGCGCAGGCCGGCGATGCTCCGCTCGCGGCTGGGGCCGTACTTGAGCTGCACGACGAGGGACTTGCCCACGCGGGCATCCTCGGTGCGGTAGTCGCTGATGTACCCCTCGGACTTCAGGATCTCGGCGATGTTGGCCTTGATCTTGCTGTGCGGCAGGGTCACTTCATCGTGGTACGCCGAGTTGGCGTTGCGCAGACGTGTCAGGAAGTCTGCGATCGGATCCGTCATGGTCATGACAGCCGGTTCACCTTTCTCGCGGCGGTTCCCAGGTATCTGGGCCTACCGCAACATGTTTCGTGGATTGGGCTGGCTTACCAGCTGGACTTCTGGACGCCGGGCAGTTCGCCGGCGTGCGCCATCTCGCGAAGGCAGATGCGGCACAGGCCGAACTTGCGGAACACCGCGTGCGGGCGACCGCAGCGGTTGCAGCGGGTGTAGCCCCGCACCTTGAACTTGGGCTTCTTGTTGGCCTTGTTGACCAGAGCCTTCTTTGCCATTGCTCAGTTCTCCTTGAAGGGGAAGCCCAGCGCGCGCAGCAGCGCCCGACCTTCGTCGTCGTTGGTCGCCGTGGTGACGACGGTGATGTCCATGCCACGGGGCCGGTCGATGCTGTCCACGTCGATCTCGTGGAACACCGACTGCTCGGTCAGCCCGAAGGTGTAGTTGCCGGTGCCGTCGAACTGCTTGCCGTTGAGGCCGCGGAAGTCGCGGATACGGGGCAGCGAGATTGAGATCAGCCGGTCCAGGAACTCCCACATGCGGTCGCCGCGCAGCGTGACGCGGGCACCGATGGGCATGCCCTCGCGCAGCTTGAACTGGGCGATGGACTTGCGGGCGCGGCGGATCTCGGGCTTCTGGCCGGTGATCAGGGCGAGGTCGTTGACCGCGCCGTTGATCAGCTTGGCGTCGCGGGCGGCGTCGCCGACACCCATGTTGACGACGACCTTGGTGATGCCCGGGATCTGCATCACGTTCGCGTAGCCGAATTCCTTCTGCAGTGCGTCGCGGATCTCTTCGCGGTAGCGCTGCTTCAGGCGGGGCAGGGTCTTCTCAGCAGTCGTCATCTCAGATGTCCTTGCCGTTGGTCTTGGCGATACGGACCTTCTTGCCGGTCTCGTCATCGATGCGGTAGCCGACGCGGGTCGGCTTGCCGTCGGAATCGAGCAGCATCACGTTGGAGACCGCGATCGCGGCTTCCTGCGTGACGATGCCGCCCGACGACGCGCCCCGCTCGTTGGCGGACTGCGCGGTGTGCTTCTTGATCCGGTTCACGCCCTCGACCAGGACCTTGTTGCGCTCGGGGTAGGCCACCAGGACCTTGCCCTTGGCGCCCTTGTCCTTGCCCGAGATGACGAGCACGGTGTCGCCCTTGCGGACCTTCATCTACAACACCTCCGGGGCGAGCGAGACGATCTTCATGAAGCGCTTCTCGCGCAGTTCGCGACCGACGGGCCCGAAGATGCGGGTACCGCGCGGGTCGTTGTCGGCCTTGATGATGACGGCGGCGTTCTCGTCGAACTTGATGTAGCTGCCGTCGGCACGGCGGCGTTCCTTCACGGTCCGCACGACGACGGCCTTGACGACGTCGCCGCGCTTGACGTTGCCGCCGGGGATGGCGTCTTTGACGGTGGCCACGATGACATCACCGATGCCGGCGTAGCGCCGCGACGAGCCACCGAGAACGCGGATGCACAAGATCTCCTTGGCGCCCGTGTTGTCGGCGACCTTGAGCCGCGATTCCTGCTGAATCACTAGATCTCCTCGACCTGGGTTTTCGTATGCACGCAGGATTACCGACCCTGACGTGCGCGGTCTGTGTCACCCAAAGAGCACGCAGGGTTTTCTCCGCCGAAATGGACCAGAGATAACCGAGGTCTGCCCTAGGCAACCCCTACATACTAGGTGAGCTCGGCGAATGCGCCAAATCGCTGGTCAGGCGGGGGCGGCACACACGAGTTCGACCTCCACAGGGGCGCCGGAGGGCAGAGCTCTCACGCCGATGGCGCTGCGGGCGGGGCGGCCGCGCTCACCGAGTGTGGCCACCAGCGTGCGCGATGCTGCGTCGGCAACCTGCGACAGGGCGGTGAACTCCGCGGAGCAGGCGATGAACACGGTCATCTTCAGGCAGCGCAGCTCGGCACCGGCGGGCGCCACCGAAACCGCCGCGGCCAGTGCGTTCTGCGCAGCCAGCGCGGCGGCGTGACCGGCCCGCGCCACGTCGAGCTCCTCCCCCACCCTTCCGGAGAAGGCCAAGAGGCCGTCGATTCGCGGCGTCATGCCCGCCGTGTGGACGAGACCGGAGTGGAACACCGCGGGCACGTAGTCCCCCTGCGGGCGAGGGACGGGGCGCTCAGTCGACACCGAGAGCGATCCCCTCTTGGCGGGGATCGGCGGCCCCGCTGAGCACGCCACGTTCGTCGAGGGAGATGATCTGAGCACTGCCGCCCGCGCCCAGAGCCGGCTGCGCCACCACGCGGTGTCCCGCAGTCGTGAGGGCCTCGCGCACCCCGGACGGGAGCGACCGCTCGACGCGCAGCTCGGGCTGCGCGCCGACCACGTCGGCGTCGGAGCCGGGGAACACCGTGAAGCGAGGCGCACTGACAGCCTCGGCCGGGTCGAGGCCGTGGTCGAGCAGATGCGAGAGCATCTGCATGTTCCACTGCACCTGACCGTCCCCGCCGGGAGTGTTGCCGACGTGCAGCAGCTCGCCTGTGTCGCCGGTCACGATCCACGCGTTGAGCGTGTGCAGCGGTTTCCGCCGGGGTGCAACGGCATTCGGATGTCCCGGTATCAGGTATCCACCGCGTCCCAGGCGATTGTTGAGCACCACACCGGTACCGGGCACGGTGATCTTGGCGCCGAATGTGAAGGCGAGCGAATGGATGAAGCTCACCGCGCGCCCATCATTGTCGACGCAGACGGTCGACGTGGTGTCCCCGACTCCGACGTCGATCGGGGCGGCCAGTTCGGTCCGATCGTCGAGACTGCGCCGCTGCGCCTCGATGCGATCGGGCGCGAGCACCTCGGTTACGCCGCCGTTCTGGCTGCCACACAGCGCCAACCGGTCGGCGAAACTCAACCGCGCGGCGCGCGCCATCCGGTCCACTGCCGCCGCAGACAGCCAACCGTGGAAACCGACAGCACCGTCACAGAGGGCGGCCTGCTGCAACACCATCCACCCCGGCGTCGGCAACGGAGTCTGGTGGATGACGGCACCCGCGTAGCGCCCAGCCATCGCCGGCTCGGGTCCCAGCGCCCCGGTGGCGGCCCATTCGTCTCCAGAGAACGGGGCGCCGCCGCGCAGCAGCGCCGCCACGGCCCGCTCGGCGAACTCACCTGTGTAGAAGTCACCGGGGTCGCGGGCCAGCCTGCGGATGCTCCGCGCCAGATCGGGTTGCGCGGCGCGGTCCCCGAGAGCGCGCGGCTGCCCTTTCGACGTGTACGCAACGGTGAGGTCCTGATCGGCGAGCATCGCGTCCAGGGCCGAGGCGACGTCCCCGGATGTGCGTGCGCTGCAGGGCAATCCGCGTTCGGCAACGCGTGCGGCCGGTTCCCACAGTTCCTCCAGCGCACGGGTGGCACCCTGCCGGTGCAGCACCGCCAGTGCGGCGGGTGCGCCAGGAACGGCGACGGCGAGGGGGCCGTCCAGCGGGATCGCCTGCAGGCTACGACCACGGTAGAAGTCCACGGTGCCCCCGTCGGGTCCGAATCCGGAGCCGTTCACCGTCCAGACGCGTCCGTCCGGTTCACGTACCACCGCAAAGGCGTCGCCGCCGATACCGCATTGGCCGGGCAACGTCAGCCACGTCATCGCCGCCATGGCGAGCGTGGCGTCGATCGCGTTGCCACCGTCGGCGAGGACCCGCACTCCGGCCATGCTCGCGGCCGGGTGACTGGAGCTGACCATCGCGCCCGTCGCGAGCGTCGCGGGGCGCACCGAGGCGGCGGTCATGCCTGCCGGCGAAGCCGTCGAGTGGGGCCGGCAGGAGCCTCAGCGGGGTCGAAACCGACGAAGATCTCTCCGTCCCGTTCCTGCACCGGGAAGGTCCGGATCGGTTCGGTGGCGGGCGGATTGATCGGCTCGCCCGTCTCGAGGTCGAATGCGCTTCCGTGGCAGGAGCATCCGATGCCGTCGTCGCGCAGTTTCCCGGACGAGAGCAGGCAGTCCAGGTGTGTGCAGTAGTTCGACGTCGCGTATGCCTTGCCGCGCAGGCGCGCGACGGCGAATTCGCGTTCACCGGCGTAGAAACGCCGGACGATCCCTTCCGGCACCTGGCCGGATCGAGCAATCCGAACGAATTCCATTGTCATACTTCGCTTTCTGCTCGCACTGTCACAGCGTGGGGGTGAGGTAGACGGTCTTCTCTGTCAGATAGAACTCCATCATCGACGCGCCCGCCTGTTCCTTGAAGGTCGCCGTCGAGGAGGCTTTGTAACCCCCGAAGGGGGCGTTCATCGCCATGCCCGTCGTCGGCTGGTTGATCTTGACAAGCCCGGTGCGGGACGCTCTGGCGAACATCTGCGCGACCGCGAGATCCCCTGTCACGATCGAGGCCGACAAGCCGAACTCGGTGGCGTTGGCGAGGTTCACCGCCTCGTCCAGAGACGCGGCGCGCTGGACGGCCAGTAGTGGCCCGAACACCTCGTCGGTGACGATGCGCATTCCCGGCGCCGCGTCGGCGAACACTGCCGGGCGGACGAAATACCCGCCGGGTCGGTCTGCAACGGTGACTGCCGTCCCGCCGCAGAGCAGCGAAGCACCGTCGTCGATCCCGCTGCGCACGTAGCGGTCGAACTTCTCGACCTGCTCGGCGCTCGCAAGTGCGCCCATGTCGACATCGGCGCGGTCCCCCGGCCCCACACGCAGCGCCTCGGTCTTCGCGACGACGGCGGCGAGCACGGCGTCGTGGTTGGCCTCGGTCACGATCACCCGGCTGGTGCCCGTGCAGGCTTGACCGGACAATCCGAAGGCGCCCTTGACGATCAGGGCGGCCGCCCGCTCGGGGTCGGCGTCGGCGGCGACCACGACGGGGTTCTTTCCCCCCATCTCGAGTTGCACCCGGCGGTGCGGTCCGACCTGGGCGTGGATCTTCCGTCCGACCTGTGTCGACCCGGTGAACGTCACGGCGGCGACGCGCTCGTCGGCGGCGACCGCGGCGCCTGCCTTGCCGTCGCCCTGGATCAGCGCGATCGCCGTCGGCGGCAGTCCACCTGCGAGCAGTGCCTCGACCAGCCGCTGGCCCATCAGAGGAGTCAGCTCAGACGGTTTGAACAGCACCGGATTTCCGACCGCGAGGGCCGGCCCCACCTTGCGCGAGGGGATGTTGAGCGGGAAGTTCCACGGGGTGATCGCACCGACGACCCCGACCGGTTCACGCAGCGTGTAGAGCAGCGTCTGGCCGGCTGCCGGGTAGGTCGTGCCACCGCACCGAGTCGCCTCGGCGGCGTAGAAGCGCAGATTCATAGGCGTCCGGCTGACCTCCATGGTCGCCTCGGCGATCGTCTTGCCCTCTTCGCGTACCAGCTCCTCGATCAACTGATCGCTGCGCGACTCCAATTGTGCGGCAGCGCGTTCCAGAATCGTCGCGCGACCCTCGGGAGACGTCGCGGCCCATTCGGGAGCCGCCTTGACGAGCATGTCCACCGCGGTGCGGACGTCCTCGGCTGCCGAGGCCGGGAACGACCCGATGACGTCGATCGGATCAGCAGGGTTCCGGCGCACGAAGGTCGCCCCGGAAGCGGCTGGCACCCAGGCGCCGTCGACGAAATTCGCCCCGGTGATCATGCGGTCACCTCTTCCCCGTACGCCATGTCCCACAGGTCGGCGTCCTCATCGGCGAGCACGGCAGGATCGATCGCCTGCCCGAGCAGTTCGCGGGCCACCGAGATGTCCTCGCCACGGTCGACGGAGAACGCCCCGCACACGTGCTGCCCGTCGAGATAGAACGCGGTGAAGTCCAGTGCGTCGCAGTCGCCGCGGACGACCGGCGTCCCGCAGGCCCGGCCGACGAACTGCAGATTGTGGTCGAACTGGTCCGACCAGAACCAGTGCGCGTCGTCTGTGACGGTGGATCGTCCGAGCATCGCACCGGCCACCGCGGCGCCCTGACGGCTGGCGTTGTCGAAGTGCTCGACTCGTACATGCCGCCCCGCCCGCGGCGAGAACCGCCGCGCCACATCGCCGGCCGCGTAGACGCCGGGAACGGCTGTGCCGCCCAGCTCGTCGACGACGATGCCGTCCTCGACGCGCAGCCCGGAGGCGACTGCGACGGCCACATTGGGTGTGATGCCGATTCCGACGAGCACGGCGTCGGCTTCCACAGGTGTTGCTGCGCCGTCGATGTCGATAGCTACACCCTCATCGGTGGTGCGCATCGCCACGACCGCGGCACCCGCCCTGACGTCGACGCCGCGGTCGCGGTGCATATCCGCGACGAGCGCGCCCATCTGCGGTCCGAGAATGCCGCGGAGCGGGATGGGAGCCGCTTCCACGACGGTGACCGCGACGCCGGCGGCCGCCGCGGTGGCGGCGACCTCCAGTCCGACGAAGCCCGCGCCGACGATGGCCAACCTGCGACCAGGCGCGAGCCGCGTCGCCAGCAACCGGGCGTCGTCGAGGGTACGCAGGTAGTGCACGAGGTCGGGACGCGGACCAGGCACCCGAAGCCGGCGTGGCTTGCCGCCGGTGGCGAAAAGCACGGCGTCCGCCGTTACGGCGGAATGGCCCTCGAGTTCCACTGTGCGCGTGCTGGTATGGAGCCGGGTGACCTCGACACCGGTGAGCAGTTCGATGTCGTTGTCAACCCGCCAGCGCTCGGGCAGCAGCCACAGTGAATCCTGCGAATCGGTGCCGGCCAGGAACTCCTTCGACAGCGGCGGGCGTTGGTAAGGCGCGTGAGATTCGTCGCCGATCAGCACGATGCGACCGTCGAATCCGCCGCGGCGCAGGTTGCGAGCGGCGACAGCGGCGGCCTGACCGGCGCCGATCGTCACGTACGTAGGGCGGTTCACGTGCGGGCCTCCTCGTTCGCAGGGGTGGTCGATCGGGTACGGGCAGTGGGATCGACGAAGACGGTGCCGCTCGCATCGTCGACGCGCACCGCGAAGGTGGGCTGACAGCGGTCTTGGTCGGCTTCGTAGCCGGTCTCCAGATCGAACTGCCACTGGTGCCCGGGGCAGATCACCTTGCCGTGCAGCAGCGTGCCTTTGAACAGCGAGCGGTCCTGGTGCACACACAGATCGGCGAAGGCGTAGACCTTCCCGGCTGCGTGGAACAGGGCGATCCCCACCCCGTCGACCTCGACACGCAGCTTGCGCCGCCGGACCAGGTCCTTGGTGGTCGCCACCGCTACCCACTGCGCGGACATTCGCATTCCCTTCTCGCGGTGTCGGTGTGGTTCGTCAGCCGACCAACCACACCGACACCGGCTGGCGTCAGACTGCAGCGGCCTGCAGGTCGGGGGCGACGTAGGTGTCGTAGAGACCCTTGGTGTAGGAGAAGCGCATCTCGGCGCCCCACCGCACCATCTGCAGACAGCGCTGCTGCAGCTGCGGGGTGTCGGCATGGTCGAGCACGATCTGGTAGCCGCGCTCTCCGTGCACCACGTCCGACGTGATGTGCAGATCGAAGAACTCGATCTCGTCCTCGGTGAACTTGTAGACCTCGCGCAACGGCACGATCTGCTTGGTGTAGATGCTGGGCACCTGCGATTCGAGGCCCACCACCAGTGCAGCGGTCGCCACGACGAAGTGTTCGCGCGCCGAGACGGCGTAGCACCAGGCCTGGAGACCACGGGTGATCGCATTGATGTTGTCGGGGTTCTCGATTCGCTCGCGGGTGGTTCCGCATGCCTCACCGAACTTGATCAACAGATCGGTGTGCCGGATGTCTGCCAACTCCTCTTCGTACATGTTCTGCAGCGTGAAGTCCTTCGCGCCGGTGAACTCGTCGGGGGTGTTGGCGTAGATGTTGGCGAGGTAGTCGGCAAACGGCCCGACATAGTGGTAGTGGTTCTCGGCCCACCGCGCGAAGTGGTCGCGGGTCAGCGTGCCCTCGGCCCACGCTCTGGAGAACGAGGCATTCTTGGCTTCCCTGCCCTTGATGGCGTTCTCGAGTTCGGCGCGAAATTCCTCGCGCCCCAGCAACTGAGTCATGTGAGATCCTTTCTGAGACCAAAGAGTCTGTGCAGCAATGAGATTAGGTTGACTGGATGCCGGGCACGACGGTCATTGTCACCAGGATCGGCGGCTGTCGGCGGGCATCGTGCACAGTGCCGGGGCTGCGATCAGTGAACCGACGCGCTGGTGAGCGCCTCGAACTCGGCGAGGATGGCGGCGCCCACCGCCTTGTCCTGCTCGCCGTTGCCCCCACTGATCCCGACGCCGCCCACGATCTGACCGTCGAAGACCAGCGGGAATCCGCCGACGAACACGGCGAACTTGCCCGGCAGCATGTGACTGATGCCGAAGGCCTCGTTGCCGGGGAGAGCGGGGCCGTTCGGCGGCTCGTTGAACAGGTGTGTGGCGCGCTCGTGCCCCGCCGCGGTGAAGGCCTTGGCGATGGAGATGTCCACACCGGTCAGACGTGCACCCGGTAGACGGTGCAGTGCAAGAACATTGCCGCCGTCGTCACAGATGCACAGGGTCTGTTTGACCCCGATCTCCTCTGCTTTGGCACGCCCGGCCGCCAGCAGCGGCAGAGCATCGTCGAGGGTGATCCGGTGGATCTGGTGCATGAGGGCTCCTCTGGGACAGAAGACGTCGCGAAGCTGACGAGCCATGTCTACCGGCCGCGCTCACCGGGCGGGATGGTCAACGTGACCGCTAAATTGGGCTGGGAACGGTCAACATGCACATGGTGCCGGTGCATGCCGCTCCGGTATTCCGAGGAGACGACCCGATCTCGTGGGCAGGACAGAAACCGATGAGCCACCGATGAGCCACCCCGACCGTATGACCGTGCGCGGACTTCTCGACGAAGCGCCGATGGCCGACGCGCGGGTGGTGTCTGGTGAGGATTTCCTCGACCGGGAATTGACCTGGGTGCTCCCGCTGAGCGAGGTGATGTCGGGACCCGAGCCGCTGGACGCGGTCGCGGTCTACACCAGGCCGGAGGCACTGGTCGGCAACACCTCGACACTCACGGCGGTCGCCGCACGCGGAGCCACCACGTTGCTCGTCGACGGGACGGTTCCGGCAGATCTCCTGCGGACCGGGCTGCCGGCCCGGTTGGTGGTGATCGAACTGGACATGCCGATCGGGTTCGCCGCGCTCAATCGTCTCCTGGCCGAACGGGCGCTCAGCCAGGAAGTGCACGTGATGCGGTATTCGACGCACGTGCACGGCTCTTTGGCGGGCCTCTTCCACCGGGGCGCCGGCCTGCAGACCCTGATGCGCGAAGTCGCCACGCTCGCCCGTAGTGCTGCGATGGCGCTGGATGCCCGCGGGGTGGTGGTCGCCTCACACGGGCTCTCCGCGGACCATCTGCCGCCGCTGGCCGACTCGGTCAGCACCCTGCTGGCGACCGACCTCACTGCGGCGGCACGACACCGCGGCGGGGCACACGACACGCGCGTCGCCCAGATCCGTGGGCCGGAGGAGTCGGTGTGGACCTGCGTGGCCAGCGCCATCCGGCTGGGCAAGTCCTTCGAGGGCTGGGTCGTCGTGCTGATTCCCGGCGGCGACCCCGGTGGTCACGACGTCGCGCGCCACCAGGTCCTCACCGAGCAGGCGACGGCGATCGTCGGCTCCGAGATGCTGCGTCAGCGCAGCGTCGACGAGGCCGAGGAACGGGCCCGCGGCGATTTCGTGCAGGCTCTCGTGCACGGCAGCTTCGCCAGCGAGTTCGACATGCGGGCCCGCGCCGAGCATCACGACATCGAGCTCGATGCTCATTTCGCGGTGTTCGTCGCTCCCGGCATGCTGCCGTCCGCAGTCGACAATTCGGGGGCAACGCTCGTGCGCCTGGCCCGGTATGCCGCCGGCGTCGCGCCCCACCCGGCGACCCACTCCTACCTCACGGTGATCGGCGACGTCCTCGTCGTCGTGCGAACCCTGCGGGGCGAGCGCGATGCCGAGCGCTTCGCCGAAATGGCGCACCACGCGACTGCGATGTCCGACGAGCTGGAGCGCCGCCGCGGAAAGCGTGCTCCGGTCGCCTACGGGCGACCCGCTGCCGGTGCCGGCGAGGTCCGCGAGGCTTACCGGGAGGCGCGAGTGGCGCTCGGCATCGCCCGACGACTGCAGCGCGTCGGCCCGACCTCCTATCAGGAACTGCGCAGCTTCACGGTGCTCGCCGGCGTCGCCGACACCGACGCCGGGCGCGCGTTGGTCCGGGAGGTGGTGGCACCGCTGCGTCCGACGCCCGACCTGCTCGACACGCTGACGGCGTATCTGGCCGAAGGCGGCAACATCAACGCCACCGCACGTGACCTCAACGTGCACCGCAACACGATGCTGGCCAAGCTGGACCGGATCTCCCGGTTGCTGGGCATGGACATCCGGGTGCCGGACAATCAGTTCACGGCGTGGCTGGCCGTGCGGCTCGACCTGCTCGACGAGGTGAACGCGGCCGTCGACCGCGAGACCAGCTTCCGCTGATCAGACAGGATCGGGACCGACGAACGATCCCGCCAGCCCGAGGGCGGCGACGCCGGCGGTAACCGCGAACACCAGCGGCTCGCCGGCGAATTCGAGCGCCACCGCCACCCACGACGCACCGATCGCCGCGCCGCCGAATCGGACCAGGTTGAACAGTCCCAGGCCGGTGCCCGATTCACCCGCCGGTGAACGTGTCGCCCCGGTGGCCGCCGGCGTCTGGACCAGTGCGATGCCCACGCCGCAGCAGAGCAACACCCCGACCATCGGGCCGATCGCGGGCTCCGGACGCCAGAGGGCCGCGATCAGGGCCGCCTGCGCCGCCGCCAGCACGGCCAACCCGCTGCGCAGCACCCTCCGGGGTCCCAGCCGGTCGAGCCACCGCCCGACGAACGGGGCCAGCAGCGCCATCGTCGCGGGCAACGCGAACAGCACGAATCCGGCAATCGACACCGATGCTGATCGGCCGACCAGGTACAGCGGCACCGCGAGCAGCGTGGCACCCAGGCAGAACATCTGCGCGAATGCGGCGAGACAGCTGCGGGCGAACCGCGACTCGATCACCAGCCGGACATCGACGAACGGGTGTGGCGCCCGGAGGCAGTGCCAGACGAACCCGGCGAGCACCAGCGCGGCAGCAGCAAGACACACCAGCGCCGCCCAGCCGGGGAGATCGGGCTGCGGCACGATCGCCACGCCGCCCATCAGCAGCGCCGAGCCGACCGTCAGCGAGACCGCCCCGGTCAGGTCGAACGGGATCGCGGCGCCCGGATAGCGCGGTACGTGCCGCAGCGTCCCGATCAGCCCGGCCACGGCGACGGGCACCAACGGGACAAACACCCACCGCCATCCGAACGATCCCGCGAGCACTCCCCCGACGGTGGGCCCGACGGCCTGTCCGAGTCCGTTCACCGAGGCCCACGCACCCAGCGCCCGGCCCCGTCGGTCGCCGCTGAACATCCAGGTGATCAGACCCATCACCGGCGGTGAGAGCGCCGCCACCGCAACACCACCGACCGAACGCCACGCCACCAGTACCGGCAGTGTCGGCGCGGTGGCTGCGCCGACGGCACACACCGCGGTGGCGATCAACGACACGCAGTACACCCGGCGGCGGCCGAAGCGGTCCCCGAGCCAGCCGGCCAACGGAAGTGCAGCAGCAAAACACACCAGGAAGCCGACCGCGACAAAAACCCCGTTGCCCAATGGCGCGTCGAAATCGCTGAGAATGGCGCCGAGCGGGACGTTGACGATGTTATTGCTGACCGTTCCCACCAGCGTCCCGGCCAGCAGCGCCGCCAGTCCCAGCGGAGTGCCGTCGTCGTCCTTGCCGGCGGATTGCGCTGCGGCCGAATCGAGCTCGGTCATCGGGTACCACTGTCGCATCCAGATGACGTTCGTGGCGCGGTCCCCTGGGCGCAACGTGCACACGAAGAAGACGCCCGGGATGTGCAGAAAGTCGATTGTTACCCCGCCGAAACGCCCAGACACACAACGGACAAGAGACGAGCATATTGCACAGGGGGGAGCCATCGCGGCTGTGCACAGTTGTCGTTGACCCTGTCCATCTCCACGCCGACCATTCCTGCAACGCACTGCGCAGCCCACGAGCAGTCGCAACCGAAGGGCTTGTCCATGGAAACAGTCACCGACAACCACATCGACATCGCCATCGGGCCTGCCCACTGGATCTATCTGGCCGGCGTCGTCGTCATCCTGATCACGATGGCGGCACGCAAGAACATCGTCGTACCTGCCGTGACCGGCACGTTCCTGACGGCATGGGCGTTTTCCGGCAGCTTCATCACCGGGTTGTCCTCGATCTTCAACGCAAGCCTGGTGGCCGCCAAGGAACTGTTCAACATCTTCCTGATCATCGCGGTGGTCACCGCCATGCTCGGTGCGTTGCGGGAGATGGGCGCCGATCGACTGATGGTCACGCCCTTCCGCCGAGTCATGCGCGCGGGCACCAGCAGCTTCGTCGTGCTGGCCCTCGTCACCTACGTGATTTCCCTCTTCTTCTGGCCCACCCCCGCGGTACCCCTCGTCGGCGCGGTGCTGATCCCGGTCGCGATCCGCGCGGGGTTGTCCCCGCTGTCGGTGGGGATGGTGATCGCGATCGCCGGCCAGGGGATGGCGCTGTCCAGTGACTACATCATCAAGGTGGCGCCGGGGATCTCGGCCAAGGCCGCCGGTGTCGACGCCGACGCGGTCGCCGACAAAGCCCTGGTGATGTCCCTGATCGTGGGCGCCACGGCCTTGGCTCTGACATTCCTGATGCAGCGCCGTACCTGGCGTAGGCCGTCACCCGAGTTGCTCGTCGAGTGGGAGAACCAGGCCGAACGCAAACCGCGCAGTCAGGGCGAGCCCGACCCGCACGGCGAACACGAGGGCGGCACGGCCCCGCATCTGCCGCCCACGGCACCGGCCGGCGACGGCGGCGCGATGGCCACCATCGCACTGGCCGATCCGGTCACCGAAGCCGAGGAGCCGCGGAAAACACTGTCAACGAAGGTGTTCGCGATCCTGGTGCCACTGATCTACCTCGCCTTCATCGTCTACCTGCTGCTCGGCAAGTTCACGACGGTCGTGCCGCCGCTCAAGGGTGGAGACGCTGCCGCGATCGTCGGCGGACTCGCTGCGCTGATCCTGTTCGCCGCGTCGGCCACCAACGACAAGCGCAACTTCCTCGAAACCTCGTCCCAGCACGTCGTCGACGGCCTGGTGTTCGCGTTCAAGGCAATGGGCATCGTGCTGCCGATCGCGGGGTTCTTCTTCATCGGCAACGGCGACTTTTCGGCCCCGATCCTCGGGATGGGCGACGGCCAGACGGGCCCCGCGATCCTGTTCGATCTGATCAGCGCCGGCCAGTCCCACCTGTCACCGAATCCGGTCGTGACATCGTTCGGCATCCTCGTGGTGGGATTGATCGCAGGCCTGGAGGGCTCAGGCTTCTCGGGACTGCCGCTGACGGGATCGCTGGCAGGCGCGCTGGGGCCGGCTGTGCACATGGACCCGTCGACGCTGGCGGCGATCGGGCAGATGGGCAACATCTGGTCCGGCGGCGGAACTCTGGTGGCATGGTCGTCGTTGATCGCCGTAGCGGGCTTCGCCCGGGTGCCGGTGCTGACGCTGGCGCGCAAGTGCTTCCTGCCGGTGATGGCGGGGCTCATCCTCAGCACAGTGATCGCGATCCTGGTCTTCTGACCTGTGGCGCACGAATTCCGGAGTCCTCGAACAGCTTTGGCTGCAATGGTGGCACTGACCTTCGTCACCGGAGTGGTCGACGCCGTGGGCTACCTGGGTCTGGACCGGGTCTTCACCGGCAACATGACGGGGAACATCGTGATCCTCGGCATGGGCGTGACGGGCGCCGACGGCCTTCCGGTGCTGGGGCCGGCGATCGCACTGGCCGGCTTCACCGTCGCGGCGTGGATCGCCGGGCTCGCACTGCGGGCCACGAGCCCTGGATGGGAGTCACGGGTCACGGTGCTGCTGAGCATCGGGGGGATCGTGCTGTCCGGACTCGCGATCGCGGCAGTCATCGACGAACGACCGGGCCCGACAGGTCAGGTCCTGATGGCCACGGCAACAGCGGCCGTGATGGGACAGCAGGCGATGGTTGCGCGCGCGCTGGCGGTGCGCGATATGACCACCGTCGTCGTCACCTCCACGCTGACGAGCCTGGCCGGCGAGACCTGGACTCAGGGCGCCACGGGTGCGCTCTTCAACCGGCGACTCGCCGCGATCGCGGTGATCTTCCTGGGGGCACTCGCCGGTGCGGCGCTGTTGACCGTGCACCTCGCCGTTCCGTTGGCGGTAGCCGCTGCGGTGACCTTCCTGGTGGTCGCGGTCGGCCATCAGCACCTGCGCGAGCCACGCTCAGCGGGTGCACCGGAAGCCGATGTGCGGGGTCGCGCTGTCCTGTGACTGCGCGCACCACGCGGTCTGCCGCTGGTGGTGACAGCACCACAGATCATGTCAGTCCTTGGCGAACGCCCGCGCGAAGTCCCGCTCGAGGTCGGTGTACGGCGCCCCAGAGACGTCGACCCGCACCTGCGCGATCGTGCCACCGGTGAACGGGAACGGTGCGGAGTACGCCCGCGTCACCGGGGAACCGGTGTTCGCCCCGACAGCCAGGCTCGCGGCGGCCAGTCCGAATGTGCCCGGATGACAACGCATTCCGCGGTACTCCGCCACCTCCCTGTCACCGACATAGAGTGCGGCGTCACCGATCGGGGTGTGGCTGCCCTCGGCGGTCCCGGTCCGTGTGAAGGCGAACCCCAGCGTGTGCTCGCCGGGGGTCAGCGGTTCGGACGCCGACAGGGTCTGCTCCTGTTCGCCCAGGAAGTTGTAGCAGAAGTGCAGGCAGTTGTCCTGCACGTACATCACGTACCCACCGTGTGCACCGCCGTGTTTGACGACGACACCAGCGACGTCGGAGTCCACGGTGACCTCGGCGAGCACGGCGAACGAGCGCCCGCGCAGGTCCACCACGGCCCCCATGCCGACGTCGGCGGTCCCGGGATAGTAGAGGTAGGACTCCCGGTCGCCGGCGATGTAGGGCCGCCACCGCGACAACGTCTCCAGCATGTTCAGATCACTGAGCGGCAACCCGTTGTACTTGGCCGCCTCGGCGAACCAGATGTCGATCATCTCGGCGAGCTTCTCCGGCTGCTCCTCGGCGAGGTCGCGGCACTGGCTGCGGTCGGCCTCGATGTGGAACAGCTCCCAGCGGTCGGCGTCGAAGTGCGACCAGCCCGCGGGCGACGCGGCGTGCACGGTGTTGGCGAACCAGCCCTTGTGCCAGATGCCCCGCGTCCCCAGCATCGTGTAGAACTGCGTCTCCTTACCGGTGGGAGCGTGCGGATTCTCCAGTGCCACCTTGAAGCTCACGCCGTCCAACGGTTTCTGCGGGACCCCGCGCACGATCGCCGGCGGGGTGATGTCCAGTAGGTCGTAGACGGTGGGTGTGATGTCGGAGACGTTGACGTAGTTGTCCCGGACCTCGCCGTGCGCGTCGATTCCCCTGGGCCAGGAGATGATCGCGGTGTCGGCGATGCCGCCCTCATGGGACGCGTAGCGCTTGTAGAGCTTGTAGGGCGTGTTGAACGCCATCGCCCAACCGATCGGATAGTGGTTGTAGGTGCGCGGGCTGCCCAGGTCGTCGAAATGCTTCAGGCTCTCCTCGACGGTGTCGATGTAACCGTTGAAGAACTTGACCTCGTTGACCGATCCGTTGGGCCCTCCTTCACCGCTGGCGCCGTTGTCGGAGATCACCACGATGATCGTGTTGTCGAGCTGGCCGGACTCCTCGAGATAGTCCAGCACCCGGCCGATCTGGTCGTCGGTGTAGGACAGGAACCCGGCGAACACCTCGGCCATCCGGCTGAACAACCGCTTCTCGTCGTCGTCGAGGGAATCCCACGGGCGCACGGTGTCCTGCGCCGGCCACGGCTCGCCGTTCGGTCCGGTGGCATCCGAGTAGGGATTGATCGGTGAGAGTTCGGTGTCGGCCGGCACGATGCCGAGCTTCTTCTGGTTCTCCAGCACGATCTCGCGGTAGCGCTCGTAACCCATGTCGAACGCACCTGCGTAGCGGTCGGCCCACTCGGCGAACACATGGTGGGGCGCGTGCCCGGCACCCGGGCACAGATAGGTGAACCACGGCTTGTCGGGCGCGATCACCTTGGCGTCGCGGATGAACTCGATGGTCTTGTCCGCCAAGTCCTTCGACAGGTGGTAGCCCTGCTCGGGCGTGGCCGGCGGAGGCACCGGATGATTGTCGTAGACGAGCTCCGGATACCACTGGTCGGTTTCGCCGCCCATGAAACCGTAGAACCGTTCGAAGCCCCGCCCCAGCGGCCAATGTCGTTTGGTCGCGGCCAGATTCGACTCTTCGAGCGGCGTCAGGTGCCATTTGCCGACGCAGTAGGTGTTGTACCCGTTCTCCGCGAGCACCTCGGACATCAACGCCGTGTCGAACGGAATCCTGCCGTTGCAGTTGGGAAAACCGTCGGTGAACTCTTCGATGGTGGCCATACCGACCGTCGTGGCATTGCGCCCCGTCAGCAGCGACGCGCGCGTCGGGCTGCACAGCGCGGTGGTGTGGAATTGCGAGAGCCGCACCCCGCGTTCGGCGATGCGGCTCATCGCGGGCATGTTCACCAACCCGCCGAAGCAGTCCCATGTCGCGATGCCGGTGTCATCCCACACGAGGTACAGGACGTTGGGCGCTTCGGGCTGGGCGACCGGTGCGGCGTAGGGCCCCCAATCGGGCTCGGAATCCCGGATGTCGAGTTCGATCTTGCCCTTGAATTCCGAGGTCATAGCGCCGCACAGTACACCCAGCGAAGCCGCGCAGCAGGAAAAAACCCCCGCAGCCTGTTGGCGTGCGGGGGTTTTGACAGCTCGTGCCGGGTTCGGCTACTTGGCCTTCTCGAGGACCTCGACCAGGCGCCAGCGCTTCGTCGCCGACGTCGGGCGGGTCTCCATCAGCGACACGCGGTCGCCGACACCGGCGTCCCCGTTCTCGTCGTGGGCCTTGACCTTCGTCGTGGTCCGGATGATCTTGCCGTACAGCGGATGCGACTTGCGGGACTCGAGCTCGACCACGATGGTCTTCTGCATCTTGTCCGACACGACGTAGCCGATGGCGGTCTTGCGGCGACCGCGCGGCTGCTCGGTGCGAGGGGTGTGCTTACCACCCTGTGCAGTGTCTGCCATTAGGAATCCTCACCTCCGGGTCCGGCGGCCAGACCCAACTCACGTTCGCGCAGCACGGTGTACACCCGTGCGATCTCCTGCCGGACGAGACGCAGCCGGCGGTTGTTGGCAAGCTGGCCCGTCGCCATCTGGAAGCGCAGGTTGAACAGCTCTTCCTTGGATTCGCGCAGCTTCTCGGTCAATTCGTCGTCGGTGAGCTCACGGAGCTCTCCCGTCGAAACTCCTACTGCCATCAGAAGGTCTCCTCTCTGGTGACGATGCGAGCCTTGATCGGCAGCTTGTGGATGGCACGGGTCAGCGCGGCCCGGGCAGTCGCCTCGTCGGGGTAGCTCAGCTCGAACAGCACGCGGCCGGGCTTGACGTTGGCCACCCACCACTCCGGCGAACCCTTACCGGAACCCATGCGGGTCTCGGCGGGCTTCTTGGTCAGCGGACGGTCGGGGAAGATGTTGATCCACACCTTGCCGCCACGCTTGATGTGCCGGTTGATGGCGATACGAGCGGACTCGATCTGCCGGTTGGTGATGTAGGCGTGCTCCAGGGCCTGGATGCCGTAGTCACCGAAGCTGACCGTGGTGCCGCCGCTGGCGACGCCACGCTGCTTGGGGTGGTGCTGCTTGCGGTGCTTGACCTTGCGGGGAATCAGCATGACTAGCTCTCCGTGTTTTCCGGGGCGGCTGCGCCCGCGGCAGCGGTGGCTTCAGCGGGTGCTTCCGCCGGGCTCTCGGTGGCGGCCCGGCCGGCGTCGGTGCTCGTCGCCGTGGTGCCCGACGCGCCGCTGCGGCGCGGCCGGGTGCCCGACGGACGATCGCGACGCGGGCGGTCCGCGGCGGGTGCGGCGGCGGCGAGCTCACGCTTGCCTCCGACGATGTCGCCCTTGTAGATCCACACCTTCACGCCGATCCGGCCGAAGGTGGTCTTGGCCTCGTAGAGGCCGTAGTCGATGTCGGCACGCAGGGTGTGCAGCGGCACGCGACCTTCGCGGTAGAACTCCGAGCGGCTCATCTCGGCGCCGCCGAGGCGACCCGAACACTGCACGCGGATGCCCTTGACGTTGGGCTGGCGCATCGCGGACTGGATCGCCTTGCGCATCGCACGGCGGAACGCCACGCGGTTGCTCAGCTGCTCGGCGACGCCCTGGGCGACCAGCTGCGCCTGGCTCTCGGGGTTCTTCACCTCGAGGATGTTCAGCTGGACCTGCTTGCCGGTCAGCTTCTCCAGATCGGCGCGGATGCGGTCGGCCTCGGTGCCGCGGCGGCCGATCACGATGCCGGGACGCGCGGTGTGGATGTCGACCCGTACGCGATCACGCGTGCGCTCGATCTCGACGTCGGCGATGCCGGCGCGCTCCAAGCCCGTGGCCAGCAGCTTGCGGATCGCCACGTCTTCCTTGATGTAGTCCGCGTACTGCTTGTCGGCGTACCACCGCGACTTCCAGTCGGTGGTGATGCCGAGCCGGAAACCGTGCGGATTGATCTTCTGACCCACTACTCCGAGCCTCCCTTGTTGCTGGCGGCCTTGCTGGCCTGCGCGCGACGAGCACGCGCTGCGGACGCGGACGCGCCGCCTCTGGTGGACCGGCTCGGACGACTCTCCACGATCACGGTGATGTGGCTGGTGCGCTTACGAATCCGGTACGCACGGCCCTGCGCGCGCGGCCGGATGCGCTTGGCCGTCGGCCCCTCGTCGGCCATGATGGCCGCGACCACCAGCGTGGAGGGATCGAGCCCCTCGTTGTTCTGCGCGTTCGCAGCGGCGCTGGCGATCACCTTGGCGACCGGCTCGCTGGCGGCCTGCGGCGCCCAGCGGAGGATGTCGAGGGCTTCCTCGACACTCTTACCGCGGACCAGGTCGATGACGCGGCGGGCCTTGGTGGCCGAGACGCGCACGAAGCGCGCCTTCGCCGAGGCGGACGGATATTCAATCGCTGTAGTCATTACCGGCGCTTCGCCTTCCGGTCATCCTTGATGTGACCCTTGAACGTGCGGGTGGGGGCGAACTCGCCCAGCTTGTGCCCGACCATCGACTCGGTGACGAACACCGGCACGTGCTTGCGACCGTCGTGGACGGCGAAGGTGTGGCCGATGAAGTCCGGGATGATGGTGGACCGGCGCGACCAGGTCTTGATGACCTGCTTGGTGTTCTTCTCGTTCTGCACGTCGACCTTCTTGAGCAGATGGTCGTCGACGAACGGGCCCTTCTTGAGGCTGCGTGGCATCGCTTTACTCCCTAGCGCTTCTTGCCGGTGCGCCGGCGACGGACGATGAGCTTGTCGCTCGCCTTGTTCGGCTTGCGGGTGCGGCCCTCGGGCTTACCCCAGGGGCTGACCGGGTGGCGGCCGCCGGAGGTCTTGCCCTCGCCACCGCCGTGCGGGTGGTCGACCGGGTTCATCACGACACCACGGACGGTGGGGCGCTTGCCCTTCCAGCGCATACGGCCGGCCTTACCCCAGTTGATGTTGGCCTGCTCGGCGTTGCCGACCTCGCCGACGGTGGCGCGGCAGCGCACGTCGACGCGGCGGATCTCACCGCTGGGCATACGCAGCGAGGCGTAGGTGCCTTCCTTGCCGAGCAGCTGGATGCTGACGCCGGCCGAGCGGGCCAGCTTGGCGCCGCCGCCGGGCCGCAGCTCCACGGCGTGGATCACGGTGCCGGCGGGGATGTTGCGCAGCGGCAGGTTGTTGCCCGGCTTGATGTCGGCGTTGGCGCCCGACTCGACGATCGTGCCCTGCTTGAGTCCCTGTGGCGCGATGATGTAGCGCTTCTCGCCGTCCAGGTAGTGCAGCAGCGCGATGTTCGCGGTGCGGTTCGGGTCGTACTCGATGTGCGCGACCTTGGCGTTGACGCCGTCCTTGTCGTGGCGACGGAAGTCGATCACCCGGTAGGCGCGCTTGTGACCGCCACCCTTGTGCCGGGTGGTGATGCGGCCGTGGGCATTACGCCCGCCCTTGCCGTGCAGCGGACGAATCAGCGACTTCTCCGGGTGGTCGCGCGTGATCTCGGCGAAGTCGGAGACGCTCGAGCCGCGGCGACCGGGGGTCGTCGGCTTGTACTTACGAATAGCCATGATTCTCTAGTTCTCCCTGCCGGCTAGGCCGGCGCTCCGAACAGGTCGATGGGCTTGCTGCCCGCGGCGAGCGTCACGATCGCGCGCTTGGTGTCCTTGCGCTTGCCGAAGCCGGTGCGGGTGCGCTTGCGCTTGCCCTGCCGGTTGGCGGTGTTCACCGAGGCGACCTTGACGTTGAAGATCTTCTCGATGGCGATCTTGATCTGCGTCTTGTTCGAGTCCGGGTGCACGACGAACGTGTACACGTTGTCCTCGATCAGCCCGTAGGACTTCTCCGAGATCACCGGGGACAGGATGATGTCGCGGGGATCGGTCACGGTAGCCATCAGGCCGACACCTCACTCTTCTTGCTCGCGCTGGAGATGTACGCGTTGAGCGCCTCGACGCTGAAGACCACGTCGTCGGCCTTGAGCACGTCGTAGGTGTTCAGCTGGTCCGGCGAGATCACATGCACGCCAGGCAGATTGCGCACGCTCAGCGCGCTGGTCTCGTCGGTGCGGCCGATGACGACCAGCACCTGCTTGCGGTCGGTCAGAGTCGCCAGGAACGATTTCGCGCTCTTGGTCGACGGGGCCTGACCCTCGACGATCTCGGTGACCGCATGGATGCGGTCGTTGCGGGCCCGGTCCGACAACGCGCTGCGCAGGGCGGCGGCGATCATCTTCTTGGGCGTGCGCTGGCTGTAGTCGCGCGGCTGCGGGCCGTGCACGACGCCACCGCCGGTGAACTGCGGGGCGCGGGTCGAACCCTGGCGGGCGCGGCCGGTGCCCTTCTGGCGGTACGGCTTCTTGCCACCACCGGAGACATCGCCACGCGTCTTGGTCGCGTGCGTGCCCTGGCGCTTGGCGGCCAGCTGTGCCGTCACCACCTGGTGCATCAGCGCGATGTTGGGCTCGACGTCGAACAGCTCGGCCGGAAGCTCGATCGAGCCGTCCTTCTTGCCTGCCGGGGTCTGAACATCAATTGTGAGTGTCATGCCTTCTCGCCTCGCTTGATTGCGCTGCGGACAACGACCAGTCCACCGTTACGCCCGGGGACGGCGCCCTTGATCAGCAGCACGCCGTTCTCGGCGTCCACCTTGTGCACCTTGAGGTTCTGCGTGGTCACGCGATCGCTGCCCATGCGGCCCGACATGCGCGTGCCCTTGAACACGCGGCCCGGGGTGGCGCAGCCGCCGATCGAGCCCGGCCGGCGGTGCACGGCCTGCGCACCGTGGCTGGCGCCCTGACCGCGGAAGCCGTGGCGCTTCATGGTGCCGGCGAAGCCCTTGCCCTTGCTGGTGCCGGTCACGTCGACGTACGCGCCGTCGGCGAAGATCTCGGCGGTCAGTTCCTGGCCCACCTCGTACTCGGCGGCCGCGGACGGATCGTCGAGCCGCAGCTCGGCGAGGTGCCGGCGCGGGTTGATCCCGGCGGCGGCGAACTGACCGGTCACCGGCTTGGTGACCTTGCGGGGGCTGATCTCGCCGTAGGCGAGCTGCACGGCGCTGTAACCGTCGCGCTCCATGGTGCGGATGCGAGTCACGACGTTGGGCCCGGCCTTGACGACCGTCACCGGCACGACCTTGTTGTTCTCGTCGAACACCTGCGTCATGCCCAGCTTGGTGCCCAGAATGCCTTGTCTAGCCATTGCTCTGGATTTCCTTTACTGGATGTTGACGTCGACGCTGGCCGGCAGGTCGATGCGCATCAGCGCGTCGACCGTCTTCGGCGTGGGGTCGAGGATGTCGATCAACCGCTTGTGGGTGCGCATCTCGAAGTGCTCCCGCGAGTCCTTGTACTTGTGCGGGGACCGGATGACGCAGTACACGTTCTTCTCGGTCGGCAGCGGCACCGGGCCGACCACACTCGCGCCCGTCCGGGTGACCGTCTCGACGATCTTGCGCGCTGAGGCATCGATGGCCTCATGGTCGTAGGCCTTGAGCCTGATGCGGATCTTTTGTCCCGCCACGCTTCTCCTACCTCACTACTAACGGGCCCTCGAAAGGGCCTGGCTGTGCCGCCGCTGTTTACCTGTCTGTGGTTCACCGGTCCCCGCGGTCGGGTGTGTCGCCCGCCGAACCGGAAGGGACCGGACGCGCCCCGCGTGGGGCGCCAGTCGCATGCCGAGGCCAGGCGAACCCGGCTCAAGGCAACCCGAACAGTATGCCTCAGATCGGCGCGTGCTCCAAATCCCTGGTGGAAGCCATCTTACCGATGAGTAAGGTTGCGTAAGGTCTCGACCATGACCAGTTCTCCCACCTATCGCGCATGGCAGCGGCTCGATCGCGTGCCCGGCGGAACCCGGCTCTTCTCGCTGGCCGCCATGGCGAGGGTGCCGTACTTCGCGTCGATCCTCCCCCACGTCCGGCGCATGGAACCCGGCGTCGCCGAGGTGTCCGTGCCCAAGTGGTTCTACCTCTACAACCACCTCGGCACCGTGCACGCGATCGCGTCGTGCAACGCCGCGGAGGCGGCGATGGGGATGCTCATGGAGGCGACGGTGCCGACGACCCACCGGTGGATCCCGAAGTCGATGACCGTGCACTACCTGCAGAAGGCGACGACGTCCCTGCGCGCGGTGGCACGGCTCGATCCCCCGGACTTCACGACGATCACGGAGGGCACCGAGGTGGTGGTTCCGGTGAGCGTCGTCGACGATGCCGGCACCGAGGTCGTCCATGCCGACATCACCTGCTGGGTGACGCCCGCCTGAGCTACGGGAGGCCGTCCCAGAAGTCGCACTGGTGGGTGGCGCGGAAGTCGCCGCTCATGCGGCTGCCGTCGGTCCGTAGCGACATCACCCGGTTGCCGTCGCCGAACTCGTCCCACTGCGGCTGACCGTCGGTGTTCGGCGACTCGTTCGGTGTCTGCGTCTTCACGAACGACGCCCAGTAGTCGATCATCTGGTCGGCGAGTTTCTGCTGCGCCGGTGTCAGCGGCAGCCCGGGTCCCACGTCGAACAGGTAGCGCAGCTCCAGTGAGTGGCTCGCGCCGACGGGGAACGGCAGCGTCTTGAGGGGTTCGGGGGCGGGGGCCGCCCGATCGTCGAATTCGTAGAAGTACACGGGGTCGTCCCGGACGGCGCGGGCGAGCCGATCGCCGACGCAGGAGAAGACGGCATCGGTGACCGCGGCCGAGTACGCGAGGGGGACGTCGGGGTACGAGGAGAGCGGATAGCGCTCCTCGACGGCCCTGGCGTTGGGGCCGAATGCGGTGGTCAGCAGCCGCGGATAGTCCGCAGGGGCGTAGCGCTTGCCCTCGCGGAGGTACTGCAGGCCGACGAACAGCGTGAACTCGTCGCGCGTCGTCCCGATCAGCACGGGGACCCGCTGCGCGTCGGGGCCGCCGATCGCGGCGACCGGATCGGCGGGCAGCGCGGCCGACCCGGTGACCGGGCCGCTCAGTTGGTCGTCGCCGATGCCGTAGAACCACACGGGGTCCCGCAGCCGGTCGGCGGGCAGCTCCCGCAGACAGCGTGCGGCGGTGGCCGGATCGGGACACCCGTGGTCGGCGGCATAGGCGAGCGAGCGGTCCTGCGCGACGGGCAGGGCGGCCTGAGCCGTACACGGGCCGCTCTGGATGATCGCCGCAGAGAAGAGGCCGCGCGAGCCGGGCGATACCAGGTGATCGCACACCGACATCCCGCCGGCGGACTCCCCGGCGACCGTGACGCGGTCGGGGTCCCCACCGAACGCGGCGATGTTGTCCCGCACCCACCGCAGGGCGGCCTGCTGATCGGCCAGCCCGTAGTTGCCGACCTGACCGGGCGGGCCCAGGGCCGGGTGAGCCAGGAAGCCCAGTGCGCCGAGTCGGTAGTTCAGCGTGACGACGATGATGTCGCCGCGCGCAGCGAGCCGGCGCGCGTCGTAGATCCGCCCGCTGCCGTTGACGAAGGCGCCGCCGTGGATCCACACCATCACCGCACGCGGCTGCGCGGACGGTTGGACGGGCGGGGTCCACACGTTGAGGCTCAGGCAGTCCTCGTCGGTCTGGCGCCCGAGTTCGATGTCCCCGTCGAGGCTCTGCATGCAGCGCGGGCCGAATGCCGTGGCCTCGCGCACCCCCGGCCACGGAGCCGGCGGCTGCGGATCGGCGAACCGCAGCGGACCGACGGGCGGCGCGGCGTAGGGAAGGTCGGCGAACAGCCGGTGATCCGGTGCGACGACGCCGCGCACGGTGCCCGAGGTGGTCTGCACGACGGCGGGGTCCGGCGGCGGGGATGCCGCGGGGGCACTCTGTCCGTCGCTGCGCACACAACCGGCCAGCAGCACAACGGCGGTCAGGCAGGCGGTCAGGCAGGCCGGCAGCCGCGTGAATCGCACAGTCGAGAGCCTACTGGCGCCGGTAGAGTCCGCCGCGTGACGAAGGACGGCCGCCGCGAGGCCGATCTCGGCGTGATGGCGGGCCGATTGCTGTTCGCGACCCAGGGCGAACTGTTCCGGCGGCTTCACGAGGCGGGGTTCGACGACATCGCGCCGCGGCACGGCGTGGTGTTGGCGTACCTGCGGACCGAAGGGGTGCGGGCCACCGACCTGGCCCGCCGCTCCGGCCAGCTCAAGCAGGTCGTGGGCGTGATCGTCGACGACCTGGAACGGCTGGGTTACGTCACGCGCGAGCCCGACCCCGCCGACCGGCGAGCCAAGCTGATCGTGCCCACGAAGCGCGGTCACCGACAGATGGCGGCCGCGACGGAGATCATGGCCGACATCATGGACCGGCATGCCCAGCACCTCGGAGCCCGCGAGTTCGACCGTTTCATGCGGGATTTCGCAGAAGTCGTCGACCGCCAGCGTGAGGCCTTCAACGGCCAGTAGCAGCTGAGGGGTCCTTGACAGAACCTCCGCTCCGGATGTAGTAATCAAAACTGATAGTAATTTCTACTTACTACTTATCGGAGGCTGTCGTGCCAGAATCCCGCCGCACCCCGTTCACGCAGACCAACACCGCGGTGCTGCTGATCGACCATCAGGTCAATCTCTTCACCGGCGTGCGCGACATCGACGTCAACGAGCTCAAGCACAACGTCGTGGGTCTGGCTCGTGCCGCCCAGGCCCTCGACCTGCCGATCGTGGCCGTCACCACCGCACGGGACAGCATGTGGGGTCCCACCATCCCCGAGCTGCGCGACGCCCTCGGCGGGCAGGAGATCCTCGACCGGTCCACCGTGAACGCCTGGGACGACGAGCGGTTCGTCGCGCTCGTGGAGCAGACCGGACGCGATCACCTGGTGATCGCGGGCCTGTCTTTCGAGGTCTGCGCCTCACTGCCCGCGATCTCCGCGCGGGACAACGGATTCCAATCGGTCATCGCCCTCGACGCCTGCGGCACGTTCTCCCACCACAAGCGCGAGGCGGGCCTGGCACGGCTGACGACGCTGGGCATCGAGGTGTCCGATTACGCGACGACGATGGTCGAGATCATGGGCGACAACGCTGATCCCCGCGCTGCCGCCGTGTACGCCGCGCTCGACATGCCGTTCGCGACACTGATGGGCCAGGTGGCCGGTGCCCTCGTATGACGTGATCGTCGTCGGCGGCGGCTCTGCGGGAGCGGTGCTGGCGAACCGACTCAGCGCGGACCCGGCCATCAGCGTGCTGCTGTTGGAGGCGGGTCCGGCCTACCGCCCGGGTGAGTATCCGGCCGTGCTGTCCAGCGGCGATCACGTCGGAGGCGACGAGGAGCACGACTGGGGCTACTCGACCCAGGACCATCTCGTCCTGGGCCATGACATCCGGGCCCCTCGGGGCAAGGTCCTCGGCGGCAGTTCGGCGGTCAACGCCGCGGTGGCGATGCGGGCGCGCCCCTCGGACTTCGCGCGGTAAACCGCCCGCGGGCTGACCGGGTGGTCGTTCGACGACGTGCTCCCCGTGTACCGGGCGCTGGAGAACACATTCCCGGTGCGGCGGGTGACGATGGCCGAGAACACGCCATCGATGCAAGCGTTCGTGCGGGCAGCCGAGGCGATCGGTCTCGCCCGGGTCCCCGACGTCAACGGCTCCGATGTGGACGGGGTGTCGACCTACACCCGCAACGCCGTCGACGGCACCCGCGTCAACACCGGCATGGCCGATCTGACCGATGAGGTACGCGCCCGACCCAATCTCACCGTGCGCGGCCGTAGCGAGGTGGATCGGGTCCTGTTCGACGGGCAGCGGGCCACCGGGGTCCGCCTCGTCGCCGGCGAGCAGGTCACTGCGCGCGAGATCATCCTGTCAGCAGGCGCTCTCGGCAGTCCCGCGATTCTCCTGCGGTCGGGCATCGGCCCGGCCCGCCACCTGGAGTCTATGCCCTCGAACCCGCCGTCAAGGCGATGGAACCCGTTGCGGGAGCGATCATCTGGACACAGTCCAGCGAGGCCGCCCCCGACGAGCTGGATCTGCAGATCTCCGGCACGCACATCGTCGATCCGGCGCAGAGCCCCACCGGCGGTGCCATCGTCCTCGCCTGCGCGGTGACCCTGCCGAAGTCTGTCGGCTCCCTGCGGTTGGCGAGCCGGGATCCACGCCGCGCACCTCTGATCCGGTACAACTTCTTCGACGACCCGGGCGATCTGCGCCGGATGATGGAGGCGGTGCGGATGTCACGCAGGATCGGGACGACAGCGCCCTTCGCGGACGCGGTGGCATCGGAGATTTTTCCCGGCTCCGAGATCACCGACGACGATGCATTCCGGCGGGCAGTCATCGACCAGGTCGACGGCTATGCGCACCCCACGTCGACCGCCCCGATGGGCACCGTCGTCGACGAGTCCGGCATCGTCTGCGGCGTCGACGCGCTGCGCGTGGTCGACGCGTCGATTCTGCCCGACATCCCCTCAGCACCACCGAATCTCACGGTGATCATGGTCGCCGAGGCGATCGCCAGGCGAATCGTCGCCGCCTAGCGAGCTCAGGCGTTGGCACCGCCGTCGACGAGGAACCCCGCCCCGGTGATCTGTGCGGCATCGGGTCCGGCGAGGAAGGCCACCATCGCTGCGACCTCTTCGGGCCGGCCGAACCGACCGAGGGCCGTCTTCTGCACGCGCGCTCGGGCATTCGGACCGTCGGCGGGGTTCATGTCGGTGTCGGTGGACCCCGGGTGCACGAGGTTGACCGTGATGCCGCGTGGGCCGAGATCCCGGGCGAGGCCCTGGGTCCACCCGATCAGCGCAGCCTTGCTCGCGGCGTAGAGACTCGCACCCGGATCGGGGACCCGCGTCGCCAGATTGCTTCCCGTCGAGATGATCCGACCACCCGCGCCGAGGTGCGGCAACGCCGCCAATGTCGCCACCATGACGCCGCGGACGTTGACGTCCAACGTGACGTCGATGTCGTCGTCGGACACCTGCTCGATCGGTCCGCCGCGAAGGACGCCGGCGTTGTTGACCAGGATGTCCAGGCCACCCAAGGTGGAGGCCGCATCGTCAACCGCCTGCCTGACCGAAGCGGTGTCCCCCGCCGACATCCGTACGGCGACAGCGCGTCCGCCCTCACGAGTGATGTCGTCGACGACCGCCTCCGCCGCGTCTGCCGATCGCTCGTAGGTGAGCACGACCGCGGCACCCTCACTGGCGAGACGGCGGGCGATCGCCGCTCCGATGCCGCGGCTCGCGCCGGTGACCAACGCTTTCTTGCCGTCGAGTGAACCCATCATTGCCTCCTCGCGTAGATAGTAACTATTGTTTACTAAATGCGAGACGGCATGAATGCTATTCCCCTCGACCCCGATGACGTCGCTCCCGGCCGCGCACTCCGGACGTTCTTCGCGCGGTTCTGGTCCACCGAGACCGGCGAGCCGCGAGACGTGTACGACCGGTTCGTCGCCGCCACCCCGACGGCAGCCGGCGTCACTGTCACCCAGTCCGCCGGACTACCCGGACCCGGAATCTGGGTGCGGCCCGTAGACGCCAATTCCGAAGCCGCGCTGCTGTTCCTGCACGGCGGCGGCTACGGCCTCGGCAGCGCAGGAGCCTACGCGGGATTCGTCAGTCAGCTCGTGGCTCGCGTGAAGATGCCGGCGTTCGTCCTCGACTATCCGCTGGCCCCGGAGGCGTGCCTGCCCACGGCACTCGAGCTGTCCGTCGACACGCTTCACCGATTGCGCAGCACCTACTCCGCCGTCGCTGTCGCGGGCGATTCCGCGGGCGGCGGTCTCACCCTCGCCACGGTCGCCGAGGCGGTGCGACACACAGGTATCGACGTGGCGGCCGCCGCGGTGTTCTCACCGTGGACCGACCTGTCCCTGAGCGGAGCCAGCGTCCGCGCCAACGCGATCTCCGATCCGTTGCTCGACCCGGAGTACCTGCGCCGGTCCGCGGCGGCCTACCTCGGCGATACCCCTGCCGACGATCCCAGAGCCTCACCGCTGTTCGGCACAGCGAGCGATCTACCACCCGTGCTGATCCAGGTCGGTACCGACGAGATCCTGCTCGACGACTCCATCCGGTACGCCGCCGCCGCGGGCCCCCGGGTGCAGCTGGAGATCTACCAGGGCATGCATCACGTGTTCCAACTCAATGTCGGACAACTCGCCACAGCCCGCCGCGCCGTGGCCTCGGCCGCGGACTTCCTCGCTGCCCGTCTTCAGGAGAGGATCTCCGCATGACGGTGCAACAGCTGCAGGCGGATCTGGTGACCATCGGCTTCGGAAAGGGGGCGAAGACCCTCGCCGCTGCGCTGGGCGCCCGGGGCCGACGTGTCGTGATGATCGAGCGTTCGGCACAGATGTACGGGGGCACCTGCATCAACATCGGCTGCGTGCCCACCAAATCGATGGTGTTCGCGGCCGAGCACCTCAGCCGCCCAGACCCCAGCAGCTATACAAACGCGGTGCACGCGACGGCCGACCTGACCGCAGATCTGCGGGCCAAGAACTTCGCGATGCTGGACAGTCTGGCGACCGTCGACGTGCTCACCGGCACCGCCGCCTTCACCGACGCCCACACCCTCGCGGTGCAGACCGCGGACGGGGAGGTCACGGTGACCGGCGAGCACATCGTGATCAGCACCGGATCGGAACCCGTGATGCCGGAGATCCCCGGCCTGCACGGCAACGACCGCGTGGTGACGAGCACCGACCTGTTGGTGACCGAGGATCTTCCGCGCCGGCTCGTGGTGCTCGGCGGCGGGTACGTGGGCCTGGAGTTCGCCGCCATGTACGCCCGCTATGGCGCGGAAGTGACTGTTCTGGAACGCCATTCGGCCGTCCTCGGCCAGGAGGACGACGACGTCGCGGCGGCGGCCACCGAGCTGTTGACGGCCGCCGGAGTCCAGATCGTCACGTCGGCCACCGTCACCGCCGTCGACGGCGGGACGGTCCACTACACCGTCGCCGGCGCATCAGAATCGGCCGAGGGTGACCGAATCCTCGTGGCGCTGGGCCGCCGGCCCGTCACCGCAGACCTCGGACTGGACCGGGCCGGGGTCGACACGCGCGCCGACGGATCCGTCGTCGTCGACGAGCACCTGCGCACGAACCAGCCGCATGTCTTCGCGGTCGGCGACGTCAACGGCGGACCGCAGTTCACCTACGTCTCCCTCGACGACTACCGCATCGTGCTCGACCAGCTCAGCGGGACCGGCCGGCGCAGCACAGCCGACCGGGTGGCGGTGCCCTACGTGCTGTTCATGACGCCGCCGTTGGCCCGGGTGGGTCTGACCGAGCGCGCCGCGCGCGCCGACGGTCGTCGGGTGAGGGTCGCTGCGCTTCCGGTGGCGAAGATGGCGACCGTGCCGCGCGCCCGGATCGTCGGACAACCCGAAGGAATGATGAAGGTCGTCGTCGACGCCGACAGCGACGAGATCCTGGGCGCCGCACTGCTCAGCCACGATTCGCACGAGGTCATCAACGTCGTCGCGCTCGCCCTCCGCCACGGCATCACGGCCACGCAGTTGCGCGACGAGATCTACACGCATCCCTCGATGACCGAGGCGTTCAACCAGTTGCTCGGCGCACTGGCCTGATCTGCCGCCGAGGGTGGCGCCCGTCACATAGAATGTGTTGACACGCGTCAAGTAGCCCTCGAGGAGATAGCGGATGAGCCACCCACGCACGATGGACGATGCGGCCAAAGTTCTGGCCGACCCGACGGCGTACGCCGACGAGGCCCGGCTCCATGCCGCCCTGACCCATCTGCGCGCGAACGAACCGGTGGCATGGGTCGACAACCCGCCCTACCGCCCGTTCTGGGCCATCACCAAACACGCCGACATCATGGCGATCGAGCGCGCCAACGATCTGTGGCTCTCCGAGCCGCGCCCCCTGCTGGCCACCGCCGCCGCCGACGACTACATGGCCCAGCAGATGGAAGCCGGTATGGGACTGCGGACGCTGATCCACATGGACGATCCGCACCACCGCAAGGTGCGGGCCATCGGCGCGGACTGGTTCCGCCCCAAGGCGATGCGCGACCTCAAGGTGCGCGTGGACGAACTCGCCAAGCGCTATGTCGACCGGATGCGCGACAACGGCGGCGCGTGTGATTTCGTCACCGACATCGCGGTGCAGTTCCCGCTGTATGTGATCATGTCGCTGCTCGGCCTGCCCGAAGAGGACTACGGCCGCATGCACGCACTGACCCAGGAGATGTTCGGCGGCGACGATGACGAGTACAAGCGCGGCGTCAGCCCCGAGGAGCAGATGGCGGTGCTGCTCGACTTCTTCACCTACTTCTCCTCGCTGACCGCGTCGCGCCGGGAGACCCCGACCGATGACCTCGCCTCGGCCATCGCCAACGGCCGCATCGACGGCGAGCCCCTCTCCGACATCGACACCGCGTCGTACTACGTGATCGTCGCCAGCGCCGGCCACGACACCACCAAGGACGCCATCTCCGGCGGACTACTCGCGCTCATCGAGAACCAGGACGAGCTGGCGCGGCTGCGCGACAACATGGAGCTGATGCCGACCGCGGTCGAGGAGATGATCCGCTGGACCACACCGGTCAAGGAGTTCATGCGGACCGCCGCCGAGGACACCACGGTCCGTGGCGTGCCCATCGCCCAAGGCGAATCCGTGTATCTGGCATACGTCTCGGGGAACCGGGACGAGGAGATCTTCGACGAACCGTTCCGCTTCGACGTCGCACGCGACCCCAACCGGCACGTGTCCTTCGGCTACGGCGTGCACTTCTGCCTGGGCGCCGCGCTGGCCCGCATGGAGATGAACAGCCTGTTCACCGAACTCGTGCCACGGCTCGAGTCGATCGAGCTGGACGGCGAGCCGGAGCTCGCGGCGACGACGTTCGTCGGCGGGCTCAAGCACCTCCCGATCCGCTACTCCGTGCGCTGACCGCGAGGAAGCCGTCGACCGCCGCGACAGCCGTTGCGCGGTAATCGAATTCGGACAGCGTGCTGATCCGGCCGAACACCAGCGGACCGATCAGCAGCGCGAAGGTGGTGGTCCTGTCGACGCGGCCGAGGTGCTCCGGTGCGTCGGGGCTGCCGAAGATCGCGTCGAAGGGCGCCGAGTACTGCTCTGCGATGCGCTCCCGCAGTGATCCCACCGCACCGCCGACGGTGGGCACCTCGGTGATGTCGGGGCCGAGGGACAACCAGGCCATGGCCGTCAGCAGCGTCGGCGCCTCGGCGATGGCATCCGCCCAGCCGCCCACCACAGCGATGAGACGCTCCCGCAGCGTGCCGTCGTCCGGCGGCATGGGCGCCGGTGGGATCAAGCTCATGAACGCCGCAGCGACAAGATCATTCGAGCTCGGGAAGTGCCGATAGAGGGTCGCGCGCGCGACGTTGGCGTGGCGGGTCACCGCGTCGATCGTCACCGCGCTCGGGCCGCCCGAGCGGAGCAGCGTCGTGGCAGCGTCCAGCAACCGCGCGCGCGATCTGGCCGGTCTCGGATCGCCGCCACCGGAGGCCATGGTGCACCTTTCCTCGTCGATGGGTATAGAGACTATCGGTCTCCCACCGAGACTGTTAGTCTCGAAATCCCGGCGAGAGAGAGTCCATGACAGACACGAGCACGCCGTCCGATCAGGATATCGACGCCGAGGTCGCGGCCCTCTCCGTGCGCGGGCGACGCTGGCTCCTCACTGTGGCGGGCCTGTCAGTGTTGCTGGTGATCTCGTCGATGGTCGCGCTCAATGCCGCCCTGCCCGACATCGCCGTGGAAACGTCCGCGACACAGAGCCAGCTGACGTGGGTCGTCGACGCGTACACGCTGGCGATGGCCTGCCTGCTGTTGCCCGCAGGCGCGCTCGGCGACCGCTACGGCCGCCGTGGTGCTCTGCTGTTCGGCCTGCTGGTTTTCGGCCTCGCCTCCGCTGCGCCGGTTGTCTTCGACAGCCCCGCCCAGCTCATCGGCGCACGCGCCGTGACCGGTGTCGGCGCGGCCTTCGTCATGCCGGCGACGCTGTCACTGCTCACCGCCGCCTTCCCGAAGTCGGAGCGCACGAAGGCCGTCGGCATCTGGGCCGGCGTGGCCGGCTCCGGGGCCATTGCCGGCTTCCTCGGCACCGGCATTCTGTTGCAACACTTCTCGTGGACATCGGTGTTCATCGCGCTCGCAGTCGCAGCCTTGCTGATGTTCGTGATGGCGTGCACGATCGGCAGCTCCCGGGATCAGACCGCCACCCCGATCGACTGGATCGGCGCCGTGCTGGTCGGCATCGCCATCGCGGTGTTCGTGGTGGGGCTCATCGAAGCTCCCGCACAGGGGTGGACCAATCCGCTTGTCCTCGGCGGGCTCGCGGGCGGCGTGATTCTGGCCGCCGCGTTCGCGCTCGTGGAGCGACGGCGAAGGCATCCGTTACTCGATGTCAGGCTGTTCGCCATACCGGAGTTCGCCACCGGCGCGCTCTGCATCACGATCCTGTTCCTGTCCAACTTCGGATTCTTCTACCTGTTGATGCAGTACCTGCAGCTCGTGATGGGGTATTCGGCTCTCACCACCGCCTTCGCGCTGGCGCCGCTGGTGGTGCCGATCCTGGCGCTCAGCCTCGTCGTCCACCTCGCGGTCGCGAGAATCGGTCTCCGCTGGACGCTCACCGCGGGTCTGCTCCTGGTCGCTGTCGGACTGTGCTGCGCGCGACTGCCGGGTGCGGACGCGGCGTACCTCGACGTGGTGTGGCCGTCGTTGATCATCGGTGCCGGAGTCGGAATCTGCACTGCCCCAGCCACAACGGCGATCATGAACACCGTGTCCGACGAGAAACAGGGCGTGGCTTCGGCGGTCAACGACACCGCGCGAGAGCTCGGCGCCGCCATCGGGGTCGCCGTGGCAGGCTCGATACTCGCCGCCTCCTACCGCACCGCGCTGGCTCCCCAGCTGTCCGGCTTCCCCGCCCAGGTGCGTGACACGGCCACCGATTCGCTGGCGTATGCCCTGACACTGTCGGAGCGGCTGGGCCCGCAGGGCGACAGACTGGGCGACGCAGCACGCGCCGCATTCCTGGACGCCAACGGCCACGCACTGCTGGCGTTGGCGGGGATTGTCGCGGTGTCAGCCGCGTTCATCGCGGTACTGGCGCCGGGCCGTGACGGCAAGCGGCTGTTCAGGAGATGAACTCCGCCGCCCGGTGAGCGGCCATCACGATGGTCGCGTGCGGCCCACGACTGGGGATGGCCGGCAGGATCGAACCGTCCACCACCCAGAGGCCGTCGACGCCGCGCACGCGGCACCGCGTGTCGACCACAGCGGTAGGATCGTCGTCGCGCCCCATCCGGGCGGTGCCGCACAGATGCTGCGAGGTTCCCCAGACGGGCGCGGAACGGACTGTGTCACCGGCGATCTCGATCGCGAGGTCGGCCCCCTCGCGCAACGCTGCGACGTCAGCGGGCGCCGTGTCGTAGCGCTGCTCGATCAGCGGGTCCGCGGACGGATCGGCCGACAGCAGCGACACCCGCCCGCGTGACGCGGGCCGCATCAGCGTCACCCCGAGGTGAGGGTGGTCGGTCGGATCGTCGCGCCGGTGGTTGGTCATCGCACCGAATCCCGCTGTGTACGGCCGGATCTCGATACCGTCTGCCGTCGTCAGCACAGCCTCCAGCGGGGGCACGCCGTGCGTGGCCGGCCAGCTGACGGGCAGCACCCACTCCGGATGGTCGACCGTGTCGATGCCGACCGGCAGGTCCGCCACCACCGGCACCCCGACCGCGCTCAACTGCGCCGCAGGTCCGATACCGGACAGCATCAACAGGTGGGCCGACCCCACCGCCCCCGCGCTGACCACCACCCGATCGGCGGTGAGCACCGTGGGCCCATCCGGCCCGATGCACTCCGCACCGACCGCCCGCCGGCCGTCGAACCGCAGTCGCACCACCCGGGTGTCGGTCAGCACCGTCAGGTTCGGCCGGTGCATCGCCGGTTCGAGAAAGGCACCGCCCGGCCCGACGCGGGTGCCGCGGTCGATGTTCAGCGGCACCGCGCCGACCCCTGATGGCACCGGCGCCTGCGCGGTCGACCCGTTCAGATCGGCCACCCATGCGAACCCCGCGTCCAGCGCCGACGAGACCAAAGATCGTGTGCAACCGTCGAACTCGGAGACCCGCCGGACGGTGATCGGCCCGTCTCCCCCGTGCGGCTCGCCCGTGAAGTCCATGTCCCGCTCGATCGCGACGAAATGTGGCAGCACGTCACGCCACGTCCAGCCCGGTACTGCCCAGCCGTCGACGTCGGCGGGCAGCGCACGGCAGAAGTACCCGCCGTTGACCGCACCCGATCCCCCCACCACCGCGCCGCGCATGATCTCGGCGGTGCGCCGGGGCGCTTCGGTCAGCACAGCGGTGTAGCGCCGCACCACTGCGCTGGCCTCGCCGAGCGGCAGCCTCAGGGCGTCGGTGATCTCCCTGCGCACCCGCGGATCGGACGGCGACGGGCCGGTCTCGACGACGGTGACCGCGCACCGTTCGTCGGCGGAGAGTCGCTCCGCCAGAACGGAACCGGCGCTGCCGGCCCCGATGATCAGCACATCGGGCAACGCGGCGTCAGGTTCTGATCTGTGGCTTGAGCGCCCCGGCGTGGCGTTCCCGGATCACGCCTGTCCACAGGCCGAGCCCGTAGGCGATGTCATCGAGGCGCTTCAACAGCAGGAACGTGACGATGCCGACCCGCTTGGTGTCGTCGTCGACGCCGCTGTGGCTGCGCGTGGCCCAGTCGAAGACCCCGTCCAGCACGGCGGCCACCACGACCACCTGACGGCAGCGTTTGGAGTACACCGCGGCCACGAGGGCCACCGGCCAGTAGTGCCGGCAGATCGCGGAGGCCAGTTGCAATGCGGCCGACCACAACCCGTGGGCGGCGACGACGGCCACCTCCAGCGGCTCGGTGCGCACGCTGGCCAGCGATCGCGCGAGCCGGCGGCCCGTGAACACCGCCACCGCGATCGAACCCAGATAGCCGAGCCGCGACCCCAGGGCGACCAGCAGCCACACCACCAGCGTCCACCCCGAGATCACCAGTGGCGCGGTCTTCCCGGGATGCCGGATCGACAGCGGAGCGGCCGAGCCGCCGTAGAAAGACTTGCGCGCGAACCACTTTCGCAGTTCCACCCGGTGGTCATGGGCAACCAGCGCGATCGGTTCGTAGCGCAGCCGGGCACCGGCCTCGTTGAGCCGCCAGCACAGGTCGACGTCTTCACCGGAGGTCAGCGTCTCGTCGAAGCCGCCCACCTCGAGCAGGGCGCTGCGCCGGCAGATGATCGCGGCACTGGGCACATAGGACACGGTGCCGAACGGCACGACAGGCGCCTCACGCAGGCCGAGGTCCAGTGACGAGCGCACCGCCTCATAGCGTGCGACCACGTTGTCCGACGGCGCCAGCGCCACGATTCGCGGTGCCGCGAGCGCGACCGCGGGATCGCAGAAGTGCCCGAGCAGCGCCTCCAGCCAGCCGCGCCGGGGCACGACGTCGGAGTCGAGGAACGCCACGAAGTCGGTGTTACACGCCATCAGACCGGCGTTGCGAGCGGCCGCCGGCCCGCGATTGCGGTCCAGTCGCAGCACCCGGACATCGGTGTGGACGTCACGGAAGTCGTTCTCACTCACCGGGATCGTCGATCCGTCGTCGACGACCACCACCTTCAGGCCGCGCACCGCACCGAGAAGGCGGCGCAGCCCCGACGGGTTGTCCCGCACCGGGATCACCACCGTCACGTCGCGGTGCGACGGTCCGCTCAGCGGCCGTGGATGAGCGACGGTGGCGTCGAGCAGGGTGCGCGCCAACTGCGCGCTGACCGCATCGTGTACCTCGAGCCGGCCGCCGTTGAGCATGGTCTGGGCGGCGGGCGCCAGCCGTAGCAGGCGGGTGGGCGAACCACCGAGCAGCGCGGCCCCCTCCCCGAGGACGCGTACACGCCGATCGACCTGCACAGCGAAACCATCGGGCAGTCGCTGTCCCGTCACCTCAACATCCCCCCGCTGTCGGGTGCCCAGCGAGTGATCCGGTCAACCCCGGCGTCGACCATGTCAGCAAAGATCCTGCCCCCTTCTTCCGCCGTCGCCGTCGTCGGATCCCCGAGAATACCGAGCGAACTGACGGCGGCCACTCCCCCGCGGCGCATCTGTGGCAGCAATTCTGCCAGCGACCCCTGATTTCCCGGTACCCGCAGGTCCTCACGCACCACACCGGGTGAAATATGTAGCAATACAGACGTTTCGGTGTGTCCGGCGTGCGCGTCGCCGCCGGCGGCCGCACAGGAGCACCAGGCGACGTCACGTCCCTCGTAACGCAGCAGCGGGACCGCCTCGCGCAGCGCTGCGACGTTGCCGCCATGTCCGTTGACGAACACCACTCGCGACGCCCACAGGCAGGCCGAACGGGCGAATTCGACGAGTAGTTGTGTCAATGCCGGTGTGCCAATAGAGACCGTGCCGGCGAATCCTTCGTGCTCACCGCTGGCGCCGTAGGCGATCGCGGGAGCTACCAACCACGACCCTGTCAGTCTATTGACCAGAACGTCAGCCACGGCGGACGCGATCCGCGTATCGGTGTCCAGCGGCAGATGGGGGCCGTGCTGCTCGGTGGATCCGACCGGAACGATGAGCGCGGACGCAGAATCCTGGAGCTGTCTCGACGTCGAGTTCCCGAGCTCGTGGGGTGAAGCCACGCGAGCATGGTAGGCCGAATTCACCTGCCGTGCGCCAGTTGTTGGCGCATGCGTGGCAAGAGATTTCCCCGGGCGGTCAGGGCATCACCTCGCGCCCCGTCCGTCACACCCCGAGCGTGCGGGTGAAGCCGTCGGGAATCAGGACGTCCTCGCGGGTCAGATCGTGAATCGACGACTTCCCCAAGCCCATCAGCGCCGAGTCGATACCGCCGCGCATGATGTCGAGGACGTTCTCCACACCGGCCTGCCCGTTGGCGGCCAGCCCCCATAGGTAAGCCCGTCCGATCATGACGGCGCGGGCGCCCAGAGCAACGGCCTTGACGACGTCGCTGCCCCGCCGGATACCACCGTCCAGCAAAACCTCGACCTGATCGCCGACGGCGTCGGCGATCGCCGGCAGGCAACGGATGGCGGCCGGGGTGCCGTCGAGATTGTTACCGCCGTGGTTGGACACCGTGATGGCCGAAACACCGGCATCCACAGCACGTTTGGCGTCGTCGACCCGGACGGTGCCTTTGAGGAGGAACGGCCCGCCCCACTGTTCGCGCAACCAGGCGACATCCTCCCACGTCGGCGGAGGGGTGCCCATCCACTGCCCGTAGGCCTCGAAGAACGTCGGGCCCGCCTCACCCCGACGGCCTTGATTCGGAACGCGCAGGTCAGGCGGCCGGAGGTGCTTGGCGAAGCTGTAGAACCAACTCGGCTTGGTGACGACCTCCGGGGACATCCGGATCATCGTCTTGAGGTCCATGCGCTCCGGGATCTTGGGGCTACCCCAGTCGCGGCCGTGCGCGAAGCTCCAGTCGGTGGTCAAGATGAGACCCTTGGCGCCGGCAGCCCTGGCCCGTTCCATCCTGGCCAGGATCTGGTCGCGGCTGCCGAGCCAGTAGATCTGGAAGAAGATCTTGTCGTTGACCGCGGTCACGTCCTCCATGGGCTTGCTCGCGAACGAGGACAGCCCCATGGCCGTCCCGCGGGCGGCGGCGGCACGGGCCACGGCCACTTCGCCGTCGGGATCGATCGCCTGCACGCCGGTCGGCGAGATGATGACGGGCAGCGAGATGTCCTGTCCCATCACTGTTGTCGCCATGTCGCGCTTTTCGGTTGCGCCGATGACATGGGGTGCGAAGCCGAGTTCGGAGAACGACTCGACGTTGTCGCTGACCGTCAGTCCCTTCTCGCTGGCCGAGATCAGCGACGAATACGCCGACTTCGGGAGGCGCTTCTTGGCCCGCTGTTGGGCGATGGCGACAGTTTCGAACCAGGCATCACGAGCCATGACTACACAGGACTTTCGTTGCAGAACTTCTTGGGAGGGGCGGTGAGCAGAGTGAGCGGGACGGGACCCTTGGGCGTGCGGCCGCCACTGCGGGAGTGGTCGACACTCGGCTTCGGTTTGTCGCGTTCGGCGGCCAGCGCCGGCTCGCCGTAACCCTGCACACACTCGGGATCGGGGCCGTCGAGCGGAAGGCCGGTGAAGAACTTGGCCGCCATGCAGCCCCCGCGGCAGGCGTCATAGTGCCCGCAGCTGCCGCACGCACCGGCCGACTGCGGCTCCCGGAGCTCACGGAACAGCTCGGAGTTCTGCCACACGCTCCCAAAACCGTTGTCCGTGAGGATGTTTCCGGCCAGGAACTGGTCGTGGATGGCGAACGGGCAGGCGTAGACGTCACCGACCGGATCGATGAGGCAGACCACCCGGCCCGCGCCACAGAGGTTGAGTCCCGCCAGTGCGCCGGGCTCGCCGAGACCGGACAGATGGAAGAACGAGTCGCCGGTGAGCACGCGCTCGCCATGGGCGACGAGCCAGTCGTAGAGCTGGACCTGCTGGGCGGCAGTGGGGTGCAGCTCGTCCCAGACATCGGCTCCGCGACCGGACGGACGCAACCGGGTGATGCGCAGCGTGGCGCCGTACGTGTCGGCCAGAGCCTTGAAATCGTCGAGCTGGTCGACGTTGTGCCGGGTGACGACGACGGAGATCTTCGCGTCACGGAAGCCCGCAGCGCGCAGGTTCTCCAGTGCGCGGGTAGCCATCGCGAAGCTGCCGGGCCCGCGCACGGCGTCGTTGACCTCCGCGGTGGCGCCGTCGAGCGAAATCTGGACGTCCACATAGTCGCTGGCGGCGAGCTTCGCGGCGACCTCCTCGGTGATGCGAACACCGTTGGTGGAGAACTTGACCCCGACGTGGTGGGCAGTCGCGTAGTCGACGAGCTCCCAGAAATCCGACCGCACCGTCGGTTCGCCGCCGCCGATGTTGACGTAGAACACCTGCATGCGCTCGAGTTCGTCGATGATGTCCTTGCACTGCTGGGTCGTCAGCTCACGGGGATCGCGCTTGCCCGACGAGGACAGGCAGTGCACACACGACAGGTTGCAGGCGTAGGTGAGTTCCCAGGTCAGGCAGATCGGGGCGTCGAGGCCGCGTTCGAACTGGTCGACGAGCCGGGGCACGGGGGCGGTGACGGTCATCGGTCCTCTCCTGCGATGAGCATGTTCGACGAGACCAGCACACCCATCGCGTGCAGGTACGGCGTCAGTTGATCGTCTTCGAGACCTGCTGCGCGGCAGGCGGATCGAGCGTCGGGGTGATCGGACAGCGAGTTGATCACCTCGACGATCGTCCGGTTCTTCAGGAACGACAGCTTGCGTGTCCCGAAGTGGTAGAGCAGCGCGCCGAACGGCTCGGGCCGGACGGCCACCTGCGGATGCAGCCGCCAACGCTGGTCCGGGTCGAAGGTCGGCGCGGTCATGATCAGTAGACCCCGCACATCCCGTCGATGGACACCTCTTCGACCAGGCTCTCGGTGACCAGCTCGTCGTTCTCGGTCTGCTGACTCGGCTCCATGGCGCTGCCTTTCTGTTCGGTGATGCACGACAATTGTGATGCAGATCGCAACAATAAGGCACTGGGTGCCGAAATGGAAGAGGGTGACGATGGAACCCGCCAAGGCCCGCGCCGGCCGGCGTCGGTCGACCAGCTGGGAGCACATCAGCGCGGTCGCGATCGACCTGTTCACCGAGCGCGGCTTCGACGACGTCAGCGTGGATGACGTCGCCTCGGCCGCGGGGATCGCCCGCCGGACCCTGTTCCGGTACTACCCCTCGAAGAACGCGCTGCCGTGGGGCGACTTCGACGCCCATCTCGGCCGCATGAAGGGACTGCTGGCCGCCACCGATCCCGCCGCGCCGATTCACGATGCGCTGCGCACCGCCCTGCTGGCATTCAACGATTTCGACGACGCCGACCGTCACCGGCAGCGGATGCGCCTGATTCTGGAAACCGAGACATTGCAGGCGTATTCGATGACGATGTACGCCGGCTGGCGGAACGTGATCGCCGCCTACGTCGCACGCCGTCTCGCGGTGTCCCCGACGGATCTGATCCCACAGACGGTCGCCTGGACGATGCTCGCGGTGGCGCTGACGGCCTATGAGCAATGGCTCGCCGACGAATCGGTGTCGCTGGCCGCCGCGCTGGGTGGCGCCTTCGATCTGCTGGCCGGAGGGTTGGCAGGGTTGCAGGCTCGGGAGTAGCCCGCGTCAGAACGGTGGTTCATCTCCGGTGGCGACCCGGCCGCGCAACCGGCCACCCGTATGTCGTCGAGCACTCCGGGCGGCAGCCAGGTTCGCTGCTCGAACGTCACGGTTCTGCGCCCTTTCGGCTTTCACGCGCGCGGCAATCTCCGCGCTGCGCAGGCGGCGTCGGCTGGGCATCCGGGCGGCTCTCGCCGGGTCCGGCGGGCGCCAGAACGGCAGATGCGGCAGTTCGGCCGTTGCCGTGGGAAACTGCGGGAAGAACAGCGCACTGCCGGGGTTGGTCGTGTGGACACGGCCGTCGGGCGCAGTGAAAGTGACTGCGCCGTCGGCTGTTTGCACCTCGGACCAGCCGTCGGGACCGAAGCAGAACGTCTTCATGAGGTGATGGGCTCTGCACTTGCAATGCAGGTTCGACGGATGCGTCGGCCCGTCGGGCCATGGCACGCAATGATCGACGTCGCACCGGTCGGCGGGCACGTCACAGCCGGGGAACCGACAGAACATGTCGCGCATCCGGACGAACTGAGCCAATCGCGCGGAGGGGCGGTAGTTCGGCTCCGGGTTGTGCCCCGGTAGCCACAACGGTGTGACTTTCGCGCCTGCGGCGATGGCTTCGGCCAATGCGGCGGTTGGCATGACCTTGAGCCCGGGCAGCAGCGCCACGCCGGTGTCTTTCAACGGGGGCGGCTCGTCGGACTCTGCGGTGGCCTCCACCCCGGTCGCGGGCTTCGTCGCCGCGTCGAGCGCCGCCTGGTCGGCGATCACGTGCACGACGACATTCGACGCGGGCGCTGGCACATCGGCCTTCGGGCAGTCCGGCGTGCCGCAGCGGCAGCGCAGGTGTTCGCGGCCATTGAGCAGCGCGCCCGCGGCATCAGAGCGACGCTCGCCGACGCTACGCGGATCGTTGGCGCAGACGCCGTTGATCATCGCGAGGATGCGCCGCTCGGCAGCCACGCCGTCCGCGGCGATCAGCGTGCCCCACGCCGAGGTGGTCTCCGCGCCGTCGTCACGGGCGCCGATCCGGAAATCGCGGTCGCCGATCGCATCTTTGGTCCGTCGCACCGCATCGGGGTCGTAGCGTTCGATCACAGCGTTGACCGCACCGGTCAACTTCTCCTCCGACAGTGCCCCCCACGACACCGCATGCTCGGCGAGCGCCGCGTCGATCTCGGCCAGCACTCTGTCGTCATCGACCAGATGGGTACGCCACGTCAGCTCGCTGATCACGCGGATGTTGATCCGACCCTCGCAGAACAGCGCCGCGACCCGGGGCAGCCGGTCTCGCAGGGCCATCGCGATCCGCATCTGCGCCGAGGCGCGACGCTGCCCGATGGTGAGCGCGGCACCGATCGCGGCCGCGGTCGCGGACCAGAGATCGAAACTCCACCAGGACCGTTCGTCCTCGTCGTCGACCTTCCGGTGGGTGAGCTCTGCGATGGCGGCCAATCGCCGCGCGGCAGCCCGCGCTTCGTCCCGTGCGGCCTGCTCGATCACGCCCACCAACGCCTCGTCGGCAACCTCGGCGAACATGTGTTCGAACATGGCTCGAGTATGCCCACGGCTGCGGACAATTCATGCACGCGCACCGCTCTGCGGGCGCCACCTGTGGATGGAACTGCGTCTGGGGATAACTCTCGCGATGGATCGGAGTGGACGGTCAGCCGAGCAGATCGGTGATCGGCGCCCCCGCAGCGATCTTCGCCCGCACTTTCATGACCTTGCCGGGGAAGCCGCCACCCACCACACCGACCACGACACCGTCGCGCTCGTAGTACGCGAGGAATTTGCGCCCGTCGTCCTCGACCAGGTGCACGGTGTCGGTGGCCTCCGGCTCGCCGAGGGCCTGGATCTTGACGTCGTACTGATCACTCCAGAAGTACGGCACGGTCGTCACCGTCGGTGCGTCCTGACCCAGCAGCGCCGGCACCAGTGCCCGCGCCTGATCCGCCACGTTGCTCCAGTGTTCAACGCGCACTTGGCCTTTCACCTCGTCACGCCAGGACGCCACGTCGCCGATGGCCCACACGTGGGGAGCGCTGGCGCGACCTACGTGGTCGCAGACCACACCGTTGTCCACAGCGATGCCGCTACCGTCGAGCCAGTCGGTCGCCGGATGAGATCCGATGCCCACCACGACCAGATCGGCGTCGACCTGTCGGCCGTCCGACAGCGTCACCGACCGCACGCGTGAATTGCCGCTAACCCCATCCACCCCCACGCCACACCGCACGTCCACACCTTCGGCCTCGTGCAGCCGGGTCACCAGCGCACCGATCTGCTCGCCCAGCACGGACGCCAGCGGTGCCGGCTGCGGTTCGACCAGCACCACGTCGACTCCCAGAGCCCGCAGGCTCGCCGCCACCTCGCATCCGATGAAACCAGCACCGATGACCACCGCCCGTCGGGCATCGGCCGCCTCGCGCCGCAGCGCCAAGCTCTCGTCGACGTTGCGCAGCACGTGGATGCCGGGCAGTTCGGGGAACGATCGAATCCGCTTGGGCACGAGGCCCGTTGCGATGACGAGCTCGTCGTACCCGAGTTGCGACCCGTCGGCCAGCGTGACCGTCCGTGCCGCGGTGTCCACTGTGCGGGCGGCGTTGCCCAGGACGAGCGCGATGCCCTTCTCGGCATAGAAGTCTGCCGGCTTCAGCGTCGTCTCCTCGAGCTCGGCCCGTAGCACCTCCTTGGACAGCGGCGGCCGATCATAGGGCAGGTGGTCCTCGTCGCTGACGATGGTCACCGGTCCCGCGTACTCCGCACGGCGCAGCTGCTCAGCCGTCCGCGCCGCCGCCAAACCGCCCCCGACGATCACGACCCCTGAAGTGCCCACCAGGGTTTTCTACCGCATAATCGACAGCGGGTGAGCGCCACCCTCACCTGCGAGCGCGCTCGATGATGTTCGACAGCACCACGATGCTCTCGCTGCGCTCGATGTCGGCGCTCGACCTGATGCGTTCGAGTGCCTCCTCGAGGTGGCGCATGTCGCGCGCCAGCACATGCAACATCGCATCGGCCGTACCCGTCACGGTGGCGGCGCTCACCACCTCCGGGATGTCCTGCCATGCGGCCCGCAATTGGTCCGGCGCAATCGTGCCGTGGCAGAACACCTGCACATACGCCTCGGTGGTCCAGCCCAGCGCAGTCCGGTCGATGACGGTCGTGAACGTGCGGATCACCCCGCTGTCGAGCATGCGGTCGACACGCCGTTTGACCGCCGGCGCCGACAGATTGACCCGCTGCCCGATCTCTGCGAATGTCGCGCGGGCGTTGTCGGCCAACTCCGCGAGGATCGATTCATCGGTCTCGTCCAGCCGGTCGGCCATTCGCCGCCTCCTTCACGCAACAGATCGCCAGATAGTGCAGGATTGCACAACAAACCACGCGTAGACACGCAACAGGTGAAGATTGATTGCGCCAACCGCGGCGAAATATCGTGCAGGCATGACGATGGACATCGCCGACGCCGCGCTGCCCCGCCCCGAGACCACGACCGAACGCACCCCGCGGCCGCGCCGCTTCGTGATGATCCGCCCCACCCACTTCGCCGTCGACTACGTCATCAACCCGTGGATGGACACCTCCACCCCCGTCGACACCGCCCGTGCCATCGCCCAGTGGGAAGCATTGCGGCAGGCCTACATCGATCTCGGCCACACCGTCGACGACGTGCACCCGCTCGCCGGCCTGCCCGACATGGTGTACGCGGCCAACGGCGGAATGGTGCTCAACGGTCGCGCGGTGGTGGCGCGCTTCGCCCACGCCGAGAGGGCCGGCGAAGCGCCGGCGCACGCGGCCTGGTTCCTGGAGCACGGGTTCGTCGGCATGCAGACCCGCCACACCAACGAGGGCCAGGGTGACCTGCTCCTGGTGGGCCCGACGCTGCTGGCCGGCCACGGTTTTCGCACCGACCGGCGCGCGCATCGCGAGATCGCCGACCATCTTCAGGTGCCGCTGGTCAGCCTGGAACTCGTCGACCCGCGCTTCTACCATCTCGACACTGCGCTGGCCGTCCTCGACGACGCCACCATCGGCTACTATCCGCCCGCGTTCGCCGACCACTCGCTGGCGACGTTGCGGGAGCTCTATCCCCACGCCATCGAGGTCGCCAGCGCCGACGCTTACGCTCTCGGCCTCAACGTCGTCTCCGACGGGCTCAACGTCGTGATGCCGGCCGCCGCGACAGGCTTCGCCGAGCAGTTGCGCCACCGGGGCTTCCGCCCGGTCGGGGTCGACCTGTCCGAGTTGCTCAAAGGCGGCGGCTCGGTGAAATGTTGCACGCTGGAGGTTCATTCGTGACCGCAATGCACACCCCCACCCGCACCGACGACGCCATCACCGTCGACAATCGTTGCGTCGCACACAACTACGCCCCGCTACCCGTCGTCGCCAGCCATGCCGAGGGCGCCTGGATCACCGATGTCGAAGGCAGGCGCTACCTGGATTGCCTCGCCGCCTATTCGGCCGTGAACTTCGGTCACCGCCACCCCGACATCATCGCCGCCGCCCATGCCCAACTCGACCGCGTGACACTCGTGAGCCGCGCCTTCCACGCCGAGCCACTCGCCCCGTTCTGCGCCGCGCTGGCCGGACTGTGCGGCAAGGACATGGTGCTGCCGATGAACAGTGGTGCCGAGGCCGTCGAGAGCGGCATCAAGGTGGCCCGCAAATGGGGCCACGACGTTAAGGGGGTGCCCGCCGACGCGTCCAACATCATCGTCGCGCACAACAACTTCCACGGCCGCACCACGACGATCATCAGCTTCTCCGACGACGAGACCGCGCGGCGCGGATTCGGCCCGTACACGCCGGGGTTCCGGTCCGTCCCCTTCGGGGACACCGATGCCCTGGCTGCCGCGATCGACGAGCACACCGTGGCCGTCCTGCTCGAACCCATCCAGGGTGAGGCCGGGATCATCGTGCCGCCCGGCGACTACCTACCGCAGGTTCGCGCGTTGTGTACCCGGCGCGACGTGCTGATGATCGCCGACGAGATCCAGTCCGGCCTCGCGCGCACCGGCGCGACGTTCGCCTGCGACCACTGGAACGTGGTACCCGACATCTATCTGCTGGGCAAGGCGCTCGGCGGTGGCGTGGTTCCCCTGTCGGCCGTGGTCGCCGACCGCGACGTGCTCGGGGTGCTGCACCCCGGCGAACACGGGTCGACGTTCGGCGGCAACCCGTTGGCTGCGGCCATCGGCCACACCGTCGTGGGTCTTCTCCAGACCGGCGAATTCCAGTGTCGCGCAGCCGAACTCGGCGACGTGCTGCACGCTCGGCTGCGCGAGCTGATCGGTCGCGGCGTGCAGCACGTACGCGGCAAGGGACTGTGGGCCGGGGTGGACATCGACCCCGTGCACGGCACCGGCAAGCAGATCAGCCTCCGGTTGGCCGAGCGCGGCGTGCTGGTCAAGGACACCCACGGTTCCACGCTGCGGTTCGCACCGCCGATCGTCGTGACCGAGGACGAGATCAACTGGGCTGTTGCACAATTGGCCGAGGTTCTGGCCTAGTACTTGGCGGTGCCCCGGTCGACGGCGATCTGCGACCCGGAGATCGTCGCGGACCCGTCGCCGGCCAGCCACGCCACCACGTCGGACACCTCCTCGGGCGTCATGAACTCCTTGAGCCCCTTCTTGCCCTCGTGATGCACGGGCTGATAGGGCATCGGCGAGAAGCTGTGCAGGAACGCCGGATACTTGCCGAAGATCTCCATCATCGCTTCCGGCTGGACCATCGGTGTGTCGATCGAGTACGGGTGAATGGAGTTCACCCGGATGCCGAACTCCCCCGCCTCGATCGCGAGCGCATTCGTCAGCGCCACCAGACCGTGCTTGGACGCCGCGTAGTGGGCATTGCCAGGAGTCGCCTTGGTGCCGGCCGAGGAGCTGACGATGATGATCGATCCGCCGTTGCCGGCCTCGATCATCGCGGGCACGGCGGCCCTGATCGTGCGCCAGGTTCCGTTGAGGTTGACGTCGATGACGGTGTCCCACTGCTCTTCCGACATCTCCCAGATCCGGCCCCAGCTCAGGATGCCGGCATTGGCGACGACGATGTCGAGCCGACCGAATTGCTCGATGCCGTCCGCCACCAGCTGCTGCTGGGCGGCGAGGTCGCGGATGTCGACCTCACGCGTGAGGATCTTGCGGCCGGCTTCCTCGACCAGGCGCGCGGTCTCGGCCAGATCGTCGGCGGTGGGCATCGGATAGGTGACGGTGTCCGTCACCGGTTTGCAGACGTCGATGGCGATGATGTCGGCGCCTTCGCCGGCCAGCCGGACGGCGTGTGCCCGCCCCTGCCCCCGCGCCGCTCCGGTGATCAGCGCGACGCGCCCTTCCAGTGATGTCACCGGCTCAGGCTAACGCAGAACTAGAACGCGTTCTAGTACCTAGAGCTCGGCGATGATCTGCTGCCGTTTGGCGGTGTACTCCGCCTCGCTGATGGTGCCCGTGGCGCGCAGCGTCTCCAGTTCCTGCAGCCGCTGCGCCGTCGTCGGCTCCGAGGCGGCGAACGGCGTCGACATCGGTGGCGCACCCGCCGGCACCGGCGGCACCGGCGGTGCCTGCTGGGCGGCCGCCCTGCGCACGATCGCCTGGACCTGCTGGCGCGCAGCAGGATTCGAGCGGAGGTCGACCATGCTGTCGAAGCTGATCCCGTTGGCCTTGAGCACCTGCAGGATCTCCATCAACGGCTCGGCCTGGCCGGTGAGATCGTAGGTCCGGTTCTCTTCGGCCACCTGGAACGTGGCCGGCTTCAGCCCGCTGACCAGCGCGCTGCGCTCCCAGTCGATCTGGTAGTCGTTGGTGACCGGGTCGACCAGCGCGACCAGCTTGCGATTCATGATCATCGGCTGGCGGCTCATCGACGCGACCACTTTGTCCTGGGTCGAGAACGGGGTGATGCCCGGCCCGGAGATCTGCAGATCGAGCTTCACCAACGGCTGATCGTTGATCTGGGTGTTGGTCTCGTGGATGCCGACGACGCGTGCCATGGCCAGCACTCCGCTGGCCTCCAGCGCCTGGGTCTTGGCGGCCGATCTGGCACCGAAACCGGTGATCGCGAGCGCGATGAGGATGTCGATCGCGGTGATGATCAGCCCGCCCCAGAACAGCCACGCCATCATCGGGTCGCGGCCGGTGGCGAAGAAGATCACCAGGAAGATCGGCCCGACGATGCCGCACAGCAGTACGAACAGCTGGATCTTGACGTAGCGCCAGAATGTCGACACGGGTCAGATTATGACCCGAACCGTCAGGAGCCGGGCGGTACCTGCACAGGATTGGCGTCGGGGACGGCGACCGGGCGCTGCTGGACGAGACGGAACAGAGGAGCGACCCACGCGTCGGCCGACGACGGCGTGCGCGCATAGCTGGTGTGCACCGCCACCGCAGCGGGGTTCTCGGCATCCTCGGCGTCGGGGTCGTAGTCGCACACCGCGTCACCGAGATCGCAGACGCTGATCGTGCGGGCGCCCATCGTCGGCGTCATCGGGCCCGGTGCGTGGGCCAGGATGGGCCAGTCCTGCGCGACGCCCTTGCCGCGGCCGGGTACCGCGCTGACCGATCCCAGGTTCAGCGTCGGATCGGCGGGCAGGCGGTCGCCGTCGGCGACCAGCAGGGCGGCGGCGAGGTTCGGGCTGGCGTCGAGCGCGGCGAGGTTGCGGTGCACGACCATCGCGCCCTGCGAGTACCCCGCGAGTACGACCTGCGTGGTCGGGCACTGCGCGACGAACGCGGCGTACTGCGCGCCGAGTGCGGTCGCGCCGGTGTCGACGCTGCCCATGAAGCCGAGCCACTCCATCGCACCGCCGTCGGCGGGCACCGGCACGGCGGGATAGTCGACCGCTTCGGCGGTGATCGTGCGACCGCTGCGCTGCACGAGCTGCGCGAAGTCCTGGTAGGACGTGTTGACGACGCGGCCCATGCCGGCGTCGGCGGCGATGTCGGCGGGGGTGCGCTCACCCGAGCCGGCCGCGCCGATCCAATGCACATCGGGGCATCCCGGCTGGGCGGCTGCGGTACCGGCGGTCAGACCCATCATCGCCGCACCACCGACCAGCGCGGCGGCCGCCGCTGCAGCGACCGAACGAATACTCACGAACATCATCCCAACCGTTGACATGCGAAAAGTAAGAGGCGACGGACCCCACGACCGCCGCCGTGAAGTACATCGGCAGAGACTGCCACGGCGTTACGTGCACAGACAAAAGTGGCGCCCACCCTCTCGGGTGAGCGCCACTTTCGTAGCTTGTACCTAGATCACTTGATGATCTTGGACACGCGGCCGGCGCCGACGGTACGGCCGCCCTCGCGGATCGCGAAGCGCAGGCCCTCGTCCATGGCGACGGGCTGGATCAGCTTGACGGAGATGTCGGTGTTGTCACCGGGCATCACCATCTCGGTGCCCTCGGGCAGGGTCACGACGCCGGTCACGTCCGTGGTCCGGAAGTAGAACTGCGGACGGTAGTTGTTGAAGAACGGCGTGTGGCGGCCACCCTCGTCCTTGGACAGGATGTAGACGCTGCCCTCGAACTCGGTGTGCGGGGTGGTCGTGCCGGGCTTGACGATGACCTGGCCGCGCTCGACGTCCTCGCGCTTGATGCCACGGACCAGCAGACCGACGTTGTCGCCGGCCTGGCCCTGATCGAGCAGCTTGCGGAACATCTCGACACCGGTGACTGTGGTCTTGGTGACGCCCGGGCGGATGCCGACGATCTCGACTTCCTCGTTCACGTTGATCACGCCGCGCTCCACACGACCGGTGACCACGGTGCCGCGGCCGGTGATGGTGAAGACGTCCTCGACGGGCATCAGGAACGGCTTGTCGGTCTCGCGAACCGGGTCCGGGATGGACTCGTCGACGGCCTCCATGAGCTCCTGAACCGACTTGACCCACTTCTCGTCGCCCTCGAGCGCCTTGAGCGCCGAGACGCGCACGACCGGGGCGTCCTCGTCGAAGTCCTGGGCGGCCAGCAGTTCGCGGACCTCCATCTCGACGAGCTCGAGGAGTTCCTCGTCGTCGACCATGTCGGACTTGTTCAGGGCGACCAGGATGTAGGGCACGCCGACCTGGCGGGCGAGCAGCACGTGCTCGCGGGTCTGCGGCATCGGGCCGTCCGTGGCGGCGACCACCAGGATCGCGCCGTCCATCTGGGCGGCACCGGTGATCATGTTCTTGATGTAGTCAGCGTGACCGGGGGCGTCGACGTGCGCGTAGTGACGCTTCTCGGTCTGGTACTCCACGTGGGAGATGTTGATCGTGATACCGCGCTGACGCTCCTCGGGCGCATTGTCGATCTGGTCGAATGCGCGCGACTCGTTCAAATCGGGGTACTGGTCGTGCAGAACCTTGGTGATTGCTGCGGTCAGCGTGGTCTTGCCGTGGTCAACGTGACCGATGGTCCCGATGTTGACGTGCGGCTTCGTCCGCTCGAACTTCGCCTTCGCCACTTCTGTGTCCTCCTGGACTTGTTGGTGCTCTTACTTAAGCAGGGTTTGATCTTTGCAGTTGTGGTTCACCGCACCGGCGGCAGGTCAGATTACTGACCGGTCGCCTTCGCGATGATCTCCTTCGACACGTTCGCCGGAACTTCGGCGTACGAATCGAACACCATGGAGTAGTTGGCCCGGCCCTGGGTCTTCGACCGGAGGTCGCCGACGTAGCCGAACATCTCCGACAGCGGCACCTGCGCCTTGACGACGCGCGCACCGCTGCGCTCCTCCATGGCCTGGATCTGACCACGGCGGGAGTTCAGGTCGCCGATCACGTCACCCATGTAGTCCTCGGGTGTGGTGACCTCGACGGCCATGATGGGCTCGAGGATGACGGGCTGCGCAGCCTGCGCGGCCTTCTTGAGCACCTGCGAGCCGGCCACCTTGAACGCCATTTCCGACGAGTCGACCTCGTGGAACGCGCCGTCGAGCAGCGTGACCTTGATGTTCACCAGCGGGTAGCCGGCCAGCACGCCGTACTGCATGGCGTCCTGAGCACCGGCGTCCACCGACGGGATGTACTCGCGCGGGATGCGACCGCCGGTGACCTTGTTCTCGAACTCGTAGGTCGCACCGTCCTCGCCGCTGAACGGCTCGAGGTCGATGAGGACCTTCGCGAACTGGCCGGAGCCACCTGTCTGCTTCTTGTGGGTGAACTCGACCTTCTCCACCTTGCGGCGGATGGTCTCGCGGTAGGCCACCTGCGGCTTGCCGACGTTGGCCTCGACCTTGAACTCGCGACGCATGCGGTCGACGAGGATGTCGAGGTGGAGCTCGCCCATGCCGCCGATGACGGTCTGGCCGGTCTCCTGGTCCAGATGCACCTTGAAGGTCGGATCCTCTTCGGCGAGCTTCTGGATCGCGGTGCCCAGCTTCTCCTGGTCACTCTTGGTCTTGGGCTCGATCGCGACCTCGATCACCGGGTCCGGGAAGGTCATTGACTCGAGCACGATCTGCTGGTTCGGATCGCTCAGGGTGTCACCGGTGGTGGTGTCCTTCAGACCGATCACGGCGTAGATGTGGCCGGCCGACGCGGTATCGACCGGGTTTTCTTTGTTGGAGTGCATCTGGAACAGCTTGCCCAGACGCTCCTTCTTGCCCTTGGTCGCGTTGACGACCTGCGAGCCGGAGTCGACCTTGCCCGAGTACACGCGCACGTAGGTCAGCTTGCCGAAGAACGGGTGCGTGGCGACCTTGAACGCCAGACCCGAGAACGGCTCGTCGACCGACGGGTTGCGGGTGATCAGCTCGTCTTCCTTGCCGGGGACATGACCCTCCGCGGGCGGCACGTCCAGCGGCGAGGGCAGGTAGTCGATGACCGCGTCGAGCATGGGCTGCACGCCCTTGTTCTTGAACGCGCTGCCGCACAGCACCAGGTAGGCCTCGGAGTTGATCGTCAGCTTGCGCAGGGCAGCCTTGATCTCCTCGATGGTCAGATCCTCGCCGCCGAAGTACTTCTCCATCAGCGCGTCGTCGGTCTCGGCAACGGCCTCGAGCAGCGCGGTGCGGTACTCGTCGGCCTTCTCGGCCAGATCAGCCGGGATCTCCACGGTGTCGTACTTCTCGCCGAGCTTGGCTTCGGCGCTCCACACCTTGGCGTTCATCTCGACCAGGTCGACGACTCCGGCGAAATCGCCCTCGGAGCCGATCGGCAGCTGGATCGGGAACACGTTCGCGCCGAGGCGGTCCTTCATCGTCTGCACTGAGAAGTAGAAGTCGGCGCCCAGCTTGTCCATCTTGTTGACGAAGCAGATGCGCGGCACGTCGTACTTGTCGGCCTGACGCCAGACCTGCTCGGACTGCGGCTCCACGCCTTCCTTGCCGTCGAAGACGGCCACGGCGCCGTCGAGCACGCGCAGGGACCGCTCCACCTCGACGGTGAAGTCGACGTGCCCGGGGGTGTCGATGATGTTGATCTGGTTGCCGTTCCAGAAGCAGGTGGTGGCAGCCGAGGTGATCGTGATGCCCCGCTCCTGCTCCTGCTCCATCCAGTCCATCGTGGCGGCGCCGTCGTGCACCTCACCGATCTTGTAGCTGATACCGGTGTAGTAGAGGATGCGCTCGGTCGTCGTCGTCTTGCCGGCATCGATGTGCGCCATGATGCCGATGTTGCGGACCTTCGTGAGGTCGGTCAGCACGTCCTGTGCCACAGCATTCCCTTCGGGAAGTAAACGGACTAAAGGCTGTTCTGGTTGTGTCGAGCTCGCTGCGCTCGTGCACCGAAGCGAGCTTCGGTGCTCACCAGCGGTAGTGCGCGAAGGCGCGGTTGGCCTCGGCCATCTTGTGGGTGTCCTCGCGGCGCTTGACCGCGGCACCCAGGCCGTTACTGGCATCGAGGATCTCGTTGGCCAGGCGCTCGATCATGGTCTTCTCGCGGCGAGCCTTGGAGAAGCTGACCAGCCAGCGCAGCGCCAGTGTCACCGAGCGGTCCGGGCGGACCTCGACGGGAACCTGGTAGGTGGCGCCACCGACGCGGCGGCTACGCACCTCGAGCGAGGGCTTGACGTTGTCCATGGCCCGCTTGAGGGTGACGACCGGATCGGTGCCGGTCTTCTCGCGAGCCTGTTCGAGCGCACCATAAACAATGCGTTCTGCCAGCGATTTCTTCCCGTCCAGCAGGACTTTGTTGACCAGCTGGGTGACCAGCTGCGATCCGTAGACCGGATCGTTGACCAACGGACGCTTGGGCGCGGGTCCCTTGCGCGGCATCAGCTCTTCTCCTTCTTCGCGCCGTAGCGGCTGCGGGCCTGCTTGCGGTTCTTGACGCCCTGGGTGTCCAGCGACCCACGGATGATCTTGTAGCGCACACCGGGGAGGTCCTTCACACGACCACCACGCACCAGCACCATCGAGTGCTCCTGCAGGTTGTGGCCCTCACCCGGGATGTAGGCGGTGACCTCGACCGCGCTGGTCAGGCGCACACGAGCGACCTTGCGAAGCGCCGAGTTCGGCTTCTTCGGAGTCGTGGTGTACACGCGGGTGCACACGCCGCGGCGCTGCGGGCTGCCCTTCAGTGCCGCGGTCTTCACCTTGGCGATCTTGTCGCGGCGACCCTTACGGACCAGCTGGTTGATGGTTGGCATGTACCGGCTTCCTGTGTTGCTTTCCGTCTTCTACAAGTTCGTGGTGCGGGCTACCCCGCATCCGGGCGTGTCGCATGCGGCCACCGCGTGATCTCGGAGTAATTTCCAAGGCACCGCGGCGCCAGACATGCGAAGTGGCCCGGCGTGCAGGCGTGCTTATGACTCAGTCAAGCCTCAAGCGCCTAATCTGCCAGGCACGACGGTCCACGATACCAGGGCCCGCGACCTCGACAAAACCCGCTGACCTGCGAAAGCCGATGCGTCACCGGTGCCGCATACCGGCGGCCAGGCGCATGACCATATCGCTGAACACCGCATCGGTGTCGATGCCGCTCATCACGCCGGTCATCTCGAGCAGCACGAATCCGTGCATCGCCGACCAGAACTCCAGCGCGGCGTAGAACGCCGACTCCTCCGTCAGACCGTAGGTCGACAGCACGGAGATGACGGGTGCAGCGGCGGCGTGGGTGGCCTCGGTGAACTCGGGATCGTCACCGCCCAGCGGCATTCGCGTGAATGCCGAGTACCGGCCGGGGTGGTGGTGGGCGTAGCTGCGGTAGGCGCCGGCCATCACCATCACCGCGTCGTCGGGGGTGCGGCCCCGGCCGACGGTGTTGAGCATCTCGATGATGTCGCCGACGACGCGCATGCGGACCGACCGACGCAGGTCGTCGAGGCTGTGCACGTGGTTGTAGAGCGACGGCCCCTTGGTGCCGAGCTGGTTGGCCAGGGCGTTGATGGTCAGCGCGTCCCAGCCCTCGCGGTCGAGGAAGGTCAGCGCGGCGTTGACGATGGCTTCACGACTCAGCTTCGCCGTGCGCGGCGGCCGAGCAGCCATGTCGTCGTTCCCCCTTCACGGCCCGTCCACCCGGGTCGACGAGAGACTCTAGTTGACGCGCTCCTGGCTGAGCTGGGCAAGCTGCCCGACGATCGTGCAGAGGTCGGGCAGCGTCTCGGAGTTCAGTGTCTGGATCGACCAGGTGATGACGTCGCCACCCTTGGCCACGTAGATGCTGCAGGCCGAGTCGTCGTAGGCCTTGAAGCCCTTGTTGCCGTCGAGCGACAGTTCGGTCAGGGTGCGACCGGCCTGCTGCTCGAGTTCGCGTTCGGTGTCCATGTCGCTGCCGCGGTACCACCACGTCGAGATGCCCATGCCGGCACCGACATTGCCGATCATGGTGTTCTCCTGCCAGAAGCATCCGACGTCGCTGACCACGACGCGGGTGAACAGGTTCGACCCGGCCGCCGCGGCCACGTCGGCGTCGGTGATGCCGTTGCAATCCGCGCTGCGGAAACCGGCCCCGGAGGGAGACGCCTGCTCAGTGGGCTGCGCCGGCTGGGCGGGTCCGCTGCAGGCGGCCAGGATCAGCGCCAGACTCAGTCCGGCGATCGTGCGCACGGTCCTCATGTCACATGTCCGAGCGCAGGGTCGCCGTCAGCAGCTTCACCGCGTCGACGCAGGGGTCACCGGTCTTCTGGCCGCGGTACTGCACCCACCAGCTCAGCACGCCGGTTCCGGCGGCGGCCGTCGCCGAGCACGCCGCTCCGGTGACGTCGCGGCGCGCCGAGAACGCCTGATGGCGTTCCACGACGGTGTCTTTCACGACGGCACCGCGCTGGGCGGCCACCTCCCGCTCGCGGGCGAGGGATCCGGTGTCGAACCACGAGAACGTCACGTCGATGGTCGTGGACGCCCGGCCGGGACGGGCCATGACGTACTGACAGACCGCGCCGCTGAACGGCCGGACCACGTCGGAGGCGCCCAGCGTCGCGGCAACGGTGCTGTCGTCGAGGAGGCCACACCGATCGTCGACGTATCCGTACGTGCGCTCGGGGTCTGGCACCGACCCCTCCTGGCGCTGAGCCGTACCGCTCACCGTGTGCGCGCAGCCACCGGCTGTCGCCGTGGCGAGGACGCCGGCGACAGCAACGGTGAGGGCATCCAGCACACGTCGACGCATCGCAGCTCACGGTACCCAGCGCAACTGGCTGTGGCGACTCGCTCGACGTCGTAGGCTGCCGGGGTGACCACAACGGGACGGGTGCTGGCTGCGGGTGTGCTCACGGTCTCCGCCGTGCTGACGGTCGCGCCGGTTGCGCAGGCCAAAAACGGTGACACGCACATCACCGGGCAGGGCGTGAGCCGGACCATCGACTGCAACAACGCGACGCTGATCGTGGTCGGCACCGGAAATCAGATCAACGCGCTCGGAACCTGCTGGGCGGTGACCGTTCAGGGGTCGAGCAACGTGATCGTCGCCGACAACGTGATCAACGACATCACGGTGTACGGCTACGACCAGGCGGTGTTCTACAAGGCCGGATCACCGGTGGTGTGGGACCGCGGCCGTGAACTGGGGATGACAAATCGCGTCGATCGGGTACCCGCGTAGCCGTGAAACGCCTTCCCCTCGCCGGCGCCGCGCTGTGCGCCGCCGCCACACTCAGCCTCTCGGCGTGCGGCTCGACCAGTTCCGACACCAACCAGCCCACGGCGACCGCCGGGTCATCGGGCGCTCAGATCGAGATCGGCAACACGATCAACTACGGCTCCCTCGGCACGACGGCCGACCTCGACTGCGCCGACGGGAAGTCCCTCAACGTCGGCGGATCGAACAACACCCTCACGGTCAAGGGGACGTGCGCGAACGTCAACATCGGCGGGGCCGACAACAAGATCACCTTCGACAAGGTCGACAAGGAACTGTCGGTGGTGGGGATCAACAACACCGTCACCTACCGCGACGGCGATCCGAAGGTCAACGACACCGGGAGCAACAACACCATCAGCAAGGGCTGAATTCACGTCCCTGAATATGGACACCAATCTGCGATTCGGTGTACCTTTCCGTGGACATGAAACGTTCGTACGACATGGCGACGCGCCAGCGTGCCAAGGACGCCACCCGTGAGGCCATCATCGGGGCGGCAATCGAGGCCTTCATGGCAGAGCGATCGTTCGCCGTCACGCTGCCCTCCGTCGCCGAACGCGCCGGTGTCACCGTCAAGACGGTGCTACGTCATTTCGGCAGCCGGGACGCACTGATCGACGCCGCGTGGATGCAGGCCTATCACGACGTCATCGCCGAACGCGCTGCGCCACACAACGACATCCCTACAGCCCTGCGCGTGCTGATCGATCATTACGAACGTCGTGGCGACATGGTGCTGGCCGTTCTGTCCGATGAGCACGATCCCCGGGCGGTGCACACCGCCGACACGGGCCGCCTCGCCCACCGCGCCTGGGTCGACGACGTCTTCGCCGCCCGACTGCCGGACGACGACCCAGCCCGGTCCCGCGTGATCGACGTACTGGTGGTCGCCACCGACGTCTACTGCTGGAAACTGCTTCGGCGCGAGCGCGGTCTGTCGGTCGACGATGTCCTCGACCGGATGTCGCTGCTGACCGAGTCCGTCCTGACCGGTGTCGACCGCGGAGAGAACCGATGAGAATCCTGTTCGCCATCGTCGACGGCGGCGGCAACGTGCCCCCTCAAATCGCGGTCGCCGCAACACTTCTGCAGCGCGGTGCCGACGTCCTCGTCGTCGGTCACAGCGGAATTCGGGAGCGCGTGGAGAAGGCCGGGCTGATCTTCGAATCGTTGCCCGACAGAAAGCACTTCGATCCCACCATTCAGCGCCCCCTGGCCGCCCTGATGCTGGACTTCACCAGGATGGCCGCCGACCGGCAGCTCGGCGACTGCGTCGTCGACGCGGCGCGGAGCTTTCGAGCCGATGTCGTCGTGGTCGACATGATCCTCACCGCGGCGATCCCGCAGATCGAGCGCTCCGGCATTCCGACGGTCATCTTCGTGCACTGCTTCTATCAGGCGGTGCGTGACCTCGCCGCCGGGCCGGTCGGCTGGCTGCTGCGCGCGCGCCGCGTGGATCCGCTCTACGCCGAGCATCACGGGCTGCTGCAGGTCGCCGGTGTGCTGCCGGATCTCGATCCCGCCCAGGCGGTGCCGCAGCTCGTGCACGCCGGGATGGCCTGGCAGGGCGTCCCGCGGGCTGCGACGCCTGCCCCGACTCCGCACGTGCTGGTCAGCCTCAGCACCAACGCTTTTGCGGGCCAGCGCCGGATGCTGCAGAACATCCTCGACGCGCTCGCCCCGCTGCCGGTCGATGTGACGGTCACGCTGGGACCGAGCATCGATGCTGCTGGACTGAACGTACCCGCCAACGCCTCGCTGCACGCGTGGCTGAACCATGACGACGTCCTCGCCGGGGCCTCGCTGGTGGTCGGTCACGGCGGGCACAGCACAGCGATGCGCGCGCTGTCGTTCTCGGTGCCGCAGGTGATCATGCCCGCGAATCCGCTCATCGATCAGAAGCTCGTCGGTGCTGCGTTGGCTCGCCACGGTGCAGGTCTGGCGTTGCGCAAACACGCATCGGTGAAACGCATTCGCCGGTCCGTTGAGGCGGTCCTGTCAGACCCGTCATTCGCCCGCGCTGCCGACCGTCTCGGTGAGCAGATTCGCCGCCGCGACGGGGCACAGGTGGCCGCCGACGCCATCAGCGAGTTCGCGGGTGGGCGCCACGAGTCCGCGCGGACCTAGCTGCTGGCCCCGTGCCGGCCCGCACCTGCGGCGAAACGCGCTGCGCCCGCCAGGGATTCGGCGGCGACACGCGACATGCTGCCGAATTCGACGTCCATCGCGTCCGCTTCCGAAAGCCCCCACTGGTGAAGCACCGAGAGACGGTCGCTGCGCATGCACTCCTGGGGTAACCGGGCCAGTTCCGCGGCGAGCTCCTCGGCTGCGGCGCGGGCCTGCCCGGCCGGCACGACGCGGTTGGCCAGTCCCATCGCCAGCGCCTCGTCGGCTGCGACCGCCCGCCCGGTCAGGATCAGGTCCATCGCGCGACTCTGCCCGATCAGCCGAGGCAGGCGCACCGTGCCGCCGTCGATCAGTGGCACCCCCCACCGGCGGCAGAACACGCCCATCACCGCGTCCTCCTCGACGACCCGCAGATCGCACCACACGGCCAGCTCGAGTCCGCCGGCGACGGCGTAGCCGCTCACCGCCGCGATCACCGGCTTCGACAACACCATGCGGCTGGGGCCCATCGGCCCGGGGCCGCTGCGATGCACAGCGTTGGCGTCCGGTGTGCCGAAGGCCTTGAGGTCGGCTCCGGCGCAGAAGGTTCCATTGTCACCCCACAGCACGGCCACCGCCGCGGTGTCATCGCGGTCGAACTCGTCGAACGCGGCATACAGCTCGGCGGCCGCGGGGCCGTTGACCGCATTGCGCGCATGCGGACGGTTCATGATCACCGTGGTGACAGGACCGTCCTTCTCCACCCGGACTCCACCGTCAGTCATCTCGCCTCCATCATCGTGTCGTCACGCCGCGCCACCAGTTCCGCGGCGAAATCCTGATATGCCGACCGGAGTGCCGCGCCGGGCCAGCCTGCCGGCAGCAGCTCCGCCGGCAGCACCGGGTCGGTACGCAAGTGCCGGACGATGCCCGCGGCCGCCGTGAATCGGCCGGGCACATCGGGAGCGGTGGCGATCTCGTCGAGCAGATCGTTGCCCGCAGCCATCCATCCGGGCAGATCCCACAGCGCGGCGGCGAGTCCCGCCGGATCGTCGTCCTGCACCGCCATCACCCGGGCGTGCGGCACCACGTCGTGCGGAACCGCGGAGTCGAGGTTGGCCGGACGCAGCCACACACCTTCGCGAAGCTCGCCGAACCTACTGTCGTGCAGGGCCGTTCGCATCATCGACCGGGTGCGCGCATCGTTGCCCACGCTGGTGACCACCACGGCGGTCCACGAGCCGTCCCAGGGGCGGGTGCGCGGGTCGATCGCGTCGTCCTGGCGACGCTGGCGTGCGAGCAGACGATCAGACAGGCGGTAGCCATCATCGGAGCGCACCAGGTCACCCGCGCTGACCATCCGCGTCAACGCCACGCGCACCGTGGGTTCTTTGAGATCGAAATCAGCAGTGAGACGGAGCAATTCGCTGGCGGTCGCCCACGCCGGGTGCGCTCCCAGCAGCACGCTCAGCACCACCGAGCGCGCCGTCATCCGCCTCACCGGCTGCGGCATTCAGACCCCCGATGTGGCTCGCCCGTGGTCGCCGTACGGTTCGTCGCGGCGGCGCACCGCCTCCCGGAAACCGTGCTCGCGGGCCTGCGCGACGAACGCGTGCCCCTCCGGGGTGTGCCGGGCGATGCCGTCGAACACCGTGGAGATCATCGCGCTCGTGTCGATGCCCTGACGGTAGAGGGCGCTGTTCATCGCCAGCTTGACCATCATGAGCTGGTTGACCGGCATCGCCGCGATGCGTTCGACGAGGCGTTCGGTGCGCTCGTCGAGATCCGCGGGCGCGGGCGCCTCGACCGCGAGACCCCATTCGGCAGCCTGCGCGCCGGTGATGCAATCTCCGGTCAGCAGCAGCCTTTTCGCGCGCTGATCGCCGAGGCGGTGCGCCCACAGGCCCGCCGCCGGGACGCCCCACACCCGGGTGGGCGGATAGCCGATCTTCGCGTCGGCGGCCGCGATCACCTGGTCGGCGTGCAGCGCGATGTCGGTGCCGCCCGCCACGCAGTAGCCGTGGATCTTCACCACCGTCGGTTTGTCGGCGCGCATCAGCGACGAGAAGCCGCGCACGAACCGGCTCATCATCTGGTAGTCGATCATCGGGTCCCACGGCTGGTCGGGCAGATGATTGATCGCCTGCGTCTTCCCCGACAGCACGGTGTCCCGGTAGGGACTGCCGCCACCGGCCGACGACGACCCCTCGGCGTAGGCCGACAGATCGAACCCGGCACAGAAGCCGGCGCCGCGCCCCGAGACCAGGATCACGTGCACGTCCGGATCGAGGTCGGCGCGCTCGACGAGCGCCGAGAGCTCCAGCGGCGTGTCGGCGACGATCGCGTTGCCCTTCTCGGGCCGGTTGAACGTGATGCGGGCGACGCGGTCGGTGACCTCGTAGGTCATGGTCTTCAGATTGTCGAAGTCCACGGGCCTCGGTCCATTCCCGGGTCGCTTCGCTCCTGCCCGCCGGTCTGCGTGGGTCATGCCTTGACCATCGCCCGCTCGAGGATCGGCGCGAGATCCAACCCGGTGGGCAGGGTGCCGAACGCGCCGCCCCACTGCCCGCCCATCCGGGTGGCCAGGAACGCCTCGGCCACCGCGGGGTGGCCGTGGCGGACCAGCAGCGCGCCCTGCAGCGCGAGCGCGATGTCCTCGGCGACCTGACGGGCCCGGTACTGGATGGTGTCGAAATCCTCGAGTTGCGGCCGCAACCCGGCCACGTGCGCGTCGAGGCGCGGATCATGACCGGCGGTGGCACCCAGCTCGTCGAACAGCACGTCGATGCACTCCGGCCGGGTTGCCATGGCGCGCAACGTGTCCAGCGCGCTCACGTTGCCCGACCCCTCCCAGATGCCCATCAGCGGTGCTTCCCGGTAGAGCCGCGGCATACCCGACTCCTCGACGTAGCCGTTGCCGCCCAGGCACTCCATCGCTTCGGCAGCGTGTGGTGTCGCCCGCTTGCACACCCAGTACTTGGCGGCGGCCAGTCCGATCCGGCGCAGCAGCGTCTCTCGTTCGTCACCGCGAACCGCCTGATCGGTGGCACCGGCCATCCGCATCGCCAGCATCGTCGCCGCCTCGGCTTCGACGGCCAGATCGGCCAGTACGTTGCGCATCAGCGGCTGGTCGATCAGGTAGGCGCCGAACGCCTGGCGGTGCTGGGCGTGGTGGATGGCACGCATCAGCCCGGTGCGCATGCTCGTCGCGCTACCGAGCGTGCAGTCCAGGCGGGTGAGGTTGACCATCTCGATGATGGTCGGCACGCCGCGGCCCTCCTCACCGACCAGCCATGCCGTCGCACCGTCGTACTCGACCTCGCTGGACGCGTTGGCGTGGTTGCCCAATTTGTCCTTGAGCCGCTGCAGGAACATGCGATTGCGGCTGCCGTCGGGCAGCACGCGGGGCAGCAGGAAGCAGCTCAGGCCGCCCGGCGCCTGGGCGAGCACCAGGAAGATGTCGCACATCGGCGCCGAGGTGAACCACTTGTGCCCGCGCAGCGAGTAGGTGCCGTCACCGTTGGGCTTCGCTTGGTTTGGAGTCGCTTCCGTGGTCCCCGCGCGCACGTCGGAGCCACCCTGCTTCTCGGTCATCGACATGCCTGCGGTGATGCCGGCTTTGGTGGTCGGCACCTTGAGCTCGGGGTCGTAGACCCGGCTGGTCAACAGCGGCTCGTAGAGCGCGGCCAACTCCGGGTTGTGCCGCAGGGCCGGGACGACGGCGTAGGTCATCGAGATCGGGCAGATGTGCCCCGGTTCGGGGGTCCAGACCGATGTCTTGGCAGCGCGCACCACATGGGCGCCCGGCCGGTCGTCGGCCCACGGAGCGGCGTGCAGGCCGTGGCCGATCGCCACGGTCATCAGCTGGTGGTATGCGGGGTCGTACTCGATCTCGTCGATGCGGTGGCCGACCCTGTCATGGGTGTGCAGCACGGGCCGGTTGCGGTCGGCGAGCTCGCCCCAGCGCTGCGCCGCAGCGGAACCGCCGAGCGCACCGAGCTCGTGTACCTCGTCGACGCCCCATTCGCCGCCGTCGCGGATCAGCGCCTCTGCGAGGACGGGCGAGGCGGCCGGGTTGAAGTTCTCCAGGGGCGGGACCTGGTTGGTGACGACGTGCGTGTCCATCCCCACACTGTTACATCTTCGCGACGGTCACACAAGATCTGTAATAGCCCTGCGATCACGCCAGGCGTCCCAGCGGTGCAGCGCGATCATGACCACCGCGGCCAACGCCCAGCCCAGCAGCAGATCGGTCACGTAGTGCTCGGCGCTGTACACCAGGGTGAAGCCCATGACCAGCGGATAGGCCACCAGAAGAGGGCGCCAGCGGCGCTGCACCCGGGTCCACAGGAACGCGGCCAGCGCCGCCGACATCCCGGCGTGCAGCGACGGGATCGCGGCCACCAGGTTCACACTCGCCTGCCCCTGATCCAGCAGCGCGGTCGCCGAATGGAGGTTCAGCTTGCCCCACCCCCGGCCGACGATGCGCTCGACCCAGTCGTGCGCGCCGTCCTGGGTGAACTGCATCGACCCGAGGATGCCGCCGTCGGGTACGCCGCGGGCCGACCGGAACATGCACCCCGGACCGGACGGGCCACCGGCGACGTCACCGGACGTGCACCGCGCGGCCGCCCACGGCGGCGCGGCGGGCACCAGCGCGTAGATCACCAGGGCGATCAGGTTCAGCCCGACGAACAGGCGGACGAACGCCTTCCACTCCTGCCGGTCCTTCAGCCACAGCACGGCCGCGATCACGTACGGCAGGATGAAGAAGGACATGTAGACCGCACTGATCACGACCTCCCACCAGGGCGGCGTGGGCAACTTCAGGTGTTCCTGCAGCCACACGGTCGGCATCGTGCCGAAGAACATCGCGCGGTCGGAATCGGCTTGCCAGTGCCACAGCGTGGGCCGGCCGATCAGCGTGGCCGCTCCCCTGCTCAGGTCGTAGGCGATGAGCACCAGCGCGAACGGCAGCCAGTCCCGGATCACCGCGACCATCCGGCGCGCCTGACCGATGCTGGCCGCGAGCAGCCCGGTGCAGATGTAGACCAGCAGCAGCTCGCGGTTGAAGGCGAGGCCGTCGGTCACGGTCCTATAGGCGACGACCGCGGCCCAGACGGCCACGGCGACCCATCGGAGGACGCGTACCCGGTCCACGCGGCGCCGGGCCGGGGTGGCCGGTGCGGGCGCTACCGCAATCGACGACTGTTCGATTGCGGACACATGAGCCTTTCGACGCGGGAAGGGCAAGGATTCCCGTCGTCAGACTAATTAACCTCGCGGCCAGCTGCCGTTCAACGTCCATTCGGCAACGAAGTTGTGACCGCTCACATCCGTCAGAGGTTCTCGCGCAGGAACGCGATGTCGTCTTTGCGGCCTTCGTCGGCGGTCTCACAGATGACCGGCGCGCCGGCGGCGGACACGACCGCGACCAGCAGCTGCGGGTCGATCTGCCCGGTGCCGAAGTTCGCGTGCCGGTCGGCGCCGGAGCCGGCGGCGTCGCGGGAGTCGTTGCAGTGCACGAGGTCGATGCGTCCGGTGATCGCCTGGATGCGCTCCACCGCGCCGATCAAGGCCTCACCGGCAGCCCAGGCGTGGCAGGTGTCCAGACAGAACCCGATTCCCTTGTCCCCGATGTGGTCCCAGAGCCGGGCGATGGTGTCGAAGTGGCGTGCCATGGCGTGGTCGCCGCCGGCGGTGTTCTCCAGATAGACCGGAACCTCGGTCTCGAGGTAGTCCAGGGCCTTCGCCCAGCGCTCGAAGCCGGCGTCCATGTCGTTGTCGTCGGCGTGTCCGCCGTGCACGATCACCGCGGTGGCGCCGACCTCGGCGGCCGCGTCACAGGTGTCCTGCAGGATCTTGCGCGACGGGATGCGGACCCGGTTGTTCGCCGACGCCACGTTGATCAGGTACGGGGCGTGCACGTAGATCGGCGTCGATGACGCCTTGAGCACCGCCGCGTCCTCACGCGGTTTCGGCTTCTTCCAGCTCTGCGGGTCGCCGAGGAAGAACTGGACGACATCGGCGCCGTCAGCGGCCGCCGCTGCCAGGGGGTCGTCACCGTGGACGTGGGATCCGATCAGCACGCCGCCGAGTCTAAACGCGGCGTCAGACAGGGGTGCGAAGCGGCGAAATGGGGAAAGGTAGGGGCATGGCGTCGCAGACGGAGTACGACCTCGTGGTCATCGGCTCGGGCCCGGGAGGACAGAAAGCAGCGGTGGCCGCCTCGAAGCTCGGCAAGTCCGTCGCGGTCATCGAACGCGGCTGGATGCTCGGCGGGGTGTGCGTCAACACCGGGACCATCCCGTCGAAGACGTTGCGCGAGGCCGTGATCTACCTGACGGGCATGAACCAGCGCGAGCTGTACGGCTCCAGCTACCGGGTCAAGGACCACATCACCACTGAAGACCTCCACATGCGTACGCAGCACGTCATCACCCGGGAGATCGACGTGGTCCGCTCGCAACTGATCCGCAACCGGATCGACCTGTTCACCGGGCACGGCCGCTTCGTCGACCCGCACACCGTCGTCGTGGAGAACGACAACGACAGTGAACACATCACCGTCACCGGCGAGAACATCGTGATCGCGACCGGCACCAAGCCGGCCCGGCCCGATGACATCGAGTTCGACGACGAGAAGGTCCTGGACTCCGACGGGATCCTCGGGCTGAAGAAGGTGCCGCTGTCCATGGTGGTGGTCGGCGCCGGTGTCATCGGCATCGAGTACGCCTCCATCTTCGCCGCGCTGGGCACCAAGGTGACGGTCATCGAGAAGCGCCCGTCGATGTTGGAGTTCGTCGACTCCGAGATCGTCGAGGCGCTGACGTTCCACCTGCGCGACCTCGCGGTGACGTTCCGGTTCGGCGAGGAGGTCACGGGGGTGGAGATCGGCGAGGACACCACGTTGACGACGCTCGCCTCGGGTAAGCGGATCGCCGCCGACACCGTCATGTACTCCGCGGGCCGGCAGGGCCTGACCGAGACTCTGGACCTGAAGGCCGCGGGGCTGGAAGCCGACAAAAGGGGACGCCTGCAGGTCGACGACGACTTCCGCACCTCGGTCGACCACATCTTCGCCGTCGGCGACGTCATCGGCTTCCCCGCGCTGGCGGCGACGTCGATGGACCAGGGGCGGCTGGCGGCCTACCACGCGTTCGACGAGCCGGCCAACGACATGACCGCCCTGCAGCCGATCGGGATCTACACGATCCCCGAGGTGTCGTTCGTCGGCGCCACCGAGGCCGAGCTGACCGAGAAGGCCGTGCCGTATGAGTTCGGAGTGGCCCGCTACCGCGAACTGGCCCGCGGGCAGATCGCCGGCGACTCCCACGGCATGCTGAAGCTCCTGGTGTCCACCGAGGATCGAAAGCTGTTGGGAATCCACATCTTCGGCAGCAACGCCACCGAGCTGATCCACATCGGGCAGGCCGTCATGGGGTGCGGCGGCACCGTCGACTACCTCGTCGACGCGGTGCTGAACTACCCGACGTTCTCCGAGGCCTACAAGATCGCCGCCCTCGACGTGACCAACAAACTGCGCGCCGTCGAAGAGTTCCAGAAATAGAAAGAACCCCCACTCGGTGAGTGGGGGTTCTCCCTGTCTGACTGTCTACCGGTAGTCCGAGTAGCCGTAATCGTCCAGCGGCACCGCAGCGCCGGTCGCCTGGCCGAAGTCCGGGCTGTAGTACTGATCCTCGTAGGACGGGATCGTGTACGCCGCGGCGCGGGCCTCTTCGGTCGGCTGAACCTGGATGTTGCGGTAGCGGTTGATACCGGTACCGGCCGGGATCAGCTTGCCGATGATCACGTTCTCCTTCAGACCCTGCAGCTTGTCGCTGCGGCAGTTGATCGCCGCATCGGTCAGCACGCGGGTGGTCTCCTGGAACGACGCCGCCGACAGCCACGAATCCGTCGCCAGCGATGCCTTCGTGATACCCATCAGCACCGGACGACCCGCCGCGGGCTCGCCGCCCTCGGCGACCACCCGACGGTTCTCTGTCTCGAACTCGCCGCGCTCGGTCAGCGAGCCGGGCAGGAACTCCGTCGCACCCGAATCGATGATCGTGACGCGACGCAGCATCTGCCGGACGATGACCTCGATGTGCTTGTCGTGGATCGACACACCCTGAGCGCGGTACACCTCCTGGACCTCCTTGACGAGGTGGATCTGCACCTCGCGGGGACCCTGGACGCGCAGCACCTCGTGCGGGTCGGCCGAGCCTTCCATCAGCTGCTGGCCCACCTCGACGTGGTCACCGTCGGTCAGCAGACGCTCGGAACCGTCGTCGTGCTTGAACACCTTCAGGCGCTGACGACGCGAGAGCTTGTCGTACACGACCTCCTCGCCCCCGTCGTCGGGAACGATGGTGATCTTGTAGAACTTGTCGCTCTCCTCCAGGCGAATCCGCCCGGTGACGTCCGCGATCGGGGCGCGGTTGCGAGGCACGCGGGCCTCGAACAGCTCCTGCACGCGGGGCAGACCACCGACGATGTCCTGGCCACCGGTGACACCACCCTGGTGGAAGGTACGCATCGTCAGCTGTGTGCCGGGCTCACCGATGGACTGCGCGGCCACGATGCCGACGGCCTCGCCGATGTCGACCAGCTTGCCGGTCGCCATCGAACGGCCATAGCACATGGCGCAGACGCCGGTGCCCGTCGTGCAGGTCAGCACCGACCGCACCTTGACCTCGGTGATACCGGCCGCGAGCAGCGCGTCGATCGCCGGGTCACCCAGGTCGTGACCACGCTCGACGACGACGTTGCCGTCGGCGTCGACCGCGTCGGTCGCCAGGGTGCGGGCGTAGGCCGACGTCTCGATGTGCTGATCGCGCACCAGCGTGCCGTCGTCCTGACGCTCGGCCAGCGTGACGGTGATGCCACGCTCGGTCTCGCAGTCGTTCTCGCGGACGATGACGTCCTGCGACACGTCCACCAGACGACGGGTCAGGTACCCGGAGTCAGCGGTACGCAGCGCGGTGTCGGCCAGACCCTTACGAGCACCGTGGGTGTTGATGAAGTACTCCAGCACCGTCAGGCCCTCGCGGAACGAGGACTTGATCGGACGCGGGATGAACTCACCCTTCGGGTTCGTCACCAGGCCCTTCATGCCGGCCAGGGTGCGGGTCTGCGTGAGGTTACCCGTCGCGCCGGACTTCACGATCGTGATGATCGGGTTGTCCTCGGGGTAGAAGTCCTCCAGCGCCTTACCGACCTCTTCGGTCGCGTCCTGCCAGATCTTGACCAGGGCCTCGTTGCGCTCGTCGCGGTTGAGCGCGCCGCGCTGGTACTTCTTCTCGATCCCGTCGGCTTCCTTCTCGTACCGGTCGAGGATCTCCTGCTTCTGCGGCGGCACCAGAACGTCGGCCATCGAAACCGTCACCCCGGAACGCGTGGCCCAGTAGAAGCCGGCGTCCTTGAGCTTGTCGACGGTCTGCGCGACCACGATCATCGGGTAGCGCTCGGCCAGATCGTTGATGATCCGGGCCTGCACCTTCTTGTGCATCTGCTCGTTGATGAACGGATAGCCCTTGGGCAGCAGCTCGTTGAACAGCACGCGGCCCAGCGTCGTGTCGGCGGTCCAGGCATCGCCCGGGGTCCAGCCGTTCTCGAACAACTGCGCTTCGACATCGGCCGGCGGACGCTGCTGCGTCAACCGGACGCGGATCTTCGCGCGCACGCTCAGCGCACCACGGTCGAGCGCCATGATGGCCTCGGCCGGGCTGCTGTACACACCGGACTCCGGCTGATCCTTGGCGGCCGGCGTGTACTCGCCGGTGTCGCCCTCGATCTCGGTGGTCAGGTAGTACAGGCCGGTCACCATGTCCAGACGCGGCATGGCCAGCGGGCGGCCCGACGCGGGAGACAGGATGTTGTTCGACGACAGCATCAGGATGCGGGCCTCGGCCTGCGCCTCCGCACTCAGCGGGAGGTGCACGGCCATCTGGTCACCGTCGAAGTCGGCGTTGAACGCCTCACACACCAGCGGGTGCAGCTGGATGGCCTTGCCCTCGACCAGCTGCGGCTCGAAGGCCTGGATGCCCAGCCGGTGCAGCGTGGGTGCGCGGTTCAGCAGCACGGGGTGCTCGCCGATAACCTCTTCGAGGACGTCCCACACCTGCGGCCGCTGACGCTCCACCATCCGCTTGGCGCTCTTGATGTTCTGCGCGTGGTTCAGGTCGACCAGACGCTTCATCACGAACGGCTTGAACAGCTCGAGAGCCATCAGCTTCGGCAGACCGCACTGGTGCAGCTTGAGCTGCGGGCCGACCACGATGACCGAACGGCCCGAGTAGTCGACGCGCTTACCGAGCAGGTTCTGACGGAACCGGCCCTGCTTGCCCTTCAGCAGATCGGACAGCGACTTGAGCGGACGGTTGCCCGGCCCGGTGACCGGACGGCCGCGGCGGCCGTTGTCGAACAGCGCGTCGACGGACTCCTGCAGCATCCGCTTCTCGTTGTTGACGATGATCTCGGGAGCACCGAGGTCGATCAGCCTCTTGAGACGGTTGTTGCGGTTGATCACGCGGCGGTACAGGTCGTTGAGATCCGAGGTGGCGAAGCGGCCACCGTCGAGCTGCACCATCGGACGCAGCTCCGGCGGGATCACCGGCACCGCGTCGAGCACCATGCCCATCGGCGAGTTCCGGTTCGTCTGGAACGCGGCGACCACCTTGAGGCGCTTGAGCGCACGCAGCTTCTTCTGGCCCTTGCCGTTGCGGATGGTGTCGCGCAGCGACTCCGCCTCGGCGTCGATGTCGAAGTTCTCGATGAGCTTCTTGATCGACTCGGCGCCCATGGCGCCCTCGAAGTACTCGCCGTAGCGGTCCTGCAGCTCGCGGTAGAGGAGCTCGTCGACGATCAGCTGCTTGGGAGCCAGCTTGGTGAAGGTCGTCCAGATCTCGTCGAGCCGGTCGAGCTCACGCTGGGCGCGGTCACGCAGCTGACGCATCTCGCGTTCGCCACCGTCGCGGACCTTGCGCTTGACGTCGGACTTGGCGCCCTCGTCCTCGAGCTCCTTCATGTCGGCTTCGAGCTTCTGCGCCCGGGCCTCGAGGTCGGCGTCGCGCTGATCCTCGAGAGCCTTGCGCTCGACGGCCATCTCGGCCTCGAGCGTGGACAGCTCGTTGTGCCGCATCTCGTCGTCGACCGCGGTGATGACGTAGGCCGCGAAGTAGATGATCTTCTCGAGATCCTTCGGGGCCAGGTCGAGCAGGTAGCCCAACCGCGACGGCACACCCTTGAAGTACCAGATGTGCGTGACCGGAGCGGCCAGCTCGATGTGGCCCATCCGCTCACGGCGCACCTTGGCACGGGTCACCTCGACGCCGCATCGCTCGCAGATGATGCCCTTGAACCGGACGCGCTTGTACTTACCGCAGTAGCACTCCCAGTCGCGAGTCGGTCCGAAGATCTTCTCGCAGAACAGGCCGTCCTTTTCCGGCTTGAGCGTGCGGTAGTTGATGGTCTCCGGCTTCTTGACCTCGCCGTAGGACCAGTTGCGGATGTCGTCCGCGGTGGCCAGGCCGATGCGGAGTTCATCGAAGAAGTTGACGTCTAACACGTAACTCCCTTTCCCCTTTCGGGACTAGAAAACTATTGAGGGCCAGATCTACGCGAGATCTTCGACAGAGGCGGATTCGTTGCGCGACAGGTTGATTCCGAGGTTGGCAGCAGCACGCTCCAAGTCCTCGTCGTCGCCGTCACGCATCTCGATCGCCGCGCCGTCCGAAGACAGCACCTCGACGTTCAGGCAGAGCGACTGCAGCTCTTTGAGAAGCACCTTGAACGACTCCGGGATGCCCGGCTCGGGGATGTTCTCGCCCTTGACGATCGCCTCGTAGACCTTGACGCGACCGACGGTGTCGTCGGACTTGATCGTCAAGAGCTCCTGCAGCGTGTACGCCGCGCCGTAGGCCTGCATGGCCCAGCACTCCATCTCACCGAAACGCTGACCACCGAACTGCGCCTTACCACCGAGCGGCTGCTGGGTGATCATCGAGTACGGACCGGTCGAGCGGGCGTGGATCTTGTCGTCGACCAGGTGGTGCAGCTTCAGGATGTACATGTAGCCGACCGTCACCGGGTACGGGAACGGTTCACCACTGCGGCCGTCGAACAGCTCGGCCTTACCCTCGGCGTTGACCATGACATCGCCGTCGCGGTTGGGGAGCGTCGAGCCGAGCAGGCCCTCGAGCTCCTTCTCCTGCGCACCGTCGAACACCGGGGTGGCCACGATCGAGTCGGCCGGGGCCGACTGCATGCCCTCGGGCAGGTTGGCCGCCCACTCCGGGCTTCCCTCGATGTTCCAGCCGGCCTTGGCGACCCACCCGAGGTGGGTCTCCAGGATCTGGCCGATGTTCATACGACGCGGCACACCGTGGGTGTTCAGGATGATGTCCACCGGAGTGCCATCGGGCAGGAACGGCATGTCCTCGACCGGCAGGATCTTGCCGATGACGCCCTTGTTGCCGTGGCGTCCGGCGAGCTTGTCGCCGTCGGAGATCTTGCGCTTCTGGGCCACGTAGACGCGGACCAGCTCGTTGACACCGGCCGGCAGCTCGTCGTCGTCCTCACGGGAGAACACGCGGATGCCGATGACCTTGCCGGACTCACCGTGGGGCACCTTGAGCGACGTGTCGCGGACCTCGCGGGCCTTCTCGCCGAAGATGGCACGCAGCAGGCGCTCCTCGGGGGTCAGCTCGGTCTCCCCCTTCGGGGTGACCTTGCCGACGAGGATGTCGCCGTCGCGGACCTCGGCGCCGATGCGGATGATGCCGCGCTCGTCGAGATCGGCCAGCACCTCATCGGAGACGTTCGGGATGTCCCGGGTGATCTCCTCGGCGCCCAGCTTGGTGTCGCGGGCATCGATCTCGTGCTCCTCGATGTGGATCGAAGTCAGCACGTCCTCTTCGACCAGGCGGTTGGAGAGGATGATCGCGTCTTCGTAGTTGTGGCCCTCCCACGGCATGACGGCGACGAGCAGGTTCTTGCCCAGCGCCATCTCACCGTTCTCGGTGCACGGACCGTCGGCGAGGACCTGGCCCGCCTCGACACGCTGCCCCGCGTCCACGATCGGGCGCTGGTTGGCGCACGTGCCGTGGTTGGAGCGGGCGAACTTGCGCATCCGGTAGGTGTGCCGGGAGCCGTCGTCGGCCATCACGGTGATGTAGTCCGCCGACACTTCCTCGATCACGCCCGCCTTGTCGGCGACGATCACGTCACCGGCGTCGATGGCGGCGCGCAGCTCCATACCGGTGCCGACCAGCGGGGCCTCGCTGCGCACCAGCGGAACGGCCTGGCGCTGCATGTTGGCACCCATCAGGGCACGGTTGGCGTCGTCGTGCTCGAGGAACGGGATCATCGCCGTCGCGACCGACACCATCTGGCGCGGCGAAACGTCCATGTAGTCGACCTCGGCGGCCGAGACGAACTCGACCTCGCCGCCCTTGCGTCGGACCAGCACGCGCTCCTCTTCGAAGCGTCCGTCACCGTCGAGCGGCGAGTTGGCCTGCGCCACGACGTGGCGGTCCTCCTCGTCGGCGGTCAGGTAGTCGATCTGGTCGCTGACCTGGCCATCGATGACCTTGCGGTACGGCGTCTCGATGAAGCCGAACGGGTTCACCCGCGCGTACACCGACAGCGAGCCGATCAGGCCGATGTTCGGGCCTTCCGGAGTCTCGATCGGGCACATGCGGCCGTAATGGCTGGAGTGCACGTCGCGGACCTCGAGGCCGGCACGCTCACGGGACAGACCGCCGGGGCCGAGCGCCGACAGGCGGCGCTTGTGGGTCAGACCCGACAGCGGGTTGTTCTGATCCATGAACTGGCTCAACTGGCTGGTGCCGAAGAACTCCTTGATCGCCGCCACGACAGGACGGATGTTGATCAGGGTCTGCGGCGTGATCGCCTCGACGTCCTGGGTGGTCATGCGCTCACGCACGACGCGCTCCATACGCGACAGGCCGACCCGGATCTGGTTCTGGATCAGCTCGCCGACAGTGCGCAGGCGACGGTTGCCGAAGTGGTCGATGTCGTCCACCTCGACCGGCACCTCGACGCCGCCGGGCACCGTCATCGTGGTCTGGCCGTCGTGCAGACGGACCAGGTACTCGATGGTCGCGACGACGTCCTCTTCGGTCAGCGTCGAGCTGGTAATCGGCTGGCCGGCATTGAGGCCCAGCTTCTTGTTGACCTTGTAGCGGCCCACCCGGGCCAGGTCGTAGCGCTTCTCCTTGAAGAACAGGTTCTCCAGCAGGGTCTGCGCCGACTCCTTGGTCGGGGGCTCGCCCGGCCGCAGCTTGCGGTAGATGTCGAGCAGCGCCTCGTCGGTGCCTGCGGTGTTGTCCTTCTCGAGCGTGCCCATCATGATCTCGGAGAAGCCGAAGCGCTCGGTGATCTGCTCGTTGGTCCAGCCCAGCGCCTTCAGCAGCACGGTGACGGGCTGGCGGCGCTTGCGGTCGATGCGGACGCCGACGGTGTCGCGCTTGTCGACGTCGAACTCCAGCCACGCACCGCGGCCCGGGATCACCTTGACGCTGTGCAGCGTCTTCTCGGTGGACTTGTCGATCGTCTCGTCGAAGTACACACCCGGCGAGCGAACCAGCTGGCTCACCACGACACGCTCGGTGCCATTGATGATGAAGGTGCCCTTCTCCGTCATCATCGGGAAGTCACCCATGAACACCGTCTGGCTCTTGATCTCGCCGGTGTTGTTGTTAATGAACTCGGCGGTGACGAACAGCGGCGCCGCGTACGTCATGTCCTTGTCTTTGCACTCGTCGACGGGTGCCTTGACCTCGTCGAAGCGCGGATCGGAGAAGGACAGCGACATCGAACCCGAGAAGTCCTCGATCGGGGACAGCTCTTCGAGGACTTCCTGCAGACCACCCTTGGGGTCCACGTCGCCTCGGTCGACGGCGCGCTGGAACCAGTCCTCGGCGCCGATCAGCCATTCGAAGGACTCGGTTTGGACATCGAGAAGCCCGGGAACCTCGAGGGGCTCACGGAGTTTCGCGAAAGAAATCCTGTTTGGTGCTCCGGGAACGGAGTTGTTGGTTACTGACTCGATCTGGCGGGACCCTGCCAAGATGCATCCTTCCAGCACCTCATGCGACCGTAGTACCGGTGGACACCGGACCGTCGTGCCGCGATTCTGCGTCGGTTCGGCTGGCTCCACGAGCCGCCTCCGGCGCACGGCACGCGTCTAGATCGCTGAGCAGGGCTCAGGCTTCGACCACGTGGGCGGTGCGGATGAGGTGGGCAGGATGCAGCCAGCGCAACGTCCAACGATAGCGCAGGACGGGCTATTCCTCAACTAGTGCACGGCAAAGCATGGAGGGCGCTGGCTGGCGGCCCGAACTGCTGTCATCCAAGTACACATTGCTGGCCAATAGATTGGCCCGGTTTCGCTGTTCCGTCAAGAGACAACACCGAGTTTGGGAGTAATTCCCGCATCAGAGGCTGACCGTGCGGACGCGCCGCGTCGACGACGAGGTCAGCTGATCCCACCACCAGCCGCTGACGACGCTCCACGCCGAGGCGTTCTTGTCGTAGAGCCGATCGGTGTGCGTGTTGTCGAGCATGTCGTTGATCCAGCCGGCGGCGAGCACCTTGTTCGCCATCACGTCCACCGGAGACGAGTGTCCCATCGCGAGATAGGCGAAGTACTGCACGATGGGCGCGGTGGTCTGCATGCCGTCGGCATGCTTGCCGCCCAGGAAGGTGACGCCGGTGAACATGCCGGGGCGGACGGCACTGAGCTTGCGGTTGGTGTCGCCGTACCAATTCCAGGAGCTGGGTCCGGCCGCGATGTTGTACACCGGGATCGACGTCGGGATCGCTGCGATGTCCTGACTCATGTAGCTGAGCGTGCCGACCCCGTCGAACATGATGATCCCCGCCAGATCGTCGGCGTTGCCGGTCTCGACCATGTATCGCCCGACCATCGCCACCAGGCCGCCGCCGGCCGAGTGTCCGGCGAGCACGACGCGAGTCGGCAGAACGCCGTCGTAGCCCGCCAACCGGGCGCTCGCGGTCAGCGCCGCGCGGTCCCCGGCGAACAGGGCGGCGATCGCACGCCCGGTGCTCGGCCACTCGAGTGGATAGTCGTCGACGTCGAACGGATTCCACGTCAGGGACGGAACCACGACGATGCTGTCGGTCTTCTCCGCGAGGTAGGCCGCGGTCGCACTGTAGAAGGAGGCGTTGGCGAGGAAGCCGTGCTGCAGGTAGATCAGCCCGGCCGGGGTGTCGGTGTCGGGGAAGTACCAGTCGGCCGGAACGTCCTTGTGGCCGCCGATGGTCAGCGTCGAGGATTCGACGCGCACGGTGCTGCCGAACGGCGCGCGAACCGGGCCGGAGAAGAACGCCATGGTGCCGGTGTAGAAGTCGTAGAACTTCTTGCCGATCGTGTTGAGGACGTCCAGCAACGTCGACTGCGTCTGCACCGGCGGCGCATCGGCAGCAGCCAGGCGCATCACCATCGCGCCTTCCGGCGATCCCAGATCGGTCTCGATGCCGGTGGCGAACGCGCTGATCGGGGTACGGCGCTGCGTCGACGCGGCCGGCTCGGCGGCCGGCTCGGCGGCCGGCGTGGACACAACCGGCTCGGCCACCACCGGTGCTGTGCCCGCCTCGGCGACGGGCACGCTGTCGGGCCCGCCGCCGGTCTCAGCATCGGGCTCAGGTGCACGATGCTTGCCGCCACCGAACAGTCCGCGCAGCGGCTTGTGCGCCACACCGCCGGTCTCGGTGTCCCCTTGCTCGGGTGTCGGCTCGACCTCGGTCGACTGCTCGGAGTCCGGCGCCGGCGGCGCGGTGACCTCGGGCTGGGTGGTCCCCGACTCGACGGATTCCGTGGGTCCTGTTGGCTCCGTCGACTCCGTCGTCGTGGACGTGCCGCGGTGTGGCGTGAGGGCAACCTTGCGGTCCCGCTTCGTGGCGGACTTGGCAGGCTTCTCCGTCTTCCCTGCCGTATTCCCTGCCGTCGCATCGCTCCCGCCACCGGCGTTCGACGATGCCTGGGTGCCCGTACCGGACGACGTTCCGTCGTCGGCGGCTGCGACACCCGCACTCGTCAGCATCGCAGCTGACACTCCCCCCGCTAGGACGCCTGCCCCCAACCAGACCCGATAGCGGTCGACCATTATTCTCCTGTTTCAGAAAGCATCGAGAAATCACGTTTCCATGCCTCAAGTGCGGTTTTCCGCACGGCATCGCGATTCTGGCAAACTGTATAACCAGTGCGACGGGGCCGCAAGAGAACGGTCGGGAAAATTTTGACGCACGCCGATGACGGCGCGGCAACGCCCTGATTCAGGGCACGGCAGAGCCGATCAGAACAGCGTGGTGAGGAAACGCCCGGCGCAGCGGGCGACGGTCAGCGGTCGCCGCCGACAGGGATGCGCCCCGTGGGCGCCTCGTCCTCGTCACGGCGGGACTGCTCGCCGTCGTAGTCGCGAGCAGAGGATGTCTGGGTACCGTCGAGGTCCTCGCGGATCGCTTCCTGAGCCGCCGGGGGCAGCGTGTGCATGATCTCGCGCACCCGCGCCTGACGACGCGCCACCGCCTTGCGCTCGGGCATACCCGGAGTGGCCGAGACCTGCGGCGGCACACCCTCGATCTCCTCGACGCCGCCATCGTGGTGACCGGCGTCGACCATGGCCTGCTCCTCAGCCATCGTCGACTCGTCCTTCTCCTCCGACATACCGATCGGACCGAGGCGGCGGCCGTTGAGGAACTGGCGCACCACCGGCTCGTCGCTGGTCAGCAGAACCTCACGCGGGCCGAACATCACCAGGTGCTTGCGGAACAGCATGCCCATGTTGTCGGGCACCGTGCGGGCGATGTTGATGTTGTGGGTCACGATCAGGATCGTGCAGTCGATCTGAGCGTTGATGTCGATCAGCAACTGCGACAGGTAGGCCGTGCGCACCGGATCCAGACCCGAGTCCGGCTCGTCACAGAGGATGATCTGGGGGTCCAGCACCAGCGAACGCGCCAGCCCGGCGCGCTTGCGCATACCGCCGGAGATCTCGCCGGGGAACTTGTTCTCGTCACCGGCCAGACCGACCAGGTCGAGCTTCTCCATCACGATCTGACGGATCTCGGATTCCTTCTTCTTCGTGTGCTCACGAAGCGGGAATGCGGTGTTGTCGTAGAGGCTCATCGAGCCGAACAGCGCACCGTCCTGGAACATCACGCCGAACAGCGTGCGGATCTCGTAGAGCTCCTTGGCCGAGCACTCGATGATGTTCGTGCCGTCGACGATGATCTTGCCGCGCTCGGGGCGCAGCAGGCCGATCAGCGATTTCAGGAACACCGACTTACCGGTACCCGACGGGCCCAGCAGCACGCTCACCTCACCGGCGGGCAGGTCGAACGTGACGTCTTCCCAGATTCGCTGCGAGCCGAAGGACTTGGTCAGCCCTTCGATCTGGATACCAATGCCCACGCGAATTCCTCTCGCCAGTCCAGCACCTGCCCACCACGGACGCACCGCCTGTGGCTTGAGTCACTGTAACGTACCCGCCCGTCCACCGAGGGCGGACGGGGGCCGAACGCGACGTGGGGCCGGCCTGTTTGCCAGACCAGCCCCACGACTGACGTCGCCGTCATTATGGACGGCTCCGAACTGCTGCTTACTTGACGCTCACCGACGCGCCGGCGGCCTCGAGCTTGGCCTTGGCGTCCTCGGCGGCCTCCTTGGTGACCTTCTCGAGCAGCGGCTTGGGGGCGCTGTCGACGAGGTCCTTGGCTTCCTTGAGGCCCAGGCCCGAGACGATCTCGCGGACGACCTTGATGACGCCGATCTTCTTCTCGCCGGCACCCTCGAGGATGACGTCGAACTCCGACTGCTCCTCGGCGGCCTCGGCCGGGGCACCACCGGCGGGGCCGGCGGCGGCGACGGCGACCGGAGCAGCGGCGGTGACCTCGAAGGTCTCCTCGAACGCCTTCACGAACTCGCTCAGCTCGAGCAGGGTGAGCTCCTTGAACGCGTCGAGCAGCTCTTCAGTGGACAGCTTGGCCATGATGGTCCTTCCTTCGTTTACTTCTGTATGTCAGTGGGTGGTGAAACGTGCGCTGAGCCGCTAGGCGGCTTCTTCGGCGGCCTTCTTCTCCTGCAGCGCAGCAGCCAGACGCGCGACCTGCGACGCCGGAGCGTTGAACAGACCGGCAGCCTTGGTCAGGTTGCCCTTCATCGCGCCGGCCAGCTTGGCCAGCAGCACCTCGCGCGACTCGAGGTCCGCGATGCGGTTGACCTCGTCGACGGACAGCGCGCGGCCGTCCATGTAGCCGCCCTTGATGACCAGCGCCTTGTTGTCCTTGGCGAAGGTCTTGATCGCTTTGGCGGCGTCGACGGCCTCGCCTGTGACGAACGCGATCGCGGTGGGACCGGCGAACAGTTCGTCGAGACCTTCGATGCCAGCTTCGGCCGCCGCACGCTTGACCAAGGTGTTCTTGGCAACGGTGTAGGTGGCCGAGTCGCCGAGCGAACGGCGCAGCTGCGCGAGGTTGGCGACCGTCAGTCCGCGGTACTCGGTGACGAGCGTCGCCGTCGCCTCCTTGAACTGCTCGGCGATGTCGGCGACCGCGGTGGCTTTGTCAGCCTTGGCCATGCATGCCTCCTCGTGGTGGGTGTACGGATGTCCCGTCGAGGAGCGCCGGCCGGACGCAGGAGAGAAGGTCGTGAAACGACGAACGCCCCGACGCAGACAGGTCGGGGCGCACACAAAAAAGGTACGTGCCTCGTCCTCCTGCGTGGGCCGCCGGGTGAAACCCGGACCTTCAACCATGTGACTGGTGACCGACGGTCTTCGGTGGAACGCCCGCAAGAATAGCCTGCTGGGCCCCGATCAGCCAAAACGGCCGAGAGCGGCCGCGCCGATCAGTCCGGCGTCACCGCCCAGGCGCGCCGGTGAGACCTGCAGATCGTGCAGGAAGCTCAGGCCGGCGTAGCGACGCAGAGCGGTCCGCAACGGGTCGAACAGCAGCGCTCCCGCGCGGGCCACGCCGCCGCCGATGACCACCCGGTCCAGGTCACACACCGCGCCGACCGACGCGATCATGCGGGCCAACGCGTCCGCGCCGCGTCCGAACGCCTGGAGGGCCACCGGGTCACCGCGGCGCGCGTCGACGGCCAATTCTCTGGCACTGGCGTCGGGCGCGGCCTGCCACCCGTGCTCACGCGCCCACCGCGCGAGCCACGGGCCGGCGGCGACGGTCTCGACACAGCCGACGCCGCCGCACGTGCAGGGCGCGCCGTCGGCTTCGACCACGACGTGGCCGACGTGTCCGGCGTTCCCGGTCCGCCCGTGAAAGGGTGCGCCGTCGACGACGAGCCCGCCGCCGACCCCGGTCGAGACGACCATGCCGAGCAGGAACCGGGCACCCACGGCGGCGCCACGCCACTGCTCCCCCATCGCCATGCACAGGCCGTCCCCGCCGAGTCGCACGGTGGCGTCGGTGAGTTCCGCGGTCCGCTCCACGATCGGAAAGTGTTGCCAGCCAACGATGTTGATCGGGCTCACCGTGCCGGCGGGAACGTCGATGGGCCCCGCGGAGGAGATGCCGACAGAGTTCACGGTGCCGCCTGCGGCAGCCAGCGCGTCGACGAGCAGGGTCCGGGCGGCAGCCCAGATGGACTCGGCATCGGCGCGTGGGGTCGGCAGTTCCGCGCGATGCCGCAACGCACCGGAGTCGTCGACCAGGCCGGCCGCCAGCTTCGTGCCGCCGATGTCGAGGGCGAGCGTGACCATCAGGTCATCCTCCCGTGTCGACCCCGATGGCACGGTGTATCCGCTCCCCCATCGCCACCATCGCGGCGGCCAGTTCGGCGGACTCGAGGATCTCGAACTCGGCATCGACCCTCGCGAGGTAGGGAACCATCTGACTCGGATCGTCGGCTCCCGCGGTGACGATGGTCGCGTCGGGGCCGTCGGCTTCGACGTCCACCGAGCCGGGCGGGAAGTACGGGGCGACGGCGTCGACGGGTGCGTGGTAGCGGATGCGGGCCACGTAACGGTAGGGCGACGTGCTGATGGACCGTCGCACGTACGCGGCCGCGTCAGGCGCATCGCGCGGTGTGAACGTGGTGCCGACGGCGGTGACGTCGGACATCCGGTCGAGCCGCAGGCTGCGCCAGTCCTGCCGGTCGCGGTCATAGGCGAGCAGATACCACCGCCGTCCGGTCGTGACGAGCTGGTAGGGCTCCAGGCGACGTCGCGTCGCGGCGCCGCCCCGGTCCACGTAGCCGGCCGTCACGTGTTCGCGGTCCCGGCTGGCACGGGCGAGCGTCATCAGGACATCGGGTTCGACGACGGACTCGGGCGTCCCCGAGCTCAACGTGACCGTGGCCTCGTGGACGGCCGAGACCTGGGAGCGCAGGCGCCGCGGCATCACCTGGTCGAGCTTGCTGAGCGCCCGCAGCGCCGATTCGCCGACTCCGGCGACGCTGCCTCCGGCGGCCAGCCGCAGGCAGACCGCCATCGCGACGGCCTCGTCGGGGTCCAGGAGCAGTGGCGGCAGCGCCGCGCCCGCACCCAACTGATACCCCCCGCCGTGGCCCCTGCTCGCCGACACCGGATACCCGAGGTCGCGCAACCGTTCGACGTCGCGGCGCACGCTTCGGGTGGTGACGCCCAGCCGGGCGGCAAGTTCCTCGCCCGACCAGACCCGCCGCGATTGCAGCAGGCCGAGCAGCTGCAACACGCGGCTCGTCGTTTCGGACACCCCGTCAGGGTGCCACAGCCACCGGACCGCTCCTGTCCTAAATTGCAGCCTGAGACGCGACCGCGCGCCAGACGGCCTGGCAGGTCCGGCTGGTTTCGTCGATCGTCCGGGCGGACACCTTCGACGCCTGGTAGAAGTTGCGCTCGATCATCCAGCACAGGGCCCGGGCCAGCGCGGGCGCGCCGTCGGGGCCGTCGTGAGCGGGGACCTTGCAGCGTTGCAGAACGTCGTCGATCACCGTGATCGATTCTTCGGCGGCCGCGGTCCACATCGACCCGATATCGGGCACGGTGGAGCCGAGGTCGACCGCCATCCGCATCACCGGGCCATGATCGAGCCACAGTGCGGCGGTGCGCTCCACGGCACCCGCGATGACGTCCTCGACGGGCCCCTCGTCGGTGCGCGCGAGGCTCGCTTTCTCCGTCAGCACCTGCACCGTGCGTGCGACGAGTGCGGTGAGCACGTCCTGCTTGGAGCCGAAGTAGAAGTAGAGCGCCCCCCGGGTCAGCCCGGCGGCCGCCGCGATGTCGGCGACGGTCATGGCGGCGTAGCCGACATCTGACAACAGGGCCTCGGCGCGGTCGAGAATCTGCTGCTCGCGCAGGTCTCCCTTGCGCACCGTGGCCGCGGCGCGTCTGGACTGCCAGGGCTTGCTCATACGGTCGGATGCACGGGCATGGCCGAACGCTACCGTAGCCAGATGGCAACCGAGGGCGGCAAGTCGACGGAGGCGGGCGCGCGGATCCGCCCCCTGGTGTTGTCCCACGCCGCCGATCTGTTCGCCGAACGCGGGCCGGCAGCGACCAGTCTGCGAGACATAGCCGAGAGGTCGAAAGTCAACGCGGGGTTGATCTTTCGACACATAGGCAACAAAGAGTCCGTGGTGGCGGCCGTCCTGGATCACCTTGCGGAGGAGCTCGAGGCGGCCCGGTCCACGGCCGAGGCGCCGGACGACGTCGAGGCACTGGCGCACCGCAATTGGGTGGTGATCGCCCGCGCACTTCTCGACGGGTACGACGTGGGCCGGCTGCAGCAGCGCTTCCCGAATGTGGAGCATTTGGTGAGCGTCGCCCGCGAACGCCTCGGCGACGATCATGCGGCGCGCGTGGCCACCGCAGACGCTCTCGCGCTGCAGCTGGGGTGGCGACTGTTCGGACCGTTCCTCAGAGCGGCAACGGGTCTCGAGGACTCCATGCCGGTCTCCCGGGACGCGGGGGTGCTCGCCGACCACGTGGCGGATCCGCGGGGCGATCAGCGCCTGCGCCGCAGCGAGACCGCGAGCCATCCCGCCGACACGAGAAAGTAGAAGGCGCCGAATGCGGCGTATGGCGCGATGTCGGCCACGGTCGGCGTCGCTTGACCGCCGGCCTCGGCCAGGAACATCGCGCCGGCGGCCGCGGACTGCGCTCCGCTCAGCATCATGACCCACTGACTGCCCGCGCGACGGCGACGGCGCAGCGCGGTCGCGAGCTGAAGGATGCCTGCCAGCACTGCCCACGCGCCGAACACCGCCAGCACCGTGTGCATGCCGTGGGTGAGGGCAACGCCGACGGCCAGCGCGGTGACACCGCTGATCAGGGCATTGACGGCCTGCGTGGGGCTGGCCCGGAGCCCTTCGGCCCGGCGGGCATCGGCGATGTTCGCGACGGCATCCCACACCGGGTAGCCGATCAGCAGCACCCCTGACACCAGCGGCGACATCGGTCCCACGGTGAGCGCGGCGACCACCCACGCCAGCGAGACCCCCGCCCGCACCGCGTAATAGCCCGCCAGCCACGACGAGTCTGCCGTGGTCCGGCGCGGCCCCGTTGAGATCTCTGACATCGCGCTCCTCCGTCTGTAGTCGATTGACTACAGTAGTGTAGTCGAACGACTGCACACGGCGCGGGAATGTAATCGACGCAATGTCGATTAATGTTGACATAGCGTCAATCATTAGTGGAGGAACCATGCGCACGTTGTTCGTCACCGGAGTCAGTTCAGGACTCGGCCGCGCCATCGCCCGAGCAGCCCTCGGCCACGGTCATCGGGTGGCTGGAACGGTGCGCACCCACGACGACGGCCGAGCCTTCGAGGCCCTGTCTCCCGGTCTGGCCCACGCGCGCGTACTCGACGTCACCGACGACGACGCGGTGTTCAGCACGGTCGCCGATGTCGAGTCGACGGTGGGAGCCATCGACGTGGTCATCGCCAACGCCGGATACGGCGTGGAGGGCATTTTCGAGGAGACACCGCTGGCGACCATGCGTGAACAGTTCGCCACCAACGTCTTCGGCGTGGCCGCCACCCTGCAGGCTGCGCTGCCGGCCATGCGAACACGGCGCGCAGGCCACCTCATGGCGATCACCTCGATGGGCGGTTTGATGGCCGTGCCTGGGATGAGCTCCTACTGTGCCAGCAAGTTCGCCGTCGAAGGCATGCTGGAGAGCCTGCGAAAAGAAGTGTCCGGCTTCGGTATTCACGTCACAGCCGTCGAACCGGGGTCGTTCCGCACGGACTGGGCCGGTCGCTCGATGACGCGCGCGCAGCGCTCCATCCCCGATTACGACACCCTGTTCGATCCGATTCGCGCCGGGCGGCGCACCGCGAGCGGTAACCAGCGGGGCAACCCGGCGAAGGCCGCGGAGGCGATCCTGTCGATACTCGATGTCGCCGCTCCGCCCGCCCATCTGGTTCTCGGCACCGATGCGCTGGCTCTGATCGGGAGTGCACGCGCGGCCGTCGACGAGGACATTCGCACCTGGGAACAGCTGTCGCGCAGCACCGACTTCCCCGACTCTTAGGACCGAAATCGTCCTATAGGGGTGCGACGCTGATGTCATGGACGTCACCGACGAACTGACCGACCAACTCGATTGGCACTGGCGGCAGCAGCTGCGCCCGCGCCTCGAGGGGCTCACCGACGACGAGTACTTCTGGCAGCCGGTTCCGAACTGCTGGACGGTGCACCGCGACGGTCTCGTCGACTTCACCGTCCCGCCTCCGCAGCCCGAGCCGTTCACGACGATCGCCTGGCGCATGGCGCACCTGATCGTCGGCGTGCTCGCAGTGCGTAGCCATTCGCACTTCCAGGGGCCGCCCGCGGACTACTCGTCGTGGACCTACGCCACCGACGCGGACACGGCACTCGCGCAGCTCGACGACGAGTACGACCGCTGGCTCAGCGGTGTCCGCACGCTGGACGCCGAGGCGTTGTCGCGCCCGTGCGGCCCGGCCGAGGGCCCCTACGGTGAGCGTCCGATGATGACGCTGGTGCTGCACATCAACCGTGAGATGATCCACCACGGTGCCGAAATCGCTTGCATCCGTGATCTTTACGCACACACCCTGCACGCACGAGACAAGGAGTAGTGAGACATGCCCGGACTGCCACCGCCCGCCGGTACCGAACGACAGACACTGATCGAATTCCTGAGGTTCAATCAGGACGCCTTCTTCGCGGCCGCCTACGGGCTGACCGACGCGCAGGCCCGCGCGACGCCGTCGGCGAGCGCGCTGTCGATCGGCGGACTGGTCAAACACGCGGCCGGTGTGCAGCGCGGCTGGCTCGCACGCGTCGTCTCCGCTCCCGATTTCCCGCCGCCCGATCCGCGGCCGCTCGAGGAGCAGATGGCCGGCTACGCCGACGAGCACACGATGCGTGACGACGAGACGCTGGCCGGCCTGCTCGACAACCTCCGGACGGTCAACGGCGAGGTGCTGGCAGCCTTCGCCGACAAGGATCTCGACACCCCCGTCCCGGTCCCTCACGAGGTGCCGTGGTTTCCCGCCGACGTGGATTTCTGGACCGTGCGCTGGGTGGCACTGCATCTCATCGAAGAACTGACCCGGCACGCCGGCCACGCCGACATCATCCGCGAAACCACCGACGGCGCAACGATGTACGAGCTGATGGCCGCCCACGAAGAATGGCCGGAGACGGACTTCATCAAGCGCTGGCGCCCGGCGGGCTAGCGCAGCACCAGCGCCAACGCGTGGTCGACGACGGCGTCCAGGTCGTCGCCGAGTCGCCCGGCCAACCACTGCTGCGCCAGCTCGGCCATCGCCCCGGTGTACAACGCGGCAGCCACCTGGGCGCCGACCGGATCGGAATCCGGGTGCAGGCGCCACCCCTCGGACAGCACCGCTTCGCGCAACAGGTCCTGGGTCGCGACTCGGCGGGCCGCCAGCACCGGGTTCGCCCGCGCATCGGTGAAGAGCACCCGGCCCCGCCGCGGATCGCTCGAGCTGAACTCGAGCACGGCGGCCATGCCGGCTCGGGTGCGGGCGGACAGCGACGCGTCCGCCGAGGTCATCGCGGCGTCGACCGCGGCCGCGAGCTCGGCGCTCACCCCGTCGTAGACCGCGCCGAGCAGCGCGTCGACATCCGGAAAGCTCTCGTAGAAGTACCGGGAGTTCAGGCCGGTCTCCCGGCACACCGACCGCACCGACAGTGCCTGCTCGCCGCCCTCTCCGAAGATTCGGTAGGCGGCGTCGACCAGCAGTTGCCGCCGCTCGGCACGGCGGTCGACCAGCGGGACGCCCGCCCATCTCGTGGGAGTCGACACCCGGTCAGCGTAAGCCGCCGCATTTCTGGTCACAACCGTATCCAGAAGCTAAACTGGGCACACCCGTGACCAGGAGGACGACATGTTCCTGCCGCACCAGCTCATCGGCCAGGTGCTCGACCGCCGCTTCGATCAGGATGTGCGCCGGCACTTCTTCAAAGGAATGGAGTTCGCCGCGCCCGCGGGCGACCCGGGCTGGTTCGGCCCGGGCAGCGCCGTGTGGCACGTGCACTCGCACACCCACGCGCTGATCTTCGGGCTGCAGTGCGCCGCGTTCCTCGAGCGTCTCGACCCGTCCATCTACTGGATGGGCGTGCACCACTCCCGGCTGGTCCGCGACGACACCCGCGACGATCCGATGCCTCAGATCGACCCCGACGGTGCGCTCACCCGCCTCGGACACTCCGTCGCCTTCTTCATCGGCACGGCCTACGGCTCGACCGCGACCGCCGAACGGCTGGCGACCACGGTGGCGTCGATGCACCACACGATCAAAGGCACCCGGCCCGACGGTGCACGGTATGACGCCGACGACCCCGAGTGGCTGCGCTGGAACTACGCGACGGTCGTCTGGGGCATCGCCACGGCGCACGAGCTCTACCATCCGAACCCGTTGCGCGGCAAGAAGATCGACCGCTACTACGGCGAGTTCGTCCGCGTGGGCCACGCGCTGGGCGGCACCGATCTGCCCACCACCAAAGCCGACACCCTCGACTGCTTGAAGTCCTATCTGCCCAAGCTCGCCGTCACCTACGGCACCGCAATGGCGACAGGACCGAACCTGCCGCTGCCGCAGGCGGCGCTGAACTGGGCGGTGCGCGACACCATGCCGTCCTGGGCCAAGGGCCTGATCCAACACCGCGACCCCAACATCATCGAACGGACCGCTCGGCGCGCGCTCGTCTGGTCGATCATCAACGGCGTGCACGCCGCGTCCGGAGCGATGCCGGAATTCGAGCAGGCCAGGGCGCGGGCCGCTGCAGACGCACCTGTGACCCGGGGCACACAAATTTTCGAGCGTGCAGGGGCTTTTGAGACACTGCAGGGATGAGTACTACGCGGAACACACAGCACCGCGAGGTAGCCAGGCTCGACCGCGTGCCGTTGCCCATCGAGGCAGCGCGCATCGGCGCGACCGGCTGGCAGGTGACTCGCACCGGCGCCCGGGTGGTGTCGAACCTGCGCTCCCGCGGTTCGCTGCAGCAGAAGATCGTCAAGCAGATCCCCCAGGCCTTCGCCGATCTCGGACCCACCTACGTCAAGTTCGGCCAGATCATCGCGTCCAGCCCGGGCGCATTCGGCGAGCCCCTGAGCCGCGAATTCCGCAGCCTCCTGGACCGCGTCCCGCCCGCCGACTCCGACGCGGTGCACAAGCTGTTCCGGGAGGAGTTGGGCGACGACCCGGCGAACCTGTTCGCCTCGTTCGACGAGAAGCCGTTCGCGTCGGCGTCGATCGCCCAGGTGCACTACGCGACGCTGCACAGCGGCGAAGAGGTCGTCGTGAAGATCCAGCGGCCCGGCATCCGCCGCCGCGTCGCGGCTGACCTGCAGATCCTCAAGCGGGGAGCGCGCCTGGTCGAGTTCGCGAAGCTGGGTCAGCGGCTCTCGGCCCAGGACGTCGTCGCCGACTTCGCCGACAACCTCGCCGAAGAACTCGATTTCCGCCTCGAGGCGCAGTCGATGGACGCGTGGGTGGCCCACATGCACGCCTCCCCTCTTGGCAAGAACATCCGCGTTCCGCAGGTCTACTGGGATCTGACCAGCGAGCGGGTGCTGACGATGGAACGCGTCTCGGGTGTGCGGATCGACGACGTCGCCGCCATCCGCAAGAAAGGTTTCGACGGCACCGAGCTGGTCAAGGCGCTGCTGTTCAGTGTTTTCGAGGGCGGGTTGCGGCACGGCCTGTTCCACGGCGACCTGCACGCCGGAAACCTGTCCGTCGACGACGACGGCAAGATCGTGTTCTTCGACTTCGGCATCATGGGCCGCATCGATCCGCGGACCCGCTGGCTGCTGCGCGAGCTGGTGTACGCGCTGCTGGTCAAGAAGGACCACGCCGCCGCGGGCAAGATCGTCGTTCTGATGGGGGCGGTCGGCACCGTCAAGCCCGAAGCGCAGGCCGCCAAGGATCTCGAGAAGTTCGCCACCCCGCTGACGATGACGTCGCTCGGCGACCTCAGCTATGCCGAGATCGGCAAGCAGCTCTCGGCGCTGGCCGAGGCCTACGACGTGAAGCTGCCCCGCGAGCTGGTACTGATCGGCAAGCAGTTCCTCTATGTCGAGCGGTACATGAAGCTGCTGGCGCCGTCCTGGCAGATGATGAGCGACCCGTCGCTGACGGGGTATTTCGCGAACTTCATGGTGGAAGTGTCCCGGGAACACGACCAGGAGCTCGACGCCTGATGCAGGTGCGCGGCGGCACTGCGCCCTCCGGCGAGATCGACATCCACTACGAGGACATGGGCGATGCGGGCGATCCCGCTGTTCTTCTGATCATGGGGCTCGGCGCCCAGATGATCCTCTGGCGCACCGAGTTCTGCGAGAAGCTCGTCGACCTGGGTCTGCGGGTGATCCGCTTCGACAACCGCGATTGCGGGCTGTCGGGCAAGCTGCGCGGGCAGCGCCCGCGCGGTCCGCTGCCGCTGAACATGGCGCGCTCGTTCGTGGGACTGGCCAGCCCGGCGCCCTACCGCCTCGAGGACATGGCCGACGACACCGCGGCGCTGCTCGACCACCTCGAGATCGACCGCGCGCACGTCGTCGGCGCGTCGATGGGCGGCATGATCGCGCAGGTCTTCGCCGCACGGCACGCCGCGCGCACCCGCTCGCTGGGCGTCATCTTCTCCAGCAACAACCAGCCGGCTCTGCCCCCGCCCGGCCCGCAGCAGCTGCTCGCGATCCTGTCGAAGCCGTCGGGCACCAGTCGCGACGCGATCATCGACAACACGGTCAAGGTCAGCAGGATCATCGGCAGCCCCGGCTACCCCCGCTCCGACGACGCGTTGCGCGCCGAGGCCATCGAGGCCTACGACCGGTCCTACTATCCGGCGGGCATCGGCAGGCAGTTCTCGGCGATCCTGGGCAGCGGCAGCCTGCGTCACTACAACCGCGAGACCACCGCACCGACGGTCGTGATCCACGGCACCGCGGACAAGTTGATGCGGCCCTCGGGCGGGCGCGCGATCGCCAACGCGATCCCGAACGCACGGCTGGTGCTGTTCGACGGCATGGGTCACGAACTGCCCGAACCGTTGTGGGACGACATCGTCGGGGAGTTGAAGACGACGTTCGCCCAGGCGCAGTGACGCCATCGAAGCTGCAGGTACGTCAATTCGGTCGATGAAGGTCCTGCCGGGAAAAGGACGTACCATGCGTGGCGGGCATGCGTGACCGCCGTTTCAGGAGAACCTCTTCGGGCAGCTTGCTCAGGAAGCCACCTCATGGCCACACCAAAGAAGACGACGGCCAAGAAGAACCTGAAGCCGCACTTCGACGACGTCCAGGCGCACTACGACCTGTCGGACGAGTTCTTCCGCCTGTTCCTTGATCCGTCGCAGATGTACAGCTGCGCGTACTTCGAGCGCGATGACATGACCCTCGAGGAGGCTCAGCGCGCCAAGGTCGACCTGGCGCTGGGCAAGCTCGGCCTCGAACCCGGTATGACCTTGCTCGACGTCGGTTGCGGGTGGGGTTACACGATGATGCGCGCGATCGAGCGCTACGACGTCAACGTGATCGGCCTGACGCTCAGCGAGAACCAGAAGGCGCACGTCGAGCGCGTGTTCGCCGAATCCGACAGCCCACGCACCAAAGAGATCCGCCTCGAGGGCTGGGAGAGCTTCGACCAGCCGGTGGACCGCATCGTCTCGATCGGCGCCTTCGAGCACTTCGGCAAGGACCGCTGGGACGACTTCTTCACCACCGCCTACCGTGTGCTGCCCGACGACGGCGTGATGTTGCTGCACACCATCACCGCGCTGACGATCCCGCAGATGATCGAGCGTGGCATCCCGCTGACGTTCTCCGTCGCGCGGTTCATCAAGTTCATCCTGACCGAGATCTTCCCGGGCGGGTACCTGCCGACGATCGAGCTCGTCGGTGAGCATGCCGCCAAGGCCGGCTTCACGCTGACCCGCGAGCAGTCGCTGCAGCCCCACTACGCCCGCACCCTGGACCACTGGTCGGCCGCGCTCGAGGCGCATCGCGACGAGGCGATCGCGGTGCAGTCCGAAGAGGTCTACGACCGCTACATGCACTACCTGACCGGATGCGCCGATTCGTTCCGCAAGGGCTACACCGACGTCAACCAGTTCACGTTGGTCAAGCAGCCCTAGCGATTGGCTCCCCACGGCGCCCACCCGATAGGCTGGGCGCCCGAGAAGCGTGTTTACCGCAAGGCCGTCCACTGTTTCGGTACGGTCGGACACACTCGCGATGTCGCATCGGGCGGGGGCCCCACGAAATAGAGGACGAGAAAGCATGTCTGACAACTCCACCGGAACGAAGGATCTGACTCCTCATTTCGAGGACATCCAGGCGCATTACGACCTATCCGACGACTTCTTCGGTGTGTTCCAGGACCCCACCCGCAAGTACAGCTGCGCGTACTACACCGGCCCGAACGTGACGCTGTCGGAAGCTCAGGTCGCCAATGTCGATCAGCACCTGGACCGGCTCGATCTGAAGCCGGGCATGACGTTGCTCGAGGTCGGGTGCGGCTGGGGCCTGACCTTGCAGCGCGCGATGGAGAAGTACGACGTCAACGTCATCGGGCTGACGCTGAGCCGCAACCAGCAGGCCTACTGCAACCAGCTGCTGGCGAAGGTGGATTCCGAGCGCACGTTCGACGTCCGCCTGGAGGGCTGGGAGCAGTTCCATTCCCCGGTGGACCGGATCGTGTCGATCGAGGCGTTCGAGCATTTCGGTTTCGAACGCTACGACGACTACTTCAAGACGTGCTACGACATCCTGCCCGACGACGGCCGCATGACGATCCAGAGCAGCTGCGGATATCACCCTTACGATCTGCAGGCGCGCGGTAAGAAGCTGACGTTCGAGCTGGCGCGTTTCGCGAAGTTCATCGGTGAGGTGATCTTCCCCGGCGGCCGCATCCCGACGACGCAGATGATGGTCGAGCACGGCGAGAAGGCGGGCTTCACGGTGCCCGAGACGCTGTCGCTGCGCAATCACTACATCAAGACGCTCGGCATCTGGGCGGCACGCCTCGAGCAGCACAAGGACGAGGCCATCGCCGCTGCCGGCGAGCAGTCCTACAACGACTACATGCGCTATCTGACGGGCTGCCAGTACTACTTCGTCGATGAGGCGCTCGACGTCAGCCTCGTGACGTACCTGAAGCCGGGCGCCGTCGCGGCCTGATCCGCCACTGGTTTTCGCCGTTGCTGCGCGGCAGGTGCAGCGCCGGTGTTAGGTTGCTGGCAGGGCGCTCCTCGGCCACCGCATCGGGATTCGATGTGGGGGACGACTCGGATCGCCGGCTGGCATCGCCGACCATTGTTCGTGGGGGACGACGGCTGCGGTGCGCCGGGTACGACGGTGGTCGAGGAGCACTCAACAGGACCAAGAAATCTGCCTCGTCATCCACTCAGGGATGACGAGGCGGACCTGTACCAGGGGGCTGGCGCCTACTCCTCCGTGAAGTTCCGGGTGACGGCCGGATCGACCGGGATGCCGGGGCCGGTGGTCGTGGAGACGACGACCTTCTTCAGGTAGCGGCCCTTCGACGACGACGGCTTGGCACGCAGGATCTCGTCCAGCGCGGCACCGTAGTTCTCCACCAGCTTGGTCTCGTCGAACGACGCCTTGCCGATGATGAAGTGCAGGTTGGCCTGCTTGTCGACGCGGAAGTTGATCTTGCCGCCCTTGATGTCGTTGACGGCCTTGGTGACATCCGGGGTCACGGTGCCGGTCTTGGGGTTCGGCATCAGGCCGCGGGGCCCCAGGATGCGCGCGATGCGGCCGACCTTGGCCATCTGGTCGGGGGTCGCGATCGCGGCGTCGAAGTCGAGGAATCCGCCCTGGATCTTCTCGATCAGGTCGTCGCTGCCGACGACGTCGGCGCCCGCGGCGACGGCCTGCTCGGCCTTGTCACCGACGGCGAACACCGCGACGCGGGCGGTCTTACCGGTGCCGTGCGGCAGGTTCACGGTGCCGCGCACCATCTGATCGGCCTTGCGGGGATCGACACCCAGGCGGATCGCGACCTCGACGGTGGCGTCCTGCTTCTTCGACGACGTCTCCTTGGCCAGCTTCGTGGCTTCCAGCGGCGTGTAGAGCCGGGTCTTGTCGACCTTCTCGGCGGCTTCCTTGTAGGCCTTGCTGTTCTTGCTCATTGATCTCTCCTTGGTTCAGAGGTCGTGGTTGCGAGCCGAAGCGGGCTCTCCCACAGATGTCGAATTGTTCGACTACTCGACGGTGATTCCCATCGACCGGGCGGTCCCGGCGATGATCTTGGCGGCCTGATCGATGTCGTTGGCGTTCAGGTCTTCCTTCTTGGTCTCGGCGATCTCGCGCACCTGATCCCAGGTCACCTTGGCGACCTTGGTCTTGTGCGGTTCACCGGAACCCTTCTGCACGCCGGCGGCCTTGAGCAGCAGCTTGGCGGCAGGCGGCGTCTTCAGCGCGAACGTGAAGGTGCGGTCCTCGTAGACGGTGATCTCCACGGGGATGACGTTGCCGCGCTGCGACTCGGTCGCCGCGTTGTACGCCTTGCAGAACTCCATGATGTTGACGCCGTGCTGGCCGAGCGCGGGACCGACCGGCGGGGCGGGGTTGGCCTGCCCGGCCTGGATCTGCAGCTTGATCAGCCCGGCGACCTTCTTCTTCGGGGGCATGGTTGTGCGTGTCCTTCTTCTATCTCGTGGGCGTCCTCATGGCCGAGGAGCCCGGCTTAAATCTTGGCGACCTGGTTGAACGTCAGCTCGACCGGCGTCTCGCGGCCGAAGATCGACACCAGCACCTTGAGCTTCTGCTGCTCGGCGTTGACCTCGCTGATCGACGCCGGCAGCGTCGCGAACGGGCCGTCCATGACGGTGACGGACTCGCCGACCTCGAAGTCGACCAGGATCTCGGGACGCTCCATCGACGCCTCGGAGGACGCCGCGGCCGTCGACGCGGCCTTGCCGGGCTTCTTCGCCGCGGCCGGGGGCAGCAGGAACTTGACGACGTCGTCGAGCGACAGCGGCGAGGGCCGCGACGTCGCCCCGACGAAGCCGGTGACACCGGGGGTGTTGCGGACCGCGCCCCACGATTCGTCGTTGAGCTCCATGCGCACCAGGATGTAGCCCGGCAGCACCTTGCGATTGACCTGCTTGCGCTGACCGTTCTTGATCTCGGTGACCTCTTCGGTGGGCACCTCGACCTGGAAGATGTAGTCGCCGACGTCCAGGTTCTGCACGCGGGTCTCGAGGTTGGCCTTCACCTTGTTCTCGTAGCCGGCGTAGGAGTGGATCACGTACCAGTCGCCCGGCTTCAGGCGCAGCTCCTTCTTGAGCGCGACAGCGGGGTCCTCGTCCTCGGCCGGCTCGTCGGCTGCCGGGGCCTCATCGGCGGGCACCTCGTCGTCCGGCGCTTCGACCAGCGGCGCATCCTCGACAGCCTCAGCCGGGGTGGTCTCGTCGAGATTGCCGGCCCCCGCGGCAGTGATCACCACCGCCGGATCCGCATCGGCGATGCGTGCCTCGGACACGTTCGCGGCGCTCTCGCCGTCGAAGCTGGTCACGTGTCAGTCCTCTCTCAGATGTATTGCGTCGGGGTGGGGTGACCGCGCAGGTCAGCCGAACACCAACGTCACGAGCTTGGCCAGGCCCAGGTCCACTCCGCCGATCAGCGCCACCATGAAGACCAGGAACACCAGCACCACGGTGGTGTAGCTGACCATCTGCTTGCGGTTCGGCCAGATGACCTTGCGCAGCTCGGCGACGACTTCTTTCAGGTAGTTGAAGACGAAGAGGATCGGATTGCGCGAGGGCCCGTCCTTGGGCTTGCGCGCCGTCTTCTTCTTCGCCTTCGGACCCTTGCCGTTGTCCTTACCGCCCGAGGCATCGGTCTCGGGCGCGTCGTCGGCCTCATCGGCCGCGGTGTCGTCGAGATCGGCTGCCCGGCGGGACCGCTTGCCGGTGGGTCGCAGCGGACGCGTCACGACCGCGGTCTGCGCTCGTGCGTCACCGCCGTCGGTCTCCGCGCCGCTGTCGGTGCCTGCCGAGCTGGCACCGTCGCGCTCGTCGCTCACCGCGTGCTCCCTCGTGATCGGTCGTCATGGTCCCGGTTCGTGGGCCCTGCCGTCCAGTATCCAGACCCGGCCGGCCCCACGTATCGAGTATTCAGTTGAGCAGGGGCGACAGGACTTGAACCTGCAACCTGCGGTTTTGGAGACCGCTGCTCTGCCAGTTGAGCTACGCCCCTAGGGTTACCTGCAGGGCTCACACAATTCGCGCGCTCCCCGTGCGGTGACACAAGCCCCGACGGACAGCGCGCTCAACTGGGAAAACCCAAGTGCCGAGTGTAGCGCGCCGCGGGTCGGAGTTACTAATCCGTCGCCGGCTCGGTGTCGTCGACCTTGTCATGCACGACAGGCTTGCGGACCACCTGGCCCGTCTCCGGATCCCAGCCCGCCGAGATGGAGTTGTCGCCTTCGTGGCCCATCAGCGTGGTGAACGCTTCCATGACGACCGTGCCGTCGTCCTCGGTCAGCACGTTGCGCGTGGTGACGATGTCGGCGCCGAAGCGCTCGTCGACGGACTCGATGTACATCGTCGCGGTGAGCTTGTCCCCCTCGCCGATGGGTCGGTGGAACAGGAACTTCTGGTCGACCTGCACGATCTGCATGGTCTCGAAGCCCACGTCGACGTTCTGGAAGAAGTGCCGCTGGGTCATCACCGCGAGGATCGACATGAAGGTCGGGCCCGCGACCAGACCCTTGTGGCCGAGTTCGGCCGCGGCGTCCACGTCGTGGCTGGCCGGGTCGAAGGACTTGACGGCGCCGGCGTACTGGCGGATCTGTTCACGTCCCACGACGAAGGGTTCCGGGTACTGCCAGACCATGCCGCGGATGTCGGTTTTGAGAGCCATAGGTGAGAGACCTGCCTACGCCAGCTTGGCCACGGCCACGGCGCGGCCGAAGATCTTCTTGCCGCCCGCGGTGGCGGTGAGCGCAATCGTGACCGACTTCGACTCCGGCTCAACGGATTTCACGCGCCCGTTGAACACGATCTCGGCGCCCTTGCCGTCGTTGGGGACGGGGACGACGGCGGTGAAGCGCACGTTGTATTCGGTGACCGCGGCCGGGTCGCCCACCCATGAGGTGACGTACCCGCCGCCGAGACCCATGGTCAGCATGCCGTGGGCGATCGCGGTGTCGAGCCCGACCTGCTTGGCGATGTCGTCGTCCCAGTGGATGGGGTTGAGGTCGCCGGACACGCCGGCGTAGTTGACCAGGTCGGCCCGCGTCAGCGGGATGGTCTTCTCGGGCAGCTGATCGCCGACCTTGACCGAACTGAATTCACGCAGTGCCATCTGAAAAGCCACTCTCTCCGTCTTCTTCGCTCCGCCCCGCCAGGGTGGTGTAGGACTCCTGGACGACGTCGCCGTTGTCGTTGCTGACCACGTTCTTGGTGACGATGATGTCGGTGCCGTGCGCCGTGCGGACCGAATCGATCCACACATCGATGTACAGCGTGTCCCCGGCCAGGATCGGGCGAACGAACTTCAGGGACTGGTCCACCTGGACGATCTGGGCGTCGGTGATCGCGATGCCGGCGGTCTCGAACATCGCGCGCTGCGCCTGGTACCCGAAGACCGAGATGAACGTCAGCGGTGAGAGCAGCGCGTCGTAGCCGAGTTCGGCCGCGGCGCTTTCGCCGAAGAACGCGGCGTCGTCGTTCTTGACGGCGGTCGCGTACTCGCGGATCTTCTCACGGCCGACGACGTAGTGGTCGGGATGGCGATAGTGCAGCCCGACGTGATCGTCCAGAAAAGACACGGCAGATGGACGCGCCTAGCGCGATTCCTTGTGGGCCTGATGCTTGCCGCAGTTCGGGCAGAACTTCTTGATCTCGAGCCGGTCGGGATCGTTGCGGCGGTTCTTCTTGGTGATGTAGTTGCGGTGCTTGCACACCTCGCAGGCCAAGGTGATCTTGGGCCGTACATCGGTACTGGAGGCCACGGCAGTCGTCTCTTTCTTCTACGTCTCGTCAGTGTCTTGTAGCGGTGGGGGGACTCGATCCCCCGACCTCACGATTATGAGTCGTGCGCTCTAACCAGCTGAGCTACACCGCCCCGGACGGACCTGCACAGCGGTCCACCGAGCCCCCTAACGGAATCGAACCGTTGACCTTTTCCTTACCATGGAAACGCTCTGCCGACTGAGCTAAGGGGGCCTGCAGCACGTCAGCGAGCGACGGGCCTCAAAGAGACTACATTCTCACCGATTGCGGCGCCAAACCGCTGGTGGTACGGGCCGATCGAAAGCCAGCGCCTACGCTGACCCGCATGGCCGACGACGATCGTCTCTATTTCCGTCAGCTGCTGTCGGGCCGCGATTTCGCGGCCGGCGACATGATCGCCGAGCAGATGCGCAACTTCGCCTACCTGATCGGTGACCGCGAGACCGGCGACGCCGTGATCGTCGACCCGGCGTACGCCGCCCACGATCTCGTCGACGTCCTCGAATCCGATGGCATGCGCCTGGCGGGAGTTCTGGTCACCCACCATCATCCCGATCACGTGGGCGGATCGATGATGGGCTTCGAGCTCAAGGGCTTGGCCGAGCTGCTGGAGCGCGACAGCGTGCCGGTGCACGTCAATGCGCACGAAGCTGACTGGGTCTCCCGCGTCACCGGGATCGCACTCAGCGAGCTGACGTCGCACCAGCACGGCGACATCGTCGACATCGGAGCCATCGCGATCGAGCTCCTGCACACCCCCGGCCACACGCCGGGCAGCCAGTGCTTCCTGCTCGACGGCCGGCTGGTCGCCGGGGACACACTGTTCCTCGAGGGCTGCGGCCGCACGGACTTCCCCGGCGGCGATGTCGACGCGATGTTCCGCAGCCTGCAGGCGCTGGCCGCGCTGCCGGGCGATCCGACCGTGTTCCCGGGGCACTGGTACTCGGCGGCGAAAAGCGCGCCGTTGGATTCGGTGCGCCGCAGCAACTACGTTTACCGCGCGAGCTCCCTTGACCAGTGGCGCACGCTGATGGGCGGCTGACTGCACCGATCGCGCCGATTCCCCCTCCCGCGCTGCCGCGATCTGGCAAACTTTCGCGCAGCGCATACTGCACATGACGTCGGGGGTCTTCGTGAAGAACATCGCGCTGTGTTTCGACAACTTCAATTCTGCCGGTAATGCTGCGGTCGTCGCCGGGATGTTGCGCCGGTCCGCGGGACAGCTGGTGTGGTCTTCGCGCGATGTCGGGCCGGCGCCGCCCGACGTCCGGCGGCCTGTCCGGCGAGAGGGTCCGCTCGATGCCGCGCGCCGGCTCATCGCCGCGGCCTACGACGTCCTCGCCGATTCGTGGGAGCCGGGGGACCGTGTCTTCGTCTTCGGGTCCTGCCGCGACGCCGCCTGTGCCCGCGCCCTGGCGCGGTTGGTCGGCACGGTGGGCGTCCTGCCTGCGGGCGACACGGACGGACCCCTGACCGAGTTGCGTGGCTATCTACTGGGGACCTACGGGATGTCCCGGACCGCGCGCGACCCGCAGGACTGGGAACGCCTCGCCCGGACGATCACCGAGCTGCGCGGATGCGACGAGGCGCAGCCGACGATCAGGTTCCTCGGCCTGTGGGAGACGCGCGGTGTCACCGGTGTTCCCCGGGCGGCCATCGCAGGTACGCCGCCCCGCGTGGAAATCGCCCGGCACGCGTTGGCCATCGACGGACGCACCGCGGCGATACCGCTCGACGGCGACGCTGCGACACAGCAGGACGTCTGGTTCCGGGGCGGGCACGGTGACATCAGCCGCGCCCGGCACTCGTGCGCGGCGCTGTCGGACCTCGCATTGGACTGGGTGGTCGACGGCGCCGTGCGGGCAGGCGTCGAGCTCGCCGAGCCCGCCGGGCGGCAGGCGCTCAGCCCGGTCGACGCGCTGGCCGGCAGCGCCCATCCCGTGTCGCCGCGCCGCCTGCCCGTCGACGCCGCGGTCCACGCCAGCGTCGAGTGCTACCTGCGGGCCCACCCGTCGTACTGGCGGCGGCTACCCGCGCGGGTGGAGTGGGCCGACCCCGAGTGGCTGGCGCGCGGCGAGCGCCTGATCCCCTCCCCCAAGATCACGCAGACGCCCGCCGCGCTGCCCACACTGGTCGATGCGTCCTGACCGACCGTCACCGCCAGCCGGCGCCGATACCACACTCCCAGAGACCGAGCGCAGGGATTCCCCTGCCGCGCCGGGTTTTCCGGCCCTTGACCCGGCGCCTCGGCCGGTCGGTTTCGGGCTCCGCCGGCTTGCGGTCTCCGCGCATGGTCGTCCTCCCTGAGTTGTCGAGCGCGGCGACCCCTCGTCACCGCCGCGCTCGTTTATGACGCTAGGCAGCCATACCGGCCCCGTCGTGCGTAGTCGAGTACTTAAAAGCGCAACAGCCCGCGCCGTCGCCAGTGAGTAGTCGCCCGCTTCGCTCCTGCCCGCCGCTGTTAGGTTCGATGCGCCCCGTCACCTCGCCCCCAGGGAGGCCCCCGATGACCGTGTCCTACGAGCTCGCCGATTCCGTGGCCACGATCACGCTCGACGACGGCAAGGTCAACGTCCTCGGCCCGGACATGCAGGCGGCGATCAACGAGGCGCTCGACCGCGCCGAGGCCGACGCGACGTCCGGCAGCGTGAAGGCGGTCGTGCTGGCGGGGAACTCGCGGGTGTTCTCCGGTGGATTCGATCTCGCGGTGTTCCAGTCCGGTGATCCCGCGGCGGCGCTGGGCATGCTGTCCGGCGGCTTCGAACTGTCGCTGCGCACGCTGACGTTCCCGGTCCCGGTCGTCATCGCCGCGACCGGCCCCGCGATCGCGATGGGATCGTTCCTGCTGTTGTCGGCCGATCACCGCGTGGGCGCGCCCAAGTCGCGTTGCCAGGCCATCGAGGTCGCCATCGGCATGACCATCCCGATCTCGGCGATCGAGATCATGCGGATGCGGCTGACGCCCGCGGCCTTCCAGCGTGGCACGGCGCTCGCCGCGACGTTCGTCGGCGACGAGGCCATCGCAGCCGGGTGGCTCGACGAGATCGTGGAGGCCAATCAGGTCCTCCCCCGCGCGCAGCAGGTGGCCCAGGAAGCGGCGAGCACGCTGCACGCCGGCGCCCATCTGGCCACCAAGCTCAAGGCCCGCAAGCCGGCGCTGGACGCGATCCAAGCCGGAATCGACGGTCTGGCCGACGAGTTCAAGCTCGGCTGAGACCATGGTCGACGGGCGATGACCCATGTGCGCGGCCGGATCTGGCGCCACGGTGAACCTCAGGACGACTTCGATTTCTCGGCGATCTCGGACTGCCTGCAGGGCGACGACACGCTCGTGTGGTGCGACATCTACGATCCCGACCACGCGATCCTCAAGGAACTCGCCGGCGAGCTGAACCTGAACTCGTGGGCCGTCGAGGACGCGCTCGCCGAATCCGAACGCACCAAGGCGGTCGTGTACCGCACCCACACCTTCTTCACGGTCTACTCGGTGACCATGACGGAGCCGTCGACGCAGGACGGCCCCGTAGCGTCGCTGCTGGAGGTGCATCGCATCTCGGGCTTCGTGCTGCCGCGCGGGCTGATCACCGTACGACTGTCTCCGCACATCGACATCGACGAGGTGTCGCGCCGTTTCGACGAACTCGGTGGGCAGGAATACGGCGTCGGCTCACTGGTGCACGGCTTGCTCGATGTCGTGGTGGACGGCCACTTCGCCGCGGTGCAGGCGCTCGACGACGCGATCGAGGGTCTCGAGGACGATCTGTTCGCCGATGCGACACCACCGAAGGGACTGCAGCGCAAGACCTTTCAACTCCGCAAGGACCTGGTCGCCCTGCGCCGCGTGGTGCTACCGATGCGCGAGGTGGTCTCGGCCATCCAGCACCGCCGCCTCGACGCGAAGACCGCGCCCGAACTCGACGCGGTGTATGCCGATCTCTACGACCACGTGCTGCGGGCCTCGGAGTGGACGGAGTCGTTGCGCGACATGGTGACCACCGTCTTCGAGACCAACCTCTCGCTGCAGGACGCACGCCTGAATGTGGTGATGAAGAAGCTGACCGGCTGGGCGGCGATCATCGCGGTGCCGACGGCCATCACCGGTTACTACGGCCAGAATGTCGATTATCCCGGCATCCAGACCGTGGCCGGCTTCATCACCAGTTCGGCGCTCATCGTGGTGATGGTCGTGATCCTCTACATCGCGTTCAAGCGCCGGGACTGGTTGTAGCGGAGAGGGTTCGGGAGGTGGGCTGAGCCCGCGGGCATTTGGCCAGATCCGCTGAGCCGAGCCGGCGGGTGTGCGAGCATTCCTCGCATGGAGCCAACCGGGGATCCCGAAGCCCGTATCCGGGATCTCGAGCGACCGCTCGCGGGACAGGCCGACACCAGCGAGCTGGGTGATTCCACTGTGCCGGTGCCGCCGTACCCGCACAGCGCACCGCCGCCCGACCCCTACGGCTCGCCGTACTGGGCCCCGCCTCAGCAGGTCGTGCGCAAACGCCCGAATTCGGCGACCTGGGTGATCCCGTTGATCGCCGGAATCGTCGTCATCGCCGGAGTCATCGGCGTCGCGGTCTTCTTCGTTCTCGGGGACAGTTCCGTTGTCGGTCGGCCGAGCGTGTCCGGCGGCGGCGGGACGGTGGCCCAGCCGACGGTCCCCGTGATCCCGTCGATGCCCTCGATCCCGCCGATCCCCGGCACCGGCGGCGAGGATCAGGTGATCACCGTCGAGGCGGGCGGGTCGCTGTCGATCGGCGGTGTCGACCGCCGTCAGACGGTGATCTGCAACGAGGGCACGGTCAGCATCAGCGGGATGAACAACACGATCGAGGTGCAGGGGTCGTGCGCGGAGGTGTCGGTGTCGGGGATGGAGAACAAGCTGACGGTCGAGTCCGCGGGCACGATCGGCGTGTCGGGTTTCGACAACACCGTGACGTACCGCTCCGGTGACCCGAAGACCTCGCAATCCGGCTCCGGCAACACCATCGAACGCGGCTGACCCGTGTTCGGCGAGCGCGCGTGTCTGTACATCGACGCGCCGCCGAGCATGGCATTTCGCGGGCGCTCACCGTCCACGAGCGCGCGCCCGTAGTGTGAACCCCGATGGCGCTACACCTCCATCGGGCCGATCGCACCGACCTGCTCGCCGACGGCCTGGGTGCGATGCTGGCGGCCCCGCCGCCGGATCCGCTCGCCGAGGACCTCGTGCTGGTCTCGGCCCGCGGCACCGAGCGCTGGCTCAGCCAGCGGCTCTCGCACATCCTGGGCCGGGAAACCGGTGAGGACGGCGTCTGCGCCGGGATCACGTTCCGCCACCCCCGCTCTCTCGTCGCTGAACTGACCGGCACCACCGACGAGGATCCGTGGGCGCCGGACGCCATGGTGTGGCCTCTGCTCGAGGTCATCGACGGTTCGCTGGACCAGCCGTGGTGCGCCACGTTGGCCGCCCATCTCGGCCATCACGAGCAGGGTGAGGAGCGCGAATTGCGCCAGGGCCGCCGCTACGCCGTCGCCCGCCGGCTGGCGGGTCTGTTCGCTTCCTACGCTCGGCAGCGCCCGCAGTTGCTCATCGACTGGGCCGCCGGGCGCACCGACGATCTCGACGCCGATCTGCGCTGGCAACCCGAGCTCTACCGCGCCCTTCTCGCCCACGTCGATGCCGCCCCACCACCCGTGCGACACGCGGATGCTGTTGCACGGCTGCAGGGTTCGACCACCGACCTGCCCGAGCGATTGTCCTTGTTCGGCCATACCCGACTGCCACTCACCGAGATCGAGCTGCTGCACGCCCTGAGCACCCACCACGACCTGCACCTGTGGCTGCCGCATCCCAGTGATGATCTGTGGACGGCACTGCGGGAGCGTCGCGGCCCGGTCCCGCGTCGTACCGACACGTCGCACCGCGCGGTGGGACACCCGCTGCTCGCCACGCTCGGCCGCGATCTGCGCGAGCTGGAACGTGCCCTGCCGGCCGACCCTGCGCTCGACGAGTTCCTCGGCTCCGCCGACCGCCCGCCGACGCTGCTCGGCTGGCTCCAGTCCGACATCGCCGCCAACAGCGTTCGCCCGCAGCATCGTTCGTTCGACGTCGCGGATCGCTCCGTGCAAGTGCACAGCTGCCATGGTCCGGCACGCCAGATCGACGTGCTGCGAGAGGTGCTGCTGGGCATGCTCGCCGACGATCCCACCCTCGAACCGCGCGACATCCTGGTCATGTGCCCCGACATCGAGACATTCGCACCGCTGATCGTCGCGGGGTTCGGTCTCGGCGATGTGGTGTCGAGTGCACACCCGGCACACCGGCTACGCGTCAAGCTGGCCGACCGCGCACTCACCCAGACCAATCCCCTACTGGGGGTCGCCAGTCAGCTCCTCGCGCTGGCGGGTGGGCGTGCCACCGCCAGCGAGGTACTCAACCTCGCCGAGGCCACACCCGTGCGGTTCCGCTTCGGCTTCAACGACGACGATCTCGACACGATCGGGGACTGGGTGCGGGAGGCCAACATCCGCTGGGGCTTCGACCGCGGACACCGCCGTCCCTACGGCGTCGACTTCGTGCAGAACACCTGGCGGTTCGGCGTCGACCGGGTGCTGGCCGGCGTCGCGATGTCAGAGGACTCGCACAATTGGCTGGACACCACGCTGCCCCTCGACGATGTCGGCAGCAACCGGGTCGAGCTGGCGGGCCGACTGGCCGAGTACGTGGACCTGCTCCGCCAGACCGTCGAAAACCTCAGCGGCACAGCAACACTGCGGGAGTGGCTCTCGGCATTACGCGGCGGACTCGCCTGCCTCACCGCTGCCCCGGAAGCCGATGCGTGGCAAGGCGCTCAGGTCGACCGGGAGTTCGCCGATATCCTCACCGACGCCGGGGCCCAGTCGGAGACGGTGCTGCGCCTCGCCGATGTCAAGGCCCTGCTGGAGCGTCACCTCGCGGGCCGGCCGACGCGCGCCAACTTCCGCACCGGGACGCTGACGGTGTGCACGATGGTGCCGATGCGTTCGGTGCCGCATCGAGTGGTCTGCCTGGTCGGCCTCGACGACGGCGTGTTCCCCCGCCAGGGGGTCACGGACGGTGACGACGCCCTGGCTCGCGATCCGATGACCGGCGAACGGGACAGCCGCTCGGAGGATCGTCAGCTGCTGCTCGACGCGATCGGCGCGGCCACCGAGCGGCTGGTGATCACCTATACCGGGGCCAATGAGTACTCGGGTCAGCACACACCGCCTGCGGTACCGCTCGTCGAGCTGCTGGACGCCCTCGACGGCACCACTGCGCATCGGGTGCGTGAGCACGTCCATATCCGACATCCGTTGCAGCCGTTTGATGTTCAAAACGTCACGCCCGGCGCGCTGGGCACCCGGCCGGGCGAGCCGTTCACGTTCGACACCACCGCGCTGACGGCTGCGCGCGCCGCGACGGCACGGCGGAGGGCGAGACCGCCTCTGATCGGCGCACCGCTGCCCGAGCCGCCGCACGACGACGTCGTGCTCGACGATCTCGTCGCGTTCTTCCGAGATCCGGTGAAGGGCTTCTTCCGGGCGCTCGACTACACGCTGCCGTGGGACGTCGATGCCGTCGAGGACCAGATGCCCGTCGAGATCGATGCCTTGGCGGAGTGGAAGATCGGCGATCGGATGCTGCAGGACATGCTGCGTGGCATGACGCCGGCGCAGGCGCAGCAGGCCGAGTGGCGCCGCGGTTCGCTGCCGCCGGGCCGGCTGGGCTGGCGGCAGGCGCAGGAACTCGCGCAGCGGGCCGCGGCGCTGGCGGCCGCGGCGCAGCAGCACCGCACACCGGAGCCGCTGGCGTTCGATGTCGACGTCGACGTCGGCACCGCAGAGGGCGCGGTCCGGCGAGTCACCGGCACCGTGCCGCGCGTCCATGGTGAGCGACTGGTCTCGGTCACGTATTCCAAGCTCGACGGCAGGCACCTGCTGGAATCCTGGATTCGCCTGGTGGCGTTGACCGCTCGCCACCCGGGCCGGGACTGGACGGCGGTGTGCATCGGCCGGCCCAAGCGCGGCGACACCCCGCGACAGCGGCTGCTCGGGCCACCCGAGGACGCGCCGCACCTGCTGGCCGACCTGGTCGCGATGTACGACGAGGGGCGCCGCTCCCCGATTCCCCTGCCGCCCAAGACGTCCTACGTGTGGGCCGAGACCGAGCACCACCGCGGCGCACCGGCGCGGGATGCGGGCTGGAAATGGAAGTCCGGCAAGTATCCGGGCGAGGACGCCGAACCCGCCCATATCGCGGTCTGGGGCCCCGGCCGCCCGCTGGTCGATCTGGTCGCCGCGGGTCTGCCGAACTATGCGACGCGCCTGTGGTCGCCGATGCTGCGCGCGGAGAGGACACCCGAGTAGATGGAACCGTTCGATCTGCTCGGTCCGCTGCCGCAGCCGCGCGCCACGACGGTGCTGGAGGCCAGCGCGGGTACCGGGAAGACGTTCACGCTCGCCGGCCTGGTGACCCGCTACCTGGCCGAAGGGGTCGCGACGCTCGATCAGATGCTGCTGATCACGTTCGGTCGGGCGGCGAGTCAAGAGCTCAGGGAGCGGGTGCGCGCCCAGATCCGCGACGCGCTGCTGGCATTCGGCGACCCGGCGCGCGCGCAGCACAGTGCGCTGCTGCGCCATCTCGTCTCGGGCTCACCCGACGAGGTCGACGTGCGTCGGCGACGGCTGCGGGACGCGCTGGCCGGGTTCGACGCCGCCACGATCGCGACCACGCACCAGTTCTGCCAGCTGGTGCTGAAAAGCCTTGGCGTGGCGGGTGACACCGATTCGGGCGTGCAGCTGGTGGAGAGCCTCGAAGACGTGGTCTCCGATATCGTCGACGATCTGTACCTCGCGCATTTCGGGCAGGCTCGCGACGATCCGCTGCTCACCTACGATGCCGCGCTGCGGTTGGCCCGCGAGGTCGTCGCCGGCGCGCACACCGAGTTACGGCCCGTCGATCCGGCGCCCGGTACGGACCCGGCGGTCCGGGTGGAGTTCGCGACCGCGGTCTGCGCCGAACTGGAGAAACGCAAGCGCCGGCTGGGCATCCTGCACTACGACGATCTGCTGTCCCGGCTCGCCGATGCGCTGGAGGGCGACGACTCCCCCGCGCGCGCCCGGATGCGCCGGCGCTGGTCGATCGTCATGGTCGACGAGTTCCAGGACACCGACCCGGTGCAGTGGCAGGTGATCGACCGCGCGTTCAGCGGTCATTCGACGGTGATCCTGATCGGCGACCCGAAGCAGGCGATCTACGCGTTCCGCGGCGGCGACATCGTCACGTATCTGCACGCCGCCTCGAGCGCGGACCGGCAGCGGACGCTGGGCACCAACTACCGCAGCGACGGTCCCCTGGTGGCGAGCCTGCAGGCGGTCATGCGCGACGCCGAGCTGGGCGACCCGCGCATCGTGGTCCGCCCGGTGGCGGCGGCACATTCCGAGCATCGCCTGGCGGGTGCACCGCACAGTGCGCCGTTCCGGCTGCGGGTGGTCACCCGCGAGCAGCTGCGGGTGCGGCCCGACAAGACGATCCCGATCGACCGGCTGCGGGAGCACATCCCGAAGGACATGTCCGCCGACATCGCGGCGCTGCTCGCCGCCGGGGCGACCTACTGCGGCAGGCCGGTGGTTCCGGGTGACATCGCGGTGATCGTCGAGAGCCACCGTGACGGCCGGGCCTGCTTCGAAGCGTTGACCGCGGCCAACATCCCGGCCGTGTACACCGGCGATTCCGATGTGTTCGCCTCTCCGGCCGCCGATGACTGGCTGTGCCTGCTCGAAGCCTTCGACCAGCCGCACCGCTCGGGCCTGGTACGCGCCGCGGCCACCACGATGTTCTTCGGCGAGACCGCCGAAAGCCTTGTGGCCGAGGGGGACCGACTGACCGATCGGATCACCGAGACCTTGCGCGGCTGGGCTGATCACGCCCGCGAGCGCGGAGTGGCCGCGGTGTTCGAGGCGGCTCAGCGTGCGGGCATGGGCGAGCGTGTGCTGTCCTGGGTCGACGGTGAACGACACATCACCGATCTGGCCCACCTGACGCAGCTGCTGCAGGAGATGGCACACCGGGAGCACTTCAGCCTGCCGGCGCTGCGGGACTGGCTGCGTACGCAGCGCGACGAGCGTGGTGGCGCGATCGAACGCAGCCGCCGCCTCGACAGCGACGCGGCTGCCGTGCAGATCATGACCGTGTGGGTGAGCAAGGGGCTCCAGTTCCCGGTCGTGTACCTGCCGTTCGCGTTCAACCGCAACATCCAGACCCGCGACGTGGTCCTCTACCACGAGGGAGACACCCGCTGCCTGCACATCGGGGGCGAGCAGAGTACCGACCACGACGCGGTGCAGCGGCAGGGCCGCCGGGAGGCGGCCGGGGACGACGTCCGGCTCACCTACGTCGCGATGACGCGCGCGCAGTCCCAGGTCGTCGCATGGTGGGCGCCGTCGGCCGACGAACCCAACGGCGGCCTGTCGCGGCTGCTGCGCGGCCGCACGCCCGGCGAGGCCGCGGTGCCCGACCGCTGCGATCCACCCCGGATCGACGATGCCGACGCGATGGCGGCGCTGCGGGCGTGGGAAGACGCCGGCGGACCGGTACTCGAGGAGTCGGTGCCCGCGCCGCCCGTGCACGTCGACACCCCGCCCGCGCCAGACGGATTGGACGTGCGGCACTTCCATCGCCGGATCGACACGTCGTGGCGCCGGACGTCGTATTCGGGGCTGATCCGCGCGGCCGAGGAGGCGCCCGGGGTGTCGAGTGAGCCGGAGGTGCTCGAACTCCAGGACGAGGTCGACGAGATCGTCGACGTGCCCGTGACCGAACCCGCCGCGACGGCTGACGCCCCGCCGTCGCCGATGGCGGACCTGCCGACCGGTGCCGCGTTCGGCACGCTGGTGCATGCGGTCCTCGAGACCGCGGATCCGCACGCCGCCGACCTGGCCGGTGAGTTGGAGGCCCAGATCCGCAGGCATGCCCTGTGGTGGCCGGTCGACGTGGCCCCGGCCGACCTGGCCGCGGCCCTGATCCCGATGCACGACACCCCGCTGGGGCCGCTCGCGCCCGGTGCGACGCTGCGACAGATCGGGCTGCGGGATCGGCTGCGGGAGATGGATTTCGAGTTCCCACTCGCAGGAGGTGACGTGCGCGCAGCGGCGCCGGCGCTCACCCTCGCCGACGTCGGCGCGCTGGTGCACAGCCATCTCGCGCCGGACGACCCGTTGGCGGGTTACGCGCGACGGCTCTCCGACGGCGCGCTGGGCGCCCAGTCGCTGCGGGGTTATCTCACCGGCTCGCTGGACGCGGTGCTGCGGATCGGAGACCGCTACCTGGTGGTCGACTACAAGACGAACTGGCTGGGCGAACCGGGCGGCACGCTGTCCGCTGCCGACTACGGGCAACCCCGGCTCGTCGAGGCGATGCTGCACTCCGACTATCCGCTGCAGGCGCTGCTGTATTGCGTTGTCTTGCATCGTTTCCTGCGCTGGAGAGTGCCCGACTACGCGCCGCAACGGCACCTCGGCGGTGTGCTGTACCTGTTCGTGCGCGGGATGTGCGGGCCGGCCACGCCGGTGGTGGACGGACACCCGGCCGGCGTGTTCAGCTGGCAGCCACCCGCGGAGCTGATCGTCGCCGTGTCGGATCTGCTGGCGCGCACGGCGCCGTCGGAGACACTGGTGCGATGACGGACTCCCAGGACTCCCGCGTCGCGGTCTACTTCGACTTCGACAACATCGTGATCAGCCGCTACGAGCAGGTCAACGGCCGCAACTCCTTCCACCGGGATCGGTCGCGCGACACCGGCACCGGGGAGTTCGCCGACAAGCTCACCCGCGCCACCGTGGACGTCGGCGCCATCGTGGACTTCGCGTCGTCGTTCGGAACGTTGGTGCTCACCCGCGCGTACGCCGACTGGTCGGCCGATGTGAATGCGAACTACCGGGGTCAGCTGGTGAGCCGCGCCGTCGATCTCGTGCAGTTGTTCCCGGCCGCCGCATACGGCAAGAACGGCGCCGACATCCGCCTCGCCGTCGACGCGGTCGAGGACATGTTCCGCCTTCCCGATCTGACCCACGTCGTGATCGTCGGCGGCGATTCGGATTACATCGCGCTGGCGCAGCGCTGCAAACGGCTCGGCCGCTACGTCGTCGGCATCGGCGTCGCAGGGTCGTCGAGCCGCTCGCTGGCCGCGGCATGCGACGAGTTCGTCACCTACGACGCGCTGCCCGGCGTGCCGGTGTTCGAACCCGGTGCGGCGGTGACCGCTGCGGCGCCGAAGAAACGCGCCCGCCGGGCGAAGCCCGGGGATGAGCCGGAGAACGATGGCGATAACGAACCCGATCCGCTGGACGCGGCGACGGCGCTGCTCACGCGCGCGCTGAAGATCGGGCTGGAGAAGGACGACGTGGACTGGCTGCACAATTCGGCGGTGAAGGCTCAGATGAAGCGCATGGACCCGTCGTTCTCGGAGAAGTCGCTGGGCTACAAGTCATTCACCGAATTCCTGCGCTCGCACGAGGACATGGTCGAACTCGACGAGAGCTCGACGGCCCGCAGGGTCCGGTTGCGCGAAACGCCGTGATGACCGTCGACGACTTCACCAAGCTCTTCGAGCCCGCCGACGTTCATGTGGCACAACGTCTGTGCGCGCTGGCCGGTGAATCCGAGCCGACGGTGGCGCTCGCCGTGGCGTTCGCGGTCCGCGCCGTGCGGGCCGGCTCGGTGTGCGTCGACCTCAGATCGCTGGCCCAGCAGATCGGCCGCCCCGAATTGCCCTGGCCCGCAACGGCTGACTGGTTGAAGGCGGTGCAGGTCAGTCCACTCGTGGAGCAGCAGGTGGTGCATCTGCTGTCCGGTCCCGACGCGGACCTGCTCTACCTGGACCGCTACTTCCGCGAGGAGCAGCAGGTGCGTGACGACGTGCTGACGCTGGTCGCCGCGCCGCAGGTCGCCGCCGCTCCCGGTCTGGAGCGTCTCTTCCCCGCCCGGTGGGAGGAACAGCGCCGCGCCGCGGACGTGGCCCTGGCGCAGTCGCTCACGGTGTTGACCGGCGGTCCCGGGACAGGCAAGACCACGACGGTGGCCCGGTTGCTGGCCCTGCTGGCCGAGCAGGCCGCGCTCGCCGGGCGGCCACGGCTGCGCATCGCACTGGCCGCACCCACAGGCAAGGCGGCGGCGCGGCTGCTCGAGGCGGTGCGCTCCGAACTCGGCGCGCTCGACGCAGAGGACCGTGACCGGCTCCCGGAACTGAGCGCCTCGACGCTGCACCGGCTCCTGCGGCCGCGCCCCGACAACAGCTCACGGTTCCGCCATCACCGGGAGAATCGGTTGCCGCATGACGTGATCGTGGTCGACGAGACGTCGATGGTGTCGTTGACGCTGATGGCCCGTCTGCTCGAAGCCGTGCGTCCCGACAGCCGCCTGGTGCTCGCCGGCGATCCGGATCAGCTCGCGTCGGTCGAGGCGGGCGCGGTGCTCGCCGACCTGGTGGACGGCCTCGGAGCGCGCGCCGGGGTGCGGATCGCGACGCTGCACACCTCGCACCGGTTCGGCGCCCGCATCGGCGAGCTGGCCGGCGCGATCCGCGACGGGGACGCCGACCGCACCGTCGACGTGCTGCGCGGCGGGGGCGACCACATCGAGTGGGTCGACACCGACAGCCCCGGGGACGAGTTGCGTCCCGTGCTGTTGTCCACGGCGCTGCGGCTGCGCGAGGCAGCGATCCTCGGAGATGCCCGCGCGGCGCTCACCACGCTCGACGAGCACCGCCTGCTCTGCGCTCACCGCCGCGGCCCGTTCGGCATCGCTCACTGGAACCGCCAGGTCGAGCGGTGGCTGACCGAGGCGACCGGCGAGCCGATCTGGGCGGACTGGTACGCCGGGCGGCCCGTGCTGGTGACGGCCAACGACTACGGCCGCAAGCTCTACAACGGCGACACCGGTGTCGCGATCCTGCGCGGCGACGGCCTGCGTGTGGTGATCGGCGAGCAGGAATTCGCCGCGGGCCGGCTGGCCGAGGTCGACACGATGCACGCGATGACGATCCACAAGAGTCAGGGCAGCCAGGCCGACGAGGTCACGGTGCTGCTGCCGCCCGAGGACTCGCGGCTGCTGACCCGCGAGCTGTTCTACACCGCCGTGACCCGCGCCAAGACGCGGGTGCGGGTGGTGGCCGGCGAGGCGTCGGTGCGTGCCGCGGTGGGCCGGCGCGCGGTGCGCGCCTCGGGTCTCGCGCGCCGCCTCGCAGACTGAGCTCCCCCGTCCGCGAGCGCGCGGGTTTGTACGCCGACGCGCCGCCCACACCGTGCGTCAGCGCACACTCGCGGCCCTCGACCGCGCGCTTTCTGCCATGGATCGGTCAATTTCTGCCAGGTGAAATGAACCGCGGCTCACAGCGGTTTGACAGGTCAGATCACCAAGATCAACCCCACGAAGAAGGCCGAAAATGAAGAAGTTCACCATCACCACCGCCGCCGCAGCCGCGCTCACCGCCGGCATCCTGGGACTGGCCTCCCCCGCGCAGGCCGCCCCGAGCGGTGGCAACGCCGCCGACACCATCAGCTCGCTGGAAGACCAGGGCCTCCGGGTCGTCGTCACCCGCCAGTCCGACACGCCGCTGGACAAGGCGTCGGTCGTGTCCGTGACCCGCGGTCCGGCGATCCCGCAGAGCGTGCCGTTCGCCACCTCGCAGGGCGACAACAGCCGCACGGTCCGCAGCCAGACCGTCTACGTCACGGTCAAGTAACCGCTCGGCACGACAAGGGGCGCCTTCGAACCGGAGGCGCCCCTTTCTCGTGTCTGTGGGTGGCAACACACATACACCTGCACGCACGACCCGAAAGAGCAGTTCGATGACACCACGTTCCTTCCTGGCCACCGCGGCCGTCGCCGCAGCAGCACTGGGTCTCGCCGCGCCGGCTGTCGCCGCACCGACCGGCGCCGGCAATGCCGACACCGCGATCAGGGCGCTCGAAGACCAGGGCAACCGGGTGGTCGTCACCCGGCTCTCGCAGGCACCTCTCGACCAGGCCTCGATCGTGTCGATCACGCACGGTCCGGTGCTGCGTCAGGGCGTTCCGTTCGCGACGTCTCAGGGCGACAATTTCCGTTCCGTCACGACTCAGACCGTCTACGTCGCCGTCGAGTGACCTGGCAGCCGCTATGATCGGTGGGCCATGCGCGTTGACGGGCGGGACATCGTCGTCTCGGGAGACCTGCTTCAACCACTGACGCGGCGCACCAACGACATTCTGCGGCTCGTCTCGGCCGGGCTCCTCCTCGTGATCGTGGTCACCAGCTCGTTGATCACCCGCTACGAGTGGGAGGCGCTGGAGCGTTCGATCTCCGAGATCGTCGGCGTCCTGACCCCCACGCAGTCCAACACCGTCTATCTGGTCTACGGCATCGCGATCGTGGCTCTGCCGTTCATGATCCTGATCGGCCTCATCGTGGCCCGTCAGTGGAAGATGCTGGGCGCCTACGCCGCGGCCGGCGTCATCGCGGTGCTGTCGCTGTCGATCACGGGCAACGGCATCGCCGCGCCGCGTTGGCATTTCGATCTGACCGACCGCCTCGACACCGTCGCATCGCAGTTCCTCGACGATCCTCGCTGGATCGCGATGCTCGCGGCCGTGCTCACCGTGTCGGGTCCGTGGCTTCCGGCGCGGTGGCGCCGGTGGTGGTGGACGCTGCTGCTGGCGTTCGTTCCGATCCATCTCGTGGTCAGCGCGGTGGTGCCGGCCCGGTCGCTGCTGGGCTTGTCCGTCGGCTGGTTCGTCGGGGCTCTGGTGGTGCTCGTGGTGGGCACACCGGCGCTCGAGGTGCCTCTCGACGGCGCCGCGCGGGCCATGGCGCGACGCGGGTTCGCGGTGTCGGCGCTGCGCGTGGTGCGGCCCGCGGGCCGCGGTCCGATGCTGCTGCACGCGACCCAGGACCGCGGCGTCGATCAGGCCGACCCCGCGGAGGACATGGCGATCGTCGAGCTCTACGGGCCGCATCAACGGGGCGGCGGTGTCCTCCGGCAGTTCTGGCGCAAGCTGGCGCTGCGCGACAGTGAGACCGCTCCGCTGCAGACCTCGCTGCGCCGCGCGATCGAGCACCGGGCGCTGATGGCGATCGCGGTGGACGACGTGGCGCTGGCGAACACCACCCCGATCGCGGTGTCGGCGCTGGAGCGCGGCTGGACGCTGTACGCGCACCGCCCAGCGCGGGGCACTCCGATCGGAGAGTGTGCGGAGCAGACCCCGGTCGCGCGGCTGTGGGATGCGCTGGCGGTGCTGCACAGCCAGCAGATCTCACACGGCGATCTGCGCAGCGGTGAGATCACCGTCGTCGACGGCACGCCGCTGTTCGGGGGATTCAGCCTCGCCGAATACGGCGCGTCGGAAGCGCACCTGCACAACGACATCGCGCAATTGCTCGTCACCACCACCGATCTGTACGGAGCCGACAAAGCGGTGGCCGCCGCCACCACGGTCTTCGGTAACGACGCGGTCCTCGCCGCCTCTCGTCGCCTCACCAAAGCTGCCATGCCGCAACGCATTCGACAGTCGGTCTCGGACCCCGCGCAGGCGATGTCGAACGCGCGCGACGAGGTCAAACGGCAGACCGGGGCCGATCAGATCACGACGGAGACCGTCACCCGGTTCACCCGCAGCCAGCTGATCCAGACGGTTCTGCTCGTTGCGCTGGTCTACGTCGCCTATCCGTTCATCAGCTCTGTTCCGGTGTTCTTCGACGAATTGAGTTCGGCCAACTGGTGGTGGGCGGTGGTCGGGCTCGCGGTGTCGGCGCTGACGTACGTCGGTGCCGCGGCAGCTCTGTGGGCGTGTGCCGATGGTGTGGTCAGTTTCTGGTCCCTCACGGTCATGCAGGTGGCGAACACGTTCGCGGCGACGACGACGCCCGCGGGCGTGGGTGGTCTCGCGCTGAGCGCGCGGTTCCTGCAGAAGGGTGGGCTGGGCGCGCTGCGGGCGACGACGACGGTGGCTCTGCAGCAGTCGGTACAGGTCATCACCCACGTCTGCCTGCTGATCGTGTTCAGCGCGGCCGCAGGGGCATCGGCGAACCTGTCGCGGTTCGTGCCGAGCGCCACCGTGCTCTACCTCTTGGCCGGCATCGCTTTGGGTGCGGTCGGGGTGTTCCTGTTCGCGCCGAAGCTGCGGCACTGGTTGGCCACGGCGGTGCGGCCGCGCCTCAAGGAGGTCGTCGACGATCTCGTCGAGCTCGCACGCGAGCCGAAGCGCCTGGCCATCATCATCTTGGGTTGCGCGGCAACGACTCTCGGTGCAGCACTGGCACTGTGGGCCAGCATCGAGGCATTCGGCGGCGACGCCAGCTTCGTCACGGTCACGATCGTCACGATGGTCGGTGGCACGCTCGCCTCGGCGGCGCCCACGCCCGGCGGCGTCGGCGCCGTGGAGGCCGCCCTGATCGGCGGGCTGGCGGCATTCGGCGTGCCGGCTGCGGTGGCGGTGCCGTCGGTGCTGCTCTATCGCATCCTGACGTGCTGGTTGCCGGTGTTCATCGGCTGGCCGATCATGCGCTGGCTCACCCGCCGCGCCATGATCTGAGCCGTACCCCCCCCCC
>NZ_VKAA01000012.1 GCF_007096635.1 Mycolicibacterium sp. 018/SC-01/001
GGTGCGGGGGCGGGGCTGGCAGCGGGGGCAGTAACACGACGAGCGGTTCATGAACTTCTCCCGCCGCATGATCGCCCCGCAGCGCCGGCACGGCTGACCGTCGCGGCCGTAGGCGTCCAACGACCGGTCGAAGTAACCCGACTCCCCGTTGACGTTGACATAGAGGGAGTCGAACGACGTGCCGCCCTGGCCCAGCGCGTCGGTCATCACCGCGGTGGCCGCGTCGAGCACCTCGGCCAGCTTCGCTTTCGACAGTCCCGACGCCAGCCGGGCCCCGTTGACCTTCGCCCGCCACAGCGCCTCGTCGGCGTAGATGTTGCCGATGCCCGACACCACCGTCTGGTCGAGCAGCTGCCGCTTGATCTCAGAGTGCTTGCGCCGCAACACCGCAACCACGCTGTCGCGATCGAAGTCGGGGTCGAGCGGATCCCGGGCGATGTGCGCGACGGGCACCGGGACCTCGGTGTCGTCGACGACGACCATGTCGGCGAGCATCCAGCCGCCGAACGTGCGCTGGTCGACGAAGCTGAGCGTGGTCCCGTCGTCGAGGAGTGCGGCGATGCGCAGGTGGTTCTCGTTGGGCACGGGACCGAGCAGCATCTGTCCGCTCATGCCCAGGTGCACCACCACGGCCGAGCCGTCAGAGAGCTTGAGCCACAGGTACTTTCCGCGCCGTCCGGTCTCCGTGATCGTCATGTCGAGCAGACGGGCGGTGAGGTCGGCCGGGCCCGCCTCGTGACGGCGCACCGCGCGGGGATGGTGCACCCGCACGGCGGTGAGGGTCTTGCCGGTGACGTGCGCCGCCAATCCGCGCCGGACCACCTCGACTTCGGGAAGTTCAGGCATTCCGCTCTTCGGTCAGCGCGTTCCATGCGGCTGCGGCGGCTTTGAGCTCCGCTTCCTTCTTCGTCTTGCCGACCCCGGTGCCGTATTCGCGCTCGGCGATCACGACGGTGGCGGTGAACTCCTTGTCGTGATCGGGCCCCGTCGAGGTCACGTTGTAGGCGGGCGCGCCGAGACCCCGGGCGGCCGTGAGCTCCTGCAGGCTGCTCTTCCAGTCCAGGCCCGCCCCCAGAGTCGGCGCGGTGTCCAGCAATTCGCTGAACAGCCGCAGGATCACCTCCCGGGTGACCGTCGCACCGTGCTCCAGATAGATTGCGCCCAAGAGGGATTCGACGCCATCGGCGAGGATGCTGGACTTGTCGGCACCGCCGGAATTCTCCTCCCCCTTGCCCAGCAGCAGGTAGTTGCCCAGACCCTTGTCCGACAGGCGGCGGCCGACGTCGGCGAGCGCCTGGGTGTTGACGATGCTCGCCCGTAGCTTGGCCAGATCGCCTTCGGACCGCTCGGGGTGGCGGTGGTAGAGCTCCTCGGTGATCGTGAGCCCCAGCACGGAGTCGCCGAGGAACTCCAGGCGTTCGTTGGTCGGCAGACCGCCGTGCTCGTAGGAGTAGCTGCGGTGGGTCAGCGCGACGGTGAGCAGGTCGGGCGGCAACCGCACGCCGAGGGCTTCGAGCAGCGGTTCGCGATCGACCGTCACTGCTCGTCCCCGGCCGGCTCGCGGAACTGGGCGAGTTTGGCCCACCGCGGGTCGATCTGCTCGTGATGGTGCCCGGGCTCCGCCTCGGCAATCCTCACCCCGCACTCAGGGCACAGGCCGGCGCAGTCGGGGGTGCACACCGGCGCGAACGGCAACGCCAGGCCCACCGCGTCGATGATCGGCTGTTCGAGGTCGACGGTGTCGCTCCCGCCGTCACGGCCGACGCGGGGGATCTCGTCCTCCTCGGTGGTGGCCTCGGTGGTGCTGTCGGGATAGGCGTAGAGCTCGGTCAGGTCGATCGCGACGTCTCCGGTGACCGGGGTGAGGCAGCGGGCGCACTCGCCCTGGGTGGGTGCGGAGACCGTGCCCGTGACGAGCACGCCCTCCGAGACCGACTCAAGCCGCAGATCGAGGTGCAGCGGCGCGTCCTGGGGGACCGCGATCAGGTCGAGGCCGATCCGCAACGGGCTCTGCACCGTCTCGTCGACGGTGATCATCGAGCCTGGCCGCCGACCGAGCCGGGAGATGTCGATGACCAACGGCGACCGTGACCCCCGGCGCGCCGCGGTGTCAACGCGCGTCGCCATGACATGCATCGTAGTCACGGGCCCTGACAGCCAATACGGCCGTACCGGCAGTGCGAGCGTACGTGTCTACCGCGACACGTAGTCGTGGGTCCCGGCGGCGGTGCGCAGCTGATGCCGGCCGCGGCCCACCGAGCGGATGGTGCCGTTGAGGAAGTCCTCGAATTCGGCGAGCTTGCTGTCGACGTAGATATCGCATTCGCCGCGCAGGCGGTCGGCCTCGACATGTGCCGAGTCGATCATCCGGGTGGCCTCCGCGGTGGCTGTCGCGACGATCTCGGTCTGGCTGACCAGTCGCTGCTGCTCCTTGATGCCTTCCTGGACGGCCTTCTCATAGGCCAGGTTGCCGCTCTCGATCAGGCGGTCCGCCTCGGACTTGGCCCGGCCGGTGCTCGCCTCGTACTCGCGCTTGGCCGTCGCGGAGATACGCGCGGCCTCCTCGCGGGCCTCGGCGACCATGCGTTCGCTGTGCTGGCGCGCCTCCGCAACCATGCGATCGGCCTGCGCTTTCGCATCCGCCAACAGCCGATCGGCCTCGGCGCGGGCGTGGTTGACCATCGAGTCGGCCTCGGCGTTGGCCGTCGACACCGTCGATTCGGCGTGGTCCTTGGCTTCCCGCAGCATGGCGTCCCGGGCGTCGAGCACGTCCTGGGCGTCGTCGAGCTCGCCCGGGATCGCATCCTTGATGTCGTCGATCAGCTCGAGGACGTCGCCGCGCGGCACCACGCAGCCGGCCGTCATCGGCACACCGCGGGCCTCTTCGACGATGGCACCCAATTCGTCGAGCGCTTCAAAAACTCGGTACACGGCGACACCCTCCAGGCGTTAGTTGTTAGTGACCAGTGTGCCTGGTGTTACGCCTGTGACTCGGTTTTGCTGATCGGTGTGTCGTCGTCCTATTCGGCGTCCAGTCAGCGCAGGGCTGCGCTGATCACGTCACGGGCGCGGTCGAGCATCGAGGCGAACGGACCCACCGCGAAGTTCAGCTTGGCCGATTCGACTCCCGGGTGTGGTCGGGTGGGAGCGATCGCCTCGGCGGCGACCATGCTCTTGAGCTCGCCCTCGTCGAGGTCGCGCTTGAGCTTGGTGAACTCCTCGGCCTCCTCGCGTTCGGCATGCTCGAGCACCGCCTCGCGAAACGCGGTCAGCTCTGTGATGAACTCGTCGGAGGCGATGTCCATCGACTCCAGTTCGGACAGCTTCTGTTTGGCCTCGTGCTCCTCCCGCAACCGGGCGTCGACGACCTCATCACCCGCCGCTCCGTCGGCCCGGGCGCGCGGATGCACGACCATCTCCTCGGCCGTCTCGTGCACCGCGAGCAGCTGGCGCAGTTCCACGAACGCCGTCTCGCGGGAGCTGGGTTCCGAAGCGTGCAGCACCTCCTCGAACAGATCCTTGATCAAGTTGTGCTGGTCGCGCAGAAACGCCACGACGTCGTCGGTCGATTGCACGAATGTCTCAACCACGGCAGATACCTCCGTTGCGCGGAATGCGGCGCGCGGGCTGTCGCGCCTCCCGCTCCCCCTACCCAGGGACTGCGGCCTCAACCGCGCAGTTTGGCCTGTAACCGGGAGTTGACGGCGGCGGGCAGCAGATCGGAGACGTCCCCGCCCAGGGTGGCGACCTCCTTGGCCAGGGACGACGAGACGAACGAATACCGAGGGGTGGTGGCGACGAAGAACGTGTCGACGCCGGCGACGTGCTTGTTCATCTGCGCCATCTGCAGCTCGTACTCGAAATCGGTTCCGGTGCGCAGACCTTTGACGATCGCGGTCAGACCCCGTTCCCGGACGAAGTCGACGACGAGGCCGCTGCCCGACTCCACCCGCAGGTTCGGCAGATGCGCTGTCGTCTCGGCGATCATCTCGATGCGTTCCTCGACGGCGAACATGCCCTTCTTCGCCGGGTTCACCAGCACGGCGACGACGACCTCGTCGAATTGGGCGGCGGCGCGTTCGAAGATGTCGACGTGGCCCAGCGTCACTGGATCGAAGGAACCCGGGCAGACAGCTCCGCTCATGGACGACGACGCTAGCAGGGGCCGGTCACGCCGACCATCTGCTGCCCGAAACCTCAGTCGGTGGAGCCGATTTCGAGACGCGTGTCGCCGTAGCGGCGCGGCGCATCGGCCGACCATCCGGCGGGCCAGGCGATCTCGGCCGCGGCCCTGGGGCGTTCGATGACGGCGACCGCACCCGAGGTCGTCCAGCCGTGGGCGAGTAGATCGCTCAGCAGTGCCTCCACCGTGGCGGTCGACACCTCGTACGGCGGATCGGCCAGGATGAGGTCGACGGCCCCCGGCGCGGGACCGGCCACCACGTTGGCGGCCGGTGCGCGCCGCACCTGCGCGCCGCGCGCACCGAGTGCGGCGATGTTCTGCTCGATGACCGCTGCCGCCCGGGCGTCGGATTCGACGAACACCACCGAGCGCGCCCCGCGCGAGAGCGCTTCGAGGCCGAGTGCTCCGGAGCCCGCGTACAGGTCGAGGACGTGCAGACCGCCGAAATCCAGGCGCGCGGCCAGCATGTTGAACAACGATTCTCGCACCCGATCCGTGGTCGGCCGGGTGCCGCGGCCCGACTTCTGTTGCGGCACGGCGATCCTGCGTCCGCCGTACGCGCCGGCGATGATCCGGGTCAGCGCGGATTCCCGCCGGCCGCGCCGACGACCACGAGCAGGTCCCCACCCTCCACCTGGGCGGTGGCCGAGACGGCGACACGGGTCACCGTGCCGGCCTTGGGCGCGGTGATCGCGGCCTCCATCTTCATCGCCTCGATCGTCGCGATGGTCTGCCCGGCCTCGACTGTCTCTCCCTCGGCGATGCCGACGGTCACCACGCCGGCGAACGGGGCGGCGATGTGGTCGGGGTTGGTGCGGTCGGCCTTCTCGGCGGCGGGCACCTCGCTGGCCACGCTGCGGTCTCGGACGACGACGGGGCGCAATTGGCCATTGATGATGCACATGACGGTGCGCATCCCGCGCTCGTCGGGCTCGGAGACTGCTTCCAGACCGATCAGCAACTCGACGCCGCGTTCGAGGGTGACGCGGTGTTCGTCACCGTGGCGCAGCCCGTAGAAGAACTGGTTGGCCGACAGGCTGGAGGTGTCGCCGAACTGTTCCCGGTGCGCCTCGAATTCCTTGGTGGGCCCGGGGAACAGCAGTCGGTTCAGCGTCGCCTGCCGCTCCGGGCCGGCCTGACCGAGCGCCTTCTCGTCCTCGGCACTCAGCTCGGCCGCCGGTTTGGCTGCTGCGCGGCCGGCCAACGCCTTGGTGCGCAACGGTTCCGGCCATCCACCGGGCGGATCACCCAATTCACCGCGCAGGAACCCGATCACCGAATCGGGGATGTCGAAACGGTCGGGCTCGGCGGCGAATTCGTCGGCGGTCACGCCCGCACCCACGAGGGCCAGCGCCAGGTCCCCCACCACCTTCGACGACGGCGTGACCTTGACCAACCGGCCCAGGATGCGGTCGGCGCCGGCGTAGGCGGTCTCGATCTCTTCGAAGCGGTCGCCGAGACCGAGCGCGGTGGCCTGCTGTCGGAGATTGGACAGCTGGCCGCCCGGGATCTCGTGGGTGTACACCCGGCCCGTCGGCGTGGTGGGGCCGGCCTTGGCGACATCGAAGGGCGCGTAGACCTTTCGCAGCGCCTCCCAGAACGGTTCGAGCTCGCAGACCGCCGCCAGCGACAGGCCGCTGTCGTATTCGGTGTGCGCGGTCGCCGCCACGATCGAGCTCAAGGCCGGCTGGCTGGTGGTTCCGGCGAGCGGTGCCGAGGCGCCGTCGACGGCACTGGCGCCGGCCTGCCACGCGGCCAGATAGGTGGCCAGCTGCCCGCCCGGTGTGTCGTGGGTGTGCACGTGCACCGGCAGGTCGAAGCGACTGCGCAGCGCGCGCACCAGCGTCGCGGCGGCCTGCGGCCGCAGCAGCCCGGCCATGTCCTTGATCGCGAGCACGTGCGCGCCGGCCTGGACGATCTGCTCGGCGAGGGTCAGGTAGTAGTCGAGCGTGTAGAGGTTCTCCCCCGGATCCGACAGGTCACCGGTGTAGCTCATCGCGACTTCGGCGACGGCCGTGCCGGTTTCGCGCACCGCGTCGATGGCGGGCCGCATCGAGTCGACGTTGTTGAGTGCGTCGAAGATCCGATAGATGTCGATACCGGTCGCGGTCGCCTCCTGGACGAATGCGTGCGTCACCGACTCGGGGTACGGGGTGTATCCCACCGTGTTCCGGCCGCGCAGCAGCATCTGGAGGCAGATGTTCGGCACCGCTTCGCGCAGGGCCGCCAGCCGCTCCCACGGGTCCTCCTTGAGGAACCGCAGCGCCACATCGTAGGTCGCGCCGCCCCAGCACTCGATCGAGAGCAGCTGCGGGGTCATCCGGGCGATGTGCGGGGCCACCATCAGCAGTCCCGAGGTACGGATGCGGGTGGCCAGCAGCGACTGGTGCGCGTCGCGGAACGTGGTGTCGGTGACGCCGAGCGCTTTCGACTCGCGCATCCAGCGGGCGAAGCCCTCGGGCCCGACCTCGGTCAGCAGGTGCTTGCTCCCCCGCGGCGGCATCGTGTCGAGGTCGATGGCGGGCAGTTTGTCCTGCGGGTAGACCGTGGAGGTTCGCGGGCCGTGCGGTTGGTTGACGGTGACGTCGGCGAGGTAGTTGAGGATCTTGGTGCCGCGGTCGGCGGGTGAGCGTGCGGTGAGCAGATAGGGCCGTTCGTCGATGAAGGACGTGGTGACGCGGCCGGCCCGGAAGTCCGGATCGTCGACGACTGCCTGCAGGAACGGGATGTTCGTCGAGACTCCGCGCACGCGGAACTCGGCGAGCGCGCGGTGCGCACGGGCCACCGCGGTCTCGAAATCCCTTCCGCGACAGGTCAATTTGACGAGCATCGAGTCGAAGTGGGCGCCGATCTCCGCGCCGAGCACGGCACCGCCGTCCAGCCGGATGCCCGCGCCGCCGGGTGAGCGGTAGGCCGTGATCCGGCCGGTGTCGGGCCGGAATCCATTGGCGGGATCCTCGGTGGTGATCCGGCACTGCAGCGCGAATCCGCGCGGCGCTGTCAGCGCGTCCTGGCTCAGTCCGAGGTCGGCGAGCGTCATGCCGGAGGCGATGCGCAGCTGGCTGGCCACCAGGTCGACGTCGGTGATCTCCTCGGTCACCGTGTGCTCCACCTGGATTCGCGGATTGCATTCGATGAACACGTGGTGGCCGCGTTCGTCGAGCAGGAATTCCACCGTGCCGGCGCACGAATAGCCGATGCCGCGCGCGAACGCGACGGCGTCGTCGCAGATGCGCTGCCGCAGTTCGGCGGGCATGTTCGGGGCCGGCGCCAACTCGATGACCTTCTGGTGGCGTCGCTGCACGCTGCAGTCGCGCTCGAACAGGTGCATGACGTTGCCGTCGTTGTCGGCGAGGATCTGCACCTCGATGTGGCGGGGGTTGAGCACCGCCTGTTCCAGGTACACGGTCGGATCGCCGAACGCCGATTCGGCTTCGCGGCTGGCCGCGTCGACAGCTTCGGCCAGCGCGTCGAACTCGGTGACCCGTCGCATGCCGCGCCCGCCGCCGCCCGAGACGGCCTTGACGAACAGCGGGAACTCCATGTCGCGGGCCGCGGCGACGAGCTCGTCGACCGACGACGACGGCGCCGACGACGCCAACACCGGTAGCCCGGCGGCCCGGGCCGCCTCGATCGCGCGCGCCTTGTTGCCGGTCAGCTCGAGGACGTCGGCGCCCGGCCCGACGAACGTGATACCGGCGGCTGCACACGCGGCGGCCAATTCGGGGTTCTCCGAGAGGAATCCGTACCCGGGATAGACGGCGTCGGCGCCCGCTTCCAGCGCGACCCGCATGATCTCGTCGACCGACAGATAGGCCCGCACGGGGTGGCCGGTCGCCCCGATCTGATAGGACTCGTCGGCCTTGAGCCGGTGCAGCGAGTTGCGATCCTCGTAGGGGTACACCGCGACGGTGGCGATGCCCATCTCGTAGGCGGCGCGGAACGCCCGAATGGCGATCTCACCGCGATTGGCGACGAGGACTTTGGTGATCTGACCGGGCACGGTTCACCTTAACCCGATGGCGTGCAGGTCAGATGAGGGTCGACCAGTAGTCCCAGAACCGCTCGAGGATCAGCAGCACCACCGCGGTGAACCACAGCACGACCAGCGACCAGCGCCATGTGTGGACCGCTCGCACAACGGGGTTGGCACTGCGCTCCGGCTGCAGGGCAATCGAGGCGGCGACCACGAGCAGCGGGATCGTCACGCTCCACACCACCATGCAGTACGGGCAGAGCGCGCCGATGCGGTACAGGCTCTGGAAGATCAGCCAGTGCACGAACACCGTGCCCAACAGCGTGCCGGCGGCCAAGCCTGCCCAGTACCAGCGGGGCAGCGCGACTCGGGCCACGGCCAGCACACCGGTCACCACCACCACGGTGAAACCGACGATGCCGAGCAGCGGATTGGGGAAACCGAACACCGACGCCTGGTGGGTGACCATCACCGAACCGCACGACAGCACCGGGTTGATGCTGCAGGACGGGACGTACGACGGGTTGATCAGGATCTCGATCTTCTCGATCGTCAGCGTCAGCGCGGACGCCAAGCCGATGACCCCGGCGATCAGCACCCACCACGCGCTGCGACGCGGCACCGCGACACCGTCGGACCCGCCGGCCGACTCATCGGCCTGCTCGACGGGACCTGCCGCGGCGACGGTCATGACGCCGGGGCCGGCGCGGCGGCGGGAGGCGCGGCTTGGAGGCCGGGCACGTCACCGACGATGCTGCGGATCTTGGCGACGAAGTCGTCGGGAGTGCTCGGCTGGTAGTCCTCGCCGTTGATCTTGATGGTCGGTGTGGCCTTGATGCCCGCCGCGGCGGCCTGGCCCTTCACCATGTCGACGAAGCGACCCTTGGTGATGCATTCGGGCACCGTGCCACCGGCGCCGGCCTGGCGCGCCCACTCGATCAGGCGGGCGTTGTCCGGGAAGGTCGTCCCGGTTTCGCTGGGCTGCTGGGCGTAGAGCGCCGCGTGGAAGCGACGGAAGGCGTCGTTGGAGTCTTCGGCCACGCAGTAGCCGGCCCCGCCGGAGCGCGACGAATAGTTCTGGTTCTGCGGCCGGTCCAGGATCGAGACCATGTAGTAGTCGGCGGCGATCACACCGGAGTCGACGAGCTTGCTGATCGTCGGCCCGATCTGCTGTTCGAAGTTCCGGCAAGCGGGGCACAGGAAGTCCTCGTACATCGACACGACGGCCTTGGGATCGTCGGTGCCTTCCTTCTTGATGACACTCGCCGATGCCACGCGGATCGCCTGCGTCTCGCCGGACGAGGGCTGATCGTCGGCGGACATCACGATGTAGAGGACCAAGACGACCGCGAAGACTACGACGACCGACGTCAGACCGATCTGCACGAGCAGGTTGCGCTTGCGGTCAGCCGCCTTCAGGTCGTACCGCGCGTTCTTCTTGGGTTTCGTGGCCACGGGGACAGAGTACCGGCGTCGCGGAGCAGCGAGGTGGACCAGGTGGACGAGGTGGCGCGCTCATCCGGCAGGGGGCCGGCCCGGTTCAGACGCGGCTCAGGTGGGCCCGCATCGCCGAGATCACATCGGCGGTCGCGGTGGCGCTGGCGCCACCGAGGGGGAAGAAGTTCGCGAAACCGTGCACGACGGCGCCGTACTCCCGGTAGTCGACCGGGGTGCCGGCCGCGCGTAGCGCATCGGCGTAGTGCCGGCCCTCGTCGCGCAGCGGATCGAATCCTGCGGTCGCGATCAGCGCCGGCGCCAGACCGGAGTGATCCGCCGCCAGCAGCGGCGACACGTCGGGGTGGTCGCCGCCGACCGACGCTCCGTCGAGGAACCGCGTCGTGAACCAGTCCATGTCCCGTCGGGTCAGGAAGAACCCGTCGGCGAACAGGGTCCGCGACCGGGTCTGGGCGCCGTGGTCGGTGACGGGATACAGCAGGAGCTGCAGCGCGGGCTGGGGTGCACCGTCGGCGCGGGCGCGCAGCGCGACCACTGCCGAGAGGTTGCCGCCGGCACTGTCCCCGCCGACCGCCACGCGCTGCGGATCGGCGCCGAGCGCGGCGGCGTTGTCCCTGGCCCACAGGTAGGCCGCGTACGCGTCGTCAGCGCCGGACGGCGCCTTGTGCTCCGGGGCGAGCCGGTAGTCCACCGACAGCACATGCACTCCCCCGGACCGGCAGATCTCGCGGCACAGGTCGTCATGCGTGTCCAGGCTGCCGATGGCGTGGCCGCCGCCGTGGAAGAAGACCAGCAGCGGCGCGCCGTCTCGCGCCGGGCGGTAGTGCCGGGCCCGGATCGGGCCGACGGCGCCGGCGACGGTGATATCAGTGACCGCCGGGACGGGGATGCGCTGCTGGAAGGTCGCGGACAGCAGTTCGAGCTGAACCCGTGCTGTCGTCACATCCTCCCCGACGACCAACCCGTCGAGTCCGAGCGCCTTCTGCCCGGCCAGCATCAGCTGCAGCGTGGTGTCGAGGGTGTTGCCGTCGATCGTGATGGAGCGCCCGCCGAGCATGGCCCGCTTCACCGGTTCGGGGATGTGCGGCAGTGCGCGCAGCGTCACGCCCGCGACCGTGTTGGCGACGGCGGCACGGCGTCGCACGTGGGACCGCCCGGTCACGGGAAGTGTCTCGGTCATCTGATGGCCCTTTCGCCGGCGAAACCCTGATCGCACGCCGCCCGTGCGGCATGGCGCAGATTAGGCGGGGTAGTACTGCGGCAATATAGTCAGTCATCGCCCGTCCCCGAGCCCGTCCCCGGGCTCACCACTTCAGAAAAGAAGGTGACATGACCTCGGCGGCCGCAATCCCCACCGTCACGCTCAACGACGACAACACGATGCCGGTCATCGGCCTCGGCGTGGGCGAGTTGTCGGAATCGGAGACCGAGCGGTCGGTGCGAGCGGCGCTCGATGCGGGCTATCGGCTGATCGACACCGCTGCCGCCTACGGCAACGAGGCCGCGGTGGGCCGCGCCATCGCCGCATCGGGGGTGCCCCGCGACGAGGTGTTCGTCACCACGAAGCTGTCGCCCGAGGAGTTCGGCTTCCAGTCCGCGCAGGACGCGCTACGCGCGAGCCTGCAGCGGCTCGGTCTCGAGTACGTCGACCTGTACCTCATCCACTGGCCGGCCGGTGAGCAGGGGAAGTACATCGACAGCTGGGGCGGGATCATGAAGTCCAAGGAAGTGGGCGAGACCCGGTCGATCGGGGTGTGCAACTTCAACGCCCACCATCTCGACGACATCATCAGCCTGTCCTTCTTCACCCCCGCGGTCAATCAGATCGAGCTGCACCCACTGCTGAACCAGGCCGAGTTGCGCGCGGTCAACGCCGAGAACGGCATCGCCACCGAGGCCTACGGTCCGCTCGGCGTCGGCCGGCTGCTCGACCGTCCGGAGGTCTCGGCGATCGCCGAGGCGCACGGCCGGACCCCGGCTCAGGTGCTGATCCGCTGGAGCCTGCAGCTCGGCAACATCGTCATTCCCCGCTCGTCGTCGCCCGAACGCATCGAGGCCAACGTCGACGTGTTCGGGTTCGAGCTCACCGACGAGCAGATGGCGTCGCTGAACGGCCTCGACGACGGCACCCGCTTCCGCCCGGATCCGGAGACCTACACGGGCAACTAGCCGGATAGGGTGCATCACGTGGCAGGACCGGCGGTACGTGCGCGCCGCCTGCGTGGTGCCCTGATCGGGATCGCCTCGACACTGATGACGGCGGGAGCCCACGCCGCCGGAGGTGGTGGAATTCCGCGCGGACCCGCCCTGATCGTCGTCGTGCTGGTGTGTCTGACCGCCGGCGCGTTGGCCACGTGTGTGCGCTCCGGCCGCAGCGCCGGGTATGTCGCGACGGCGGCGGCGCTGGGCAGCGCCCAACTGGGCGGCCATCTGGCCTTGATCTGCGCCGGACATCACCACGGCACGCTCGGGTGGTCGATGGCCGCCGCGCACCTCGGCGCCGCGCTGCTGCTGGCCGCCGCGATCACTTCCGTCGAATTCCTGTACGCGGTCTGTGTTTCCGTCCTGTGCTGGTTGCGCCTCTTCAGCCTCCGTGCGCCGCGGCCCGCCGCGCTCCGCATCACCGGCCGCGCGACGATCGCGCGTCCCCGCCCGGTGCCGATCGGCGGCACCGGCACGCGCGCCCCGCCCGCATTCGCCCCGGCCGGCTAGCGCCCACCTCACCTCGTCATCGACCCGCAGCGTGCGCTGCGGTCGTGAAGCATCACTGCGCTCTCCACTCCTGCGCAGTCCCCTGTCTCGTGCGCGTCACACGCGTTGACCCGAAAGCACTCTCATGACCCTGTCCGACGACACCGTCGACCCCCTGTCCCCCGACCTCTCCCCACCCCGGCGCGGGTGGCGTCCGCTGCTGGTGCGTCTGCACTTCTACGCCGGCGTACTCGTCGCCCCGTTCCTGATCGTCGCCGCCGTCACCGGCGCCCTCTACGCCCTGGCACCGAGCATCGAGCGGGTGGTCTACCGCGATGTACTGTCCGTCGACGCGACCGCCGGGGCGCTACCCCTCCACGGTCAGGTCGCCCGCGCGCGCGCCGTACACCCGGACCTCGCTGTCAGCAGCATCCGTCCCGCCGCTGCGGCGGGTGACACCACCCGGGTCGCCTTCGCCGATCCCGCGCTCCCGCAGGACCATTCACGGACCGTGTTCGTCGATCCCGGCACCGGACGGGTGCTCGGTGAACAGGTGACCTGGCTGGGCTACCTACCCGTCAGCACGTGGCTGGACGGCCTGCACCGCCACCTCCACCTCGGCGAGCCGGGCCGCATCTACAGCGAGCTGGCCGCGTCCTGGTTGTGGGTGGTGGCACTCGGCGGAACGGCGCTGTGGGTGAGCAAGGCCGTCCGGGACCGTCGCCGCGGCCGCCGCGGCCGCGTTCTCGGCGTGGATCGCGCGACCACCGGACGGTCTCGCACGCTGAACTGGCACGGGGCCACCGGGATCTGGTTGCTGGTCGGGTTGCTGTTCCTGTCCGCCACCGGAATCACCTGGTCGACGTATGCGGGCGCGCACGTCACCGACATCCGGGCGGCATTCCATTGGCAGCGCCCACAGGTCGACACGGCGTCCTCCGACCCTCATGCTGGGCATCACGAAATGCCAGGTATGGCAACAGATTCAGGATCGATCGATGTCGCGGGCGTGGTCGATGCCGCCGCCGCGCACGGAGTGGCGGGCCCAGTGGAGATCACGATGCCGGCCGGAGCGGGGCAGGCCGTCACGGTGACGGAGATCGACGCGCCGTTCCGCGCGACGACGAACGCCGCCGCTGTCAACCCGGCCGACCTGTCGGTGCCCAGCGTCGTGAACTACTGGCGGGACTACTCGACGATGGCCAAGCTGGCCGACTGGGGAGTGCGAGCACACATGGGCCTGCTGTTCGGCCTGCTCAATCAGCTCCTGCTGCTCGCGGTCGCGGTCGGCCTGCTGACGGTCATCGTGCGCGGCTATCGAATGTGGTGGCAGCGCAGACCGATTCGCGGTTCGGTGTGGGCGGTCGGCAGAGCACCGACCCGTGGCGGTCTCCGGGCGCTCCACCCGGCGGCCATCGGTGTCGTGGTGGCCGTGGCCGTCGCCGTCGGTTGGTTCCTGCCGCTGCTCGGGTGGAGCCTTGCCGGATTCGTGGCGATCGACCTCGTCCTCGGGCTGCGCTCTCGTCGGGCGACGGGAGACACCGGTGCGTGAGTCGGTGATCGCCTGCGTGGCAGCAGCGGTGACGTCGGTGAGCGGCTGCGGCAGCCCGCCGTCGCCGCCGTGGACCTCCACGCTGGGGCCGCACGCACTCCGCGCGACGCACTCACCGCGGCGCTGAAACTCCTGACGTCGGACGCGGCCCGGCTGACACAGGGCGAACCGGCGCTGGCCGACACCGAACCCGAGCTCGCGATGCGACCGGCGCGGCTGACCGTCACCGTCGGGCTGCGGCCCGCGGTGTTCGACCAGATCGGTGCGGAGCACCTGCGGCCGGCGGCTGTCGCGCCGCTGCCGAGGTTCGCCACAGATCGGCTGCAGCAGAACCGATGTGGGGGCGACCTGTTACTGCAGGTCTGCGCCGACGATCCGATGTCGGTCGCACACGCATCACGCGTCCTGCTCAAGAACATCCGTAGCCTCGCGACGCCGAGATGGCGTCTCAACGGATTCCGCGCCGCCCGCGGCGCGGGGCCCGACACGGCCACGATGCGCAACCTGATGGGCCAGGTCGACGGCACGGTCAATCTGCGGACGACGGTCGGATTCGACCGCCACGTGTGGGATCCCGGTGACGTGCAGCCGTGGTTCGCCGGCGGGACCGTCGCGGTGCTGCGCACGATCCGCGCGGAGATGGACACGTGGGACGAGCTGGACCGCGTCAGCAAGGAGACCGCCGTCGGGCGGCGGTTGGCCACCGGGGAACCTCTGACCGGCGAGCGCGAGTTCGATGACCCCGACGTCACGGCGGCACCGAACGGCATCCCGGTGATACCACCGAACGCGCACATCGCGCTGGCCCGGGCGCACACCGACGACGAGCACTTCCTGCGCCGCGGCTACAACTCCGACGACACCGCCGGCGAACGGGGATTGCTCTTCGCCGCCTACCAGCGCGATCCGGCGCGGCAGTTCATCCCCGTCCAGCAGCGGTTGGCCGAGGCCGACGCGCTGAACCCATGGATCACCACGGTCGGGAGCGCGATCTTCGCCATCCTGCCGGGAGTTCCAGACGACGGTTACCTGGGCCAGACGCTCTTGGAGGTCTGACCACTGGCGCGACAGGATGTCGGCGCGGTCCAATGAAGGCCCGGGATGTGCGTGCGAGAGGACTCGATGATGGTCACACGTGTGTTCGCGGCGGCGGTGACAGTCGCGGCTGCAGTAGGCGTCGCACTGCTGCCGACCACCGTCTCCTCCACCGCGGTCGCCCAGGAGCCCTGGGACCCCGGTTGTTGGGGCCCGTTCGCGTGGGGGTCCTACTCCTGCGACTGGTCCCAGCCCTCGGGCACCAGTGGCGGCTGGGATCCGTCGATCACCGGTCCGGGGCAGTTCACCCCGCCGCGCACAGGGCAGGGAACGACCGGTTCCCGGTGACGCTCACCCCGTCGGGCACGTCGCCGCGGCCTCGCGCAGCACCGGCACCGACGGCGCGTCGACCGGGAGATCGTAACCACGCAGGACCGCGATGAACTGCACGGCGTACTGACAGTGGAACGCCGCGTTCGGCGGCATCCACAGTGCGGGTTCCTTGTCACCCTTGTCCTGGTTCGCCTGCCCCTGGACGGCCAGCAGATTGGCGGGATCGTTGGCGAAACGGGTGCGCGTCTCCTGTGGCCAGCCGCTGGCACCGAGGTCCCAGGCCAACGCCAACGGCACGATGTGGTCGATCTGCACCGCTGCGCCGATCTGGTTGCCGCGGGTGAAGGCCACCAACGTGCTGGTGTACGGGTCGAGAAGCGTGCCGGTCGCCACCGCGGCCGGGCAGCGTGAGATCGTCACGTACGTCTTCGCGCTCAGGTCGCGGTCGAGGATGTCGTTGCGGGTGTCGCAGCCGTTGTGCCCGCCCGGTGCGGTGGTGTCGTCGGTCCACGATTCGCCGAACGCTGCGCGCCGGTAGTCGTGGCTGCGGACCCGAGCCGGGATCACGGCGATACCGGCGAGGACATCGGCGCCCGGCGCGACGGTGGGGATGTCGGCCTGGGCGATGTACCGGGACGGGTGGTCGGCGATCGAGGTGACCGTCTGATAGGCGACCACGACCGCCAGCGCCGTGATCACCGCCAGCCACATCATCCGCACCCGGGTCATCTCGCCCGCGACTCTAACGCGCGGCTCCGACACCTCGGTGCGGCAAAACTCTGCAGATCTCGCCAGCGCGTCAGTCGTGCGGCATCCGGCGGACTGCTACGTCGGGGAAGACAGGGACCTCGAACCTGGTGTGGACGAATGCGTCCGTGCACACGGTCTCGGCGTGTTCGGCGATGTCGGCGAGCGTGGTCACCCACATGCCGTCCATGGCGACGACCGTTTCGATGAGCCGCTCCAGCGCGACGGCCTTCGACGGACGTCCCGAGATGAACGGGTGGTTGGTGAGCACGAAGCAGCCCCCTTCGAGGTGGTGCGCCTGGGCTTCCAGCGTCCACATCTCCAGGACCTTCGCGGGACTCTCGATGATCCCGCTGCCCATCACACCGGGATAGCACGCGTACTGCTCCCAGTCGTCGAGTGCCCAGTCCACGGGTATCTCGATCAGGGTCTCGGACGACGACGGTGTCACCGCGAACCGGTAGGGGCGATCGCCGTCGAGCAGGCTCGAGTCGTATCGGAAACCCCTTTGCGCCAACAACTCCGGGGTGTGCCAGTTCATCTCCCACCACGGGGCGCGGTATCCGGTGGGCCGGACCCCGGCGACCTTGTCCAGCGCTTCGAGCCCCCGGTCGAGATAGCGTGCCTCGGTGACGGCGTCGACGCCCTGCATCGGCTCGTGCAGGTACCCGTGGTGGGCGATCTCGTGACCGCCGTCGACGATCGACTTGACCGTGTCCGGGTAGCACTCGGCGGTGAAACCGGGGACGAAGAACGTGGCGCGGACCTCGTGGCGCGCCAGGATGCGCAGCAGCCGCGGCACGGCCACCCGCGGACCATAGGACTGGTGGGTCATCAACGACATCCGCGAGGCAGAGCCGGGATCGTGTGCCAGCACGCAGGATTCGGCATCGACGTCGAACGTGAAGGCCGCGGCCGCCCGGTGTCCCTCCGGCCAGAAATCGGCGCTCACTGCGCGGATCCATCCCCGCGTGCTGCGACGGTGACGCCGCTCGGCGCGACCGCGGCGGAGCGAGATCCCCGGGACCGCCGTCCGAGTACCGCGTAGAGCACCGCCGACGTGGCGCCGCCGACGAGCCAGGAGAGATCCAGTCCCCCGAGGGCACGCGACCCGAAGCCCTGCATGGCCTCGATGGGGCCGTACATGAACATCCACGTCGCGACGATGCCGGCCACGAAACATCCCATCGTCGTCCAGTTCACGTCGGGCAGATTCCGGGAGCCCACCGGCTCGAACAGGGTCCGGGCGTCGAGATCGCGCTTCTGCAGGACGAAGTAGTGCACCAGCATGATGCCCGCCCAGCTCGCGATCCAGGCGACGATGCCGCCCAGCCACGTGCTCAGCACCGTCGCCAGGCTGGATTGGAAGATGAAGAAGACGACGACGGCGAAGGCGAAGACTCCGACGAGCAGGTTCAGCGTGCGCCGCGACATCTTGATGTCGAGCGCCTGGGTGGCCACCGAGAAGGTGTAGATGTTGAGGATGTTCGTGGCGATCGGTCCGTGGATCACCAGGAACAGCACGGGCAGCGCCAGCGCCCCGAAGTTGGCGACGATCAGCTCGCCCGGGTCGATCGAGCCGTTGGTGGTGGCCAGGCTCGCGCCCAGCACGCCCAGCCACACCACCGGAATGTACTGACCCAGCGCACTGGCGAGGTAGAGCTTGCGCGGGGGTACCGTGCCGCTGACGAACCTCGAGTAGTCACAGGCGTACGTGAACCACGTGATGCCCCAGCCGATTCCGATGACGGTCATGACCGCCGACATCGCGGCGATGCGCGCGCTGCCCTGCAGCACTTCGCCCGTCGGCCCGGCGTAGGACCAGTCGATGTGCAGATGGAACCACGCCACCACCGACATCAGGATCAGGACCGCGAGCGTGGGTGGCACCGTCCACCGTTCGAACGTCGCGATGGTGCGATATCCGAACCAGGCGACCGTCACCTGCACAGCCATGATGATCGCCGCGACCGCGATCTTGGCGCCGCTGTTGGGCGCATCCGGGTCGACGATGCCGAGTTGGCCGAGCAGCGCCATGACCAGATCCAGGATGATCCACGTGTTGACGGCACACCAACCCACCGCCAACACGGCCTGGATCGCCGCGGGCACGTATGCGCCTCGTCTGCCGAAGGCAGCCCGCGACAACACCATTCCGGTGACCCCGGTGCGTTGACCGATGAGGACGAACACCCCGAACAGCGCCATGCCGATGGCGTTGCCGATCACCAGGACGGCGAGCGTGTCACGCAGGCCCAGACCGAGTTCGATGCCGAGCGCTCCCAGTACCCAGTTGATGGGCGCGATGTTGGCGCCCGCCCAGATCCAGAACTGCCCCGACACCCGATGCGTTCGCACCTCTTCCGGGATGGGCTGCAGCACGTCCTCGATCTGGTGGATGTCGAGACCGCGGGGGGCCGCGCCTGCGGCGTCTCCCGATCCGGCGGTGACGTCGTCGGGTGGCTGGTGTGTGGTCATGGCAGATCCTCTGCGGGTCGGAGCGCCGGTGGGCCGGCGGTGATGGCTGACCTGATCATGTTGCATGGGACGCAACTATGACTCGCTCGGTGACGATATTGTGTCCTACGTCATAGGTCAATGGGTCTCGCGTTTTCGCGCCCGCTCCGGCACTCATAGTGCGCCACATGCTGGTTTAACCCAGGCGTTACCACGGCGCAACACTGGGACACACGCATGACGACAAGACCTCCATCTGTTGACTTCAGTGCATCACTGTTGCACTATTCGAGACAGCGCGTTGTCGTGCACCATCCCTCCGCCACCGAATCGAAAGGTTTGACGATGAATCTCGAACGCCTCAAGAACATCCCGAACGGAGACAAGGCGGTACCCACGTTCAGCGCCGCGGAGATGCAGCGCCGCCTGCAGGCGCTGCGTGCGCACATGGCCGGTGACGGCGGCATCGACGCGGTGGTGTTCACCAGCTACCACAACATCAACTACTACTCCGATTTCCTCTACACCGCGTTCGGCCGGCCCTACGCGCTCGTGGTCACCCAGGACACGGCGACCACGGTCACCGCCAACATCGACGCCGGTATGCCCTGGCGACGCACGTTCGGCGACCACGTCGACAACATCGTCTACACCGACTGGCGGCGCGACAACTTCGAGTTCGCCGTGCAGCAGGTGCTGGCCGACCACGGCGTCACGACGGGCCGTCTCGGCGTGGAGTTCGACCACATCAATCCCGACCTGTGCAACCGCATCACCGGCGCGCTTCCCGGCATGCAGGCCGTCGACGTCGCCGCCGCGACGATGCGGCTGCGCATGATCAAGTCGCCCGAGGAGATCGAGTTGATCAAGCACGGCGCCCGGATCGGCGACCTCGGCGGTGAGGCGATCCGCGAGGCGATCGGCGAGGGTGTGCCCGAATACGAGGTCGCCATCGCCGGATCGAACGCGATGATCCGCGAGATCGCCCGGACGTTCCCGCATGCCGAACTCCGCGACACATGGGTGTGGTTCCAGTCCGGCATCAACACCGACGGGGCCCACAACTGGGCCACCAGCCGGCGGGTCCAGCGCGGAGACATTCTGTCCCTCAACTGCTTTCCGATGATCGCGGGGTACTACACGGCCCTCGAGCGGACGCTGTTCTACGGTGAGCCCTCCCCGGAGCACCTGCGGCTGTGGGAGGTCAACGTCCGGGTTCATCGTCGCGGGCTCGAACTCATCAAGCCCGGTGCCGTGTGCAAGGACATCGCGGCCGAACTGAACGAGATCTACGAGGCCGAAGGACTGCTGCCGAATCGCACCTTCGGCTATGGCCATTCGTTCGGCGTGCTCAGCCACTACTACGGCCGCGAGGCGGGGCTGGAGCTGCGCGAGGACATCGACACCGTCCTGGAGCCGGGCATGGTCGTGTCGATGGAACCCATGATCATGATCCCCGAGGGACAACCCGGCGCCGGCGGATACCGTGAGCACGACATACTGGTCGTCGGCGAGGACGGCGCCGAGAACATCACCAAGTTCCCCTTCGGCCCCGAACACAACATCCTCCCCGCCGGGTGAGGCTCCGCGAGCAGGTCACCGGGTGACGACGACGGTGACGGACCGGGCAGGAGGACGACCGACGATGAACGCCGACGCCGAGCCGGCGACCCGAGGCCGCGGTGACGAGAACGGCGAACCCAGCGGCGACGGACGATCGTCGGCGTCGGTGTTGCTCAACGGCTTACGGGTGCTCGAGTCCTTCACGCGCCACGAGCCGCTGCTCGGTGTCACCGAGATCGCTCGCCGGGTGGATCTGCACAAGAGCAGCGTCTCGCGCATCCTGGCCACGCTGGAGCGTGCCGGTTACGTCGAGCGCGACGCCGGGACGGGACGTTTCCGGCTCGGCCTCGGTCTCATCGCGCTCACGGGCCCGCTGCTGGCCAACCTCGACGTGCGGCGCGTCGCTCACCCCGAACTCGAGGAACTGACGCGGCGCACCGGGGAGACGGCCGCACTCGTGGTGTGGAACGGCCACGAGTCGGTCGTCGTCGAACAGGTGGAGAGCCCGAAGGAGGTCAGGCATTCGGCCGCGGTCGGTACACGCTACGACGAGTACCAGAGCGCGTCGGTCCAGGTGTTCCTGTCCGAGATGCCGGAGGCCGACGTGCGCCGGTTGTTCGACCGCAGACATCTGGTCGGACCCGAGGATCCCGACGCCGTCCGCGCATACCTCGACGGCCTGAACCGGGCCCGTGAGCGCGGCTACGCCGTCAACGACGGATGGACCTCGCTTGAGGAGGTCGGGATCGCGTCCCCGGTGCACGATCACCGCGGAGTGCTCGTCGCGGGCGTCCTGCTGTCAGCGCCCCGGTTCCGCGTGCCACAGGCCATGCTGGATCAACTGGGCGAGGCGGTCGCCGGCGCCGCGCGTCTGGTGTCGGTGCGCCTCGGAGCTCACGACATGTCGAGGTACTGAACGCGATCCGTGTCGACGAACGGCGCCGACAACGTCGCCATCCCGGGATGCTGCGGATCCTCGTCGAACACCCGCTCGCACAGTTCCCGTGCCGCCTCGATGATCTCGCGGTGCTGCGCCAGCGACAGGAACCGCAGCGTGATCGCGCGACCTGACTGGTGCAGGCCCAGCACATCGCCCTCGCTGCGCTCGGACAGATCCAGGTCGGCGAGCGCGAAGCCGTCCAGCGTGCCCGCCACCGCCGTGAGGCGTTGCCCCGCCTTGGACGTCACGGGCAGGTTGGTCACGAGCAGGCACAGGCTCGGATGCTGACCGCGGCCGATCCGGCCCCGCAGCTGGTGTAGCTGGGAGATGCCGAAGCGATCGGCGTCCATCACGACCATCACGGTGGCGTTGGGCACGTCGACACCCACCTCGATCACCGTCGTGCACACCAGGACGTCGATGTCACCGGCGCGAAACGCCGACATCACCGCGTCCTTGTCCTCGGCGGCGAGCCTGCCGTGCATGAGGCCCAGGCGCAGCCCGGCCAGCGGTCCGCCGGCCAGTCGCTCGAACATCTGGACCACGGTGACCGGCGGGGGTCCGCCGTGGGATGCATCTCTGCCGCCGGACGTGGCCGGGGTGTCGTTCTCGTCGATCCGCGAGGCCACCACGTAGGCCTGCCGGCCCGCGCGCACCTCTTCGACGACTCGTTCCCAGGCCCGCGACAACCACGCCGGCTTCTCCCGGGCGAAGATCGCCGTCGTCGTGATCGGCTGGCGGCCGCGCGGCAGTTCCCGCAGTGTCGAGGTCTCCAGGTCGCCGTACACGGTGAGTGCCACGGTCCTGGGGATCGGTGTCGCGGTCATCACGAGCAGATGCGGGGTGATCCCGTCAGGAGCCTTGGCGCGCAGACGATCTCGCTGCTCCACGCCGAAGCGGTGCTGTTCGTCGACGACGACCATGCCGAGACGGTCGAACTCGACGGCATCCTGCAGCAGCGCATGCGTACCGATCACGATGCCCGCGGCGCCGCTGGCGACATCCCTGCGCGCATCGCGCTTCTGCTGGGCCGACATCGAACCGGTCAGCAGAGTCACCGCGGTCGCGTCGTCGCTGCCACCGAGTTGCCCCGCCATCGACAGCGGACCCAGCATCGCGCGGATCGACTGCGAGTGCTGGGCGGCGAGCACCTCGGTGGGCGCCAACAACGCGCACTGGTACCCGGCGTCGATCATCTGCAACATGGCCAGCAGCGCCACCACTGTCTTGCCCGAACCGACTTCGCCCTGCAGCATGCGGTTCATCGGGTGCGCGCCGGAGAGCTCGGCGGAGATCACCCCGAGCACCTCGCGCTGTCCAGCGGTCAGCTCGAACGGCAACTGCGCCGCCATTGCCGCGGCCAGTCCGCCGTCGCGCGGCGCGGCGGCGGGTCCGGTGCCGGAGAGCTCACTGTGCCTGCGCACCACCAGACCCCACTGCAGCCCGATCGCCTCGTCGTAGGTGAGGCGTTCGATCGCGCGCTCCCTGTCGTGGGCGTTCTCGGAGATGTGCACCGCGCGCAGAGCGGCGTCCTCGGACATCAGATCATGTTCTCGCACAACCCATTCCGGTAACGGGTCGGGCACAGGGTCCAGGACGGCGAGCATCTGGCGCACGCAGGCGTAGATGTCCCATGTCTGCACCTTGGCTGTCGCCGGATAGATCGGGAAGAACTCCTTCTCGAACGCGGCGAGCACATCGGCCCCGGTCGCGCCGGCGGCATCGGCGATCGCCGACAGGGATTTGGTGCCCTTCGTGGTGCCGTCGTCCCGCAGGATCAGGAACGCCGGATGGGTGAGCTGCATGACGCCGCGGAAGTACCCCACCTCACCGGAGAGCATGACCTTGGCGCCTTTGACCAGTGAGTGTTTGAGGTACTTGGCGTTGAAGAAGGTGGCGGTGACCTTGGGTCTGCGCTGCCCCAGCGTCACGACCAGGAATTCCCGTTTGGGTTGGCGGTTGGTCCACCGCGGCGTCGCCTCGGTGATGACGTCGACGAACGTGACATGCTCACCTTCTTCGAGGTCGAGCTCCTCCCCTTCGTCGCGCACGCTCATCGCGTCGCTGTACTTCCGGGGGAAGTACCGCACCAGGTCGCCGCACGTGCGCAGCCCCAGGTGCTCTTCCAGAGGCTCGGCGGCCTTGCGGCCCAGGACGAAGTCGAGCCGATCGTTCAGTGCCGCCACGTCATTCGACCCCGATCAGCAGCACGTCACCGCCGTGTCCGGTGTGGAAGCACACCACGTCGGTGCCCGGGTGTCCACGCCGCACGTGGTCCTGCAGGGCGTCGGCGACACCGGGCTCGACACCCGAACCGGTGAGTATGGTCACCAGTTCGCCACCGGCCGCCAGGAGCAGATCGATCAACCCGGCGCCCGCTGCGGTCACGCTGTCGCTGACGAGGACGACCTCGTCGCCGGCGATGCCCAGCCCGTCACCGGGCCGGCACGTGCCCGCCCACGTGAGCGCTTCCTCGGCGGCCACGCGGACCGATCCGTGCCGAGCGCCGGCGGCGGCTCTGGCCATCGTGTAACCGTCGTCGACGAGCTGATGGCCGGCGTCGTGGACGGCCAGCGCCGCCAGGCCCTGCACCATCGACCCCGAGTAGACCGGCACCATGGTGATCCCCCAGTCCGAGGCGACCGTCCACCCCGCGAGGAGCTCCTCGGCCGCGACGTAGCCATTGGGCAGCAGCATCACCTGTTCTGCCCCGGTGTTGACGAGCGCGTGCAACAGCTGGTGTGCGCTGACGGCCAGACCCGGTTCCGGCCGCAGGATCTGAGCGCCCTCGCTGGTGAACAGCTCCTCCGCACCGTCGCCGTCGACGACGGCCAGCACAGCGCGCTCCCGTGCCCAACCGCCTGCCGGATGCCGGTCGGCACCGCCGGTCAGCGACGTGATCCGGATGCGGCTGGGGGTGCCGATCCGCAGTGCCGCCTCCACGGCGGCACCTGCGTCATCGGCGTGGACGTGCACCGAATACTGGCCTGTTCCACCGGCGGCCGCGATGGCGACCGACTCGCCGAGCTCGTCGAGGTGCCCGCGCAGCACGTCCACGCCGGCCTGATCGGCGCCGCTGAGCAGATACATGACCTCGAACTGCGGAACGGGCGACACGGGCCGCGGTTCGGCGTCGTGTCCCGTGCTGCGTTCGCGCCGGTAGCGCGGTCGGGGCTGTGCGTGGCCGGTGAGGGTGGTGGTGAGGGCGTCGAGGAGGACCAGCAGGCCGCGCCCGCCCGCGTCGACGACCCCGGCGTCGGCCAGCACATCGAGTTGGCTGGGAGTGCGATCCAGCGCGGTGACGGCGGCCTGCGCTGCGGCAACCACCACCGCGGAGACATCGGCCAGGTCGCCGGCCCTGTCCTGGTCGTCGGCTTCCCGGGAGGCCGCGTCGGCCGCGTCCTGCAGCACCGAGGTGATCGTGCCGGGGACGGCCTCACCCATCGAGGTGACGACCAGGGTGACGGCGTGGCGCAGCGCTGCGGCCAGCAGCGGACCGTCGATGTCGGCGATCACACGGTCCTCGGCGGCGGCCGCGGTGACGTCGGCCAGCGCCCGCAGGATCTGCGACAGGATCACCCCGGAGTTGCCGCGGGCGCCGCGCAGGGCACCGTCGGCGAGCGCGGCCGCCACCGCGGTCACGTCGTCGCCGCCCGCGCCGGCGTCGGCCTGCGCCCAGGCCGCACGCATCGTGAACACCATGTTGGTGCCGGTGTCGGAGTCGGCGACCGGGAACACGTTCAGCGCGTTGATCTCGTCGGTGTGGCTGATCAGATCCGACACCGCGGTGTGGGCCCAGCGACGCAGCGTCGACGCATCGAGTCGCCGAGCCGACATCACCACCTCCGCACGTCCGTGCGCCGCCACGCCCGCAGCATGCGCGCCGGCGCCAGCCTAACCACTGCGGCGGACAGGACGGAGACGGCGAGCTCAGGCTCACCGGGCGCCCCTGACCACCGTGAGCACCGTTTTGGCGAACGCCGGGGCCGCCCGGTAGTCTGATCGGGTTGTCGGGTCACCCGTCAGGTCGTTGACCCCCAAGCGCTGACTTACGAGGAGTTCTCACTATGGCTGCCGTGTGCGATATCTGCGGGAAGGGCCCCGGCTTCGGTAAGTCGGTGTCGCACTCCCATCGCCGGACGAGCCGTCGGTGGAATCCGAACATCCAGTCGGTGCGGGCCGTGGCGCGTCCGGGCGGCAACAAGCAGCGCGTCAATGTGTGCACGTCCTGCCTGAAGGCCGGCAAGGTCACGCGCGGCTGATCGCCGTCCCCACGATCCTCCTGGCCGGACCGCGTCACTAGGGCAGTCGCCAGTCCACCGGTTCTGCACCCATCCCCTCGAGCATCTCGTTCGCGCGGCTGAACGGGCGCGACCCGAAGAAACCCCGTGACGCCGACAGTGGCGACGGGTGCGCCGATTCGATGACTGCGGTGTCGCCGAGCATCGGCTTCAATGTCGCGGCGTCGCGGCCCCACAGCACCGCCACCAGCGGGCGGTCGCGGGCGACCAAGGCCCTGATCGCGCATTCGGTGACCGCTTCCCAGCCCTTGCCGCGGTGCGACGCCGGCGTGCCGGGTCGCACGGTCAACACCCTGTTCAACAACATCACTCCCTGCTCGGACCACGGCGTGAGGTCGCCGGTGGACGGCACCGGATGACCGAGGTCCTGCTGGTACTCGGTGTAGATGTTGGCGAGGCTGCGCGGCAGCGGACGCACGTCGGCGCCGACGGAGAAGCTCAAGCCCACGGCGTGTCCGGGTGTCGGATACGGGTCCTGGCCGACGATGAGCACTCTCACGTCGTCGAACGGGTAGCTGAACGCCCGCAGCACCTGGGGGCCCGCCGGAAGATAGCGGTGCCCGGCGGCCAGCTCGGCGCGCAGGAACTCCCCCATCTCGCCGACACGGGCGTGTACCGGTTCCAAGGCCTTCGCCCAGGACTCGTGGACCAGTTCATGCAGTGGGCGCGCCGTCACGACAGGCCAACTTAGCGTCCCCGCAATTCAGTAGGACTGCCAGCCCGCGCTGCCCGCCCATGCGGCGCCGTCGAGGGTGACCGCACCGGCACCGAATTCCCGTGTCGGACCGTGCACCTGGCCGATGATCCGCCAACCGGGCGGGGGGTGTGCGGCGAATGTCGCCACCAGTGCGTGATCTTCGCCACCACCGAGCACCCAGTGCCAGGCGTCGACATCGGCCGCGTCGGCGACCGGTCCGAGCGCGTCGACGTCGGCGCGCAACATCTCGACGGCCAGGTCGACATGGACGCCGGAGGCGGCCGCGATGTGGCCGAGATCGGCGAGCAGACCGTCGGAGACATCGGTCATCGACGTCGCACCCGCACGTGCCGCGACGGCACCCTGCCCGTAGGGCGGCGCCGGGACCAGGTGCCGGCGGCGCAGCTCCTCGAATCCGTCGATCATGTTGTGCCACAGCACATGACCCGCGGCGGACCAGCCGAGCTGTCCCGTCACGGCGACGACATGACCGGGCCGGGCCCCGCTACGCAGCACGGGCGGGCGCCCCTCGAGGTCGCCCAGCACCGTCACCGAGACGACCCACTGCGGGGCGGCCACCATGTCACCCCCCACGATGCCGGCGCCCAGCAGGGTGGCCTCGTCCCACAGGCCGTCGGCCAGTGCGACAGCACGGGCGGTCTCGGTCTCACCGGGAGCGCCGAACCCGACCACGAACGCGGTCGCCCGGCCACCCATGGCCTCGATGTCAGCGGCGTTCTGCGCGATGGCTTTTCGCCCCACGTCGTATGGCGTCGACCAGTCCAGACGGAAGTGCCTGCCCTCCACCAGCACGTCGGTGCTCACCGCGACCGCACCCGCGCCCGCGAGGACGGCGGCGTCGTCGCCCGGCCCGACGGTGACGATCGGCGGTTGCCGGCGTCCGGCGATCAGGCGGTCGATCACGGCGAACTCCCCGTCGGTGGCCAGCGTGCCGTCGGCCATCTGTGCTCTCCTCGCTTCACCGATCGTGGCCTGAACGACGGGCGCACCTGCGGTACGTTGAGGCCGCACACGAGTTTATGCAGGCCGTCGCCGGAGCCGGTCGCTGCGCAGCGCGGACGGAGGGTCAACGGCGTGGTCGAGGCATTCGTGCTCATCCAGACCGAAGTCGGGCGCGCCGAGATCGTCGCCAAACAGCTCGGCGGTCTGTCCGGGGTGGCGTCGGCCGAAGCGGTGACCGGCCCCTACGACGTCATCGTGCGCGCAACCGCCCCGACGCTGGCCGAGCTGACCTCGGCCGTGGTGCCGTCCGTCCAGCAGGTCGCCGGTATCACCCGGACGTTGACGTGCCCGATCGCCGACCCGAACACCCAGGTGGCCCGCCCGTAGAGTGTCGCCATGACCAGCACCGTGAGCGACGGACCGCCCCGCTCCGCGCTCGTCGCGGCGGTCGTGCTGGCTGTCGGCGCGGTGGTCGCGACCCTGGTCGTCGCCGCGGTCACGCAACGGAAGCACGGTCCCGCGCCTGTCGCGGTCTCGGCGGTCCCGGCGCCGGGGGCCGACGGCCCCGACTGCGCCCGTCTCGTCGGCTCGCTACCCGACCAGCTGGGCGACTATTGGCGCGCACCGCTGGTCGAACCCGCTCCCGCGGGAGCGGCGGCGTGGCAGCGCGACGACGCCGGCGAGGCCGTGGTGCTGCGGTGCGGGGTGGAACGGCCCGCCGACTTCGTCGTGGGTGCGCCGCTCACAGTCGTCGACGCGGTGTCCTGGTTCCGGGTGCAGGACACCGCCCAGCCGGACCAGGACGCCGATCGGGCCACCTGGTTCGCCGTGGACCGCCCGGTCTACGTGGCACTGACACTGCCGCCCGGTTCCGGTCCCGACGCCATCCAGACCGTGTCCACAGCGGTGGCCGCGGCGTTGCCGGCCCGGCCGGTCGACCCTGGTCCGGCGCGCTAGCTGCGGCGGGCTAGCGCAGGCCGGTGCCGCGCGCGACGGCGGTCTGCACCATCGTCGCGAGCAGCGTCGGGTAGTCGACGCCGCTGGCCGCCCACATGCGCGGATACATCGAGATCGTCGTGAACCCCGGCATCGTGTTGATCTCGTTGATGACCGGGCCGTCGTCGGTCAGGAAGAAGTCGACGCGCGCCAGGCCCTGGCAGTCGATGGCCTGGAACGCCCGGATCGACAGCGCGCGGATCTCGGCGGCGACGTCGTCGTCCACCTTGGCCGGGACGTCCAGTTCGGCCGCGTCGTCGAGATATTTGGTCTCGAAGTCGTAGAAGCCGTCGTCGCGCCCGCGCACCCCCGCGACCCGGATCTCGCCGACCGTGCTGGCGTCGAGCCTGCCGTCCGGGAACTCGAGCACCCCGCACTCGAGTTCACGCCCGTTCACCGCGGCCTCGACGATGACCTTCGGGTCGTGGCGGCGCGCCAGCTCGACCGCGGCCGGCAACCGGTCCCAGGAGGTGACGCGGCTGACCCCGATCGACGATCCGCCGCGCGCCGGTTTGACGAAGACGGGCAATCCCAGGCGCTCCCGGTCGGACAGCGACACCGTGCTGTCCCGGGGCCGCAGCACGATCTGGTCACCGATCGGCAGATCGGCCGACGCCAGCAGCTTCTTGGTGAACTCCTTGTCCATGCCGACCGCGCTGGCCAGCACGCCCGCACCGACGTAGGGCACCCCGGCCAGTTCGAGCAGACCCTGGATCGTGCCGTCCTCCCCGTACGGACCGTGCAGGACCGGGAAGACGACGTCGACCGACGCCAGCACCTCGCCGGCCGCCTCTCCCAGCGAGAGCAGCTGCCCGCGCCTGGCCGGGTCCGGCGAGAGCGCGAGCGCGGTCCCGGATGACTCGCTGACGCCGGGCAGCGTGCCGTCGGTGATGGCGAGCGCCTCCGGGCGGCCGTCGCCGAGCACCCACGAGCCGTGCGGGGTGATCCCGACGGCGACCACCTCGAACCGCTGCGGATCGAGATTGCGCAGGATACTGCCTGCGGAAACACACGAAATCGCGTGCTCAGAACTCCGTCCGCCATAGACGACGGCAACGCGGGTGCGGGCAGTCACAGTCTGGAGAGGCTACCGGCCGGCCCCGCCGAGAGCCGACTCGATATCGGCGAGCAGGTCGTCGGTGTCCTCGATTCCGCAGGAGATGCGCGCGAACCCGGGCGGCACCGGATCGCCCCACCGCGCCCTGCGGTCGACCGAGGTGTGCACACCCCCGAAGCTGGTGGCCCCGACGAGCAGGTCGCTGCGACCGATCAACGCGTGCACCGCGTCGACGTCGGCCAGCTCGACGGCGACGATGCCGCCGAAGCGTCGCATCTGCCGCGCCGCGACGCCGTGGGACGGGTCGTCGGGCAGACCCGGGTAGCGCACGGACGCCACCGCAGGGTGCGAGCGCAGCATCATCGCCAGCGCCGCGGCGTTCTGGCAGTGCCGGTCGAACCGCAGACCGAGCGTGCCCAGACCGCGCAACACCAGCCACGCCTCGAACGCCCCGAGGATGGGCCCGGCGAGCAGTCGCTCACGCCCCAGCCGCTCGATCACGTCGGCGCGGTTACCGGCGACGTAGCCGGCGAGCAGATCGTGATGTCCGGCGAGCGCTTTGGTGGCGCTGGCCACGACCAGATCGGCGCCCAGCGCCAGCGGCTGTTGACCCAGCGGTGTCGCGGTCGTGTTGTCGACCACCAGCAGTGCTCCGCGCGGCCGGCACTGCATGGCCAGCCGGTGCAGGTCCACGACGTCCAGACCCGGGTTCGACGGCGTCTCGGCGAACACCACGTCGGCGTCGCCGGCGGCGTCGCACATCTCGTCGCAGCGGGCCTGGATCACCGTGACCCCGCGAGGTGCGAGGTATTCGGTGGCATAGGCGCGCACCTGGTAGTAACCGTCGGCGGGGACGACCAGTGTGGTGCCGGGTTCGGTGATGACCCGCAGCAGCGACGTGATCGCCGCCATGCCCGAGCCGAAGCTCACCGCGGCCGCCGCGCCCTCCAGATGGGCCAGTGCCTTCTCGAGCTGCCGCCAGGTGGGATTGTGGCGCCGGCCGTAGCTGTCGAGTGCGTCGTCCTCGTCGGCGCCGATGTGATACGCCGACGCCGGCACCGGGACCGGACCCACCGGATTGCCCGGAACATGTTCGGCGGCAACGGCTTTCAAGCTCCGCGTGGAGTCCCCGTAGGTCATGGCATCACTCCGGTTTCGTGGAACGGCCGAGCAGCAGTGCGACGGCATCCTCGACCGACAGACCCTTGTGGCAGACACCGTGAACGGCTTCGGTCAGCGGCATCTCGACGTCGTAACTCGTCGACAGCGCGAGGATCGACCGGCACGAGGTCACCCCCTCGGCGACGTGGCCGCCGGTGGCGGCCAGTGCCGCCTCCATCGCGCCGCCCTGCCCCAGCCGCTCCCCGAAGGAGCGGTTGCGGGAGTGCGGTGACATGCACGTGGCGACGAGGTCGCCGATGCCCGCCAGGCCGGCCAGCGTCGCCGGTTTGGCGCCCAATGCGATTCCCAGCCGCATGATCTCGGCCAGTCCACGGGTGATGATGGCCGCCGCGGTGTTCTCGCCGAGCCCGGCGCCCGCAGCCATCCCCGAAGCGAGGGCGATCACGTTCTTGCACGCGCCACCGATCTCGGCGCCGATCACATCGGAGTTGGTGTAGGGGCGCAGATAGCCGGTCGCCAGGGCGCGCTGCAGCGCCACCGCGCGGCCCGAGTCGCTGCAGGCGATGACGGTCGCGGCGGGCTGTTCGGCGGCGATCTCACTGGCCAGGTTGGGACCGGTGACCACGGCGACGCGGGCGGCGTCGGCACCGGTCACCTGCACGACGACCTGGCTCATCCGCATCAACGTGTCCAGTTCGATGCCCTTGGCCAGGCTCACCAGTGTCGTATCGGCGCCCAGGCATGGCGTCCACTCGCTCAGGTTGGCGCGCAGCGTCTGTGACGGCACCGCGAGCAAGACGGTGCAGGCACCGTCGAGCGCCTCGGCGAAGCTGCCGGTGGCCCGGATCGAGGCAGGCAGGGGAACGTCGAGATACCCGGGATTGCGATGCGTGGAGTTGATCTCGGCGGCCCGATCCGGATTGCGCGCCCACAACCGCACGCCGTTGCCCGCATCCGCGAGCACTTTCGCCAGAGCCGTCCCCCACGCTCCCGCACCCATCACCGCAGCCTCGACCACGGCTCCAACACTAGTCGGGAATAACTGCTGGCAGGATGACGCTCGTGAGCGGCATGAGCACCTCCCCTGCCGCGCGGGCCTGCAGACCGGAGACGGGCGTCGGCGTGGTGATCGCGGTCAAGCGGCTGACCGCGGCCAAGACGCGGCTGGCGCCGGCGTTCTCGCCGGCCACCCGCGGCGGTGTCGTGCTCGCCATGCTCGAAGACACCATCGCCGCGGCGACGGCGGTTCCCGCGGTCGGACCCGTCATCGTGGTGACCCCTGACGCCGACGCGGCGGCTGCCGCCCTGCGCCTCGGTGCGCTGGCACTCGAGGACCCGACGCCGGCCGGCCATCGCGACCCGCTCAACAACGCGTTGGCGGCGGGCGCGGCCACGGCCCACCGCGATACCGCGAATGTCGTTGCGCTGCAAGGAGATCTACCGGCACTGCGGGATTCCGAATTGGCCGAGGCGATCAGCGTGGCGCGCCTGCACCCGCGGAGCTTTGTCGCCGACCGTCACGGCACAGGGACCGCGGCATTGTTCGCGTTCGGCGTCGAGCTGCATCCGCTGTTCGGCGCTGAATCGGCGCTGCGGCATCGCCGTTCGGGCGCGGTCGAGTTGACCGGTGACTGGCCCGGCCTGCGGTGCGACATCGACACCGCGCAGGACCTCGTGGACGCGCGGCAGCTCGGCGTCGGTCCCGCGACGTCGCAGGTGATCGGCGCGCTGCTGTGAGCACGGCCCGGGTCACACCCGTCTGCTAGCCGCGCTGCCCGTCGATAGGGAATCATCGGGGCATGACCGAAGCGCAGACCCGGCCGGATCCCGCGGATGCCGCGGCGGACACCCCGGCCGTACCCGACACCGCGCCCGAGGCGCCGCCCGCGGCCACAGCGCCCGCGGTCGACAATCCGCTGCCCGAGGATCGCTATCTGAACCGTGAGTTGAGCTGGCTCGATTTCAACGCCAGAGTCCTGGCGCTGGCGGCTGATCCCTCGCTGCCCCTGCTGGAGCGCGCCAAATTTCTCGCGATCTTCGCGTCGAACCTCGACGAGTTCTACATGGTTCGCGTCGCGGGCCTCAAACGTCGCGATGAGATGGGGTTGTCGGTCCGCTCGGCGGATGGCCTGTCCCCCCGTGAACAACTCCGCCGGATCAGTGAGCGCACCCAACAGCTCGCGAGCCGCCACGCACACGTCTTCCTCGATGCGGTGCGTCCGGCGCTGGCCGACGAAGGCATCGTGATCGTGACGTGGGCCGAACTCGACGACGACGAACGCAGCAGGCTCTCCACGTACTTCCACGAGCAGGTGTTCCCGGTCCTGACGCCGCTGGCCGTCGACCCGGCGCACCCCTTCCCGTTCGTCAGCGGGCTGAGCCTCAATCTCGCGATCACCGTCAAGCACCCCGACGGCGGGCAGCACTTCGCGCGAATCAAGGTGCCCGACAACGTCGACCGCTTCGTCGAGTTGGCCGCGCGCGAGGGCACCTCCGATGTCGCGCGCTTCCTGCCGATGGAAGAGCTGATCGCCGCCTTCCTGCCGGTGCTCTTCCCCGGCCTGGAGATCGTGGAGCACCACGCCTTCCGGATCACCCGCAACGCGGATTTCGAGGTGGAGGAAGACCGCGACGAGGATCTGCTCAAAGCCCTCGAACGCGAGCTGGCACGGCGCAGGTTCGGCTCCCCCGTCCGCCTCGAGGTCTCCGACGACATGACCGAGGGCATGCTCGAACTGCTGCTCCGAGAACTCGACGTAGCGCCCGGCGATGTCGTGGAAGTGCCCGGACTGCTGGACCTCTCGTCGCTGTGGCAGGTGTACGGCGTCGACCGGCCCGCTCTCAAGGACCGCCCGTTCGTCCCGGCGACCCCCCCGGCGTTCGGCGAGCGGGAGACACCCAAGAGCATCTTCGCCACCCTGCGCGACGGTGACGTGCTGGTCCACCATCCCTACGACTCGTTCTCCACCACGGTGCAGCGATTCATCGAGCAGGCGGCCGCGGACCCCAACGTGCTCGCCATCAAGCAGACGCTATACCGCACCTCGGGTGACTCCCCGATCGTCAACGCACTGATCGACGCCGCCGAGGCCGGCAAGCAGGTCGTGGCCCTGGTCGAGATCAAAGCCAGGTTCGACGAACAGGCCAACATCAAGTGGGCCCGCGCACTCGAACAGGCCGGCGTGCACGTGGTGTACGGGCTCATCGGACTCAAGACCCATTGCAAGACATGCCTGGTGGTGCGGCGCGAGGGGTCGATGATCCGCCGGTACTGCCACATCGGCACCGGGAACTACAACCCCAAGACCGCGCGGCTCTACGAGGACGTGGGCCTGCTGACCGCGGCTCCCGACATCGGGGCCGACCTCACTGATCTGTTCAATTCCCTCACCGGATACTCCCGCAAGGAGTCCTACCGCAATCTGCTCGTCGCCCCGTACGGGGTGCGACGCGGCATCATCGAACGCATCGATCGGGAGATCGCCGCCACCCGGGACGGTGCCGAGGGCCGAATCCGGCTGAAGGCCAATGCATTGGTCGACGAGCAGGTCATCGACGCGCTCTATCGGGCTTCGCAGGCCGGGGTGCGGGTCGAGGTCGTGGTCCGCGGCATCTGCGCGTTGCGGCCCGGCGGCGACGGGTTCTCGGAGAACATCACGGTGCGCTCGATCCTCGGACGGTTCCTCGAGCATTCACGGATCATTCACTTCCGCGCCATCGACGAGTACTGGATCGGCAGCGCCGACATGATGCATCGTAATCTCGATCGGCGCGTGGAGGTCATGGCGCAGGTCAAGGATCCGCGGCTGACCGAAGCGCTGGGCAACATCTTCGAATCCGCTTTGGATCCGAGGACGCGCTGCTGGGAGCTCGGCTTCGACGGGAAATGGACGGCACTGCCGCAGGAAGGACAGACTGTGCGCGACCACCAGGTGTCGTTGATGGAAAGCCACCGTCATCCGTAATCGACCGGTCGAGTCGAGCAGGCACGGGATGCTGTGAAGACCCCTGTCATTCGCGCCGCCGGTGCGGTGCTGTGGCGACCGCAGGAGTCCACGGGCACACCGGAGATCGCCGTGATCCACCGGCCGCGGTACGACGATTGGTCGCTACCCAAAGGAAAACTCGAACGGGGCGAGACGGAACCGGTCGCGGCCGTGCGAGAGATCCAAGAGGAGACCGGCTTCAGCGCCCATCTCGGGCGGCGCCTGACATCGGTGAGCTACCCGGTCAAAGACGCCACCAAGACGGTCCGCTACTGGGCGGCCCGCAGCGTCGGGGGCGAGTTCGCGGCCAACGACGAGGTGGACGACCTGACCTGGCTCCCCGTGGAACTCGCGATGAAGCGGCTGGACTACCCGCTGGATCGCAAGGTGCTGCGTCGGTTCGCCAAGCTACCGCCCGACACCTCCACCGTGCTGATCGTCCGGCACGCCACAGCGGGCAGCAAGCGGCGCTACTCCGGCGATGACCGCAAGCGTCCGCTGGACAAGCACGGCCGCGCGCAGGCGGAGTCGCTCGTGGATCTCCTGCTGGCGTTCGGGGCCGGCGAGCTGTTCGCCGCGGATCGTGTCCGCTGCCATCAGACCCTGGGACCGCTCTCGGAGGAGCTCGGCGTTCCGGTCGCCACTGAAAGCTCCTTGACCGCAGAGGCATACGCGGACAAACCGAAGAAGGGCCGCCAGCGGGTGCTGGAGATCGCCGAGACTGCCGCCCATCCCGTGATCTGCACCCAGGGTGAGGTCATCCCGGATCTCATCGCGTGGTGGTGCGAGCGCGACGGCGTGCGCCCCGACAAGTCCCGCAACCGCAAGGGCAGCACCTGGGTGCTGACGCTGACCGACGGACGTCTGATCAGCGCTGACCACATCGCGTCACCGCTGGCATCCAGCTGACCGAACACGCGATGACGCCATGGGCGCAAGCCCATGGCGTCATCGGTGAAACGGCGTTGAATCGAAACCGATTACTTGCGACCGCGCTTGGCCGGAGCCTTCTTGGCAGGCGCTGCCTTCTTCGCAGCGGTCGCCTTCTTGGCCGGTGCCTTGGTGGCGGTCTTCTTCGCCGGCGCCTTGGTCGCGGTCTTCTTGGCCGGCGCCTTGGTCGCGGTCGCGGTCTTCTTGGCCGGCGCCTTGGTCGCGGTCTTCTTGGCCGCAGTCTTGGTCGCGGTCGCGGCCTTCTTGGCCGGAGCCTTGGTCGCGGCCCGCTTCGCCGGCGCCTTGGTGGCGGCCTTCTTGGCCGGGGCCTTCTTGGCGGCCTTGCGCGCGGTGCTCGACGCGGTCACACCGCGCTTGACTGCCGGACCTTCGGCCGGAAGCTTCTGCGCGCCCGAGACAACGGCTTTGAACTGAGCGCCGGGACGGAAGGCGGGAACGGACGTGGGCTTGACCTTGACCGTCTCACCCGTGCGCGGGTTGCGGGCGACGCGGGCTGCGCGGCGGCGCTGCTCGAAGACGCCGAAGCCGGTGATGGTCACGCTGTCACCCTTGTGCACAGCGCGCACGATCGTGTCGACGACGTTCTCCACCGCGGCGGTTGCCTGCCGACGATCCGAGCCCAATTTCTCCGTGAGTACGTCGATGAGCTCTGCCTTGTTCATGCAAAACCTCCGGGAACTGTGGTCCTCTTTGGACCGACTAGAGGACACGGTAAACCCATTGCCTGTTGATTTCCAAGAGCCACGCGCAATTTCAGGCCGCGTCAGCGAACTTTTTTCAATCCGCTTGGCTCCCTTCGGGTCCTGTCCGGGAGGCGGAAAAGGGGAAAGCCGAGCGGATATTTCACCGCTGCGGGCTGCCGATCAGGTCGTCAGAGTCCGCGGCTTCCAGACCGGCCGGCGCTTTTCGTAATCCTCGATCTGGTCGAGTTTCCGCAGCGTAAGGCCTATATCGTCCAATCCTTCGAGCAGGCGCCAGGCCGTGTAGTCATCAATCTTGAAGGGCACCACCACCGTTTCGGCGGCAATGGTCCGATCTTGAAGATTGACAGTGATTTCCGTCCCGGGACGCTGCTCGATGAGCTTCCACAACAATTCCACATCGTCTTGTGCGACTTCGGCCGCCAAGAGTCCGGCCTTGCCGGCGTTGCCCCGGAAGATATCGGCGAATCGTGACGAAATGACGACGCGGAAGCCGAAGTCCATCAGTGCCCACACCGCGTGCTCACGCGAGGACCCGGTTCCGAAATCGGGCCCGGCCACCAGAACCGAACCCCGGTCGAACGGCGACTGATTGAGCACGAATGCCGGATCGTTGCGCCAGGCCGCGAACAAGCCGTCCTCGAATCCCGTGCGGGTGACGCGTTTCAGATAGACCGCCGGGATGATCTGGTCGGTGTCGACGTTGGTGCGGCGCAACGGCACGCCGATCCCGGTGTGGGTGGTGAAGGCTTCCATGACAGGGTCTCCGTTACTCAGTGGGTGGTGGCGGGGATCAGATCCGCCGGTGAGGACAGCGTGCCCCGCACGGCGGTGGCCGCCGCGACGGCAGGCGACACCAGGTGCGTGCGACCGCCTTTGCCTTGTCTGCCCTCGAAATTGCGGTTTGACGTCGAGGCGCACCGCTCACCCGGAGCGAGCTGATCAGGGTTCATGCCCAGGCACATCGAGCAGCCGGCCTGGCGCCATTCCGCCCCGGCCGCCGTGAAGATCTCACCGAGGCCTTCGGATTCGGCCTGGGCACGCACGCGCATCGAGCCCGGGACGATGAGCATCCGGACCCCGTCGGCGACCGTCCGGTCCCGCAGCACATCCGCCACGACGCGCAGATCCTCGATCCGGCCGTTGGTACAGGAGCCCACGAACACCGCATCGACCGCGATGTCGCGCATCGGGGTACCCGCCTCGAGACCCATGTACGCCAACGCTTTTTCAGCCGTCTCCCGCTGGCCGTCGTCGAGCATCGACTCCGGGTCGGGCACTGTCGCCGACAACGGCACGCCCTGACCGGGGTTCGTACCCCAGGTGACGAACGGGCTCAACGTCGAGGCGTCGATGTGCACCTCGGTGTCGAATTCGGCGCCCTCGTCGGTGCGCAACTGACGCCAAGCAGTGACGGCTTCGTCCCATGCGGCACCGGTGGGCGCATGGGGTCGGCCCTTCAGGAATTCGAACGTGGTGTCGTCGGGCGCCACCATGCCGGCCCGTGCGCCGGCCTCGATGCTCATGTTGCAGATCGTCATCCGACCTTCCATGGACAGCGATTCGATGGTGCTGCCCCGGTATTCGATGACGTGGCCCTGACCGCCTCCGGTGCCGATCTCGGCGATCACCGCCAAGATGATGTCCTTGGCGCTGACGCCGGGCGGTAGTTCGCCGTCGACGGTGACGGCCATCGTCTTGAACGGCCGCAACGGAAGCGTCTGAGTGGCCAGCACGTGTTCGACCTCCGAGGTGCCGATTCCCATCGCCAGTGCACCGAACGCCCCGTGCGTGGACGTGTGGCTGTCGCCGCACACGACGGTCGTGCCGGGCTGCGTCAGGCCCAGCTGCGGACCGATGATGTGGACGATCCCCTGCTCGGCATCTCCCATCGGGTAGAGCCGCACCCCGAATTCGGCGCAGTTGCGGCGCAACGTCTCCACCTGAGTCCGCGAGATGGGATCGGCGATCGGCTTGTCGATGTCGACGGTCGGTACGTTGTGGTCCTCCGTGGCGATCGTCAGGTCGGGTCGCCGCACCGGACGGCCGGCCATCCTCAACCCGTCGAAGGCCTGCGGGCTCGTCACCTCGTGCACGAGATGCAGATCGATGTAGATCAGATCCGGCTCGCGGGCGTCACCCTGCCCTGCGCCTTCGACGACGACGTGATCGCTCCACACCTTCTCGGCGAGAGTCCGCGGCTTGTTCGCGCTGTCCATTGACGATCTCACAATCTGGGAAGCTAGTATCTCCTTGTGAGACAGGATAGCGGTATCGGCGTGCTCGACAAAGCGGTGGCCGTCCTTCATGCGGTTGCCGAGTCGCCATGCGGCCTCGCCGATCTGTGTGACCGCACCGCGCTGCCGCGCGCGACCGCTCACCGCCTCGCTGTCGGGCTGGAAACCCACCGGCTGCTCGCCCGCGACGCCGACGGACAGTGGCGGCTGGGGCCGGCGTTGGCAGAACTGGGTAGCCACGTCCGGGATCCGCTCGTGTCGGCCGGCGCCGTGGTGTTGCCGCGCCTGCGTGAGCTGACCGGCGAGAGCGTGCAGCTCTACCGTCGGGACGGGACCGCACGCATCTGCGTCGCCGCACTGGAACCGCCCGCGGGGCTGCGGGATACGGTGCCCGTCGGTGCTCGCCTGCCGATGACGGCCGGCTCCGGAGCCAAGGTGCTGCTCGCTTATGCCGATGCGGCCACGCAGCGCAGCGTGCTGGCCGACGCCGCGTTCACCGACCGTGCGTTGGCCGACGTGCGCAAGCGCGGCTGGGCTCAGAGCGCCGCTGAACGGGAGCCCGGGGTGGCCAGCGTGTCAGCGCCTGTGCGCGACGGACGGGGTGCCGTCATCGCGGCGGTGTCGGTGTCCGGGCCGATCGATCGGATGGGACGGCGCCCCGGTGCCCGCTGGGCGGCTGATCTGGTGGCCGCCGCCGATGCGCTGACGCGGCGGCTGTGACCGCCCGGATATGACCCCGGACATGACAAAGCTCGCAGATCGTGACGATCTGCGAGCAGATGTACCCCCGATGGGATTCGAACCCACGCTACCGCCGTGAGAGGGCGGCGTCCTAGGCCGCTAGACGACGGGGGCTAGAACTCGTTCCGGACGGTCAGCATAGCCGAGGGACACAGCGCTGACCTAATCCGCACGTTGGCTGGGGTACCAGGACTCGAACCTAGAATGGCTGAACCAGAATCAGCTGTGTTGCCAATTACACCATACCCCATTGGCAGCCCATCACCGCAGGTCACGGGCTATTTTGCGACCCTGGCGCCCCGCGGTGGTGCCGCGGTGCGCCGTCGTGCGGGCCGACGAGCAGACTACCAAAGATTTCGGGGTGGTTTTTCCACCCCCGTCACCCTGCCGCCGCGTGGTCCCGGCCGGCGCGCAACCGGGCCAGCGCGCGGTCCCGTCCCAGCAGTTCCAGCGATTCGTACAACGGCGGGCTCACCGACGAACCCGTGACCGCAACCCGGACGGGCCCGAACGCCTTGCGGGGCTTGAGTTCGAGTCCGTCGATCAACGCGGCTCTGAGCGCCTCTTCGATCTGCGAACTGCCCCAGACCGCGAGCGCCTCCAGGGCATCGAGTGCGGCGTCGAGGACCGGCACCGCGTCGGGTCGCAGCTCCTTGCCCGCCGACTTCTCGTCGAGGGCAAAGGCGTCGTCGTCGAAGAACTTCAGCAGCTCCCACGCGTCGCTGAGCACCACGATGCGCGTCTGCACCAGCGCGGCCGCTTCGGCGAACGCCTCGTCACCGAGACCGGTGTCGTGTCCGTGGTCGGCGAGGAACTCGCGCAGGCGACGGGTGAACTCGGCTGGCTCGAGCATCCGGATGTGCTCGGCGTTGAGCGCGTCGGCCTTCTTCTGGTCGAACCGGGCGGGATTGGAGTTCACGTCGACGACGTCGAAGGCCGCGACCATCTCGTCGATGCTGAAGATGTCGCGATCGTCGGCGATCGACCAGCCCAGCAGCGCGAGGTAGTTGAGCAGGCCCTCGGGGATGAAACCGCGCTCGCGGTGCAGGAACAGGTTGGACTGCGGATCGCGTTTGGACAGTTTCTTGTTGCCGTCACCGAGAACCGGAGGCAGGTGCGCGAACCGCGGCGCGCCGTCGGCGATGCCGAGCCGTTCGAGCGCCGCATACAGTGCCAGCTGCCGCGGAGTCGAGGGCAGGATGTCTTCCCCGCGCAACACATGGGTGATCTTCATCAGTGCGTCGTCGACGGGATTGACCAAGGTGTACAACGGATCTCCGTTACCCCGGGTCAGGGCGAAGTCCGGGACCGAACCGGCGGGGAAGGTCGTCTCTCCGCGCACCAGGTCGTCCCACGTGATGTCGGTGTCGGGCATCCGCAGCCGGATGACCGGGGAGCGGCCCTCGGCACGAAAGGCCGCGCGCTGCTCGTCGGTCAGGTCGCGATCGAAGTTGTCGTAGCCCAGCTTGGGATTGCGCCCCGCCGCGAGATGCCGGGCCTCCACCTCCTCGGCGGTGGAGTATGCCTCGTAGGCCTCGCCTGCCTCGACGAGCCGGGACAGCACGTCGGCGTACAGGTCGCGGCGGGCGGACTGACGGTACGGCTCGTACGGGCCGCCGACCTCGGGCCCCTCGTCCCAGTCCAGTCCCAGCCACCGCAGCGCATCGAGCAGTGCCCGATAGCTGTCGTCACTGTCACGCGCGGCGTCGGTGTCCTCGATGCGGAAGACGAACGTGCCGCCGGTGTGCCGGGCATAAGCCCAGTTGAACAACGCGGTCCGGATCAACCCGACATGAGGCGTGCCGGTCGGCGACGGACAGAACCTGACTCGTACGTTCGACGGGGCGGTCACGATTTTCCTTTGCGCACAACGGGATTGGTGAGGGTTCCGATGCCTTCGATGCTGATACTGACGCTGTCGCCGTGTTCGAGCGGGCCCACACCCTCCGGGGTGCCGGTCAGGATGAGGTCCCCCGGCAGCAGGGTCATCACCGCGGAGATCCACTCGATGATCGCGCCGATGTCATGGATCATCAACGATGTTCGGCTGCGCTGCTTGACCTCGCCGTTGACCTCGGTGCGGATCTCGAGATCGGACGCGTCGACGTCGGTGACGATCCACGGGCCGACCGGGCAGAACGTGTCATGGCCCTTGGCGCGCATCCACTGGCCGTCTTTCTTCTGCTGGTCGCGGGCGGACACGTCGTTGGCGATCGTGTACCCGAGGATGTTCTCCGCGGCCCGCGAGGCCGGGACGTCCTTGCAGGGACGGCCGATGACGGCGGCCAGCTCGCCCTCGAAGTGCACCGGATGGGCGTCGGCGGGCAGTTGGATCGCGGTGTTGGGTCCGATGATCGCGGTGTTGGGCTTGAGGAAGATGATCGGATCCTCGAAGGTGCCGCCGCCCATCTCCTCGATGTGCGCGGCGTAGTTCTTGCCCATGCAGACGACCTTGCTCGCGAGGATCGGTGCCAGCAGGCGCACATCGGCCAACGGCCACTGCCGCCCGGTGAATGTGGGCGTGCCGAAGGGATGCTCGGCGATCTCACGGGCGATCACCTGACCGGGATCGTCGAGCGGGCCCTCCAGTGAAACGAAGGCCACACCGTCGGGGCTGGCGATTCGACCAAGACGCATGGGACCAGCCTAGTAGCAGGGTCCACTGGACAAGCGAACGCACAGCAGACTTCCCGACTATCTCACTATATGGAATTGAAATTCATCATTTGAGAACGCCGTGCGACCATGGGCTCCATGGACACGCCCTCGATCGGAACCGCACGGCGGTGGTCGATGTTGGTCATCGCGCTGGCCGCCACGTTGTGCGCCAACGTGTTCATCAACGGCGTGGCCTTCCTCATCCCGACACTGCACCGCGAGCGCGGGCTGGATCTGGCCCAGGCGGGACTGATGTCGGCGCTGCCCAGCCTCGGAATGGTGGTGACCCTGATCGCCTGGGGCTACATCGTCGACCGCTTCGGAGAACGGGCGGTGTTGACCGTCGGCTCGGCACTGACCGCCGCGGCCGGGTTCGGTGCCGCATCGGCCGACTCGCTCGCCGCGGTCGGGGTGTTCCTCTTCCTGGGCGGAATGGCGGCCGCGAGCAGCAACACCGCCAGCGGCCGCCTGGTGGTCGGCTGGTTCGACGCCGACAAACGCGGACTGGTGATGGGGATCCGGCAGACGGCCCAGCCGCTGGGCGTCGGCGTGGGCGCGCTGGCGATCCCCCGGCTGGCCGAATCCCACGGCGTGTCAGGCGCTTTGATGTTCCCCGCCGCCGTCTGCGCAGCCTCGGCCGTGGTTTGCGCCTTCGCCGTGTTGGATCCGCCGCGGCCCGCACGCGCCGAAGCCAGCGAGGCGGACCTGGCCAACCCCTATCGGGGATCCTGGCTGCTGGTGCGCATTCACCTGACCTCGCTACTGCTGGTGGCACCGCAGGCGATGGTCTGGACGTTCACGCTGACCTGGTTGATCACCGACCGGGGCTGGGCGGCAGGCCCCGCGGGCGCGATGGTCACCGTCGCCCAGCTGCTCGGCGCGGGCGGCCGCATCGCGGCGGGACGCTGGTCGGACTCGGTCCTGCGTCGTTCCGGCGACGTGCTGAGCTCACGGATGCGACCCGTCAGGACGATCGCTGCCGCGGCTGCGGCGACGATGGGGCTGCTGGCACTGGCCGATTGGCAGCACTCTCCGATCAGCGTCGCACTGATGATCGTCGCGTCCGTGGTGACGGTGTCGGACAACGGACTGGCCTTCACCGCCATCGCCGAAGTAGCCGGGCCGTTCTGGAGCGGCCGGGCACTGGGCACGCAGAACACCACCCAGCTGTTGACCGCCGGCGTCACTCCCCCGCTGTTCGGAGCACTGATCGGCGCTGCCGGCTACCCCGCGGCATTCGCGGTGTGTGCGCTGATTCCGCTGCTGGCGATCCCGTCGGTACCCGCCACCCGTTCGAGGTTCTCCGCACAACGCAGTAACGACGCCGCCAGCTGAGCGCGTGCGGTCGCCGACAGACCGTCGGTCATCGACGCGTCCACTCCGGTCACTGCGTCATGGGCCGCCGAGAGAAGCTCCGCCCCCTCGCTGGTGAGTTGCAGTGCGCGCGCTCTCCCCGGTCTGCTGACCGTCGCGCCGGTGACCAGTCCGGCGGAACGCAGGACCGCGAGCAGGTCCTGCAGCGACTGCCGTGTCACGAAGCACAGCCGCGCCAGTTCTGCAGCTGATGCATCGGGATGATCAGCCAGCGCCCGCAACACCGCGTACTGGGACATCGACAGGCCGGTGGCCCGCAAGGCCGCGTCGCACCGGCGGCGCAGCGACAGCTGAACCCGTTTGACCAGGTAGCCGACCGCGTGCTCGACATCCTCCATGACAGGAACCTTACACTGGCGTACGCTTCGTGATGTAAGGAACCTGACACAGGGAGTCGAGATGCCCACCATCCAGCAGCACAGCCCGTACGCCACGTTGATCAACGTGTTCAGCGTCGCGCCCGCGCGCGCCGAGGAACTCGCCGCCGTCCTGACCCACGCCACCGACGAGGTCATGCGCCACGTGCCCGGCTTTGGGTCTGCGAGTATCCACATCAGCCTCGACCGCACGCGCGTGGTGAACTACGCGCAGTGGGACAGCGCAGAGTCGTTCCTGGCCATGCAGGACAATCCCGTTGCGCGAGAACACATGACGGCGGCGGCAGCGATCGCTGACAGTTTCAGCCCCCACCTCTACGAGGTCGTGTCCGTCCACCAACGCGGCTGACCGAGCCCCGGTAGCAGGACCACCGCGGCAGCCAGGAAGCACAGCGCTCCGACGAAGGTGCCGGCGTTGGCCAGCCGTTCGTCTTCCGTGACACCCGTCGCGCGCACGAACGCCGCGCCGGCCGACAGCCCGAACGCCACGCAGCCGACCATGTTGACCGCCGCGGCCAGCCAGTCCCGGGATCGCAGCTCGATCAGCCTGCCGACGGCCACCATGCCCAGGATTCCGCTGACCAGGAACGCGGCGGAGCCGGCCACGTCGGGGACCCATACGTAACGCCGCTCGGTGTCCACCGCGTGCGCCCACACCGCGGCTGCGGTGCTGACGTTGAACAACACCGTGCCGACGAGTTGCACGGCGGCACTGGACCATTCCGCCCAATGGGCGCGGTCGCCACGGAGCAGCTGAATCCACGCCGCGGAGGTGAAGAACCAGGACCCGCAGAAGCACAGCAGGTTCGCACCGCCCGCGCCCACCCATGCGGGGACACCGGGCGCGGTGGCGAGCGCGAACAACGACGAACCGACGACGAACAGCCAGCACTGCGCAGACAGTGTGGCCAGATGCCGGATGTCTACAGCTTCCCCAGGATGCGCTCGCCCACCTGCGCGGTGCTCAGCGTCTGATCGCCCCGCGTCGCGAGGTGCTCGGCGACCGCGGCGTCCACACGAGCGGCGGCGCCGAGCTCGCCCAGGTGGGCGAGCAGCAACGAGACACTCATGATCGCCGCTGTCGGATCGGCGATGCCCTGCCCCGCGATGTCGGGCGCGCTACCGTGTACCGGCTCGAACATCGACGGGTTGGTCAGCGTCGCATCGATGTTGCCGCTGGCCGCCAGCCCGATGCCGCCACACACCGCCGCGGCGAGATCGGTGATGATGTCACCGAACAGGTTGTCGGTGACGATCACGTCGAACCGGCCGGGGTCGGTGACCATGTGGATGGTCGCCGCGTCGACGTGCTGGTAGGCGACCTCGACGTCGGGATACTCGGCGGCGACGCTCTGCACGGTCCGCCACCACAGCGAACCGGCATGGGTCAGCACATTGTTCTTGTGCACCAACGTCAGATGCCTGCGGCGCCCCTGCGCGCGCTGGAACGCGTCGAGGACCACGCGCCGCACCCCGTAGGCGGTGTTGACGCTGACCTCGGTCGCGATCTCGTGCGGGGTGTCCACCCGGATGGCCCCACCGTTCCCGGTGTAGGGCCCTTCAGTGCCTTCGCGCACCACGACGAAGTCGATCTCCGGGTCGCCGGCCAACGGGCTGCGCACCCCGGGATAGAGCCGGCCGGGGCGCAGGTTGACGTGATGGTCGAGCTCGAAGCGGATGCGCAGCAGCAGCCCGCGTTCGAGCACCCCGCTCGGCACGGATGGATCACCTATCGCGCCCAGCAGGATCGCGTTGTGCGCCTTCAGTTGACCGATCACCGAGTCGGGCAGCACCTCGCCGGTCTTGTGATACTGGCGCGCGCCGAGCTCGTACTCGGTCTTCTCGACGCCGGGCAGGACGGCGTCGAGCACCTGCAGCGCCTGCCCGATCACCTCCGGCCCGATTCCGTCGCCGCCGATCACCGCGAGTTTCACCGGAGCGCTCATGTCAGGTCGACCACTTCCAATGTCGCAGCGTTGACGTCCCGGCCGATGGTGGCCAGCACGTCGTCGGGCACGTTCCGGTCCAGGCGCAGCATGATCGTCGCGCCCTGACCGTCGGCATCCTGGCTGAGCTGGGCGGCCAGGATGTTCACTTCGGCGCTGCCCAGCAGCGTGCCGATCTTGCCCAGCGCGCCGGGCTGATCGTCGTAGTTGATGATGAGGTTCACGCCTTCGGCGCGCAGATCGAGGTTGCGTCCGTTGATCTGGACGATCTTCTCCACCTGTTGCGGACCGGACAGCGCGCCGGCCACGTTCACCGTGGTCCCGTCCGCGGCGACCGCGCGAACGTCGACGACACTGCGGTGGTTCGGGCTTTCCGACTCGGTGTCGATCGATGCCTCGACGCCGCGTTCGGCGGCCAGCGCCGGAGCGTTGACGAACGTCACCGGGTCCTCGATGACGGCCGAGAACAGACCCCGCAGCGCCGAGAGGCGCAGCACCTCGACCTCTTCGCTGGCCAGCTCGCCCCGCACCTGCACACACAGATTGGTCGGCAGCTCCGCAGACAGCGCACCGACGAGCAGTCCGAGCTTGCGGACCAGATCCAGCCAGGGCGCGACCTCTTCGCCGACCGCGCCGCCGCCGACGTTGACGGCGTCGGGCACGAACTCACCGGCGAGGGCGAGCTTGACGCTGGCCGCCACATCGGTGCCCGCCCGGTCCTGAGCCTCGGCGGTCGACGCGCCGAGGTGCGGGGTCACGACCACCTGCGGCAGTTCGAACAGCGGGCTGTCGGTGCAAGGCTCGGTGGCGAAGACGTCGAGGCCGGCACCGCGGACGTGCCCGCTGGTGATCGCATCGGCCAGCGCCTGCTCGTCGATCAGTCCGCCGCGCGCGGCGTTGACGATGATCACGCCCGGCTTGGTCTTGGCCAGCGCGTCCTTGCCGATCAGGCCCGCGGTCTCCTTCGTCTTCGGCAGGTGCACCGAGATGAAGTCCGCGCGGGAGAGCAGGTCGTCGAGGCTGAGCAGCTCGATGCCGAGCTGCGCAGCGCGGGCCTGCGAGACATAGGGGTCGTAAGCGGTGATGTGGGCGCCGAACGCGGCGAGGCGCTGTGCGACCAACTGCCCGATGCGGCCCAGTCCGACGACACCGACGGTCTTGCCGAAGATCTCGGTGCCCGAGAACGACGAGCGCTTCCAGGTGTGCGCGCGCAGCGTGGCGTCGGCGGCCGGGATCTGCCGGGCCGCCGACAGCAGCAGCGCCAACGCATGCTCGGCGGCGCTGTGGATGTTCGACGTCGGTGCGTTGACCACGAGCACACCACGCGCGGTGGCGGCGTCGACGTCGACGTTGTCCAGGCCGACGCCGGCGCGGGCGACGATCTTCAGCTTGGGCGCCGCGGCCATGACCTCGGCGTCGACGGTGGTGGCGGAGCGCACCAGCAGCGCGTCGGCCTCGGCGACGGCGGCCAGCAGCTTCTCCCGGTCCGGGCCGTCGACCCAGCGGACCTCTACCTGGTCGCCCAACGCTTCGACGGTCGAGGGGGCCAGCTTGTCGGCGATCAATACCACGGGCAGACTCACGAGGCCTCAGCCTAGTGGGCTGTAATAGAGCGGTGGACGTCACCGTCGTCGGAAGCGGCCCGAACGGGCTGGCCGCCGCCGTCATCTGCGCGCGCGCCGGCCTCTCGGTCCGGGTGATCGAGGCGCAACCCACCGCCGGTGGTGGCGCGCGATCGGCGCCGGACCCGGAGTATCCGGGCGTCGTGCACGACATCTGCTCGGCCGTCCACCCACTCGGAGTGGCCTCGCCGTTCTTCGCCGAGTTCGACCTCGCCGCGCGCGGCGTGCAGCTGCGGACACCCGAGATCTCGTATGCGAACCCGTTGCCGGATCGGCCCGCCGCGGTCGCCTATCGCTCGCTGGAACGCACCTGTGCAGAACTGGACGACGGCGCATCCTGGCGGCGGCTTTTCGGTCCGCTGACCGACCACGTCGACGGCGTGCTGGGGTTCTTCCTCGGCGACAAACGCTCGCTGCCACCGGATCTGGTGACCACCGTGCGCACCGGTCTGCGGGTGCTGGCGATGGGCAGCCCGGCGTGGAACCTGTTGCGCGGCGATGACGCTCGTGCGCTGTTCACCGGCGTTGGCACGCATGCGATTTCGCCGATGCCCTCGCCTGTCAACAGCGGCGCGGGTCTGATGCTGGGCACCGTCGCACACACCGCAGGCTGGCCGGTGCCCGTCGGCGGCACCCAGGCGATCGCCGACGCCTTGATCGCCGACCTGAGGGCACACGGTGGTGAGCTGATTCTCGGCGAACCCGTCAGCTCACCCCCGGATGGGGTCGTCATCTGGGACACCGCACCGACGGCACTGCTCGACATCTACGGCGACGCGGTGCCGGATCGGTACTCGAAAGCGTTGCGCCGCTACAGGTTCGGCCCCGGCGTGTGCAAAGTGGATTTCGTGCTGTCCGGCGAGATCCCCTGGCGCGACCCGCGTCTGGCGCAGGCGGGCACGCTGCACATGGGCGGTACGCGGGCGCACATGGCGCAGGCAGAACGCGACGTCGCTGCGGGCCGGCACGCCGAGCGGCCGATGACGCTGGCCGCGCTGCCGCATGTCGTCGACCCGTCCCGCATCGACGGACAGGGGCGCCGACCGCTGTGGACCTATGCCCACGTGCCGGCGAACTCGACGGCCGACCTGACCGACACGATCACCGGTCTTTTCGAGCACGCCGCCCCCGGCTTCCGCGATCTGGTGGTCGCTGCGCGATGTGTGCCTGCCGCGCGGATGGCCGACCACAACGCGAACTACGTGGGCGGCGACATCATCGTCGGTGGTGCGACGCTGTTCGCTGCTCTCGTCGGCCCCACGGCCCGGCTGAACCCGTGGACCACCCCGATTCCGAAGGCATACCTGTGCTCGTCGGCGACGCCGCCCGGCACCGGGGTGCACGGCATGGCCGGTTACTACGCGGCCCGCACGGTGCTTCGGCGGGAATTCGGTATCACCGCGATGCCGCGATTGTCGCCCTGAGTCCGCCGGCGTCTGAACACCGCGGAAACAGGTAGTTCAATACTCAGGTGCGGGCCGTCGATCCGGCATAGTCTCCCCTCGTACCATTCGGGCAAATCGGGGAGAAACTTGTGTCCTTTTCAACATCTACCACCGGCGGACGGCATCGCCGTACCTCCACACCGACCAGAGCTGGTGTGATCGCCTGTGCGACAACGTCTATCGGCGCCCTGGTGGTCACGGGCGGCCTCGCCAGTGGACAGTGGCTGCCCGCTGCCCCGATAGTTGCGTCAGCAAATACAGCAACTTTCGGTCAGCCGCAGCAAGCATCGGCCGTGGTCCCGACCGCCGACCTCGCAGTGACACTGGCCGCTCTGACCAATACGACCAACCCTGGCGCGGCCGGGACCACGGTTGCGGCGCCGGGTGACACAACCACTCCTGAGGTACCCGTCACCGGAGCACTGTCTGACTTCATTTCGGCGGCGGGGCTCCCGACCCCCCGGCATCTCCGCGTCGTCGAATCGAGCATCCTCGAATCGACCAACGACGTGCCACTGCAGAGGGCTCCCCGCGGCGACCGGCCCGACGACACCGCGGCTGACACCACACGAATCGCGTCGGCCACTCTCGCCGATCCGGACGGTGTCACCGTCAAGTTCCTGTTCACGTTCACCAAGACCGCGGACGGGCTCACCGTGGTGGACCCGTTCGGAGTGATGTGGATCGGTAACGGCGCCGATGGCGTCGCACCGGGTGAGGCGGGCCAGAACGGCGGCTGGCTGATGGGTAACGGCGGTAACGGCGCGGACGGTCTCGACGGCACGGAGACCACCGGCCCGACCGCTGGCGGAAAAGGCGGAAACGGTGGCCTTTTCGGTGGCAATGGAGGCAACGGCGGCAAAGGAGGCGACGGCGGCACAGACATCTTCGGTGCGCCCCGCGCCGGGGCCGATGGCGGAGCCGGCGGAACTGGCGGCCGCTTCAAGGGTGACGGAGGTGACGGCGGAGACGGCGGCGCGGGCGGAGAAGCCGGAGCTCCTGGCAACCCCGGCGGCAACGGCGGCAACGGCGGTAACGGCGGAAATGCCGGCCTCCTATCAGGAAACGGCGGCGACGCCGGCGCCGGAGGTAAGGGCGGAGAAGGCTTCTTCGGCGCGGGAACCGCGGCCACCGCGGGCGGCAACGGCGGCAGTGGAGGTAGCGGTGGCTCCGGTGCCGCGTTCGGCGGTGACGGCGGTGACGGCGGCGCCGGCGGTACTGGCGGTGACGGCGGCCAGGGGAGCAGTAGTGGCGCTGCACCAAGGGCTGGCGCGAACGGCGCTGATGGCGGTGCGGGCGGAACTGGTGGCCGTGGAGGCGCAGCTGGCGGGAACGGAACCGGCGGCGACGGCGGCCTCGGCGGCGACGGCGGATTCGGCGGCGACGGCGGATCCGGGAATCTGACCAAACCCGGCGGCGACGGTGGCAGCGGCGGCGAGGGTGGTCACGGAGGGGATGGCGGTTCCGGTACGTCGCGGGGCGCAGACGGCCAGGGCGCGACGGGCGGCACTGGCGGCTTTGGCGGGACAGGCGGAAACGGCAACGCGGTGAATGGAAATGCCAGCGGTGGCAATCCCGGAACCGCGGGTACTAGCGGCAAGCGAGGTCAGTCCAACAGTGGCCGCGACGGTGGCTCTGGCGGCAGCGGTGGCTCTGGCGGCAGCGGCGGAGCAGCGTAGGTCTGTCCGAACGTGTGATCCCGGCTCGCCCGGCGCGAGCCGGGATCACACGGTCTCACCGGCGCCTGCGCGATCGGTGCCAGGTGCGCGGTGTCGCACCCGTCCGGGGAAATGACGTGAGGACCGCCGTGGCCCGCTGGCCTCGCGTCCCGGCACGACGACGCAAAGGTCAACGGTGCACGGCCGGTCCCCGTTACCGGGGTTGCCCCTCACCCACGGCGCCACCTTGACCCGACACCACGTCTGAGCTTCGTGCAACGGTTGCTCCGCACGGCCGTGGGTTCCTCTACTCCAGCACGAGTGTCAGCCGCATCGCGACTGGTGCGGTTGCCACGGCAGGAAGCGCGGCGACCGCGATCTGTTCGAGCGAGGTGGTGCCGAACACGATCTGAGCCGACCTCCGGTGCGTAGTCTCGCGTCATGACCAAGCTCGCAGTGATCTACTACTCGGCCACCGGACACGGCACCGCCATGGCCAACCGCGTCGCGGCCACAGCGGAATCGGCAGGCGCCGAGGTGCGCGTGCGCCACATCGCCGAGACCCGCGACCCGCAGTCCTTCGCGGAGAACCCCGCGTGGTCGGCGAATTACGAAGCGACCAAGGATCTTCCGGCTGCGACCGGTGACGACATCGTGTGGGCCGACGCGGTGATCTTCGGCTCCCCCACCCGCTTCGGCAACACCGCCTCGCAATTCCGGGCCTTCATCGATTCTCTCGGCGGCCTGTGGGCCCAGGGCAAGCTCGCCGACAAGATCTACGCCGGGTTCACGTCGTCGCAGACCGCCCACGGCGGCCAGGAAACGACGCTGTTGACCCTCTACATCACGCTCATGCACTTCGGCGGGATCATCGTGGCGCCCGGCTACACCGACGGGGTGAAGTTCGCCGACGGGAACCCGTACGGGGTGGGCCACGTGACGGGGCCCGAGAACCGCAACGAGCTCGACGAGGCCACACTCGCGGCACTCGACCACCTGGCACGGCGCGTCGTCAGCACCGCCGACCGACTGGCCTAGAAACACGAAAGTCGGTGCCGTTCTTTCGAACGGCACCGACTTCGCCGAAAAACTATGCGGTTTCGGTGATCGGCCGGTCGACCCAGCTCATCAGGTCGCGCAGCTTCTTGCCGGTGACCTCGATCGGGTGCTCGGCGTTCTCCTTGCGCAGACCCTCGAGCTCCTTGTTGCCGCCCTCGACGTTGGCGACCAGGCGCTTGACGAACGTGCCGTCCTGGATGTCCTTGAGGATGTCCTGCATCCGCTTCTTGGTGTCGGCGTCGATGACCCGCGGGCCCGACAGGTAGCCGCCGAACTCCGCGGTGTCGGACACCGAGTAGTTCATCCGCGCGATGCCGCCCTCGTACATCAGGTCGACGATGAGCTTGAGCTCGTGCAGCACCTCGAAATAGGCCATCTCCGGGGCGTAGCCCGCCTCGACCATCACCTCGAAGCCGGTCTTGACCAGTTCCTCGGTGCCGCCGCACAACACGGCCTGCTCACCGAACAGGTCGGTCTCGGTCTCTTCCTTGAACGTCGTCTTGATGACGCCGGCGCGGGCGCCACCGATGGCCTTGGCGTAGGACAGCGCCAGCGCCTCGCCCTCACCCTTGGGGTCCTGGTCGACCGCGATCAGGCAGGGCACGCCCTTGCCGTCGACGAACTGACGGCGCACCAGGTGGCCGGGGCCCTTGGGCGCGACCATGCCGATCGTCACGTTGGCGGGGGGCTTGATCAGGCCGAAGTGGATGTTCAGACCGTGGCCGAAGAACAGCGCGTTGCCGTCCTCGAGGTTCGGCTCGATGTCGTTGCTGAAGATCTCGGCCTGCGCGGTGTCGGGCGCGAGCAGCATGATGACGTCGGCCCACTTGGCGACCTCGGCCGGGGTGTCGACGTCAAGGCCCTGCTCGGTGACTTTCTCGCGGGACTTCGAGCCCTCCTTGAGGCCCACCTTCACCTGCACACCGGAGTCGCGCAGGCTCAGCGAGTGCGCGTGCCCCTGGCTGCCGTAGCCGATGACGCCGACCTTGCGGCCCTGGATGATCGACAGGTCCGCATCGTCGTCATAGAACATCTCAACTGCCATTGTCGTGAATCTTCTTTCTGCTCTTCGCTTGTCGTTGACTATTTGGTGCTGATACCGCGAGGGCCGCGGGACAGCGACACCACACCGGATTGGACGATCTCCCGGACCCCATAGGGCTCGAGCACCCGTAACAGCGCCTCGATCTTCTCAGGTGTACCGGTGGCCTCGACCGTCAGTGACTCGTTGGAGACGTCGACGACCTTCGCGCGGAACAGGTTGACGGCCTCGATGACCTGGCCGCGGGTGGCGGCGTCGGTGCGGACCTTGATCAGGGCGAGCTCGCGCGAGACCGACGCCTCCTCGTCCTGCTCGACGATCTTGATCACGTTGATCAGCTTGTTGAGCTGTTTGGTGATCTGTTCCAACGGCGACTCCTCGACGTCGACCACGATGGTCATCCGCGAGAGGTCCTTGTGTTCGGTGGCGCCGACGGCCAGGGACTGGATGTTGTACCCGCGCCGCGAGAACAGTGATGCCACGCGGGCCAGGACGCCGGGTTTGTCCTCGACCAGCACCGACAGGGTGTGGGTGGTGCTCACGCGTGCCCCTCTTCGTTGTCGAACAGCGGGCGGATACCGCGCGCCGCTTGGATCTCGTCGTTGCTGGTGCCTGCGGCGACCATCGGCCACACCTGCGCGTCGGCGCCGACGACGAACTCGATGACCACCGGACGGTCGTTGATCTCACGCGCCTGGTTGATCACGTCGGCGACGTCCTCTTCGCGCTCACAACGCAACGCGACACAGCCCAGCGCCTCGGACAGCTTCACGAAATCGGGGATGCGACGGGTGTGCGTGGCCAGATCGGTTTGGCTGTAGCGCTGTTCGTAGAACAGCGTCTGCCACTGCCGCACCATGCCGAGGTTGCCGTTGTTGATCAGCGCGACTTTGATCGGGACGCCTTCGATGGCGCAGGTGGCCAGTTCCTGATTCGTCATCTGGAAGCAGCCGTCACCGTCGATGGCCCACACCTCGGTGTCGGGGCAGCCCATCTTGGCGCCCATCGCCGCGGGCACCGCGTAGCCCATCGTGCCCAGACCGCCGGAGTTCAGCCAGGTCTTCGGCTTTTCGTACTTGATGAACTGCGCAGCCCACATCTGGTGCTGGCCCACGCCGGCCACGTAGATCGCGTCGGGACCGGCGATCTTGCCCAGCGTCTCGATGACGTACTCGGGCGAGAGGCTGCCGTCGCTCTGCGGACCGTAGCTCAGCGGGTAGGTCGCCTGGATGCCGGCCAGGTACTCGCGCCAGTTGTCCAGCGACGTCGCGCCGAGCCCGCCCTCGCGCCGGAGGGCCTCGATCAGCTCGCTGATGACGGCCTTCACGTCGCCCACGATCGGGACATCGGCGTGCCGGTTCTTACCGATCTCGGCGGGATCGATGTCGGCGTGGATCACCTTGGCCTCAGGCGCGAACGAGTCCAGCTTGCCGGTGACCCGGTCGTCGAAGCGGGTGCCGAGCGCGATGAGCAGATCGCTGCGCTGCAGCGCCGCCACCGCGGCCACCGTCCCGTGCATGCCGGGCATGCCGAGGTTCTGCGGGTGGCTGTCGGGGAACGCGCCGCGCGCCATCAGCGTGGTGACCACCGGGATGCCGGTCAGCTCGGCCAATTCCAGCAACTGCTCGGATGCCTCGCCGCGGATGATGCCGCCGCCCACGTAGAGGACCGGCTTGCGGGCGGCCGCGATCAGCTTGGCGGCCTCGCGGATCTGCCGGTTGTGCGGCTTGGTGTTCGGCTTGTAGCCGGGCAGTTCGAACTTGGGCGGCCAGCTGAACGTGCACTGCCCCTGCAGCACGTCCTTGGGGATGTCCACGAGCACCGGCCCGGGCCTACCGGTGGAGGCGATGTGGAACGCCTCGGCGATGACGCGCGCGATGTCATCACCCTTGCGGACCAGGAAGTTGTGCTTGGTGACCGGCATCGTGATGCCGGAGATGTCGGCTTCCTGGAACGCGTCGGTCCCGATCAGCGCGCGGCCCACCTGGCCGGTGATGGCGACCACCGGGATCGAGTCCATGTAGGCGTCGGCCAGCGGAGTCACCAGGTTGGTGGCGCCCGGGCCCGAGGTCGCCATGCAGACGCCGACCCGGCCGGTGGCATGGGCGTACCCGCTGGCGGCGTGACCGCCGCCCTGCTCGTGCCGGACCAGCACGTGGCGCAGCTTCACCGAGTCGTAGAGCGGGTCGTAGACGGGCAGCACCGCACCGCCGGGGATGCCGAAGATGACGTCGACGTCCAGTTCCTCGAGGGCACGGATGACGGCTTGTGCGCCGGTGAGCTCAACTGGCGCAACCTTTTTGGGCTGCGACGGGGTAGGTGCGGCGATGCGAGTCCCGTTCGCCGGGGTCGCCGGCTGCTCGGGTGCTCGCGTGGTGGGTGCGCTCACGGTGTCCTCTTGTCCTGTTCTGGCTCTGTCGATCTTCTCAAATCGGTGCTGGGGCAACAAAAAACCCCCGTCAGCCGGGAGGCTGAGCGAGGGTTGCGCGTCGATGCGGTGGTGCTATGCCCGGGCCAGGGCTAGCGCGGCATCAACGCGCAACCCAATTACTACGAGCGAACCCGGGATCTGCATAGCTCCCGACGGTAGCCCGCCCACCGGACTTCGGTCAAATTCGGCACCCCGGCGGGATGGGATGATGGGGCCATGGCTTCCACCGCGTCGTCGCCCGCCCCGGTCGTGATCCGCATCTCCCCGATGGCGCATCTCGCCGTCGTGCTGTTCGCGCTGGCGCTGCTGTCGATCGTGTTCGCCGGGCCCGGCTGGTTCGCGCTGCTGCTGCTGATCCCCGTGGCGATGTCCGTCGCGATCGCGCGCTACCGCACGGTCGCCGACCGCGACACCGTGACCGCGCGCACCCTGTTCGGCCAGCAGACGATGCGCTGGGAGGACATCGACGGGCTGCGGTTCGGCAGGAAGGCCTGGGCCCTGGCGCGGCGCTCCGACGGCAGCGAGACGTCGCTGCCCGCGGTCACGTTCGCGAGCTTGCCCGTGCTGACGGCGGCCAGCGGCGGCCGCGTGCCCAATCCGTACGACTGACCTCAGGACTGGCGTCAGGCGAGCGGGTTCGCGCCGTTGAGCAGCACCCAGATCGCCACGCCGGCGCCGATACCCAGGACCAGCGCCGCGAAGGAGCCGATGAAGGGTCGCCGAGCCCACCCCCGTCCGGCGTCGAGTCCGTAGCGGCCGGGTCCGGTGAGGATGATCGCTGCGACCGCGGCGACGAGCACGACCTGGTACTCGTGACCGTCGGTGAGGAAGGACGCCAATCGCGCGTCGTTGTGCGCTGCGAGCGCCTCCGCCAGTACCGCGTTGATCAGGTAGGCCAGCGCACCCGCGGCCGCCACCGGGGTGAACAGTCCCAGCACCAGCAGGATGCCGGCCGCGACCTCGCCGCCGGCGGCGACGTAGCTCAGGATGTCGGCGTACCGGAACCCGGCGTCGGCGACGTAGTCGCGGAATCCGCCCAGCCCGGGACCGCCCCACAGCCCGAACAGATTCTGCAGGCCGTGCGCGACCAGCAGGACGCCGACCGCGACCCGCAACACCAACAGGCCGAGGTCCTGGGTGCCGCGGCGATCCCGCTCGCGGTGCTCGTCGGGCACGCCGACCTCGGCAGGTGCGGCTCCCGTCGACCCGTACGCGCCGGCGCCCAGACCGCTGCCCGGATGCACATACGGCAGCGGCTCGGCGTCGTTCAGCAGCCCGAACGGCTGCTGATCAGCGGGTTTGGCGGTGTCGTAGCGTGGGATCGCGGTCGTCTCGAAGTCGCCGCCGTAGTGCGCCGATGGCAGATCGTCCTCGGGGTCCACCAGCCGCGCCGACGCGGGCCTGCCACCCGAGTCGTCGGGCCGCTGCCAAGGCTGTGAGTCATGCGGGCTGGTCACACGTGCCAGGGTAAGTGCTGCCCAGGTCGTGGCCGGGAATTCGCCCGGCGCGCCCGACCAGTGTTTTTCGCTGGAATTCCCCGGTGGCGACCAGCTCGGCCGCAGGCGCCGTGGCGAGTACCGCTCAACGATCCGTAATCTGGCTCGCATGAGTCGACAGCGGTCGTTGCGGGCAGCCGCGGTGGTGGCCAGTGCAGCACTGCTGGGCATCACCGGCTGTGCGCGTTTCGACTCCGCCCAGTCGCAGCCGTTCACCACCCAGCCGCAGATGGCGCCGGGACCGACGTCGACGCCGACTCCCCCGCCGCCGCTACCCGCTCAGCCGTTCCCCAAGCAGTGCCCCGCGCAGGGCGTGATGCAGGGCTGCCTGGAGAGCACCAGCGGGCTCATCATGCTGCCCGACAGCCAGTCGGCGCTGGTCGCCGAACGGGTGACCGGCGCCGTCAAACAGGTCGCCACACGGGCCGAGCCGTTCGTCAAGATGACCATCCCGGTCGACGGCAGCGGCGACGGCGGGTTGATGGACATCGTGCAGTCCCCCACCTACCAGCAGGACCGGCTGACCTACGCCTACATCAGCACCCCGACCGACAACCGGGTGGTGCGCATCGCCGACGGCGACGTGCCCAAGCCCATCCTGACCGGGATCCCCAAGGGCGCCACCGGCAACAGCGGGTCGCTGGTCTTCACCAGCCCGACCACGCTGATGGTGCAGACCGGGGACGCCGGCGACCCCGCACTCGCGGCCGATCCGAATTCGATGGCGGGCAAGCTGCTGCGCATCGAGCAGCCCACCACGGTCAATCAGGCGCCCACCACGACGGCGCTGTCGGGCCTGGGGCCCGGCGGCGGGATGTGCATCGACCCGTCCGACGAGTCCCTCTACGTCACCGACCGCACACCCACCGCCGACCGGCTGCAGCGCATCACCAAGGACTCGAAGGTGTCGACGGTGTGGACCTGGCCGGACCGCCCCGGCGTGGCCGGCTGCGCCGCGCTCGACGGCACCGTGCTGGTGAACCTCGTCAACACCAAGCAGACCGTTGCGGTGCGGATGGCCCCCGATACCGGGGCGGTGACCGGCGAGCCAGAGGTCGTGCGCCAGGACCAGCACGGTCACGCCTGGGCGTTGCAGGTCGCCCCCGACGGCAACATCTGGGGCGCCACGGTCAACAAGACCTCCGGGGACGCGCAAAAGCTCGACGACGTCGTGTTCCCGCTGTTCCCGCAGGGTGGCGGCTTCCCGCGGGCCAACGACGAGAAGACCTAACCCTGCGGCCCGGGCCCGGGCAGACGCAGGATCAGCCGCGTACCGCCGAGCGGGCTGTGCTCCAGAGCGGCTGTGCCACCATGGATTTCGGCCTGCTGAGCGACCAGCGCCAGCCCGAGGCCGGAGCCGGAGCGTGACGCCGTCGATCCCCGGTGGAAGCGTTGGAACACTTCCGCGCGCTCTTCTTCGGGCACGCCGGAACCGTTGTCGTCCACCGCGATCTCGACCCCGTCGGCGGAACTGATCACACTGAGCTGCACCCGCGTCGCGCCGCCGTGCTTGACGGCGTTGGCGATCGCGTTGTCGACCACCAACCGCAGTCCCGCCGGCATTCCCAGCATCAGCACCGTCGTCGACGAGGCCAGAGTGACCTCGAGCCCCGGGTAGTTGTGCCTGGCGTCGTGGGCGGCCCGGTCGAGCAGCTCGGCGACGTCGAGCGGGACGAAGTCGGCAACCGTGGTCAGCTCGCCCTGGGCCAGCCGCTCGAGCGCCGACAGGGTCGCCTCGATCCGCGATTGCGTGCGCATCACATCGCCGATGACCTCGCGGCGCTGCTCGGGGCCGAGGTCGAGGGTCATCAGCACTTCGAGGTTGGTCCGCATGGCGGTCAATGGGGTGCGCAGTTCGTGCGAGGCCACCGCGGCGAAGTCGCGCGCCGATTCGAGCGCGGCGCGGGTGCGCTGCTGCTCGTCACCGATGCGGGCGAGCATTCCCTCGACCGCCTCGGAGATCTCCACGGCCTCCCACACTCCGCGCACCTGTACCTCGTCGGGGTTGGATTGGGCGTTGATGGCGCGGGCCTGCTGAGCCAGCAGCCGGAACGGGTTGACCATGATCAGCGCGATCACCCACCCGACCAGCAGGGTCGCGAGGATCACGCCCGCGCAGATCCAGAACACCCGCCAGTGCAGCGAATCGATGCGGGCCTGGGTGTCGGCCAGCGGAGCACCGAGCGCGATCGACGCCGAGCCGGTCGTGATCGTGCGCACCCGGTACTCGACGCCGTTGATCGTCGCGTCGGCGTACCCGTTGGCCAGCTCGGGCAGGACGATCTCGGGCGGCATCGAGACGACGACCGGGCCGATGCGCGCCGTGCGGACGAGCCCACCCTCGGCCGGTTCGGGCCCCACCCCTTCCTGCGCACTGCGCAACAGCGTGTTGACGTCGCCGAGGCTCGAGAGCGAGTCCAAGCGCCGGTCCAGCTGGTCGTACTGGTCGTTGGTGACGCCCACCCACACCCAGATGCCGAGCGTGAGGACCAGGATGATGACCCCGACCTGAGCCAGGATGACGATCGAGCGCAGCGACAGCAGCCGCAGCGGATGTGAGAGCAGGCGCAGTACCAGGTCCTGGGCGCGCTTCATCGGGCCGTCAACTGCAGGCGGCCATGACCAGCTCGCGCACGCGCGCGGCGTCCGCCTGGCCCTTGGTGGCCTTCATCACCGCGCCGACGATCGCACCGGCCGCCGCGACCTTGCCGCCGCGGATCTTCTCGACGATGTCGGGGTTGGCGGCCAGCGCCTCGTCGACGGCGGACTGGATCAGCGAATCGTCGCGGACCACGGCGAGACCGCGCGCGGTCATCACCTCGTCGGGTTCCCCTTCGCCGGCCAGCACCCCCTCCACGACCTGGCGGGCCAGCTTGTTCGACAGCTTGCCGTCGTCGACGAGCTTGACCACGGCGGCCACCTGGGCCGGCGTGATGGACAGTGCGTCGAGTTCCACGCCTTCTTCGTTGGCCTTCTGCACCAGGAAGTTCCCCCACCAGGCGCGCGCGGCGTCGCTGGACGCGCCGTGCTCGACGGTCGCCGTGATCAGATCCAGCGCCCCGATGTTGACCAGATCGCGCATCACCTCATCGGAGATGCCCCACTCCTGCTGAACTCGCTTGCGCGTCAACCACGGAAGCTCGGGGATGGTGGCGCGCAACCGCTCGACGAGCTCGTCGCTGGGGGCGACGGGTTCGAGATCGGGTTCGGGGAAGTACCGGTAGTCCTGCGCGGTCTCCTTGCTCCGACCCGGCGAGGTGTAGCCGTCCTCGTGGAAGTGCCGGGTCTCCTGGGTCACGGTACCGCCGGACTCGAGAACGGCTGCCTGCCTGCGCATCTCGTAACGCACGGCGACTTCGACGCTCTTGAGCGAGTTGACGTTCTTGGTCTCGGTGCGTGTGCCGAATTCAGCCCGTCCGATCGGCTTGAGCGAGACGTTGGAATCACAGCGCATCGACCCCTGATCCATGCGGACATCGGATACGTCCAAGGCGCGCAACAGGTCTCGCAGGGCGGTCACGTAGGCGCGGGCGATCTCGGGGGCGCGGGCACCGGTCCCCTCGATCGGCTTGGTGACGATCTCGATCAAGGGCACACCGGAGCGGTTGTAATCGGCCAGCGACGTCGTCGCACCGGCGATGCGTCCGGTGTCACTGCCCAGGTGGGTCAGCTTGCCGGTGTCCTCCTCCATGTGCGCGCGCTCGATCTCCACGCGCCACGTGCTGCCGTCGTCCAGTGGTACGTCGAGATACCCGTTGACCGCGATCGGCTCGTCGTACTGGCTGATCTGGTAGTTCTTCGGCTGGTCGGGATAGAAGTAGTTCTTGCGGGCGAAGCGGCCCCACGGCGCGATCTGGCAGTTCAGCGCCAGACCGATGCGGATCGCGGACTCCACGGCGGCCTCGTTGAGCACCGGTAGTGAGCCGGGCAATCCCAGGCACACCGGGCAGACCTGGGTGTTGGGTTCGCCACCGAAGCGGTTCGGGCAGCCGCAGAACATCTTGGTCTGTGTGGAGAGCTCGACGTGCACCTCGAGGCCCAGCACCGGCTCGTAGGAGGCGATGACCTGGTCGTAGTCCAGCAGCGGTGCGGTGGCCGAGGTCACGGAAGTCATGGCCCCGATCCTAGTGGGTCACTTTTCCCCCGCGAGAAGACGCGAACTCGAGCATTCTCCCCGGCGAGTCACTCGAGTTCGCGACTGCTCGCGGAGAAAAATTCAGCCGAAGAACTCGGCGGCGTCGTCGTAGCGGCTCTGCGGCACGAGCTTGAGCTGGCGCACCGCATCGGCCAGCGGCACCCGGCCGATCTCCTGGCCCCGCAGCGACACCATCATCCCGTACTCCCCCGCGTGCGCCGCGTCGGCCGCGTTGACGCCGAACCGAGTGGCCAGCACACGGTCGTACGGGGTCGGCGTGCCGCCGCGCTGCACATGCCCCAGGACGGTCACCCGCACCTCTTTGTTGATCCGCTTCTCGACCTCGATCGCCAGCTGCTGCGCCACGCCGGTGAACCTCTCGTGGCCGAACTCGTCGATCCCGCCCGCGCGCAGCTGCATCGACCCCTCGGCCGGCTTGGCACCCTCGGCGACCACACAGATGAAATGCGAATCCCCGCGCACGAAGCGCTGTTTGACCAACCGGCACACCTCCTCGACATCGAAGGGCTGCTCGGGGATCAGCGTCATGTGCGCACCTGAGGCCAGGCCCGCGTTCAGCGCGATCCACCCGGCGTGGCGGCCCATCACCTCGACGAGCATCACGCGCTGGTGCGATTCGGCGGTGCTGTGCAACCGGTCGATGGCGTCGGTGGCCACGTGCAGGGCCGTGTCGTGGCCGAAAGTCACGTCGGTGCAGTCGATGTCGTTGTCGATGGTCTTCGGGACGCCGACGACGGGCACGTTCTCCTCGGAGAGCCAGTGCGCGGCGGTCAGCGTGCCCTCACCCCCGATGGGGATCAGCACATCGATGCCGTTGTCCTCGAGCGTCTGTTTGATCTGATCGAGGCCGGCCCTCAGCTTGTCGGGGTTGACCCGCGCCGTGCCCAGCATGGTGCCGCCCTTGGCGAGCAGCCGGTCGTTGCGATCGTCGTTGCGCAGCTGGATCCGGCGGTCCTCGAGCAGACCGCGCCACCCGTCCTGGAACCCGACCACCGACGAGCCGTACCGCACGTCGCACGTGCGCACGACCGCCCGGATCACTGCGTTCAGGCCAGGACAGTCACCACCGCCGGTCAATATTCCGATGCGCATGTCGACCATCCTCCCCTGTCACAGCGCAGTTGGCAGGGCACCTCGGGCAACTTCATAGGCGGCACCCACCCGGTAGAGGCGGTCGTCGGCCAGTGCCGGCGCCATGATCTGCAGCCCGACCGGCAGGTTGTCGTCGCTCGACAGCCCCGAGGGCACCGACATCCCGCAGTGGCCCGCCAGATTCAGCGGCAGCGTGCACAGGTCGAACAGGTACATCGACAGCGGGTCGTCGACCTTCTCGCCGAGCCGGAACGCGGTGGTCGGTGTCGCCGGCGAGACCAGCACGTCGACTTTCCGGTACGCCTCCTCGAGATCGCGGGCGATCAGCGTGCGGACCTTCTGCGCCTGGTTGTAATAGGCGTCGTAGTACCCCGCCGACAGGGCGTAGGCACCGATCATGATGCGGCGCTTCACTTCTGGACCGAATCCGGCGGCCCGGGTCAGCGCCATCACCTCTTCGGCGCTGTGCGTGCCGTCGTCGCCGACGCGCACGCCGTAGCGCATACCGTCGAACTTCGCGAGGTTCGACGACACCTCGGACGGCAGGATCAGGTAGTAGGCCGGCAGCGAGTAGTCGAAGTGCGGGCAGTCGACCTCGGTGATCTCCGCACCGAGCGCACTGAGCTGCTCCACGGCCGCGGTGAACGACGCGAGCACGCCGGGTTGGTAGCCCTCGCCGCTGCGCAGCTGCTTGACCACCCCGATACGGACGCCGGCGAGGTCGCCGGACGCCCCGGCCCGGGCCGCGCCGACGACGTCGGGCACCTCGACGTCGATCGACGTCGAATCCATCGGGTCGTGCCCGGCGATGACCTGGTGCAGCAGAGCGGTGTCCAGCACGGTGCGCGCACACGGGCCGCCCTGGTCCAGCGACGACGCACACGCGATGAGGCCGTAGCGCGACACCGTGCCGTACGTCGGTTTCACCCCGACGGTGGCGGTCAGCGCGGCGGGTTGACGGATCGAGCCGCCGGTGTCGCTGCCGATGGCCAGCGGCGCCTGGAACGCGGCGAGCGCGGCCGCGCTGCCGCCGCCGGAGCCGCCGGGCACCCGCTCGGTGTCCCACGGGTTGCGGGTGGGCCCGTAGGCCGAGTTCTCGGTCGAGCTGCCCATCGCGAACTCGTCCATGTTGGTCTTGCCCAGGATGGGGATGCCGGCCGCACGCAGCCGGGCGGTCACCGTCGCGTCATACGGCGACGTCCAGCCCTCGAGGATCTTCGATCCGCAGGTGGTGGGCATGTCGGCGGTGGTGAACACGTCCTTGAGCGCGAGCGGCACCCCGGCCAGCGGGGACGTGAGCTCCTCACCGGCGGCCACGGCGCGGTCGACCTCGGCCGCGGCGGCCAGGGCCTGCTCTCCGGCCACGTGCAGGAAGGCGTGGTACTGGCCGTCGGTGGCGGCGATCTGGTCCAGGCAGGCCTGGGTCGCCTCGACGGAGGACACCTCGCCCGCAGCGATCTGCGCGGCCAGCGTAGCGGCGTCGAGCCGGGTCAGGTCGGTGCCGGTCATTCGGGTTCCCCCAGGATGCGGGGCACCGCGAAGCGTCCGTCGACGGCGTTGGGCGCCTCGGCCAGCGCCTGATCCTGTGTCAGGCACGGCTGCGGCTCGTCGGACCGGAAGACGTTCACGCTCGCGAGGGGGTTGTCGGTGGCGGCGACTCCGGTGACGTCGACCGCCTGGATCTGGCTGACGTGGCCGAGGATGGCGTCGAGTTGGCCCGCGAAACCACTGAGTTCCTCATCGGTCAGGGCCAGACGGGCCAGCTTCGCCAGGTGGGCTACCTCGTCTCGGGAGATCTGGGACACGACCACGAAGCCTAGTTCAACGCCTCTGCTCGCCCGCGCCGGCGCGTGCGCCCGAGTCGCCGGTGCCCGGGAGTCCGTGTCACAGTGTTGCGCGTGCCGTCGTATCTGCTGCGCGTCGAGCTGGAGGACCGCCCCGGCAGCCTCGGTTCCCTCGCCGTGGCCCTGGGGTCCGTCGGTGCCGACATCCTGTCCCTCGACGTGGTCGAGCGCACGTCCGGTTACGCCGTCGACGACCTGGTGGTGGAGCTGCCACCAGGGGCGATGCCCGACATGTTGATCACCGCCGCCGAGAAGATCAACGGCGTCTACGTGGACAGCATCCGGCCGCACACCGGGCTCCTCGAAGCGCATCGCGAGCTCGAACTGATCGACCACGTCGCCGCCGCCGACGGCAAGGACCGCCGGTTGCAGGTGCTGGTCGACGAGGCGCCCAAGGTGCTGCGGGTCGGATGGTGCACGGTGACCCGACTCACGGAGGACGGCCCGCACCGCGTGGTGGGCAGCTCGGGCGCCCCCGAGACGCAGGCCGCGCAGACGCCGTGGTTGCCGTTGGAGGCGCCGACGACGCTGGATGCCCACGCCGACTGGGTGCCCGAGGTGTGGCGTGACATGGACACCACGCTGGCCGCAGCGCCGCTCGGCGACGCACACACCGCGGTCGTTCTCGGCCGGCCCGGCGGTCCCGAATTCCGGCCCAGCGAGGTCGCCCGGCTGGGTTATCTGGCCGGGATCATCGCGACGATCCTGCGCTAGGCCGCCGCTGTTCTGACGGCGTCAGCTCAGTGCGGCCACCGCCGCCACGGCGCACGCCTCGTCCTCGGCGGCGCTGGCCCCGCTGACCCCGACGGCACCGACGACCGTTCCGTTCACGCGGACGGGCACACCGCCGCCGAACACGACGAACCGTCCGTTCCCGTTGGCGTGCATGCCGAACAGCTCACCGCCGGGCGCGGTGAGGTCGGCCAGCGACGAGGTCTCGGCGCGGTGGGCAACCGCCGTGTAGGCCTTGTCCACGGCCAGGACGGGCCCGGCGATCTCGGCGCCATCCATGCGTCCGAACGCGATGAGGTGACCTCCGGCGTCGACCACCGCGGCCGACACCGTGACACCACGCCGGCGCGCCTCGTCGTGCGCCGCCGCCACCATCGTGAGGCCCTCGGCCAGGTCGAGCGTCGTCGCCTCGATCACCGGCACACGATAGCGCTAGCCATCGGCCGACACGCTGTCCGGGCCGCCGTCGAGCAACCGGCGGAACCCGTCCTCGTCGAGCACCGGGACGCCGAGCTCGATGGCCTTGTCGTACTTCGATCCCGGGGCGTCGCCGGCGACCAGGTACGCCGTCTTCTTCGACACCGAGCTGGCGGCTTTGCCGCCGCGCGCGATGATCGCCTCCTTCGCGTCGTCGCGGCTGAACCCGGTCAGTGAACCGGTGACGACGATCGAGAGGCCCTCGAGCGTGCGCTCGATGCTCGCGTCGCGCTCGTCTTCCATCCGGACTCCGGCCGCCCGCCACTTGTCGACGATCGCGCGGTGCCAGTCGACGGTGAACCACTCGGTGACGGCGGCGGCGATCGTCGGGCCGACGCCCTCGGTGCCGGCGAGCTGTTCCTCCGAGGCCGACGTGATCGCATCCAGGCTGCCGAATTCGGTGGCGAGTGCGCGTGCCGCGGTCGGCCCGACGTGCCGGATGGACAGCGCCACCAGGACCCGCCACAGCGGTTGCGCCTTGGCTTTCTCGAGATTGGCCAGCAGCCGCTTGCCGTTCGCCGAGACCTGGCCGGCCTTGGTGGTGAACAGTTCGGTGCGCAGCAGATCCTCGGCGGTCAGCCCGAAGAGATCGCCCTCGTCGGTGATGACGCCGGCCTGCAGCAGGGCGATCGCCGCCTCATAGCCCAGACCTTCGATGTCGAAGGCGCCCCGGCCGGCCACATGGAACACGCGCTCGCGCAACTGCGCCGGGCACGACCGCGAGTTCGGGCACCGGATGTCGGCGTCACCCTCTTTGGCCGGCGCGAGTTCAGTACCGCATTCCGGGCAGTGCGTCGGCATCGTGAACTCGCGCTCGGAGCCGTCGCGCAGATCCACCACCGGGCCCAGCACCTCGGGGATGACGTCACCCGCCTTGCGGATCACGACGGTGTCGCCGATCAGCACGCCCTTGCGTTTGACCTCCGACCCGTTGTGCAACGTCGCGAGTCCGACCGTCGAGCCGGCGACCTTGACCGGCTCCATGTAGGCGAACGGCGTGACCCGGCCGGTGCGCCCGACGTTGACCCGGATGTCGAGGAGCTTGGTGGTCGCCTCCTCGGGCGGATACTTGTAGGCCACTGCCCACCGGGGCGCGCGGGACGTCGCACCCAGCCGGCGCTGCAGCGCCACCTCGTCGACCTTGACCACGACACCGTCGATCTCGTGCTCGACGTCGTGGCGGTGCTCACCCCAGTAGGCGATGCGCTGCGTGACCGCGTCCAGTCCGTGGACCTGCGCGGTGTGATCGGACACGGGCAGACCCCACGCGCCGAGTGCGCGGTAGGCGTCGTGCAGGGTCGTGAACGGAAAACCTCCGGGGCTCTCGATGTGCCCGAGCCCGTGACAGATCATCCGCAGCCGGCGTTTGGCCGTCACGGCCGGATTCTTCTGCCGCAGCGACCCGGCCGCACTGTTGCGCGGATTGGCGAACGGCGGCTTGCCCTCGGCGACCAGCCCGGCGTTCAACTCCTCGAAGTCGGCCACGCGGAAGAACACCTCACCCCGCACCTCGAGAACCGGCGGGACCGGGAATTCGTCTGTGCCCGTGAGGGTTTCGGGGATGTCGGAGATGGTGCGCGCATTGAGCGTGACGTCCTCCCCGGTGCGGCCGTCCCCGCGGGTCGCGGCGCGGACGAGCCTGCCGTCGCGGTAGACGAGCGCGAGCGCGACGCCGTCGATCTTGAGCTCGCACAGGTACTGGGCGTCGGGGCCGATCTCGCCCGCGATGCGCGCGGTCCACGCAGCGAGCTCGTCGGGGTCGAAGACGTTGTCCAGGCTGAGCATCCGTTCCAGATGCTCGGCCGGGGTGAAATCGGTGGCGAAACCCGCGCCGCCGACGAGCTGGGTGGGCGAATCGGGGGTGCGGAGCTCGGGATGCTCGTCTTCGAGGGCCTGCAGGCGGCGCAGCAGCGTGTCGAACTCGGCATCGGAAATGATCGGCGCGTCGCGGACGTAGTAGCGGAACTGATGCTCGCGGACCTCGTCGGCGAGTTCCTGCCAGCGCCGGCGCACCTCGGCATCCGGAGCGTCACCGGCCTGCTCGGCCAGCACTGCTTCCGGATCCGGGGATGCCTTCGCGCTCACCCTGGCAGGCTATCGAAGCGCACCGACACCAGGGCTGAGGGCTGCTGGCTACGCTGCACCGACCTCGACCGGGCCGAGGTCGGCCAACTGTTCCATGCCTCCTATCGGTCGGTGGCGCCCGAGAAATTGATGACGCAGCTGGACGAAGACCAACCCGACGCGGCCCGGACATGATTCGATCGGAGACACCATGAGCTTCTCGAGCCCCTTCCCCGAAGTCGACATCCCCACCGCGAGCGTCTACGACTACCTGTTCTCCGGGTTGTCCGGACCCGACGCCGAGCACCTGGATCGGATCGCGCTCGTCGATTCCACCACCGGCCGCCAGACCAGCTACCGCGAAATGGTCGCGCGCATCGACTCTTTCGCGGGCGCACTGGCCGCCCGGGGACTGGGCGTCGGCGACGTCGTCGGCCTGTTGGCACCGAACAGCTCGGCATTCGCCGTGGCGTTCCACGGCATCCTGCGCGCGGGCGCGACCGCGACGACGATCAACGCGCTGTTCACCGCCAAGGACATCGCCAAGCAGCTGACGGATTCCCGCGCCACCATGCTGATCACGGTGTCCGCGCTGGCCCCGCAGGCCGCCGAGGCCGTCGCGCTGGTCGGATTGCCTGCCGAGAACCTCGTCGTGCTCGACGGCGCGGGGCGCGCCGCCGACGGCCATCCCAACGCCGTGGAGCTGCTCGACGGCAATCCCCCGGCACCGGAGGTGACGTTCGCGCCGTCGTCGCATCTGGCGGCGCTGCCCTACAGTTCGGGGACGACGGGCAACCCCAAGGGTGTGATGCTGACCCACCGCAACCTGGTGGCCAACGTCGCACAGATCCGGCCGCTGCACGGCATGGTGCCCGACGACGTCGTGCTGGCGGTGCTGCCGTTCTTCCACATCTACGGCATGACGGTGCTGCTCAACGCCGCGTTGCATGCGCGGGCCCGGCTGGTCATCATGCCGAGCTTCGATCTCGGCCAGTTCCTCGGCAACATCGCCGAGCACCGCTGCACGATCGCGTTCATCGCCCCGCCGGTGGCCGTCGCGCTCGCCAAGCACCCGCTGGTCGACGAACACGACCTGTCGTCGCTGAAGGTGGTGATGTCGGGGGCGGCCCCGCTGGACGCCGATCTCGGCCGCGCCGTGGCGGAGCGGTTGAACTGCCGGGTCGTGCAGGGCTACGGCATGAGCGAGCTCAGCCCGGTCAGCCACATCACGCCGTTCGACGCGGGTAAGCACGACATGCACGTCGACGCTCCGCTGAGCTCGGTCGGCTGGACGGTGTCCAACGCGGCGTCGAAGATCGTCGACCCGGAGACGGGCGAGGACATCAATCCCCCGGACGAGGGACTGTCGGCCACCGGCGAGCTGTGGTTCAAGGGACCGAATGTGATGGCCGGCTACCTGAACAACGACGACGCCACGAAGTCCACCATCGACGACGGCGGCTGGCTGCACACCGGCGACCTCGCGCAGGTGGACGCCCACGGGTGCGTCTACATCGTCGATAGGCTCAAGGAGCTCATCAAGTACAAGGGGTACCAGGTGCCGCCGGCCGAACTGGAGGCCGTGCTGCTGGGGCATCCGCAGATCGCCGACGCCGCGGTGATCGGGGTCCGGGGTGACGACGGCGAAGAGGTGCCGAAGGCGTTCGTGGTCCGCCAAGGCGACGCCGACCTGACCGAGGACGAGGTCATGGAGTACGTCGCCGGCCAGGTGGCGCCGTACAAGAAGGTGCGGCAGGTCCAATTCATCGACGCCGTGCCGAAATCCGCGTCGGGCAAGATCCTGCGCAAGGACCTGCGCACGGTCTGAGCTACGCGGAGTCGGGGTCCTCGGCCAGCCCGCATGACGGGGTGGCACTCACCCTGTCGCGCAACACCGACCGGGGGAACCCGAACCGGTCGGTCACCGAGGCCACCACGGTCGCCACCGCTTCGATGACGGGCGGGGACGTCGGCGCGAGCGCGGCGTGCCCTAACAGCGCCAGTGACCTCTGACGTGAACGCCATCTTTCCTGATATAAGCATCCACAAACGTGCAGCCAAAATGCGGCGGATCGGGCATGTCCACGTCCAAATTGGGAACGTCTTTGACACTGGGCGGCGGCGCAACGGGCAGCGGCGCACACGTCGTCGCACCGGCCGAACGATCCGCGAACAGCGTGACGATGGTGTCGTTGGATGCCGGTAACTCGGTTCCCGCCGGCGGCTCAGTACGCATTATCCGCGACGAGATCGGGGACGCAGAAGTGCACTCGACGGGCACAGCATCATCGAATGTTGTCGACACTCGATACCCGGCGGCCGACTCGACCGCGTTGTTCGCGTCGTAGCCAGTCATACCAACAACATTCGGCACGACGAATGTCTCCCGTGTAGATGGCTTCGTTAGCGAAAACGCCGTCGATGTCGTCGAAGTGGGCGCCGTCTTCGGCGTCGCAGTTGATGGCTCCGATGAATCGATGAGATTTGAAAGCAGTACTACGGCCGCACCTATAGCCATGATCACCGCAACCTGCCGGCCCGAGAATGCGGACTTCTTCTGTGCCATGTCCCCCCTGTTTACAGCGAACATACAGGGGGACATGCCCCACTCGCTCGCACGGTCTGAGCTACGCGGAGTCGGGGTCCTCGGCCAGCCCGTCGGCGACCTTCTGCGCTGTCTCGACCGCACGCCGAGCCCAGGCGACCGTGGCGCCGGCCAGCCCGCACGACGGGGTGACACCGACCCGCTCCCGCAACACCGACCGGGGGAAGCCGAGCCGGTCGGTCACCGAGGCCACCACGGCCGCCACCTCCTCGACGGCGGGCGGGGGCGCCGGGGCGAGCGCGGGAACCGCACCGAGCATCACCGTCCGGCCGGACTCGAGGAACTCGCCGACCCCGTCGAGGTCGGCCGGGCTCAACGTCCGCACGTCCACCATCACTGCCGCAATCGTGCTGCGCTGCAACACCGTCCACGGCACATCGGCCGCGCAGCAGTGCACCGCGACCTCCCCGCCCACGGTGGCGGCGCACTCGTCGAGCAGACCGGTGACCACGGCCTCGTCCACCGGGTGCACCGGGTTCAGACTGCTCACACCGCTCAAGCGGCCGGCCAGCGCGGCGGGCAGCGTCGGCTCGTCGAACTGGACCACGACCGTCGTCTGCAGCCTTCGCTCCAGCTGCGCGCGGTGCACAGCCACCCCCTCGGCCAACGATGCGGCGAGATCGCGCACCGCGCCGGCATCGGTGATCGCGCGATGCCCGCCACCCAGTTCCAGGTGCGCGGCCAGCGTGATCGGACCGGGCGCCTGCACTTTTACCACCCGGTCGTCGCCGCGCAAACCCGCTTTCTCCCAAGCCTCTTCGAGTGCGTCGACATCCTCGTCGAGCAGGCTCACCGCGCGACGCGTCGCAGCGCTGCGGCCCGCGGCGATGCGGTAGCCCCGCGGCACGGTGTCCAGCGCGATGTCCACCAGCAGCGCGCCGGCACGGCCGATCAGATCGGCGCCCACGCCACGTCCCGGCAACTCCACCAGATGGGGCAGTCGGTGCAACTCCCCCACCACCACTTCGGCTGCGTCGCGCGCCGAGACACCCGGCCACGATCCGATCCCTGTCGCGGTGGCGAAAGCACTCACTCGCCTGACGATATGCGACGCATTACTGTCGGGTCATGACGGGCCGTGTGCTGCTGTGCGCGCTGGCGCTCGTCGTGTCCGGATGCACGCAGGCGGTCTCGGGGGTGGCAACCCGGCCCGTTCCGGCCGTCGACGAGAACTCCCGGTCGCCCGTCGATGTGGACACCGTCTTGCTGGATCGATCGCAGATGCAGGCGCTCAGCGGTGCCGGCACCGACCTCACCGCGGTGCCGGGCATGGAAAGCAAAGTGCCCGTGGACATTCCGATCGATCAGGGATTCCTGCCCGGTAGTGTGTCGCGGGACCTGCCGCCCCAGTGCGGATGGCTGTTCGCCGAGACGGAGGTGTTCGGCCCTGACATCGAGGAATTCCACAAGACCACCTACCAGAGCCCGCGCCGCGGCGGCCTGCTCTCGCAGGCGGCCGCGGGCTATCGCGACACCGCGACCGCACACGCCGCGCTGACCGATCTGACCCGGCAGATCGGCGCCTGCGGCGACTCCGCACAGGGTGCGACGCTGGTCGGCGAGGTGGCCGCAACCGGTGACTCGGTGCGCATCCGGCCGGGTGCGTGCGGCCGGGACTACCGGGTGAAGTCGGTGGTCATGATCGAGGTGACGTTCTGCTCGTTCCCCGACTCGGTGCCCGATCTGGTGATGACGAACATCGCCGACAACGTGCCGGGCTGACGGCCGTCACGGCAGCACCGGCGCCGGGTGCGGGAGCGGGTGGGCGCCCTGCGGGCGCAGTCCGTCGAAGATGATCGCCAGATAGCGTCGCCACAGCGTCGGCGACGGATCGGGGACGTTCTCGACCGCGTGGACCGGCGCGCACATCAGCAGGAACACGTCGGCCTCGGTGATGTCGTCGCGGATGGCGCCGGCGTCGCGAGCGCGACCGACCAGCACCTCGAGGCTCTCATGGAGCTCGTCGCGCGCACAGATCACGCGGGGGTCGGAATCACTGGCGGATTGCACGAACGTCAGGTCGTGTTGGCGCCGCTGGTCGGCGGCGACGGTCAGGAACTCCAGCAGCGCTTCTCCCGCGTCCGGGGCATCGGCGAGTCCCCGTGCAGCACTGGACAATCCGGCGATGTGTTCCGACACGATCGATGCGATCAGATCCTCTTTCGAGGCGAAGTGCCGGAACACCGTGCCCTTGGCGACCCCGGCGGCCGCCGCGATGTCCGCCACGGAGGCCGCGTGCCCTTTCTCGGCGAACACCGCCTCCGCCGCGGCCAGCAGCGCTCCGCGATTGCGGGTGGCATCGGCGCGCTGCGGCCGGGTGGGCGATGACATGGAGCCAGGGTATCAAGTTGACCGCGTGGTCATCTTGTGCCACTGTGGGCAACATGACCGCTCGGTCATGTTGATTGCAAGCACGGGAGAAACGCATGCACATCCACGGCGCCACCGCCCTGGTCACCGGCGCGAACCGCGGCCTCGGCCGCTCCTTCGCCCTCGAACTGCTCCGCCGGGGCGCGACGGTGTACGCCACCGCACGACGCCCCGAACTCGTCGACATCCCGGGTGTGCGCCCCCTTCGCCTCGACATCACCGATGCCGCCCAGGTCGACGCCGTTGCCGCCGCCGCCGGTGACGTCGACCTGCTGATCAACAACGCCGCCGACACCAACGGGGGCAACCTGATCACCGGCGATCTGCGGGCGATCAGATCCGTGATGGACACGAACTTCCACGGCACGCTGGCGATGATCCGGGCCTTTGCACCGATCCTCGCCCGCAACGGAGGCGGCGCGATCCTCAATGTGCTGTCTGCCGCGGCGTGGACGACCGTCGACGGCAACGCGGCCTACGCCGCCTCGAAGTCGGCCGAGTGGGGCCTGACCAACAACGTGCGCATGGAGCTGGCTGCGCAGGGCACGCTGGTGTCGGCGTTGATTCCGGGTCTGATCGGCACCCAGACGCTGTTCGACTTCGCCGAACAGCACGGCATCGAGTTCGGCGAGGGCGCCGTCATCGACCCCGCAGACCTCGTCACCGTGGCTCTCGACGGGCTCGAGGCGGACGAGGTGGAGATCTTCGACTCACTCGGCCGCACAGCCAAGCAAGCCCTGTCCGGGCCGCCGATCAGCTTTCCCTTCGCTGTGTGACGCAAGGATGTTCGCCACTCACGTCTCGAGCCGGGACTCCTCGAGATCGATGTCGCGCAGGATCCGGTTGAACGCCTCGTTGGACAGCTCCCCCTGACGGCGCATCGACAGCAGCTCGCGCCGCTGCGCTGCCAACACGGCCCGCACCATGTCCTGGTACATCCGCGACCGCTCCTCGTACTGGCCGATCTCATCCCCTGCCAACCTCGCCTCGAAACGCTGTGTGCGGTACTCGTAGAGACCGCGCATGCGCTCGGCGGTGTCGGTGCGCGTCCACCCCTCGTCGGCGAGTTCGTCGATGCGCTCGATCGCCGCTCGGGCGGCCGCCAGACGTGCGCGGTCTTCCTCGGTGGTCTCTGGATCCGCCGTACGGTCCAACCGTCCGATCAGCACCGGCAGCGTCAACCCCTGAACCACCAGCGTGAAGAAGATGACCACGAAGGTCAGGAACAGGATCAGCTCGCGATGCGGAAACGGCGCACCGTCGGCGGTCTGCGCGGGCACGGCCAACGCGACGGCCAGTGACACCGCACCGCGCATTCCGCTCCACGCCAACACGATTCGCCATGACGCAGGTGCACGACGCCGACGTTGCTGCGGTCGCCGGTCGAGCACGCGAATCAGATACGGCACCGAGAAGAACCACACGAAGCGACTGGCGACGACGGCGGCGAGCACCGCCGCCGCATAGCCCACCAGTGCGGGCAGCCGGTACTCGTGCAAGCCGGCGACGATCGCGCGCAACTGCAGACCGATGAGTGCGAACAGAGTCGCGTTGATCAGGAAATCGACGATGTCCCAGACGAAGTAGCCCTGCAACCGGGGGCGGGCCTCGAGCACCTCGGGGCTGCGGATCGCCATGACGATGCCTGCGGTCACCACGGCCAAGACGGCGGACGCCCCGGCCGCTTCGGCAGGCAGGAAGGCGGCGTAGCCGGTCAGCAGCGAGATGGTGACGCTGATCTGTGCGTCGTAGATGCGGGCGCGGACCCACGCCGAGAGCCAGCCCACGACCAGACCGATCGCGATGCCCCCGAGCGCCCCGAACAGGAAGCGCAGTCCGGCGTCGGCGAGGGAGAACCCGCCCGCGACTGTCGCGGCGACCGCGACCCGGAACGCGACGAGCGCCGTCGCGTCGTTGAACAGGCCCTCGCCTTCGACGCTGCTGATCAACCGGCGGGGCGCACCGAGGCGGCGCATGATCGTGGCCGCGGCGACCGGATCGGTCGGCGACACGATCGCGCCGAGGACGAACGCGGCTTCCCACGGCATGCCGGGAATGACCGCGTGCGCGGCGAACGCGACGGCTCCCATCGTGACGACGACGAGGGCCACGGCGCTCAACGTCAGGCTGCGTAGGCCGGTGCGGAAATCGCCGAAGTTGGCATAGATCGCCGATTTGTACAGCAGCGGCGGCAGGAACAGCGCGAGAACGAGGTCGGGTTCGAGGCTGATGTCGGGCAGGCCCGGAATGAAACCGGCGAGCGCCCCACCGACGACCAACGGTATCGGGTACGGCACCGACAGTCGGCATGCCAGCGCGCCCAGCGCTGCCACGGCCATCAGCAGCGCGGTGATCAGCACTTCGGCATGGTCCACGTCGACACCTTCACGCGACGACGCAGACCTGTCAATCGCAGCTGCGGTAGACGTACCCGTCTTCGTGCGGCGTGACGAGGTCGTGGTCACGCAGGATCATCGCGGCGGGCCGATCACGACCGGCGCACGCCGCGGAGAACGCGTCCGGGCCGAGTTCGTCGTCGTACTCGATGTCGAGCACCACCGGGTACTGCTGCTCGTAGGTCGAGCACTCGGTGAATCGGACGCAGGATTCGGTGATCGCGAAGTCGTAGCCTGCGGCGCGCACCGCCGGGGTGAGCTCGGCCGCGTTCTTCTGCGCGATCGCCAGCGAAACCCGGTGCGCCGCCTGCGCATAGATGGCCGCCATCGCCAGATTGTCCGCGGCGGTGAGGGCGCCGCCCGACCGGGTGTGGGAGTCCAGGTTGTCGATCTCGACCGCGTCGAAACCCGATGCACGGCACCCCTCGATCCACGGTGTCACGATCGCCGCGAGGGCAGCCCGCTTCGGCGCGGTCGAAGTGTCGAAGAGGAACTCGTCGGGCCACCCGGGATCGGCGAGCGGCCGTCCGCCCGAGCGGACCACCAGATCGGGATGCCGGTCGGCGAACTCCGCGGAGTCCTGCGGCTGCGTCTGGAATCCGTTGACGTAGCAGATGTCATATCCGGCGCGGGCGGGCGCCGCACTCCGGTCCCGTTCGACCGTGGTGACGCCGGGCGGCGGCGGGTAGGCGCCGCCGAGTTGATAATCGAAGCCGGCGCCGGGCGCGGGCAGTCGCAGCGGTGCGGCGTGAGCGGTGGGAGCCGGTAGCGCCAGTGCACACCAGCAGGCGATCACCATGCGAAAGACGCTGCGCGGCAACCACGATCTACGGTCAGCGCGCCTCGGTGATCGTCGCACTGCCGATCACCTCGTCCCCCTCCGGGTCCGGGCGGTAGAGCACGAGCGTCTGCCCCGGCGCGACTCCGCGCAGTGGGCTGCGCAATTCGACCACGACGCCGCCGTCACGGAGGCGGGCCACCGCCTCGGCCGTGCCGCCATGCGCACGCACCTGCACCGTGCACTCGACCGGACCGGCCGGGGCGACCCCGGACGTGAACACCGGCCGCTCTGCGCGCAGGGAAGCGACCTCGAGGTCGCTGACGTCACCGACGTAGACGGTCCCGGTGTCCGCGTCGATTCCGGTGACGTAGCGTGGCCGGCCGTCGGGACCGGGACCCGGAATCCCGAGGCCCTTGCGCTGACCGATCGTGAAGCCGTGCACGCCGTCGTGTTCGGCCAGCACGGCGCCGGTGGTGTCGACCACCGCGCCCCGGCGTACGCCGATCCGCGCTCCCAGGAACGCTCGGGTGTCGCCCGATGGGATGAAGCAGATGTCGTGGCTGTCGGCCTTGTCGGCGACTGCGAGCCCCCGGCGGGCAGCCTCCTCGCGGATCTGCGCCTTCGGGGTGTCCCCGATCGGGAACACCGCGTGGCGCAACTGGTCGGCGGTGAGCACCGCCAGCACGTAGGACTGGTCCTTGTCGTGATCCACCGCACGGCGCAGTCGCCCCTCGGAGAGCCGGGCGTAGTGGCCGGTGGCCACCGCGTCGAAACCAAGGGCCAGGGCACGAGCGGCCAAGGCCGAGAACTTGATTCGCTCGTTGCATCGCACGCACGGGTTCGGGGTCTCCCCGCGCGCGTAGGACTGCACGAAGTCGTCGATCACGTCTTCTTTGAAGCGGTCGGCGAAATCCCAGACATAGAAGGGGATCTCGAGCACGTCGGCGACCCGGCGAGCATCGCCGGCGTCTTCTTTCGAACAGCATCCCCGCGAACCCGTGCGCAGTGTGCCCGGCGCGGACGACAGCGCCAGGTGCACGCCCGTCACGTCGTGTCCGGCCTCGACCATCCGCGCCGCCGCCACGGAGGAATCGACACCACCGCTCATCGCGACCAGAACCCGCATGACTAGGCCCGTCCCGCCGCGCTCGCCAGGGCCGCCTGCCGTGCTCGATCCACCGCGGCGGGAAGAACCGCGAGCAGCGCGTCGATGTCCGCGTCGACGCTGGTGTGTCCCAGCGAGAACCGCAGCGAACCCCGCGCGCTGGCCGGGTCGGCCCCCATCGCAGTGAGCACGTGGGAGGGCTGCGCCACCCCAGCCGTGCACGCCGACCCCGTCGAGCACTCGATTCCCTTGGCGTCCAACAGCATCAGCAGTGAATCGCCCTCGCAGCCGCGGAACGTGAAGTGGGTGTTGCCGGGCAACCGGTCCGTCCCGGACGGACCGTTGAGGTCGACGTCGTCGACGGTCGCCAGCACCGCGGTGATCATCCGATCCCGCAACGTCCGCACCCGGGTGGCCGTGGTCTCCATCGTCGCGACGGCGTCGGCGGCCGCGGCCGCCATCCCGGCCACCCCGGCGACGTCCTGCGTGCCCGACCGCACGTCGCGCTCCTGGCCACCGCCGTGCAGCTGGGGCACACACGCAGTGTCCCGCCGCAGTAGTAGAGCACCGACCCCGGTGGGGCCACCGAACTTGTGCGCGGTCACGCTCATCGCCGACAACCCGGACGCCGAGAAGTCGACGGGGAGCTGGCCGACGGCCTGCACCGCGTCGCTGTGCATCGGCAGGTCGAAGGATGCGCAGACCTCGGCGAGTTCGGCGATCGGCATCAGCGTGCCGACCTCGTTGTTGGCCCACATCACCGACACGAGGGCGACGTCGGACGGGTCGCCGATCGCCGACCGGAGCGCCTCGGCCGACGCGACCCCGTACCGGTCGACGGGAACCCACGTCACCTCGGCGCCTTCGTGGTCGACGAGCCATTCGACGGCGTCGAGGACGGCGTGGTGCTCGACCGGAGTCGTGACGATGCGGCGGCGAACCGGGTCGGCGTCACGACGGGCCCAATAGATGCCCTTGACGGCCAAGTTGTCACTCTCGGTCCCCCCGGCGGTGAAGATCACCTCGGACGGGCGGGCGCCGAGCAGGCCGGCCAGTGTCTCGCGGGACTCCTCGAGCCGGCGGCGCGCCAGTCGGCCCGATCCGTGCAGCGACGACGCATTCCCGACCGAGCTCAGCGCAGCCGTCACCGCCTCGATGGCGGCCGGGCGCATCGGGGTGGTGGCAGCGTGGTCGAGGTACACCGCGGGCGCAGTCACAACGCTCCACAATAGCCGCGACCGCCGGTGAGCCCGCATTCGAGAGCTCAGGCAGCCAGGGCGTGGCCCTCTCCCCGGGCCCGCAGCGCCGGTGCGCTGGTCCCCCGCACAGCGGCCTCGCACCGGGCCGCCAGGTCGCGGCGGTCGTGACCCGGCAGCTGCAGCGATTCGACGCGCACGTGCACGACGGTGCGCTGGGCGGTGACGAGCCGCCGGATCGAGGTGAGCAGGCTGTCGTCACCGATGTAGGCCGCCGCTGTGGACGCCCGTCCGTCGCGGTGGTGATAGCTCAGCCGCAACGGCTGCACGGGCCGGCCGGCGTCGATCGCGGCCTGGAACATCGCCGGGCGGAACGGCCCGTAGCCCAGGCCGCACCACGTCGTCCCCTCGGGGAACGCCACCACGGTGCGTCCGGCGCTCAGCCGCTCGGCGACTGCGGCCACCACCTCGGGGAGCCGGCGCAGGTTGTCGCGTTCGATCGGGATGACCTTCATCAACCGGGCCAGCGCACCGAGGCCGGGCCAACCGACCATCTCCGCCTTGGCGACGAAGGCGCCCGGCATGACGGCGCCGATCGCGAAGATGTCCACCCACGAGACGTGCCCGCTGACGACGAGTACGCCGGGCACGTTGCGAATCGGCCCGCCGGACACGGTGATCCGGATCCCCAGGCAGCGCAGCACGATCCGGCAGTAGCGGCGCTGCAGACGGGACCGGCCGGGCATCGGCACGGCCAGGATCGGCAGCGTCGGCAGCAGCAGCACCGTCAGCGTGGCCCGCAGCAGGACCCGCCACATCACGGCGGCGCGCCGGCCCGGCATCGAGCCACCCGCGGAGATGCAGGCCGGTCCGCAGGATGCGGCGGGCAACCAGGCGTGTGGCCGGGTGGTCACGATGCCCCCACGGCCGCGGTCGCCGCCCCTGCCGAGCGCAGTCTCGTCAGATAGCGGATGTCCGCTCGTCGCTTGTCGAGCAGCGCCGGGAAGTCGCCGACCCCGAAGTCCGGATCGTGGGCCGGTTCGCCGCACACCTGGGCGCCGAGCCGCAGGTAGCCGCGCATCAGCGGCGGCACCGAGGCCCTGGCGGGTGGGGCGATGTCGTCGAGTCCCCGGCCGCCGACGACCACCCGCCGGTAGGGATGGACGGTCAGCTCGCGGGGTGCGCGGTGGCGACGCATCACGAAGTCCCGGACCCCGCGCAGATGGGCGCCGTCGGGCTCGACCCCGGCGGGATCGGTGACCGGCACCGAGACGCAACCGGTCACGTAGTCGTAGCCGCTGTGGTCGAGGTAGGCCAGGATGCCCGACCACATCATCAGGACGACAGCCCCGTTGCGGTGCCCGTCGCGCACGACGGCGCGGCCCATCTCGACCAGCGACGGCCGCAACGCGTCGAGGGCGGAGACGTCGAACTCGGTAGCGGTGTACAGGCCGCCTGCGGCGATCGCGCCGGGCGGGGGCAGCATGCGGTAACACCCGACCAGCTCGCCGGTGCCGTCCTCGCGCACCAGCAGGTGGTCGCAGTACTCGTCGAACCGGTCGGTGTCCAGGCCGCTGCCGCTGCCGGTATCGGCGAGGGCGAATCCCGGCTCGGAGGTGAACACGTCGTGGCGCAACCGCTGGGCCGCTTCGATGGAGTCGTCGTCACGGCACAGGAGAAGCGAGTAGCGCGGCGCCGCGCCGGTCGGCGATGGTGCGTTGTCGGGGATGTCGTCAGCGGGGATGAGTACAGAAGCAGTGCTCATGGTCTGCACGCTCGCGCAGGCGATCAGCGCAACGGCAAGCGCTGCGTGACGTGTTCATGAGCGCTGGGTGACGGTTCGGGGGCAGCCCCCCGAGACAGCGAACGGCCCCCGTCGTGACGACGGGGGCCGTTCGATGTGTCTGGCGGCGATCAGCCCTTGCGAGCCTTGATGGCCTCGGTCAGCTGCGGGGTGACCTTGAACAGGTCACCGACGATGCCGAGATCGGCGATCTCGAAGATCGGCGCCTCTTCGTCCTTGTTGACCGCGACGATCGTCTTCGACGTCTGCATGCCGGCGCGGTGCTGGATGGCCCCGGAGATGCCGAGCGCGATGTAGAGCTGGGGCGAGACGGTCTTGCCGGTCTGGCCCACCTGGAACTGGCCCGGGTAGTAGCCGCTGTCGACGGCCGCACGCGAGGCTCCGACGGCGCCGCCGAGGGAGTCGGCGAGTTCCTCGACCACATTGAAGTTCTCCGCGCTGCCGACACCACGGCCGCCGGAGACGACGACGGTCGCCTCGGTGAGCTCCGGACGGTCACCGGCGACAGCGGGCTCCCGCTTGGTGATCTTGGTCGCGTTCTCCGCGGGTGCGGGCACCTCGACGGTGACGACCTCGCCGGCACCGTCGGACGGCGCAGCCTCGATCGAACCCGGACGCACGGTGATCACCGGGGTGTCACCGACGGCCTCGGCCTCGACGGTGTACGCGCCGCCGAAGATCGAATGGATGCCGATGCCGCCTTCGCGGACCTCGACGACGTCGCTGAGGATGCCCGACCCGATGCGGGCGGCGAGCCGTCCGGCGATCTCCTTGCCGTCGGCGCTGGAGGCGAGGATGACCGCCGCCGGGGACGCGGACTCGGCCAGCGATGCCAGGACGTCGACGTAGGGGGTGATCAGGTAGTTCTCGGCGTCGTCGGATTCGGCGACGTAGATCTTCGCGGCGCCGGCCGCTTTGAGGCCGTCGACGAGGGGGTCGGCAGTGCCCGGCTTGCCGACCACGACGGCGGCCGGCTCACCCAGCGTGCGGGCGGCCGTAATCAGTTCGGAGGTGACCTTCTTCAGCGCACCTTCAGCGTGCTCGACGAGCACCAGTACTTCAGCCATGAGTTTTGCCTCTGAGTCTTTCGGTGATGGAAGGGAAGTGGGGGCTCGAGAGATCTAGACGATCTTCTGGGCGACCAGGTACTCGGCGATCTTCGTGCCGCCCTCGCCCTCGTCGGTGACCTTCTCGCCCGCGGTCTTGGGGGGCTTGGGCGTCGACGACAACACCTTGGACCCGGCGTTGGCCACACCCACCTCGTCGGACTCCACGCCGATCTCGGCCAGGGTCAGCTTCGTCACTTCCTTCTTCTTGGCGGCCATGATGCCCTTGAAGGACGGGAAGCGGGGTTCGTTGATCTTCTCGTTGACGCTGACCACGGCAGGCAGAGTCGCCTCGAGGGTGAACACGCCGTCGTCGGTCTCGCGCTCACCGGTGACCTTGCCGCCCTCGACCGTCAGCTTGCGCACGTGCGTCAGCTGCGGCAGGCCCAGGTACTCGGCGATGATGGCCGGCACGGCGCCGCCGGTGCCGTCGGTGGCTTCGTTACCGGCGATGACCAGCTCGGTGCCCTCGATGGTGCCCAGCGCGCGAGCCAGCGCCCATCCGGTCTGCACCATGTCCGAGCCGTGCAGGCCCTCGTCGACGAGGTGCACCGCCTTGTCGGCACCCATGGACAGCGCCTTGCGGATCGCCTCGGTGGCACGCTCGGGGCCGGCGGTGAGCACCGTCACCGTGCTGTCGCCGCCCTCGCGTTCCTTGATCAGCAGCGCCTCCTCGACAGCGCGCTCGTTGATCTCGTCGAGCACGGCGTCGGCGGCCTCGCGGTCGAGGGTCCAGTCACCCTCGGACAGCTTGCGCTCCGACCATGTGTCGGGGACCTGCTTGATCAGAACCACGATGTTCGTCATGAGTTCGTCCTTCTCGAAGGGGCCGGTGACCGGCCCGCCTTATCACGTTTGGAGCTCTGACCCCCATGTTACCAGCGGGTAACTTAAGGCGGTTCGCAAAAACACCATAGCTGGTCGAAGTGTGCGGTCTCGCCCGCCCGGGTGCGACGAACTATTCGTCATCGGCCGGTTACGGGTTAGCCTGCCTTCCGATGAGCACACACGTGACCACCTCCGCGGTCGGGGAGCCGCCTGCCGAGCCGCCGATGGTGCTGACCGGGGAGCGCACCGTGCCCGGTATCGCCGAGGAGAACTACTGGTTCCGGCGCCACGAGGTGGTCTACCGCGACCTCGTCGAACGACTCGCGGACCGCTTTGCCGGCGCCGAGGTCCTGGAGGCCGGGTGTGGCGAAGGTTACGGTGCCGACCTCATCGCCGATGTCGCACGCCGGGTGATCGGACTCGACTACGACGAGTACGCCGTCGCCCATGTGCGGGCCCGCTACCCACGCATCGACATGCGCCACGGCAACCTCGCCGAGCTGCCGCTGCCCGACGAGTCGGTGGACATCGTGGTCAACTTCCAGGTGATCGAACACCTGTGGGACCAGGGGCAGTTCGTCGCCGAATGCAATCGGGTGCTGCGCCCGGGCGGGCTGCTGCTGATGTCGACCCCGAACCGGATCACGTTCTCCCCCGGCCGCGACACCCCGGTCAACCCGTTCCACACCCGGGAACTCGACGCCGCCGAGCTGACCGAACTGCTCACCGGCGCCGGCCTGCAGGTCGACGGCCTCTACGGCGTCTTCCACGGCGCCCGCCTGCGCGAACTCGACGCACGGCACGGCGGATCGATCATCGAGGCCCAGATCGCCCGCGCGCTGTCCGGCGCACCGTGGCCGGCCGATCTGCTCGCCGACATCGCCTCGATCACGATCGACGACTTCGACATCGCGCAGGACACCGATCGCGACAGCCGCCCGATCGACGAGAGCCTCGACCTGCTGGCGATCGCGGTGCGGCCGTGACATCGAGGGCGTCGACAACCGAGCCGGTGCCCGGGCTCTTCACCATCGTCCTGCACACCCACCTCCCGTGGTTGGCCCATCACGGCCGCTGGCCGGTCGGCGAGGAGTGGCTCTACCAGTCGTGGTCGGCGTCCTACCTGCCGCTGGTGCGGGTGTTGCGCACCCTGGCCGCCGAGAACAGGCACCATCTGCTGACCCTGGGCGTCACCCCTGTCGTCGCAGCCCAGCTCGACGATCCGTACTGCCTGCAGGGCATGCACCACTGGGTGGCGAACTGGCGCCTGCGCGCCCGCGAGGCCGCGACGATCCGCACCCCGACCGGCCCGTCCCCCGCGTCGACTCCGGAAGCGTTGCGACGCTTCGGTTCCCGGGAGCTCGACGAAGCCGACCGGGAGCTCGCGGAGTTCGAGACGCTGTGGCGGCACGGGGGCAGCCCGGTACTGCGGGAACTGCTCGACGCTGACGCCATCGAACTGCTGGGCGGCCCGCTGGCGCACCCTTTCCAGCCGCTGCTCGCCCCGCGGCTGCGCGACTTCGCGTTGCGCGAGGGCCTCGCCGATGCGCACCAGCGGTTCGCTCACCGGCCGGCGGGCATCTGGGCACCTGAGTGTGCCTACGCCCCCGGTATGGAAAACGATTACGCCGCAGCGGGAGTCGGCCACTTCATGGTCGACGGGCCGTCTCTGCACGGCGACACCGCGCTCGGCCGTCCCGTCGCGGACTCCCCGGTCGTCGCGTTCGGCCGCGACCTGACCGTGAGTTACCGCGTGTGGTCGCCGCGCTCGGGTTACCCCGGCCATGCGGCCTACCGCGACTTCCACACCTATGACCACGCCACAGGGCTCAAACCCGCCCGCGTCACCGGACGCAACGTGCCCTCCGATGAGAAGGCGCCGTATGACCCCGAGCGCGCGGCGGCCGCGGTCACCGGCCACGTCGCCGACTTCGTGCAGACGGTGCGGGAACGGCTGGTCGGTGAGAGCGCACGCATCGGCAGACCCGCTCATGTGATCGCCGCATTCGACACCGAACTGTTCGGGCACTGGTGGTACGAGGGCCCGCAGTGGCTCGAACAGGTGCTGCGCGCGTTGCCCGAGGCGGGCGTGCGCGTCGGCACGCTGTCCGACGCGCTGGCCGACGGGTACATCGGACAGCCCGTCGAATTGCCGCCCAGCTCATGGGGATCCGGTAAGGACTGGCAGGTGTGGGCCGGCGAGCAGGTGGCCGATCTCGTTCGGCTGAACACCGAGGTCGTCGACACCGCGCTCAGCACGGTGGACAAGGCGCTCTCCCACGCAGCGGCTCGCGGCGCGCCCGGACCGCGGATGTTCGTCGCCGACCAGATCCTGCGCGAGACCCTGCTGACGGTGTCCAGCGACTGGCCGTTCATGGTCAGCAAGGACTCGGCTGCCGACTACGCCCGCTACCGGGCGCACCTGCATGCGCACGCCACCCGCGAGATCGCCGACGCCCTGGCCTCGGGCCGCACCGAGCAGGCCGAGCGTCTTGCAGCGGCCTGGAATCGCGCCGACGGACTCTTCGGCGCGCTGGACGCGCGCCGTCTCCCGAACCCGTGACGATGAAAGTCCTTCTCGTGTCGTGGGAGTACCCGCCGGTGGTGATCGGCGGCCTGGGTCGGCACGTCCACCACCTGGCCACCGAACTGGCATCCGCGGGCCACGAGGTCGTCGTCCTGAGCCGCCGGCCGACCGGCACCGATCCCGCCACCCACCCGACGACCGACGAGATCGGCAGTGACGGCGTGCGCGTGATCGCCGCCGCCGAGGACCCCCACGAGTTCGCCTTCGGCACCGACATGATGGCCTGGGTCCTGGCGATGGGGCATGCGATGGTGCGCGCGGGCCTGACCCTCGGCGACTGGCAGCCCGACGTCGTGCACGCCCATGACTGGCTGGTCGCCCATCCCGCCGTCGCGCTCGCGCAATTCTTCGATTCGCCATTGATTTCCACGATCCACGCCACCGAAGCCGGCCGGCACTCCGGGTGGGTGGCCGGCACGGTCAGCCGCCAGGTGCACGCGCTGGAGTCCTGGCTGGTGCGCGAATCGGATTCTCTCATCACGTGTTCGGCGTCCATGCGGGACGAGATCACCGCGCTGTTCGGCCCCGGCCTGTCCGAGATCACCGTCATCCGCAACGGAATCGACACCGCCGGTTGGCCTTTCGCCAAGCGTCGACCGCGCACCGGGCCCGCAGAGCTGCTCTACTTCGGCCGCCTCGAATACGAGAAGGGTGTGCACGACGCGATCGCCGCACTGCCCCGCATCCGGCGCACCCACCCCGGTACCACGCTGACGATCGCCGGCGACGGCACGCAGCTCGCCTTCCTCACCGAGCAGGCCCGTCGGCACCGGGTGCTCAAAGCAGTCGACTTCGTCGGCCTGGTCGACCACGAACAGCTGCTGCGCCTGCTGCACCGAGCCGACGTCGCGGTGCTGCCGTCGCGCTACGAGCCGTTCGGCATCGTCGCGCTGGAGGCCGCCGCGGCCGGCGCACCGCTGGTGGTGTCCGCCGCGGGCGGACTCGGCGAGGCGGTGCGCCACGGCGCCACGGGCCAGACGTTCCCGCCGGGCGACGTTGCCGCACTGGCGGCCGCCGTACGCGCTGTGCTCGACGATCCCGGTTCCGCCCAGCGTGCGGCCTCGAGCGCACGCGAGCGGCTCACCTCGGATTTCGCGTGGGCGACGGTCGCCGGGGAAACCGCGCAGGTCTACCTCGGCGCAAAACGCGGCGAGCGCCGCCCCCAGCCGCGTCGACCGATCCCCGAACTGGCGCTGCCCGAACGACACCGCGACGGTTAGCGGGAGGCCTTCTTGCGCTCGATGTCGGCCAGCGCAGCCGCCAGTTCGGCGCGCTGGGCGGCTGAGGTCTCCCAGGACGTCTTGCGATTCTTGACCACCTTGGCCGGAGCTCCGACGGCGATCGAGAAGTCCGGAATGTCCCCGCGCACCACCGCGTGCGATCCGAGCACGCAGCCGCGCCCGATCGTCGTGTTCCGCAGCACGCTGACCTTGACCCCGACCCAGGTGTCCGGGCCGATGCGGACCGGGCCCTTGATGATGCCCTGGTCCTTGATCGGCAATTCGATGTTGTCCATGCGGTGGTCGAAATCGCAGATGTAGCACCAGTCGGCCATCAGCACCGAATCGCCGAGCTCGATGTCGAGGTAGGTGTTGATCACGTTGTCGCGGCCGAGCACCACCTTGTCGCCGATGCGCAGCGAGCCCTCATGGCAGCGGATGGTGTTCTTGTCGCCGATGTGCACCCACCGTCCGATCTCCATCTGGGACAGCTCGGGGGTGGCCTGGATCTCGACGCCTTTGCCGAGGAACACCATGCCGCGGGTGATGATGTGCGGGTTGGCCAGCTTGAACTTCAGCAGACGCCAGTACCGCACCAGGTACCACGGTGTGTAGGCCCGGTTGGCGAACACCCATTTGAGCGATGCCACCGTGAGGAAATTGGCCTGACGAGGATCCCGCAGCCGCGATCCACGCCAGCGCTTGTGCAGCGGCGCGCCCCACATCGTCGTCATGGCCGGAAAGCCTACGCGAGCGAGTAGAGGCGAGCGGTTACCCTCACGGGGGCCCTGGGTCCACCACAACCAGGCCCAACCGCAACCCCGTCCACCGGCGATCGAGAAGGGAACCCGTGCTCCGGCGACTCATCGTGCTGGCAGGCGCCGTGCTCGTCACCGTCACGGCCGGCTGCAGCAGCACCGATTCCTGGGTCGACGCCCGCGCCGCATCCGGCTGGGCCGCCCAGTACGCCGACGCCGCCAACCGGAGTTCTGTCTCGCTCTCGGGTGCCGACTCGCTGCGGCTGGAATGGGTGCGCTCGGTCAAGGGCGACCTCGCCGCGCAGGCCGCGCTGGGTTCGGGGAACTATTTGGCCGTCAACGCCCAGACCGCGGGCGGCTGCTCGCTGATGGTGTGGGAGGCCAACAACCGGGCCCGCCAACGGTGGTGCACTCGGCTCTGGCAGGGTGGCGGCCTGTCCAGTCCCCTTTTCGATGGCTTCGACAACCTCTACGTCGGCCAACCGGGCGCGGTGCTGTCGTTTCCGCCGACCCAGTGGATCCGCTGGCGTCAGCCCGTGATCGGCATGCCGACGACGATGCGCTTCCTCGATCCGGGCCGCCTGCTCGTCATCACCCACCTCGGCCAGGTGCTGGTGTTCGACGCCCACCGCGGCACGGTGGCCGGGAGCTCGCTGGATCTGGTGGCGGGCCTCGATCCGCGCGACTCCGAACGTGGCCTGCAGGACTGCCGGCTCGGTGGCCCGGCCTGCCCGGTGGCGGCCGCACCGGCCTACTCGGAATCGTCGGGCGCCGTGGTGCTGACCCTGTGGCAGCCCGGTGCCGAGGCACCCGAACTCGTGGGGCTGCGCTACCGGCCCGGCCAGACACCGCTGATCACGCGCGAATGGAGCAGTGACGCCGTCGGCCGCGGCCCGCTGGGCAGCCCGGTGTTCTCACCGGACGGCAACACCGTGTACGTCAACGGCCGCGACGAGCGGTTGTGGGCGATCAACGCCGAGGACGGCTCGGTGAAGTGGTCGCACCCGCTGGACTACCTGGCGCAGACCCCGCCGTCGGTGACGCCCGAGGGGCTGATCCTGGCCGGTGGTGGCCCCGGGGCCAAGCTCACCGCGATCCGCGACACCGGCGATGGACCGGAGGAGCTGTGGCAGCGCGCCGACACCGCGCCGCTGACCACGAGCAGCGTGGCGGGCGTCGGCTACACCGTCACCCCGGACGGGGACGGGATGGCTCTGACGGTGTTCGACCTCGGCGACGGGCACACCGTGAACTCCTATCGCCTGCCGGGCGCGACGGGCTGGCCGGTCGGGGTGTCGATCGGCCACGACCGACGCGTGGTCACCGCGACCAGCGACGGCCGGGTCTTCGGGTTCGCGCCCGCCTGACTCCGCCTCACGCCAGCATCGCGGCGACCGCCGAGCGCGGCACCGTGGCCTGCAGCGCGCCGCCGGCGCCGGCCATCACCTCGCCCTGCCCGAAGAAGAAGGTGATGGAGTCGTCGGTCAGCGCGAACTCCGAGTACTTCGCGGGGTCGAGCCCGTCGGAGGGGTTGATCGGCGAATCCACGCCCAGCTGGCGGGAGACCTCGGACTGCACGATCGGGAAGATCACGTCGAGCGGCCTGGTGTCCGGCTTGAACAGCGACGCGAAGGTGATCGGCGCCTTCTTCGCGACGTCCCAGTTGAACGACTTGTACCAGGTCTGCGGATGCGCGCCACCGACGTTCTCGTACACCTCGAACACCACGCTGCGGGTACCACCATCGTCCGGTCCGCTGCGGTAGCCGGTGCCCTTCGCGTCGAGCACATACGGCAGGTTCCACGAGCCGGGCATCTCGGCCACGTTGACGAAGCCGTCCCTGGTCTGGGTCAGGTATCCGATGATGGCCTGCTGGTCGGGATAGTCGGCCGGGAACGTGAAGTCGACGGTGTAGGTGGGATTGTCCACATGCACCGTGCACACCTGCTGCGGGTCGACAGTGCCGCCGAGGTCGGCGCATGCCGGCTCCGCGGCGGCGGCCGGAGTCGCCACCGAGCCGGCCAGCACTCCGGCGATTAGCAGGGCGGCGGCGATCACGCGCATCGTCACGGGCATCCTCGTCGTCGGCGCCGCACTCGCATCGGGCGCATCGAAAGATCATCGGTCGGTCACCGCCAGGGTACGTGAGCGCTCACCGTGACGGACGGCATATGAATGCCGTTGCCCGGCTTGCCGCTTTGGACCCGATCCGGGTGATCACGACCGAGGCGTGGTGCTCGCCGCGCAGCCGCAGGCGTCTGCGCAGCGCGTCAGGATCGACGTCGACGCCGCGGACCAGGATCTCGAGCGCGCCCACGTTGCGCGCCGAAAGCGCCTGGCGCAGCTGACGTTCGCTGTAGGCGAGCTGTTCGAGCACCTCGAATCCCCGCACCCCGGCGGGGAGCCGGTCGCCGGACAGGTAGGCGATGTCCGGGTCTATCTGCCAGAGCCCGTGACGGGTGGCGTAGTGGCGCACCAGGCCGGCACGCACCACCGCCCCGTCGGGGTCGACCAGCCAGCGCCCGGCCGGAGCGACCCCGCAGTCGTCGGAGTCGGTGTCGAGGACCTGCTCCCCCGTGTCGAGCATCGTCGCCCGCCGGCGCGTGCCCGCGTTCGTCAATCCCGAGGACCACAGACACGCCTCCCGCACACTGCCCGCCAGCGACGTGACCTCGATCTCGCCGGTGAACCCCATGCGTCCCACCATCGCGAAATCGATTCCGGGAGCACACTTCACCGCATACTCGCGTGACGTCAGTGCGGCGAGCAGGTCGTCGAGCGGCGGCTGGTACGCCCGGGGGTCAAAGCGTCGCGTGGAGCCGCTGCGCCGCCCCGGGTCCGCGAGCAGCACCGCATCCCTGCTGACCGGATGCAGCGCGTCGGCGCGGCACAGCGGCACAGCAGCACCGACGTTGTTTCGGGCCATCGCCAGGCGCACCGGGTCGACGTCGCTGCCCATCACGAAGGCGGCCGAACCCGTCAGCGCGGCCAGCTCGGAACCGATCGAACAGGTGACGTCGTGTACCACCGCCCCGGCGAGTCGCTGCGCCCGGTGGGCCGCGACCGGCGCCGCGGTCGCCTGCTGCAGCGCATCGTCGGTGAACAACCACCGGTGCGCGTCGGCGACCTTGGCCCCCGCTCGACGCCGCAGCCGGACCGTCTCCACCAGCATTGCGGCGCGCTCACCGAATTGCGTTCGCGCACTTGCCACATCGGCGATGAGGGTGGCTGCGGTCAACTCCAGCCGGTCGACCTCGGCGAGCGCCTCCCGGCCGGGGTCGGTGCGCAGGAAGCGCACATCGTCGAGGCTGAACGCTACGACGACGTGCCGCCCGGCTTGATCCCCGTCACCATCACGTTGTAGAACCAGCCCTTCGGCACGACCCGGCGCCAGACGTTCGAGTCCACCCACGACAACGTCATCCAGCTGGTGAACGCGAATTTGGCCCAGCCCCAACCCAGACGGCCGGGCGGGACGGCGGCCTCGAAGGTCCGGACAGGCCAGCCGAGCATCGCCGCCGTGAATTCCTCACTGGCCGTTCGCACGTCGACGGCCCCGGCGTTGGTCGCCATCCGCTCGAGGTCGCCCGGATCGAACGTGTGCAGGTCGACGACGGCCTCCAGCGCCGCCGCACGCGACGACTCGTCCAGCTCGGTCTGCGGCCGGCGCCAGTCGGAGAGCATCGGCAGCTTCGTCACGTTGGTGGCGATCCGCCACGTCAGGGTCGACAGTTCGCGGGCATACCGGTTGCCCACCGTGGTCGGCTCGCCGGCGAACACGAATCGGCCACCGGGCTTGAGGACACGCACGACCTCACGCAGGGACAGCTCGACGTCGGGGATGTGGTGCAGTACCGCGTGCCCGACGACGAGGTCGAACGTGTCGTCGGGGTACGGAATCCCCTCGGCATCGGCGACACGCCCGTCGATGTCGAGACCGAGGGACTGGCCGTTGCGGGTGGCCACCTTGACCATGCCCGGGGACAGGTCGGTCACCGAACCGCGACGCGCGACGCCGGCCTGGATCAGGTTGAGCAGGAAAAAGCCGGTGCCGCAGCCCAGCTCCAATGCCCGGTCGTAGGGCAGCTGCCGCTGTACCTCCTCGGGCACCGCGGCGTCGAAACGGCCGCGCGCGTAGTCGACGCAGCGCTGGTCGTAGGAGATCGACCACTTCTCGTCGTAGGTCTCGGCCTCCCAGTCGTGATAGAGCACCTGCGCGAGCTTGGAGTCGTGCATCGCCGCCTCGACCTGCTCTCTCGTCGCACGCGGCTGCGGCTGGGGATCGGTCACGTCTGACGTCGTCATGCCGGGCAGCCTAACGCTCCGCACACCGGGCGGGTCACGGCCGGTCGAACGTGGCCTTCGCCCCCGCCAGCACGTGCGGCGGATAGTCGAGGAAGCGGCGTGCCCGCGCGAGGGCGGCGTCGTAGACGCCGTCGGGCGACACCAACTCGTCGACCAGTCCGAGGGCCAGGGCTTCGCGCGCGTCCACGAAGCGCCCGGTGAACACCAGGTCGCGGGCCTTGCTGGGGCCGACGGCGGCGGCCAGCCGGGTCGTCCCGGCGGACGGAACCATGCCGGCCAGGATCTCGGTCGACCCGAATTTGGCGTTGTCACCGCTGACCCGCCAATCGGCAGCCAGGGCGAGCGTCAGTCCCGCGCCGAGGGCATAGCCGGTGATGGCGGCGATCGTCGGCCGTGGCACCCCGGCGAGCGCCTCGATCGCGTCGTGACACAGCTGCGCCGCCGCCGCGGCCTCTCCGACGTCCAGCGTCTGCAGCTCCGGCATGTCCTCGCCGGCGGAGAAGATCTCGTGACCGCCGTAGACGATGATCGCGGCGAGCTCGGAGCGCTCCGCCAACTCCGCGACCGCCTCGGTGAGCTCGCGGTAGACCTGGCGGGTCAGCGCGTTCGTCGGCGGCCGCGAGAGCAGCAGCGTCGCGATCCGGGGCTCCTGCTCTCCGGTGTGGACGCTGACGAACTCACTCACGAGCTCGATGCACCGTCGGTGTGGCCCTGCGGGGCACGACGATTACGGGCGGCGTTGTAGCGCTCGCTGTTGAAGAATTCGATCTCCCAGTTGCCGCCCTGCGGCGCGGTCAGCGACGGCTCCACCGCGACGATCGTGCGTTCCACCGCCAGGACTTCGGAAACGGTGTGGCCGGCCAGCGCGTCGAGCTGCGTCCAGGTCGGCGGCAGCAGGAAGCTGCGGCCGTCGGCGAAGTCGTCGAGCGCCGCCTCGGGGGTGACCCACCCCGCCTTGTCGGTTTCGGTGTTGTCACCGTCGGCGCGCTGGCCGTGCGGGAGGGCGCCGACGAAGAAGTACGTGTCGTAGCGGCGGGTGCGCTCTTCCTTCGGCGTCACCCAATTGGCCCACGGCCGCAACAGATCCGAGCGCAACACGAGGTTCTCGGCACGTAGGAATTCGCCGAACGACAGCTGCCTGCTCTCCAGCGCAGCGCGCTGCTCGCGGTACACCGAGGCGTCGTCGACCAGCAGGTCGGGATCGTCGGCCGAACCGGCGAACAGCACCCCGCATTCTTCGAACGTCTCCCGCGCTGCGGCACACACCAGCGCCTCGGCGAGCTCGCTGTCGACGCCGAACCGTTGCGCCCACCAGCGCGGATCAGGCCCGTGCCAGGCGATGTCGGCGTTGCGATCGCGGTCGTCGACGCCGCCGCCCGGGAACACCATCACCCCGGCGACGAAATCCATCGCCGCATGGCGGCGCATCAGGAAGACTTCAATCCCTTCCCCCATGCCGGGGGCCTTGTCGCGGATCAGCATCACGGTCGCCGCGGGTCGCGGGACCAGGGGATCGTCGGAACTCACTGCCGCCTCCGGTGCGCGGCGCGGGTGCGCGTGCGCCGCGCGAAGTACCGGCCGTCGATCAGGTCCAGCGCGATCGACTGGCCGAACGCGGCGGACAGATTGTCTGCGGTCAGCACATCGGTCAGCAGACCGGCGGCGACGACCTGACCCTCGGACAGGATCAGGCAGTGCGAGAAGCCGGGCGGGATCTCCTCGACGTGGTGGGTGACCAGCACCATCGCCGGCGCGTCGGGGTCGAGCGCGAGATCGCTGAGCCGCGCCACCAGCTCCTCGCGGCCGCCCAGATCCAGCCCCGCCGCGGGCTCGTCGAGCAACAGGAGCTCGGGGTCGGTCATCAGGGCGCGGGCGATGAGCACCCGCTTGCGCTCCCCCTCCGACAGCGTCCCGTAGGTGCGGTCGGCCAGATGCTCGCCGCCGACGCTCTCCAGCATGTCCAGCGCCCGGGCGTAGTCGACGTCGTCGTAGCGCTCCCGCCACCGGCCGAGCACCGCGTAGCCCGCCGACACCACGAGGTCCCGCACGATCTCGTCGTCGGGGACCCGCTGGGCGAGCGAGGCGCTGCTCAGCCCGATCCGCGCCCGCAGCTCGGACATGTCCACCCGGCCCAGGCGTTCACCGAGGACGTGGGCGACGCCGGACGAGGGATGCTCCATCGCGGCGGCGATGCGCAGCAGCGAGGTCTTACCTGCGCCGTTCGGGCCGACGATCACCCACCGCTCGTCGAGCTCCACCGACCAGGTGATGGGCCCGACCAGCAACCGGCCGTTGCGCCGCAGCGTGACCTCTGCGAAGTCGATGAGCAGGTCTTGATCGGCTGCTGGTTCTTCATCTCCGGGGTCGGCTGGCACCCGCTCATCGTAGTCAGCCCGCGGGATGCCGCCCGCACGCCTCGGCGAGCGGACCGGCATCAGCCGCGGTGACCGGTCGGCGGACCTGCGCCCATCCGCTGGCGGCAAGCAGGCGCTGCGGGGTGAGGCGGACGAACAGCTGCACCAGCGGCCCGATCCCGAAGGCATACGCCACCGTGCCGACGCCCACGGTGCCGCCGAGCAGGAAGCCGAGGGCCAGCACGGTGACCTCGATCGTGGTGCGGACCAGCCGCACCGAGCGGCCGGTGGCGGTGACGAGTCCGGTCATCAAGCCGTCCCTGGGGCCGGGGCCGAGGCCGGCGCCGATGTACAGGACGGTGCTCACCGCGTTGAGGACCACCGCGGAGACCATCAGTGCAGTGCGCGCCGGGAGCGATTGCGGAGCCACGATGAGGCCCAGCGCCACGTCGACGGTCACGGCGATGACGACGACGTTGGCGACGGTGCCGATACCGGGCCGGTTGCGCAGTGGGATCCAGGCCAGCAGGACCACCACGCCGACCACGGCTGACGCGGTGCCGATCGTCATTCCGGTGCGCAGCGCCAGACCCTGGTGGAAGACGTCCCACGGGTCCAGTCCGAGGCCGGCACGCACCATCATCGCCATCGAGGTGCCGTAACCGGTCAGGCCGGCGAGCAGCACCGCACCGCGGACGGCACCCCTGCCGTGAGCAGACCTCACGAGTGGTCGGGGAAGTGCATCCGGATCGCGTCCAGTTCGGAGCGCATGCGGCGCGCGTCGGCGTCCCGCTCGTCGAGCGCTCCACCGATCGACGGTGAGTAGTACAGATCGGCCAGCCGGTAAGCCAGTCGAGATATCCAGTGGTTCATGCGCCCATCATCTGGCCTCACTGGCTTGCTCATCAATAGCCAGTTGGGCAATACTGGCCTCAATGACTGCTTCCATGACCGCCAGATCGCTCGATGTGGACCTTCTCTGCCGCGAGCTGGGCAACTGGCGCACGTCCAGTCGCAGCGGACCCGCCTACCACGGCCTGTCCGACGCGATCCGGTTGCTGATCGTGGACGGCCGCGTTCCCGTCGGCGCGCGGCTGCCCAGCGAGCGCGCGCTCGCCGAGGCCCTGCACGTCTCGCGGACCACGGTCACCGCGGCCTACACACAGTTGCGCGAAGACGGGTATCTCAACGCCCGCCAGGGCGCGCGGAGCACCACCGCGCTGCCCGTGTCCCCCGCGGTGCCGTCGCTGACCATTCCGACCGCCAACCTGGCCGCGGCCACCCTCTCAGCCCCTGCGGCGGTGGTGTCGCAGGCGTACGCCGACGCGGCCGACATGATCACCCCGTACCTGCGCGACATCGGCATCGAACTGCGCGGCGTCCCGCCCCTGCGCGAGGCCATTGCCGAAAGATATTGCGCCAGAGGGCTTCCCACTGATCCCGACGAGATCATGGTGACCACCGGTGCGTTGCACGCGATCGGGCTGATCCTGGCCACCTACACCCAGCCCGACGATCGGGTGCTCGTCGAACAGCCCACGTATCACGGTGGACTCGCGGCGATGGCCACGCGTGGCGTGCGCCCGGTGCCCGTGGCGATGACCTCGACAGGCTGGGAACTCGACGCCGTGGAGGCGGCCATCCGGCAGCTGGCGCCGAGCATGGCCTATCTCATTCCCGACAATCACAATCCGACCGGGCTGACCCTGCCGCAGGCGGGACGGCGCCGCCTCGCTCAGATCATCGCCGACACCCGCACCCGCACGATCATCGACGAGACCATCACGGACATGTGGCTCGATCAAGAGGTGCCGCCCCCGTTCGCGTCGTCGCTGACCGCCGGCCGGGATCTGGTGCTAACCGTGGGGTCGATGTCGAAATCGTTCTGGGGCGGGCTGCGGATCGGCTGGATCCGGGCCGAGCGCACCACGCTGGCGACGGTGGCTGCACTGCGGCCTGCGGTCGACATGGGCACCCCGGTGTTCGAACAGCTGGCTGCCGCAAGGCTTTTGGTTGCCGAGAACGATGTGCTCCCCGAGCGACGGGAGATCCTGCGGGCCCGTCGTGAGTTGCTGCTCGACCTGTTGCGCGTTCACCTGCCCGATTGGCGGCCCGCGCCCGGCACGGGCGGGATGTCGCTGTGGGTGCGGCTGCCCGCGCCGATGAGTTCAGCGCTGTCGGCGGCGGCGTCGCGGATGGGTCTGGAGATCCCGCCCGGTCCCCGGTTCGGCGTGGACGGCACGCTCGAGCGGTTCATCCGGGTGCCGTACACGCTGCCCGACGATCAGCTCGTCGAATCGGTCACGCTGTTGGCACGCGCCTGGCGCACGGTGACAGGCTCGGCCCCGACCGACGCGGCCACCGTGGTCGTCTGAGCCAGGCTCAGTCCGGGATGTCGACCCGGCGCACCATGCCGTCGAGCGCGTCGGCGGCCTCGATCTCCCCGCGGGTGATCCCGAGGATGAACAGCACGGTGTCGAGGTAGGGGTGGCTCAGTGACGCGTCGGCCACCTCGCGCAGCGCCGGCTTGGCGTTGAACGCCACACCCAGCCCGGCCGCGGTGAGCATGTCGATGTCGTTGGCGCCGTCGCCGACCGCCACCGTCTGCTCCATGGGCACGCCGAACGCAGCGGCGAAGTCCCGCAACGCCTTTGCCTTGCCCGGGCGATCCACGACTGTTCCGATGACGCGCCCGGTGAGGACGCCGTCGACGATCTCGAGGTGGTTGGCAGCCACGAAGTCGAGCATCAGGTCCTCTGCGAGCGGTTCGATGACCTGCCGGAAACCGCCGGAGACGACGCCGCAGTGAAAGCCGAGCCGGCGCAGCGTGCGCAGCGTGGTGCGGGCGCCGGGGGTCAGCTCGATCTGTTCGGCCACCTCGTCGACGACCCCGGCGGGCAGCCCGGCGAGTGTCGCGACCCGCTCGCGCAGCGACTCCTCGAAGTCCAGTTCACCCCGCATCGCGGCCTCGGTGATCTGGGCGACCTTACCCTCGACGCCGGCACGCGCGGCCAGCATCTCGATCACCTCACCTTGGATAAGCGTGGAGTCGACGTCGAAGACGATCAATCGCTTGGCTCTGCGGGACAGGCTGTAGTCCTCGACCGCGATGTCGACGGCCTGCTCGACGCTGACCCTGGCCAGGACCGTCTGCAGTTCGCGGTAGGTGCCGTCGGGCACCGACACCCGCATCTCCAGACCCGTGACCGGGTAGTCGGAGACGCCGCGGATCGTGTCGATGTTGACTCCGAGCGCCGCGGCCTCGCGCGCCACCACACCGAAAGCGCCCGCGGTGATGGGTCTGCCCAGCACGACGATGGTGTGGGTGGACGGCTGCCGTAGTACGGGTAGACCGTCGCTGCCTTCGATCGTCACGTCGAGCCCGACATCCCAGATCGCCTTCTGCACTTCGTCACGCAAAGCGGTGCCACCGGCGACGTCGGCCGGTCCGGCCACCAGGACAGCGAGGGTGAGGCGTCCGCGGACCACGACCTGTTCGACGTTGAGGAGTTCGACGTCGTGCGTGGAGAGCACCTCGAACAGCGCCGATGTGACGCCCGGTTTGTCTCGACCGGTGACGGTGATGAGCACCGACACCTTCGACGTGGTCACCACCCCGGCAGAACCCGAACGCGCGGGATCAGCTGCGAACTTCGACGTCGTCGATCCGCGTCACGTCGCCGTCCTCGGGTCCGTGTGCGCGGCCGACGTGCGCCTCGCGCCGCATCCGCTCCACCATGTGCGGGTAGTGCAGCTCGAACGCGGGCCGCTCGGAACGGATCCGGGGCAGCTCGGTGAAGTTGTGCCGCGGCGGCGGGCAGCTGGTGGCCCACTCCAGCGAGTTGCCGTAGCCCCAGGGGTCGTCGACCATCACCGGCTCGCCGTAACGCCAGCTCTTGAAGATGTTCCACAGGAACGGCAGCGTCGACAGGCCCAGGATGAACGCGCCGATCGTCGAGACGATGTTGAGCGTGGTGAACCCGTCGCTGGGCAGGTAGTCGGCGTAGCGGCGGGGCATGCCCTCGTCGCCGAGCCAGTGCTGCACCAGGAACGTCGTGTGGAACCCGATGAACGTCAACCAGAAGTGCAGCTTGCCCAGCCGCTCGTCGAGCAGCCGGCCCGTCATCTTCGGGAACCAGAAGTAGATGCCTGCGTAGGTCGCGAACACGATGGTGCCGAAGAGCACGTAGTGGAAGTGGGCGATCACGAAGTAGCTGTCGGTGACGTGGAAGTCCAGCGGCGGGCTGGCCAGCAGCACACCCGACAGACCGCCGAGCAGGAACGTGATGATGAAGCCGACGGAGAACAGCATCGGTGTCTCGAAGGTCAGCTGCCCCTTCCACATCGTGCCGATCCAGTTGAAGAACTTGATGCCGGTGGGTACCGCGATCAGGAACGTCATGAACGAGAAGAACGGCAGCAGGACAGCTCCTGTGGCGTACATGTGGTGCGCCCACACCGCCACCGACAGCGCGGCGATGCCGAGCGTGGCGTAGATCAGCGTGGTGTAGCCGAAGATGGGCTTGCGGGAGAACACCGGGAAGATCTCGCTGACGATGCCGAAGAACGGCAGCGCGATGATGTACACCTCGGGGTGACCGAAGAACCAGAACAGGTGTTGCCACAGCAGCACACCGCCGTTGGCCGGGTCGTAGACGTGTGCGCCGAGGTGACGGTCGGCCGCGAGCCCGAACAGCGCGGCGGTCAGCAGCGGGAACGCCAGCAGCACCAGGATCGAGGTCACCAGGATGTTCCAGGTGAAGATCGGCATCCGGAACATCGTCATACCGGGGGCACGCATGCAGACCACGGTGGTGATCATGTTGACCGCGCCGAGAATCGTGCCCAGGCCGCCGACGGCCAGGCCCATGATCCACAGGTCACCGCCCGCGCCCGGCGAGTGGATCGAGTCGGTCAGCGGCGAGTACGCCGTCCAGCCGAAGTCGGCGGCGCCACCGGGGGTGATGAACCCGGCGATGGCGATCATGGCGCCGAAGAGGAACAGCCAGAAGGAGAACGCGTTGAGCCGCGGGAACGCGACGTCGGGGGCGCCGATCTGCAGCGGCAGCACGAGGTTGGCGAATCCGAACACGATCGGGGTCGCGTAGAACAGCAGCATGACCGTGCCGTGCATGGTGAACAGCTGGTTGTACTGCTCGTTGGACAGGAACTGCAGCCCCGGAACCGCGAGTTCGGTGCGGATGAACAGCGCCATCAACCCACCGATGAGGAAGAACGCGAAGCACGCGACGCAGTACATGATGCCGATCAGCTTGTGATCGGTGGTGGTCACGAGCTTGTAGATCAGGTTGCCCTTGGGCCCGATACGCGACGGAAAAGGACGCCGTGCCTCGAGTTCTCCGATGGGGGGCGCTTCGGCTACCACGTGGTCCTCCAGCCTTCCTGATGCACCGGGACGGCACAGGCTTGCCGACGAGCTTTCCCGGTGGAGTTCGACCGCAATCCTAACCCCCGGACCCGACAGAAGTCGGGGTGGTCCTACAAACTGTCGTAATCATGTCAGCATCACCTCGACAGCGACGTCGCTGACCCGCGTGACCAGCATCGGGAGCCTCCCGCGACGCCCCGGGTGTTACCGTCTGCGTCGTGTCGTCGGCCGTCGGGATTCGTGCAGTGCGGATCATCGGTCGAGGCCCGAGGCGTGTGCTCGCGATCGCGCTGAGCACCACCGTGGCAGCCCTGCTGTCCGGGTGCGGCGGCGCGGATCAGCCGGCGGGCTCCGCGGCCGGTTCGACGTCGATCGTCACCAGCACCACCCGGATCGCCAGCGCGGGCGTTCTCGGCAACGACCGCCGGCCGGACGAGTCGTGCGCGCCGGAGCCCGCGCCGCTCGACGAGGGCCCGCCCGAGCGGCAGGTGCGCAACGCGGCAGGACACTCCATCACTCCCCCGATCCCGGACACGACGACGGTCGTGGCCGACCCGCAGCGCATCGTCGTCCTGGCGGGCGACCACCTCGACGCCCTGTGCGCGCTGGGGTTGCAGTCCCGCATCGTCGCCGCCGCGCTGCCGGACGGCTCCCCCGATCAACCGTCCTATCTCGGCACGGTGGTCCATCAGCTGCCGGGGGCGGGCAGTCGCTCCGATCCTGACCTCGACGCGGTGCGCGGCGCCCGGCCCGATCTGATCCTGGGTTCGGTGGGTCTGACGCCGCAGTTGTTCCCGGAGCTCACACAGATCGCCCCGACGGTGTTCACCGGCCCGCCCGGCGCGGCGTGGAAGGACGATCTGCGCGCCGTCGGCGCGGCGACGGGCCGGCTCGACGCGGCGAACCGACTGCTCGAGGACTTCGACCGGCAGGCCGACAGGGTCGGCACCGACAGCGACGCCGTCCATTTCCAGGCCTCGGTCGTGCAGTTCACCGACACCACCATGCGCGTGTTCGGCACCGACAACTTCCCGGCCAGCGTCCTGGCTGCCATCGGCGTGGATCGCCCTGTCACCCAACGCTTCTCGGACAAGCCCTACATCGAGGTGGGCATCTCCGACGAGGACCTCGCCGACTCGCCCGACTTCTCCGCCGCCGACGGCGACATCGTCTACCTGTCGTTCGCCACCGCAGAAGCACGCGACCGGGCTCCCGCGGTGATGAACAGCGATGCGTGGAAGAAGCTGTCGGCCAATCGCGACAACCGGATCTATGCGGTCAACAACGAGATCTGGCAGACGGGCCAGGGCATCGTCGCCGCCCGCGGCATCATGGCCGATCTCCGGCTGGTCAACGCGCCGATCAACTGATGCGGTCGTGGTGGCGCGCCTGCTGCCCGAACTGGTTGGGTTCCAGCGCGCCGTCAGGCAGCACCAGCTCGCCGGACTCGATGCGACGCCGCAGATACGCGAACGTCTGCGCCGTCTGGGCGAAGAGGTGCTCTCCCGCGCGCAAGGCCGGGCGCGCCACCGTGCCCGTGTCGGCGAACTGCGCAAGGGGTGCGACCTGCGTGTCGTAGTCGACGTTGAAGAACAGCGGGAAGGAGTAGCGCTCCTCGGCGACGCGCCGCACCCGATGGCTGGTGGCCACGAACGCGCCGTTGGTCCACAGCTCGAGCAGATCACCGATGTTGACCACGTAGGTGCCCTCGATCGGAGGCACGTCGATCCACTCGCCGGCGCCGTTCTGTACTTCCAGACCCGGTGCGGTCGGCTTGAGCAGCGTGAAGCATTCGTAGTCGGTGTGCGCGCCGATCCCGGGTGCATCGCTGGCGTCCGAGTTGTAGGGGTAGTGCACCAGCCGCAACTGGCTCGGGGGTTTGGTGGCGTGGCGGGAGAAGACGTCGGGGTCCTCGCCGAGGGCGACCGCGAACGCGCGGAGCAACCGGTGCCCGACCGCCATGATCGCGTCGTAGTAGGCCGTGACCGCCGCCGCGAAACCCGGCAGCGCCGGCCAGGTGTTCGGGCCCAGCATCGGATTGCCGCTCAGATGGTCGGGATCGTCAGCGGGCAGGTCCAGCCCCGTGTCGAAGGCTTCTTTGAAGTCGCCGACGCCTGCCTCGACGCCCTCCTCGCCGATCGGGACGTAGCCCCGATGGCATCGGGACAACCCGATGTAGCTGCGCATCTTCTCCTCCAGAGGCAGCGCGAAGAATGCCTTCGTGGCGCAGAGCAGCTCGTCGAAAAGGGCCTCGTCGACACCCGACCCGCTGACGTAGAAGAAACCGATGTCGCGGGCGGCGGCGCCGATCGATGCCGCCACCCGGTCGCGCTCCGCCCGGTCGTCGGACCGCAGACCGCTGATGTCGACGACGGGTATCGACGTGAACGACGTGGCCGTACTCATGGTCTGATCGCTCCTTCTCGCTCGGTGACCGTCCAGCGCACGCCATCGGCCACCAGGTGGTCGTCGTCGCTCAGCCAGGCACACATGTCTGCGGTGTCCCCGATCCGTACGCCCGCGTCGCTCGCCCACGCCACGAGCTCACCCACGCGGACCAGGACCGCGGTGCGGTGTGCGCCCGCGGACAGGAACAGCGCGCCCGCCGGCTCGACCGGTCCGTCCTCGCGCACCCACCGCTCCTCGTAGGTCTCGTGCACCCCGATCTCCACGAGAGTGCCGTTCTCCCAGCGCATTCGGCCGGCATCCGGCATGCCGGTCGGCTGGATGTCGACGTCGCGGCGCCAGCAGAAGACGTCGCCGCTCTGTGAGAGCGCACCCGCGAATCCCCGGCTGTCCACATACCCTGTGGGGCCCTGCAGCCACGTGACATCGGTGGAGGTGTCCGCCACCCCCGCGGCGTCCACCAGCAGCACCCGCCGCCACAGTCCGAGGCAGTCGGCCATCGACACGATCACCGCGCGAACCGCTCGTCGAAGTGGCGGGTCATCTCCGGCCAGACGTGCGGATCGTGGCCGGGAATCAGCGGATAACCCTTCTCCTGGGCCAGTGCCTTGAGGCGTCGGATCGGCTCGATGGTCTCGGCCGGGTCGACGTCGATGAACCCGCCGATGGGCAGCTCCTGCTCGATGTTCTCCGTCAGGTCGGCCGCATCGAAGGCGAACACGTACCCACCGCCGCCCACCGATTCGTCGAGTTCGACGAGGAAGCTCTGATGGCCGGGCGTGTGCCCGTAGGTCGGGATCGCCGAGATGCCCGGCGCGATCTCGGCTTCGCCGTCGGCGAGACGCCAATCGATGGACGGATCGTCGAAGTCCACGCGGAAGATCGCGTGCCGCTCGGGCTCCGGATGGTTCGCCAACCCATACTCCACCTCGCGACGCTGGGCGTGCACCGGCACCTTGCCGGCGAACAGCTTCAACCCGCCGGCGTGATCGGTGTGCAGATGTGACACCGCCACCACCCGGATCTCGTCGACGTCGATTCCGATGTCGGACAACGACTCCTCGATCGGCTCCCCCGATCCGGGCAGGATGGGCTGGTACTCGACACTCGGGTAGTAGCGGCGCCGCAGGTACGGGTCGCGGATCAGCGCCGTGTTGAACCCGGTGTCGAGCAGGATCCAACCTCCGTCGGTCTGCAGCAGCACCCCGGGCACCGGCTCCCGCAACCGGATACCGTCCGGGGCACCGTGCACCGACACCGACTTGGGCAGCTCCTCCCACCCGAGGGTGAGCAGGACGATCCGACGGACTCCGCTGCGCCGCGCCAGCGTCACCATCACCCCACCGACAATGCCGCCAGGCGCAGCGAATTCGGGTTCGTCACGACGTGGGCCTGTTCGACGCCCTTGAGCCACGGCTGAGCCACCATGAAATCGTTGACGTCGGCAACGTTGAGCCAGCAGCCCGTCTTCACCGCTTCCTCACCGGCAGTGGAGAAGTCCGCGTCCGCTCCAGTCGGCAGGCCCTTGGCCAGTGCATCGGTGATCCCCGGAGAGGAGCACCCGAAGAAGTTCAGGCCGCCGTCGGCGTCCCAGGAGATGTGCCCCCAGGTGTAGGGCGACGGTGCGTCGGGCCATCCGAGATAGGTCATGATCTCCGGCCCGGCCTGACCGTCGCCGCCGATCCACCCGTAGATCTCCGACGTCGGGTAGGCCTGCACCTTGGCGGTCAGACCGGCTGCAGCCAGCTGGGTTTGGAGCAGGTTGCTGATCAGCTGGTTGTCCGGGTTCGACGAGTCGTACCCGATGGTGACGGCCTTCTGATCGGCGGGCAGCCCGGCCGCGATGCCGGACAGCACCGACGGATCGTGGGTCACCGACTGCTTGGCGTACTGCGCCTCCATGACGTTCGGCGGGTAGATCTGCTCGGCCTTCTTGCCTCGACCGAAGTACGTCTGCTTGACCAACTCGTCGACATCGACGGCCTGCATGACGGCGTTGCGGTTCTTCGGGTCGGTCATCATCCCCTTCTTGGGGTTGATGTAGACGAAGTTCGACATCATGGTCGGCAGCGAGTAGTTCGCGTACGACTTGTTGTCGAGGTACGACTGCACGGCCGAGGACGGCAGGTCGTGCAGGATCGCGGCGAGCTGACCGTTGTTGAACTGCAACTGCTGCGCCGAGACGTCGGTGATCACCGGCATTTCGACCTTCTCGAAATACGGCTTGTTACCCCAGTATTCCGGGAAGGCGGTCAGCTCGTACTTCGAGCCGACCTCGGCAGCGGTCAGCGTGTAGGGGCCGGTGCCCAGGTCATGGGTGGTGAGGTAGCCCTGTGCGTTGTCGGCGCCGGCGTTCTTCTGCAACCCTTCGGGGCTGAGCATCCTCGGGCCGTACGGGCAGGCCAGGTAGTCGAGGAACGCCGAGTTGGGTGCCTTCAGCGTGACGGTGACGTCGTAGTCGCCCTGGGTGGTGACCGATTCGATGTCGGAGACCATGTAGGCCGGGCCCTGGTTGACGGCAGCCCGCCGGTCGAAGGAGGCCTTCACCGCCGCCGACGTGAAGGGTGTTCCGTCGTGGAACTTCACGCCCTGGCGCAGCTTGAACGTGAACACCTTGTTGTCCGGTGACGCGGTCCACTCGGTGGCCAACAACGGCTCGAGTTCGGGCTTCTCGGTGCCCGCCTTGTACTGCAGCAGACCCTCGTAGGTGTTCGTGGTCAACAGCAGGCCCTGGCCTGCGTAGTAGACGTCGGGGTCCGGCGGTTGGCCGATGTCCTGCAGGAACGACAGGTGCAGCACCTTGTCCGTCGGCGCCGCACTGGGCGTGCTGCTTCCGGAATCCGAACCGCCGCAAGCGGTCAGGGTCAGCACCAGTGCGGCGAGGGCCGCGCCGAACCTCAGACGTCGGCTCATCGTGCCGCTCCTTCCAGAACAGGTGTCGCCGCACCGGTCTCGGCGAAAGCGTCGAGGATCTCCTCGGTGGTGCGCATGGCACCGGTCTGCAGGTACTCCATCGCATCCAGCGCGGCGTCGTGCCGGTACTGCGTCGATCCACCGACGCAGTCGGTCACCACCCGCACGTAGAAGTCGCGCTGGTGGGCGTCGGCGAAGGTGTAGTGCACGCAGACGTCGGTGAGGCCACCGATGAGGATCAGCGTGTCGGCCTTGAGTCCGGAGAGCACGATTTCGAATTCCGTGCCGATGAACCCGGAGTAACGCCGTTTGACGATGTGGAATTCGTGATTGGGCCCAGTGAAATCTGGCAACAGCGCGGGGTGCAGTGGAGTACCCGGACGACCCTCGATGCAGTGCTCACCCTCCACTCCGTCGAGTTCGCGGCCGAAGTCGATGCCGCTGGGGCGGTGCACCTCCTGGAAGAACACGATGGGGATGCCGGCCGCGCGGGCGGCGTCGATCAGGCGTTGGGCGCGGGCGATTCGATCGTCGTAGCCGGGCATGTGTTCGATGCCCACCTCCTCGGCCGGCATGCCGCCGGCCTCCTGCATGTCGACCACGACGAGTACGGGATTGCCCACGATCAGTGGCTGTTTCGGCACCTATCCTCCTGTTACTGCGATACGGGGGTCTGCGGCGGCCTGGAGCAGGTCCACGGCCGTGTTGATGACGACGTAGAGGGCGCCGAGCATGAGCGTGACGCCGGCGATGGCGGGAAAGTCGGCGACGGGGATGCTCTGTGCGATGTACTGGCCGATCCCGGGCCAGCCGAAGACCTGCTCGACCACCAGCACACCGGAGAACATCAGGCCGACTTGCAATCCCGTCATCGACAATGCGGCGCCGACGGAATTGCGCAGGACGTGGCGGCCCATGATCTGGGCTTCGGACAGTCCTTTGGCGCGGGCAGTCCGCGCGTAGTCGCTGTCGATGTCGTCGATCAGGCTGCTGCGCAGCACCCGTCCGATCGCCACGGCGGGGCCAAGTGCGATGACGACGGCCGGCAACAGGAGGTGGTGCAGTGCATCGGCGACGACGTCGAATCTGCCGTGCAGGAGTCCGTCGATCGTCAACAGACCGGTCGGTCCGTCTGGGACGTCGGCCAGTCCGATGCGGCCGTTGGCCGGCACCCATCCCAGCGTCTTGTAGAACACGAGCAGGCCGAGGATGCCCAGCAGGAACATGGGCGCCGACGCACTGGTGAACAGGACGGCGCGCAACACCTGCGCGCCAGGCCATTTCAGCGTCGTGCTGAACGCGAGGAGGGCTGCGAGCACCAGCGCGATCGCCAGACCGTACATGGCCAGTTCCAGCGTGGCGGGGAAGAACGTGCCGAGATCGGAGAGCACTGGGTGCCGGGTCCGGTAGGAGGTACCGAGATCACCTGTCGCCGCGCCGGTCAGAGAGTGCCAGAACTGCACCAGCACTGGGTCGTTGAGACCGAGGGCCTCCCGACGCGCCGCCACTGCCGATCCGGATGCCTGGGCACCCAGCTGCGCCTTGACCGGGTCCAGCGGTGAGATGTGCTGGAGCAGGAACATCACGCCGGTCAGCGCGATCAGGATGGCGAACATCGCGCCCACCCGGGTCAACACGAACGTCTTCATGCCCGGTCCTTCATCAGGTTGCGCAGGCAGTCGCCGGCGATGTTCCCCACGAGAGCCAGCACGAGCACGGCGAGGCCCGGCATGACCGGGATCCACCACTGCTGAAGGAAGTAGCTGAGGTTGCGCGCGGAGTCGGCGCCGAGTTCGGGAGCGGGTGCGGCCTGCCCCAGCCCGAGGAACGACAGTGCCGCCAGCGTCAGGATCAGGGTGCCGATGTCGAGGCTGGCGGCCACCAGGCTGTTGGGCAGCGCGCCGGGCAGGAGGTGTCGCATCGCCAGCCGAATCGGGTTGACACCGGCCAGCTTTGCGGCCTCCACGTGCGGGCGGGCCGCCAGACGCGCAACTTCGCCGCGGACGAGCCGGGCGTAGAAGGGCCACCACACGATCGACACTGCGATCAGGGTGTGCACGAATCCCGGGCCGAGCGCGGCGACCACAGCGATCGCCAGCACCGGGGCGGGCAACGACAGGAACGCATCGGTGATACGCATCAGCACGGTGTCGAGCCAGCCGCCGGCCGCGCCGGCGATCAACCCGATCAGGCCGCCGATCAGCAACCCGACGGCGACGACGACCAGGGCGGCGAACCAGCTGGAGCGGGCACCGTAGAGCACACGCGAGAGGATGTCGCGGCCGATGCTGTCGGTGCCCAGCAGGAAGCCGTTGCTGCCCGGCGACTGCAACGGCATGCTGACCGGCAACAGGGGGTCGTGCGGCGCGAGCACCGGCACCGCGATCGCCACCGCGGTCACCACGAAGACCGAGGCGAATCCGATCCAGTTCAGAAGCGGCGACGTCGACGCGGGCATGCGCACCAGACGCAGCGCACGGCGCGGGCGAACCGCCGCCACCGGGGCAGCCAACGCCATCAGCGAGCCTTCCGTTCGATGCAGGCCACCTGGTGTGGGCTGCCGGGTCGGCCCTCGAGCCGGACGTCGAGATCGGTGTCGGCGCACGCGTCGATCGAGATGGGGCAGCGCGGGTGGAACGCGCATCCGTTCGGTGGCGCCAGCGGACTCGCGGGTTCCCCTGACAGTGAACGCAATTCGCGACCGAGATCGGGAATCGAGGCGACCAGCGCCTGCGTGTAGGGATGGGCGGGACGGCTGATGACCTCGTCCGCGTAGCCGACTTCGACGATGCGACCCAGGTACATCACCGCGATCCGGTCGGCGACCACGCGCGCCACCGCCAGGTCGTGGGTGACGAACAGCACCGACATGTTCAGGGATCGACGCAGATCCGAGATGAGGTTGAGCACCGATGCAGCCAGCGACACGTCCAGCGCGCTGGTCGGCTCGTCGCACAGCAGCACCGACGGCGGGATCACGGTCGCGCGGGCCAGCGCGACGCGTTGCCGCTGCCCGCCCGAGAGCTGGCCGGCGCGGGCCGTGGCGATGTCAGCGGGCAGCCCGACGCGTTCGAGAACTTCGGCCACCGCAGCGCGACGCTGGGCACGGGAGCCCTTCTTGATCCGCTCACCGATGATCTCGCCGACCGACAACCAGGGCGTCAGCGATGCGCCCGCGTCCTGGAACACCATCTGCGGGCGTTGGCCGTCCTCCAGCGCCACCATGCCCGACGTCGCCTTCTCCAGACCCGCGATCACCCGCAGCAGTGTCGACTTGCCGGAGCCGCTCTCACCCACCAGCGCCACGGATTCCCCGTGAGCGACTCGGAGCGAGACTCCGCGCAGCGCCTGGAGTTTGCCGGCACCGGTGGTGCGATCGAGCCACCGGCGCGCCACCGTGAACGTCTTCGTCACATCGCGTAGGTCGACGGCGGCAGGTCCGTCGTCACGATCCGACTCTTCCGGTGACGCGGGATCCACGGCGGATTCAACCGTCTTGCGGTACTTCTCGGTGACCTCGTCGTGCGTGCGCAGACAGGCGCTGACCCGCAGCGGTCCGACTGCGACGGGGTCCGGCGGAGTCTTCTCGCACTCCGCAGAGGCGAGTTCGCAGCGGGGCACGAAGGCGCAGCCGGGCAGCGGGTCGGCGGCGCTGGGCACAGACCCCGCCAGCGCGGCGAGGCGGCGATCTCGTGCGGTCTGCAACGTCAGCCGGGAGCCGAGCAGGCCCGCAGTGTAGGGATGCGCCGGACTGTCGAGAACGTCTGCGGTGGGCCCGATTTCGGCGATCCGGCCCGCGTAGAGAACCGCGATGCGATCGGCGATCTGCGCGGCGACGCCGAGATCGTGGGTGATCAGCACGATGCTGCAGCCGATCTCGTCACGCAACCGCTGCAGCAGGGCCAGCACCTGCGCCTGCACGGTGACATCGAGTGCGGTGGTCGGTTCGTCAGCGATGACCAACTCCGGGTCACCGGCGATCGCGATCGCGATCATCACTCGTTGGCGCAGACCACCGGACAACTCGTGCGGGTAGGCGCGCATCCGGGACTGCGGGTCGGGAATACCGACGGCGGTCAGCAGCCGCAATGCCTCGGCCGTGCTGCCTGCTACCTCTTCGACCTGCCTGCCGATGCGCATGGTCGGATTGAGGGAGGTCATCGGATCCTGGAACACCGCGCCCAGGTCGAGGCGGCGCACCTTGCGCAGGTTTCTGGCATCGAACCCGGGCATGCCCGGCAGCATGTCCGATTCCGCGACCCGGACCCGGCCACGGACCCGTGCTCCGTCGGCGAGCAGCCCGAGCAGGCTGAAGCCGAGCACGCTCTTGCCCGACCCCGATTCACCGACCAGCCCGACGATCTCGCCGGGTGCGATCGTCAGCGAGACACCCCGCAGGGCATGCACGTCGCGCCCTCTGCGGGAGAACGTGACGCACAGATCGGCGACCGTCGCCACCGGGACGCCGGCCGCCGACGCCTCCGGGCCCGCTGCCGAATCGGCGACGGTGGATGCGGTGGTGCCCACGTGGACGCTCCTGGAGTGTCGAATGTTGAGTCTTCAAGCGGCGGCTGCTCGTCGATGCGCGGCCGACCTGTCGACCGACAGTTTTCTCGGTGAGCGCGCCTCGTGGGTGTCGCTGGCGTAACCAAATGACGGCGCCGGTAACCGATGGATGTCGTGTGTTTCTATCGCATGACAGATAGATACGGCGGTTCCCTTTGCCCCCGACCGTGAGTAACCATGGACGCCATGCCGTTGACCCGGGCCGGACGACCTCGGCTGCAGGCCCAGCGTCGTCCCGGCGTCACTGCACGCGACGAAATCCTCGATGCGGCAGGCGAATTGTTCACCACGCAGGGCTACGCGGGCACCTCCACACGTCACATCGCCGAAGCGGTGGGAATCCGGCAGGCGTCGCTGTACCACTACTTCAAGACCAAAGACGACATCCTGTGCGCTCTGTTGAGCCAGACCGTCTCCCCCACCCTGTCCATCATTCCGCTGCTGCGCGAGGCCGAACCGGCGATGACCGACGCCCAGCACCTGCATGCGCTGGCCGTGTTCGACGGCCGGCAGCTGCTGAGCGGACGGTGGAATCTCGGCGCCCTCTATCTACTGCCCGAGCTGCGTGACGCGCGGCTCGAACCGTTCTACTCCGAGCGCGAACGGCTGCGCCTGCACTATCTCGAGCTGAGCATGGCGATCCTCGCCGACACCGGCGTCGACCCAGCCGCCGCCGATCTGCCGTTCCGGCTTGTCGAATCGCTGACCAACATGTGGTCGACCCCCGAAGGACCGGACCGCCTGCGGCTACCGGGTCAGGTCGCCGACGCCTGCCTGCGGGTCCTCGGGGTCACCGACCCGGCAGTACTGCACGACCGCACGCGAGAGGCGCTGACCGCTGCCAACCGGTGACGATTCTCACGGCGAGGTATGCGCATGGATGAATACGGGGCATTCTCGACGTTGCAGGGTCAGGCCCGTCGAGGCGGGCTCTGATTTGTCGTGAAGAAGAGAAGAGGACGAGACTTTGACCACCGTATCTGCCTATGCCGCGACGTCAGCCACCGAGCCGCTCACCAAGACCACGATCACGCGGCGCGAGGTCGGGCCGCATGACGTCGCGTTCGACATCCATTTCGCCGGCATCTGCCACTCCGACATCCACACCGTGAAGGCCGAGTGGGGCCAGCCGAACTACCCCGTCGTTCCGGGCCACGAGATCGCCGGTGTCGTCACCGAGGTCGGATCCGACGTCACCAAGTACAAGGTGGGCGACCACGTCGGCGTCGGCTGTTTCGTCGACTCGTGCCGCAAGTGCGACAACTGCAAGGAGGGTCTCGAGCAGTACTGCACCGGCGGCGGGATGGTCGGCACCTACAACGCGGTCGGCCGCGACGGTGAACCCACCCAGGGCGGGTACAGCGGCGCGATCGTCGTCGACGAGAACTACGTGCTGCGCATCCCCGATTCGATCCCGCTGGACAAGGCCGCGCCGCTGCTGTGCGCCGGCATCACCCTGTACTCGCCGCTGCGCCACTGGGACGCCGGCCCCGGCAAGGAGGTCGCGATCATCGGCCTCGGCGGCCTCGGGCACATGGGCGTCAAGCTCGCCAAGGCGATGGGTGCGCACGTCACGGTGCTCAGCCAGTCGCTGAAGAAGATGGAAGACGGGCTGCGCCTCGGCGCCGACGAGTACTACGCGACCAGCGATCGCGACACGTTCGACAAGCTGGCGGGCAAGTTCGATCTGATCTTGAACACCGTGTCGGCGAATCTCGACCTCGGCGCCTACCTCGGCCTGCTCAAGCGTGACGGCACTCTGGTCGAACTCGGGATGCCCGAGCGCCCGATGGAGGTTCCGCCGTTCCCGCTGGCCGGCATGCGCCGCAGCCTGTCCGGCTCGATGATCGGTGGCATCCCGGAGACCCAGGAGATGCTGGATTTCTGCGCCGAGCACGATGTCACCCCGGAGATCGAGGTGGTTCAGCCGGACTACGTCAACGAGGCCTACGAGCGCGTGCTCGCCAGCGACGTGCGCTACCGGTTCGTCATCGACACCTCATCTCTGCGGTGACGCCATTGCGGTGACGCCGTTGCGGTGCTGCGTTGACGCAGGACGCTGCAGCTAGATCGTCAGTCCGGCCGCTCGCGGGGTTCACCCCCCGAGGGCGGCCGGATCGCTGTCAGCAACCGTCCTGTGAGCTTCCTGGACGCCGTGTTAACACTGCATGTCACCGGTTGTCGCGTGGTCTATACAGTGCGACGCTGTCGTTCGGCCCGCCCGCGGGCCGTTCTCGCACTGATGACGTTTCCAGGAGACGCGATGGCCACCGAATCCGCAGCTGATTCCACTGCCGCAGCCACCGCTGCGCCCGCGGGCTTGAAGAAGGGCGCGATCGGCATGGTCGCGGTGATCTTCATGGCGGTCGCCAATGCCGCGCCGATCACCGCGATGACCGGAAACGTGCCGATCGCCGTTGGGTTCGGCAACGGCCTCGGAGCCCCGGCCGGTTTCCTGTTCGCCACGATCGCCCTGACGCTGTTCGCGCTCGGCTATGTGGCAATGGCCAAGCACATCACCACCACCGGCGCGTTCTACGGCTTCATCTCCCACGGCCTCGGCCAGGTGTGGGGCATGGCCAGCGGCTTCCTCGCCACCTTCGCGTACGTGGTCTTCGAGGGATCGCTGATCGGCGGCTGCGCCTACTTCGCCAATGATGCGGTCAATACCATTGGCGGAGTGAACATTCCGTGGCTGGTGTTCGCCATCGCCGCGATCGTCGTCATCGGGGTGCTGTGCCATTTCCACATCAGCCTCACCGCGGCGATCCTCGGCGTGACCCTGGTGTCCGAGGTGCTGATCCTTCTCGCCCTGGCGTTCACCGTGATCTTCAAGGGGGGCGGGCCCGACGGGTTCATGCTCGATCAGACCGTTCTGCTGAACAACGCGTTCGAAAGCCTGCCCGAGGGAGCGTTCGGCACCGCGGCGGCCGCCGGGTCGATGGCGATCGGCCTGTTCTTCGCGTTCTGGTCCTGGGTCGGCTTCGAGACCACCGCCGTCTACGGCGAAGAGTCGCGTAACCCGAAGAAGATCATCCCGCGCGCCACGCTGATCGCCGTCGTCGGCCTCGGGCTGTTCTACACCTTCATCTCAGCCATGGTGCTCGCGGGCAACGGCGCCAAGACCTCGGTCGAAGCGTCGATCAGCTCCTCACCGCTGAATCTGTTCTTCAACCTCGTACAGGCCAACCTCGGCGGGTTCCTCCTCGACGTGTACAAGATCCTGTTGGTCATCGGCTCGTTCGCGTGCGCCCTGGCCTTCCACAACGCGGCGTCGCGCTACCTGTTCGCGCTCGGCCGCGAGATCCCGGTTCGCGCAATCAAGTCGACGCTGGGCGCGGCGCATCCCAAGCACGGCTCGCCCTACATCTCCTCTGCGGTGCAGGCCGTGATCACGCTAGTGATCGTGCTGCTGTTCGCCGTCTTCACCGCCGTGCAGGTACCCGACGCCGACGGCGTGCCGGTCGACACGCCGAGCCTGGTTCCCTACGTCAACATCTACGGCCTGCTCGCCCTGATCGGCACCGCCGCGATCCTCCTCGTTCAGGCGATCTGCTCGGCCGCGGTGATCTGGTACTTCTGGGTGCGAAAGGTGCACCGCGGCAACGTCATCACCACCCTCCTGTGCCCGCTGCTCGGCGGCGTGGCGATGGCGTATGTGGTGTGGCTGCTGTGGGACAACCGGGCGTTCGCGGCCGGCTATGCCGCCAACTCACTGGTGTTCAAGAGTGCCCCCTATCTGATCCTGGCGGTGTTCCTGATCGGAATCGCGTACGCGCTGTGGTTGCGGAGCGCACGTCCGGACACCTACGCCGAGATCGGACGGACGGTCATGGAAGACGCGCACGAACGCAGCTAGGCCCCCGCGACCGGACTCGGGGCAAGAAACACTGGGCGCGGAGACGACTACGCCCTTCGGAACGGTCAACGCCGACGTGCTCTCGCATTTCGACCCCGGATTCGTCCGAGCCGACTTCGTGGACGTCATCGAAACCAGCTCTTGGCCGGCGTAGTTTGCCGGAAAACACTGCTGCACAACGCTTTTGCCATAAGCAATCGAGCCGCGTCCGCACATGCGCCGAGTCTGCTCCCTCTCCCGACACGCTCGTGACCCAGCGCGGGTGAATGATGATCGTGACGACGACGTTTCCCCTTGAACAACAGAGGGAAGGAACGTGACGATCAAAACAGTGACGCTTGGTGGATTGTCGGTGTCCGCCCAGGGCCTCGGCTGCCTGGGTATGAGCGAGTTCTACGGGGCCGCGGACTGGGACGAGTCGGTCGCGGTCATTCGCCGGGCACTCGATATCGGGGTGACCTTGCTGGACACCGCGGCGATGTACGGCGAGGGACACAACGAGGTCCTGGTGGGGCGCGCGGTGGCGGGTCGACGGCACGAGGTGCAGATCGCGACGAAGTTCGGTGTCGACCGCAGTGACGGTGCCGGCTCACAGCGTCTCCGTGGCCGGTCGGGCTATGTGCAATGGTCCTGCGAGTCGTCACTGCTGCGCCTCGGCGTCGACGTCATCGATCTCTATTACATGCACCGCCCTCCGGGGGACTGCGAGATCGAGGAGACCGTGGGCGCCATGGCTGCGCTGGTGGAGCAAGGCAAAGTTCGCCACCTCGGGCTGTGTCAGGTGAGCGCAGCCGAATTGCGCCGGGCGCACGCCGTGCACCCCATCGCCGCCGTCCAGAGCGAGTACTCGCTGTGGACGCGGGACCCGGAGGCGGATGTCGTCCCCGCCATGAGTGAGCTGGGGGTTGGTCTGGTGCCGTATGCGCCGCTGGGGCGCGGCTACCTCACGGGGTCAGTGCACCCCTCCGAGCTCACAGCGGGTGACTACCGCAGCACGAACCCGCGCTTCGCCGATGACGCCAACCGCGCCGTGGCCGACGCCGTGGTATCACTCGCCGAGGCTCGCGGCGTCCCGCCCGCCCAGGTCGCACTCGCGTGGGTGGCGCAGCGATCCGACCTACTCGGCATCCCGGTCGTTCCCATTCCGGGTACCAAGCGTGTCGCGTGGCTGGAGCAGAACGCGGCCGCGACGGACATCCGGCTTTCGGCGAGTGAGATCACCCAGCTCGACGCACTGGCCGATCGGGTCGTGGGTTCTCGCGTCTGAGCCCCGGCCGCGAAAACTAGAAGTCCCAGTCCTCGTCTTCGGTGACCACGGCCTTGCCGATGACGTAGCTGGAGCCCGAACCGGAGAAGAAGTCGTGGTTCTCGTCGGCATTCGGGCTCAGCGCCGACAGGATCGCCGGGTTGACGTCGGTCTCGTCGCGTGGGAACAGCGCCTCGTAGCCGAGGTTCATCAGCGCCTTGTTCGCGTTGTAGCGCAGGAATTTCTTGACGTCCTCCGTCAGACCGACCTCGTCGTAGAGATCCTGGGTGTACTCGACCTCGTTGTCGTAGAGCTCGAAGAGCAGCTCATAGGTGTAGTCCTTGAGTTCCTGACGGGTGGACTCATCGGTCAGCGCGAGCCCGCGCTGGAACTTGTAGCCGATGTAGTAGCCGTGCACGGCCTCGTCGCGGATGATCAGCCGGATCATGTCGGCGGTGTTGGTGAGCTTGGCCCGGCTGCTCCAGTACATCGGCAGGTAGAAGCCGGAGTAGAACAGGAAGCTCTCGAGCAGCGTGGAGGCCACCTTGCGCTTGAGCGGCTCGTCACCCTTGTAGTAGCGCATGACGATCTCCGCCTTGCGCTGGAGGTTGGGGTTCTCCTCGGACCAGCGGAACGCGTCGTCGATCTCGGCGGTCGAGCACAGCGTCGAGAAGATGTTGGAGTAGCTGCGCGCGTGCACCGACTCCATGAACGCGATGTTGGTGTACACCGCCTCCTCGTGCGGAGTGAGTGCATCGGGGATCAGGCTGACCGCGCCCACGGTGCCCTGGATCGTGTCGAGCAGAGTCAGGCCGGTGAAGACGCGCATCGTCAGCTGCTTCTCGTGCGCGGTCAGCGTGTTCCACGACGGGATGTCATTGGACACCGGCACCTTCTCGGGCAGCCAGAAATTACCGGTGAGCCGTTCCCAGACCTCGGCGTCCTTCTCGTCCTGCAGGCGGTTCCAATTGATGGCCGAGACACGGTCGATCAGTTTCATGCCATCACTCACGAGAACCCCATTCCACCTGGCTTTTTGCGCTGTCGCCGCGGGATCTCCCGCAACGATGCCAACACTACAACTGGTGGGCGACATCGCCACGATCTACGAGATGTTGTGTTCTGGCGTGTCGCCGGTCACTGGGGTTCGCGGTAGAAGACCATGCCGCCGTGGTGCAGTTCGTCGTCGCTGACGAAGGTCCCGGACGCGGTGAAGCCCGTGTCGTCCCAGTACTCGATCTGATCCCCCCGCACCTCGTAGCGTCCGGTGTAGGCGCTGCGCCGCCCGTCACGAGCCTCGTCGTACCGGCCGTCAGGCAGCAGCTCCTGCCGGATCCGACCGTCAGCGGTCACCCACATGCCCACATAGGGATGGCCGGCAGTGACGGGCGGCGGAACCCGGTCGAGCAGTTCGTCGAGTGCGACGAGGTCGAGATAGGCCGTGACCCGGACCACCCGCTCGTCGCGCATCGTCATCACCCAGGCGTAGTCGTTGACATACGGTCTGCCGTCCCGCGCTGTGGCGGTGCCCCGCCACAGCGCGACGACGGTGTCGTCGTCGGTGTAGACCTCCCGCACGTCGGCGCGGATCTCCCCGTCCAGCCGCGATGTGATGGGCCCCGCTCCATCACGCAGGAACTCGGCTCGGCTCGTGTAGGACGACGGAGTACCCGCGCGCGCCACCGTCCACTGCACGTCCTCGGCGAGTATCGAATAGAACGTTTCCGGGCTACCGACGCCGAGCGCGAGGGCGTCGCGCACCAGCTGTTCGTTGCGCCGCTCGTCACCGGCGCCGCCGGCTACTGAGGTACCGCAGGCGGTGGAAAGCATGGCAGCCGCGCCCATCAGCCACGAGGCCTTACTGGCGGCCCAGGTCTTCGAGGTCATGACACCGACGGTAGGAACGCCGCCGCGACGCCGGCAGGGTGCAGTTCTCCCAGGAACGCGCCGGCTGGCGACCGGCTCAGGCCACCTGCTCGCGCCGGGTGACGCCCTCGTGCAGCGGCAGGTCGGGGTCGATCCGGATGCCGAGCACCTCACAGGTGCCGTTGATCGAGCCGATCATGATCGTGGTCAGATAGTCGACGAACTTCTCGGCCGGCAGCCGGCGCGGCGTGTCCTGCGCGGCGCCGAGCCACCAGTCGGTGGCCGAGGCCGCGGCACCGAACGTGGCGAATGCCGCCAATTCGAACGCTGCCCCGTCGAGCTCCATCTCCTGGAGCTCGTTGCTGAACATGTCGGCCATCGCCAGCGTGATGTCGCGGCCCTCGTTGACCGCGCGGATCGCCGACTCGCTCTCGGCGAACCGGCTCTGCATCAGGAAGCGGATGACGTTCGGGTGGTCGTCTACGAGGCGGACGTACTGCTCGACGGCCCGGCGGATGATCGTGTGCGCGGGATCGGTGGAGACGTCGATCGCCGGGAAGATGGCCGACCACAGCATGTCTCGCATGCGCTGGCCGATCGCCTGGAACAGATCCGACTTGTCGGTGAAGTGCCGGTAGATCTTCGGCTTGGCCGTGCCGGCTTCTTCGGCGATCTCGCGCAGCGAGACCTCGGGGCCCTGCCGGTCGATCGCACGGAATGCAGCGTCGACGATCTCGGACCGCACCTTCTTGCGGTGTTCGCGCCAGCGTTCGCTGCGGGCGTCCACCTTGACGCCCGGCTCGTCGCCTGCGCGCGCTCTCGGCCCTCGTCGCACCCGGTCACTCTACCCGGTGGACACACGCCTGACCTGCCCTGACCTGTCGGCGGGGCGTGAACGTCACCAACGCATCACCTCGGCCACGGCGCGCGACGCGCCGCCGAATCGGTACTATCTCCGGCGACAGCCGCGCAACGAGACGAGAGATATGACGCAGCGATACGACCTGGTCATCGCAGGCGGAGGGCCGTCGGGATCGGCAGCCGCCTGGCAGGCCGCTCAGACCGGAGCGAACGTGGTGGTGCTGGACAAGGCACAGTTCCCGCGGGCCAAACCATGCGGCGACGGCCTGACCGCGCGCGCCGTGAGCTACCTGCAGAAGATGGGGCTCGCCGACGAGGTGGCCACCTATCACCGCGTCAACCGGGTGACGGTGTACAGCCCCAGCCGCTGGGAGTTGTCGTTCCCCACGCGTCCGGGCATGCCCAACCACGGGCACACCGTGAGTCGTGAGCACCTCGACACCACGCTGCTCAAGCACGCCGAGTCGGCCGGGGCCGAGGTGAGACAGGGCGCCGAGGTGGCCGGCCCCGAGCTCGACGCCAACGGACGCGTCATCGGTGTCGTCCTCAAGAGCGGCGAGAAGGTCTACGGCGACGCGGTGATCGCCGCCGACGGTGCCTACTCCCCCATCAAGCGCGCCTTGAAGATCGACTCGGAGTACAACGGCTACTCGGCGATCGCGATCCGCTCCGAGATGCCGGCCAATCGTGCCGACTCCGACAGCCTCGACATCTACCTGAAGCTGCAGTTCCAGGGTGATCAGCTGCCCGGCTACGGCTGGGTGTTCCCAATGGGCAACGGCATCTTCAACATCGGCCTTGGCTATGTGAACAGCTACAAGAACTGGCAGTCGATCAACGCCACCCAGTTCCTGGGCGATTTCCTGCGCACGCTGCCCCGCGAATGGGATCTGCCGCCCATCGAGGAGTTGAAGAAGAACAAGAGCGTGCGGGCGTGGCGATTGCCGATGGGATTCACCGCGTGGCCGGCGTGGCGCCCGGGTGTGCTGTTCACCGGCGACTCGCTGGGCGCGGGCAAACCCGCCTCCGGCGCAGGCATCTCGAAGGCGCTGGAATCCGGGCTAGCCGCCGGTGAGTGCGCGATCGCTGCGCTGACCAACGGCGGACCCGACGACTTCACCAACTACGGTCAGCGCATGGAAGCCGCGTGGGGCCGGGAGTACAAACGCGGCAGGTACTTCCACAAGCTCGCGGGCATTCCCGCGGTCGCCAACAACGGCATCAAGCTGATCGACAACGCCTTCTTCCGCGATCGGATGCTCAAGGCTTTGTACAAGAAGGCTCAGGGCCCGCAGCACACCTATTAGGAGCCACCCCGCCGCAGTGTCGGCGCCCCGCCGGGTGTTGGAGTGACAGTCCACACCCGGCGGTGTGGTTTTCGTGTCAGTGGACGGCGCTACAGTCCCGCCATGGAGCAACGCATCAGCCTGATCACGCTCGGCGTCGACGATCTCGCGCGGGCGCGCCGTTTCTACGAAGAGGGCCTGGGCTGGCAGCCCCGCGATGCGCCCGAAGGGGTGGTGTTCTACCAGCTGCCCGGCATCGCGCTGGCGTTGTTCGGCCGCGCCGATCTGGCCGAGGACGCCCACCACGCCGTCGACGGGCGGTTCAGCGGCATCACGATAGCGATCAATCACCGCACGGAGGCCGAGGTCGACGCCGCGCTCGAGCAGGCCGTGGCCGCGGGAGCCACGTTGCTCAAGCCGGCCGAGCGGGTGTTCTGGGGCGGGTACTCCGGCTACTTCGCCGACCCGGACGGTCACGTCTGGGAAGTGGCGCTGAACCCGGCATGGACCATCAACGACGACGGCACGCTGACGATCTAACGCGCCGAGGCGCCGATGATTTCGTCCGCCACCCAGTGCGCGACGGCCTGCGGGTAGGGCGCCGAGAGCATCAGCACGAGATGCTCGAAGCCGGCATCGACCGCTTCGCGGATCGCGTCCCGGGTGTCCGCTGGCCGCTCGTAGGACACCGGTAGCGCGATCGAGCGGCGAATCTCGGCCGGGTCCCGTCCGATGTCGGCGCAATAGCGGTCCAGCATCGCGCTCCGGCCGGCGGCGTCGGCGATGTCACCTCCCGGGATGTTCCAGACGTCTGCATGCTCTGCGGCCACGCGCAGGGTGGCCTTCGCGCGGCCGCCGATGACGATCGGCGGATGGGGCCGCTGGACGGGCTTCGGGTTGCCGAACGCTCCGGTGACCTGATGGTGGGTGCCGGGAAAGTCGAACGGAGCGTCGGCGGTCCACAGCCGTCGAATCAACGCGCAGGATTCGGCGAGGCTCGCCACGGCGTCGTCGGCGTCTGAGTACGGCAGGCCGTGCGCGTCGTACTCACGCCGGGCGAGGGGGTGACTCGGCCGCGAACCAGCGCCGATCCCGAAGTCGAGGCGTCCATCGGACACCACATCAACCGTCGTCGCGATCTTCGCGAGCATCGCCGGGGGCCGAAACCTGTTGCTGGTGACGAGCAACCCGATACGCAGCCGCTCGGTCTGCGCGGCAAGCGCCGACAGCAGAGTCCATCCCTCGAAGATCGGGCCGTCGAGGCTGCCCGCGATCGGCAGGAGGTGGTCGAACAACCACGCGGAGGCAATGTCGGGCACGCCATCGGCCTCGAGCCACACGCGGACCACGTCGCGGTAGTCGACCTGCTGCGGAGCGGTCATGATTCCGAATTCTGGGTGCGACACGGCGAGGGTCCTTCGTCTCGTAGCCCGTCGGGCTGCCATGATGGTAAACGGAACACTGTTCCTCTAAATACGATACGGATCAGCGTTCCGTTTGTGCAACCCGGCGAGGGAGGACGATGGCCGAGGTGGACGCGCCACGCAAGCGGGCCGACGCGAGGCGCAACGAGCGCACCCTGCTCGACGCCGCCGCAGCGGCCTTCGTCGAATCCGGCATCGAGGTGCCGGTGCGGGCCGTCGCCGCCCGCGCCGGCGTCGGCGTCGGCACCATTTACCGCCACTTCCCCACCCGGGCAGATCTGGTGATCGCCGTCTTCCGGCATCAGGTGGAGGGCTGCGCCGAGGCGGGAAGCGCTCTGCTCGAACAGCATTCGCCCTACACGGCGCTGCAGCTGTGGATCGACATGTTCGTCGACTTCCTCGTGACCAAACACGGTCTCGCGGCGGCACTGCAGTCGGACAACGCCCAATTCGAGGCCTTGCACACGTACTTTCTCGACCGTCTGCTGCCCGTCGCGACGCGACTGCTGGAGCAGGCCGCCGCCGCGGGCGAGATCCGGCCAGACGTCGACGCCTACGAGTTCCTGCGGGGCGTCGGCAATTTGTGCGTCGGCGCCGAGACAGACGACAGGTATGACGCACGCCGGGTGGTCGGCCTGCTGGTCGCTGGCCTCACCGCGTCGCGCACGCCGACGGCCTGAGCGCGGCCGACGTCAGCGGGCCCGGCGACCGGGCTTGCGGGGCTTTCCTGGCGTGCGGGCGACCTTGCCGGCCGCGGCCCGGGCGGCCTGCTTGGCCAGGGTCTTCTCGCGAGCGGTGCGCTTGGGCGCCGGCTGCGCTTGACCGCGAGACGAGCCCGGTTTGCGGCCGCGGACGACGCCGATGAAGTCGTCGACGAGCGCCGACTGCGGCCCTTCTGGCACGGCGAGCGCGACAGCGCAGGTGGGTGCGTCGGCGATCGGCCGGTAGGTGACGTCCTTGCGGTGGTACAGGCGCGCCAGGGACTGCGGCACGACCAACAGTCCCATTCCGGCTGCGACGAGTTCGGTTGCCGCTGCTGTGTTTTCGGGTCGATGCTCGACCGGTTCGCCGGGCGCGTCGGGCCAATCGACGACGTCGTCGAGGGGCAGGAGCCGTGGTTCACCGGCGAGGTCGGCAGCGGCGATCTCGTCCGCGGCGCTCAGGAGGTGGTCTGCCGGGACGACGGCCACTGTGGTCTCGGCGTAGAGCGGGATGACGGCAAGGCCGGAGGTGTCGGTGGGCAGCCGCAGGACTGCGACGTCGACGGTCCCAGAGCGCACCGCGTCGGCCGCCTCGGCCGCGGGGATGGTCGCAAGTTCGAGGCGAACATCGGGATGCCGCTGGCCCCACAGCCGCGCCCATTTGGCGGGCGTCCCGCCTGGAATGTAGCCGACCGTGAGCGTGGGCTGCGACGGCGGGACCATCGCCACAGGTTACCGATACCCTGAGCGGCATGAGTAGGCCGAATTCCCAGTCCATGAAACCCGCCACTGCGGCGAAGAAACTGGACGTCTACCTGCCGGCGACACCCGCCGAATTCCAGAGCAACGCGATCACCCGTGACGAGTTGGCTGCGCTCCAGTCCGATCCGCCGCCGTGGCTGCAGGAGCTGCGTAAGAACGGCCCGCACCCGAAGAACCTGGTGGCCGCGAAGCTGGGCGTCTCGATCGCGGGCCTTGCCCGCGGCGGGGTCACCGAGGCGCTGACCACCGAGCAGATCGACGCGCTGCTCGCCGACAAGCCGGAGTGGCTAATCGCCGAACGCGAGAGCTACCAGAACGTGCTGCGCGAGGATCGCCGGCTGAAGGCTGTGCGGGCGGAACAGGCCGCCGACCGCTGAGCAGAACGATGCCGCCACTCACTGTCCTGGAGCTCTATGTCAGCGACCTCGAACGGTCCCGCCGCTTCTATACGTGCCTCGGTCTGACCTTCACACGCGAGCAGTACGGCGACCGGCCCGTCCACTACGCCACTCTGGTGGATGGCGACATCATCCTGCGCCTGCTCCCAGCGGGCGAGGGTCCACCGACTCGGACACGCCTGGGCTTCGCATTGACAAGCCCTGGCGCCGTGGCCGAGACAGTAGGCGCCACACGCTATTCCGTGAAGGATCGGCGCGGGATGCTCCTGACCGCGCTCGACCCGGACGGCAACGTCGTCGAGTTGACGTCCCTCACCGATTTCGAACGCGACTTCGGACGATCAGCGAGCCCCGATGCGTGACTCCGACTGTGCGAAACCATCCGCCTGCCGCGGCGAGTCGCGGATGACATCGCACAGTCGAGATGGCGTCACAGCATGCAGCTGACGCAATTTTCGACCTCAGTGCCCTGGAGCGCCATCTGCCGCAGCCGGATGTAGTACAGCGTCTTGATTCCCTTGCGCCAGGCGTAGATCTGCGCCTTGTTCACGTCGCGGGTGGTGGCGGTGTCCTTGAAGAACAGCGTCAGGCTCAACCCCTGATCCACGTGCTGGGTGGCCGCGGCGTAGGTGTCGATGATCTTCTCGTACCCGATCTCGTAGGCATCCTGGTAGTACTCCAGGTTGTCGTTGGTCAGGTACGGCGCCGGGTAGTAGACGCGACCGATCTTGCCTTCCTTGCGGATCTCGATCTTGCTCGCCACCGGGTGGATCGAGCTGGTCGAGTGGTTGATGTAGCTGATCGATCCGGTCGGCGGAACCGCCTGCAGGTTCTGGTTGTAGACGCCGTGCTCCTGCACCGACTCCTTGAGCCGCTTCCAGTCGTCCTGGTTCGGGATGCGGATGCCGGCGTCGGCGAAGATCTGCCGCACCTTATCGGTGGCCGGCTCCCACACCTGCTCGGTGTACTTGTCGAAGAACTCCCCTGACGCGTACTTCGAGCGCTCGAACCCACCGAAGGCCCGACCCCGTTCGATCGCAATGCGATTCGACGCCCGCAGCGCGTGGTAGAGCACCGTGTAGAAGTACATGTTGGTGAAGTCCACTCCCTCGTCGGACCCGTAGAAGATCCGCTCCCGGGCGAGGTATCCGTGCAGGTTCATCTGTCCCAGGCCGATCGCGTGGGATTCGTTGTTGCCCTGCTCGATCGAGGGCACCGACGTGATCGAGGTCTGGTCGCTCACCGCGGTCAGCGCGCGGATGGACACCTCGATGGTCTGCGCGAAGTCCGGCGAATCCATGGCCTTGGCGATGTTCAGCGAGCCGAGGTTGCAGGAGATGTCCTTGCCGACCTTGGAGTACGAGAGGTCGTCGTTGAACTCCGAGGGCGTGGACACCTGCAGAATTTCCGAGCACAGGTTGCTGTGGGTGATCTTGCCGTCGATGGGGTTGGCCCGATTCACCGTGTCCTCGAACATGATGTAGGGGTAACCGGATTCGAACTGCAGCTCGGCGAGGGTCTGGAAGAACTCGCGCGCCTTGATCTTCGTCTTGCGGATGCGCGCGTCGTCGACCATCTCGTAGTACTTCTCGGTCACCGAGATGTCGGCGAACGGCACGCCGTAGACGCGCTCGACGTCGTACGGCGAGAACAGGTACATGTCCTCGTTGTTCTTGGCCAGCTCGAACGTGATGTCCGGAATCACCACACCCAGCGACAGCGTCTTGATGCGGATCTTCTCGTCGGCGTTCTCGCGCTTGGTGTCGAGGAACCGGTAGATGTCGGGATGGTGCGCATGCAGGTACACCGCGCCCGCCCCCTGGCGCGCGCCGAGCTGGTTGGCATAGGAGAACGAGTCCTCGAGCAGCTTCATGATCGGGATGACACCCGAGCTCTGGTTCTCGATGTTCTTGATCGGCGCACCGTGCTCGCGAATGTTGGTCAGCAGCAACGCCACTCCGCCGCCCCGCTTGGACAGCTGCAGCGCCGAGTTGATCGAGCGCCCGATCGACTCCATGTTGTCCTCGATGCGCAACAGGAAGCACGACACCGGCTCACCACGCTGCTTCTTGCCCGAGTTGAGGAACGTGGGCGTGGCCGGCTGGAAGCGGCCGTCCATGATCTCGTCGACCAGCTTCTCGGCCAATGTGGTGTCGCCGGAGGCCAGCGTCAGCGCGACCATCACCACGCGATCTTCGAAGCGCTCGAGGTAGCGCTTACCGTCGAACGTCTTGAGCGTGTACGACGTGTAGTACTTGAACGCGCCGAGGAACGTCGGGAAGCGGAACTTCTTCGCGTAGGCGCGGTCGAGCAGCGTCTTGACGAAGTTGCGCGAGTACTGGTCGAGCACCTCGCGCTCGTAGTAGTCCTTCTCGATCAGGTAATCGAGCTTCTCGTCCTGGCTGTGGAAGAAGACCGTGTTCTGGTTGACGTGCTGCAGGAAGTACTCCCGTGCCGCCTGGACGTCCTTGTCGAACTGGATCTTGCCGTCGGCGTCGTACAGATTCAGCATCGCGTTCAGGGCGTGGTAATCCATCTCGCCCGGGAGCGCGTGCACGCCGGTGGTTACAGGTTCTGCAGCTGTGACGGTTGGTGGCACGTCTGGTCCTTCCAGAAGTCTTGTAATCCTGCGCGAACGGCGAACACATCGTCCGTCGTTCCCATGAGTTCGAACCTGTAGAGAAACGGGACGCCGCACTTGCGTGAGACGACCACGCCGGCATAGCCGAATTCGGCGCCGAAGTTGGTGTTGCCCGCGGCGATGACGCCGCGGATCAACGACCGGTTGTGTTCATTGTTGAGGAACGCGATGACCTGCTTGGGGACGTATCCCCCGCGGTCGGGATCGGGACCGTTGGCATGCCCGCCTCCATAGGTGGGCAGCACCAGCACATAGGGCTCGTCGACCTGGATGCGCTCCCTCAGGGGGATGCGGATCGCGGGGAGTTCGAGCTTTTCGACGAACCGGTGCGTGTTCTCCGACACGCTGGAGAAGTAGACGAGGTTGCTCACGCTCTTCTCCTCTCGGTCGATTCGTCGGGTGGGGTGTCTATGCGGTGACGGCGGCCGCTGCGGCCAGGGCCTTGATGCGGTCCGGACGGAAGCCCGACCAGTGGTCGTTGCCGGCCACCACCACGGGCGCCTGCAGGTAACCCAGCGCCATCACGTAGTCGCGCGCCTCGGCGTCGACGCTGATGTCGACGACCTCGTACACGACGCCCGCCTTGTCCAGCGCCTTGTAGGTGGCGTTGCACTGCACGCACGCGGGCTTGGTGTAGACGGTGACTGTCTGTGACGTCATGTGACGGGCTCCCCTCGAGAGAAAACTCAGCGAAAATTCTGTTACGACGACCGGTGATTCCTGACCCCTGCGAGCCACTGCGCACGCCACCTCACGACCAGTTGACCGCCGATCGACACCCCTTGTCCTCAACGTCGAACCGAGGGAGGACCTTCCCCTCAGCACCCCGTCGAGTTCAGATCGCGCCGTTCGTCGCTCTCCACCCTAAGGCACTAGATGTTGTGCCCCGTCAGTAGAGCACACACAACATGGTCTTAATAACACGTTTGGAATTTTCCCTGGTCGCCTCGGTGTGTCGCGCCCGATTCGGCGTGTCCCAGATCACAGCATCACCCTCCCGTCGTCGCATCGGCCCGTCATGTCGGTCTACCAGTTGCCACCGACAGATCCGGTTCGACACACACACGACATCGCCCGGCCGTGCTGCGCAGGCCGGGCGATGTCAGAGCGTGTTCAGGCGGGCAGGTCAGCCGATCTCGGCGACCAACTTGCCGACGATGTCGCGGACCTTGTCCGCGACCTCGGCGTGCTCGCGGGGATGTTTCCCGTCGAGCGAGGAGGCCGGCAGCGAGAGCTCGAGGCCCTCCACCACCCGCGGCCCGGCGATGCCGAACGATTTGCGGGTCTCGTCATGGGCCCAGACACCGCCGTACTGGCCCAGCGCCGCACCCACCACGGCCAGCGGCTTGCCCTTGAGCGCGCCGTCACCGAAGGGCCGAGACAGCCAGTCGATCGCGTTCTTCAGCACGCCCGGGATGCTGCCGTTGTACTCGGGGGTGACCACCAGCGCAGCGTCAGCACGCGACGCCGCCTCACGCAATGCGACCACCGACTCCGGTGCCGAATCGTTGTCGATGTCCTCGTTGTAGAACGGGAGCTCGCCCAGGCGATCGAAACGTTCGAGCGCGACCCCGTCGGGCGCCACCTCGGCAGCCAGTTCAGCCAGCTGCCTGTTGACCGACTCCTTCCGCAAGCTGCCGACCAGGACCAGGATCGTGCTCTGCGCCATTTCGTCTCCTCGTGGATCGTTGTGCCGATACTCGCAGAGTTTAACCGGACTGCGGTCCGATTGATTCCGGCTGAGTTAAAGTTGCCAGGTGAGCGTCTCTGACGGTGTGACGACGCTGTCGGTCAGCGATTCGGGTCCCCCTGAACGGGGTGATGCCGCCCGCAACCGCGCGTTGCTGCTGGACGCCGCCCGCCGATTGGTGGCCGAGCACGGCGCCGAGGCCGTCACCACCGACGACATCGCCGCCGCGGCGGGTGTCGGCAAGGGCACGCTGTTCCGCCGGTTCGGCAGTCGTGCCGGGCTCATGATCGTGCTGCTCGACGAGGACGAGAAAGCCCAGCAGCAGGCCATCCTGTTCGGACCGCCACCCCTGGGCCCCGGCGCGGCTCCGCTGGACCGGTTGGTCGCCTACGGCCGCGAACGACTCGCCTTCGTCGACACCCACCACGCCCTGCTCTCCGACGTGGGGCGGGATCCGCAGATGCGCTTCAACGCGCCGATGATGTTGCACCACCGCCACATTCGCGTGCTGCTCGAGGAGGGCGGCACCACCGGCGACCTCGACGCCCAGGCCACAGCGCTGCTGGCGCTGCTGGATGCCGACTACGTCCGGCACGAGACCGCCGACCGTGGCCGGACGCTGGCCCACCTCGGCGATGCGTGGGAGACGCTGGCCCGCAAGATCTGCGGAACATGACCGACGGAGGACAGTCCAGCGGGTGGATTCTGCACGTCGATCTGGACCAGTTCCTCGCCTCGGTCGAGTTGCGACGCCGCCCCGATCTGGCCGGCCTGCCCGTCATCGTCGGCGGCAATGGCGACCCGACCGAGGCGCGCAAGGTGGTCACCTGCGCGTCGTACGAGGCCCGCGCCCACGGCGTGCACGCCGGGATGCCGCTGCGCGTCGCCGCGCGCCGCTGCCCCGACGCGACGTTCCTGCCGTCCGACCCCGACGCCTACGACGCTGCCTCGGAAGAGGTGATGACAGCACTTCGCGACCTCGGTCATCCTGTCGAGGTGTGGGGGTGGGACGAGGCCTATGTCGGCGCGGGCCAGGCCGACCCGTTCGCACTGGCCGGGCGGATCCAGGAGACCGTCACCGCCGAGACCGGACTCACCTGTTCGGTCGGCATCAGCGACAACAAGCAGCGAGCCAAGGTGGCCACCGGCTTCGGCAAGCCGGGCGGGATCGCGGCGCTGACCGATGAGAACTGGATGGCGATGATGGGCGAGCGACCCGTCGACGCGCTGTGGGGAGTCGGCCCCAAGACCGCCAAGAAGCTTGCCGCGATGGGCATCACGACCGTCGCCGAGTTGGCCGGCACGGACGCCGAAGTGCTCACCTCCGCGTTCGGCCCCACGACCGGATTGTGGATCCTGCTGCTCGCCAAGGGCGGGGGCGACACGACCGTCAGTGCCGCTGCGTGGGTTCCGCGCTCCCGCAGCCACGTCGTCACGTTCGCCGAGGACCTCACCGACCGGGCGGACATGTCGGCTGCGGTCACCGACCTCGCCCGGCGCACGCTGGCCGAGATCGTCGAGCAGCAGCGCGTGGTCTCCAGGGTGGCGGTCACCGTGCGCACCGCGACGTTCCACACCCGCACGAAGATCCGTACGCTGCCGGCACCGACCGTCGACGCCGCGACCGTCGTCGACGTGGCGCTCGCCCTGCTCGACGACTTCGACCTGACGCGTCCCGTCCGACTCCTCGGCGTCCGCCTCGAACTCTCGATGATCGACGTGGCAACCGGCGAGGTACCTGTCGGTGCCGGCAACTAGCGTCGCCTCTGATGTTGCACACCATCGCCGTTCGCGGATACCGGTCACTGCGGGACCTCGTGGTGCCGCTGCGTCGGCTGACCGTCGTCACCGGCGCCAACGGCACCGGCAAGTCCTCGCTCTACCGTGCGCTTCGGTTGCTGGCCGACTGCGGCCGCGGCGAAGTGATCGGATCCTTCGCCCGGGAGGGCGGCGTCGAATCGGCGATGTGGGCGGGACCCGAGCATCTGAGCGGCGCCCGTCGCACCGGCGCCGCCCAGGGTGGCCGCCGAACCCGTTCCGTGTCCATCGAATTAGGTTTTGCCGCTGACGATTTCGGCTACCTGGTGGATTTCGGACTGCCCCAGGCGGTCGAGTCGGCATTCACCCGCGATCCGGAGATCAAACGCGAGCTGGTCTTCGCCGGCCCGGTCGCCCGCCCGACGACCACGTTGGTGCGCCGCGTGCGCGGCATGGTCGAGGTCGCCGCCGAGGGCAGTCGCGGATTCGATGAGCTGTCGCGCAATCTGCCGCCGCACCGCAGCGTACTCGCGGAATGGGCAGGCGCCGCACCCGAACTCGTCATGGTCCGGGAACGGTTGCGGGACTGGCGGTTCTACGACGGCTTCCGGGCAGACGCCCACGCGCCGGCCCGGCAACCCCACGTCGGCACGCGCACACCGGTGCTCGCCGACGACGGGTCGGACCTGGCGGCGGCGATCCAGACGATCACGGAGTCAGGCGTCGACGACCTCGACCGCGCCGTGGCCGCCGCGTTCGACGGGGCGACGGTGTCCGTGTCGGTCACCGACGGGCTGTTCGACCTCCGCGTCCATCAGCGGGGCATGTTGCGACCGCTGCGCAGCGCCGAGATCTCCGACGGCACATTGCGTTTCCTGCTCTGGACGGCGGCACTACTGAGCCCTCAGCCACCGTCTCTGATGGTACTGAACGAACCCGAGACGTCGTTGCACCCGGACCTTCTCCCCCCGCTTGCGGATCTGATCTGCGCCGCTGCGGAGGCGACACAGGTGATCGTGGTGACCCATTCCGCAGCACTGCGGGAGCGCCTCGCCCTCGGCCCGCCAGACGAGGTCGCGGAGATCGAGCTCGTCAAGGACTGGGGCGAGACGACCATCGACGGCCAGGAGCTGCTGACCACTCCCCCGTGGGACTGGGGAAAGCGCTGAACTCAGCGACGCCGTGGAGCCGGCCGTAGCGCACGGGTGAACAACACGTTCACACGCGTCATCGAAAAGGCATACGGCGCCCAGAAGAAGCGCTTGGCGAAGTACAGCGCGCGAATGTCGAGCGACGTGTAGATCAGATACTTGTTGCGCATCACGCCGCGCAGGATCTTGTCGGCAGCTTTCTCCGGCGACACCGCATGCCCGCCGAAGCGCTCGGTCCACCACTGCACGCGGGGGTCCTCACGATCCACTCCGACGATCTGAACCGATTGCACCAGAGGCGTTTTCACCGCCCCGGGCACCACCACCGACACCCCGATGCGGTGGCGTGCGAGGTCGAAGCGGAGCACCTCCGACAACCCCCGCAGACCGTACTTGCTGGCCGAGTAGGCCGCGTGCCACGGAAGCGCGATCAGACCCGCCGCCGACGAGACATTGACCAGGTGACCGCCGCGGCGTGCCGCCACCATCGGCGGCACGAAAGATTCGATGACGTGGATCGGCCCCATCAGATTGACGTCGATCATCGACTTCCAGTGCTGATGGGTGAGCTGGCTGACGGTGCCCCACGCGGATACGCCCGCGATGTTCATCACGACGTCCATCGCGCCGTGCGCCGTGTGGATGTCGTGCGCGAATGCTGCGACGGCATCGTGGTCGGTGATGTCCAACACGCGATGAGCCGCGACGACCGCACCCAAGACTTGCGCGTCGGACACGGTGGCGGACAACCCGTCCGCGTCGCGGTCGGTGAGGTAGAGCTCGGCGCCCTGGGCCGCGAGCTTCAGTGCCGTCGCCCGCCCGATTCCGCTGGCCGCTCCGGTGAGCAGGCATCGCTTGCCGGCAAAACCGTCACTGAAACCCTGCCCCATGGCACGGACCTTACCGGCGCACCCGTCCTCACTGGTCCGACAGGTCGACTCCACCCCACAGCCCGTAGAGCCAGAGCCGCTCGACGATCTCGACGGACCTCGCCGGGTCGACATCGCGGCCGACGAACGCGGTGTCACGCGCCAGCGTCATCGAGGTCACCGCAACCAGGGTCCGCACCAGAGCGAGCAGATCGTCGGACACCGGCCGCCGACCGGCGTCCTGCTCGACCAACCCGACGATCTTGTTGACGACGGTGTCCTGGAAGTCGTCCATGATCTCGCGGATCTGCGCATCGGTGCTCCGAGCGAGATTGCAGGCGCTCATGATCGGGTCATTGGAGGCGAACACCGCCGCGGCATACCCGACCATCCTGGTGGCGAAGGCCGACGCCGACTCCTCCGGCTCACGCGGGGCGAAGTCATGGGTGAGCTGATCCAGCTCGGCCATCGCCTCGGCGACGATGACGGCCAGCACGGCGTACTTCGAATCGAAGTAGAAGTAGAAGCCGGATCGGGCGACGCCGGCACGCTCGCTGATCGTGCTGACGGACAAGTCGGCGAACGACCGTTCTTCGAGCAACTCCCGCACCGCCGAGATGATCGCTTCCCGCTGGCGGTCACCGCGAGTACGGCGGGGATCGCTGCTGACGGGATCGGCGGTCATGGCTGTCAACCTTGGCATCGCGATGCGCATGACACAAACTCCGCGAAACTTGACAGCCGTCAAGTCGGTCGGCCAGGATGAACATCAGTGACATCGACCACATTCGCACCCTGTCAGGAGTGTCCAGATGCCGACGATCAGCGCCACTGACTACTGGATCGACCAGGCCAAACGCCGGCTGAAGCCGACCCCTGTGACCATCCCGGGGATGGGCGCGGTCGAGAAGCGCCTCAAGAACAAGGAGTGGGACCGGTTCGTGTTCGCCGAACCCCCGGCCGACAGCGGGCTCAAGGCGATCACCGGCGACGCCGGCCTGCCGATCATCGGGCACATGATCGAGACGTTCCGCGGCGGGCCCGACTTCATCCTCGACCAGTACCGCAAGCACGGCCCGGTCTTCTACTCCCAGTCGCCGGCGCTGTCCGCGGTGATGGCACTCGGCCCGGACGCGACCCAGGCCGTCTTCTCCAACAGGAACAAGGACTACTCCCAGCGCGCCTGGGACCCGATCATCGGACCGTTCTTCGACGGCGGGCTGATGCTGCTCGACTTCGACGAGCACCTCTTCCACCGCCGCATCATGCAGGAGGCCTTCACCCGCACCCGGCTGTCCGGCTACGTGCCGCACGTCGACTCAGTGGCCACGCGCGTCCTGACCAACGACTGGGTCGCCGACGATCCACGATTCCTCTTCTATCCCGCGATCAAGGAGCTCACCCTCGACATCGCGTCCGAGGTCTTCATGGGCCATCCCGCCGGCACCGACCGTGAACTGGTCACGACGATCAACCAGGCGTTCACCACGACCACCCGGGCAGGCAACGCGATCGTGCGCAAACCGGTGCCGCCACTGACCTGGTGGCGCGGCATCAAAGCTCGCGAGACGCTGGAGCGCTACTTCGTCAGCCGGATCGGTGAGAAACGGCGCTCGGAGAGCACCGACATGTTCAGCGTGCTGTGCCACTCGCAGGACGAAGAGGGGCGCAGCTTCACCGACGACCAGATCGTCAGCCACATGATCTTCCTGATGATGGCCGCCCACGACACGTCCACCTCGACGATGACCACGATGGCCTACCACCTGGCCGCCAACCCCGAGTGGCAGGACCGCCTGCGGGAGGAATCGCAGCGTATCGGCGACGGTCCGCTCGACATCGAGGCGCTGGAGAAGCTCGAAACCTACGATCTGGTGGTCAACGAGTCGCTGCGGATGCAGACACCGCTGCCGTTCAACTTCCGCCAGACCGTCCGCGACACGGAACTGCTCGGCTACTACATCCCTGCCGACACCCCGGTGGTGACCTGGCCGTCGATGAACCACCGGCTGCCGGAGCTGTGGACCGATCCGGAGAAATTCGATCCGGCACGCTTCGCCGAGCCGCGCAGCGAGCACAAGCGGCACCGCTACGCGTTCGCACCGTTCGGCGGCGGCGCACACAAATGCATCGGCATGATCTTCGGGCAACTGGAGATCAAGACCGTGATGCACCGGCTGCTGACCCGCTACCGCCTCGAGCTCCCGAAAGCGGGCTACACGCCGCGCTACGACTACGGCGGCATGCCTGTGCCGCTCGACGGGATGCCGATCGTGTTGCGACCCCTGCGCTGACGCCTCAGCCCAGGAGACGGTTGGCGCACGCGATCACCGCGCGCAGCGCCGACTGCACGGGGTCGGATGCCAGGCCCATCGCCCACTCGACGCGAGTCCCGTTGGCGCCCTGGATGAAAGTCGCGACGTCGGACCCTGCTCTGCGCTGGTGGAACGCCGTCATCTCCACGGCGATGCCACGCTCGTAGAGCATCGCGGTGAGCGCTGCGACCGGCCCGCACGCCGTCGCGTGGGCAGTGCCGATGCGATCGCCCAGCGCCAGGGTGGCCTGGTAGCTCTGCGCCTGAGGTCCGAACCGGGTCGACGGGCGATCGGTCGCTCCGCACGCCCACTGGCCCAACCGCACCGGCCCGGTCGTCGGCGCGAACTCGGCGACGAATTCGTCAAAGGTGCATGCGGCGGCACTCGCGCGCAGCGGTGCGGGGACGCGGCCGGTGACCCGGGCGGCGAAGGACGATGCACCGGGCGGCGTCGAGGTAGCGATCGAAGAATTCATGGCGTGCCTCATGGTCATGGGAAGCGACCGACGGGCGAGCAACGACCCACAGCGGGGGGTCGGTCTGGATCAGACCCCGCTGCGGGTTGCTACTACGAGTCGCCCTGGCACGTCGGTGATCCTAGCCCGGATTCCGACGATGCGGCAAGTGGCATTCGTGATGATTGCCAGAATCTGAAAGGTTGCACCCCCGGCAAAATCTTCATCTCGAAATTACAGACGAGTACTTCGTTGCTGCAGAGATCGCCTGCGCAGTCGCATCCATGTTATTCACCTACTCATACCCGTACCACGGGAACCTCTCCCTAGACGGCAAGCTTGCCGGGAGACGACGTATGGCTAACTCGTTTCCGTTCACTGTGCCATGTCGGCACTTTGCGCGTTATCCACCCTCGCAGCAGGTCGACCCGCGACATGCCCCCCGATCCGGCTCGGGCACAATGGTCGCGATGTCGTGGTCGCAGACGGTACTGCTCGTTGCGGCAGGCATCCTCGGCGGACTGACGGGAAGCATCGCCGGCCTGGCGTCCGTGGCCACCTATCCGGCCCTCCTGGTCGCCGGACTGCCGCCGGTGGCTGCCAATGTCACCAACACCGTCGCCCTGGTGTTCAACGGCATCGGCTCGATCCTGGGCTCGCGGCCCGAGCTGGCCGGGCAGCGGCAGCGGATCGTCCGGTTGCTGCCCGTCGCGCTACTCGGCGGCGTGGCCGGCGCGGTGCTGCTGCTGTCCACTCCGGCCGAGGGTTTCGAGAAGGTGGTCCCCCTCCTGCTCGGCCTCGCCTCGCTGGCGATCCTGGCACCGGTACGGCCGCCTCCTGTCGCGGCGCCGTCGAGCCGCGCGCAGACCCTACGCAGAGCCGCCGAGGCAGTCGCCATCGGCGGGATCTGCATCTACGGCGGGTATTTCGGCGCTGCCGCGGGGGTGTTGCTGCTCGCGCTGCTCCTGCGTTCCGGCGCATCGAGTTTGGCGCACGCCAATGCCACCAAGAACGTCGTCCTCGGGGCTGCCAACCTCAGCGCCGCGGTGATCTTCGCCTGCGTGGCTCCGGTGCACTGGACGGCCGTCGCGGTGTTGGGCCTCGGCTGCCTGATCGGCTCGCGTCTGGGGCCCATCGTCGTTCGGCATGCACCGCACCGACCGATGCGGATCGCGATCGGGCTGGCGGGCCTTGCCCTTGCGGTCAAGCTGGGCCTCGACGCCTACTGAACGGGCTTCGAACGCTGCCCCCGTTGTCTCACAGAAAAACGTTGTCGCCCTGCGTGACTCGCGTACCCAGCCGGACCAGGTTCTCTGCGGACGTGTGGAGCCGCTCGCCGGCCTCGGCGCTGGCCCGGCCGGCGAGATAGCGCGACCACGTGCCCTCGATCACGATGCCCAGCTTGAAACAGGCCAGCGCGACATACCAGTCCAGATGGACGGTTGCCCTGCCGCCTGCGTCCCGGTAGGCGCCCAGCACTGCAGAGCGGCTCGGCAGACCGCCCAGTTCGGCCAGGGCAGCCCCGGCCTGGATCGGGTTCGGACCGTCCGGCCAGCACACCAGCAGCCAGCCCAGATCGAGCAGCGGATCGCCGATCGTGCACATCTCCCAGTCGATGAACGCGGCCAGTTCGGCGACGTCGCGGCGCAACAGCACATTGTTCAGATGGCAGTCACCGTGCATGACACCCGGTTCGTCGTCGGGCGGAGTGTTGTCGGTGAGCCACTGTGCGAGCCCCGCGACCGAGGGGAACGACTCCGGGGCATAACGCTCGTGACGGTAACTCTCGAGCAGTCGCATGAACTGCGGAACCTGGCGCGCGACAAAGGAACCCGGCCTTCTCAGCGCGCCGAGCGCACTGCCCTGCCACGGTACGCGGCCCAGCCGGGCGAGGCTCGCGGCGTAATCGAGCCCGACGTCGTGGCGCATGCGCGCGTCACGCACGTAGGCGTCGTCGACGTCGGTGCCGGGATTGAAACCGTCGACACACTCCATCAGGTAGAACACCACCCCGAGAACGTCGAGATCGTCGCAGCCGGCGATCAATTCGGGATGGGGAACCGCCGAGCCGGCCAGCGTGGCGAGCACGGCGATCTCGCGGCGCATCGTGTCGTCACTGGTCGGCCGCGGGTGTTCGGGCGGGCGGCGCAGCACCATCGGTCGCCCGTCGACGGTCAGCCGTACCACGATGTTCTGCGAACCACCGGTCAGAGGCGCGACGTCATCGACGGTCGATCCTAGCCCGATCCGGCGCACCCACGTCTGAACGGCCTCGATCTCGGCGGCTGACAGAGTGACCTCGACCGGCATGCGCGTCAGTCCAGTATGCGGCGCGCGACGTTGGTGGTGACGAGGTCGAGCAGCTCGTCGGAGCGGCCGGCGAGGATGGTCCGAATCGCGTACAGCGAGAAGCCTTTTGCCTGCTCGGCGGTGATCGCCGGAGGAATCGACAACTCCTGGCGCGCGGTGACGACGTCCACGACAGCCGGGCCGTCGACGGCGAACGCGTCGGCGAGCGCCTGGTCCAACTGCGCGGGGTGTTCGACACGACGGCCGAAGATCCCCATCGATTCGGCGACGGCGGCGAAGTTCGGGTTCACCAGGTCGGTGCCGAAGTTGACGATGCCGGCAGCCTTCATCTCGAGTTCGACGAAGTTCAGCGACGAGTTGTTGAACACCACGAGTTTCACCGGCAGGCGGTTCTGCACCAACGTGATCAGATCGCCGAACAGCATCGTCAGTCCGCCGTCACCGGCCAGCGCCACCACCTGACGCCCCGGCTGCGCGGTCTGGGCGCCGATGGCCAGCGGCAGCGCACAGGCCATCGTGCCGTGGTTGAACGACCCGATCAGCCGGCGATGTCCGTTCATCTGCAGGTAACGCGCCGCCCAGACCACCGGGGAACCGACGTCGACGGTGAACACCGCCTCGGGTGCGGCGAGCCTGTTGACGGCGCCCGCAACGAATTCCGGCCGGATCGGCGTGCGGTCGCGATCGTTGTCGGCCAGTTTGTCCAACGTGGCACGCGTCTTGCGGTAGTGCCGCAGCGAACGCTCGAGATGGGTGGTGTCCGTCTTCGGGCGCAGCAACGGCATCAGCGCGGACACCGTGTCCTTCACGGTGCCCACCAGCGGGATGTCGACAGGTGTGCGGCGCCCCAGGTTCCGGCCGCGGATGTCGACCTGGATCACTCGGGCGTGATCGGGATAGAACTGCTGGTACGGAAAGTCGGTACCCAGCATCAGCAGCGTGTCGCATTCCTTGATGGCCTTGTACCCCGACGCGAATCCGAGCAGACCCGTCATCCCGACGTCGAACGGGTTGTCGTACTCGATGAACTCCTTGCCGCGCAATGCATGCACCACAGGCGCTTTGAGGAGATCGGCGAGCGCCACGAGTTCGGCGTGGGCGCCCTGCACACCCGCACCGCCCAGGATCGTCACCGCCTGCGCCGAATCGAGCAGCTCGGCGGCGCGGCGCAGGGACGCGTCGTCGGGGCGCACCACCGACGTCGTGGCACGCACCGGCTTGGTCTGCCACGCGGTCGCATCGGCCTTCTGCAAGAAGATCTCGCCGGGCACCACCACGACGGCGACTCCGGATTCCTCGACGGCCGCGCGCATCGCCATGTGCAGAATGCGGGGCAGCATCTCCGGCGTGCTGACCAACTCGCAGTAGACGCTGCAGTCACCGAACAGTTCCTGCGGATGGGTTTCCTGGAAGTACTCCGACCCGATCTCGGTGCGCGGGATGTGGGCGGCGATCGCCAGCACCGGCACCCGACTGCGATGGGCGTCGAAGAGACCGTTGATCAGATGCAGATTGCCGGGCCCGCAGCTGCCCGCGCACACCGCGAGCTCCCCCGTCAACGCTGCGTCGGCGGCCGCGGCGAACGCCGCCGTCTCCTCGTGACGCACGTGCTCCCAGGTGATCTCACCCGAACGACGCAACGCGTCGGTGAATCCGTTGAGACTGTCCCCCGGTAAGCCGTACACCCGTCGCACGCCGCTGACGTGCAGAGCTTCGATGACGTGATCGGCGATGGTTGCCACGTCCACAAACCCTAGTGCGGTCGGTGGTGCGAGGGCACGGTGTCCACGACACCAATCGGTAAGGGTCGTCGCCGCGCCGCGCCGGTAGGTTGGGCGCCATGACCACGCAGGGCGACAAGGCCGCTCGCGGCATCGCCGCGGCCGCGGTGGCCGTCGGGGTGGCGCAGCTGACCGGGGCGGCGTTCGGCCCGCGGGCCGACGTGCGCACCGCTGTCGGTTCGTCGGTCATCGAGCGCACCCCCGGCCCGCTCAAGGAATGGGCCATCCAGACGTTCGGCACCGCCGACAAACTGTTCTTGACCGTCGCGGTGCTCGTCGTCGTCGCGGCACTCGCGATCATCGCGGGCATCGTCGAGACCCGGCGGCGCCCGTGGGGCAGCGCGATGATCGTCGCCGCGGGTGTGCTCGGCGGTGCGGCGGTGCTGTCGCGGCCGGGCGCCGGTGCCCTCGACGTCGTTCCCACGGTCATCGGCGTCTGCTGCGGTGTGGTCGTGCTGCGGTTCCTCACGTCGCGCCGTTTCACCGGCGACGACGACGCCGAACGGGCCGCAGCCGGCACGGATTCGGGGCGCCGGCGCTCGCTGATCACGCTCGGGCTGATCGTCGCGGGCGCGGCCAGCGGAGTCGCGGGCGTGGTGATCACCCGGCTCGCATCGTCCGTCTCGGGCGACCGGAACGCCTTCGCGCTCCCCCGCATCGGTAAGCCCGCAGCCCCGATCCCCGCCGGCGTCCAGCCTCCCGACATCGCGCTGCCGTCGTTCGTCACCGCCAATGACGAGTTCTACCGGATCGACACCGCGCTGACGGTGCCGCAACTCAGCCGAGAGGCATGGAAGCTGCGCATCCACGGAATGGTCGACCGCGAGGTCACCGTCGACTTCGCCGACCTCGACCGCTTCGAGGTGGTCGAACGCGTCGTGACACTGACCTGCGTGTCGAATCCCGTGGGCGGAGAGCTGATCTCGAATGCCGTGTGGACCGGCTACCGCGTCGCGGACCTCCTCGCCGAAGCCGGTGTCAAGCCCGACGCCGACATGGTGCTCTCGACGTCGGTCGACGGCTGGACCGCCGGAACCCCGGTCGAGGCGCTGACCGCCGACGACGCGCTGCTGGCGATCGGGATGAACGGTCAACCGCTGCCGATCGAGCACGGCTACCCGGCGCGACTGGTGGTGCCGGGCCTCTACGGCTACGTGTCGGCGACGAAGTGGGTCGTCGACCTGGAGCTCACCCGGTTCGACCGCGCCGAGGCGTACTGGACCCAGCTCGGCTGGGCAGCACGCGGACCGATCAAGACCGAGTCGCGCATCGACATCCCCCGCGCCGGCGCCGATGTCACGGCCGGACCGAACCGGTTCGGTGGCGTGGCGTGGGCTCAGGACCGCGGGGTGCGCGCCGTCGAGGTCAAGATGGACGACGGCGACTGGCAGCAGGCCGAGCTCGGCGCCGCCTACTCCGGGGACACCTGGCGGTTGTGGACCTTCGACTGGCAGGCCACGCCGGGCTTCCACACCATCACCGTGCGCGCCACCGACAACTCCGGCTACACGCAGACACCCGACCGCGCCGACCCCGTCCCCGACGGGGCCACGGGCTGGCATTCGATCACCTTCAACGTGAAGTGAACCGGCTGTCGGACCCCCGTGCCAGGCTGGCCCCGTGCTGCTGACCGATGTGGCGGAGGCCTCCGCCGATGTGGCGGCATCGTCGTCGCGATTGGCCAAACGCGCGCGGATCGGCGAGCTGCTGGGCCGGGCCGAGGACTCGGACACGGTGTCCGTGGTGGTGTCGTGGCTGTCCGGGGAACTCTCCCAGCGTCAGATCGGCGTCGGGTGGGCCTCGCTGCGGGGGTTGCCGGACCCTGCCGACGCGCCGGTGCTGACCGTCGGCGAGGTGGAGGCGACGTTCACCGAGATCGGCACAACGGCGGGCAGGGGCTCCCAGGCCCGTCGCGCGGAGCTGCTGCGCGGGCTGTTCGCCGCGGCCACGGAGATCGAGCAGGCGTTCCTGCGCCGGCTGCTCGGCGGCGAACTGCGCCAGGGCGCGCTGATCGGTGTGATGGTCGATGCGGTCGCCGCAGCGTCCGCCGTGCCGGCCGCGGCCGTGCGCCGGGCCGCCATGCTCAGCGGTGATCTCCCGTCGGTTGCCGCAGCCGCGCTCACGGGCGGCCAGGACGCCCTCGAGAAGTTCACGCTCCGGGTCGGGACCCCGGTCGGTCCGATGCTCGCGCAGACCGCCACCGATGTCGCCGACGCGCTGGAGCGGCTCGGGGGCACCGCGGTTTTCGAGGCCAAACTGGATGGGGCGCGGGTGCAGATCCACCGCGACGGCGATCGGGTGTCGATCTTCACCCGCAGCCTCGACGAGGTGACGTCACGGCTGCCCGAGGTGGTCGACGCGGTCCTCGCGCTGCCGGTGACCGACCTGATCGCCGATGCCGAGGCCATCGCGCTCAAACCGGATGGACGGCCGCACCGCTTCCAGGTGACCGCTTCCCGGTTCGGGCGCCGGGGCGCCACCGGCCCGCAGGAGCAACGACTCTCGGTGTTCTACTTCGATCTGCTACGCGCCGACGGCACCGATCTGCTGGACCGTCCCGCGCACGAACGCATCGCGGTGATGGACGCCCTGGTGCCTTCCGATCAACGGGTCGACCGGCTCATCACCTCCGAAGTCGGCGATGCGCAGCGCTTCCTCGACGTGACATTGGAGGCGGGTCACGAGGGTGTGATGGCGAAGTCCCTCGACGCCGCCTACGAAGCCGGTCGGCGCGGAGCCGGCTGGTTGAAGATCAAGCCGGTGCACACCCTCGACCTGGTGGTGCTGGCCGTCGAGTGGGGATCGGGACGGCGCACCGGCAAGCTGTCGAACATCCACCTCGGGGCCCGCGACGAGACCACGGGTGAGCTGAAGATGCTGGGCAAGACCTTCAAGGGCATGACCGACGAGATGCTCGCGTGGCAGACCCAGCGCTTTCTCGAGCTGGCCGACGGACCGACCGACGGCTATGTCGTTCCGTTGCGGCCGGAGCAGGTCGTCGAGATCGCGTTCGACGGCATCCAGACGTCGACCCGCTATCCCGCCGGGATGGCCCTACGGTTCGCCCGGGTGCTGCGCTACCGCGACGACAAGACGGCCGACGAGGCCGACACCGTGGCCACGGTGCGCGCCTTCCACGAACGCACCGGGTGAGGACCTAAACCGGGGTTCGGCCGCGAGCCCGGATGGTCCGGTGCGACGATCGTCACATCCGCTATTGCGTCGAGCCGACGAGGGAGGGTTTGGCAGGCTGATGGCCACACCGACCGCCGCACCATGGGACCGCATCGAGGAGACCGACGGGGATCTCACCTACGTCCGCACCGATAAGGATCTGCCGCCCGTCGCGATCATCGACCGATCGCCGATCACCACGAAACACAAGGTCGTCTTCGCACTCGTGGCGCTACTCGGTGCCGTCGCATGGGCGATGATCGCGTTCTTCCGCGGCGAAACGGTGAACGCGGTCTGGTTCGTCGTCGCGGCGGTCTGCACCTATGTCATCGGCTACCGGTTCTACGCGCGCCTGATCGAGATGAAGGTGGTCCGGCCACGCGATGACATCGCCTCGCCGGCCGAGGTTTTCGAGAACGGTACCGACTACCTGCCCACGGACCGGCGGGTGCTCTACGGTCATCACTTCGCCGCGATCGCCGGTGCCGGCCCGCTGGTCGGCCCTGTGCTGGCCACGCAGATGGGTTATCTGCCCGGCGCGATCTGGATCATCATCGGGGCCGTCGTCGCCGGTTGCGTTCAGGACTACCTGGTGCTGTCGATCTCCGTGCGTCGCCGCGGCCGGTCACTGGGCCAGATGGCGCGCGACGAACTCGGCGTGGTCGGCGGTGTCGCCGCGATCGTCGGCGTGCTGGTGATCATGGTGATCCTGCTGGCGGTGTTGGCGCTCGTGGTCGTGGGCGCGCTGGCCGAAAGCCCCTGGGGCGTCTTCTCGATCGCGATGACGATTCCGATCGCGATCTTCATGGGCCTCTACCTACGGTTCCTGCGCCCCGGCAAGGTGTCCGAGGTGTCGCTGATCGGCGTGGCGCTGCTGCTGCTGGCCGTGGTCTCGGGCGGCTGGGTGGCCGAAACATCATGGGGCGTCGAGTGGTTCACGCTGTCGAAGGTGGCCCTGTCGTGGTGCATCATCATCTACGGACTGGCCGCGTCGGTCCTGCCCGTGTGGCTGCTGCTGGCCCCCCGCGACTACCTGTCGACGTTCATGAAGGTCGGCACGATCGCGCTGCTCGCGGTCGGCATCCTGCTGGCCCGCCCGGTGATGGAGGCCCCGGCCATCTCGTCGTTCGCCGCCAGCGGCTCGGGTCCGGTGTTCGCCGGCTCGCTGTTCCCGTTCCTGTTCATCACGATCGCCTGCGGCGCCCTGTCGGGCTTCCATTCGCTGATCTCCTCCGGCACGACACCCAAGCTGCTGGAGAAGGAAAGCCAGATGCGGCTGATCGGTTACGGCGGCATGCTGACCGAGTCGTTCGTCGCGATCATGGCGCTGATAACCGCCGCGATCCTCAACCAGCACCTGTATTTCGCGATGAATGCGCCGTCCGCGTCGACCGGCACCACGGCCCAGAGCGCCGCCGACTACGTCAACGGGCTCGGCCTCTCCGGCGCCCCGATCAGTGCCCAGGAGATCTCCGATGCGGCGCGCAGCGTCGGGGAGGAGACGATCGTGTCCCGTACCGGCGGTGCACCCACGCTCGCGTTCGGTATGTCCGAGGTGCTGCACCAGGTCTTCGGAGGAACCGGGCTCAAAGCCTTCTGGTACCACTTCGCGATCATGTTCGAGGCCCTGTTCATCCTCACCACCGTCGACGCCGGCACCCGCGTGGCGCGCTTCATGCTCTCCGACGGGCTCGGCAACCTGGGCGGCCCGCTGAGGAAGTTCAGCAATCCGAGCTGGCGCGTCGGCGCGTGGGTGTGCAGCGTCGTCGTCGTCGCCGCGTGGGGCAGCATCCTGCTGATGGGCGTCACCGATCCGCTCGGTGGCATCAACACGCTCTTCCCGCTGTTCGGTATCGCCAACCAGCTGCTCGCCGCGATCGCATTGACGGTCGTGACCGTCGTCGTCATCAAACGGGGCCTGCTGAAATGGGCCTGGATTCCCGGCGTTCCGTTGCTGTGGGACCTCATCGTGACGATGACGGCGTCGTGGCAGAAGATCTTCTCCGGCGATCCGAAGGTCGGCTACTGGACCCAGCACTTCGCCTACCGCAACGCCAGAGAGGCCGGGGAGACGTCCTTCGGTGCGGCGAAGAACGCCGACCAACTCGACGCCGTCATCCGGAACACCTTCATCCAGGGCACGCTGTCCATCGTCTTCGCCGCTCTGGTGGTCATCGTGTTCGTCGCCGGTGTCATCGTCGCGCTGCGGACGATCCGCGGCCACGGCGCGCCGCTGACCGAGGACGAGCCGCTACCGTCGCGGATGTTCGCGCCCTCGGGCATGGTCCCCACCGCCGCCGAGAAGGAGGTGCAGAAGCAATGGGACGCCTTACCGAAGGAATACGCCGGGCACTCGGCCAGATCGGCTGGTACTGGCAGTCATTGATGGGCGACAATCACTACCAGCGCTACGTCGAGCACCGTGCCCGGCAGCACGCCGGCGAAGCGGTGATGTCGGAACGCGAGTACTGGCGGCACCGGCACGCCGCGGCCGACGCCGATCCCGGCGCACGCTGCTGCTGAGCCGTCAGGATTCCGCGGCGCGGTACGCCGCGACCACGGGCGCCAACTCGTCGGGTGTGGCGCCGTGCATGATCACCGCGTCCGCGCCGTGATCGAACTCGGCGCGTACCCGGGACGCACACTGGGCCGCTGATCCGGTCGCCGCCGGTTCGAGCCATTCGTCGGGAATGAGCGTGGCGATGTGCTCGATCTGGTCCGCGGTCGCTTTGTGGTCGATGCCGCCGGCAACCGATTGCACCACGGCATCATCCCGAAAGCGTTGCAGCACGGCCGGATTCCATCCGTTGGTGCGGACCAGCAGATCGCCGTAGCCCTGCAGGTAGGTCGCCAGCCGAGCGACTGTCTTCTTCAAGCGCAGCTCCTCGGGGAGATGGTCGCCGACAGTTGCCAGGCACGACCAGACCCGCACGCCGGCGGGGTCCCGCCCGGCCTGCTCGGCAGCGCCTTTGACGATGTGCACCGCTCGCTGCAGCGTTTCCGGGGTGAAGTAGGTGTGCAGGATGACGTCGTCGAACTGGCGGCCGCCCAACGCCAATGTCTGCGGGCCGAACGCGACGATCGCCAGCCGGATGTCCTCGTCGAAGTCACCATCGAGGTAGAGCACCGGGTACTGACCGATCGGCCCGTCGTGCCCGACGATCGCCCCGCCGCGCCACAGCGTACGCATCACCTGCGCGAAATCCTCCATCTGGGCCGTGGTCACCGCCGGCACCCCGAAACCCTGGTAGATGGCGGCGATTCCGCGCCCGATGCCGAGGGTGAACCTGCCGCCCGACAGGCGGTGCATCGTCGTGGCCCACGAGCCCGTGATCAACGGGTGGCGGGTGTTGTGGTTGGTCGCCGCCGTCGCGATCTGCATGCGCTCGGTGACGGCCAGTGCCGCCCCGGTCAGCGAGGCGGCCTCCTTGACGTTCCACCGTTCGGAGATGAAGGCGGTGCCGAACCCCAGCGCCTCCCCCTGCCTGGCCTCGTCGGGCAAGCTGGCCGGACCATCGCCGCCCGCTCCGGCCAACAGGTAGTAGCCCAGCTCGTCGAGCACCCGCTCACCCATGCCGTGACCTCACAATCCTCGACCATACAACTCTCGGGGAGTTGTTCACCCGGGCGGCGGCGCCGGTTAGAGTCCTCACCATGTCACAGCCGACATCAGAGCCGACTCTCTTCACCGTCCCCGGCGCCGTCGACGCCATCGCCGCCGCGATCGGCGACCGCGAGTTCATCGTGCAGGGTGACCGACGGTTCACCTACGCGCAGATCGTCGAACGGTCGAATCGGCTGGCGCGTTTCCTTCATGAGCAAGGCCTGGGCTGCCACGCCGAGAGGTCGGAGCTGGCCGGCCATGAGGTCGGACAGAATCTGCTGGGCATCTATGCCCACAACGGCCCCGAATACGTGGAGGGCATGCTGGGCGCCTGGCGGGCCCGGGTCGCGCCGTTCAACGTCAACTACCGCTACGTCACGAGCGAGCTCCAGTACCTGCTGGCCGACGCCGGCGCCACGGCGATGCTCTACCACGCCGCGTTCGCGCCGCGCCTGGCCGAGGTGCTGCCCGATCTCCCCTCCCTGCGCGTGCTCATCCAGATCGCCGATGACAGCGGCCACGAATTGTTGCCCGGCGCAGTCGATTACGAGTCCATCGTGGCCGACGGGCCGGCCGACCCGCCACCGGTCGAACCGTCGCCCGACGATCTCTATGTGCTCTACACCGGTGGCACCACCGGCATGCCCAAGGGTGTGCTGTGGCGCGCGCACGACATCTTCATGGCGTCGTTCGGCGGCCGCAGCCTCTACACCGGCGAATCCGCCACCAGTTACGCCGACCTGGCTGCCCGATGCATCGGCGCGCCGGGCACGAAGCTGCTGGTGCTGCCCCCGCTGATGCACGGCGCCGCCCAGTGGGCCGTGATGACCTCACTAACGATGGGCCAGACCGTGGTGTTCTCGTCGGTCACCAGCCACCTCGACGTCGACGACGTGGTCCGCACCATCGAGCGCGAACAGGTGCTGACGGTGACCGTGGTCGGCGATGCGATGGCCCGTCCCCTGGCGGACGCCCTCGAGCGCACCGACGCCGACCTGTCGTCGTTGGCCGTCGTGGCCAGCGGCGGCGCCCGGCTGACGCCCACCGCCAAACAGCGCCTGATCGACGCCAAGCCCGGCCTCATGGTCGTCGACAGCGTGGGCTCGTCGGAGACCGGCGCGCAGATGACCCACATGTCGGCACCCGGTGCGGTGTCGACGGGCACCTTCACCGCCGGGCCCGATACCGTCGTGGCCGCAGAGGATCTCGGCACGATTCTCGAACCGGGCCATGACGGCATCGGTTGGCTCGCGCAGCGCGGCTACGTCCCCCTCGGCTACAAGGGCGACGCCGCGAAGACGGCGGCGACCTTCCCGGTGATCGGTGGTGTCCGCTACTCCGTGCCGGGTGATCGCGCCCGTCACCTGCCCGGCGGCGTGGTCGAGCTGCTCGGCCGCGACTCGGTGACGATCAACTCCGGCGGCGAGAAGATCTTCGCCGAGGAAGTGGAATCGGCGGTGGCGTCGCATCCCGCCGTTGCCGACGTCGTGGTCGCGAGCAGGCCCAGCGAGCGGTGGGGGCAGGAGGTGGTCGCGGTCGTCGCTCTTGCCGACGGTCTGGAGGCGAGCGCGCAGGAGCTCATCGACCACGCGGGGACCGTGCTGGCCCGCTACAAGCTGCCCAAGGCCGTGGTGTTCCGGCCGGTCATCGAGCGCAGCCCGGCCGGCAAGGCCGACTATCGCTGGGCACGCGACCAGGCTCTCGCCGAATCCTGAACGCGCTCAACAGTTCCCGCACACAGCAGCGGTGCGCCGCCTGACATCAGGCGACGCACCGCTGGTGTGACGAGATCAGGCGGCGAAGCAGGCCGACGCGTCGAGCACGCACAGGTCCTGGTTGGCGCCGAGCAGGCCGCCGGACTGCGGGCCCGCGAGGCTCAACAGGTTGCTCCGCTGGGTCTCGTCGAAGGGGGAGTAGAAGTTGTAGTCCGCCAACCCCTTCGAGGCGTTGTAGATGTTGAACAGCGGGATCGCACCGAAGATCGTGCGCAGTTCGTAGCGCGTCTTGTCGCCGTTCGGATCGGGCATCGAGTAGTACGCCTCGCCGAACGGGGAGTTGCCGGTGTACTTGAAGTTGAAGATCGAGCCGACCGGCGGGACGTCTCCCTTGTCGGTGCCGACGCCGTTCTCGAAGTCGTTGACGTCGGTGACCAGGATGGCCTTGGAGTACCCGCGGGAGATGTTCCATTGGGTGCTCACGTCGGCATCGACGCTACCGATGTATTCGCCCTTGGCGTTGAAGACGTCGAACTGCTGGTAGCCCTGCACGATGACCTCGCGCGGCGGCAGGCCGTTGACGCCGCTATAGAGGATGTCCGAGGTCGGCTTGAAGGTGTAGTCACCCACCGAGTAGGAGTCGCGGCTGGGCTCCTCGGAGGCGTTGAAGTTGATTGGCAGTTCGTCCACGACCTGACCCTTACGGGTCTGCGAGATCAGCAGCGTCTTGACGATGTCCTTGCCGTCCTGCGGCTTGGAGTAGTACAGCGCGTAGGAGAACTCGTCTTTCCAGTAGATGATGTTGTACACGGAGCCGACGGGCGGGATGTCGCCTGCTTCGACGCCCGAATCGCCGTCGGTGGAGGTGACGATGATCGCCTCGCTGGTGGTGCCCCAGAAGTCCGACGTCACGGTGACCACGCCGTCGAAGGTTCCCATCAGTTCGTTCGTGCCCTCTTTGTACACCCCGAACTTCTGGGTGCCCTGGATCGCGTTGAACAAGGGTTCGTAGGCGACGAATCCGGTGGACTCCATCGAGCTCGGGGTGACCGGAGCGATGTAGTACCCGTCCGTGGTGTGGATCGGCCGGTTGATCCCCACGTAGTCGGTGAGGAAATCGGCTGCGCTGTAATTGATCCGGAATGGATCGGGGTTCATCCGGAACGACCCGAATCGGGTGATGTACCTGTAGCTCACCACGTCGTTGCCTTCTTGGGCGAGCGCGGAGTACTGCGTGCCGCCGCGGCCGTTGGTGACGACGGCGAAGACCGATCCGATCGGCGGGATGTCCTTCTTGTCGACGCCGACCTCGGCACCGTCGGCCTCGAAGGTGATGTCCTTGACCACGATCTGCAGCGACCGGTTCCCCGAACCCAGATCGTTGTTCATGGCCACCAGGCCGTGGATGGTCGCCACCTTCGCGCCGGAGTCGGGATCGACGAGATCGAAGTCCTGCGTGCCCTGCAGCACACCCGGGAACGCCGGCACCATCGTGTACTTGCCGTAGAACGACGTGATCGTCGGCTCACCCACCGGGACGACCTCGAGACCGTTCCACACCATCGTCGGATCGTCCTGCTGCGCCTCGGCGCCGACTTCGCGGCGCGAGGCCGCAGCAACCAACCACGCGAACGGAGAGTTCGCGCCGGGAGTGGCCGGCGAGTTGCCGGTGAACGCGTCGAGGAACTTCTTGAACAGGGTCACGAGCGGCCCCTGGGAGACGGTCGTGGTCTCCGCCTCGTCGGTGGCCGCCGCGACCTCGGTGGTCGTTGTCGCGGTAGAGGTCGCGGTCGACACGTTGACCAACGTCTTCGGCGTCGTCGCAGCCTCGGGCGCGTCGACGGAGATGTTCGCCAGCAGGCCTTTCAGCCCCTTGGCCGGCTTGCTGGTCGTGGTGGTGGCGACGTCGTCGCTGACGGTCGGGGCGTCGTCCTTGCTGTCGGTCGACGCTCCGGCATCGGCCGGCTTCCACGACCAGCGCGGCTTCTTCGACGGGGCCTTGACCGCCTCGCCGTCTCCCGTGGCCGGGGACTCGTCGGTGTCGCCCGTCGACACCTCGGGAGCGTCGGAAGGATCGTCGGTTTCGGTGCCGGGCTTCGGCTTGGGCTTGAACAGGTCGGCCCAGACGTTCTTGCGGTCCTTCTTGCCGGTCCCCGCGTCCGCGTCCTCGCCGTCCTTCGACGTGCTCTTGTCGTCTTTGGCGTCCTTGGCCGTGGTGGTGTCCTTGGCTTCTGCGGCCTCTTTGGCCTGCTTGGCCTCCTTGGCCGTCCCGGTGCCGCCGGACTGACCGCCCGCGGTGGCCCCCGAGGCGTCCGAGGTGGAGCCCGCACTCGAGCCGCTGCCCGTGGAATCCGCGTAGGCCACGCCCTGGCCCGCGACGACCGCGGCGCCTACACCCAGCGCGACCGCGAGGCCCCCGATGCGACCGACATAACAACCAGCGTTCATTCCACTCCCCCAAGGGCGTACAGCGACATGTGACCGAAACTATACAATTCAGGACCGTTTTCACGGCCCGTTTCCAGCGTTCGCCAGAAAACATTCACTATTTTGCTGACCGGCAGTCACCCGCCGACTGTGCCAACCTTCGCTCAGCCCACCCGACGCGGCAAGTCGAAGGTGTCGTAGACGAAGGCCAGGTCCTTTTCGATGCGCTCGGCGCTGAGCCCGAATCGGTCCGGCGCGTGCTGGTGTTTGCTCTTGTACGAGCGCTGCTTCTCGGCCTGCGCACGCACCTCGGCCAGGAACGATGCCGTGGGTTCGATCTCGGCGAACTCGCAGATGCGCTCGATGGTCGGCTCGAGGTTCTGGATCAGATCGGGATAGCGCACCACACAAAGGTTCTTTTCCGGGATCTGACCGGACACATAGGCGTCGTGGAACACCTTCAGCATCGCGCACGATGCCTGGTAGAGGTTCTCGATCCAGCGCTGCTGATCCTCGGGCGAGGTGCGGTTGAAGGCGTCGTAGCCGTTCTCCAGCACACTCGCGATCAGAGACATCCCCGACGGGATGACCTCGATCGGATCACGCACGATGTAGATGAGCTTGGCGTCCGGGTAGCGCTGCAGCACCTCGTCGAGACGGAAGGTCAGCATGCTCGTCTTGGCGAGGATGCGTTGATCCTTCTTGTAGTAGAGGTTCCTTCGCCAGAGCTCCTCGTAGTAACCGAAGAAGCGGTCCGCCTCGGCAGGACCGGCGCTGTCGATCCCCAGGCTGCGCCGGGACAGCTCACTGCCCCACGTGTCCTGCCAGGCGAGGAAGTACGCCCACGCGAAGGGCCCGTCGAGGGTGTGGAAGAACCACGCCGGATCATCGGTCTCGATGCCGCGCAGGCTGGTCTCGTGCACGTCCGACGGGTGATACCGCGCCGGGGAGAGCCGATCCAGTCGAGGCACGATGCGGCCCAGCAACTTGCGGGCGGTGATCGCCGGGAACAGCATCTCCCACAGCTCGAACGCCGACAGGCCGCCGTTGCTCAGCAGGAAACGGTGCAGGAACGTCGTGCCGCTGCGCGGATTCCCGATGATGAAGATCGGCCGATCCAGCGGCTCGTCCCGGTAACGCGGGAACACCAGGCGGTCCAGCCGCATGGTCGCCGCCGAAATGCCGCCCCGCACCTGCAGGATCAGAAAGGTACCGAGTGGCCGCAGCCACAACCCGAACGTCTTGTTGATGACCCGATAGACGCGCAGGTACCGGTCCATTCAGCCCTCCCACGTGGCGGCAGCGCCGACGATCGTGAAACCTGCTGCCGCACTTGCCATCACGATCTTGTCGCCCGGCTCGACTGTGCCGTGCTCGAGGCGATAGTCCAGGGCCAGCGCCCACGCGGTGCTCGCGGTGTTGCCGAACAGCGAATGGGTGTGCACGCACGCCTGCGGACGGGCGCCCAATTCCGTGAACACCCGCTCGAGCGCGGCCTCGCTGGGCTGGTGGAAGGCGTAGTGGTCGACCTCTTCGGTCGACCAGCCGATGTCGTCGCACATCTCCTTGATCAGCGGCGCGGCGTGCACCGACAGGGCGAAGAGCTCCTTGGACTTCGACTGGAAGAATCCGTCGATCGGCGTCTTGCACAGGTCGTAGTGCTCGCACAGGGTCTTGTGGAAGATCCCCTCGAGGCGCGCGCTTCCCCCGGCCATCGGCTCACGGGTGATCAACAGAGCCGTCGCGGCGTTACCGAGGGTCAGCCCGGCAGCGAACACCGCCACGTCCTGAAGGCCACGCATGTCGTAGGCGATCCGCCCGCGGCTCAGCTCGCCGGAGCAGATGAGCGCCGTCGTCATCTCCGGGTGCAGCGCGAAATATCCGGCGACGGTGTGCATCGCCTCGATCAGGCCCGCACACGCGCAGGTGACGTCGACGGCGTGCAGAGGGCGGGCGCCGAGCATGCCGGCGACCTCGGCGGCCGTCGCGGGCTCGAAGTTGCCGCGCGCGATGCCGCCGTAGACCACCAGATCGAGGTCCGTGGCCGCGACGCCGTAGCGGTCCAGGCAGGCCTGCGCGGCCTGCGTTGCAAACTCCGACGGCAGCAGCGTGGTGCTCTGATCGAGGTAGCGGGTCTTGGTGTTGCACCGGTCGAACACGTATCGAATGGTTTGCTCGACTCCGTTCCATTCGGCGTCGGGACCTGTGAACTCGTCGCGAACGAGGGCTAGGACCTCGTCGTTGTCCATCGCCTTCTCAGGGAGAACAGTGGCGGGCCGTGAGAAGTAAAGAGTTGGAAGCGTCATGAGCCGATCTCCCTGTCCAATGGTGGCGTGATCGTTGCGTGAGCAGGTACAACCTATGAGCCCCGGAGCGGCTCCGCAATTTCAACAGTGGAAACATAGCGTCTCGATACTGCGCATTGGAAGCTACCCCGGCTGTGAACACCTGTCAGTGAATTCGGCGTATCTGTGAAAGCGGCACGACCTTCTACCAGGCCGCTCCTAGCTTGTCCCCCGACGCGGCCCTGATTATTGACAGTTCCGTAATATCTCTACCTGCGCAGAGGTTAGCTGACGATCCCGCAGTCGGCGACCGAATCATGATCGAAGTTTTCCACCCGATCATCTGCCTGCCATCCCCCAGCAACATCCGGACGCCGATCGCCGAACCTGGGATCAGCCTGGGATTAGCCTGGGAATCGTGCGCTGGATCGTCGACGCCATGAACGTCATCGGCGCCAGGCCGGACGGCTGGTGGCGCGATCGGCACGCGGCGATGGAAACGCTGGTAGGGGAACTCGAGGCCTGGGCCGGCGCCGAGGGTTCGGATGTCACCGTGGTGTTCGAGCAGCCGCCGCGTCCGCCTATTGATTCCGCCATCGTGACCGTCGCGCACGCACCCGCCGCAGCCCCCGACTCCGCCGACGACGAGATCGTCCGGATGGTCCGTGCCGACGACCACCCCCACGACATCGTCGTCGTCACCTCTGACCGGACACTGGCCGATCGGGTGCGCTCCGCCGGCGCCGACGTCCTGGCCCCTCGTCGCTTCCGGACGCTGCTGGCAGGTCGGTGACGGGCGGATCAACCGATCACACCGCGTCGCTTCAGGTGATCGATCAGTGGCGCGGCACCAGCCGTCAGGTGCTTAGCCATCGCGGCGCGTGCCTGCTCCTCGTCGCGGGCGGTCAGGGCCGCGAGCACTCGCCGGTGATGGCGGTTCGAGTGCTCAGGCCAGCCGTCGATCGCCGGGAACACCGCCTCGGGTGCGTACCGGGTGATCTGCGACATCAACTGGGCGAGTTTCGACGACTGCGCGGCCATGTTGATCGCGCGGTGGAAGTCGTGGTTCAACCGGACAGCGCGCTCCCCCTCGCCGGCCGCGTACGCCGCTTCCAGATCGGCCTGGACCGCCGCCAGTTCGGACAGCGCCACCTCGGTGATCGCGGTGGCCGCGCGGGCCGCCAGTTCGCCCCCGATGAAGGCCTGCACCTCGGAGACATCGGTGATGTCCCGTTCGGTCACGCGGCGGATGACGAAGCCGCGGCGCGGTTGCTGGTCCACCAGACCCTCGGCTTTGAGCTCGACGAGAGCCTCACGCACCGGCGTGACGCTGATGCCGAGTTCAGCGGCCAGCTGGTCGAGTCGCACGTAGTGCCCGGCGGCGTACGTGCCGTCGAAGATCCTGCGTCGCACCACTGCCGCCACATCCTCGGCGAGTTGCGGCCTGCTCGCGAAATCGGGTGCGCTCATCTCGCGGTCACACCCGGTAGTCGGCGAGCAGCCGCTTGCTGATGATGTTCTTCTGGATCTCGCTGGTGCCCTCGCCGATCAGCAGGAACGGCGCGTCGCGCATGAGCCGTTCGATCTCGTATTCGGTGGAGTAGCCGTAGCCGCCGTGGATGCGGAAGCTCTGCTGGGTCACCTCGGCGCACACTTCGCTGGCGAAGTACTTCGCCATGCCCGCTGCGACGTCGTTACGGTCACCGGAGTCCTTGAGGCGAGCCGCATTCACCATCATCAGGTGAGCTGCTTCGACCTTGGTGGCCATCTCGGCCAGCGCGAAGGCGATGGCCTGATGTTCGGCGATCGGCTTGCCGAATGTGCTGCGCTGCTGGGCATAGCGCACGGCGAGCTCGAACGCGCGGATGCCGACGCCGCAGGCGCGAGCCGAGACGTTGACGCGCCCGATCTCGACACCGTCCATCATCTGGAAGAACCCCTGCCCGGGCGCCTCTCCGAGGATGTCACTCGCCTGCGCTCGGTAGCCGTCGAAGATCAGCTCCGTGGTGTCGATGCCCTTGTAGCCGAGCTTGTGGAGCTTGCCGGGAATGCTGAGGCCCGGCACCACTTTACCGAATCCTGTGGGCTTTTCGACCAGGAAGGCGGTCAGATTGCGGTGCGGACGTTCCGCGCCCTCGTCGGTGCGTACCAGCGCGGCGACCAACGTCGAGCTGGCTCCGTTGGTCAGCCACATCTTCTGGCCGTCGATCGTGTAGGTGCCGTCGCCGTTGTCGGTGGCCCTGGTCCTGATCGCCGCCACATCGGAGCCCAGTTCGGGCTCCGACATGGAGAAGGCGCCGCGTGTCTCGCCAGTAGCCATGCGCGGCAGGTAATTCCGCTTCTGCGCCTCGGTACCGTGCTGGCGGATCATGTAGGCGACGATGAAGTGCGTGTTGACCACCCCGGACACACTCATCCAGCCGCGAGCCAGCTCTTCGACGCACAGCGCGTAGGTCAGCAGGGACTCGCCCAGACCGCCGTACTCCTCGGGGATCATGAGTCCGAACAACCCCATGTCCCGCATGCCATCGACGATCGCCTGCGGGTAGGTGTCGGAGTGCTCGAGTTCCTGAGCCGCCGGGATGACCTCCCTGTCGACGAAAGCCCGTACCGTCGAGACGATCTCGGCCTGGAACTCCGTCAGTCCCAGGGTCTGCGCCAATCGCGTCATCGCCCGACTCGTTCAAAGACCGCGGCCAGACCCTGGCCGCCGCCGATGCACATGGTCAGCAGGCCGTACCTGCCGCCGCGCCGCGCGAGCTCGCGGGCCAGCGTGGCGAGCATCCGCCCCCCGGTGGCGCCGACCGGGTGCCCCAGGGAGATGCCCGAGCCGTGGACATTGGTCCGATCGAAATCTTCTGCTGCGAAGCCCCATTCGCGGGTACAGGCCAGCGCCTGCGCCGCGAACGCCTCGTTCAGCTCGATCAGGTCCATGTCGGCCAGCGTGAGCCCGGCTTTGGCCAACGCCTGCCTGGTGGCCGGCACGGGCCCGATGCCCATCACGTCCGGACCGACACCGGCGACCGCCCACGACGTCAACGTCACGAGCGGGGTGAGGCCGAGTTGGTCTGCCTTGTCCGCCGTGGTCACCAAACACATCGATGCGGCGTCGTTCTGCCCGCTCGAATTACCCGCCGTGACAGTCGCTTCCGGATCGGAGCCGACGAGGATGGGGCGCAGCGCGGCGAGCTTGTCGATCGAGGTGTCGGCCCGCGGGTGCTCGTCGGTGTCGATGACCTCCTCGCCACCGCGAGACCGCACAGTCACCGGAACGATCGTTTCGGCGAGCAGCCCCTCCTTCTGCGCCGCGACGGCACGCTGGTGTGAGCGCACGGCAAGCTCGTCCTGCTCGACCCGCCCGATGCCGTACTGGCGGCGCACATTCTCCGCGGTCTCGAGCATCCCACCGGGGACCGGATGATGTTTACCGCCCGCCGTCGTTCGGCCCCGCGCGAGCGCGTCGTGCACGGTGACGCCGCCGCGGGCTCCACCCCATCGCATGTCGGTCGAATGGAACACCGCGTTGCTCATCGACTCGGCCCCGCCCGCGATGACGACATCGTGATCACCGCCGGCGACCTGGAGGCACGCCTGGATCACCGCCTGCAGGCCCGAGCCGCAGCGCCGGTCGATCTGCATGCCCGGCACGGTGACGGGCAGGCCGGCGTCGAGGGCGATGACGCGCCCGATGGCCGGCGCTTCCATCGAGGGGTAGCAGTGCCCGACGATGACGTCGTCGACCGTCTCCGGACTGACCCCGGTGCGGGCGAGCAGGCCCTGCACTGCGGTGACGCCGAGGTCGACCGCGGTCAAGGGCGCGAACATGCCGCCGTACCGTCCGATGGGTGTGCGCACCGGCTCGCAGATCACGGGCCCCCGCGTCACAGGTGCCGCCCGCCGGTGACTTCGAGAACCGTTCCCGTCATGTAGGAGGACAGGTCGCTGGCCAGGAACAGCGCGACGGCGGCCACCTCGTCGGGCTCGCCGGCCCGCCCCATCGGAACCTCGGCCACCTTCGAGTCCCAGATGTGTTGCGGCATGGCCTCGGTCATCGCCGACCGGATCAGTCCGGGTTGGATCGCATTCACTCGGACGCCGAGGTAGGCGAGTTCCTTGGCTGCCGCCTTCGTCATCCCGACGATGCCGGCCTTGGCCGCCGAATAGTTGGTCTGGCCGATCATGCCGACCTTGCCGGAGATCGACGACATGTTCACGATCGCCCCGCATTTGTTCTCGCGCATCACCGCCGCGGCCGCCCGCAGACCGTTCCAGGTGCCCTTGAGGTGCACGGCGATCACCTGGTCGAACTGGTCCTCCGTCATCTTGCGCATCGTGGCGTCACGGGTGATGCCGGCATTGTTGACCATCACATCGAGGTCGCCGAACTGATCGACCGCCGTCGTCACCAGGGACTCCACCTCGGCAGCGCTGGTCACGTCACAGCGCACGGCCCGAGCCACGTCGGCACCGCCGAGCGAATCAGCCGCGGCTTTCGTCGCCTCGAGGTTCACATCGCCCAGGACCACGCGGGCCCCCTCGTCGACGAACCGCCGGGCGATCGCCAATCCCAGCCCCTGCGCTCCGCCGGTCACCACGGCGGTCCGCCCGTCCAGTAATCCCACTGTGCATCCTCCACGTCATCGGACTTCGGACAGATATCGTATTTCATATATGATCTGCCGCACGCACAACCCCGAGGAGACCGATGAGCAACGCCGAGGTCAGCGACGAGGATTTCCGCGAGATCCTCGCGCAGACACGCCACTTCGTCAGGACGGTCGTCGTGCCCCGCGAGCAGGAGATCCTGACCGAGGACCGTGTCCCGGACGATCTGCGTGATCAGGCGAAGAAGATGGGCCTGTTCGGTTATGCGATCCCCCAGGAGTGGGGCGGTCTCGGTCTGAACCTGGCCCAGGACGTGGAACTCGCGATGGAACTCGGTTACACCTCGCTGGCGCTGCGATCGATGTTCGGCACGAACAACGGCATCGCGGGTCAGGTGCTGGTCGGCTACGGCACCGACGAGCAGAAATCCACCTGGCTGGCGCCGATCGCGTCCGGTGACGTCGTCGCGTCCTTCGCACTGACCGAGCCGGGCGCCGGTTCCAATCCGGCGGGGTTGCGCACCAAGGCATCACGCGACGGCGAGAGCTGGATCATCAACGGCGCCAAGCAGTACATCACCAACGCCCCGACCGCCGACCTGTTCATCACGTTCGCCCGCACCCGACCGGCCGATGCACAGGGGGCCGGCATCGCGGTGTTCCTGGTTCCCGCCGACACCGCGGGAGTGACGGTGGGGGCCAAAGACAAGAAGATGGGCCAGGAGGGCGCCTGGACGGCGGACGTCACGTTCTCCGACGTGCGGGTCGGCGACGACGCGCTCATCGGAGGCGCCGAGGACATCGGCTACCGGGCGGCGTTGTCGTCGCTGGCTCGCGGCCGGGTCCACATCGCGGCACTGGCGGTCGGCACCGCCCAGCGCGCACTCGACGAATCGGTCGCCTACGCAGCGACCGCGACCCAGGGCGGCACCCCGATCGGCGAGTTCCAGCTGGTGCAGGCGATGCTCGCCGACCAGTACACCGGCGTGACGGCGGGCCGGGCCATGGTCCGCGATGCCGCCCGGCAATGGCTGACCGGCGAGGACCGCCGGCTCGCCCCGTCGGCGGTCAAGCTCTTCTGCACCGAGATGGTCGGCCGCGTGGCCGATCTCGCGGTCCAGATCCATGGCGGCGCGGGGTACATGCGCGACGTGCCCGTGGAACGGATCTACCGCGACGTGCGGTTGCTCCGACTCTACGAGGGCACCAGCGAGATCCAGCGGCTGATCATCGGAGGCGGCCTCGTCAAATCCGCCGGCGGCCGCTGATCAGCCCACGAAGCGCACGATCGACTCCGCGATCGCCGCGGGCTTCTCGGATCCCTCGATCTCCACGGTGACCGCCAGCGTGGCCTGCACCGCGTTGTCGAGCTCGTTCACCGTGGAGATCTGCGCGCGTGCGCGCAGGCGCGCGCCGACCCGTACCGGCGTGATGAACCGAACCTTGTTGTAGCCGTAATTGATCGCCATCGCCACGTTGTCGACGGTGTACAGCTGATGGGTGAAGTACGGCAGTAGTGACAGGGTGAGCAGGCCATGGGCGATCGTCCCGCCGAACGGGCCGTCGACAGCACGCTCGGGGTCCACGTGAATCCACTGGTGATCCTCGGTGGCGTCGGCGAAAAGGTCGACGCGATCCTGCGTGATCTCCAACCACTCGGTGGGTCCGAGCTGCGATCCCTGCGCCGCGACGAACTCGGACAGATCCCTGAACTTCTTCACGCCGTCTCCTTTGACCTGTTGATGGGGTCCTCACAGTGCCACAGGCCGGCGCGGTTCCACCCGGGACCGCCGGCGAATGGCATGGCCTGCCACATGCCGTTGGGGAATTGAGGAACGGACAATTCGAATCACAGCATTCGTTCAGGGGATCAACAAGAATTGTCGATGAGTGCTCCAATTGATATGGTGAGTTCGCTATTCGTATTTCTGTCGCGAGAGTCAATAATAAAAGGTCCGGCACCGCCCGCAGAATCACTATTTGCAGGTTTGGCAAACATTTGCCACGTCGACGTTCCCTGGCGCCCGACGTCCCCGGCGCGCTCCCCATCTCGACGGAAACGCGTGTCCGCCGACATCGCGCAACGCCGGACCATCTCGCGGGCACCCGATGGCAAGCCGCGTTGCCGAGCCCTGGACCCGAGCCGCGAAACCATCTCGTTACTGGAGGGTAACCGCATCTGCGCCACCGCTGACGCGCACGTCAGAAGCGTCGGAACGGTCTTGATTCGTCGAAAAGAGCAAAGCATCGGCGGACGCGGCGCGCCACTGATTGCGATCGGAACGAACCGGTACCGATGTTCGCCGCGGCAACACGTGCAGGGGGTTGACCAGCGTCGACTCGCAAGTGTGCAATTGCCGTGACTCCACAGTGAGCGACCGTGACCTGATCGTGACCTTTACTGGAATCGGTTTTAGTGGATGACTTCTTCCGGCTCGCTGGAATTTGGCTGTGGATGGGCGAGATACTTGAGAATGAACGTGTTTTTCCGCGTTCTGCGCAGCACCCGCCCCCGCTAATGCGCCGCCAGAGGAATGGATCGAAATGACGCGTCCGGACTTTGCCTTTGCCGACCTCGATGCCGACCGGCTGGACTCCAGCCCGCGGTACTGGGACCCCGCCACAGAGTGCACCGTCATCTACGCACGTCCATCGACTGAACCGGAGTTGTGGTCCGATTTCGTCGCCGGAGCAACGCACAGCTACCAACAGCATGGAATCGGCGCAGCCATCGACAGCCATGCTCTGCTCCGCGGTGACGACACCGCACTATTCGCCGCATGCGTCAATGAAGCGGGCCGAGTAGTCGGCGGGTTGCGCGCAAAGGGTCCCTACCGCTCGGTGGACGAATGCCATGCGACCGAAGAATGGGCCGGGCAGGCCGGCGAGGATGCCGTCCGCAAGATGGTCGCCGACCGTCTCCCGTTCGGCGTCGCCGAGATGAAGACCGCATGGGTCGCCGACGACCCCGAGCTGAGCCGCCGGCTCACCACGAGCATCGCGCGCACACCCCTGCACGCCATGGATCTGCTCGGCATCCAGTTCGTCGTCGCGACTGCGGCGTCCTACGTGCTCAAGCGGTGGCTCACCTCGGGCGGAGTGCTGGCCGCGAAGATCCCGCCCACGCCCTACCCCGACGTGCGGTATCAGACCAGGATCGCCTGGTGGGACCGCCTCACGTTCGCCAATCACGCGCAGCCGCGGCAGTTCGCCGCCTTCCTGGCCGAGCAGCGCGCCATGACGGGGTCGGACTTCGCGGCAGACCCGGCGGCCGCAGCATCGCGGCGGATGGGATGACCCAGCCTGCACATGACGTCTACGCGGCGTCGATCCTGGACGTGCGCGAACCCGAGGACGCGCAGCGGTGGGCGGCACTGCACGACGATCCCGCTGTCGCGGTCGTCGACTCGATCTCCGCGCAGCGGGCAGAACTGGCCGCGATACGACCTGCCGTACCCGCCGACCTCGCCGACGAACCCGATCACTGGGCGTACTACCCCTGGAGGCGAGCGCTGGTCCGTGTCCTCGGACCCCGCGCGTATCGCCGGCTGAGGTTGGATCGCAATCGCAATCTCATCTCGGCAGAGGAGATGGCGAGGCTGGGCCGGGTGCGCGTCGGCGTGGTCGGGCTCAGCGTCGGGCACGCGATCGCGCACACCCTGGCCACTCAGGGACTGTGCGGTGAACTGCGCCTCGCCGACTTCGACGCCATCGATGTCTCGAATCTGAACCGGGTTCCCGCGACGCTTCTCGACGTCGGCGTGAACAAGGCGGTGGTGTGCGCTCGCCGGTTGGCCGAACTCGACCCCTACCTCACCGTCGTCGTGCAACAGGACGGCCTCACCGCCGGCACTGTCGACGACTTCCTCGACGGACTCGACGTCCTCGTCGAGGAATGCGACTCGCTCGACGCCAAAGTCCTCGTCCGCGGCGCCGCCCGGGCGCGCCGCATCCCGGTGCTGATGGCGACGAGCAGCGGCGGACTGCTGGACGTCGAACGCTTCGACACCGAACCCGACCGGCCTCTGCTGCACGGACTGCTGGGTGAGCTCGCGGAGATGGACGCGGCCACGCTGGCCGGGTTGAGTGCCAAACAGAAGGTGCCGCGGGTGCTTCGCATCATCGATGCGTCGGGGCTGCCGGCACGGATGGCGGCGTCACTGCTGGAGGTCGGCACTACCCTGTCGACGTGGCCGCAGCTGTCGTCGGAGGTCGCGGTCGGCGCCGCGTCGGTGGCCGAGGCCGTGCGACGCATCGGGCTCGGCGAGCCGCTGGCCTCGGGGCGGGTCAAGGTCGATGTGCCCGCTCTGCTCGATCATCTCGGTGAGCCGGGCGTCGGTCTCGCAGCAGCGGATTCGGACCCGCAGCCCGGCGGTCAGGGCGCGCCGGTCACGCCGGTCGGTGCCGTCATCGACGTCATGGCGGCGGCCGCGTGGCGGGCACCGTCGGGTGGTAACACCCAGCCGTGGATCATCGAGAAGCGGGCGGCAGCGCCGGATCGCTGCCTGGACATCCACATCGACCCTGACCTCACCTCGGCCATGGACGTCGGATTCCGCGGCAGCGCGGTCGCGGTCGGTGCCGCCGCGTTCAATGCGCGGGTCGCGGCCGCGGCGCAGGGGTACGGCGCGCGGGTCGACTACCGGATCGGTGACGAACGGTTTCCCTTGAGTGCGGCTGTCACGATCGAGGAGACCGCACCCGACCTCGCGCTGGCTGAGCTCTATCCCGCGATGCTGCAGCGGGAGACCAACCGACACCACGGCACTCGGATCGAACTCGACGACGCCGTCGTCACCGAACTGCGCTCAGCCGCGGCTGACGAGGGCGCGCGGTTGGCTCTGCTGACCGATCCGTCGGACGTCGAACAGGCGGCCGCTCTGCTCGCCACGGCCGACCGGATTCGCTATCTGACGCCGCACCTGCACGCGCAGATGATCGACGAGTTGCGGTGGCCCGGACATCCGTCCCCCGACACCGGAATCGACGTACACAGTCTGGAACTCGACGATGCCGATGTGGTGCTCCTGGACATCCTGCGCCGCGGCGATGTGATGGCGCATCTGGCGGCATGGGACGCCGGCACCGTGCTCGGCGACGACAGCCGCGCGAAGGTCGCTGCCGCCGCGGGTGTGGCGATCATCACGGTCACCGGTCACACCATCTCCGACTACGCGCGGGCGGGGGCGGCGGTGGAATCGGTCTGGATACACGCCCAGCAGCGCGGATTAGCTGTGCAACCCGTTTCGCCGGCGTTTCTCTATGCGGCGGACCGCGACGACTTTGCCGCGCTGTCGCCCCGCTTCGCCGATGCGTTGGCCGACCTGCAATACACTTTCCGCACGTTGGTATCCGCGGATCCTGCTGAATCGCTGGCGTTGGTGCTGAGGTTGTCCCGGGCGCCGCGACCGTCGGTCATCAGTCGGCGTCGCGGCGGGAATGACAATTCGTCACCGAGCTGACGCGGATACGAGAGAGGGTCGCTTGCCCGAGAGCCTGGACCTGGTGGTGACATCGGTCGCGACGCAACTCATGGGGGCGACGTCGGCGACGGCCAAAGACGTGTGTCAGAACGTGCTGGCGGACCTCGTCGCGTACTTCGGGGTCGACGTGAGCTTCCTGCGGCGCAACGATCACACGATCCGAGCCTCGGTGCTGGTCGCCGAATGGCCGGTGCGGCCGGGCATCCCGGACCCCGACCCCCTGGCGGTCGTGTACTTCGCGGATGCCGATCCCGTGTTCGCCATGGCCGAGACCCAGAAGGAGCCGATCGTCTTCCGGCCGGAGCCGGCGACGGACGACTACCAGCGCACGATCAACGAAGGCAGGCAGGTCCCGGCGACCTCGATGGCGTGCGTGCCGCTGCTCTCGGGCGATGTGACGTCCGGAGTGCTCGGTTTCGTGAAGTTCGGCGACCGTGACTGGACCGAAGCCGAGCTGAACGCGCTCAAAGCGATCGCCTCACTGCTGGCGCAGGTGCAGGCCCGCGTCGACGCCGAAGAACAACTGCGCTACCTCGCCGACCACGACGACCTGACCGGGCTGTACAACCGGCGCGCGCTGCTGAGCCACCTCGACGCGCGGCTGGCCGAAGGCCAACCCGGACCGGTGTCGGCGCTGTTCTTCGATCTCGACCGGCTCAAGGCGATCAACGACTACCTGGGCCACACCGCCGGCGACTGGTTCATCCGGGTGCTGGCCGAACGACTCCGCCGGGGCGCCGACGGTCCCACCCTGATCGCCCGGCTCGGCGGCGACGAGTTCGTCGTCGTGCCCGCGACCCCGATGGACGCGGCGGGCGCCGAGGCGCTCGCGCTGCGACTGCAAGCGGTCCTGCGCGAGCGGGTGTCCATCGACGGGGAGATGCTCACCCGCACGGTGAGCATCGGGGTGGCGCTCGGGTCGCCGGGTCAGGACAGCACCTCCGACCTGTTGCGGCGGGCCGACCAGGCGGTGCTGACCGCCAAGAACGCCGGCGGCAACCAGGTCGCAGTGTTCACCGACGACATGTCGCTCGAGAACGAGTTCCGCAACGACATCGAGCTGCACCTGCAGACCGTGGTCGAAAGCGGCGCACTGCTGCTGCACTATCTGCCCGAGTTCGACATGCGCACCGGGGACATCGTCGCGATGGAGGCGCTGGTGCGCTGGCAGCACCCCACGCGGGGCCTGCTGACCCCGGATGCGTTCATCGGGGTGGCCGAGTCGATCAACATGGCCGGCGAGCTGGGACGCTGGGTGCTTCGCACCGCGTGCGCCGAGTTCGCCGCGTGGCGTTCCCGCGGGCACGGTCTCGACTCGGTGATGCGTATCAACGTCTCGCCCGTGCAGCTGGTCACGGTTGGCTTCGTGGAGACCGTGAAGGGGGCGATGGCGGACAACGGCCTGCCGCGCGGCTCGGTGTGTCTGGAGATCACCGAGACGGTGGTGGTGCAGGACATCGAGACCACGCGCATCACCCTCGCCGGTCTCAAGGAGGCGGGCGTGCAGGTCGCGATCGACGATTTCGGCACCGGCTACAGCGCGCTGTCACAGCTGAAGTCGCTGCCGGTGGACACCCTCAAGATCGATCGGAGTTTCGTGCGCGATCTGGGCACCAATCCGGGCGATCTGGCGATCGTGCGGGCGATCATCGCGCTGGCCGAGGCCTTCGGTCTCGAGTTGGTCGCCGAGGGTGTCGAGACCACCACCGCAGCCCTGACGTTGCTGCGCCATGGTTGTCACCGCGCTCAGGGGTTCCTGTTGTCGCGTCCGATCGCTGCAGGGCCGATGGAGTCGCTGCTGGCCAAGGGGCGCATACCGGTCGATTTCTGACCGTTGGGCGGCAGCGCCTCAGGCGTCGGTGAGCAGTTCGACCCGGCCGAAGCGACTGGCCGACCTGCCGACGAGCGCCACCTGGCCGGAACCGGCGTCACCGGTTGGCAGTCCGGTGCCGCGCGGGCCGCACAGCAACACACCGTGCCGGGCGCGGACGGCCAGCGGACCGTCGCCGGTCGCGAAGACGACCCCGGACACGGTCGAGTCGTCGAACACCAGCCGCTCGACGGCATCGACGGGTTGCGGTGTGAGGTCATGCCGCTCGATCTGTGCGGCCAACCACTCGTCCAGTCCCCCGGACTCACCGACGGCGCCGTCGGAAACGTCGACGCCGCACACCTCCACGATGTCGCCGTCGACGGAGCGCACCGGCGTCGCCTGCCAGTCGGTCACCCGGGTGTAGAGATAGCCGAGCGGGGATGCGATGCACTCCCCCGTCCAGCGCCGAAGACGGCCGCCGTCGAACGGCGGCACCGTCTGGCGGCGTCGGCCGGCGGGCGCGCTCTCCACCGGTCGCACGGACCGGACAGGCAGCACGCGGGGTTGCTCGGGCAATGCCTTGACGTCGATGTCGTCGACCAGTGCAGCCATGTACGCCGAGGTCGCGGCGTCGCCGCGGACGGTCTCGAACCACGTCCGCGAATGCGGTCGCTGCGCGGCCAGCATCACCTCGCCACCCCGGGCGGCTGCGGCAATCGCACACAGGAGGCCGGCGGGGCCGACGTCGGTACACACCACGTCGACCTCGTCCTGCCACACCACGTCGGGATACACGGTTATCCGCCTCTGATTTGCCGAATTCATCGGCGACGTCACATCGTCCTGCCAAACGGAGTGCCACGAGCCCGTATGGACGCTGCATCATTTGCCATCACTGCCCGCGGCAACATCATCAACCTACCACCGGGCGCGCCTCGCCCCGGGCGACCACATCGGCTGGTTCCCCACCTAACTAACTAGGTTTACTCTCTTGACATGAACCTGACCTGGTCACCCCGCGACCTCGCCTTCCGGGACGAGGTGCGTTCGTTCCTCGACGACCATCTCACGCCGGAACTGCGCCGCGCGGGCCGGCTGATGACCAGCGTGTACGCCGATCACGAAGCCAGCATGCAGTGGCAGCGCATCCTGCACGCCAGAGGCTGGGCCGCGCCCGCCTGGCCGGTGGCCTACGGCGGCCGCGACTGGACGCTCACCCAGCACTACATCTTCAGCCGAGAGTCCACGCTGGCCGGTGCGCCCTCGCTGTCGCCGATGGGGATCCGCATGGTCGCCCACGCGATCATCGAGTTCGGCACCGACGCCCAGAAGGACTACTTCCTCGACGGCATACTCACCGGCGAGGTGTTCTTCTGCCAGGGCTACTCCGAGCCGGAGGCGGGTTCCGACCTCGCTGCGTTGTCGATGGTGGCCCGCGACGACGGCGATCACCTGGTGTGCACCGGCAGCAAGATCTGGACCACCCATGCCCGCGAGGCCAACTGGATGTTCGCGCTGGTACGCACCACCCGCTCGGAGAAGAAACAGCAGGGCATCACCTTCCTGCTGATCGACATGACGTCAGCGGGCATCGAGATCCGGCCGCTGGTGATGACCTCCGGCGAAGAGGTGCAGAACCAGGTCTTCTTCGATGAGGTGCGGGTGCCCAAGGCCAATGTCATCGGCGACATCGACGACGGTTGGACGGTGGCGAAATATCTGCTGGAGTTCGAGCGCGGCGGCGGCGCCGCGGCACCAGCCCTGCAGGTCATGGCCGAGGAGATCGCCACCGCCGCTGCGGAGCAACCCGGCCCCGGCGGCGGTCGACTCCTCGACCACCCCGCGTTCGCCCACAAGCTCGCCGACGTGCGCATCCGCACCGAGGTTCTCGACATCCTCGAACACCAGGTGCTCGCCGTCGTGGCCGCGGGCGGTAACCCGGGCGCGAAGTCATCGATGCTCAAGGTGCTCAGCACCGAGTTGAGCCAACACATCACGGAGCTGGCGATGGAAGCGGCCGGTCCGCGCGGCCGCGCCTACCAGCCGCACGCGACCTGCCCCGGCGGCCCCATCGCTCACTTCAGCCCGCCCGCAGACGATTACGTCAGCGGTGAGCCGTGGCAAGCGGTGGCGCCGCTGCGCTACCTCAACGACCGCGCCGGCTCGATCTACGCCGGCAGCAACGAGATTCAGCGCAACATCCTGGCCAAAGCCGCACTGGGACTGTAGGGGGCAGACACATGGATTTCACGATCGACGACGAGCAAGAGCTCCTGCGGACGGGCCTCACACGGTTCCTCTCGGCCCGCTACGACCTCGAAAAGAGCCGCGCCGCAGCCCGATCCGATGAAGGATGGCAACCCGAGATCTGGCGGGCCTTCGCCGGGGAGCTGGGCATCCTGGGGGCGACGGTGCCAGAGGCCTGCGGCGGGATCGGCGGCGGTCCGGTCGAGATGATGCTGATCTGCGAGGCACTCGGCCGTGCACTCGTGGTCGAACCCTACGTCGACACGGCGGTCGTGGCGGCCGGGTTGCTGAGCCGGGCCGGCGGTCCGTTCGCCACGGCGTTGGTGCACGACATCGTCTCGGGCACAGCGGTGGTCACCCTGGCCGCCACCGAGCCGGCGTCGGGTGAGCACTGGCAGAACGTGTCGACCGTGGCCGAACGCGACGGCGACGACTGGGTGCTGACCGGGGAGAAGATCGTCTCGGCGAGCACACCGTTGGCCAGTCATGTCCTGGTCACCGCCCGGACCAGCGGCGAGCGTTGCGACGCCGACGGCATCTCGCTGTTCGCCGTCGATCTCGCTTCGGCGGGCGCGGGTCTGCAGATGCACCACTTCCGCACCATCGACGACAGGCGCGCATCCGACATCACGCTCTCGCGGGTGCCGGCCACGGCGCTGCTGGGCGACGACGGCCGCGCCTGGGCCTCGCTGTCCCGGGCACGCGACGAGGGAGCCGCCGCGATCTGCGCGGAGGCCGTGGGCGCGATGCGCAAGGTCCTCGCCGACACCGTCGACTATGCCAAGCAGCGCAAGCAGTTCGGGCAACCGATCGGCTCGTTCCAAGTCCTTCAGCACCGCATGGTGGACATGTACATGGAGGTCGAACAGGCCGCGGCGGCCGTCCATCTCGCAGTCCTGCATCTCGACGATGACGACGTCACGCGTGCCAGGACGGTGTCAGCAGCGAAGGCGACCGTCGGCCGGGCCGCTCGCTTCGTCGGCCAGCAGGCGGTCCAACTGCACGGCGGAATGGGCATGACGGAGGAATTAGCGATTGGCCACTATTTCAAGCGGCTCACCGCGCTGCAGTACGAGTTCGGCTCCACCGACTTCCACATCGACCGCTACGCGGCGCTCACCGGCTGACGGCGGGCGACGATCACCGGCGTGCGCGCGGACTGCACGACCTGGGTGCTGACCGAACCCAGCAGCATGCCGGCGAATCCGCCGCGACCGTGGCTGCCGACGACCAGCAGCTGCGCCGTCGCGCCCTCGTCGAGGAGCCGGCGGGCAGGTTGATCCCGGCACACCACTCGGTGCACAGTCACGTCGGGGTATCGCTCCTGCCAGCCGGCGAGCCGCTCCGCCAGAAGCATGTCCTCTTCGGGCTGCACGTCGGTCCACGGTTGGTCGGGCAGCTCGTAGCCCGCATCGCTCCAGGTGTGGACGGCGACCAGGTCGACGCCGCGACGCGAAGCCTGGTCGAACGCGATCGCCGTGGCATGCTCGCTGGCGGGAGACCCGTCGATGCCCACCACCACCGGAGCCTGGTCGGGATGCGGGATGAGGGGGTCTTCGTCGCGGATCACGGCGACGGGGCAGCGCGCGTGGTGCACCAGGCCGGTGCTGACCGACCCGAGAAGCCTCCGCTCCCAGGTACCCAGCCCCCGACTGCCGACGACGATCATGTCCGCGTCGGCGCTGAGCTCGGCGAGCGCCGCGACGGGCTGACCGGACAGGATCTTCTCGCCGACGCCGCTGACGCCGTCGCCGGCCGTCGCGGCCACCGCCTCGGCCGCGTCGCGCAGGATCGTGCGCGCCGCCTCCTGCTCGTCCTCGAGATAGGCCCGTGGAAGTGGCACCTGGACCCAGGACTGCATGACGGCCGAGGGCAGGACGTGGGCCAACGTCAGACGCCCGCGGCGGCGCGCCGCATCGCGCGCAGCCCAGTCGACGGCGACGCGGGAAGCCGGGGAACCGTCCACACAGACGACCGAGCCCAACGACCCCGATGAACCGGATGGGTGAGTCATGACGGGCGCCTCCTCACGCGACGGCACCGTTGCCGCCCGCAGGTCCGACGCTACCGCCCGCGTGCCCGCACGACAGGGGTCCGGAGTCCCCGCGCCGGCAGGCCGAAGGTCCCGGCGTGATCAGTGGCGATACAGGTCGACGACGAGCGGGCGATGGTCGGAGATCGCCACGGCGGGGGTTTGAGACGCGTGCGCCTGCAACCCCGGATCGTCGGTCAGAACGTGGTCGAGTTGTTGGGTGGGCACGTCCGCGGGGAAGGTGGCTGCGCTGGCGAGCGCACGCAGTCCGGTGTGTCGCCGCACCGCCGCCGGTGACATGTTCAGGTCTCCGGTCAGGATCCGCGGCCACGGCATCCCCTGGGCGTCGCGGAGCAGACGCCGCAACTGCAGCCGGTTCCACGCCGGCACGAAGGACAGATGCGTGTTGACCACGGTGAGGACGCCGAGCGGGGTGTCGAAAGTGCCCATCACCGCGGCCCGCGGTTCCTCGTGGATGATCTGTACGCGATTGGGCGCGTTGAGATACATCGGGAAGCGGAACGGAATCCGGGGCAGCCGCGCCACCTGCCAGCCCGCCGCGGGATACCGCGACAGCAGCGCCACGCCGTAGGCCGCGGTGCCGGGCTGCTCCTCCCCCGTCGCGGCCATCCACGTCGCGCCGGGTGTCCCGGAGATGGCGGCGACGAAGCGGTGGCTCTGTGCGCCCATGGCCTCGGCCGCCAGCGCTGTCAGGTCGGCCAGACCCGACCGCTGCTGCACCGAGTCCACCTCCTGCAGCGCGAGGATGTCGGCGTCCAGCCCGGCGATGCAATCGGCGAAGCGGTCCAGATCAACACCGTCCCCCACGGTCCGGCCGTGGAGGATGTTGAAGGTCACCAACTTCATGGGTAGTCCACTACCCACCCTGCAGTCGAAACCCACGGCGGTGCGAATGTCCCCAGACGATCTGCGCGAGGCGCTGCGCCGAGCCGCGTCGGCACTCAAAGCCGAGGGTCCGCCGTTTGCGCTGGCCGGAAGTTTCGCGCTGTGGGTGTACGGCGCGCCCGAACCATCCCATGACGTCGATTTCGTGGTGGCCGAGTCGGACGTGGAAGCTGCCGCTGCCGCCTTGACCAAAGCGGGATTCGACATCCGACGGCCCCCGGAGGACTGGCTGTTCAAGGCGGCGCTGAGTGTGGACGGGCCCGCACTCGTCGACGTGCTGCACCAGATCAACCGGGTGCCCGTCGATCCGCAGATGATCGCCGAGGCGCCGACCATGGATGTTCTCGCGCTGTCGATGCCCGTCCTGACGCCCGCCGAGGTGATACTGCAGAAACTGCGGTCGCTGCACGAGCACCACTGCGATTTCGCGAAACTGCTTCCGGTGGTGCGCGGTGTCCGCGAACAACTCGACTGGGCGGCACTGCGCACACAGACCGCCGACAATCCGTTCGCGGCGACCTTCCTGGATCTGTGCGCGCGGCTGGGTATCGACGCGGAGCGCACGGCGAACTCACAGCCGGCGATCAGCTGAGAGGCATTGCGCCGGGCGTATCCTCGCGAGGGCCCGAAGGGAGCCGAAAAGATGTGCGAGCCATGATCATTCGTCGCGCAGCCCTGGTGGTGCTCGTCGCGCTGCTGTGCGCGGGCTGTCTGGGGCACAGGATCGAGGCGCGCCGGGACGCGACTGCTCCGTCTGCGGGCCTGACGGCCGAAACCGCCACGCGGCTGGGAATACCGACCGGCGGAACCGTTCTCGCGCTACCCGGGGCGGATCTGCACGTCAAGAACGACATGGACGAGGAGTTCCGCGGAGACTTCAGCAGGCCGCCCTACACGATGAAGGTGGTCGACTACCCCCGCAACCTGGCGCTGGATTCGATCCCCACCGGTGTGGCCAACATCGACGCCGCGATACGCGCCACCCCGGGCACCATCATCGTGCTCGCCTACAGCCAGGGGGCACAGGTCGCCTCGGAGTGGATGCGCCAGCACGCGCAGGACCCGACGGTGCCGGGTCCCGACCGGCTGACGTTCGTGCTGTTCGGCAACCCGCTGCGGGCCTCCGGCGGGTCGAAGGTCGGCGATCCGACGCTGCGCACCACCGGGTTGGCCACTCCGACGGACACCCCGTGGCACATCGTCGACGTGGCGCGCCGCTACGACGGGTTCGCCGACTCTCCGACTGACAAGAACAACACCGAGGCCGTGCGCAACGCCGACCTGGGCAAGCTGTTCATCCACCCGCACTACGAGGGCGTCGATCTCAACGATCCGTCGCTGCAGGTGTGGCACCGCGGCAACACCACCTTCGTCCTGACCAACGGGGCGCCCCTGCTGCCGAACGCGGGCGCCCAGATCGAATCGGCGTACCGGCGCGAGTGACTCATGACTCGGGAAGCGTTGCGCCCGTGGCGGATTGCGCGTACTGACGCATGAGTCGCAGTGCCGTCGGGCGATCCATCTCGGGGTCGCGCGCCACGATGCGGTAGCCGAGGTAGTCCTCCATCGCCATCAGCGTCATCGCGGCGTCGCGCGCCGGTGCGGCAAGCGCGAACACTCCCGCCTCGGCACCCTGGTTCAGCAGATCGCGGTAGAGACCGACCTGACGGTGATAGATCCCCTGCACATCGCGGCGCTGGTCCAGTTCGAAGCCCGCGGCGAGCACCGCACGCCAGATGGCCCGCCACTCGGCGTCCTCGGGCCCGGTGGGCAGGCCGGCCGCGATCGTCATCGCCAGCTGTTCTGCCGGGTCGTCGGTCTCGTCGGCGAATCGACGGCGCTGCTCGTAGAAGCGCACGTCCGAACGCAGTGCCAATTGGGACAGCAGCTCGGTCATGTCCTTGAAGTAGTACCGCACCGCGTTGGTGGTCAGGCCGATCTCGGCGGCCACGTCGGCGAGCTTCAGCGTCGCCAGATCGTGGCGTTCGATGAGGGCGATCGCGGCGTCCATGATCTCGGCGCGCCGTTGCGCCTGCGTGTTCGGCCGGCCCATCGATGTCACCTCCTCGGCTGTCGTCGAGGTCGATTCTGCCTTTCCTGTTGCGCGATCCCCGACGCGGGCGCATAGTTCTTTTCCAATCCGGAAAACAATGGAGCGTGACATGAGGGCACGAGACCTCGGCGTCGTCATCGGCGACCACCCCACCGGCGCGCAGAACGCCATCACCGACGTCCCGGGGGTACGCGTCGGCCACGTCACCCTCGATGCCGAGGGGCCACCGGCGGTGCACACCGGCGTCACGGTCGTCGTCCCGCACGACGACATCTGGACCGAACCGGTCTTCGCCGGCGCGCACCGGCTCAACGGCAGCGGCGAACTCACCGGCCTGGAATGGATCCGCGAATCCGGCGAACTGACCAGTGCCATCGGGCTGACCAACACTCACAGCGTGGGTGTCGTGCGCGACGAGCTGGTCGCCGCCCAGGTGCGCGCCCGCGGTGACGGCATCTACTGGTCGCTGCCTGTGGTCGGCGAGACCTACGACGGACTCCTCAACGACATCAACGGGTTCCACGTCCGGCCTGAGCACGCGCGTGCGGCGCTGGAACAGGCGTCGACGCAGCGCCCCGCCGAGGGCAACGTGGGGGGCGGCACCGGGATGATCTGCCACGGCTTCAAGGGCGGCATCGGCACGTCGTCGCGCACCACCGAGACGGCGATCGGGTCCTACACTGTCGGGGTCCTGGTCCAAGCCAATCACGGTCGACGAGAACGACTGCGCATCAACGGTGTTCACGTCGGCGAAAAGATCGGTCCGTCGGCTGTGCCCCTGCCCGATCTACCGCCGGGCTACGAACCCGGTTCGGGGTCGATCATCGTGATCGTCGCCACCGACGCGCCACTGCTCCCCCACCAGTGCACGCGCCTGGCGCAGCGAGCGGCGTTGGCTGTCGGGCGTCTCGGCGGAACCGGCGAGCAGTACAGCGGTGATCTGATGCTCGCCTTCTCGACCGGTAACCGCGGCATTCCCCCGTACGCGTGGGACGAGGACATCACCACGTCGGCGCCGGAGATCGGCGTGCGGATGGTCGCCCCCCAACTGATGACTCGCCTGTTCGACCTGACGATCGACGCCACCGAGGAGGCCATCGTCAACGCGATGGTCGCCGCGACCACGATGACCGGCCGCAACGGCTTCACCGCCCACGCGATCGATCACGACCTGCTCCGCACCGCACTGTCGGCCCCATCCCCCGAGGAGATCTCGTGACCACCTCCACCGAGCCTGAAACCCGGCGCCTCACAGGGCAACTCGGCCCCGTCGGAATCGTCTTCATGGTCGTCGCCGCAGCGGCACCGCTGACCGTGATCGGCGGCAACATGCCGCTGGCGATGGGGCTGGGCAACGGCGCCGGTGCACCCGTCGGCTTCGTCGTCGCCGCGCTGGTGTTGCTGGTGTTCAGCATCGGGTTCGTGACGATGACGCCCCACGTTCCCGAAGCCGGAGCGTTCTTCTCCTACGTCACCGTCGGTCTCGGCGAACGGATGGGCAAGGGCATCGCGGTGGTCGCCCTGATCGCCTACACGGCGATCCAGATCGGCATCTACGGCTACATCGGCTGGGCGATCGCCGACACCGTCGCGCACTATGACGGGCCCGAGATCCCCTGGCCGGTCTATTCGTTCGCGATCCTGGCGGTCGTGGCCGTTCTCGGCTACCGGCACATCGAACTCAGCGCCAAGGTGCTCGGCGTGGCGCTGGCCCTCGAGATCGGCATCGTCGTCGTGCTCGACGTGGTGATGGTCGCCAAGCCCGGACCGGCAGGTGTCGCGTTCACCTCGTTCGACCCCGCGACGTTCACCCAGGGCACCATCGGCATCGCGATCCTGTTCGCGCTCACCGGGTTCATCGGATTCGAGGCCACCGCGGTGTTCCGTGACGAGGCGCGCGATCCCGAGCGGACGATCCCGCGCGCCACCTACGCGGCGGTCGTCATCATCGGCGCGTTCTACGCGATCACCGTGTGGGCGTTCGTCGTTGCTCTGGGTCCCGACCAGGTGACCGGAGTGGCCCAGAAGACCTTGGCCGGCGACGGCAACATGCTGCTCGACACGACGGGCGACATGCTCGGAACGGTGGGCCGCGACATCGTCAACGTGCTGCTGCTGAGCAGCCTGTTCGCGTGCGTGCTGTCCTTCCACAACGTGATCGCGCGCTATCAGTTCGTGCTGGCCGGCAAGGGACTGCTGCCCGCACGACTGGCCACGGTGCACGACGACCATGCGTCGCCGTCTTTTTCATCGCTCGTCCAGACCGCGACGGCCGCGATCATCGTCGCGATCCTCGCGCTGCGCGGCATCGATCCGTTGGTCGGGGTGTTCGGTTCGATGGCAGGTGTCGCGACGGTCGGCATGGTGTTGCTGATGCTCACCACGTCGATCGCGGTGCTGGTGTTCTTCCTGCGTCACCGGGGCCGCGGCGGGATGTGGGCCACGAGGATCGCGCCCACACTGGCGGTCCTCGGGCTGCTGGCGAGCCTGTGGCTGGTGCTCTCGAACTTCACGCTGGTGACCGGAGGCAGCGTCACGGTGAGCACCGTACTGGCGGCGATCCCGTTCCTGGGCTTGGTCCTGGGCTTTGCGGCATGGCGGCCGTCGCGATCACTGGCGTGACCCGGCGGCCCCGTCGACGATCATCAGCGCGACGTGCAACGAGGTCATCGATTCCCCGTCGTCGAGATCGACGCCGAGCGCATCGCGGATAGCGGCCAGCCGCTTGTAGAGAGCGGGTCTGCTCATGTGCAGACGTTCGGCGAGCGCTGCCTTGTTGCCGGCCAGCCGGAGATAGTCGCGGAGGATGGTCAGGCTGGACGGGCCGGGCGCGGGATCCTCCGAGAGCAGGGTCCTCAGTTCGGTCTCCGCGAACTGCTGAACGCGCCGATCGTCGCGTAGCAGCGACAGCAGCCCGCGCAACCGGACGTCGGCGGCGCGGACGTAGGGCCGATCACGATCTCCCTGCGCCAGCGCGACGTCCGCGATGTGCGCGGCCTCGGCCAGTCCGGACACCGCATCGGCGATTTGATCGCCGGGCGGCCCCAGCGCGAAGACGGATGCCGTCACACCGTCGACCCGGCGCACCTGATCCCGCAGTCGGTCACCGAGTGCCGCCAGGGCGGTGTCGGTGGCGCGAGAGTCCCTCATTGCCAACACCATCGCGACTTCGGAGTCACCTCGCAGGGAGAACAGGCCGGTGTGGCCGGCACCGTTGACGGCGTGGGCGACGGCGTCGAGGAACGCGATGGCACCGCGGTGGCCTGCCACGGGATCCGCTGCCGGCTCGGTCCGCTCCGCCCGCACCGTCGCCGGAAGGTACCGCGCGGCGGGCCGCAGACCCAGCGCGCGGGCGCGGGCGGTCAGTTCCCGCTCGTCGGTGAGGCGCCCGCGCAGGACATCGTCGATCAGTCCGCTCTGCGCCTGATGCTGCAGCCCGGTGCGGTCCTGCTCGATCATCCGGTGCATCGCCAGCGCAGCTGCGGCCCGCTCGAGCACCATCTTGGCCCGGTGCCCGTCGGCCGGCGCGCGGGGCACGACGAGCCGACCCCACTGCTGGGCGCGGGGCCCGACGCCGGTGACCGCCCACGGTTCGGCCTGCCCGCCGCGCCCGGGGCTGCGACGGGAGCGGCGCTCCCAGTTGTCGAGCACTTCTGCGGACACGCCGCTCGACACCGCCACGGCTTGATGCGAAAGGTCCTCCAGCACAACGGGTTCATCGAGTATCTGAGCGGCCGCGTCGACGATCGTGGTCCGGGATGCGCGTTTCAAGCTGAGTTCGGTGAAGGTCTCGTGTACGCGGCGGTCGAAGGCCACCTCCTCGTACTGCTCGGCGACGATGAGCCGATGCACGGCTTCGGTGATCTCGACGAAGCGCACGATGCGATGCAGCACCACCAGCGCGAGCCCCAACTCTTCGGCGATGGCTCCGATACCGGCAGGCAGCGCCCGCACCTGGGTGCCGACTTCGACGATCACGCCCAGAGCGCCCGCATCGGCCAGGCCGCGCAGGTACTTTCGCGGATGCCGGGCCAGCGCCTTGCCGGTCGTCAGGACCAGTTCGCCACCCTGCAGAAGACTGGACAGATCGGGCAGGTCGCTGCCGTGCACCCAGCGGACGGTCTCCGTCCACCGTTGCGCGCTGAGTACCTCGGGTTCCCCCTGCTGCACCGCGGGCAGCGCGATCACGTCCCCGACGGTCAGCGGCATTGACACAGTGTATTCCTGAACCGGTTATTGGTTACAGTGTGTACGCACACTCACCGCATTCGAGGCGAGATCATCATCGGTATGGCTGCGCAGATTTCGCATTGGGTCAACGGCGAGGTGTTCGAGGGTGCGTCGGGGGCGTCGGCGCCGGTGACGAATCCGGCGACGGGTGAGGTGACGGGTCAGGTCGCGTTGGCCTCGGTCGAGGACGCCCGGACGGTGATCGACGCCGCGGCGGCGGCGTTCCCGGCCTGGCGTGACACCTCGCTGGCCAAACGCACCCAGGTGCTGTTCCGGTTCCGCGAACTCTTGAACGAGCGCAAGGGTGAACTCGCCGAGATCATCACCAGCGAACACGGCAAAGTCGTCTCCGACGCGCTGGGTGAGGTGGCCCGCGGCCAGGAAGTCGTCGAGTTCGCCTGCGGCATCCCCCACCTACTCAAAGGCGGATTCACCGAGAACGCCTCCACCAACATCGACGTGCACTCCATCCGCCAACCCCTCGGACCCGTCGGCATCATCTCCCCGTTCAACTTCCCCGCCATGGTCCCCATGTGGTTCTTCCCCGTCGCCATCGCCGCCGGCAACACCGTCGTGCTCAAACCCTCGGAGAAAGACCCCTCCGCCTCGCTGTGGCTCGCCGCGCTGTGGGCCGAAGCCGGGCTGCCCGCCGGGGTGTTCAACGTCCTGCAGGGCGACAAGACCGCCGTCGACGAACTGCTCACCAACCCGAAGATCAAAAGCGTCAGCTTCGTCGGGTCCACCCCGATCGCGCAGTACGTCTACGCCACCGGTACCGCCGCCGGCAAGCGCGTCCAAGCCCTGGGCGGGGCGAAGAACCACGCGGTGATCCTGCCCGACGCCGACCTGGACCTGGCCGCCGACGCGATGGTCAACGCCGGCTTCGGCTCCGCCGGGGAACGCTGCATGGCCATCTCCGCCTGCGTGGCCGTCGGCCCGATCGCCGATGACCTCGTGGCCAAGATCGCCGAGCGCGCCGCCACCATCAAAACCGGTGACGGCACCAAGGATTCCGACATGGGCCCGCTGGTGACCCAAGCCCACCGCGACAAAGTCGCCTCCTACATCGATGCCGGCGAAACCGCCGGGGCCAAAGTCGTCCTCGACGGCCGCACCGTGCAACCTGACGGCGGGCAGGACGGCTTCTGGCTCGGCCCCACCCTGCTCGACAACGTCACCCCCGACATGAGCGTCTACACCGACGAAATCTTCGGCCCCGTCCTGTCCGTGGTCCGGGTCGAGTCCTACGACGAGGCGCTGCAGCTCATCAACAACAATCCGTATGGCAACGGCACTGCGATCTTCACCAATGACGGCGGCGCTGCCCGGCGCTTCCAGAACGAAGTCGAGGTCGGCATGGTCGGCATCAACGTACCGATCCCGGTTCCCATGGCCTACTACAGCTTCGGCGGCTGGAAAGCCTCCCTCTTCGGCGACAGCCACGCCCACGGCATGGACGGCGTCCAGTTCTTCACCCGCCAAAAAGCCATCACCACCCGCTGGCTCGACCCCTCCCACGGCGGCATCAACCTCGGCTTCCCCACCAACTGACCCTTCCCCGCGAGCGCGCGTGTCTGCACACGACACTCCGGCATCAGCCGTACATTCGCGCGCGCTCGTCCCGACTGAGAGAACGCAGACAGCACCATGACCTCCACAGTGAGCGCCCTGCCCACCGGCGAAGACCTCGACACCGCGATCGCGCGCGGTCAGCGCGCCTACGATCTGGACCGCCGGCACGTGTTCCACTCGTGGTCGGCGCAGGCCCAGATCAACCCGATGACCGTGCTCGCTGCGCAGGGCTCCTATGTGTGGGACGGCGACGGTAACCGCCTTCTCGACTTCTCCTCGCAACTGGTGAACACCAACATCGGCCATCAGCACCCGAAAGTCGTTGCCGCCATTGCCGAGCAGGCCGCCAAGCTGTGCACGATCGCACCCCAGCACGTCAACGACGCGCGCTCCGAAGCGGCCCGCCTGATCGCCGAGCGCACCCCCGGCGATCTGAATCGGATCTTCTTCACCAACGGCGGTGCCGACGCCGTCGAGCACGCGGTCCGGATGGCCCGCCTGCACACCGGCCGCTACAAGGTGCTCTCCCGCTACCGCTCCTACCACGGCGGCACCGAGACCGCGATCAACCTGACCGGCGACCCGCGCCGCTGGCCCAACGACCACGGCAACGCCGGAATCGTCCACTTCAATGGGCCTTTCCTGTACCGCTCGGCGTTCCACGCCGAGACCGAGGCCCAGGAGACCCAGCGTGCGCTCGAGCATCTGGATCGGCTGGTGCAGATGGAGGGTCCGTCCACGATCGCCGCGATCATCCTGGAGTCGGTGCCGGGCACGGCGGGCATCATGGTGCCTCCGCCCGGATACATGGCCGGAGTCCGCGAGATCTGCGACCGCCACGGCATCGTGTTCATCGCCGACGAGGTGATGGCTGGCTTCGGCCGGACCGGACGCTGGTTCGCGATCGACAACTTCGACGTCGTGCCGGATTTGATCACGTTCGCCAAAGGTGTTACCTCAGGCTATGTTCCGCTCGGTGGGGTGGCGATCAACGACGCGATCTACGCCACGTTCGCCGACCGCGCCTACCCGGGCGGGCTGACCTACTCGGGCCATCCGCTCGCGACCGCCTGCGCCGTCGCGACCATCACCGCGATGGAGGACGAGGGCATGGTGGGCAACGCCGCGCGCATCGGAGCCGACGTGCTCGGCCCGGGGCTTCGTGAGCTGGCTGCTCGTCACCGCAGTGTCGGCGAGGTGCGCGGCCTCGGGGTGTTCTGGGCGCTTGAGTTGGTGACCGACCAGCAGACCCGGGAACCGTTGGCGCCCTACGGGGGTTCGAGCCCGACGATGGCTGCGGTGCTCTCGGCCTGCAAGTCCGGCGGCCTGTTGCCGTTCGCGAATTTCAACCGCATCCATGCGGTCCCGCCGTGCAACGTGACCGACGAGGAGGTCGCCGAGGGGCTGCGCATTCTCGATGCCGCGTTGGACGTGGCCGACGGGTACGCGAGCTGAGCGCTCAGATCGACGGGGCCAGCACCGACAGCAGCGCGAGCTTCTCGTAGCTCTCGGTGCCCGGTTCGGCGGTGTAGACGAGCAGTGCATGTGACTGCACGGGATCGAGCAGCACCTGGCAGTTCAGTTCGAGCAGTCCGAGTTCGCCGTGCTGATATCGCTTGACCTCGCGCGGCCGGATGCCGACGATGTGTTCGCTCCACAGCTCGCGGAATTCCTCGCTGCGCGCCGAGAGCGTGTCGGCGAGATGCGCGGCCCGCGAACCCGATCCGCGCAGTCCGAGCACTTCGCGCAGCCCGGAGACGTACATGCGTGAGTAGAAGTCGTGGTCTTCGGGTGGATGAAGCGCGCGCGCGTCGGGATCGGTGAACCAGCGGTAGCCGATGCTCCGCGCCGGGCCGGTGTAGCGGGTCAGATCGCCGACGAGAGCAACCCCGAGGCGCGTCTGCCGCAACGTCTCCCCCAGTTCGGTGACGATCTCGGCCGGTGTGTCGGTCAGCCGGTCCAGAATGCGCAGCATGCCGGGGCTGATGTGGTCGCCGCCGGCCTCCCGGGCGGGAGGCTCGTGCCCGGCCAACCGGAACAGGTGATCGCGCTCGTCACGGGAGAGATGAAGGCCCTGGGCAATCGACGCGATCATCTGTTCCGACGGCTGGGGTCCGCGCGCCTGTTCGAGACGCGAATAATAGTCGGTCGACATGTGGCACAGGGCCGCCACTTCCTCGCGGCGCAGACCGTGCGTCCGCCGGCGCTGCCCGCGTGGCAAGCCCACGTCTTCCGGCTGCAGCGCGCCGCGACGACGCACGAGGAAGTCTGCCAGCGTCGAGCGATCGATCATGGCGCCATTCTCCCTGCGTTCGCGGCGGCGTAACCACGGATCGTTGATCCGTGGCTACGACCGGCGCGCTGAGGCAGCCTCGACGTCATGACATCAGAGATGACGATCCCCGACTTCTCGGGCAAGCGCGCCGTGGTCACGGGCGCGAGCGACGGTATCGGTTTGCACATCGCGAGCCGGTTGGCTGCCGCGGGCGCCGAAGTGATTCTGCCGGTGCGCAATCCGGACAAGGGCGAGTCTGCCGCCGCACGGATCCGGCAGAAGCATCCGAACGCTACGGTGACATTGGCGGCGCTCGATCTGTCATCGCTCGCGTCGGTGGCACGACTCGGTGACGAATTGCGTGCCGGCGGCGCCGCGATCCACCTGTTGGTCAACAACGCCGGAGTCATGACTCCACCGACCAGGCAGTCGACCGCCGATGGCTTCGAATTGCAGTTCGGCACCAACCACCTGGGGCATGTCGCGCTGACGGCACATCTGATGCCGTTGTTGCGCGCCGGCCAGGGCCGAGTCGTCTCGCAGACGAGCATCGCCGCCCGCAACGGCACCGTCAACTGGGACGATCTCAACTGGGAGCAAACCTACGACGGCATGGCCGCCTATCGGCAGTCGAAGATCGCCGTCGGACTGTTCGGACTCGAGCTGGCCCGCCGCAGCGCCGCCGCGGGCTGGGGCGTCACCAGCACCATCTCCCATCCCGGTGTTGCGCCGACCAGCCTGCTCGCGTCACGTCCGGAGCTCGGACGACCGCGCGACACCCCACAAGTGCGCGTGATCCGTTGGCTCTCCGCGCGAGGCCTTCTGGTGGGAACGGTCCAATCCGCTGCCCAGCCTGCACTGATGGCTGCGACCGCGACGACCGACGGAACCTTCTACGGACCACGGTGGCCGGGCAACGTGGGCGGCCCGCCTGGTGAGATGGATCTCTGGAAACCGTTGCGGGACAATGACACTGCCCGACGTCTGTGGTCAGTCTCCGAGGAGCTCGCCGGGGTGACGTTCTCGTGATGGTGCTCAGGCGAACGACACGTCGACGCGGTCACGGACCCAGGTGCGGGCGCGGAACACCGGGATGTTGCCCAGCGGGGTGACGATCCACGACCTCTTGACGTCGACCTTGCCGTCGGGCATCACGACCGACACGGTGCCGAAGCCGCTGTCCCCGAGTGAGACGACGTTGAGGATCGACCCCACCGGGGGCACGTCACCCCTGGCTGTCCCCGCCTCACCGTCGACGACACCGGTGACCAGAACTGCCGCACTGCGGATTCCGAACAGATCGTGCTGGGTCATGACGTCGGCGTCGACGCGTCCGATGGTGGCACCCTTGGCGTCGTACACATCGAACTGCTGATAGCCCTGGTACTGGATTTCCCGGGGCGGCAGTCCGTTCACGCCGACCGGCTGCAGCGCGCCGACCGGGACCAGGGTGAGACGGCGTGTGATCGACAGCGGCAGGGTCGAGGGCCGCTCCGAGGCATCGATGAACGTCGTGGTGCTGTTCTGCACCGAGCCGGGGCCGACCTGCTGCACGGTGACGACATCGCCCGACGGTGACGGCAGCGAGGTGTAGAGAACGTAGTGCTGGTCGTCGCCGGCGTAGACGACGTTGTAGACCGAACCGACGGGCGGCGTCTGCCCGTCACCGGTGCCGACGTTCGCACCGTCGTTGCCGGTGACCAGGATCGCCTGGGTGTACGTGCCCAGGATGTCGGACGTGGTGGTGAAGACACCGTCGAATGTCCCGACCTGGACGCCCTGTTCGTTGTAGACACCGAACACCTGGTGCCCCTGAACGCTCGTGAACAGAGGCGCTATTCCGCTTGTGCCCGTGATGGTTTCACCCAATGGATCGGCCGGAGCGATACTGTAGCCATTGACCAGAACGACGGGTCTGTTGTCGAAGGTGTGATCGGCAATGCCGGCGGCGGCGTCGAACGTCAACGGCAGCGCGATGTTGCCGAAGGGCGTCAGGATCTTGAACGAGACGTCGTCACCGGATGACGTCGGCATGGCGGAGTACGCCCATCCCACCGGGCCGACCTTGAACGTGGCGATCAGCGAACCCACCGGCGGAACCTGTCCGGGTCCGGTGCCGACGTCGACTCCCCCGTTGTCGGTGACGAGCAGCGACGTGTAGTTGTAGCCGAGTCCACGACTGACCAGAGCATCGAATTCACCGACCGTTGTCTTCGTCCGCGGGTCGACGATGTCGAATGTCTGTTGGCCTTGAACGAGACTCGGCGCCCCGGGCAGGTAGGTCCACCGGCCGTAGAACGACGAGATCTCCTCGGTCGAATCGGGCACGAGGCTGTACCCGTTCAGCTTCAGCCGCGGCGGGGCCGCGGTGACGCTCGGCATGCCGATGTTGAGCACCGACACCGCGACCGCGAACCCGACTTCGAGAACGGAGGTGAGCGCAAGGCTCACCACTCCGGGTGGAACCTTGGGGGCGGCGCGCAGCTCGGCCCGCGTGGTGGGTGCGTGGGGCACTAACCGCACCGCCGCGACGTCGCGGGTGGCGTCGGTGGCGCGCTCGAAGAGGTGAGGCTTGTTCGATTTCGGCGCTGTCTCGGCTGTGCTTGCCGCGGTGGTGGTTTCGCGCGCGATCTGCCGAAGAGAGGGTCTGCGCTGCGGCTCGTCGCTCGCTGCCGAGTCGGGCTGATCATCGTCCACGGCGCGGTGTCGAAGGCTGGGCCGATGCCGCTCGGTCGGCGGGCGCGGCTCGGCTCTGAGCTCGGCCCGGTGCCGAGGGGGCCGAGCGCGAGCGTGATCTCGCTTCGCCGGCGCGTCGCCGGCCGTCGAGGTCGCCGAATCCACTGACGACTGCGGGGCCGCAGCCGCCATCGGCGCGCTCGTCATCAACGCAGCACCCACCCCCAGAAAGACGGCCAGCGCCCCCACCCGTCCGATGCACCACGAAGCATTCATCGCCTCAGAAATTAGCCGGTCAGGCCGTTCAGCGCCGTGCTTTGCACACCACGTCGCGGGCCCGAACTTGGGATCGGTAGCGAGACGGGCCCGGTGTGATCGACGCCAGGTCGCCGAACGTGCGCCGACGAGGAAGGACAGAAGATGACGATGTCGCGAACCCTGGCGGTGGTCGCCGCAGCCGGTGCCATCGCGGGAGCACTCACCGCAGGCACGGGCGCCGCCCAGGCTCAGCCATTCACTCCGCAAGCACGTAGCTGGTGCCCGGGACAGGCCCTGCCCGAACCGGGCATGCGATGGGACATGAACGTGTGCCATACCTGGTACATCGTCCCCTTCGGCAAGGGCAACGTGACGATGGTTGCCCTCAACGGCGAACATCTCGACAGTTGGATCTACGCCGACGGCCCCGCTCCGGTGCTGACGCCTCCGCCTCCGCCACCGTCGGGTCCCCCGCCCGGCACGCCGTTCTGCAGCCCGCGCGGTGCGCTGATCATCATCCCGCCGATCTGCGACGAGATCGGTGTGGATTGGCCGCCGGGGTCGCTCAAACACTGACCCCGACTTGTCGGCGGTCGAATGTATGTTCGAATTGTGGAGGTGCGGGAGGCGGTGACGGCGTTACGGGACGCCGTTGATGCCGTGCTGTCCTGTGGCCTGGATCGGTCCACCGCGGCGGAGGTGACCGAGCTGCTCGATGAGGTCGAAGCCGCGGGCTGTCGGCTGCCGGTGGCCCGGCATCGTGGGTTGGCTCGGTTGCAGGTGGAGACGACCCCGCAGCAGATGGGTGCGAAGAACTGGAAAGACGTGCTCGCGATCCGCTACCGGATCAGCGGTTCGGAAGCGCATCGCCGGCTGACTGAAGCGGCCCTGTTGGCGCCGCGACAGCCGGTCACCGGGCCGCCGCTGCCGCCGGCATTACCGGCGACCGC
>NZ_VKAA01000013.1 GCF_007096635.1 Mycolicibacterium sp. 018/SC-01/001
GGGCGTGTCGGTGGGGGCGGTCATAGTGGCGGCGTGCTCGATCTGGTCCTGCCGCTGCAGTGCGGTGGCTGCGGTGCTCCCGCGACCGCATGGTGCGCAACATGTGCCCAGGAGCTGGCCGTGCGGCCCGACGAACCCCACCTCGTCACCCCGCGGGTGGATCCGGGTGCGCCGGTGTTCTCCCTCGGCCGTTACGCGGGCGCGCGGCGCCAGGCGCTCGTCGCCGCCAAGGAACGCGGCCGCACCGACCTGCTCGACCCCCTCGGCGACGCCCTGCGCGCCGCGCTGGTCAACCTGCTGACCTGGGGCTTGCTCGACACGCCGCTCACGCTGGTGCCCGCCCCGACCCGCCGCACCTCCGCCCGGCGCCGCGGCGGCGACCCCGTGACCCGCCTCGCGGGGCATGCGTCCCGCGGCCTCACCGCTGTCACCGTCGCGCCGGCACTGCGCCTGCGGCCCTTCACCCGCGACTCCGTGGGCCTGTCCAGCGCTGCGCGCCAAGCCAACATCGCCGGCCGCGTCCGCCTCACCCGCCCGGTGGTCGGCGCCGGTGACGTCATCGTCGTCGACGACATCGTCACGACCGGGGCCACGGCCACCGAATCGGTGCGCGTGCTGCAAACACACGGCGCGCGCGTCGTCGCCGTGCTCGCCGTCGCGCACGCGTGACCCGTCGCGTTACCCGAACATCAATCTGCCGTGAAGAACTGAAAACAGGTCGGTGGATTTTGTGGCACGAACGCATGAACACGGACTACCGTCGGCACCAACTACCCGTGAACAGCTCACGGGGGCGCTGGAGAACACCAGGCGCCGATATCGCGCCAGCGGTAGGAGGTGATAGTCGACACCTTGCACCGGCGAATGGCGCCAATCAGATATGCCTCGTCGGCGCGATTTCTTCATCAGCAGGCACATCCGTGCATCCGCGAGAGAGAGTCGAGTTGCCAAGCATGTCAGTAAATTCCGTGGACTCCGACAACACGATGGTGATGGACCCCGACGCGACAGGAGTGTCCGACCCGGCGCCTGGCGCCGAGGTCGTGGTGACCGGTCGCAACGTCGAGGTTCCCGACCACTTCCGCGTCTTCGTCGCCGAGAAGTTGTCGCGCCTGGAACGATTCGACCGCACCATCTACCTCTTCGACGTCGAACTCGATCACGAGAAGAACCGACGTCAACGCAAGAACTGCCAGCACGTGGAGATCACGGCGAAGGGTCGCGGCCCTGTCGTGCGCGGCGAGGCCTGCGCCGACAGCTTCTACGCCGCATTCGAAGCCGCCGCGAGCAAACTCGAAGCTCGCCTCCGCAAGAGCAAGGACCGCCGCAAGATCCACTACGGCGACAAGCGTCCCGAGTCGCTGCACGAGGCCACCGCGCTCGAACGACTCGACGCCGCGTTCGCCGTGCCCACCGAGGCCGCTGCTCCGCAGACCGACACGCTCGACGATCACGAGCCCGGCCGGATCGTGCGCATCAAAGAGCACCCGGCCACGCCGATGACAGTCGACGACGCCCTCTACGAGATGGAGCTCGTCGGCCACGATTTCTTCCTGTTCCACGACAAGGAGAGCGACCGGCCCTGCGTCGTGTACCGGCGCCACGCCTACGACTACGGCTTGATTCGCCTGGCCTGAGCGCAACCGGCGCGCTCGAGGACCGTCAGGGTTGCCGGGCGCGCCGGGTTCGCCCCGTACGATGGGGACGTCCAACGCGTGACGCATCCATCGACGCAAGAGGTTATACAGCGTGCTCTCGAAGTTGCTCCGTCTCGGCGAAGGCCGCATGGTCAAGCGCCTCAAGGGGGTGGCTGACTACGTCAACACCCTGTCCGACGACGTCGAGAAGCTCTCCGACGCCGAGCTCCGAGCCAAGACCGCCGCCTTCAAGGCCCGCCTGGCCGACGGCGAAGACCTCGACGACCTGCTGCCCGAAGCGTTCGCCGTGGCCCGCGAAGCCGCCTGGCGGGTGCTCAACCAGCGCCACTTCGACGTCCAGGTGATGGGCGGCGCCGCGCTGCACTTCGGCAACGTCGCCGAGATGAAGACCGGTGAAGGCAAGACGCTGACCGCCGTGCTGCCGGCGTACCTCAACGCGCTCACCGGCAAGGGCGTCCACATCGTCACGGTCAACGACTACCTGGCCAAGCGCGACGCCGAGCAGATGGGCCGCGTGCACCGCTTCCTCGGCCTCGACGTCGGCGTGATCCTCTCCCAGCTCACCCCCGACGAGCGTCGCACCGCGTACGCCGCCGACATCACCTATGGCACCAATGTCGAGTTCGGGTTCGACTACCTGCGCGACAACATGGCGCTGCGGCTCGAGGACTGCGTCCAGCGCGGCTTCAACTACGCGATCGTCGACGAGGTCGACTCGATCCTCATCGACGAGGCGCGCACCCCGCTGATCATCTCCGGCCCCGTCGACGGCGGGTCGAACTGGTACACCGAGTTCGCCCGGCTGGCCCCGCTGATGGAGAAGGACACCCACTACGAGGTCGACCTCAAGAAGCGCACCGTGGGCGTGCACGAGGCCGGCGTCGCATTCGTCGAAGACCAGCTCGGCATCGAGAACCTCTATGAGGCCGCCAACTCCCCGCTGGTCAGCTACCTGAACAACGCGCTGAAGGCCAAAGAGCTCTTCGAGCGCGACAAGCACTACATCGTGCGCAACGGCGAAGTCCTCATCGTCGACGAGTTCACCGGCCGCATGCTGGTGGGCCGCCGTTACAACGAGGGTCTGCACCAGGCCATCGAGGCCAAGGAACACGTCGAGATCAAGGCGGAGAACCAGACCGTCGCGACCGTGACGCTGCAGAACTACTTCCGCATGTACGACAAGCTCGCGGGCATGACCGGTACCGCCGAGACCGAGGCCGCGGAACTCCACGAGATCTACAAGCTCGGCGTGGTGCCGATCCCGACGAACAAGCCGATGATCCGCACCGACCAGTCGGATCTGATCTACAAGACCGAGGAAGCCAAGTTCATCGCGGTCGTCGACGACGTCACCGAGCGTTATGAGAAGGGCCAGCCGGTGCTGATCGGCACGACGAGCGTGGAGCGCTCGGAGTTCCTGTCGCGCCAGTTCGAGAAGCGCCGCATCCCGCACAACGTGCTCAACGCCAAGTACCACGAGCAGGAAGCCGGCATCATCGCCGAGGCGGGCCGCGTCGGCGCGATCACCGTGGCCACCAACATGGCCGGCCGCGGCACCGACATCGTGCTCGGCGGCAACGTGGACTACCTGCTGGACCGCCAGTTGCGTCAGCGCGGCCTCGACCCCGTCGAGACGCCCGAGGACTACGAGGCGGCCTGGCACGAGGAGTTGCCCGCGGTCAAGGCGCAGGTCGCCGCCGAAGCCAAGGACGTCGTCGCCGCGGGTGGCCTGTACGTGCTCGGCACCGAACGCCACGAGTCCCGCCGCATCGACAACCAGCTGCGCGGCCGCTCCGGCCGCCAGGGCGACCCCGGCGAGTCCCGCTTCTACCTGTCGCTGGCCGACGAACTGATGCGCCGCTTCAACGGCGCCACGCTGGAGACGCTGCTGACCCGCCTGAACCTGCCCGACGACGTGCCGATCGAGGCCAAGATGGTCTCCCGCGCCATCAAGAGCGCACAGACGCAGGTCGAGCAGCAGAACTTCGACATCCGCAAGGAAGTCCTCAAGTACGACGAGGTGATGAACCAGCAGCGCAAGGTCATCTACGCCGAGCGCCGCCGCATCCTCGAAGGCGAGAACCTCGCCGAGCAGGCCCACACGATGCTCGTCGACGTCATCACCGCCTACGTCGACGGCGCCACCGCCGAGGGCTACTCCGAGGACTGGGATCTGGAGAAGCTGTGGGAGAGCCTGCGTCAGCTCTACCCGGTGGGGATCGACCACCACGATCTGATCGACTCCGACGCCGTGGGCGAGCCCGGTGAGCTGACCCGCAAGGAACTCCTCGATGCGTTGCTCGCCGACGCCGAACGGGCCTACGCGGAGCGGGAGGCCGAGATCGAGGCCCTGGCGGGCGAGGGTGCGATGCGGCAACTGGAGCGCAACGTGCTGCTCAACGTGCTCGACCGCAAGTGGCGCGAACACCTCTACGAGATGGACTACCTGCGCGAGGGCATCGGCCTGCGCGGACTGGCCCAGCAGCGCCCCGAGGTCGAGTACGCCCGCGAAGGCTACGACATGTTCATCGGCATGCTCGAGGGCATGAAGGAGGAGTCGGTCGGCTTCCTGTTCAACGTGCAGGTCGAGGCCTCCCCGCAGCCCGCCGTCGCACCCGTTGCGGCACCGCCCGGGCTGGCGGACTTCGCGGCCGCGGCCGCCGCTGCGCAGGAGCAGGGCGCCCAGGGTGCCGTTGCCACCAAGGAGCGGCCGAATCCGTTGCGCGCCAAGGGAATCGACGGCGACGGGCAGCCGCCGCTGACCTACACCGGACCGTCGGAGGACGGCTCGGCGGAGGTCAAGAGGACCGGCGGCGCCGGAGGTACCACCAAGCCCGGTGGCGGCGGGACGCGCCGTGAACGCCGGGAGGCCGCCCGCGCCCAGAAGTCCGGCCGGCACGCACGCCGCCGCTGACCGATCAGCCGATCTGGAGCGCGACCAGCCGCCACGACTCGCGGTGGCGCTCGACGCGCGCTGCGATCGCATGGACGCGGCCCGAACGGGTGAACGACGCGAACACCTCCGCGGCGGTCGGCTCGTCCGGCCCGGTGTGCACCGCGCGCACTCTGACCCGGTGCAGCGTCGCGCTGCTGATGCGCGGCGCGCGGGCCCGCAGCAACACGCGATCGATCAGCGCCGGCGTCATCAAGGGTCGCAGCTGCGCGACCGGGCGGCGCCGGTCGATCACCTCGATCACGGCGAGCAGCGCCGCTTCGGCGAAGATCACGGCCGATTTCGGGGGTGGAGCCTCCCGCGGCGCGGGCCGGTGCGGACGCACGCGATGCAGAGACGAGCCCGACGGCGTGGGACACGGCTGACCCACGGGCTGGGGGGCCGGTTCGCAGTCGATCACCGGTGAGGTGAACCAGGTGGTGGGCGTCGCGGACGAGACAAACGATGAGGTCATGGCGGTTCTCCAGCAGTCGACGGGGATGGGATGCCTGCTGGAGAGTCGCAGACATGTCGATGATGACACGTCCCACCGACCCCTCGATGCACCCGTTATGCGCCGTGCCGGCCGGGGCCGCTACCGTGAGTCGTCTCGGGTGCACAGAGAAGGGGCGGCGCGGGAGTGGTGACCAGGTTGTCGTCGTCCGACGCGTCGTTCTTCCGGCTGGAGAATTCGGCGACTCCCATGTACGTCGGGTCGCTGCAGATCGTGCGTAAACCGCGCAACGGATTGAGCTACGAAACCCTGCTGGAGACCGTCGAGCAGCGCCTGCCGCAGATTCCCCGCTATCGCCAGAAGGTCCGTGAGGTCAGTTTTGGACTGGCCCGGCCGGTGTGGATCGACGACCGCGACTTCGACATCACCTATCACATCCGGCGTTCGGCGCTGCCGTCCCCGGGCAGCGACGCACAGCTCCACGAGCTGGTCGCCCGACTGGGCTCGAGGCCACTCGACAAATCGCGGCCGCTGTGGGAGATGTACCTGGTCGAGGGCCTGTCGAAAAACCGCTTGGCGATCTACACCAAATCCCATCAGGCCCTGGTCAACGGGATGACGGCGCTGGAGATCGGGCACGTGATCGCCGACCGCACGCAGAAGCGGCCCGAGTTCGACGAGGACATCTGGATCCCGGCGCGTGAGCCCTCCGATCGTCAACTGCTCGTCGGTGCCCTCGGCGAGTGGATCGCCCGGCCCACCCAGCAGGCGGCCGCGCTGCGCTCGGCGCTCACCGAGGCCGTCACCAACACCAGCCAGCTCGTCGACCTGGGTCGACGGGCGGCCGACGTCGCCCGGATCGTGGCCCGCGGAACCGCGCCCAACAGCCCGCTGAACACCACGGTCTCGCGCAACCGGCGGTTCTCTGTCGCCTCTGCCGGCCTGGACGAGTTCCGGCTGGTGCGGGCGCGCTACGACTGTGACATCAACGACGTCGTGCTGGCCGTCGTCGCCGGAGCGCTGCGCAACTGGTTGCTCTCGCGCGGCGAACCCGTCACTGCGACCACCACGGTGCGCGCCATGGCTCCGATGTCGGTCTATCCCGAACCCGACGGGGATTCCGCCGGTGCCGGCCAATCCATCGGAGAGGTGGCGCCCTTCCTGATCGACCTGCCGGTCGGCGAGGGCAATGCCGTGGTCCGGCTCTCGCAGATCGCGCACGCCACCGAATCGCATTCCACGGTCGGTTCTCTCGTCGATGCACGCAGCATCATCACGATGTCGGGCTTCGCGCCGCCGACCCTGCACGCGATGGGCATCCGCGTCGCGACCAGCTTCTCGGCCCGCCAGTTCAACCTGCTGATCACCAATGCGCCCGGCGCGCAGAACCAGATGTACATCGCCGGGACCAAACTGCTCGAGTCCTATGCGGTGCCACCGCTGTTACACAACCAGGCGCTCGCGATCGGTGTGACGTCCTACAACGGCACGCTGTACTTCGGCATCAACGCCGACCGGGATGCGATGAGCGATGTCGACATGCTTCCCGACCTGATGCGAGAGGCCCTCGACGAACTGGTGGAAGCGGCAAGGTAACCGTCCGCACACCGCGGCCGAATTTGACGAGTGCTCCGACTCGGAGTCGAATGTCTTAGATGTCGACCTCAGAAGACGAACTGACGACAGGCGTGGCGGGCGGCAAGGACTCGACGGACACGGGTCCCATTCCCGTCGTCCATCCGGTCCTCGACGTGCCCGTCGAGGACGCGCACATCACTCGCTCGCGAGGCATGGACTGGGTGGTGTTCGGTGTCACCGCCGTCATCGCGTTGGCGTTCCTGTCCTGGGGATTCGTCTCCACCGACTCGTTGGCCAGCGCCTCGTCGTCGGCGCTGACCTGGGTCATGGACAAGACCGGATGGCTGTTCGTGCTGACCAGCACCGGCTTCGTCGTGTTCGTGCTCTACCTCGCGCTGGGGCGCTACGGCACGATCCCGCTGGGCCGCGACGACGAACCGCCGGAGTTCAACGGCATCTCCTGGGTCGCGATGATGTTCAGCGCCGGCATGGGTATCGGTCTGATGTTCTTCGGTGTCGCCGAACCGCTTTCGCACTTCACCACACCGCCGCCCGGAACCGGTCCCGAGGGCAACAGCGAAGCGGTCCAGCACGCCATGGCCACCACGCTGTTCCACTGGACGCTTCATCCGTGGGCGATCTACGCCGTCGTCGGGCTGGCCATCGCCTACGGCGTCTACCGCAAGGGCCGTCTGCAGCTGATCAGTTCGGCCTTCGAACCGCTGCTCGGCAGTAGGGCGAACGGCCCGTGGGGCAAGGTGATCGACATGCTGGCGATCTTCGCCACGCTGTTCGGCTCCGCAGCGTCACTGGGGTTGGGCGCGTTGCAGATTCGCAGCGGCCTGCAGATCGTCTCCGGAATCGGTCAGACCGGCAACGCCATCCTCATCGTCATCATCGCGGTGCTCACCGTGTGCTTCGTGCTGTCGGCGGTGTCCGGTGTCGCGCGTGGCATCCAGTGGCTGTCGAACATCAACATGGTGCTGGCCGTGCTGTTGGCGGCGTTCGTGTTCGTCGTCGGCCCAACGGTTTTCATCCTGAATCTGCTGCCGACGTCGCTGGGTAGCTATTTCGCGGACCTGAACATGATGTCGGCACGTACCGGCGCCGAGGGCAGCGCGGTGAACACCTGGCTGCAGTCGTGGACGATCTTCTACTGGGCGTGGTGGGTGTCGTGGACGCCGTTCGTCGGCATGTTCATCGCACGGATCTCGCGCGGCCGCACCATCCGTCAGTTCGTCGCCGGTGTGCTGGTGGTGCCGAGCGTGGTGTCACTGGTCTGGTTCGCGATCTTCGGCGGGGCCGCGATCAACGTGCAGCAGAACGGAACCGACCTCGCCGGCGAGGGCGGTGTGGAGGAGCAGCTGTTCACGCTGCTCGACCAGTATCCGATCACGATCATCGCCAGCGTCATCGTGATGATCCTCGTCGCGATCTTCTTCGTCTCCGGCGCGGATGCCGCGTCGATCGTGATGGGCTCGCTGTCGCAGAAGGGCACCATCCATCCCAGCCGCGGCACCGTCATCTTCTGGGGTGTGGCCACCGGTGCGGTGGCCGCGGTCATGCTGCTGGTCGGGGGCGAGGACGCGCTCAACGGCCTGCAGACGATCACGATCATCGCGGCGCTGCCGTTCCTGCTGGTGATGGTCGCGATGGCGGTGGCCCTGCTGAAGGACCTGCGCCGCGACCCGAAGATCCTGCGCCGCGCCTACGCCGCCGATGTGGTCGACAGCGCCGTGGTGGCCGGGGTGACCCAGCACGGCGACGACTTCATCATCCCGGTCCAGCGGGACCCCAACTGCGGTGACGGCGGAGACTCACCGAAGGCTCCGTCGGCGCGGTAGCCCCCCGGGGGGCCACTACGCTCGGCGTCGTGCGTGTCTTCGTCCCCGCGACCCTGACCATGCTGCAGCGGCTGGTGGCCGACGGGGCGTTGCGTCCCGTCAACGGCACCGCGTTCGCGGTGACTCCCACCCTGCGGGAGGCCTACGCCGAGGGGGACGAGGAAGAACTGGCCGACGTCGCGCTGCGGGACGCCGCACTGGCGTCGCTGCGGCTGCTCGGCGACGAGGGGGAGTCCTCGCTGCCTCGCCGCCGCGCTGTTCTCGAGGTGGACGCCGAGGACGTGACGCTGCGACCGGACCTCGACGATGCGGTCGTGCGGGTGGCGGGCGAGATCGCGCTGGGCCGGGTCGTCGCAGCGTACGTCGACAATGCGGCGGCGGAGTCCGCGGTGACCGCGGCCGTGGCGGCCGTCGACGAGGCGGATCTGGGCGACGAGGACGCCGAGCTGACGGTGGGAGATGCGCAGGACCACGATTTGGCCTGGTACGCGGCGCAGGAGCTGCCTTTCCTGCTCGAGCTGCTGTGATGGACTGGCTACGGTTCCGTAAGTTACGGTACCGTAGGTCGAGCAACAGCGACTCGGCAGGAGTTCCCATGGCCAAGACGACGATCAAATCGACGGCCAACGTCGCCGACACGGTGCGGCCGACGGTCGCCGGGGCGAAGGAACGCCCCGGTCTGCACTTGTTGCGGACCGTGGCGGGGCGGATCACGACGCCACTGCTGCCCGATGACTACCTGAAGCTGGCCAACCCGCTGTGGTCGGCGCGGGAACTGCGCGGCCGCGTGCTCGAGGTGCGGCGCGAGACCGAGGACTCGGCCACGCTCGTCATCAAGCCCGGCTGGGGCTTCTCGTTCGACTACCAGCCCGGGCAGTACATCGGCATCGGCCTGCTGATCGACGGTCGCTGGCGGTGGCGGTCCTACTCGCTGACCAGCAGTCCGGTCACCAGCCGCGATTCGCGCACGATCACCATCACGGTCAAGGCGATGCCCGAGGGTTTCCTGTCCAGCCACCTCGTCGGCGGCGTCGATCCCGGCACGATCGTGAGATTGGCTGCGCCACAAGGCAATTTCGTCATGCCGGACCCGGCGCCCGCGTCGGTGCTGTTCCTCACCGCGGGCTCGGGCATCACGCCCGTCATGTCGATGCTGCGAACGCTGAGCCGGCGCGGTCAACTGGGTAACGTGGTGCACGTGCACTCCGCACCCACCGAGGCCGACGTGATGTTCGCCGAGGAACTCTCGGCGCTGTCGTACCGCAACCAGGACTACAGGTTCGTGGTGCGTGCGACTCGCACGCAGGGCCGGCTCGATCTCGCCCGTCTCGACGAGGTCGTGCCCGACTGGCGAGAGCGCCAGACCTGGGCGTGCGGTCCCGAGGCGATGCTCGAAGCGGCCGAGCGCACCTGGACCGCTGCTGGCATCGCGGAGCAGCTGCACCTCGAGCGGTTCGCGGTCACGCGCAGCGGGCACGGCAGCGGAGGCACGGTCACGTTCGCTCGTTCCGACAAAGAGGTCGCCATCGACGGCGCGACCTCTCTGATGGACGCCGGCGAGGCGGCAGGCATCCAGATGCCGTTCGGCTGCCGGATGGGCATCTGCCAGTCGTGTGTCGTGGGCCTGCTCGACGGGCATGTGAAGGATCTGAGGACGGGCGTGGAGCACGAACCCGGCAGCCGGGTGCAGACCTGCATCTCGGCCGCATCGGGAGACTGCACACTGGACGTGTGAGCTTTACCGGCTAGTAACCTACGGATTCGTAGGTTACGCTAGCGTAGGTATGCGAGAGGAGGGGTGGAACCCATGGCAATCACCGACGTACCCGAGTTCGCACATCTGACGGATGCGGACATCGAGAGCCTGGCGCGCGAACTCGACGCCGTCCGGCAGGACATCGAAGACTCCCGCGGCGCGCGCGATGCGCGCTACATCCGCCGCACCATCGCCCTGCAGCGTTCCCTCGAGGTCGCCGGGCGGTTGATGCTGGCGGGCAGTTCGAAGCGCTCGTTCTGGTGGGCCGGCACGACGACGCTGGGCGTGGCCAAGATCATCGAGAACATGGAGATCGGCCACAACGTCATGCACGGCCAGTGGGACTGGATGAACGATCCCGAGATCCACTCCTCGGCCTGGGAGTGGGACATGAGTGGCGCGTCCAAGCACTGGCGCTTCACCCACAACTTCATGCACCACAAGTACACGAACATCCTCGGGATGGACGACGACGTGGGCTACGGCGTCATCCGGGTCACCCGCGATCAGCGCTGGACGCCGATGAACCTCGGCAACCTGTTCTTCAACACGCTGCTCTGTGTGGCCTTCGAATGGGGCGTCGGCCTCCAGCACCTCGAACTGGGCAAGATCTTCAAGGGCCGTGACGACCGCAAAGCGACGATGATCCGCATCAAGGAATTCGGCATCAAAGCCGGCCACCAGGTCGCCAAGGATTACGCGCTGTGGCCCGCGCTGACGTCGCTGTCGCCCGGGGCCTCCTTCACGTCCACGCTCAAGGCCAATGCGATGGCCAACGTCATCCGCAATGTGTGGGCCAACGCCGTGATCTTCTGCGGCCACTTCCCCGACGGCGCCGAGAAGTTCACCAAGACCGACATGATCGGCGAGAGCAGGGGTCAGTGGTACCTGCGCCAGATGCTCGGCAGCGCGAACTTCGACAACGGCCCGGTGCTGCGCTTCATGAGCGGCAACCTGTGCCACCAGATCGAACACCACCTGTTCCCGGATCTGCCGAGCAACCGCTACGCCGAGATCGCGGTGCGGGTGCGCGAGATCTGCGACAAGTACGACCTGCCGTACACCACGGGCTCGTTCCTGGTGCAGTACGGCAAGTCGTGGCGGACGATCGCGAAACTGTCGCTGCCCGACCGCTTTCTGAGTGACACCGCCGACGACGCGCCCGAGACGCGCAGCGAGCGGATGTTCGCCGAGCTGGAACCGGGCGAGCGGCGTGGCCTGAAGTCGGCGATCACGGCGGTGCGGGCGCGCCGCCGCGCCCGCAAGGCCGCTACGGCCGAGCGGCTGGCCGCCTGATCCTGCGCTGACCAGACACGAACTCGAGTGGACACGCCGTGGCGTGGCTCAAGTTCGTGTCTCCTCGCGGGGTTAAGGCACGTAATCGAACGTGTCCGGGTTCGGGCCGGTGCGGCCGTCCTCGCCCTTGTCTAGCGCCGAGATCGCGTCGAGGTCGTCGCTGCCGAGCTCGAAGTCGAACAGCGCGAAGTTGTCCTTGATGCGCTGCTCGGTGACCGACTTCGGGAACACGATGTCGCCGCGCTGGATGTGCCAGCGCAGCGTCACCTGGGCGGTGGACTTGCCGACCTTGTCGGCGATCTGCGTGATCACCGGATCGTCGAGCACCTTGCCCTGGGCGATCGGTGACCAGGCCTCGGTTGCGATGCCGTGCTCAGCGCCGTAGGCGCGCACCTTCTCGTTGGTGAAGTACGGGTGCACCTCGATCTGGTTGACGGCCGGCACGGTGCCGGTCTCGGCGGCCAACCTCTCCAGATGCTCGACCTGGAAGTTCGAGACGCCGATGCTGCGGGCGCGGCCGTCTTTGGCGAACTCCTCCAACGTCTTCCACGTCGAGACGTAGTCGCCGTCGTAGAGCGTGGGCAGCGGCCAGTGGATCAGGAACAGGTCGACGTAGTCGAAGCCGAGTTCCGAGAGCGTCTTATCGAACGCCCGCCGCGCATCGTCGGGCTTGTGGAACCCGTTGTTGAGCTTGCTGGTGACGAAGACCTCACTGCGGTCGATGCCCGCGCTGCGGATGCCCTCGCCGACGCCCTTCTCGTTCTGGTACATCTCCGCGGTGTCGATGTGGCGGTAACCGATGTCCAGCGCGGTCTTCACCGCGTCCGCGGTCTCCTCGGGCTTGATCTGGTAGACGCCGAATCCCAACTGGGGGATGGTGGCGCCGCTGTTGAGCTTGATGGTGGGTACCTGTGTCACTGTGCTTCCTCCTTCGCGGGGCAGCGTATCCGCGCGAGGGCAACGGCAAACACCGCGCGAGCGCGCGCGTAATGCCAGCTTCTCTCGCATGTCGAGGTACAGACACGCGCACTCGCAAGCGGGAGGTATCCCCAACTCGCCAGGGGTCAGGTTTCGCGCAGCACCGCCAGCAGGCGACGAGCCGCCGCGACGCGGTCGGCGGCCGGGCCGGACAGCGCATCGAGCGCGCACTCGGGGTCGGCGGGCGGCCCCATGTGTCCGCAGCCGCGGGGGCAGTCGTCGATCGCATCGGCGAGATCGGAGAACGCCATCACGACGTCGTCGGGTGCGATGTGCGCGAGGCCGAACGACCGGATACCCGGCGTGTCGATCACCCACCCGGCCGCCGCCAACGGCAACGCCACCGACTGCGTGGACGTGTGCCGCCCGCGGCCGATGTCGGTGACCGCGCCGGTAGCCCGATCCGCCTGAGGCACAAGCCGATTCACCAGTGTCGACTTGCCCACCCCGGAGTGGCCCAGCAGCACCGTGACCTTGTCGGCCAGCAGCTCCTGTACCACCTCGAGCGGGTCGTCGCGGCCCGCGGTCGCGATCGTCAGGTCCAGCCCGGCGAACTGGGCGGCGAACGGCTCCGGTTCGGCCAGGTCGGTCTTGGTCAGGCACAGGATGGGGGTCAGGCCCCCGGCGAACGCCGCGATCAGCGCACGCTCGACGAGTCCGGTGCGCGGCGGTGGATCTGCCAGCGCCACCACGATCAGCAGCTGGTCGGCGTTGGCGACGACCACCCGCTCCGTCGGATCGGTGTCATCTGCGGTGCGCCGCAACACTGTTCGGCGCTCGGCCCGGCGCACGATGCGCGCGAGCGTGTCCGTGCGGCCCGACAGATCACCGACCACGTCGACGTCGTCGCCGACGACGATGGGGGTGCGGCCGAGTTCGCGGGCCCGCATCGCGGTCACCGGCTGCGCGGGATCGCCGTCGAGAACGCAACCCCACCGGCCCCGATCGACCGTGACGACCATCGCCGACCGCGCGTCGGCGTGATCGGGGCGGGTCTTGGTCCGCGGTCGCGAGCCGCGGCCGGGTCGCACCCGGACGTCGGACTCGTCGTACTCGCGTCGACTCAACGGCCGGCCACGGGGTCGGTCTGCCCGGCCAGCATGTCAGCCCACAGCTGTGGGAAGCCCGGCAGCGTCTTCGCCGTGGTGCCGATGTTCTCCACCTCGATGCCCGGCACCCGCAGTCCGATGATCGCGCCGGCCGTCGCCATCCGGTGGTCGGCATAGGACTGCCACACGCCACCGTGCATCACCTGCGCCGTGATCGTCAGGCCGTCGTCGGTCTCGTCGCACTGCCCGCCGATCCGGTTGAGCTCGGTGCGGAGCGCCGCCAACCGGTCCGTCTCGTGGCCCCGCAGGTGTGCGATACCGCGCAGCCGACTGACCGAACCGGGGGTGGCCAGCGCGGCCATTGCGGCGACCGAGGGCGCCAGCTCACCGACGGCGCGCAGGTCGACGTCGACACCGCCGTAGGTGGCGGTGCCCTGCACCTCGAGGTAGGAGTCACCGCGGCGGACGACCGCGCCGAACCCCTTCAGGATCGACAGGATCGTCTGGGCCGGTTGCACACTGACATCGGGCCAGCCCGTGACGCGCACGCTGCCGCCGCTGACGACCGCGGCGGCCAGGAACGGCACCGAGTTCGACAGGTCCGGCTCGATCGCCCAGTCGTGGGCCGCGATCGGGCCCGGTGCGACCCGCCACCGGTTGGGCGTGGTGTCGTCGACGGTGACGCCGGCGTCGCGCAGCATCGCGACCGTCATCGCGATGTGCGGCGCGGACGGCACCTCGGCGCCGGTGTGCACGATCTCGAGGCCCTCGTCGAATGCGGCGCCCGAGAGCAGCAGCCCGGAGACGAACTGCGACGAACCCGACGCGTCGATCTCGACGGTGCCGCCACGCACATTGCCGGCACCGCGCACCTCGAACGGCAGACCGTCGCCGTCGACGCTGACACCGAGGGCGCGCAACCCGTCGAGCAACGGCGCGATCGGCCGGGCGCGCGCCTGCTCGTCGCCGTCGAACGTCACCGTCTCCGAGCTCAGCGCCGCGACCGGCGGCAGGAACCGCAGCACCGTGCCGGCCAGGCCGCAGTCGATCCGGGCGCCTGCCGGCGGTGTCAGCCCGCCGCTGACGGTCAGTGCGGTGTCGTCGGTCGGTGACGCGTCGACCTGCAGTCCGAGTGCCTGCAGTGCGGCGATCATCAGGTCGGTGTCGCGGCTGCGCAATGCCCCGGCCACGGTCGATGAGCCGCTTGCGCGAAGAGCAGAAGACTCCGACGTGCCGCCGGTGGCCGCAGCGAGGGCGGCCAGCACCAGCGCCCGGTTGGTCTGGGACTTCGAGCCGGGCACCGTCACGGTGGCATGGACTGGGGTCTGCGTCGACGGGGCCGGCCAGGTGCTCACAGGACCATTCTGGCGTGTCGCGGGTTTCTGCCACCATGGGGATCATGTGCGGGCGATTCGCGGTGACCACAGATCCGGCGCTGCTGGCCGAGAAGATCAAGGCGATCGACGAGGCCACCGCTGAGCGGAAAGACCCGCCGTCGCCCAACTACAACGTGGCCCCGACGACGACGGTCGCCACGGTGGTCAAGCGGCACACCGATCCCGACGACGAGTCGACGCGCCGGGTGCGCCTGATGCGCTGGGGTCTGGTGCCGCCGTGGGTCAAGGCCACCGACACCGGTGCCCCCGACACCAAGGGTCCGCTGCTGATCAACGCCCGCTCCGACAAGGTCACCAGTTCGCCCGCGTTCCGCAGCTCCGCCAAGGCCAAACGCTGCCTGGTGCCGATGGACGGCTGGTACGAGTGGCGGGGCGAAAAGGGCGCCAAGACACCGTTCTACATGCACGCGAGCGACGGTGAGCCGCTGTTCATGGCTGGCCTGTGGTCGACGTGGCGGCCCAAAGAGGCGCCGAAGGATGCGCCTGCGCTGCTGAGCTGCACGATCATCACCACCGATGCAGCCGGCCCGCTCGCCGATATCCACGACCGCATGCCGTTGACGATCAGCGCCGACGACTGGGACCACTGGCTCGACCCCGACGCCCCGATCGACGAGGGGCTGCTGCGGGGACACGGGGATTTGGACCGGATCGCGATCCGTGAGGTGTCGCGGCTGGTCAACAGCGTGCGCAACAACGGACCTGAGCTGATCGAGCCCGTCGAGCCGCAGGCCGAGCAGGGCACCCTGCTGTGAGCCTTCCGCTCTCGGACCCGTCGGTGGTCGACGCGCTGGCCGCTGATCTCGCCGCGGCGCAGTACACCACCGACGGCGTGGGGGAGTTGCTCGGCGCCGACGCCGGTGGTGCGTTCAGCCGCGGACTCTGGTGGTCGGCGCTGCGTGCCACCGACCGCGCGCCGGCTGCGGCTCAGCCGTTGGCGACGCTGGTGCGGTTGTTCCTGCTGGGTGCCGACGAGCCTCGCGATCGTGTCGCGACGGCGTTCCCGCGCACCGGCGTCGACGCGTTGCTCGCCGCGGGTGTCGTGGAACCCGGCGGCGCGGATTCCGTTGCAGCCGTGCTGGACATCCGGCCACACAGTGACGGGGTGCGCGACTTCCTCGTCGTCTCCGATCAGGACGCCGCGTTGCGTCCCGGACCGGTCCGCCACGACCACGTGCTCGGCATCGGGGGCGCGTCGATCTCCTTGGCGCATGCGGTGATTCGCTCGCACGCCGGCCGCGCGCTGGACATCGGTACCGGCTGCGGAATCCAGGCGCTGCACCTGGCGGGCCACTGCGACGAGGTCGTCGCCACTGACACCAACGAGCGGGCACTCGCGCTGGCCGCCGCGACGGCCCGGCTCAACGGGATGACGTGGGATCTGCGCGCGGGCAGCCTGTTCGAACCGGTGGCGGGGGAGCGGTTCGACCTGATCGTGTCGAACCCGCCGTTCGTGGTCGGGGTGGGGGATCTCGACTACATCTACCGGGACTCCGGAATGGTCGGAGATGCGCTGTGCGAGAGCATGATCCGTCAGGTGGGCGACCATCTGGAACCGGGTGGCACCGCGCAGATCATGGCGAATTGGATCGTGCGCGACGGGCAGGACTGGCGCGAGCGGGTGCGGGGTTGGCTCGACGGCAGCGGGCTGCACGCGTGGGTGGTGCAACGCGAGTTCGCCGACCCGATCAGCTACGTCTCGTTGTGGACTTCGGATGCGGGGGAGCTGCCGGAGGACGCGGCACGGCGCGGCGGACGCTGGCTGGACTGGTTCGAGGCCGAAGGCATCGTAGGGGTCGGGATGGGGATGATCGTGGTGCGCGCGCCGCGCCACGGCTCGGTCCGAGCGCCGGAGCAGATCTTCGAGGAGATCACCGGCGCCGACGAGCAGCTCACCGGCCCCGAGGTGGAAGCGTTCTTCGCCCGGCGTGAGTACCTGGACCGCACTACCGACGAGCAGTTGCTCGCGACCCGGTTGACCACCGCGCCGGTCTTCCTCGAGGAGCAGTCCCTCCCGGGTCCGGAGGGGTGGCAGACCGTGGGCGCGGCCGTCCGCCGCCCGGGCGGGCCGGGTGCCGTCATGGGGGTCGACGAGGTGTCCCGCGCGTTGTTCGCGGGATGCCGGGGCGAGGTGCCGCTGGGCATGCTGGTCGAGTTGCTCGCCGCCCATCACGGCGTGGAGGCCGATGCGCTGGCCACCGCCGCGCTCCCCGTCGTCCGCGAGGCGATCGGCCGCGGCATCCTCCACGAGGCGCGGTAGACGGCGCTGACCACGACATAGGGGGACGGCACCGAGACGGCCCCTGACGGAGAGGCGAACCGCGTCAGCGCCGTCGTGAAGGCGGCCATGAGTTCCTGGCGCGCGGAGCCGGCGCGGGCGAATGCCGCGACGTGCATCGGCGAGCCGGTCTGCAGCCAGTCGAGGGCTTCGCCGACCGATGGGAACTCCCATCGGTGTTCGCCGTGCTCGAACTCGATGTCGCGAAACGAGGCCAGTCGCTGTGTCGCGATGCGCTCGTCGCCCCACTGATCGGGGGTGAACGGCGCCGGCGCGGGCGCACCGAGTGTGTCGACGATCGGATCGAACAGCGGATTGCTATCACCGCGTGACCACGCCGAAAATGACAGCACGCCAGCGGGTTTCAGCAACCGGGTGATCTCGGCGACCTGCCGGTCGGGGTCGACGAAGATGATGCCCATGTTGGACACCGCGACGTCGAACGACGACCCGGGGAGTCCGGTGTCGGCGGCGTCGGCCACGGTCCAGGTGATCCCGGGAGCCCGTTGCGCGGCGAGGTCGATCAGCTCGGGCGTGACGTCGACGCCGGTGACCTGCGCGCCCGCTGCGGCCGCCGCGCGCGCAGCGCTGCCGGTTCCGCAGGCCAGATCGACCACCTCTGCTCCCGCCGCCGGGATACGACGTGCGACTGCGTCGACCACCTGGGTCGCGATGTGGGCGATGCGATCGCCCACTGCGTCATAACGACCACCGGCCCAGATCGAGGAGGACATACCGCCCAGCGTGCCACGATGGATTCATGAGCGAGTTCGCGGTCCACGCGCCCGCGCTGCCGCGGCCGGTCACCTTCGATCAGTTCTGGGCCGACCTCACGTTCGTGCACTGGCCCGTCGACCCCGACACCGTCGCGCACTTCTTCCCGCCCGGCACCCGTCCCGACGTCATCGACGGGGTGACCTACGTGGGCCTGGTGCCGTTCGTGATGCGGAACCTGCGGCTGAGCAGCGCGGTGCGGCTGCCGTACGTCGGCACATTCGCCGAGACCAACGTGCGGCTCTATTCCGTCGACGACGCCGGGCGGCACGGTGTGCTGTTCCGATCGCTGGAGACAGAGCGACTCGCAGCCGTCGCGGCGAGCCGTGCGGCGCTGGGTATTCCGTACACGTGGGCGAAGATGCGGGTGTCCCGCAGTGGCGACCGCATCCGCTATCGCAGCGTGCGGCGCTGGCCGCAGCGGGGACTGCGTTCCGACGTGACGGTACGCATCGGCGAGCCCGTCGAACCCACGCCGCTGGAAGTGTGGTTGACCGCGCGGTGGGGTGCGCACACGCGCAAGGCGGGCCGCACCTGGTGGCTGCCCAACGAGCACGCGACGTGGCCCTTACGGGCCGCCGAAATAGTTGACTGCGCAAGTGAATTGGTCGGGGCGGCAGGGGTCGATGTGTGCGGGTCGGCGCTGCGGGTGCTGTATTCACCAGGCGTGCACGCCCGATTCGGTAAGCCGTCGAAAGTCGAGTAGTCGAATACCTGTACTGGTACGGCCTGCGGGTCGATACTTCGGTGATGACCGATGTGCAGACCGCATCTGCGGTCACCACCATCACCGTGCGCAACCCCGCCGACGGTTCCGTCGTCGGCTCCGTCCCGATCGACTCCGCGGACACCGTCGCGGCCAAAGCCCGCGCGCTGCGTGAAGCGCAGCCGGAGTGGGAAGCGTGTGGCGCCGACGGTCGCAAGAAATGGCTACTGGCGCTACAGGATTGGATCGTCGACAACGCCGATCATCTCGCCGATGTGGTGCAGTCCGAGACCGGCAAACCCCGGGGCGATGCAACGATGGAACCGCCGCTGACTGCCGATCTCCTCGGCTACTGGGCCCGCCACGCCGGCCGCTTTCTCGCAGACCGCCATCCCACAGCCCACAGCCCCCTGATGCGCGTGAAGCGGCTGACCACGGTGTACCGCCCCTACCCGGTGGTCGGGCTGATCATCCCGTGGAACTTTCCACTGCTGAACGTCGGCCTGGACGGCGTTGCCCCGCTGGCCGCCGGTGCCGCGCTGCTGCTCAAACCGTCGGAGGTGACGCCGCTGTCGGCAGCGGAGTTCGTTCGCGGATGGGCCGAGATCGGAGCCCCACCGGTGCTCGCCCTGACCACCGGCAACGCCGACACCGGTGCGGCGGTGATCGCCGAGTCCGACTGCGTGCACTTCACCGGTTCGACGGCGACCGGGCGCAAGGTCGCACTCGCCTGCGCGGAGCGGTTGATCCCGTGCACCCTGGAGCTGGGCGGGAAAGATCCCGCGATCGTCCTGGCCGACGCCGACCTGGATCGCGCCGCCGCGGGCATCACCTGGGGCGGGATGTTCAACTCGGGTCAGGTGTGTGTGTCCATCGAACGGGTGTACGTCGAGGCGCCGGTCTACGACGAGTTCGTCGCCAAGCTCACCACCGAGGTCGGTCGGTTGCGTCAGGGCCAGGACGATGCACGCTACCGCTTCGATGTCGGCGCGATGGCGACGGAGGCCCAGCGCGACATCGTGACCCGCCATGTCGACGACGCCGTGGCGGGCGGCGCGCGGGTGACCGCGGGAGGCCGGGCGACCGGCACGGGAACCTTCTTCGAGCCGACCGTGCTCGCCGATGTCCGCCAGTCGATGACGTGCATGCACGAGGAGACGTTCGGACCGACCCTGCCCGTGGTGAAGGTGGCCGACGAGGACGAGGCGATCCGGTTGGCCAACGATTCGTCCTACGGGCTCTCGGCGACGGTGTGGACGCGCGACGTAGCACGCGGCGAACGCGTCGCCCGACGGCTCGAGGCCGGTGCGGTCAACATCAACGACGTGCTGTCCAACGGTTTCAACTTCGGGCTGCCGATGGCGGGATGGAAGCACTCGGGTATCGGTTCGCGGCAGGGCGGCGCCGACGGCATCCTCAAATACTGTCGCCCGCAGGCGATCACCGCGCCACGGCTGCCCACTCAGAAACGGGAGTTGCTGTGGTACCCGTACTCCCGTCGCAAGTCACGGGTCGCCGCAGCCGTGATCCGCGCCGCCGCGGCGCGAGGTCTGCGCAGGGTCGGGGTCACCCGCCCGAGGGTGCACTCACGGTAGCTCCCAGGGTCCCGTCGCTACCGTGAGGACACTCTCGCGACGGCAGGTCAGGGCTGGGTGTAGCCGGGCGGGTTCGCCGAATCGACCCAGAAGTCGACGCCCAGATCGGAACCCGGTACGCAGTCGTACGCAGACAGATCGGTGACGCCCGACTCCAGCAGCACGTCCTCGCAGAGCAGCGTGTTACCCGTATAGCTCGACGGCTTGGTCAGGATCGCGTACGCCGCATCGGAATACACCTCCGGCTTGCGCGAGCGCTTCATGGACTCCTCGCCGCCAAGGAGGTTCTGCACCGCGGCGGTCGCGACCATCGTGCGTGGCCACAGGGTGTTCGAGGCGATGCCGGCCTCCCGCATCTCCTCGGCGATACCCAACGCGCACAACGTCATTCCGAATTTCGCCATCATGTACGGCGTCGGCTTGAGCCATTTCGAATCCAGCAGCACCGGCGGCGAGAGCGTCAGGATGTGCGGATTCTCCCGGCCCTTCATGTGCGGGATGCAGGCTTGCGAGACGGCGTAGGTGCCGCGCACCTGGATGCCGTTCATCAGGTCGAAGCGCTTGAGCGGCACGTCCTCGATCGAGCCGAGGTTGATCGCCGAGGCGTTGTTGACGCAGATGTCGATGCCGCCGAACTGCTCGACCGCGGCCGCGACGGCCGCCGCCACCGAGTCGCCGTCACGGACGTCGCCGACGATCGGCAACGCCTGCCCGCCGACCTCCTCGATCTCCTTGGCCGCGGTGTAGATGGTGCCCGGCAGCTTGGGGTGCGGTTCAGCCGTTTTGGCGACCAGCGCGACGTTGGCGCCGTCGGATGCGACCCGCTTCGCGATCGCCAGGCCGATACCGCGGCTGGCCCCGGAGATGAACATCGTTTTTCCCGCAAGTGACATGGGCTTCACCCTAGAGTGCGGTGATCTCGGCGGTGACCGCGTTGGTCAGTCGCACGAGATCCCGGGGATCGAGTGCGACATCGAGGCCCCGCTTGCCGGCACTGCACAGCACCCGGTCCCAGCGCAGCGCCGAGGAGTCCACCACCGTCGGGAGTGGTCTGCGTTGTCCCAACGGCGAGATCCCGCCGACGACGTACCCGGTGGAGCGCTGCGCGGCAGCCGGATCGGCCATCGTCGCCTTCGCGGCCCCCAGCGCCGCGGCGGCAGCCTTCAGCGACAGTTTCGACGGCACCGGCAGCACCGCGACGCCCAAACCTGCCGGCAGCGCCACCACCAGCGTCTTGAAGATCTGTTCGGCCATGATCCCGTCGCGCGCCAGCTCGCCGACCGCCTCGTCACCGAACGCGTCGGTACGGGGGTCATGTCGGTAGGTCAGCACCGTGTGCGGCGCACCGGCCGCCACCAGGGCTGCGATCGCCGGAGTCGCTGCGCGCGCCACCGCCACAGCGTACGGCGGTGGGGAACACCTCCGGCGCCACCACTGTTGTGACCAACAGCTGTGCTGGTGTTCGGGGCAGCAGAACGATGGTCGTCAGTCATGACCTCTAGGATCGACAGAAGGGGATAGATGGTGCCAACGTTGGCCGTGGAGGGCCCGTTGCGTCTGGTGCACATGCCAGGCCGCCTCGCTGGTGCCGCAACAGAAGGGACGGTGTTCCTGAGAATGACTGACACCGATGGGTCGGCTGCTGAGGCCACCCTCGATCCAGAGACCACACCCGCGGCCGAGGAGACGGACGCCGAGCTGACCGCTCGTTTCGAGCGCGACGCCATTCCGCTGCTCGACCAGCTCTACGGCGGTGCGTTGCGAATGACGCGCAACCCCGCCGATGCGGAGGATCTGCTGCAGGAAACCATGGTCAAGGCCTACGCCGGGTTCCGCTCGTTCCGGGCGGGCACCAACCTCAAAGCGTGGCTGTATCGCATTCTGACCAACACCTACATCAACAGCTATCGCAAGAAGCAGCGCCAGCCGTCGGAGTATCCGACCGAGGAGATCACCGACTGGCAGCTGGCCGCCAACGCCGAGCATTCCTCGACGGGGCTGCGGTCTGCCGAGGTGGAGGCGCTGGAAATGCTGCCCGACAGTGAGATCAAGGAAGCACTGCAGGCGTTGCCGGAAGAGTTCCGGATGGCCGTCTACTACGCCGATGTCGAGGGCTTCCCGTACAAGGAGATCGCCGAGATCATGGATACGCCGATAGGAACGGTGATGTCGCGGCTGCACCGCGGCAGGCGCCAACTACGCGAGTTGCTGGCCGATGTGGCCCGCGATCGCGGGTTCATCCGGGCCCAGCAGAACGACGCAACTCAGGAGGTCACGTCATGAGCGGCACGCAGGGCGTACCGGAGGAGCGCTGGAGCCCCCCGATCGGTCCCGTCGACCCCGATCATCCCGAATGCGCCGCGGTGATCGCCGAGGTGTGGACGCTGCTCGACGGAGAGTGCACCGTCGAGACCCGCGACCGGTTGCGCCAGCACCTCGAGGAGTGCCCGACCTGTCTTCGCCACTACGGCATCGAGGAACGCGTCAAGAACCTGATCGCCACCAAGTGCAGTGGTGAGCGCGCCCCGGAGAGCCTGCGGGAGCGGCTACGCATCCAGATCAGCCAGACCACCATCATCCGCGGAGGCTGAGCGCAGCCCGAAACGACGAACCGCCCGGATTCCCTGTGGGAGTCCGGGCGGTTCGTCGTTGATCAGCGGCGTCAGCGCACTGACTTCGACCCGCAGTTGGGTCGCTTGCCGTGGTTGGCCTTGCTGTGCTTCCGATCGCGCTTCTTGCGGCCCCGCTTGGCCATCATCTACCTCCGAATTGCTGGACTGATTGCAGCCATTGTCTCACGGGCCGGTTGATGCTCTGTCCACAGCACGGTGTGGTTCGATAGAAGGCGAACAAGACGCCGGTGGATGAGTGGGGTTTGAAGATGGCCGAGGACGTTCGCGCCGAAATCGTGGCCAGTGTGCTCGAGGTCGTCGTCAGCGAGGGCGATCAGATCGGTGAAGGCGACACGCTGGTGCTGCTCGAGTCGATGAAGATGGAGATCCCGGTACTCGCCGAGGTCGCCGGCACGGTCAGCAAGGTCAGCGTCTCGGTCGGCGATGTGATCCAGGCCGGCGACCTCATCGCCGTCATCAGCTAGCCCGCACACCAGCACACCGCTCCATGTCCACTCTCGGTGACCTGCTTGCCGAGCACACGGTCCTGCCCGGCAACGCCGTCGATCACCTGCACGCCGTCGTCGGTGAGTGGCAACTGCTGGCCGACCTGTCGTTCGCCGACTTCCTGATGTGGGTGCGCCGCGACGACGACCGGGTGGTGTGCGTGGCCCAGGTCCGGCCGAACACCGCGCCGACCGTGCTGTTGGCCGACGCCGTCGGAACCATCGCGAAGAGCACGGAAATGCCGATCGTCGCGACGGCGTTCGACTCCGGAACCATCGGACGGGCCACGATCGACGGCATCGAGGGCGGTCCGAGCCTGAACGTCGAGGCCGTCCCGGTCCGGTACGGCTCCCACGTCGTCGCGGTCCTGACCCACCAGACGTCGCTGGCGCCGCGGCAGGCGAGCCCACTGGAGGCCGCCTACGTCGACTGCGCGGCCGATCTGTTGCTGATGCTGTCGGAGGGAACCTTCCCCAACGTCGGTGACCTGGCGATGTCGCGTTCGAGTCCCCGCGTCGGCGACGGATTCATCCGGCTCGACCAGGCCGGCGTGGTCACGTTCGCCAGCCCCAACGCGATCTCGGCCTACCACCGCATGGGGCTGACGGCCGAACTCGAAGGGCACAACCTCGTCGCGGTGACCAGGCCGTTGATCTCCGATCCGTTCGAGGCGCAGGAACTGGCCAATCACATCCGCGAATGTCTCGCGGGTGGATCCAGCATGCGGATGGAGGTCGACGCGGGCGGCGCCGCGGTCCTACTGCGCACACTGCCGTTGCTGGCCCACGGTGCCGCGGTGGGGGCAGCTGTACTGATCCGCGACGTCACCGAGGTCAAACGCCGAGACCGGGCGCTGCTGTCGAAAGACGCCACGATCCGGGAGATCCACCATCGGGTGAAGAACAACCTGCAGACCGTGGCCGCACTGCTGCGCCTGCAGGCGCGCCGCACCACGAACGCCGAGGGCCGGGAGGCGTTGATCGAGTCGGTGCGCCGGGTGTCGTCGATCGCGCTGGTGCACGACGCACTGTCGATGTCGGTGGACGAGGAGGTGAACCTCGATCAGGTCATCGACCGGATTCTGCCGATCATGAACGACGTCGCGACCGTGGATTCGCCGATCCGCATCAACCGCGAAGGGGATCTCGGCGTGCTGGACGCCGATCGCGCGACCGCGCTGATCATGGTGATCACCGAGCTGGTACAGAACGCGATCGAGCACGCCTTCGACAGCACGACCGCAACGGGTTGCGTGACCATCCGGTCGGAGCGGTCCGCTCGCTGGCTCGACGTCGTCGTCCATGACGACGGCAAGGGGCTGCCTGCCGGTTTCAGCCTGGAGAAGTCCGACCGCCTCGGATTGCAGATCGTGCGGACGCTGGTCTCGGCCGAGCTCGACGGATCGCTGGGAATGCACGACGTGCCGGATGGCGGAACCGATGTCGTGCTTCGGGTGCCGATCGGGCGCCGGGCCCGCACGAGCCAATTCTGAAAAATGTGTCGGACACTGCCATTGTGCTGTTCGCATTGCGGATAGCTGGCGCGTAATTCAGCTCACACGGCGACGGCCCCGACTTTCGTCGGGGCCGTCGGCGGAAGGGCGGGGGGAAGGCTCAGACGCCGGAGCGGGCCTTCGTGCGAGCGTTGCGGCGCTTGAGCGCGCGACGCTCGTCTTCGCTCATACCGCCCCAGACGCCGGCATCCTGGCCGGAGTCCAAAGCCCAGCTCAGGCACTCCGCGGTGACCGGGCACCGGTTGCACACGAGCTTCGCGTCAGCGATCTGGGCAAGGGCCGGTCCGCTGTTCCCCACCGGGAAGAACAGTTCCGGGTCCTCGTCGCGACAGACCGCCTTGTGGCGCCAATCCATGTGTTCCACTCCTTATCGTGTGCGCAGCGAAGCGCACGAGCTTTTCCTTCGGCTGTTAACGCAAGCGCACCAAATGTTTCTGCGCTGTTGCATCCGATGCTTTCACAGGCTGAACAGATGTCAATAGCAGTTCGTTAACACGTGGGCTATCTCACTACGCCGGACCGTTTTCCGGCCCTGCATTCCGTTGTACTACTCTTAACCCACCTGCGTCTTTATCCCGCCCTGTGAGGTGGCTCCCAGTATGCTCCGGCGCAGGTGAGAGGCCTCAAACGGGTTGTGCCAGGGGTGGGGCGACGACTGCAAGAGCGTCGCGGACCGACGTGAAGGTCATCTTTTCGCGCTCCCCGATGAAATCTCCGTCGATCTGACAGGCCACCGGCCGGGCGCTGGTCACGGTCAGCGCGGGCAGGTCGTCGTCACGAACCAGGTGTTTGGCGGTCAACCGCGGCTTCTTGGACAGCATCTGCCGGACCAACCGCAGATTGGCCCACACGTTCATGCTGGTGGTCGCGAACACGCCGAGCCCGGTTTCGAAGGTCGTGTCCGGGTTCGTCCAGACGGGGCGAGCGTTGGCGTAGGTCCACGGACTGGAGTTCGAGACGAACGCGAAGTGCACGCCGGTGACCGGTTCCTCCCCGGGTAGGTGCAGCGTCAGTCCCGGCTCCTCCCGGCTGCTGGCCAGCACCTCGCGGATCGCCACCCGGATGTAGCGCGCCGCGGTGACCTTGCGGCCCTTCGCGCGCTGCTCCTCGACTGCGGCGACCACGGCGCCGTCGACACCCATGCCCGCAGTGAACACGCCCCAGCGTTCCCCGCAGTCCATCAGCCCGATACGCCGCCACCGGCGGGTGCGCCGGTAGGCCGAGAGCAGGTCGACGAGTTGGTTGGTGGCCTCGAGCGGGTCGGGGCTGATGCCCAGGGCGCGGGCGAACACGTTGGCCGATCCGCCGGGAACGACGCCGACGGCGGGGCCGCGATTGGTGGGCCCCAGCTCACCGAGAATGCCGTTGACGACCTCGTTGACCGTGCCGTCGCCGCCGTGCACGATCACGACGTCGACGCCTTCGCGCGCCGCGTGCGCGGCGATCTCGATCGCGTGGCCGCGGTGGTCGGTGTGCGCGACGGACAGCGTGGTGCGGCTCTCCAGTGCGTGGGCCAGCAGGTCGCGGCCCGCCGGTGTCGTCGACGTCGCGTTCGGGTTGACGATCAGCACGGCGCGCACGAGGGCTGAGCCTATCTGTGCCTCTCGGTCGGCTGTGAACGCGCTGCGCGCTGTGAGCGGGTGCGACGACGGGTGGCGGTACCGTACCTGCGTGACCGCACGTCGATTGCTCCTGCTCAACGGGCCGAACCTGAACCTGCTCGGCACCCGGCAGCCCGAGGTGTACGGATCGACCACGCTCGCCCAGATCGAGGCACGGGTGAGCGAGGTGGCCGCCGAACACGATCTGGCTGTGCGCGCGGTGCAGAGCAACCACGAGGGCGAACTCGTCGACGCCATCCAGGCGGCGCGCGAAGACTGCGTCGCGATCGTGATCAACCCTGCGGCCTACAGTCACACCTCGATCGCCATCGCCGATGCGCTGCGCTCGGTCGACCTGCCGGTTGCCGAGGTGCACCTGAGTAACATCCATGCACGCGAACAGTTTCGGCACCACTCGTATGTGTCGGCCGTGGCGGAGATGGTGGTCGCCGGCGCCGGTCCGCTCGGCTACGAGATGGCGGTCCGGTATCTGGCGGACAGGCTCGCGCCGTGACCCCGGGGCCGGTGCGGGTGGCCGGGGTGATCGCCGGCCTGCAGGGTGCGCTGGCGCTCGTCATGGCCGCCGTTCTCGTCGTGCGCGAAGCCGCCGGCCATCACGAGGACGCGATCAGCGGGTACGGCACCGCGGTGTGGTTCGTCGTGATGGGCTCGGCCGTCGCGGCCGCCGGCTGGGCCCTGCTGACCGGACGCCGGTGGGGTCGCGGCATCGCGGTGTTCGCCAACCTCGTGCTGCTCGGAGTGGCCTGGTACGTGTTCAGTTCCGGGCAGCTCGGCTATGCGATCGTGGTGGCCGCCGCGTCGATCGCGGTGCTGGCGCTGCTGTTCAGCCCCGCCGGGCTGGCCTGGTTCACTCAGGCGGATTCCGATGCGAGCGCGGACAATTCGGGCCCCGACACCCGGTAGGTGATCCACTCGTTCTGCGGTCGCCCACCCACCGCGTCGTAGAGCGCGATCGCGTTGGCGTTCCAGTCGAGCACTGCCCACGTGAGGCGGGTGTAGCCGTTGTCGACACATTCGCGGGCCAGCGTCGCCAACAGCCGGCGCGCCAGCCCGCGGCGCCGGAAAGCCGGGCGCACGAACAGATCCTCGAGATACACGCCGGCCACGCCGTCCCACGTCGAGAAGTTGCGGAACCACAGTGCACCGCCCGCGGCCTGCCCGTCGACCTCAGCCAGCAGGCCGAAGACCACCGGATTCTCTCCGAACAGCGCGTCGCGCAACGCGGTTTCGGTCACGGTGCACTCCGCCGACGCGCGCTCGAAGGCGGCCAGTTCGTGGATCATCGCGACCAGCTCGGCTTCGTCGCCCGGTCGCACCACGCGGATCGACTCACTCATCACGCACTCCCAACGCCGCCAGAATGGTCTTGAACTTGGTTGTCGTCTCGGCCAATTCGTCGTCAGGATCGGACTCGGCGACGATGCCGCCGCCGGAGTGCGCGGTCGCGGATCGGCGATCGGCCGACAGCTGCGCGCAGCGGATGGACACGACCCAGCGACCGTCACCACGCTGATCGCACCAGCCCACCGCGCCCGCGTAGAAGCCCCGGTCGCCTTCGAGCTCGGTGATCAGTTCGGTTGCGGCGGCGGTGGGGGAGCCGCCGACCGCCGGGGTCGGGTGCAGGGCGATCGCGAGATCCAGTGCCGTCGTCGACGTGTCCCGTAGGCGGCCGGTGATCGGTGTGTACAGATGCCACACCGCGGCCGTTTTGGTCAGCTGCGGTTCCCCGCCGATCTCCAGTTCGGCGCACAGCGGCTCGAGGGCTGCCCGTAACGCATCGACCACGAGCTGGTGCTCGTGCCGATTCTTGGCCGAATCCGCCAACGCCGCACCACTTTTCGCATCGGCGTCCGGATCGGACAGTCGAGGCGCCGAGCCCGCGAACGGCCGGCAGGTGACCTGCTGGCCGCGCCGCTCCACCAGCAGTTCCGGGCTGGCCCCGATCAGCGCAGTGCCGGAGTGCCCCTCGCCCGCCGCGGACAGGTCGACGAGGTACTTCGTGGCGTGCGCGTCATTGCCGGCGAGCCGGTGCAGGAGCGTCCGTGCATCGATCGGGCCGTCTGCGCTCACGGTCAGCGCCCGGGCGAGAACCACCTTGTCCAGCGCTGTCGCCGGGTCGGCGAGTCGCTGCACGGCGACCGCGACGCGGCGGCGGTGCTCCTCGGCGTCGGGAACGGTCGCGCTGATGCGCACCGGCGGCAGTTCCCGCAACGGCCACGACGGCAGATCGGGAGAGAAGCGGATCGTCTGGGGACGGAACAGTGCCCCCGGTTGGTTCAGGTCGAACGGGAGCGCCCCGACGACGATCGGAGCGCTGTGCGACGCGAGCGCCGCCCGCGCGTCGGCGATGCGCGGGAATGCGGTGTGCACACCGTCGGCGACCACGACCTCGTCGGGTCCGGCGAGGACGAATGTCGGCTCACGGGTCACGTCGACACGGCCGGATCGGGACGGCCGGTCAACCCGAGCGCGCTGAGCTGACGCACCCCGTGCTCGAAGCCGCACACCGCGATCGACACCGCCGGCATCGCGAAGCGGATGCCTTCGTACACCGGTTGTTCGATCCAGCGGGTGATCACCGCGCGGGAGAAGTGCCCGTGTCCGACGAACACCACGTCGCGCGTCTCCATGTGCTCGAGCGCGAGGGCGATGGCGCGGTCGGCGCGCTCACAGACCTGCGCGGTGGTCTCCCCGCCCGGGCAGCCGTGCGTCCACACCAGCCAGTTGGGAACCGCCTTGCGGATCTCCTCGGTCGTCGTGCCCTCGTAGTCGCCGTAGTCCCACTCGCTGATCAGCGGGTCGATCTCGTCGACGTGCAGTCCCGCGAGTTCGGCGGTGGTCCGGGCCCGCTGGCGCGGGCTGCTGACCACGAAGGGGTTCTGCAGGCGCAGTTGGGTGACGGTCTCGGCGGCGGCCGCGGCCTGCGCACGTCCGTGCTCGGTGAGTTCGAGATCCGTGCGTCCGGTGTGCTTTCCGGATTTCGACCATTCGGTCTCGCCGTGGCGGAGCAGGATCAGCCGGTGTTGCAGAAGGGCCACAGTGTCCGATTCTGCCGCACCCGCGGCACCACCGAACGGCGCGGTGGTGCACAGGCGTGCCAAGATGGGTGCTGTGACGCGGGTACTGGCGGTCGCCAATCAAAAGGGTGGGGTCGCCAAAACGACGACGGTGGCATCGCTGGGCGCGGCGATGGTCGAACTGGGCAAGCGGGTGCTGCTCGTCGACCTCGATCCTCAGGGCTGTCTGACGTTCTCGTTGGGCCAGGACCCCGACAAGCTCGCCGTGTCGGTGCACGAGGTGCTGCTCGGCGACGTCGAGCCCGACGCGGCGCTCGTGGACACCGCGGAGGGCATGACCCTGCTGCCGGCCAACATCGACCTGGCGGGTGCCGAGGCCATGCTCTTGATGCGTGCTGGCCGCGAGTACGCGCTCAAACGGGCCCTGGCGAAGATCGGGGACAGCTTCGACGTGGTGGTCATCGACTGCCCGCCGTCGCTGGGTGTGCTGACGCTCAACGGTCTCACCGCGGCGGACGAGGTCGTGGTGCCGCTGCAGTGTGAGACGCTGGCGCACCGTGGTGTGGGGCAGTTCCTGCGCACCATCAACGACGTGCAGCAGATCACCAACGCCGACCTCAAGCTGCTCGGCGCGCTGCCCACCCTCTACGACTCACGCACCACCCACAGCCGCGACGTGCTGTTCGACGTCGCCGACCGCTACGGGCTCCCGGTGCTGGCCCCGCCGATCCCGCGCACGGTGCGCTTCGCCGAAGCGAGCGCGTCGGGCTCGTCGGTGCTGACGGGCCGCAAGAACAAGGGTGCGATGGCCTACCGCGAGTTCGCCGAATCGCTGCTCAAACACTGGAAGAACGGCAAGTCGCTCGCGACGTTCACACCCGAGCTCTGACCGGCTCTACCCGGACAGGCCGACGAGCTCGCCGCCACGCTGCTCCACGAGCATCGATCCCGCCACCGCAGGCACGATCGGTCCGGTGACCGGCGCCCGCTGCAGGTCGATGTGTCGTTCCCCGGCTCCGCTCACCGGATCGAAGACGTCGTAGCCGGTGGTGACAGGCACCAGCAGTTTGCCCGCCATCATCGTCGCCGGCCCCACCGGTGCGTTGCCGCCCTTGGCGGCGACGGTGTACCGATAACGAAAACCGTTGGCCGAGAACACCATCACCGAGTCGCCGGTCCACCAGGTGATCAGGTCCCCGACGCGCGACACCGTCGCGTCGGGCGTCGGCGCGGCGGGTACGACGGTGCTGTCGACAGTCGCTCCGGTCTCGTCGACGATGTCCAACCGCGGCTTCGGCGTGGGCACATAGAGCGCGGTCGTGGTGTCCGACACGGCGACCACGCGTGCCCCGGTGCCGTCGGCCACTCCCTTCTGTGGGACGTACTTGAGCTCCGGGGTGTCCTCCTCGTCGGACGGGCGCAGCAGGGTCAGCCGCACGTCGCGCTGATGTGGGCACGCTTCGAGCACCGACACCGCCGTGGAACTCGCCGCGGCCGAGGTGAAGCGGCACTGCGGGGAGGCGGGCTTGCCCGGGTTCAACGGCGCGTCGAGCGCGCCGTAGCTGAGCATCCGCACCAGGTCTGAACGCCACATCTCCAGCCGGGTGTCCCCGGCAGACAGCACGGTGGTGCCGTCACCGGAGAGCGTGACCTTCTTGTCGGCGTAGCTGCTCCGCGTGGGGCCTCGCATACCGGTCCGCGCGTCCACAGAGCTGACCTGCCCGCATCCCCGGACGTCGGTATACACGGCAACCGCATAGTTGTAGACCGACGTGACTCCGCACAGGTCGAGGTCGCGGGTGTAACTCCACAGCGTCTCGCCCGTGCTCGGGTCGCGACCCTCCATGGTGCGGCCGTCGCCGGTGACCACAGCGCCGGCGACGACGAGCGGTTGGCTGGTCCGGGCGCTGGCCGCGGTCCACGCCTGGCGCAGCGTCGCGGGGACGGCGGTCGCGGGCGTGAGGGTGGGGACGGGCGCCGCCGCCGGCGTGCTGATGGTCGCCCTCGCATCGCTGGTCCACCAGATGACGGCTGCGACGAGAGCGACGACGGCGGCGATCGCCACGGCCGCCACCACGTCTGCGCGGGTGCGGCGCTCGGGTCTGACCATGCGGCGCTAGTTGGCGGCCGCGGCCTTGTTCGGCCGGCGCCGGCGACGCCGCCGCGGGGCCCGCGGGGCCTCGCCGGAGTCGGCTGCCTGCGCCGCCCCGTCGGCGGGCTGTTCGACGGTCTCCGGGTGCGATCCGACCGGTTCTCCGCCACGGGTGCGGCGCCGGCTGCGGTTGCGGGCCGGCCGTTCGGTGCGTTCGCGGGGCTCGCGGGCGGGCTTGTCGGTGCTGCGGCTGGGCTTGCCGATCGAGCCGCCGGCGTCGGTCGGGATGTTCAGCTCTTCGTACAGGTGGGGCGAGCTCGAGTACGTCTCCGCGGGGTCGGGAGTCTCGAGCCCCAGCGCCTTGTCGATCATCGCCCAGCGGGGCAGCTCGTCCCAGTCGACCAGCGTCACGGCGATGCCGGTCTTGCCGGCGCGGCCGGTGCGGCCGATGCGGTGCACGTAGGACTGCTCGTCCTCGGGGATCTGGAAGTTGATGACGTGGGTGATGTCGTCGATGTCGATGCCGCGGGCGGCGACATCGGTGGCGACGAGCACGTCGACGTCGCCGGTGCGGAACGCCTTGAGCGCCTTCTCCCGGGCGCCCTGTCCCAGATCGCCGTGCACGGCGCCGACCTTGAAGCCGCGCTCGGCGAGCTCGTCGGCGACCTTCTGGGCGGTGCGCTTGGTGCGGGTGAAGATCATCGTCGCGCCCCGGCCCTCGGCCTGCAGGATGCGGCTGACCATCTCGACCTTGTCCAGAGCGTGCGCCCGGTAGGCGAACTGCTCGGTGGTGTCGTGGGTGGCCGACCCCTGGACGCCCTCGGCGCGGATGTGCGTCGGCTGGTTCATGAACGTGCGGGCGAGCGTGATGATCGGGTCCGGCATGGTGGCCGAGAACAGCATGGCCTGCCGCTCGGCGGGGATCTGCTTGAGGATGCGCTCGATGTCGGGCAGGAAGCCGAGGTCGAGCATCTCGTCGGCCTCGTCGAGGACCAGCGTCGAGAGCCCGCCGAGCTGCAGATGACCCTGCTGAGCGAGGTCGAGGAGGCGGCCCGGCGTCCCGACGACGACATCGACGCCCTTCTGCAGCGCCTCGATCTGCGGCTCGTAGGGGCGGCCGCCGTAGATCGCGGTCACGGTCAGCTTGCGCGATTCGTCGGCCCGCAGGTACTTCGAGGCGCCGACGAGGTCCTCGTAGACCTGGATGCACAGCTCACGGGTGGGCACGACGACCAGGGCCCGGGGAATGCCGGTCAGTGGCCGCGCGGTGTCGGTGCTGATCCGGTGCAGCAGCGGAACACCGAACGCGAACGTCTTGCCCATGCCGGTGCGGGCCTGGCCGATGAGGTCGTCGCCGGCCAGGGCCAGCGGCAACGTCAGCTCTTGGATAGCGAAGGCGTGTTCGATGCCGTTCTCGGCGAGGGCGCGCACGATCTCGTCGCGCACCCCCAGCGCGGCGAACGTCGGGGTGGGATGCGGGGTCACAGGTGTCATGAAGAGAAGAAGCCTTTCACTTGTCATCTCATGCGTTGTCCACGCGCGCACGAGTTGAGAAGTGAACTTCGCCGGGCCCAGCTCCACGGGGGCGGGCCTGCGGCAACTCGAGACTGTGCACGCACATTGCCACGGTGCCTGCGGCGTGTCACACGCCAGCCCTGACCTGGTTCGATCGGTCGGCCGATCCGCCGACACCGTGGTCCATGCTAGCCGGTCGGCGGCTGCCCAGTCACATTCACCGGTCCGGTCTACAGTTGCAGCCATGACTTCCACGCCGCCGGCGGCCTCTGCATCTGCTCCCGCAGCGCAGCCGAGCGCCGCCGCCGCGGCACTTGCGGCCGACCATCCCGGCGTCGTCGAACTGTTCGCACTGCTGGCATATGGCGAGGTCGCAGCGTTCTACCGGCTGACCGAGGAAGCGCGGATGGCGCCGAACCTGCGGGGCCGGATCAACATGGCCAGCATGGCCGCCGCGGAGATGAACCACTACGAGGTGCTGCGCGACGAGCTGGAGAAGCGCGGTGTCGACGTGGTCCCCGCGATGACGCGCTACGCCTCGGCTCTGGAGAACTATCACCGCCTGACGACACCGAGCACCTGGCTCGAGGCGTTGGTCAAGACCTATGTCGGTGACGCGCTGGCGGCCGATTTCTACCTGGAGATCGCCGACGCGATGCCCGGCGCGGTCGCCGACGTCATCAGATCCGTGCTGTCGGAGACCGGCCACTCGCAGTTCGTGGTCGCCGAGGTGCGGGCGGCGGTGACGGCCAGCGATCGGCAGCGCCATCGTCTGGCGCTGTGGTCGCGGCGGCTACTCGGAGAGGCCATCACGCAGGCGCAGTACGTGCTGGCCGAGCACGACGAACTCGTCGACCTGGTGATGTCGGCCGGTGGGCTCTCGCAGATCACCGAGTTCTTCGACCGGCTGCAGCAGACCCACAGCACCCGCATGCAGGAGCTGGGGCTGGCCTGATCCCTGTCAGCGGGTGCAGTTGGTGATGATCGAGTTGCCGTTCTGCGCCGCGATCACCGCGCCGTTGGCGTCGAGGACCTCGCAGTTCAGCTGACCGGTGAGGCTGGTCCCGGTCACCGAACTGAGCGTCACACCGGGGTCCAGCGTGATCGTCTTCGACCAGGGCAGCGCGACGTTGACGTCGGTCTGCAGTGCCCCCTGGGAATCGGTGTAGATGACGGTGACCAGATCGAGGAGACCCTTCGTACCGGTGATGCGGTAGGTCACCGTGCCGGGTGCGGTCGACGCCGGCGGGGGAGCCGCCTGCGGTGCGGGCAGCAGCGGCGCGGCGGGCGCCGGGACCGGCAGCTGCGCGGTGGGGGTCGGGGAGATCGTGGTGACCGTCTCGGCGGGCAGCGAGGGTTGGGGCACCGGCGCGGCCGCCCGCGGTGCGGACGACGGCTCGGGCGCCGACGAGGTGCTGGGAGCCGACGAGGTGTCCGACGCGGTGTCTGACGCGATGGTCGCCGACACCGAACCGCTGTCCCCGCCGCCGAGGATCATGCTGGCCATGATGACTGCGACGAACAGGACCGCCCCGGCCACGCCGGCGATCCACATCCAGCGCCGATCGACGCGCGCCTCGTCGAGGTAGTCGACGTCGTCCGGGTAGTCGGCGTCGTAATCGGCCTCGTAGTCCTCGTAGTCGAGTTCGTCGTCGTGGCGGGGGTGGACATCGGTGTCGCGGTCAGCGCCGTACCGGTCGTGGCGGCTGCGCCCGCGCGGGCTACGGATGCGCTCGGTCGGCGTCAGGGCGTACGGCGATTGTGCGGTGTATGGCCTGTTCATCCAGCTGTCCAGTCGTTGCTCTCGGCGTCGGTGCTATCGGCGTTGCGGGCCCGATGCTACGAACCCACCTGTGACGGGTGGGGCTGACGCGCCTGCTGTGGCGGTCACGGTCGGGACTCGGTTCGGTCGCTGCGCCGTTGCCTTCGTTGCCCGTCTCCGGTTCGCCGGGGTGGCCCGTCGCGGCGTTCGCTGACCGCGAAGGTCCCGGGCACGCATACCGGGGGTGCCGTCCACTAGCCTCCTGGAGAGAGATTCGACGACAGAAGGGTTCCGCTGTGGAGGTCAAGATCGGTGTCACCGACAGCCCGCGCGAGCTGGTCATCAGCAGCGCGCAGACGCCGGCCGAGGTGGAGAAACTGGTCACCGACGCGCTGGAGGCGGGCTCGGGCGTGTTGGCCCTGACCGACGAGAAGGGCCGCCGCTATCTCGTGCAGGCGGCACGCATCGCCTACGTCGAGATCGGCGCCGCCGACGCGCGCCGGGTCGGGTTCGGTGTCGGAGCCGTGGGCGCGGAAGTGACGCGCTCGGCCGGCTGAGCCGGCCGCGTGCTCAGGAGCGCGTCAGGGGGACGTGCGACAGCCCGCCCCAGATGAACGCGACGGTGCCCTCGACCGCATCGTCCTTGGCGATCGGGCGCTCGTTGTTGAGCCAGTAGCGCGCGGAGTCGACGCTGATGCTGACCAAACCGACGGCGATCATCCGGGCGCGATGCGGCTCCAGCCCCGAGTCGTGGCTGATGAGATCGAACACCGCGTCGGTGCACGCCTCGGTGGCGACCTTCACCTGCGCGGCGACCTGCGGCTCGGTGACGTAGTCGTTCTCGAAGATCAGCCGGTAGCCCTGGCTGTCGTGCTCGATGAAATCGAAGAACGCCTCGACCGCGGCGCGCACGCGCTGCCGGTTGTCGGTCGTGGTGCGCAGCGCCTGCCGAACCCCGGAGACCAGGTTGTCGACATGGCGCTGCAGAACCGCGAGGTACAGCTCCACCTTCGACGTGAAGTGTTGGTAGAGCACGGGTTTGCTGACCCCGGCACGTTCGGCGATCTCGTCCATGCCGGCGGCGTGGTATCCGCGGTCGACGAAGACCTCGCTCGCCGCGATCAGAAGTTGCCCGCGACGCTCGTCGCGAGGCAGACGGTTGCCGCGCCTCGCTGCCCCCGCGCTGGGCGGGCCCGTTCCGCTCGCCGGCTGCCCACCGCGCCGCTGCGCCGTTCGGGCGACTTCGCTCATCAGATCCTCGAGTTCTACTGCCGGCACCGTGCCGTCGTGAGTTCGGTTCCGACGACATTACTCCCGTTCGCCGCTGGCACCGGGGAGGATGTGACCCCGGCGGCAGGCGCGCCGGGGGCGACCCGGGCGCTACCTATGTCATCCTGTTTCGGTGACCTACGACCCGGGGCATCGCGGGAACGGTCGCGTTCCTGTGCTCCGTGACGAGTGGCGCGAACCGCTGCGCGCTCAGCGCGATCCTCTCGCCGAGGACTCCGGACGGGCCCGGTCCAACCGCGACGATCACCAGCGATGGCGCAAGCAGACCTGGATCGGACGTTTCGTGTCCACCTACGGTTGGCGCGCCTACGCGCTGCCGCTGCTCGTCGCGCTCACCGCCGTCGTCGTCTACCAGACCATCACCGGCGCCAGTGTCGCCCCGCCGGTCGCCGACGACGACGGTCCGGTCCAGGGGCCGCCGACGATCGGCATGGCCAGCACCGCGATCGTCGGTGCGCCGCCCAAAGGGCTGACCCAGTTCGACGCGAACCTGCCGACGGGCATCCTGCCCGAGGGTGGCCCGTTCACCGAGGCCGGCGCGCGCACATGGCACGTCGTGCCCGGCACCACCCCGCAGGTCGGGCAGGGCACCAGCAAGGTGTTCACCTACACCGTCGAGGTCGAGGACGGCGTCGACACCACCAGCTTCGGCGGGGACGACGGATTCGCGCGAATGGTGAGCGAGACACTGGCCAACCCCAAGAGCTGGACCCACAACCCGCAGTTCGGATTCGTCCGCGTCGACGACTCGTCAGGGGTGCAGCCCGATTTCCGGGTGTCGCTCACGTCGCCGATGACGGTGCGCCAAGGCTGCGGCTACGACATCCAGCTCGAGGCGTCCTGCTACAACCCTGCCTACGAAGGCCAGCCGCGCGTCTTCATCAACGAGGCACGTTGGGTGCGCGGCGCGGTGCCGTTCCAGGGGGACATCGGTTCCTACCGGCAGTACGTCATCAATCACGAGGTCGGCCACGCGATCGGCTACCCCCGCCACGAACAGTGCGCGGCCAACGGCGAGCTCGCGCCGGTGATGATGCAGCAGACCTTCTCGACCAGCAACAACGATGCCGCGCGGTTCGACCCCGGTACGGTCACCGCCGACGGGAAGACCTGCCGGTTCAACCCATGGCCCTATCCCATCGCCTGAGGCCGGCGGGAAGCCTCGGGGCCTCGTTGCTGTTGCACCCTCTACCTGTTTCGATGGGTGTCGAAAGCCAACCAAGGAGAGTCCGGTGTCCTCACCGCTGCCACCGCTGGTCGAGCCAGCTGCTGAACTGACCCGCGACGAGGTCGCCCGCTACAGCCGTCACCTGATCATCCCCGATCTGGGTCTGGACGGACAGAAGCGGCTGAAGAACGCCCGGGTGCTGGTGATCGGCGCCGGAGGTCTCGGCTCGCCGACGCTGCTCTACCTGGCCGCAGCCGGGGTGGGCACGATCGGCATCGTCGAGTTCGACGTGGTCGACGAGTCCAATCTGCAGCGCCAGATCATCCACGGCCAGTCCGACATCGGCCGCTCCAAGGCCCAGAGCGCGAAGGATTCCATCCTCGAGGTGAACCCCCTCGTGGACGTGATCCTGCACGAGGTCCGCCTCGAGCCGGAGAACGCCGTCGAGATCTTCAGCGATTACGACCTGATCCTCGACGGCACCGACAACTTCGCGACCCGTTACCTGGTCAACGACGCCGCCGTGTTGGCCGGCAAGCCCTACGTGTGGGGATCGATCTACCGCTTCGAGGGTCAGGTGTCGGTCTTCTGGGAGGACGCGCCTGACGGTCTCGGTCTGAACTACCGCGACCTGTATCCCGAGCCGCCGCCCCCGGGGATGGTCCCGTCGTGCGCCGAGGGTGGAGTGTTGGGCATCCTGTGCGCGTCGATTGCCTCGGTGATGGGCACGGAAGCGATCAAGCTGATCACCGGCATCGGCGACCCGCTGCTGGGCCGGCTGATGGTGTACGACGCCCTGGACATGACGTACCGGACGATCAAGATCCGCAAGGATCCGGCGACGCCGAAGATCACCGAGCTGATCGACTACGAGGAGTTCTGCGGCGTCGTCTCCGAGGCTGCGGCCGAGGCTGCCGCGGAGTCGACGATCACCCCGCGCGAACTGGCCGAGCTCCTCGACTCGGGGAAGCCGTTGGCGTTGATCGACGTTCGCGAGCCCGTCGAGTGGGACATCAACCACATCGAGGGTGCGCAGCTGATCCCCAAGGGCTCCTTCGAATCCGGTGAGGCACTGTCGAAGCTGACGGTCGACCGCACCCCGGTGTTCTACTGCAAGACCGGCGTGCGCTCGGCGGAGGTGCTGGCGATCGTCAAGAAGGCCGGCTTCTCGGATGCGATGCACGTCCAGGGCGGAATCGTCGCGTGGGGCAAGCAACTCGAACCCGACATGGTGATGTACTAGCGCGGGGTTAGCGGTCGCGGCAATTACGCTGATGCGGTGACCTTCGAGCGCCCACCCGAGCATGTCCTCACGGCCTTCGGGCTGTCCGGAGTGCAGCCGGTGCCGCTCGGCTCCAGCTGGGAGGGTGGCTGGCGCTGCGGTGAGGTCGTGCTGTCGATGGTGGCCGACCACGCCCGCGCGGCCTGGTCGGCGAAAGTGCGGGAGACGTTGTTCGTCGACGGCATCCGGCTGGCGCGGCCGGTGCGCTCCACCGACGGTCGCTACGTCGTCGCTGGCTGGCGCGCCGACACCTACGTCGCGGGTACCCCCGAACCCCGTCACGACGAGGTCGTGTCCGCCGCTGTCCGGTTGCACGAGGCCACGGCCAAGCTCGAGCGGCCGCGGTTCCTGACGCAGGCACCGGTGGCGCCGTGGGCGGACGTCGACGTCTTCATCGCCGCCGACCGCGCCGCGTGGGAGGAGCGTCCGCTGCATTCGCTGCCGCCCGGTGCGCGCGTGGCGCCCGGCACCGCGGACGGGCAGAAGTCGGTCGACCTGATCAACCAGCTCGCCACGCTGCGCCGGCCGACCAAGAGTCCGAGCCAGCTGGTACACGGAGATCTCTACGGCACAGTGCTTTTCGCGGGCACTGCGGCGCCGGGGATCACCGACATCACCCCGTACTGGCGGCCCCCCGCCTGGGCGGCCGGCGTGGTGGTCGTGGACGCCCTGTCGTGGGGCGAGGCCGACGACGCCCTGATCGAGCGCTGGGACGCCCTGCCCGAGTGGCCGCAGATGTTGTTGCGCGCCTTGCTGTTCCGCCTCGCCGTGCACGCGCTGCATCCGAGGTCGACGGCCGCTGCGTTCCCCGGTCTGGCGCGCACCGCGGCGCTGGTTCGCCTGGCGGTCTGACTTAGCGGTCGCGAAAGTGCACTGGCGGTAGCCCAAGAGCGAGGATCGCTACCGCTGCTGCACTCTCGACGTCTTCAGAACGTGTGGCGATACTGCGCCAGGGAGATGCGGCCGTCGACAGCCAGCACCCCCTCCGCGCGCAGCCGCGCGAGCTGACGTGTCGCCAAGTGGGGTGCGGGGCGGCCGGATGCTCGAATCACTCTGTGCCACGGCAGATCCGACGAGTCGGTGCGCATGATCCAGGCCACGATGCGTGGACTCGACAGGTCAGCGGCTGCGGCTAGGTCGCCGTAGGTGGTCACCGATCCGGACGGGACCGCAGCCACCAGCGCCCGCACCGCCTCCACCTGGGCGTCGGTGATCGATGCCACGTCAGCGAAGCTGATCCCTGATCAGAGCCGCCGTCTCGGCGGGCATGGCCAGCGGCACCATGTGGTCGCAATCCCATTCCAGCACCGTCAGATTCGGCCCCAAGCCTGCGTCGAGCGTGGTGATCAGCTCGTCGGTGGCATACGGTGGGTCGGTGCGCAGCGCGCGCACCAGCGTGGTCGGGGTGCCGTCGCGAGGAACCGGCACCGGCCGGGTGAGTTCGCTCCAGTAGCAGAGCATCGCCGGGATGCTGATCCGCCATCCCACGCGGCCGTTGGGCAGATCGACCAGGTGCTCGTCGAGTTCGCGGTCGAGCTCACTTTCGTCGACTTCGCCCCAGGAGCCGCTCGTCTTCTCGTCGCGGGCTTCCGCGCGGTCGGTGTAGTCGGGGGAGGCGTACATGTCGTCGGCCACCTCGCGCATCCATCTGCCGTCGAGGGCCACGGCGGGATCGAGCAGAACCAGACCGGACACCAGGTCAGGCCGCGCGGCGGCCAGATTCAGCGCCAGTGCGCCGCCGAAGGAATGGCCGACCACCAGAACCGGGTCGCCGCCTTCGGAATCGAGGAGCGCCGCCAAAGCGCCCACGTTGGCGTCGATCGACCAGGGCGCGTCCCACGACGATCGGCCGTGGCCGAGAAGGTCCGGTGCGAGCGCGGTGACGTCGGGCAGATGCTGGGTGAAGAGCGTCTCCCATCGCTTGCCGTGGCCGGTGAGGCCGTGGATCGCCAGCACCCGGGCTGGCGACGACGGTCCGAAACGGTAGGTGCACAGCAGCTCGGTCACCCCACGATGCTGCCATCGAAGCCGCTCGGCGCACCAGCGCGGGCTGTTTGTCGGACCCTCGTGATGTAGTGCGTTCCATGTCCGCGCCGCACGCCGAGTTGACCATCGAGGCTCTGACCCGTCCCGGGCTGCGGGGGTCGGTCCGCCTGCTCGGCGGTCCCGGGACCGGCAAGACGACGGCGCTCGTCGAGACGGCTGCAGCTCACCTGGCGGCCGGCCGCGAGGCGGAATCGGTTCTGCTGCTGACGGGCTCGTCCCGGTTGAGCGCCCAGGCACGCGCGTCGATCACCGCCAAGGTCCTGGCCGCGGGGGAGCAGACCGTCATCCGGGAGCCGCTCGTGCGCACCGTGCACTCCTACGCGTTCGCGGTGCTGCGGTTGGCGGCGCAGCGGTCCGGCGGTGCGCCGCCGCGGTTGATCACCAGTGCCGAACAGGACGGCATCATCCGTGAGTTGCTCGCCGGCGATGTCGAGGACGGTGACGCCTCCCCGGTGCGCTGGCCTCAGCGGCTGCGTCCCGCGCTGTCGACGGTCGGGTTCGCCACCGAGCTCAGGGACCTGATGGCCCGGTGCAGCGAGCGGGGCGTCGATCCGGTTGCGCTGCAACGCCTCGGCCGGCGCGCGCAGCGTCCCGAATGGCAGGCGGCCGGCCGGTTCGCCCAGGCCTACGAGCAGATCATGCTGCTGCGTACCGCGGTCGGCGCGGCAGCTCCCCAGGCCACCGTGCCCGCACTGGGGGCCGCCGAGCTCGTCGGCGCCGCCCTCGAGGCTCTCGCCGCGGATGCCGACCTGTTGGCCGCCGAACGGGCGCGCGTGCAACTACTCCTCGTCGACGACGCCCAGCATCTCGACCCGCAGGCCGCTCGTCTGGTGCAGATTCTCGCCGCCGGCGCCGAATTGTCGGTGATCGCGGGCGATCCGACGCAGGCGGTGTTCGGGTATCGCGGCGCTGATCCGGCGCTGCTGCGTGGTGACGGCCCGGCCATCACGCTGACGCAGTCGCGCCGCTGTTCGGCACCGGTGGCGCGCGCCGTCGAGACGCTCACCCGTCGGCTCCCCGGTGTCGACAGCATGCAGGCGCTGACCGGTACCGATGCGGCGGGGGCGGTGAGCGTCCGCATCGCCGCATCCGCACACGCCGAATGCGCGGTGATCGCCGATACGCTGCGCCGGGCACATCTGATCGACGGGGTGCCCTGGGCCGACATGGCGGTGATCGTGCGCTCGGTGCCGCGGATGGGGCCCGCGGTGACGCGTGCACTGACCGCGGCCGGGGTTCCGGTGGACCGGTTGCAGAGTGACACCCCCTTGGCCGCGGTTCCTGCGGTGCGCGCATTGATGACCGTTCTGGAGGCGACGGTCGACGGGTTGACAGCAGAGCGCGCGCTGGCTCTGGTGACCGGCCCGATCGGTCGGGTCGACCCGGTGTCGCTGCGTCAGCTACGCCGTGCGCTGCGGCGACTGTCCGCAGACCCCGGCGCAGATTCGGGCCACCTCCTGGTCGCGGCGCTGGACGGCCGCGGTCCCGCCCGGTCCGCCGATGGTGTGCCCGACGAACTCGGCCGGGCCTTGCGGCGGGTGCGCACTGTGCTCAGCGCCGCGTGCGAGAGCGCCCGACGCACTGAGGATCCGCGACATACGTTGTGGCAGGCCTGGAATCGCAGCGGACTGCAGCGGCGCTGGCTGGCCGCCAGTGAACGCGGCGGCCCGGTGGGTGAGCAGGCCGATCGTGATCTCGATGCGATCACCGCGCTGTTCGACGTCGCCGAGCAGTACGTCGAGCGCACGGCCGGCGTGTCCGTCCGCGGGCTCGTCGATCACGTCGCCGGCCTGACGCTGCCACCCGCCTCGTCCGACCGGACACCGGCCGATGCGGTCACGGTGCTCAGCGCTCACGCGGCGCTCGGGCGGGAGTGGGACGTCGTGGTCATCGCGGGTCTGCAGGAGGGGTTGTGGCCGAATGTCGCTGCGCGCGGCGGTGTCCTGGCCACCCAGCAGCTCGTCGACGTACTCGACGGTGTCGCCGATCCGGCCGAACGCACGCTGTCCGGGCGTGCGCCGCTGCTGGCCGAAGAGCGGCGTCTGCTGATCGCCGCCGCCGGTCGTGCCCGCAGCCGGCTCCTGGTCACCGCTGTCGACAGTGACAGCGGCGACGCCGCACTGCTGCCCTCGCCGTTCTGCCACGAGCTCGCCGCCGTCGCCACCGAATCACACGCGGGGCCGCAGGAGCCGGTCCGCGCCCCGCGGGTACTGGCGGCCAATGCCGTGGTGGGGCGGTTGCGCTCGGTGGTGTGCGCATCGTCGGATGACGTCGCTGATGAGCATCGGATCTGCGCGGCAACGCAATTGGCGCGCCTGGCCGGGGCCGGCGTGCACGGAGCGGCTCCGCAGACCTGGTACGGCCTGCGCGAGGTGTCTGTCGACGCGCCGCTGTGGGATCGCGACGGCGACGCTGTGACGCTGTCCCCGTCGACGGTGCAGATGCTGCTCGACTGCCCCCTGCGGTGGCTGCTGGAACGACACGGCGCAGGGTCAGCACGTGACGTGCGCTCCGCGCTGGGGTCGCTGGTGCATGCACTGGTGGCCGACCCCACGGTCTCCGAGGAGCATCTGCACACCGAACTCCGCCGGATCTGGTCCGCACTGCCCTTCGACGCCCAGTGGCACGCCGACAACGAACTCGACCGCCACCAGGAGATGCTGAGCACGTTCACGCGCTGGCGCGCCGACACTCGCAACCGGTTCACCGAAGTCGGCACCGAGATCGCGGTCGACGGCGAGGTGGTCGCCGGTGGAGAAGACCAGCCGGCCGTGCGCATCCGCGGACGGCTGGACCGCCTTGAACGCGACAGTGAGGGCAGGCTGGTCGTCGTCGACATCAAGACCGGCAAGAGCCCCGCCACGAAAGACGATGCCCAGGCCCACGCACAGCTGGCGATGTATCAGCTGGCCGTCGCCGAGGGCCTGCTCGCCGAGGGCGCCGAGCCCGGGGGCGGCCGGCTGGTGTATCTCGGCAAGACCAGTGGAGGCGGTGCGACCGAACGCGAACAGGATGCATTGACCCCCGACGGTCTTTCCCACTGGCGCGCTCAGGTGAGCCAGGCCGCCGCGTCCACGCAGGGGCCCGAGTTCGTGGCCCGGGTCAACGACGGATGCGCCCACTGCCCGGTCGCGGCGCTGTGCCCCGCCCGCCAGACGACGAACGAGGAACGATGAACCCGCGCTACAGTCCGGCCGAATTGGCGAGCGCCCTTGGCCTTTTCGCGCCCACCGAGGAGCAGGCCGCCGTCATCTGCGCTCCGCCGGGCCCGCTGGTCGTGATCGCCGGTGCCGGGGCGGGAAAGACGGAGACCATGGCCGCGCGCGTCGTGTGGCTCGTGGCCAACGGATTCGCCACCCCCGGACAGGTGCTGGGACTCACCTTCACCCGCAAGGCGGCCGGGCAGCTGCTGCGGCGCGTGCGGACACGGCTGGCGCGCCTCGCCGGTGCCGGACTGGCGCTCCCGGATGCTGCGGGCCTTTCCGACGACCCCGTCACCGTGAGCACCTACCACGCCTTTGCCGGCACGCTGCTCCGCGAGCACGGCTTGCTCCTGCCTGTGGAACCCGACGTGCGCCTGCTCGGCGAAACAGAGCTGTGGCAGTTGGCTTTCCGTGTGGTGTGCGAGCATCCCGGACCGCTGGACACCGAGAAGTCGCCGGCCTCGATCACCGCGATGGTGCTGCGCCTGGCCGGCCAGCTCTCCGAGCACCTGGTGGACACCGCATCGCTGCGCGACACGCACCTCGAGCTCGAGCAGCTGGTGCACACGCTGCCCGCGGGTCCCTACCAGCGCGATCGCGGGCCCAGCCAGTGGCTGCTGCGGATGCTCGCCACACAGACCGAGCGCAGCGCTCTGGTGCCGCTGATCGACGAGCTGCACCACCGGATGCGCGAGGAACGCGTGGTCGACTTCGGCACGCAGATGAGCGCGGCGGCCCGGCTGGCCTCGCAATTCCCTCAGGTGGGCGAGCAGCTGCGGCAGCGCTACCGCGTCGTGCTGCTCGACGAATACCAGGACACCGGCCACGCGCAGCGCGTGGCACTGACGTCGTTGTTCGGCAACGGAGTCGATGACGGCCTGGCGCTGACAGCGGTCGGTGATCCCATCCAGTCGATCTACGGGTGGCGCGGCGCGTCGGCCACGAACCTGCCCCGGTTCACCACCGACTTCCCGCTGCGCGACGGGACGCCGGCTCCGACGCTGGAGTTGCGGACGAGCTGGCGCAACCCTCCCGAGGTGCTGCAGCTGGCCAACGACGTCTCCACGGAGGCGCGTCGCCGTTCGGTGTCGGTGCGTCCGCTGCTGCCCCGGCCCGACGCGGTGCCCGGGGACGTGCGATGCGCCCTGCTCGGCGACGTCGAGGCCGAGCGGGAGTGGGTCGCCGCACAGGTCGCCGCCGCATACCGGGCGGGGACCAGCGCGGCGGGTGTCGCCCCGACGGCGGCAGTGTTGGTGCGGCGCAACGCCGACGCGGCCCCGATCGCCGACGCGCTGGCGCGGCAGGGTGTCGCCGCGGAGGTGGTCGGCGTCGCAGGGCTGCTGGCGGTACCCGAGGTCGCCGACGTCGTGGCGATGCTGCGGCTGGCCGCCGACCCGACGGCGGGAGCAGCTGCTGTTCGCGTGCTCACCGGTCCGAGGTGGCGCCTCGGTGCCGCCGACCTGGTGGCACTGTGGCGGCGGGCGGTCGCACTCGACGATGCGCCCGTCGCCGAGCGTGGCAGCACCGAACACGTCCTGGCCCAACTCGGGCCGGAGGCAGATACCGCCTGCCTGGCCGATGCCCTCTGCGATCCGGGGCCCGCAGCGGCGTATTCATCCGAGGGTCACGCCCGCATCGTTGCGCTGGGCCGCGAACTCACAGCGCTGCGGGCCCATCTCGATGGCGCGCTGCCCGATCTCGTCACCGAGGTCCGCCGGATGCTGGGCGTCGACGCAGAAGCCAGGGCGGCTCGCCCGGTGGCGGCGGGCTGGTCGGGCACCGAACATCTCGATGCGTTCACCGATGTCGTCGCGGACTACGCCAATCGTTGCGGTGCAACGGTTTCGGGGTTGCTCGCCTACCTCGACGCCGCCGAACAGGTCGAGAACGGCCTGGCGCCCGCCGAGATCGCCGTCGCATCCGACCGTGTCCAGATCCTGACCGTGCACGCGGCCAAGGGGCTGGAATGGCAGATCGTGGCCGTACCGCACCTGTCCGGGCGGATCTTCCCGTCGACGGCGTCGCCGCGGACCTGGCTGAGCGATGCGGCCGACCTGCCGCCGCTGCTACGCGGTGATTGCGCCACCGTATCCGAGCTCGGAGTCCCCGTCCTCGACACGTCGCGTGTCAATGACCGAAAGTCGTTGTCGGACAAGATCTCCGATCACAAGCGCAGCCTGGATCAGCGGCGCGCCGATGAGGAACGCCGTCTGCTCTACGTGGCGCTCACACGCGCCGAGCACACGCTGCTGGTCTCGGGCCACCACTGGGGTGCCACGGAGTCCAAGCCGCGCGGGCCGTCGACGTTCTTGATCGAGCTCAGGGACGCGATCGCCGCTGCCGCTGCAGCGGGGTCGCCGTGCGGGACCATCGACGTCTGGGCCGACGCGCCCGCCGACGGTGACACCAATCCGCTGCGCGGTCGCGTGGTCGAGGCGATGTGGCCCGCCGACCCGCTGGGTGGGCGACGTGATCGCGTGCACCAGGGGGCGGCCCTGGTGAATGCTGCGCTGGCGGGAGAGGTGGCGTCCGCGGTACCTGAGGACGGGCACGGCTGGGTGGCCGATGTCGACGCGCTGCTGGCCGAGCGGGAGCGCGCCGCGCACATCGGCACCCCGCCGCTGCCGCTGCAGGTGTCGGTCAGCGCGATGGTCGATCTGGGCCGTGACGCCGATGCCGCGGCGCGGCGGCTGCATCGGCGCCTGCCCCGGCCGCCCGCGGCACACGCCCTGCTGGGCACCGTGTTCCACGATTGGGTGCAGCGCTACTACCAGGCCGAGAAGCTCTTCGACCTCGACGATCTGCCCGGCGCCGTGGACGCCGGCCGGCACGATCGCGGCGAACTCGACGATTTGCAGGCGGCGTTCGCGGTGTCGGAATGGGCGGCCCGCACGCCCGTCGACGTCGAGGTCCCGTTCGACATGATGCTCGGCGGCCGGGTGGTGCGTGGCCGCATCGACGCGGTGTTCGCCGATGACGACGGCGGGATGACCGTGCTCGACTGGAAGACGGGTGAACCGCCGGCCACGCAGGAAGAGCTGCAGAACAACGCGATTCAGCTCGCGGTCTATCGAATCGCGTGGGCCCGGCTGCAGAACTGCCCGCTGGAATCGGTGCGTGCGGCGTTCCACTACGTCCGGTCGGGACGCACCGTCGTGCCGGACGACCTGCCGGGTGCCGACGAACTGGCAGCGCTGCTCACCGATGCCGACGGCCCCGCAGATGCGGCGTGAGCTCAGCTCTCCCGGTACACCTTGAGAGCCTGGGTGATCATCGGCACCTGCAGGGGCAGCCGCGCGATCGAGATCACCCGCATCGCCAGCGATTTGCTGGGATCGGAGAACCACAACCGGCACATGTTGACGTTGCCGGGAAACACGCCGATGAACAGCGCGATCGCGGCGAGCGCCCCGAGTCGGCGGGTCGCCGGCGCCACCAGCAGGCCGCCCACACCGACCTCGGCGACACCCGAGGCCAACGTGTAGAACCGCTGCGTGCCGGGCAGCTCCTCGGGGACGATCGAGTCGAACGGCTTCGGGGCGAGGAAGTGCAGAACCCCCATGCCGATCAGCCAGATACCCATCTTGGTGCCGCGTGGTGACGACGCGAGCCGCTGCAGTGCAGTGGAGGAGGAGGTCATGATTACATTGTGCTGGTGCGACAGCCTCACACCCTGACTGGCCCCCGTGGCTGAGGGCGCGCTGCGCCGGCGCCTCCGCCGGTTCGACCAGTCACTGGCCGATCAGCCGGTGCACGCGCTGACCGACCGGGTGCAGATCCCCACGTCGCTGGTGAGCCCGTCGCGGCGCATCACCGTCCGGGTGATCTACGCGCTCACCGCGCTGTTCGCCGCGGTGTTCATCGTGTACCTGGATCGCGACGGCTACCGGGATGTCCAGGACAACCCGCTGTCGTTCCTCGACTGCCTGTACTACGCCACCGTGTCGCTGTCGACCACCGGCTACGGCGACATCACCCCGATCACTCCGTCAGCCCGGCTCGTCAACGTCCTGGTGATCACGCCACTGCGCGTGGCATTCCTGATCGTGCTGATCGGCACCACCGTCGAGACTCTCACCACGCAGTCGCGCCAGGTCTACCAAATCCAGCGCTGGAGGAGCAGAGTGCGCAACCACATCATCATCGTCGGCTACGGCACCAAGGGCCGGACCGCCGCCGCGGCGATGGTCGGCGACGAGGTCGCACCCGCCGACATCGTCGTCGTGGACGAAGACCCCGCCGCGCTCGAACGGGCCAAGAGCGCCGGCCTGGTCACCGTGCGGGGCAGCGCCACCGACTCCGAAGTGCTGCGGCTGGCCAGCGCTCAACACGCCAAATCGATCATCGTGGCCACCAACCGCGACGACACCGCGGTCCTCGTCACGCTCACCGCCCGCGAACTGGCGCCGGGCGCCAAGATCATCGCCGCGGTGCGCGAAGCCGAGAATCAGCACCTGCTCAAGCAGTCCGGGGCAGACTCGACCGTCGTCACCTCCGAGACGGCGGGCCGGCTGCTCGGCATCGCGGTGCAGACGCCCAGCGTCGTCGAGGTGATGGAGGACCTGCTGACCCCCGACGCCGGGTTCGCGATCGCCGAGCGCGAGGTCACCCCCAAGGAGGCCGGCGGTTCGCCGCGGCACCAGGCCGACATCGTGCTCGGCGTGGTGCGTGGCGGCACGCTGATCCGCGTCGACGATCCGAAGGTCGACGCGCTCGAACTCGGCGATCGCCTGCTCTACATCCGCTCCGCGGACGCCGAGCGATGACCCCACCCCCCTCCACTACGCCCAAACCAACGTTTGGGCGCGAAAGTGCGAGAACACCACGCCATTTCGTCGAGTTCGAGGCCACGCGATGAGCTTTCGACTGCGCAACGTCCCACTGCTGTCGCGGGTGGGCGCCGACCGCGCGGACACGCTGCGCACCGATACCGACGCGGCGATCGCCGGCTGGGCCGACGCACTGCTGCTGCGCGTGGACCGCCGCAACCAGGTGCTGATCGCCGACGGCAAGGCGGTCCTGCACCCCGCCACCGACGCCGCCGGCGCACCGCCCGAGGATGCCGTGTTCCTCGGCCGTCTCGACGACGGGCGGCACGTGTGGGCGATGCGATCGGAGCTACAGCCCCCCGACGATCCGGACGCCGACACCCATGTCCTCGACCTGCGCCGCACCGGCGACGTGTTCGACGATGTCAGCGCGCAGCTCGTCGCAACGGCGACCGCGCTGCTGAACTGGCATGACAGCGCCCGGTTCAGTCCGGTCGACGGTGCGCCGACAGCCGTCGTCAAGGCCGGGTGGTCGCGCGTGAACACCGTCACCGGTCAAGAGGAATTCCCCCGTATCGACCCGGCGGTGATCTGCCTGGTGCACGACGGTCACGATCGCGCCGTGCTCGCGCGCCAGACGGTGTGGCCGCCGCGACTGTTCTCGATCGTCGCCGGTTTCGTCGAGGCCGGCGAGTCATTCGAGTCGTGCGTCGCCCGCGAGATCGCGGAGGAGATCGGTCTCACGGTGACCGATGTCGAGTACCTGGGCTCCCAGCCGTGGCCGTTCCCGCGCTCGCTGATGGTCGGGTTCCACGCGAGAGCCGACCCGGAGCAGCCGTTCGCGTTCAACGACGGGGAGATCGCCGAGGCGGAGTGGTTCACCCGTGCCGAAATCCGCGAAGCTCTCGATCAGGGCGACTGGAGCTCGCGGAGCGGCTCGCGGCTGCTCCTGCCCGGCTCGATCTCCATAGCCCGGGAGATCATCGAATCCTGGGCTGCGCTGGACTGACCCGGCGCAGGACTAGCTGGCGAGCTTGGCCTTGACCTGCGCGCCGCTGGGGTTGGTCAGCGTCGAGCCGTCGGCGAACTTCAGCGTCGGCACCACGTGGTTGCCGTTGTTGACCGATCCGACGAACTCCGCCGCGGCCGGGTCTTCTTCGATGTTGACCTCGGTGAAGGAAATGCCTTCGTTCTTCAACATCTTCTTCAGGCGCACGCAGTACCCGCACCACGACGTCGTGTACATGGTCACCGCAGCAGTGTTCTCAGCGCTCATAAGGCCTTCAACGTAGCCGACCCGTCGAACATGCCTGGCCGCAACCCGCGTTTGTCGGGCCGCGCTGACATGATGGTCGCCATGTCTTCGACGGCGTCGCGCGATCAGCTGCTCGAGGATCTCGACGACGAGCAGCGTGAGGCGGTGCTCGCCCCCCGCGGGCCCGTGTGCGTGCTGGCGGGCGCCGGCACGGGCAAGACCAGAACCATCACCCGACGCATCGCGCACCTGGTGACGGCCGGTCACGTCGCGCCCGGACAGGTGCTCGCGGTGACGTTCACCCAGCGTGCCGCGGGGGAGATGCGCGCCCGGTTGCGCACCCTCGACGACGGGACCGGAACCGGGTCGGTGCAGGCGCAGACGTTCCACGCCGCAGCGCGCCGTCAACTCGCGTACTTCTGGCCCCGCGTCGTCGGCAGCACCGATTGGCAGCTCATGGACTCGAAGTTCGCCGTCGTCGCCCAGGCTGCCAACCGCACCGGGCTGCCCACCGGCACCGACAACGTCCGCGACCTCGCCGGCGAGATCGAGTGGGCGAAGGCGTCGCTGATCAGCCCCGAGGACTACGCGGCGACCGTCGCCCGGTCGGGCCGTGACATCCCGTTCGATGCGGGGAAGGTGGCCGCCGCGTACGCCGGGTACGAGGCGCTCAAGGCCCGCGGCAACGACCTGATGCTGCTCGATTTCGACGATCTGCTGCTGCATACCGCAGCGGCGATCGAGAACGACGCCGCGGTCGCACAGGAGTTCCGTGACCGCTACCGCTGCTTCGTCGTCGACGAGTACCAGGACGTCACGCCGCTGCAGCAGCGGGTGCTCGACGCGTGGCTGGGCACCCGCGACGATCTGACCGTCGTCGGGGACGCCAACCAGACCATCTACTCGTTCACCGGCGCCTCACCCCGCTATCTGCTCGACTTCTCGCGACGCTTCCCGGAGGCGACCGTGGTGCGGCTGGAGCGTGACTACCGGTCGACGCCGCAGGTGGTGTCTCTGGCCAACAGGGTCATCGCCGCGGCGCGGGGCCGGATGGCCGGCAGCCGCCTGCACCTGGTCGGGCAGCGTCCGCCCGGGCCGAACCCGACGTTCACCGAGCATCCCGACGAGGTCGCCGAGGCGACTGCGGTGGCGCGCAGCGTGAAACGCCTCGTCGAATCCGGCACGACGCCTGCGGAAATCGCGGTGCTGTACCGCATCAATGCCCAGTCGGAGGTCTACGAGGAGGCGCTCACCGAGGCCGGTGTCCCGTTCCAGGTGCGCGGCGGCGAAGGCTTCTTCAGTCGCCAGGAGGTCCGGCAGGCGCTCGTGGCACTGCAGCGGGCGGCAGAGCGGGACGCCGACGGCCCACTGCCCGCCCTCGTGCGCGCCGCACTCGAGCCCCTGGGCCTGACGGCAGAGCCACCCGCGGGCACCCGGGCGCGGGATCGCTGGGAAGCGTTGTCCGCATTGGCGGACCTCGTCGACGACGAGGTCGCGCAACGTCCACAGCTGGACCTGCCCACCCTGCTCACCGAGCTGCGCCAGCGCGCCGATTCCCGGCATCCACCGGTCGTGCAGGGCGTCACGCTCGCCTCGCTGCACGCCGCCAAGGGGCTGGAGTGGGACGCGGTCTTCCTCGTCGGCCTCGCCGACGGCACGCTCCCGATCTCGCATGCGCTCTCCCACGGCCCCGACAGTGAGCCGGTGGAAGAAGAGCGCCGTCTGTTCTACGTCGGAATCACAAGGGCGCGTGTGCATTTGGCGTTGAGCTGGGCGCTCGCCCGTACGCCGGGCGGCCGCCAGGGGCGTAAACCGTCGCGTTTCCTCAACGGCATCGCCCCGCAGTCGCAGCGCGACGACGGGCCCAGCCGGCAGCGCAAGCCGCGCGGCCCCGCGCCACGCTGCCGGGTGTGCAATTCGCCGCTGACCGCCTCCGCGGCGATCATGTTGCGCCGTTGTGAAACCTGCCCGTCCGACATCGACGAGCAGCTGCTCGCGCAACTCAAGGACTGGCGGCTGCGCATCTCCAAGGAGATGAGCGTGCCGGCGTTCGTGGTGTTCACCGACAACACGCTGATCGCGATCGCCGAGGCGCTGCCCACCGACGACGCCGCCCTCGTGGCGATCCCGGGGATCGGCGCCCGCAAGCTCGAGCAGTACGGCCCCGACGTCCTCGCGCTGGTCCGCGAGCGCCAGAAATCGTAAAGATCGCGCCAAAACTGCTGGTCAAAAATGTGTTGAGGGTTTTTCCTGATACCGTCTAACCTCAGAACAACACACGAAGGTCCGCGTGCGAAAGGAGGTGCCGTCCCGATGCTCAGCAATCACATGTCGTATGCCGTAGTCGGCACCCGGTGGTTCCCGCGCGCATTCGCTCAGGTGCATCCCGCGCCCGCTGCCATTTCCGGGGCCACCGCCGCTGCCGCCACGCGCAAGCGTCGCGCCGCCGCCGGCACGGCTGTCGCATCCGTGAGGGACTTCCATTAGGTAGAGCCTCGACCGCCTCCCAGGCCACGGACCCGACACCCGGATCCGTGGCCTTCGTCTTTTGACAGACCTGGTCACCGATCCCCGACAGAGCGCAAGACACAACGAAACCCGAACGACCAGGAAGCGAAAGGACCGGACATGTCTTCCCTGACATGTGAGAGATCGAAGCTGACGGTGCCGTGTCATGTCGAAGATCCCGACCTGTGGTTCGCCGAGGACCCGCGTGATCTCGAGCGCGCCAAGGCGCTGTGCGGAGACTGCCCGTTCCGGCGGGAGTGCCTGACCGCAGCGCTGGAACGGCAGGAGCCGTGGGGCGTGTGGGGCGGCGAGATCTTCGAACGTGGCACGGTCATCGCCCGCAAACGGCCGCGGGGCCGTCCCCGCAAGGACGCCAAGGAGCCAGTGGCAGCCTGATCGTCCGACCCCGGCGCTACACCGCGTCGGGGTCGGCGAATCCGGGCACTGTCCGTTCGGCGATGCTGCGGGTGGGGACGTGCGCGTCGAGCTGGCAGGAGATCGCGACGATCGAAGCGATGACCCGCATCGGGATGGCCAGCTTCGGCGGGATGTCCATCTGGCGGGCGGCCCTGATCTGCCCGGCTGCCTTGTCCAGCTCCAGCGTGGTCATGCGCTGCAACCACTTTCGGGTGTAGTGGAACTCCGGAACCTCCAGCGGCTCGACGTACTGCTTGAGCATGTCGTCGATCTCCCGGGTGGACACCTGCTGGCCCTTCTGGATGAACCCGGCCTTCTCCATCGTGGGCAGCAGCTTGTCGTAGTTCTTGTCCAGCGCGTAGCGCATGATCTGGCCGAGTTCGACGGGCCAGCCGCCCGGCATGGGAGCGACCGCGCCGAAGTCGATGACGCCCATCTTGTCCTCGGGCAGCAGCATGAAGTTCCCGGGATGGGCGTCGCCGTGCACCATCTCCAGCCGCGTCGGCGCGTCATTGCAGAACTCGAAGAGCCGCGTGGCCATCAGATCGCGCTGTTCCTGTGTGCCTTCCCGGATGATCTGCGACAGCGGAATGCCTTCGATCCACTCCTGGATCACGACCTTCGGCGCGCTCGCCACCACATTGGGCACCACGAAGTGCGGGTCGCCGGCGTAGGCCTTGGCGAAGGCGCGTTGGTTGTCGGCTTCGAGTCGGTAGTCGAGCTCCATCTCGGTGCGCTGGATCAGTTCGTCCACCACGCCCTGGACGTCGGCGCCGGGGCTGAGCTGCTTGAGCACGCTGACCATCCGCTGCATGGTCTTCAGGTCGGCGCGCAGCGCTTCGTCGGCGCCGGGGTACTGGATCTTGACGGCGACCTCGCGGCCGTCGCCCCACACCGCCTTGTGCACCTGGCCGATGCTGGCCGACGCGACGGATGTGTCGTCGAACGACTGGAACCGATCCCGCCACTTGGTGCCCAGCTGCTGGTCGAGCACCCGGTGCACCTTTGCTGCCGGCAACGGCGGCGCCTCGCGCTGCAGCTTGGTCAGCGCTTCCCGGTACGGCTTGCCGTACTGCTCGGGAATGGCGGCCTCCATGACCGAAAGGGCTTGGCCGACCTTCATCGCGCCGCCCTTGAGTTCGCCGAGCACAGTGAACAACTGCTGCGCGGCCTTGTCCATCAGCTCGGCGTTGACCTCGTCCCTGGACTTGCCGGTCAGGCGTTTGCCGAAGCCCAGCGCTGCACGCCCGGCCATTCCCACCGGCAGCGATGCCAGCTTGGCGTTGCGGGCAGCGCGCCCCCGCTTGATGTCACTCACCAGTCCATCATCCACGACCATGCTGAACTTCCAACCGGGGATTGCGATCCACGGCGGATCCTCAGCAGGAGCAGTCGGGGTGCGGCGACCATCGGCGCGCGGTCACGGTGCCGCTGTTCAGGTCGAATTCGAGCGTGGTGTCGACGGTCGCCGGCGCCGGCGCGACAGGCCCGGCGCCGGGCCGGACGACGCGCAGGATGTGGGCGATCTCGCGCAGCGCCAGCCCTGCGGTGGCCAGCACAGTGGCACGGTCGGCGGTGCCGACGGTGCGGGAGAGCTGGGTGGCGACGGCCGCCCAGGCCGGGTCCTTGTCGCTGCGGTGCAGGTCGGCGCACCGCAAACAGCTGGTCGCGCCGGGGATGACGAGGGGGCCGACCAGGCCGGTGCCGTCGCGGACCCGCACGGCCAGGTGCGGGACACCGGCGTGGTGCAGGTCGCGCGCCACCCGGGGGTCGGCGACGAGGTAGTCGGCCAGGACGGCCAGGTCGGCGCCTGCGGCCGAGGCGTGGACCATGCTGCTCGAGGTCACCCGCACCCCGGAGCTGGTGAGCGTCGCGGAGATCAGATCCGACAGTGGGCCTTCGCCGTGCACCCGCACCGATGGCGACCGGGCGGGTGGCGGAGCGGCTGTGGTGAGGACGCCGGAGTCGACGAGGTGGGCGATGAGATCGGTGACGACGGTGGCGTCGGCACCGCGGCCGGCGGCCAGTATCTGCAGTTCGGGCACCGTCGCCGCGGTCTGCAGGGCGCGCAGCAGGTCAGCGACGACGGGTGCGGCGAGCCCGGGTGGCGGGTGGACGACGACGGCGCGGCGGGGATCCCAGCCGACCTGCACGGTGCCGTCGGGGCGCGACAGCACGGGGGTGGCCGAGTCCAGGGCGTAGCGCGTCATGCCCCGACAGTGACACGGCGCTCACGCGCCGACCCGAGTTATCCACAGGGCCCGACCGAATACACCTAGCCGTCGCGCGGCGGGTCCTGATCGCCTTCCCGCAGTGCCTCTTCGATCGCGCTGTCGAGGTCGCTGGTGTCGCCGCCGATCATCCGGTCGATGAAACCCGCCGGCTCGTCGAGGTCAGCGGAGCTGGGCAGCAGGTCCGGGTGGGCCCAGACGCCGTCGCGCGCGTCGGCGCCGACGGCCTCGGTCAGCTTCTCCCAGAGGGCGGCCGCTTCCCGCATCTTGCGGGGGCGCAGCTCGAGGCCGACCAGCGTCGCGAAGGTCTGCTCGGCCGGCCCGCCGCTGGCCCGGCGGCGCCGCAGCATCTCCGACAGCGCCACCGTGCCCGGGATCCGGTCACCGAGCGCCTGCGACACCACGGTCTGCACCCAACCCTCGATCAGGGCGAGCATCGTCTCCAGCCGCTCCAGTGCCGCGGTCTGCTCGGGTGTGGCCTTGGGCTCGAAGATGCCCTGGTTGAGCAGCTGCTCCATCTGGGACGGATCGGTCAGCGATGCCGGGTTGAAGTCGCGGGCGAACTCTTCGATGCCGGTCATGTCGATCTTGGTGCCCTTGGCGAACGCTTCGACGGCGTTGAGCAGCTGCGCGGAGAGCCACGGCACGTGGCTGAACAGCCGGTGGTGTGCGGCTTCTCGGGCAGCCAGGAACGTGACGACCTCGCTGCGCGGCTGCTCGAGCCCGGACGCGAGCGCCTCGATGGCTTCGGGCATCAACGCCGCGACACCCGTGGGGCCCAACGGCAGGCCGATGTCGGTGGAGGTCAGCACCTCCTTGGACAGGGTGCCCAGCGCCTGGCCCAGCTGGGAGCCGAACGCCATGCCGCTCATCTGCGACATCATCGCCATCAGCGGCCCGGCCATCGCCTGGGCTTCCTCCGGCAGCGCCTGCGCCCACACCGTCGAGAGCTGCTGAGCGACAGGATCGCACAGCCGCTTCCACGTCGGGATGGTGTTGTCGATCCAGTCGGTGGGCGTCCACGCCACGGTCCGAGTGGTGCCGGCCGGCAACGGTGTCACGCCGTCGAGCCAGGTCTCGGCGAGCCGCACCGCATCGCTCAGCGCCGAGGTGGTCTGTTCGGAGACGGGGGCGACGAAGCCGATCGAGTTCGACGCCAGCTGGCGCGCCAGGTCGTAGTTCACGGGCCCGGCGCCGCCGGACTTCGCGGTGCCGCTGAACATCTCGCCGAGCTGGGAGAAGATCTGCCCGAGCTGCGACATGTCGAATTGGCCGCCGGGGAACGCCCCACCGAACGGATCGCTGGGTCCCGAGCCCGAATTCGGGTCGTTCTTGCGCTTGTCGCGCTCAGGATCGTCCCCGGAGGAGAAGCCGAAAGGCAGGTCAGCCATGGCCCCAACGGTACTCATCGTGGCGCGTGGGTGTGGCCGCGCGGGTCACGCTGAGAGTGAACCTGCTCGAGACCTCTACTGTGAACGGCGTGAACAGGAGGATTGCCACCCTGATCGTGGCGCTCGTGCCGATCATCGTGTTCGGCGTGCTCGCGACGACGGTGACGGTGCCTTACGTCGCACTCGGGCCCGGGCCGACGTTCAACACCCTGGGTGAGGTGGACGGCAAGGAGGTCGTCGACATCGAGGGCACCGATGTGAAGCCGACCAGTGGGAATCTCAACATGACGACGGTGTCCCAGATGGACGGTCTGACACTGGGGCAGGCGCTGATCTTCTGGGCCTCGGGGCGCGACCAACTCATTCCCCGCGAACTGGTCTACCCGCCCGACAAGTCGCGCGAAGAGATCGACGAGGCGAACACCACCGACTTCCAGCAGTCCGAGGACAGCGCCGAGTACGCCGCGCTGTCCTATCTGAAGTACCCGATGGCGATCACCGTGCAGAGCATCGACGAGAAAGGCCCGTCGAAGGGCAAGCTGCAGGCCGGCGACGCGATCGACGCGGTGAACAACACGCCGGTGGCCAATCTCGACGCGTTCAGCAAGATCATCGAGGGCACCAAGCCCGGCCAGAAGGTGATCGTCGACTACCGCCGCAAGAACTCCCCGGCCGGCATCGCCGAGATCACCCTGGGGTCGCGACCGGACCGTCCGCACGGTGTCCTCGGTGTCAATGTGCTCGACGCGCCGTGGGCACCGTTCTCCATCGACTTCCATCTGGCCAACATCGGCGGCCCGTCCGCGGGCCTGATGTTCAGCCTGGCAGTGGTCGACAAGCTGACCACGGGGGATCTCAACGACGGGAAGTTCGTCGCGGGCACGGGCACGATCACGCCCGACGGCGAGGTGGGCCCCATCGGGGGTATCGAGCACAAGATCGTCGCGGCCAAGGAGGCCGGTGCGACGGTGTTCCTGGTGCCCGCCGACAACTGTGACGAGGCGACCTCGGCCGACGAGGACGGCATCGAGCTGATCAAGGTCGACACCCTCACCCACGCCATCGACGGGCTGCGGACGCTTTCCGCTGGTGGCGAACCTCCTCGTTGCTGAGACGGGTCGATGATCTCGATCAGTAGAGTGACTGGACAACTGCTGGGAACATCCGAGAGTGGAGTAGTCGAGTGAGTATGCGGCCGGCGGCGAGAATGCCGAAGCTGACGCGACGAAGCAGGATTCTGATCGCCATTGCCCTGGTGGTGGTCCTGCTGTTGCTGATCGGCCCCCGGTTGGTCGACACGTATGTCGACTGGCTCTGGTTCGGTGAGCTCGGCTACCGGTCGGTTTTCACCACGCAGATCGTGACGCGTCTGCTGATCTTCCTCGTGGTCGCGGTGCTCATCGGGGGCGTCGTGTTCGCTGCGCTGGCCCTGGCGTACCGCACCCGTCCGGTGTTCGTCCCGACCGCGGGACCCAACGACCCGATCGCGCGGTACCGCACCGCGGTGATGTCGCGTCTGCGGTTGATCGGCCTGGGGGTGCCCGCCTTCATCGGCCTGCTGTCGGGCTTCGTCGCGCAGAGCTATTGGGAGCAGGTACAGCTGTTCCTGCACGGCGGCTCGTTCGGCATCGCCGATCCGCAGTTCGGCATCGATCTCGGCTTCTACGCCTTCGATCTGCCCTTCTACCGGCTGGTGCTGTCCTACCTGTTCGTCGCGACGTTCTTGGCGTTCATCGCAAACCTGTTGGGGCACTATCTGTTCGGCGGCATCCGCCTGTCGGGTCGCACCGGTGCGCTCTCGCGCGCCGCGCGCATCCAGCTGATCACGTTGATCGGCGTGCTGATGCTGCTCAAGGCCGTGGCTTACTGGTTCGACCGCTACGAGTTGCTCAGCCACACCCGCGGCGGCAAGCCGTTCACCGGCGCCGGCTACACCGACATCAACGCGGTGCTGCCCGCCAAGCTGATCCTGATGGCCATCGCGGTGATCTGTGCTGCCGCGGTGTTCTCCGCGATCGTGCTGCGCGATCTGCGGATCCCGGCGATCGGTGTCGTGCTGCTGCTGCTGTCGTCGCTGGTCGTCGGTGCGGGTTGGCCGCTGGTGGTCGAGCAGATCAGCGTGCGCCCCAACGCCGCACAGAAGGAGAGCGAGTACATCGGCCGCAGCATCGCCGCGACGCGCCAGGCCTACGGCCTCACCCAGGACGAGGTCACCTATCGCGACTATCCGGGCAATGCCCCGGCGACCGCGCAGCAGGTGGCGGCCGACCGTGCCACGACGTCCAACATCCGGGTGCTCGACCCGAACATCGTCGCGCCGGCGTTCACCCAGTTCCAGCAGGGCAAGAACTTCTACTTCTTCTCCGACCAGCTGAGCATGGACCGCTATCCGGACGCCGACGGCAACCTGCGCGACTACGTGGTGGCCGCACGGGAGCTCAACCCGGATCGTTTGATCGACAACCAGCGCGACTGGATCAACCGGCACACCGTGTTCACCCACGGCAACGGGTTCATCGCCTCTCCCGCCAACACCGTGCGCGGGGTGGCCAACGACCCCAACCAGAACGGCGGATACCCCGAGTTCCTCGCCAGCGTGGTCGGCGCCAACGGCGAGGTCATCTCACCCGGGCCGGCCCCGCTGGACCAGCCGCGGATCTACTTCGGTCCGGTCATCGCCAACACCGCAGCGGATTACGCGATCGTCGGGAAGAACGGTGCTGATCGTGAGTACGACTACGAGACCAACACCGACACCCGCAACTACACCTACACGGGCGCGGGTGGCGTGCCGCTGGGCAACTGGTTCAACCGCAGTGTGTTCGCCGCGAAGTTCGCCGAACGGAACTTCCTGTTCTCCAACGTCATCAACAGCAACAGCAAGATCTTGTTCAAACGCGATCCGTCCGAGCGGGTGAAGGCTGTCGCCCCGTGGCTGACCACCGACACGACCACCTATCCGGCGATCGTGAACAAGCGCATGGTGTGGATCGTCGACGGCTACACCACTCTCGACAACTATCCGTACTCGGAGTTGACGTCGCTGTCCTCGGTGACCACCGACTCCAACGAGGTGGCGATGAACCGGCTGCTGCCGGACAAGCAGGTGTCCTACATCCGCAACTCGGTGAAGGCCACCGTCGACGCCTATGACGGCACCGTGACGCTGTACGCGCAGGACGAGTCGGACCCGGTGTTGCAGGCGTGGATGAAGGTGTTCCCGGGCACGATCAAGCCCAAGAGCGAGATCAGCCCCGAACTGCAGCAGCATCTGCGCTACCCCGAGGACCTGTTCAAGGTGCAGCGTGCGCTGCTGGCCAAGTACCACGTCGACGATCCGGTGACGTTCTTCTCGACGTCGGACTTCTGGGACGTGCCGCTGGATCCGAACCCGACGATGAGCAGCTATCAGCCGCCGTATTACATCGTCGCGAAGAACCTCGCCGAGAACAACAGTTCGACATCGTTCCAGTTGACGAGCGCGATGAACCGGTTCCGGCGTGACTTCCTGGCGGCCTACATCAGCGCCAGCTCCGATCCGGACACGTACGGCAAGATCACGGTGCTGACGATCCCCGGTCAGGTCAACGGTCCGAAGTTGGCGTTCAACGCGATCAGCACCGACACCGCGGTCAGTCAGGATCTCGGTGTCATCGGTCGCGACAACCAGAACCGCATCCGGTGGGGCAACCTGCTGACGCTGCCGCTGGGGCAGGGCGGATTGCTGTACGTGGCACCGGTGTACGCCTCACCGGGCGCCAGCGATGCGGCGTCGTCCTATCCGCGTCTGATTCGCGTCGCGATGATGTACAACGACAAGATCGGCTACGGCCCCACGGTGCGTGACGCGCTGACCGATCTGTTCGGTCCTGGTGCCGACGCGACCGCGACGGGTCCGGCGCCGACCAATGCGCCTGCGGCACAACCGCAGTCGAGCACCCCGGGCGCCAACCAGCCGCCGGCCGCGGCGCCGCCCGCCCAGCAGGGTCAGACGCCGCAGAACCGGCCGGAGGTGCCGGTGGCGGTGCCGCCCGCCGGGCCGACGCAGCTGTCTGCGGCGAAATCGGCTGCGCTGGAACAGGTCAACACGGCGCTCGATGCACTCCAGGAGGCGCAGCGCAGTGGTGATTTCGCACGGTACGGCGAGGCGCTGCAACGTCTCGACGATGCGGTGAGCGAATACAAGTCGGCCCCGTAACACCGCCGGCCGGTGCAGTATCGGTTGCTCGGCCCCCTGCAGGTGGTCGACGGAGACACCCCGGTGGACATCGGTCCACCCAAGCAGCGGGTGGTGCTCGCGATGCTGGCGCTGGCCGCCGGTCGGGTGGTCTCGGTGGACCGTCTCGTCGACGCGGTGTGGGGTGACGACGTCCCGGCCAGTGCGACGGCGAGCCTGCAGGCCTACGTGTCGAACCTGCGACGAGCCCTGCGCGGGGCGTCGGCGGAGACACAGATGGCTTCGCCGATCGTGCGCCGTCCGCCCGGCTATGTGCTCGACGTCGACCCGAACAGCATCGATCTGACGGTGTTCGTGGCCGCCTGCCAGCGGGCGGGCGCGGCGATCGAGGCGGAGGACTGGGAGCAGGCGGCGACGGCGGCCGACACGGCGTCGGGTCTGATCCGCGGTGAGTTGCTCGACGACATGGCCGACGCGCAGTGGCTGCGCGATGATGCGGCCAGGTTCACAGAGATGCGCAGGGAATGCCTGGCGCACAGGGTGATTGCGCTGCTGGCGCTCGGCAAGGTCACGGCCGCGGTCACGGAGGCGGCGGCGCTGCGGGCACTCGATCCGTTCGCCGATCGCGGATGCCGGTTGCAGATGTTGGCGCTGTACCGGGCGGGCCGGACCGCCGAGGCGCTGGAGGCATTCGCACGGCATGCTCAACGACTGGACGAGGAACTGGGACTCGAGCCCGGGCGGGAGCTGCGGGAGCTGCAGACGGCGGTGCTGCGGCAGGCCCCCGAGCTGGCCGCGTGGCCGCGGCCTGCGACATGGTCGGGCGCAGCGACGATTCCGGTACCCACGCCGGCCGCCCACGACGACGCGACGCAGCATGAGGCGCCCGCCAGATCGCCGCTGGTCGGGCGGGGCAGGGAGTTGGCGCAGGCTGACGAGGTGCTGACCCGGGTGGCCGCGGGTGCGACGCGATGGCTGGTGCTCTCGGGTCCGCCGGGGATCGGCAAGACCCGGCTGGCCGAGGAGGTCGGCGCGATGGCCGCGTCCGCCGAGGGCGACGTGGTGTGGGTCAATTGCCCCGACGAGCGGGCGATTCCGCCCTGGTGGCCGATGCGCCAACTGGTTCGAGCCGTGGGCGCGGACCCGGACGGCGTGTTGCGCGTTCCTGAGCACGCCGACCCCGATACTGCGAGATTCCTGGTCTACGAGAGGGTTCAGGCGCTGTTGGAGGCCGCTCCTCGACTGCTGACAGTGGTGGTCGACGACGTGCAGTGGGCCGACACCGCGTCGGCGAGTTGTCTGGCCTACATCGCCGGTGCGCTGCGCGACCACCGGGTGCTGGTGGTGCTGACGGTGCGCGACGGTGAGCACTCTGCGGAGGTCGCGAGGCTGCTGAGCACGGTGGCGCGGGGTGAGGCCAATCGGCACATCAGCGTTCCCGCGTTGTCGTCGGAAGACGTTGCGGTACTGGCCAATGTGGTGGCCGACGAGCCGGTGACGGCCACCGAGGCGGCCGAGCTCGCGACCCGCACGGGCGGCAACCCGTTCTTCGTCTCCGAATACGCCCGGTTGCCGCGGGAGGAACGCGCCGCCAACGAGATTCCGCGTGCGGTGCGGTCGGTGCTCGATCGCAGGCTGGCCGCCCTCGACCCGGCAGTGATGGCCGTGCTGCGCACCGCCGCGGTGATCGGCGATTCGATCGACGCCGCCGCGGTGCCGGTGCTGGCCGCAGCGACCGGGCTGGATCTGGACACGTTGGCCGACCACCTCGACGAGGCGGCCGACGAGCGCATCGTCGTCGCCGCGCACACCACCGACGGCTACGAGTTCGCCCACGGACTGCTGCGCGACCAGTTGTTGGCCGGCATCCCCGCCCTGCGGCGGCAACGGTTGCACGCCAAGGTCGCTGACGTGCTGGAGGACAGTGTCGCACCGGACGCGCCGACTCGGCGGGCGCAGCACCTCATCGCCGCGCAGCCGCTGGTGGAACCGGGTGTCGTCGTCCGCGCCTGCCGATTGGCGGCCGAACAGGCCACCGCACAGTGGAGTTCGGACATCGCCGCGCGGTGGTGGCAGGCGGCGCTGGACGCCTACGACCGTCTACCGGTGACGGATCGCGACGACACCGCACGTGACGCGCTGACTGTTCAGCTGCTGGAAGCACATTCGAGGGCGGGCCGGGGGCAGCTGGTACTCGACAGCGTGCAGCGATACCTGAGCGAGGCGTTGCGCACGCGGCGTGCCGAGACGGCGGGCCGAGTGGCGAGCGCGCTGCTGCGAGCCAGCGGGGGATGGCCGTGGCTGGCGCCGGGACGCGACCCCGGGGAGTTGCTCGGTCTGCTGTCGCAGGCGGCCGAGCTGGCAGGCGACGACCCGGCCGCGGCGGCGCGTGTGCTGCCGGCGCTGGCGGTCGGGCACTGCTACCACCCGGACCCCGAGGTCGCGGCCGAGCTGTTGCAGCGCGCGGAGCGGGTGGCCGAGCAGACCGGCGATACCGACGTGCTGGCCGATGTGCTGATCGGCCGGCTCATCACGTACTCCGGGGTGAGTAGTCGCAGCGAGCAGATCCTCTCGTGGGTCGCGCAATTGAAAGCATTGCGGCACAGTCGTTCTCGAGAAGATGCGGTGATCGCGCACTCGGTGGCGACGATGGCGGCGATGTATTCCGGTGACGTCGCGGGCACGCGGGCGCATCTGCAGGCGGGCATCGCGGGCAGTGAGGAGCTGCGGCTGCCGGTGTTGCGCGCCCAGCTGCGCTGGATGGAGGCGGTGCTCGCGATGTGGACGGGCGACTTCGCCGAGGCACAGCGTCACCACGCCATCGCGGCGCACGTCCACGAGCAGACGGAGCTCTACGAGGCCGGCAGTGGCCTGCTGGCCGCGGCCTCGCTGCTGCGCGAAACCGGGGAGGCGCTCGATCCGAGTTGGGCCGGTCTGCGGGCCGGCACCGAGACCGGCGGCCAGGGCATGGTCGGCGTGGTGCGCGCGGCGCTGCTGACGATGACGCCCAGTCCGGATGTGCGTGCAGAGGCGACGGCCATGCTGAACGACTGGCGTGACACTGTCGATCGCGGCCACATCTGGACGACGCTGGGGCATCAGACCCTGCTCGCGCATCTGGCGGCTGATCACAGCCTGACCGAGTTCGCCGAGCCCCTGCTGGGCCAGCTGACGCCGCACCGCGAGCGCATTGCCGTCATCGGTCAGGTCGGGCTGGCCGGGCCGGTCGCACTGGCCACCGCCCGCCTGCATGCAGCGCTCGGTGACAAGGCACGGGCGCGCACGGATCTGGTCACGGCGCGGGCGCTGGCCGAGCGCACCGGGGGAGCGCCCGCGCTGCTGCGCTGCCGGCTGCTGGAATGCGAGCTGACCGATCTCTCGCCCGAGCGGGCGGCAGCCGCCGCCACGCTCGCCGACGACGCCGAGCGCGCCGGCATGCATGGCCTCGCCCGATCCGCGAGACTCCTGTCCGGCGAGCGCGCGGGTCTGCACACCGACACGCCGTGACACGCGTGCAGTCTGCGCACGCTCGCGGTCAGCGAGCGCACAGATACTGATGCTTGGATTTCGCTTGGTGCGCGCCACCAAGCCGTTGCCAAGTCCCATCGGTGATGCTGGCTGCGCCACCAGGGCTTGACGAGAGGACCGCCATGACCATCCCGACCGACGTGACGCGCGGTCAGGCGCTGCAGACGCTGCGCGACCACGTCGCCACGCATGTGGCGTTGCCGGGGGAGCCCGGCTACGAGCGCTGCGTGCCGTGGAACGTGGCCGCTCCGGTGACGCCCGCCGCCGTCGTCCTGGCCGTATCGCCCGAGGACGTGGCCGGGACGGTGCGGTTCGCGGCGGCACACGGGTTCACGGTGACGGTGCAGGCGACCGGACACGGCGCCGTCGGGGTGGGTGCGGACACGATCCTCGTCCAGACCGCCGCGATGAAGCACTGCGCGGTCGACGTGCTCAACCGGACCGCCCGCGTGGGTGCGGGTGCACGCTGGCAGGACGTGCTCGACGTCGCGACGCCGCACGGTCTGGCGCCGCTGTGCGGCTCGGCGCCGGGCGTGGGCGTCGTGGGCTTCCTGACCGGGGGCGGGATCGGGCCGCTGGTCCGCACCGTCGGGTTGTCGTCGGACCACGTGCGGGCATTCGAGGTGGTCACCGGAGAGGGTCGGGTGCTGCGCGCGACGCCGGACGAGAACGCGGATCTGTTCTGGGGGCTGCGCGGCGGCAAGGCGACACTGGGCATCGTCACCGCGGTGGAGATCGACCTGCTGCCGATCGCCGAGTTCTACGGTGGCGCACTGTTTTTCGACGGTTCCGACGCCCGTGAGGTGTTGCACGCGTGGGCGACGTGGGGAGCGGACCTACCAGAGACGGTCAACACGTCGTTGGCCATCCAGCAGTTGCCGCCGATGCCCGGGGTGCCAGAACCGTTGGCGGGCAAGATGACTCTCGCGGTGCGCTACACCGCGGTCGGCAATGCGGCCGATGCGGAGCGCCTCCTCGCGCCGATGCGTGCCGCCGCCCCCGCGCTGCTGGACACCGTCGGCGTGATGCCGTACGCGGCCATCGGTGCGGTGCACGCGGACCCGACGGATCCTATGCCGGTGACGGAGAACCATGCGCTGCTCTCAGCGCTGACGCCGGAGGCCGTCGACGCGCTGCTCGCCGTCGCGGGACCGGGCTCGGGGTCACCGCAGGTGATCGTGGAACTGCGCATGCTCGGCGGAGCGCTGGCGCGCGAGCCGCGGCACCCGAGTGCGTTCTGCCAGCGTGATGCGGCGTTCTGCGTGGCGACGATCGGCCTCGCGGTGCCGGAGATCGTGGACATGGTCTCGCAGCACTCGGCTGCGGTGGTCCAGGCCGTCGAGCCGTGGTCGACAGGCGGGCAGATGCCGAATTTCGCGCCGTCGTACGACCCCGCCCGTGCCGCCCGGGTGTACAGCGAGGACACGCTGCACTGGCTCGCCGCGCTGGCGGACCGCTACGACCCCGCAGGGGTGCTGGCAACCGGTCAGGTGATCCGCACCCGCCGGGGGTGAGTTCCCTCACGCTCGCGGCGCGGTTTTTAGCCGATGAGCAGGCGATTTGGAGCCGCAGCGATCGCCCCGGTAACCTAGCGTTCACCCGTCGCGGGGTGGAGCAGCTCGGTAGCTCGCTGGGCTCATAACCCAGAGGTCGCAGGTTCGAATCCTGTCCCCGCTACTAAGTGAAACGGCTCCCGGAGGAAACTCCGGGAGCCGTTTTTCATTGGGTGGAGCGGCGCCCGAGCCAGTCGACCAAGCGCGTGGTACCCAGTTCGGCCTCGCTCCCTGTGACGAGTGTTGTGACATCGATGCTCAGTCCGCTGTAGGTCGCGGACGGGTCCTCGAGGACAGGGAGGGTTCTGCTCTGGTGGCGCAGGACGGTGCGGGCCATGTCGGAGAACGACATCCTCTGCGGGCCCCCGACATTGTGGACGGTGTTGAGCGGCTCGGCGACAGCAATGCGGGCAAGAATTGCGGTGACCTCGGCGGAGTCGACGGGCTGAATCAACGCGGCCGGGGCGTGCACCTGGTCACCGGCGATGAGGGATTCGGTGATGGGTTCCGCCAATTCGTGAAACTGCGTGGCCCGCACGACAGTCCAGGGAACCCCTGAGGTCGCGGTCGCGCGTTCCTGGGCCAGCTTGCCGCGAATGTATCCGGCTTTGGGGCCCATCTCGTCTGCACCGACGATCGACAGTGCGAGGTAGTGTCCGACGCCGGCTTTGGCGGCGGCAGCGGACAGGTTGGCCGCCGTCTGCTGAAAGAAGGCTTCGGCGGAGTCTTCAGGGGTGGCGGAATTGATCACGTCGACGACGACCTCAGCGTCGGCCACCGCATCGTCGAGGCCCTGCCCGGTGAGCAGGTCGACGCCGGAGTCGCGAGAGGCCGCGGTGACGTCGTGACCAGCATCGCGGAATCTGGCGACGAGTTGGCGGCCGATCAGGCCGGTGGCGCCCATGACGGTGATTCGCTTCGTGCGTTCGGTCATTGCCGTGCTGCCCTTCTGTCGAGTTCATCCGTGCAAAACAGGATCAGCGACGGCTCTCGGCGTGCCCTCGCGAGACCGTGGCACCACCGTCAACGCTCAGCGTTGCGCCGGTGATGGAGCTTGCGCGGGGCGAAGCGAGAAAGGCCATCGCTTCAGCAACTTCACTGGCCTCCGCTGTGCGCCCAAGGGCGTTGTCAGTTCCCGGTGGGCAGGGAGCGACGCAGTTGACCCGGATTCCATGGGGGCCGAATTCGGCTGCCCAGGTGCGGGTCAAAGATCGGAGGGAGGCGCGGAACTCGGGCACGCTGGGGAGGAGGTTGACCATCGCCCCGCCCCCGCGGCGAATCATCGGTTGCGCCACGGCGGACACCAGGAAGTAGATCCCCTGCAGAATGCGTTGGTCGGTGATGGCAGCGGCGGTGATCAAGATGTCTATAGGGGCTTGCCGTGCGAGAAAATCGACGTCCCCCAGGTCGGCAAGGCTGGCGGGCAGGAAGCGTGTGCCGCTGCCCAGCTGTGCCGCCGCCAGCTTGCCCCGTTCGAGGTTGTCATCGCTCACGATGACATGCGCGCCGGTATGTGTGAGCAGCCGCGCAGTAGCCAGTCCGATGCCCGACGTCCCGCCTGTCACCACGGCGGTTCGACCTTTCAGTTCGGCGCCGTTCACGAAGCCTCCTTCACCGTGTCACGCCGACACTCTCACGCGCCCGCGAGCCAAGGCCCACGTGAACCGCGTGGTCCCGCGTCTGGCACGGGAGCCGCAGATGCACGTTTGCCCGTCAACCCTTCCGCCAGACCACGAGTATGGAAGCGTGGCACAATTTCCCCGTGCTTGGCCCGCGGGTCGTGAGTTGACGACAACCCCCTCCCACACGTCGGCGTTGTCCGGCCGCGATCCGGAGTGGCGGCGGCTGCACCAGCTGCATTCGGCTCTGCAGTCCGGCCATAGCGAAGTTCTGGTCCTCACGGGGGAGGCGGGTATCGGAAAGACCGCTCTTCTGCAGAACTTCCGGGACTCGACGGCTGACTGCACGGTGCTGTCAGTAGCCGGCGTGGAGTCTGACATGGATCTGGCGTTCGCCGGTCTGCAACAACTGTGCGCCCCAATACTCGGTTTCCGCATGGGACTCCCGCTACCGCAACGCGAGGCCATGGAGCACGCCTTCGGCATCAGCGACGCCGGTGGTGCGCCCAGTCGCTTCTTGGTGGGGCTGGCAGTGTTGGGCCTGCTGGCCGCCGCCGCCGAGGAACGGCCGGTGCTCTGCTTGGTCGACGACGCGCAGTGGTTGGACTCGGTATCGGCGCAGACGCTGTTCTTCGTCGCGCGTCGATTGAACGCAGAGGCGGTCGGGCTGGTGTTCGCGCTGCGCACTCCGGTCGACGGCACCGCGGGCCTGCCGTGCATGGCCGTCCGCGGGCTCACCGATGGAGACGCCCGCAATCTGCTGGAGTCGACGTTTCCGGGACGCTTCGACCCCGCTATCGTCGACCGGATCATCGCGGAGTCGAACGGAAATCCGTTGGCGCTCATCGAAAGCGTGAGAACTCTCCATGTGTTCGATTCCGCCGGAGCGCACCGCGGGCCGGTGAGAGCTGATGTCGAAGCACAGTACCGTCTTCTGGTGTCGGAACTGCCGGCCGAAACACAGATGTGTCTGGTGACGGCAGCCGCGGAACCGGTGGGTGATCCAGCAGTGCTGTTTCGCGCGCTGACCCATGTGGGCGTCGAACCCGTCGCGCTGCTGCCGGCGCAGGACATCGGCCTCCTCCGGATCGACACCCGCGTGCAGTTCAATCACCCCCTGGCGCGTTCGGTCGCCTACCGAACGGCCACAACGGAACAACGCCAGCGCGCGCACGCGGCACTGGCCGCAGTGACCGACCCTGCGGCCGATCCGGACCGGCGGGCCTGGCATCGTGCGCTGGCTTCCGAGGCACCTGACGAATCGGTGGCCCTCGACCTGGAGGCCTCGGCGAGCCGAGCGAGCCAACGTGGTGGAACTGCAGCTGCAGCAGGGATTTTGACAATGGCAGTCGAGTTGACACCAGACCCGTCCATGCGTAGCACACGCGCCCTGGCCGCCGCGGAAGCTCACCACGAGATTGCGTCCTTCGATCAGTCACGCCACATGCTGGCGACGGCCGAACTGGGCCGACTGACAGACCTGCAGCGGGCACGTTTGGCTCAGCTGCGAACACGATTGGCCTTCACGGCGGCGCGGAGCAGCGGGCATGCTGCTGACCTCTCCGAAGCAGTCGCCGAATTCACCGCCGTAGCCGGACAATTCCAAAACCTGGACTCTGCGCTTTCCACCGAGACCTATCTGGAAGCACTGAGTGCGGCGATGTACGTGGGTCGCAGTGCGCCCGGCCTGGCCGTGCAGATCGCCGAGGCCGCCCGGGTGGCGCTGGCGGACCTGCCACCACAGACGCCACTCGATGTAGTCACACACGCACTGGCCGATCGCCTGGCCCTGGGAGCCGCGGCGGCGATGCCGGCGATGCGCCGCGCGTGGGACGCCCTCATGGGGTGCGTCGACTCGGATTCGGGCTGGTTCTGGCGAGCTTTTCCGTTGGTGCACGAATGTTTGATCCACGAGACGTGGGAAGACGGCTGGAGCGCGGTGTCCACCCACGCCGTACGGTTGGCCACAGATGCCGGCGCACTGACACTGCTGCCAGCTGCGCTGCTGTCACGCGCCGGTTCATGCGTGGAGAACGGTGAATTGACGACGGCCACTGCGTTGGTGGCTGAGGCCAGTGAATTGTCGAACGCCATCAATTACGTTCCGTTGCGGTATCACGGCCTCAACGTGGCGGCATGGAAGGGTGATGGTCACGAGGTTGCTGCACTGGCGACGGCCGCAGTCGAGTCGAGTAATTCCCGTGGCGAAGGCCGGGCCATTGGTTTGACGCATTACGCCACTGCGGTGGTGAACAATGGGCTTGGCCGCTACCGCGACGCCCTCGCCGCCGCACAGCGTGGATTGGACTACGAAGACCCTGGGTTCTACGGCTACCTGTTGGTCGAAGCGGTCGAAGCGGGCGTACGCGCCGACGACGTGCAGTTCGCCGAGCACGCACTCGAGCAATTGAGGGAGCGTACATTGGCGGCCGGCACGCCACGGGCGCTAGGTGCGCTTCGCCGTTGCCAAGCCCTCCTCGCCACCGGAAAGCGCGCCGCAACGCTCTATCTGGAGAGCATCGGGCATTACGAGGTCACCTCCCAGAGGGTGCAGTTGGCCAGGGCGCGATTGTTGTACGGAGAGTGGCTGCGCCGCAACGGCCCTGCCACTGCAGCGCGCGAACCGTTGCGTGTTGCCCATGGGGAATTGGTCGCGATGGGTTCTAGGGCGTTCGCTGAGCGGGCGCGCCGCGAGCTGCAGGCCGCGGGGCAGAAGACCAGGAAGGAGCCCACTGCCATCGGCGATGACCTCAGTCCTCAAGAGCGCCAGATCGCCGAACTGGCTGCCAAGGGTCTGACCAACCAAGAGATCGCCAGCCAGTTCTTCCTCAGTGCGCACACCGTAGATTGGCACCTGCGTAAGGTGTACACCAAGATGGGCGTCCGCACGCGACGCGAACTCAGACAGAAGTTCGCCTAGCCGGCGTCAGGCCGCAGCACGTCAGTCGTCAAGGATGACGACGTTGTCGGAGAACGGATTTCGCGGTGTTACGATGTTGTTGGCCGCGAAGGCAGGGTCGGCGTAGCCGATGCAGATGCCGCACAGAACAGTCATATCGTCGGGAATGTCGAGCTGGTGCCGCACCAGGTCCGGATAGAGCGCGGTGGAGACCTGCACGCAGCTGTCGAGACCGCGTTCGGTGAGGGCGAGCAGCAGGGTCTGCAGGAACATGCCCACTCCCACGGCGTCGGGCAGCCCGAGGTCGCGGTGCATGCAGACCATTCCGGCGACCGGGGCGTTGAAGAAGTCCCAGTTGCGCAGCTGAGCGTTCCAGCGTCCCGCGTTGTCGTCGCGTGCCACACCCATCGCACCGTAGAGGAGGGCGCCAAGCTGACGGCGCAGGTGGCTGTGGGACTCGGGTAGACCCAGCGAGGGCGGCGGATCGGTGCGCACCTTCGCGGCCAACGACGCCGCGAGCCGGTCACGGCGAGCGCCGGTTGCCAAGAACAGCCGCCAGGGCTGAACATTCGAGTTCGACGGTGCGCGCATGGCCAGCGTCAGAGCCTCATTCAGCAACTCCAGCGGAACAGGCTTGTCGGACAGGAACATACGTGAGGAGTGGCGGCGAGTCACCACGTCTTCGAAGTGCATCATGATCCTTTCAGACGGCGGTGCCGCCGCCATCGACGTGCAGTGTTGCCCCGGTGATGAAGCTCGCGCGCGGCGAGGCCAGGAAGAAGACGGCTTCGGCGATCTCCGCGGGGTCGGCGACGCGTCCCAGGGGGAGGGCGCGGCCGAGTTCGTCGTTGGTGGCACCCCACTCGGCGACGACGCCCTCGGTCGCGGTAGGGCCAGGGGCGACGTTGTTCACCCGAATGTTGTGGGCGCCGAATTCGGCGGCCCAGGTTCTGGTCAACTGCTCCACGGCAGCTTTCGATGCGCTGTACACCGAGGCACCGGGAACACCTTTGGACGCCACCATGGAAGTGATGTTGATGATCGCCCCGCCACCGCGGCGGATCATCGCGGGAACCGTTGCGGCCACGAGGAAGTAGAGTCCGCGAACATTGGTGGCGAAGGTGTGCCCGAAATCGCTTTCGCCTTGGTCGACGGTCAGTGCGGAGGGAAATCGTGCCGCGTTGTTGACGAGGATGTCGAGCTCGTAGTCGCGGGAAAGCCGGTCCGGGGCGTCCGGATCGGCCATGTCGGCTGCGACGAACAGGGCGTGAGGTCCGAGTTCGTCCTGCGCCTGTTCACCGCGTTCGCGATTCCGCCCGGTGACCACGACGAAGGCACCGGCGTCCACCAGCCGACGGGAAGTGGCAAGCCCGATGCCAGCGGTCCCTCCGGTGACCAGCGCCGTGCGGCCAGCCAGCTCGCCGTCGGTCATCCTCGGCGCAGCCAGTCGGCAAGGCGGGTACGGCCCAATTGTGCGTGGCCGTCGGTGACCAGGCTGTTCTGTTGGATCGGAACGCCGAAGTAGGTCGCCTGCGGGTCGACTGTAATGGTCAGCTTCTTGCCCTGATGGGTGAAGACGATGCGGGCCATCTCGGCGAACGGCATTTTCTCCGGGCCGCCGAAATCCAGCATGCCGTTGTGAGGCTCCCCAGCGGCAACCCGCGCGATGACACCGGCAACCTCGGCCGCTGCGACGGGCTGTATGAGTGCATCCGGTGCGCGGACTTCACCGTCGACCACCAGCGATCCGGCGATGCTTTCGGTGAATTCATGGAACTGGGTGGCCCGCACGATCGTATAGGGGACACCGGAGGTGGCCACCAGCTCCTCCTGGAGGTGTTTGCCACGCAAATAGCCATCGGCCTCGATGGCGTCCACACCGACAATCGACAGCAGCACGTAGTTCTTCACCTGCGCGGTCTTGGATTCCGACAGCAGCGTGGTGGTCGCCCTGGTGAAGAAATCCAATGCCGGTCCTGGTTCCATGCTGGGCGAGTTGAGGACGTCGACGATGGCGTCGGCGCCGTCGAGTGCATCCGGCACACCATCGCCGGTGACAACATCCACCCCTGTCGAGCGCGACGCGGCGACGACGTGATGACCTGCTTCACTAAGGAATTCGACGACCTGGGAGCCGATCTGTCCGGTGGCGCCCACCACGGTGATCTTCATCAGAATCCTTTCGGGATGCGGCGGTCTTTGCGTCGTTCGAGTTCGGCGTCGTCGACGAGCACGAACATGTCGACGCCCGGTCGGCACAGCATGGTCACGAGGAACCGCAGGGGTATGTCGTCGCGATTGTTGCCGTCGGAGTAGTGGATGACGTCGCCACCAGGTTCCCAGAAGGCTTCGCCGGCCTTGATGACCCGGGGCGCTTCGCCTTCCAGCTCGAAGAGCATCTCGCCCGCCAGCACGTAGCCGAAACACGGTCCGCCGGGGTGGCGGTGCGGCGGCGCACCTGCGTCGCCGGGACCCCATTCGATGATCGCGGTCATCGCATCGGCACCCTCGGGGATGACCGGCGGCGTCACGGACTGGATGACCGTCATGGCCTTCGCGAGCTTGTCCATCACCTCAGACATGTGCCGTTCCCTTCTGCAAATTGCGTTGTCTCTTACCGCCTCTGGGCCAGAAGTAGCTACCCGGCTTGCGGGCCTCCTTGGCCAGGAATGACACGGTGCCCCTGCACACCTGCTCCTTGATGGTGGCGGCGAGGCGGCCGCCGAGATGCATCGGCATGGCGACATCGTTGAGATGCGACATCTGAATGGTTCCGGCGTGGCGGCCCAGGCTGATGCATTGACCCACGGAGACAGGGTTCAGATTCGCCGGCTTTTGGCCGTCCAGGCGGGCCAGGAGAGTGTCGGCGGCCTGTGAGGCCAGCGGCATGGCGAGCTGGCAGCTCATCCGCAACGGTGCACCCGACGGGGATGCGGCGTCACCCGCGGCGATGATCGAGGAATCGTCGGTGCTCGTGAGTGTCTCGTTGGTGAGCAGTCGACCGAGCCGATCGGTGGTCAAGCCGCTGGCGGCGGCCAGGTTCGGAACCCCGAAGCCAGCTGTCCACACCGTCACCGCACTGGGCACGTTCGTGCCGTCGTGCAACGTGACGCGATCCGCGTGCACCTGGGTGACAGTGGCGTTCTGCACGACGACGACACCCAGCATCTTCAGACGTTTCGCGACCGAGCGGCGGCCGCCCTTTGCCAGCGACGGGCCCAGGGCACCGGTGACCAGGGTGACGCGTCGGCCGGCCTCGGCGAACTCGGATGCCGCTTCGATCCCGGTGAGGCCTCCGCCGACGACCACGATGGGCGCCCGCAACGGGACATCGGACAGGCGTTGTGCGAGCCGTTTCGCCGCTTCGTATTCACCTAGCGGGAAGGCATGCGCGCGGGCACCGGCTACCGCGTCTGGGAGCGGTGAGGTGCTGCCGACGGCGTATACCAGGTAGTCGTAGTCCAGCGTGGCTCCCGAAGCCAGGTGCAGTCGGCGGTCGGCGGCGTCGATCCGCGTGGCAGAGTCGAACACCAACTTGGCGCGGTCGGTCAGTACCGTCGCGTAGTCCTGTACGGCGTCGTCGTTGCCGGCCACCAACTGGTGCAGACGGATTCGTTCCACGAAGTGCGGTCGGGGGTTGATCACGACGATGTCGGTATCGGAACGTTGGCTCAACCGGTTGGCGGCCAGGACGCCGGCGTATCCGCCGCCGACGACCACAACGGTGATCGTCATGAGATGTCCTGCCCCGAGGCTGTGTGACCGACGTGGCCGGTTTTCGTGAGCAACGCGTCAGTCGGGCCGGTGAGCGGGGACGTCCACCGGGTGTCGACAGCGTGCTTCGGCGCTGCAACGACCGCGGCGGTTACGCAGGGGGTGTAGACGGTGGATGTCATGAGTAGCGACTCCTGCAATCGAGTATCACGACCGTCGCGCCCTTCTGTTGTCGAGTGTTGGCTACACAGTGGCAGCCACAGCGCGGCGAAGGACCACGCACATCACGTAGTCGCCTTGACGGAAGAATGGCGACCCCGACTCGTCAACCACCCTGCTGGACGCAACCACAGTGCAGTTGCGCGGCTTTTTCGGCGCTCAGGGCAAAAGCAGTAGGGGTAGCGGACACCCTGCCCGCTTCGAACAATCTCGATGCCGAGTGGGTCCCCGTGGCGAGTCACCCGCACTGTCTGAAGCCTCCCGCGTTTGATGCGCACCTCTCTTCTTGGGAAGGTGCATATCGTGGCGAGCAAGTACGACCCGGAGACCCGGGCAAGGGCTGTGCGTCTGGTGTTGGATCACCGTGAGGACTATCCGAGTGAGTGGGCGGCGATCACCGCGGTGTCCAAGCGGTTGGGCATGACGGCGGAGACCCTGCGTAACTGGATCCGTCATCATCAGGTCGACGACGGCGAGCGTGACGGGGTGCCCAGCGCGGCAGCTGCGGGGACCGGGCGCTGAAGCGGCGTAACGCCGAGCTGGAGCAGACCATCGAAATCCTGAAGGCGGCAACGACTTTCTTCGCGCGGGCGAGCAACCCGCGCAACCGCCGCTGACCGCCACGGTCTGCGAGTTCATCGCCGAGAACAGGGACCGTTTCGGGGTCGCTCCGATCTGCCGCGTGCTCACCGAGCACGGGGTATCCATCGCCCCGCGAACGTTCTACGCCTGGGCCACGCGCGCCCCGTCGAAGCGGGCCCTGTGGGACGCTACGATCACCGAGATTCTGGCCGGCTACTACGAGCCTGACGCCCTGGGCCACCGCCGGCCGGAGTCGCTGTACGGGTCATTGAAGATGTGGGCCCATCTGCAGCGCGAGGGCATCCCGGTGGCCAAGTCCACGGTGCACGGCGGCGGACCCGCGACTACGACGCTAGCGGACACGCCAGTTTTGCGGGCTGAATCTGCGAAGCCACCCCTTGAAGGTCTGCGCGCACCGCCGTAAGCAAGCCCTGCCAGCGATCGTGGCTACAGTTGCGTCACGACGTGATCGGCGAACCCGGAGTGGGTACGTCTCCACGAATCAGGTTGCGAGAGCGCAACGCAGCCCATTGAGCCGAAGGAATGCCGAGCTGACCAGTCTCTCGCCAGGATCGCAGCGCTCGTCGGACTCGTGGTGCTCGATCAGCAACTGAGCCCATGGCACTACGTGGCGATCATGTTCGTGACGGTTGCCGGCGTGGGAGCGGCGGGGACGGGGTTGCCGCAGCGGCCGTCAGCGACGACGCGCGGTGTTGATCATGAACTCCCGATGACCTCGAGACGGTCGCGACCCCTGCTCGGCGGCTACATCCCGACCATGCGCGCCGGCGACGTGCTGGGGCACGAATTCATGGGCGAGGTGGTCGAAGTCGGCTCGGCAGTCCGCAATCACCAGGTGGGTAAGCGGGTCGTGGTGTGTTCGTTCATCGCGTGCGGACAGTGTTGGTACTGCCAGAACGAGTTGTTCTCCCTGTGAGACAACGGCAATCCCAACCCTGCGCTCACGGAAGGCATGTGGGGCTCCGCGATCGGCGGCTGCTTCGCCTACAGCCACGCGCTCGGCGGGTACGCCGGTAGCCACGCCGAATGCATTCGCGTGCCCTACGCCGACCACGGTGCATTCACTGTGCCCGAGGGGGTGTCGGACCTGGCAGCGCTGTTCGCCTCCGACGCCGCCCCGACCGGGTGGACCGGCGCCGACGGTGCCGGTGTCGCCCCGGGCGACATCGTCGCGGTGTGGGGTGCCGGCGGGGTGGGGCAGATGGCTGCCCGCGGCGCGATGCTCATGGGCGCTGAGCAAGTCATCGTCATCGACCGGTTACCGGAACGCCTCGTCCACAGAGCCGTTACCGCGGCAACCGGTGACCAACTGATCGATGTCGACCGAATCGTCCAGGCTCTCCGACATTCGATCCCACGAATCGTCGACGCACCGGTATGCGGCTTCCAAACGGCAGCGTCCCAGGCCTGGCACGGCGGCCGCTGCCTCGGCGAGAACATCTGCGGCATCGGGATTTTCAAAATTGAGCGCGGTGAGAACAGTCAGCTCGTCCGATAGCGAGCCGGTGCCACGCGGCGCGGCGGCCATGGTTCGTTCCACTCCACCAGAGTCGTCCATCGTCAACCGCCGCTTCTTGACAGTCTCCTGCTGACGCCGCGGGGCATCTCGACTGCCGCGACCCGTCCTACCTGGATGGTCCTACCCGCAGGAAAAGCGTTCAAACGACAGTCCGGCGGGGCAGCACCGCATGACCGGCGTGAAGAACGGGGCGATGCACCGAAGGGTCCTCGAGCGCCTCTCAGAAGCGCTCGCGCGAATCAGATCTGTGTCTGGGGCGATGACGTGGTGATCGGCCGCGAGTGGAAACTCAGATCGAATGGCCGATTGCGCAACGAGTCCCCGCAACTCACGCGATGAGGGGCCGTCCGAGCGGAAGGCTCCGTCCGCCCGTCTCTTCCCACAGGGACGCCGCGTAGAAGTACACGACGAACGCGACGAAGACGAAGACCAGCCAACCGCCCACGTGCGTCGCGCCTGGACTGCCGGAGAGATTGCCGACCAGCAGTGCCGCGAGCGCAGCATCGACGACGAGCAGCAGAACCGGGTAGGTCCAGGGGAGACGGAGTAGTAGCACGGTGAGGAGTCCGATCGTGACGAGCCAGCTCGTCAGCCACAGTGCGACGGTCCCGGCGGTGTCGCCGGCGGCGATGCCGAACCAGTTGTGCGCGAGGCCCAGTGACAGAACGGCGTAACTGCCGTAGAAGCCGAAGAACGTGCCGTAGACGGTGGCGTTGACGTTCTGTCCCAGCGCCGCCGCCCAGATCATGGCAATCAGAAGCCCGATGGAGGTGGCGGATAGCAGCACGGGTACCGGCGCGGCCGCGACATCGAGGATGCCGGTGTTGGTCACGCCGAGTCCAAAGCCGCCGGCAATGATCAGTGGGAGCGCAACGAGACCGGGGTTGCCCGGACGCCCATCGGTACCGCTGGTCGTCTCCGGATCGGTGAGTGTCGACAGGGTGTCGGGAATTGCGATGTCTGTCATGGGGTTTCCTCGGCTTCAGCTGATCGGCGGTGTACGTCGAACACGGCCCGACGCTAGCCGCGCCATGAACGCTTCGGCAGAGTTGCGATCAGCGCGACGCCAACGTCAGGGTGCCGGACGGCCTGCGACGATGCCGTGATGAATCTCGGCCACATCGGGGTGAGCGCGAGTACGGGACTTCCAGGCATTCTCGCCGTAGGTGTGGAAGATCGGGTTCTCCGGATCGGCCTCGACTCCCCGGGACAGCGCGGCGAGCTCCGGGGGCAACGAAATGATGGGCACGAGGGCGTCCAGCGCCGGGTTGAGGAAGTATGGGATCGAAACACGATCGGTTCCCGGCGCCGGTGACTGCACGCGGTGCTGTGTCGCCCGGAGATAGCCGCCGGTAGCCACCTCGAGCAGCTCTCCGATGTTCACGATGAATGCGCCGGCCAGCGGCGGGACGTCGACCCAACGGTCACGGGCCAGCTCCACTTGCAGGCCCTTCGAATCCGGCTCGACGAGTAGCAGTGTCAGCACGCCCGAGTCTTTGTGCGCGCCAACGCCTTGCGGGTTGTCGGCACTTCCGGGGTAGCGCACCACCTTGATGAGTGTGGCGGGTAGATCGGCGAATGCCGCGTCGAAGTGGTCCTCGGCGGCGCCGAGGGACACCGCCCAGTGCCGCAGCAGGCGCAGCCCGACGGTCGACAGCGTATCGTCCCATTTCTCGAACGCTGACCGGAACCTCGCCGGCCGTTCGGGCCACAGGTTGGGGCCCTGCAGTCGCCAGTAGCCGTCGGCATCGGGGATGGTCTCGCGTTCGGGCCCGATGTCGATCTGCTCTCGCCAGTCCACCTTGCCGTTGGTCAGTTCCCCGCCGATGCGGGAGTAACCCCGGAACTGTGGACTGCGCAGCTGACTGATCTCGTTCTTCTGCTCGACCGGCAGAGCGAAGAACTCGCGCGCGAGCTCGATGATCTCGGCGATCTGCTCCTCGGGTACGCCGTGGCCGGTGAGGTAGAAGAACCCGGCGGTGTGCGCGGCCTCTCTCAACGAGGTCCGGAAGGCGGCGGGATCGTCGTCGGCGGTGGAGAGATCGAGGACCGGCAGCATGGCCACGATTGTGCGCACCGGATCCCGCGGTGCCAAGGAGTGTGAACGAACTCTTCACAGGTGTGAAGTACACATATGGCCTGTCGTTGGACATGTGTCCGCTGTGGGTTCAACAGCCTTGCGGTCAACGGAAGCGCTGCGCAGCTCGAATCTGGACTCCGTCGGTCGAGGGTGCCGCAGGTCGGTCGAGGGTGCCGCAGACAGCGCCGAGTACCAGCAGGGACGCGACGAGCTAGGACAGCTTGAATCGACCGGCGAAGCCGCGCAGCGGAAGATCGGCGCTGGTGATGATGCCGGGCCGTGCCGCGACGACGGACTTGATGGCGTGGAGTGCCGGCATCCCGGTGACCGTCATGCCGATGGAGGCGAAGTTGTCCGGGTTGGACAGGTCGACGCCCGGCTTGGGGAAGATCATGTGCTTGTTGTAGATGTTGGGGTCACCCTTGATCTGAGTGAGGTAGCAGCCCTTGATGTCCCAGCTGGGATCGGTGTGCGGGGTCATCTGCCATTCCAGGTGGGTCTCGACCCGCGGGACCCCGTCGACGGTGCCGACGTACTTGATGTAATTGCCTCCAAGCGAACCCGTGGGGAGTTGGTACCAACCCAAGTCGACGTCCTTGGTGCATGCGCCCAGCTCGTATTCGAACGCCACCTCGTCGAGTTCGAGGCCGAAGCAGTCGGCCATCAGATACACCGAGTCGGCGAAGACCTCGGTGTACTTGCGTAACTTGCCCGGGATGGACGGGTCGTCGACCGGAAGCCCGTAACCGACTTCGATCCACGTGTCTTTCGAGTGATGGCAGGACACGTCCACGGACTCGATTGTGGTGACGTTCTCGATCTCGGCGACGTCGGCCGAGCACACCACGCCGAGGATCTGGTTGAGTCCCGGATTCATGCCTGTTCCGTAGAACGTGGAACCGCCCTTTTCGCAGGCCTCCTGGATCACCTGTGTGACGGGTCTGCCTGAATGGTGCGGGTGGTTGGCATCGCGGTGGAACCCGGTGATCCAGTCTGCTGTCGTGACGATGTCGATCCCGGCCTCGAGGACCTCGACGTAGAGATCCTCGTCGGGGAACACCCCGTGGAAGGTCAGCACATCGGGCTCGGCGGCGATGATCTCCTCCACCGTTCCGGTGGCGATCACGCCGTTGGGCGCGATGCCCGCAAGCTCGCCCGCGTCTCTACCGATCTTGTCCGACGAATAACAGTGCACGCCAACGAGTTCGAGGTCCGGCTGATCAGCGATCCGCTTGATCATCTCGGAGCCGACGTTGCCGGTCGCGACCTGGAAGACTCTGATTGTCATGGAGGGCCTTTCGTGATCAGGAGGTGGCCCGGGCGGCCAGCTCGGCGGCACTGCCGCCTTTGCCATCGGGATAGAACTTCAACGCCCACTTGCGGATTGCGGTGAATCCTTCGAGCTCCGAGCTGGCCAGCGCGGGAGGATCGGAGTAGCGCTGGTGCGACCAGATGTGGATGTCCTGGCGGAACTGCCGGATCACCTCGGCGCCGAACTCCTCGGCCTTGGTCCGGGCGCGCTCGGGATCGCGCACCTGGCCCTTGGGCCGTCCGATGTAGACCATGAAGCGAATATCGGAGGTGCGCTCGTCAACGGGAGTGATGGCCGAGATCGTCCGGTTGTCGATCATCCCCCAACTCTTGGTGACCGCGATACCGAGCCCGCCGTTGATGGCCTCTACACCGCTGTTGACGTCCTCGATCTGCTGGCCGTCATCGCCGTCGAAGGTGATCGTGAAATCGACATAGGACACCGGATCGTCGAAGTCGTGCCGGGTGAAGATGGGATTGATGGGCGTGCCGTGCACGTACTTGAAATGCGCGAAATCAACGCCGTTTTCGAGTACGTACTGGGGATGCATTTCCCGGCCCTGGTCGAACAGTCGCTGCTGGGGGTAGTAATCGGCTTCGCTGCTGCCGTCTCCGAAACTGGCGAACACGTCGGGCGCGTCGAAGAACGGCTCGCGTTCTTCGATGTCATGCCAGATGTAGATCGACGCATTGCGTTCGATCACCGGGTAGGTCTTGATGCGGCGTCCGCGGTTGGGCCGGCTCTCATAGGGGATGCAGATGTTGCGGCCCTGCTGATTCCACTGCCAGCCGTGAAACGGGCATTGCAACACCTCGCCGTGGACGGTGCCGCCGTATCCGAGATGTGCGCCGAGATGCTCGCAGTAGGCGTTCATGACGGTGACCCGGCCGGATTCCGAGCGCCAGGCGATCAGCTCCTGATCGAAGTACTTCATGGTGTGCACGTCGCCGACGCCGATCTCGTCTGACCAGGCGACCTGGAACCAGCCGGTCGGCTTCATCGACAAGGGCGGCTTGGCCATGACGAGAAGCATAGAACGATCAATGAAAGTTGCATAGTGCCCTCTATGAAATGGGATGCGCCGGGTTATCCTCAGGCGATGACCAACGCGGCAGAGGCGACGACCCCGACGCGTCGCCCCAACCGGCGCGGCCAGGCAACCCGGGAGAACATGCTGGAGGCCGCACTGAAGGCACTGGCCTCGGGTGACCCGAACTCCTTGTCGGCCAACCGCATTGCCAAGGACATCGGCGCAACGTGGGGTGCGGTGCAGTACCAGTTCGGCGACGCCGACGGCTTCTGGGCTGCCGTGCTGCACCGCACGGCGCAACGCCGGGCCGAGGTGTTCGCCTCCGTCAGTGCCGACCCTGTGTTGAGCAACCGAGTCGCCAGGATCATCGACACCCTCTTCGATGGTCTCGACTCACCTGATTCCCGGGCCATCGAGAACTTGCGTGCGGCGCTGCCTCGGGACCATGCGGAACTCGAGCGGTTGTATCCGCAGACCGCGGCCGAGTTGTTCTCCTGGGGTCAGTCCTGGCTGGAGATCTGTCGCAACGCTTTCGAGGATCTCGGTGCGGATCCGGAGCGTGTTCGCGAAGTGGCGACGCTGATCCCCGGCGCGATGCGCGGTCTGGTGTCGGAACGCCAACTCGGTTCGTATGCCGACCTCGATGTCGCGCGGCGGGGGCTGACCAACGCGCTGGTCGCGTATCTGCAGGCGTGAGACCGAATCGGGGTCAGTTGTCCGGTGACGCGTCGCCGATCTGGCGACTGATCGCCGCCCAGGGGTCCGCCCACTGCCCTGGCTGCTTCCAATAGACGGACCGCCGCTTCAGCACGGCGCGCACCAGCGGGGCCAGCACGCCGAGGGGATAGCGCAGCGGCCCGGCCTGGCCGCGCGCCTCGGCGAGCATGTCCTGCCACGAATGATGTTGGAAATTCAGGGCTTCCTGCGCGCGGGTGGTGTCCATCCAGTCGGTGACGAACCAGTCGTCGTCGCTGTCGGGATCACCCCTGCGCCCGATCGGCAGGCCGCCTCGAAGTCCGCGGGCCTCGGAGAACGCCAGGCCCACTTCGCCTTGCAACCTGCGGTGCGAGTCGTCACCGGCGATCAGCAGGATCTCTCCGACGGCATCGGCGGTGGTCGCCGCCGCGAACGCCCACGCCACATCGCGAACGTCGACGGTGTGTATCCGGCCGTCGGTGGGCAGCGCACTCTCGAAGCGCAGCGCCTGGGGGTTGAGCTTGATCGCCTTGGGATCGGTACTCAGCACCCCACCCAGGCGCAGCACCACCCACGGCAGAGACGATGCGCGCACGATCGCTTCCGCCTCCGCCTTGTGCCCGCTGTAGAGGTCGGAGTGCCGCATCGGCATGTCGGCCGTCAGCGGGGCGGGGCACCGATGCGGATTGCGGGCGCCGAACACCGCATTGCTGGATGCCTGCACGAATCGCGGCGGAATCGGTTGTTCGGCAGCGGCTTCGACGAGCATTCGGGTGGCGTCGACGTTCACCCTGCGCGCGAGTGCGCGATTGGTGTAGATCATCGGCGGGATGATCGCGGCCAGATGGATGATGGCCTGCGGCGCCACGCCGGCGATCAATCCCTGCACCTGATCGGGCGCGGTGAGGTCCGTCCACCGCACCGTCACGCCCGGTGGTAGCGACGCAGCCGCCTCGCGGTTGGCGGGAACGTCGAGGTCGGCGATCACGACGCTGCGGCCAAGCTCATGCAGCCGCCGCACCGTGGCGCTGCCGACGAGTCCGAATCCGCCGGTGACGAGAACCTTCGCTCCATCACTCACATCAGGCATGCCTGAGACAGTAACCGGCACCCGCCGCCACCGACGACGAACAGGCGGCTCGCGGCCGCTAGCAGCGCTCCTTCAGGTAGTGGTGTTACCGTTCGCCATGACCATCGAGGACCGACGGGCCCGCGAACGCGCGGCGCGACGGCAGTTGATCGTCAGCACCGCCCGCTCACTCGCCGAGGCGGAGGGCTGGGATGCGGTCACCACGCGGCGGTTGTCCCAGGAGATCGAATACAGCCAACCCGTGCTGTACAAACACTTTCAGGGCATGGATCAGATCGCCGAAGCTGTCGCCATCGACGGTTTCGGTGAGCTCGCTGAGGACATCGGCACCGCCCGTGCCGTCGGCGGTGACGCTCGCGACGTGCTGATCCGAACAGCCCAGGCCTACCTCGATTTCGCTCGTCGCCACCCCTCGGTCTACGACGCGATGTTCACCCGGGCGACCTCGCTGGACTTCGCCGCCGACGACACGCCGCCGGCGCTGCAGTCGGCATTCAACGCATTGCGCGATGCGGTCGCCGCTGTCGCGGACGACCGCGATGTCGACGACCTGACCGAGGTGCTGTGGGCAACGCTGCACGGACTGGTCGCGCTCGGCCGGACGGGCCGGATTCGTCCCGACCGGGACAGGCAGCGGATCGTGGTGCTGGTCGACCAGATGTGCCGGTGACGTGACTGCCATGTCGCACCCGTTTCCCGCCGCCGCCAGTGGGTACGGTTGCCGTGATGACGTCCCAGTGCGGAGGCGGTGAACGATGAGCACCCGACGGGAACTCGTTGCCGCGCGCGACGACGCAACCCAATTGGTGCGCGTGATCGTCGGCATCGGTTCGGACCTGGACCTCGGAGTCACCCTTCGCCGTATCGTCACCGCGGCGGTCGAGTTGAGCGGGGCACGCTACGGCGTGCTCGGAATCCGCGGGAGCGACGGCACGACGCCGACTTTCGTCTGCGCGGGAATCGAGGACGGTGCCCACGACGACGTGTTCCGGCGGCTCGCCCTGATGACCGTCGGCGACGGACTGCGACTCGACGACCTCAACCGGCAGCACCGCTACCTCGACCTGCGATTGTCCGCAGAGCCGCTGCGTGCGCTGCTGGCGGTGCCGATCATGGTGCGCGAGAAGCACTTCGGGACCCTCTACCTCCTCCACGACGAACCCGGGCGTGAGTTCTCCGACCTGCAGGACGTAGCGGTCCGCGCGATGGCCACCGCCGCGGCGTCGGCGATCGACAACGCGCGCCTGTTCGAGCGGGAGCGCGAAGCGGCGAAGTGGACCAAGGCCAGCCGCGAGATCACCACTGCGCTGCTCTCCGGCGACCCGCAGACCGGGCCGCTGCAACTGATCGTCGATCTCGCACTGGATCTCGCCGACGCCGAGCAGGCGATCCTGCTCGTTCCCAGCGAGCCGGACCTACCGGCCGACCACGTCGCGACGCTCGTCGTCGCGGCGACCGCGGGCCGGTATGCCGCCGAAGTGATCGGTCGTCAGGTCCCGATGGACGGGTCGACCACCGGCGGCGTCGCCCGTCGGGGGCTCCCGTTGATCACCGATTCGTTCCAGTACCCCATCGAGGGCTTCACCGATGTGGGGGAGCGGTCGGCGATCGTCATGCCGCTGATCGCCGACGACACGGTGCTCGGTGTGATCGCCGTCGCCCGGCGCCCTCATCAGCCGCCCTTCGGCAACGACTATCTGGAACTGGTCAGCGATTTCGCGCGCCACGCCGCGATCGCCCTCGCCCTGGCCGCCAGCCGCGAACACGCGCTCAACCGTGAGCTCGCCCAGGCGGAAACGGTCGACGCGGCGCTACGGGCAGCCGTCGACGAACTGCGCAGGCTGTGGCGTGCCCGGCGAGTGATCGCGGTGGTCTTCCCCGACGAACCCGAGGACACCCCACAGGTGGTCGTCGGTGGCGAATCGACACGATGGTCGGAGCTGGCGTCCGAAGTGCGCGATCAGGTGGGCGATGTGCGTCGCGGGGAACTCCTCACCCCGGTGATGCCGGAACCGGGTGTGGCTGCGGTGGCGATCCAGCATCCCGATGGCGTGCTCGTCGTGCGCATCGAGTTGTCCGGAGCGCGTCCCTTCACTCTGGAGGACCAGACGCTGCTGACGGTGTTGGCCGGCCGGCTGAGCCAGGGCCTGCATCGGATCCACCAGGTGGACCAGCAGCGCGAAACCGCGCTGGCCCTGCAGCACGCCATCCTCGGACCCGCCCGTCTGCCCCAGGGTTTCGCGGTCCGCTATCAGGCGGCCAGCCGGCCCCTGCAGGTGGGCGGCGACTGGTACGACGTGGTCGGCCTCGACGACGGTCGCATCGCGCTGATCGTGGGTGATTGCGTGGGTCACGGACTGACTGCCGCCACCATCATGGGTCAGGTTCGGAGTGCCTGTCGCGCTTTACTTTTCGACAATCCCAGCCCGGCGGCGGCGCTGTCTCGGCTCGACAGGTTCGCGGTGCGTCTGCCGGGCGCCCAATGCACGACCGCGGTGTGCGTGATCCTCGACCCCGCAACGGGTGAACTGGTGTACTCCAGCGCGGGCCATCCTCCGCCGGTGCTCGTGCACGCCGACGGCTCCGTCGACGTGCTCGACGGCGGGCACGCCATCGCGCTCGGTATCCGCACCGACCGTCCGAGGCCGGAAGCACGCGCCGTCGTACCGGCCGGAGCGACGCTGATGCTCTACACCGACGGCCTGGTCGAGCGACGGGGCGCCACGTTGGACGACGGTCTGCTGCGCGCCGTGAACGTTGTCCGCGAGCACCGCGTCCGCGCGCTCGACGAACTCGTCGACTCCGTCATGACAGAGCTGACGCCGCAGGGCGGCTATCACGACGACGTGGTGATGCTCCTGTACCGGCCGACGATCCCGCTCGAGCGGACCTTCCCCGCGCACGCCGAGCAACTGGCGCCCACCCGCAGCGCGCTGCGCGACTGGCTGGAACGCGCCGGCGTCGGCCCCCACCAGGTCGTCGACATCCTGGTCGCCACCGGCGAGGCCGTCGCCAATGCGATCGAGCACGGCCATCGCGACGATCCGGGCGGGACGGTCGCGCTGCGGGCCAGTGCTTCCGAGGACCGCATCACGGTGACGATCACCGATTCCGGCGCATGGAAGGTCCCCGATGAACTGCCCGATCCGGTGCGCGGCCGCGGGGTCGCACTGATGCGGCTGCTGATGGACGAGATCACCGTCGACCACCGTGACTCCGGGACCACCGTTGAACTGTCTGCGCGGGTCCTGTAGATGCCGGCGCAACTCGCCTTCGACGTCACTGTCCGCGACGGCCGCCTGTGGCTGCGTGCCGCCGGCGAGATCGACCTCAGCAACGTCGATGCGCTGACCCGGGCGCTCGGCGATGCCGTCGCCGAAGCGGCGAGAACGGGTGCGGCGTTGATCGTCGACCTCGCGGCCGTCGACTACCTCGACAGCGCGGCGATCAACGCGCTGTACGCCGTGGCCGACGACATCGCCGTGCTCGTGGCGCCGCCGCTGTTGCTCACGACGTTGCGCGTCAGCGGACTCGCCGACATCGTCGCCGTCGACCCCGCCCCCTGACCCCCCGCTTCTTCACCCGCCCAAACCGACGTTCGGGCGGGAAAGTGCGAGAAGAACCCGCCAGAACGTCGACCTGGCCACGGCGCCTTGCGTGCGAGCACCGCCATTGGCACCCTCGGTGGGTGCCCTTCCGCGCGCTGCCGACCCTTGCTCGGCGCTCGATCCCGATCGCGGTCGCGGTGCTCGTCGCGGTGGTCACACCTGCCGCTCCGGTGTCCGCGTTCCCGCCGGCGCCCACCGCGGATCTGCCCGCGATCTCGGCGCTGATGACCTCGGCGATCGCGGCCCACCATCTGCCCGGTGCGGTGGTCATGGTCGGCCACCGCGACGAGGTCGCCCTGCTGCGCGCATACGGCGTGCGCAAGCCCGCCGGCGAGCCGGGGCTGGACGGGGTGCCCACCGCCGCCGAACCGATGACCGTCGACACCGTGTTCGACATCGCCTCGCTGACCAAGGTCCTCGCGACCGCGACCGCGGTCATGCAGCTCTACGAGCGCGGCCAGGTGCACCTCGACGACCCCGTGGAACGGTATCTGCCGGCGTTCAATCCCGCCCACGATCCCCGCCGCACGGCCGTGACCGTCCGAACACTGCTCACCCACACCTCCGGCCTGCCGGGCGATGTCAACCTCGACGATCCCTGGGGCCTCGCCCAGGTGGACAGGTCCGAAGGTCTGCGGCGGGCGCTCACCGCGCCGGTCGAGATGCCCCCGGCAACGTCCTTCCGCTACTCCGACATCAACTTCGTACTCCTCGGGGCACTGGTCGAGAAGGTGACCGGCGAGCCGGAAAACGTCTATGTGCGACGAGAAGTGTTCGCGCCGTTGGGTATGGGCGATACGCGGTACCTGCCGTCGACCGGGCCCGTGATGCACAATCGCGCCCTGCTGTCGCGGATCGCCCCGACGCGGCTCGACACCGAAGGAGCACCATCGGCGAACCCACACTTCGGCGTGGTGCTGCGGGGCGTCGTCGACGATCCGACCTCACGCCGCATGGGCGGCGTGGCCGGCCACGCCGGCGTGTTCTCCACCGCAGCCGACGTCGGACGATTCGCCCAGGCCCTGCTGGACCGACTTGCGGGGCGCCCCAGCGACTTTCCACTGACGCGCGAGACGCTGCAGACGATGACCGCGCCCCAGTGGCCGCGCGTCCCCGGCCTGCGCCGAGCGGTGCGCGGCCTCGGCTGGGACATCGACACCGGATACTCCGGGTCACGGGGCATCTTCCCGGTCGGCAGCTTCGGCCACACCGGGTTCACCGGGACCTCGCTGTGGATCGACCCGGGGTCGGACAGCTACATCGTGGTCCTCTCCAATGCGGTGCACACGCCCGGCAGCCCGCCGATCGCCCGGCTGGCCGGCGCGGTGGCCACTGCCGCCGCTCGCGGCCTGGGTCTTTAGACTCTCGCGCGCCGTCGCTCGCAGCCGACATCCTGGGTGCAGACCAGACCTGCTGCGAACGGACGACGATGACCTCACACCTGCCCAGCCGCGACGTCCTGCGATGGGCGCTGGAGCGAGCCGTGCAAGCGCCGTCGGTGCACAATTCGCAGCCGTGGCTGTGGCAGATCGGGAAGCGCTGCATCCACCTCTTCGCGAACTCCGACCTGGCGCTCCCGCGCACGGACCCCGATGCCCGCGATCTGATCCTCAGTTGCGGCGCGGCGCTGAACCACGTCCAGATCGCCTTCGCCGCCGTGGGCTGGCAGGCGAGAATCCATCGCCTCCCCGACCCGGCCGATCCCGATCACCTCGCCGCGGTCGAGCTCCACCCCGCGCCGCCGGTGGAAACGGACATCGTTCTCGCGGCCGCCATCCCACGGCGCCGGACGGACCGGCGCATCTACAGCAGCCGGTCGGTACCAGACTCCGTCATCGCGATGATGGGGGCGCGTGCCGCCCGGACCGGGGTCATGCTCCGTCGGTTCGACGAACTCACCACACTCAAGCGCCTCGTTCTGGAGGCCGAACAGCGGCACCACTGCGATCTGGGGTACATGGCTGAAATATCCACCTGGAGTGGACGTTACGGTTCGATCGCCGGAGTGCCCGCACGCAATGCTCCGCGCCCCGACCGGCGGTCGGCGATTCCCGCCCGCACGTTCGCCGGCGCCGCGCTGCCGCAGCCGCCGGATGCCGAGCCGACGCAGGACGGTGCCGCCGTCATCGCGCTGGGCACCGTCGCCGACGACCGGCTCTCGCGCCTGCGTGCCGGCGAGGCCACCAGTCTGGTGCTGCTCACAGCCGCCGCTGCGGGACTGGCGACCTGCCCGATCACCGGGCCGCTGGAGTTCGCCGACATCAGGGCGGTGGTGGGACAGGACGTCTTCGGTTCGACTGGCGCTGCACAGATGCTGTTGCGTGTCGGATGGGCGCTCGAGCATGCCGATCCGTTGCCGGCGACGCCACGCAGACCGCTCCACGAGGTCGTCACGTTCGACAGCGGGCATCTCGACTGAATCGCCGACCGCCCCCGCTCGCCGACATCAGTCTCCGTGAGGCCGATCGCCGATGCCGTTCGGCGTGACAGGATGAGTCACGTGAGCACCGCGACACCGGCAACAGGTGGCGCAACCGATGACCAGGGTGCGCGGCCACTGCGTGACACCCTGTCGCAGCTGCGCCTGCGGGAACTGCTGATGGAGGTCCAGGATCGCGTCGATCAGATCGTCGAGGGCCGCGACCGGCTCGACGGCCTGGTCGAGGCGATGCTCGTGGTCACCTCTGGGCTCGAGCTCGACGAGACGCTCAAGACGATCGTGCACACCGCGATCGAACTCGTCGACGCACGCTTCGGTGCCCTCGGAGTGCGGGGCGACGACCATGAGCTCCTCGAGTTCATCTACGAGGGCATCGACGAAGACGCGCGTGACCTGATCGGCCACCTGCCCGAGGGGCGCGGGGTGCTCGGAGTGCTGCTCGACGATCCCAAGCCCATTCGGTTGGACAACATCTCCCACCACGCCGCCTCGGTGGGTTTCCCGGCCAATCACCCGCCGATGGAGACCTTTCTCGGTGTGCCCGTGCGTATTAGGGACGAGGTGTTCGGCAACCTCTACTTGACCGAGAAGGCCGACGGGCAACCGTTCAGCGAGGACGACGAGGTTCTGGTCCAGGCACTCGCGGCGGCGGCGGGGATCGCCATCGACAACGCTCGGCTCTACGAGCAGTCCAAGATCCGCCAATCCTGGATCGCGGCCACCCGCGACATTGCGACCGAGTTGCTGGCCGGCACCGATCCCGCGGCGGTGTTCCGGCTCATCGCCGAGAAGTCCCGCACGCTCAGCGGTGCCGCGGCATCGATCGTCGCGGTGCGAGCCGACCTCGACGAGCCGCTCGGCGACGTGGACGAGCTCACCGTCGCGGCCACCGCAGGCGCCGGACCCGGGATCGATGTGCAGTCGATCCCGTTGTCGGACAACGACATCGGTGCGGTATTCGTCGACCAGCGCCCCGGCAGGTTCGACGTGCTGCAGGTGGCCCCGGGGTGGGTGGCCGAGGGGCCTGCGCTGGTCCTACCGGTACGCGCCACCGACACGGTCGCCGGCGTGCTGATCGCCGTGCGGCCCGCCGGTACGCGCGCCTTCAGCGCCGGTGAACTCGACATGATGGCGGCGTTCGTCGACCAGGCGGCCGTGGCGTGGCAACTGGCCACCACTCAGCGCCGGCTGCGCGAACTCGACGTGCTCTCCGATCGCGACCGCATCGCCCGCGATCTGCACGATCACGTGATCCAGCGGCTGTTCGCGGTCGGGCTGGCGCTGCAGGGCACGATCCCGCGGGCGCGCACCACAGAGGTGCAGCGGCGGCTCACCGATGCCGTCGACGATCTGCAGCAGGTGATCCAGGAGATCCGCACCGCGATCTTCGATCTGCACGGCGCCCGGGCGGGCGCCACGCGGCTGCGGCAGCGGCTCGACGAAGCGATCGCGCAGTTCGCGACGCCGAAGATCCGCACGACCGTGCAGTACTCCGGGCCGCTGTCGGTGGTCGGCGCGGACCTGGCCGAGCACGCCGAGGCGGTGGTGCGCGAAGCCGTCAGCAACGCGGTCCGGCACGCCGACGCGACGTCGCTGGCCGTCACCGTCGCCGTCAACGACGAACTGGTCATCGAGGTCGTCGACAACGGCCGCGGTGTCACCGGCCCGATCACCGGGTCCGGGTTGACGAACCTGGACCGGCGGGCAGCCGACACGGGCGGATCGCTGACGATCACGCCCGGCGACAGTGGCGGCACCCGACTGAGATGGGCCGCGCCCCTTCGTTAGTCCCGGCGCTACGGGGTCAACTGGATCTTGAGGTGGCCGCCCGTCCGCGACATCGCCGCCGCATATCCGTCGGCTGCGGCGGACAACGGCAGTGTGGCGGTGAAGATCCCGCTGACGTCGAGACGACGGGAGCGCAGCAGCGGGATCAACTCCGGCCACGTCTGCTGCACCGGCGCCGTCGTCAGCCGGATCGTCAAGCTGCGCAGCAGGCCGACCAGTGCTGGGAAAGGATAGGGCGCCAAGTCGTGCACACCCACCACCGATACCGTGCCGCCGACCCGGACAGCGGCGAGCGCGTCGTCGAGTGTGGTGTCGGTGCCGACCGCATCGATCACGGCGTCCGCGCCGAGGCCGCTCGTGGCTTCCAGAACGGTGGCTGCCGCCGGCGGCGGTGCCGGGGTGGCGCCGGCTGCGGCGGCGTGATCCCGCCGGTGCTCGACCGGATCGATCACGAATACTGTTGCCGCGCCGAGCAGTAACGCGCTGCGTGCCGCGCACTGGCCGACCGGTCCCGCGCCGATGACGGCGACCGTGCCGCCGACGGGAATGTCTGCCCGTTTGGCGGCTGCCCATCCTGTCGCGAGATTGTCAGTCAGCAGCAGTGCGGCCTCGGTGTCGATGCCGTCCGGGATGCGCAGCACTTGGAAATCGGCGGCGGGCACGGCCATCAGGTCGGCCTGGGCGCCACCGAGCACACCGGAGCCGAAGATCTGCGGACCGGACACGCAGCGGACCGGATCATGCGTGGCGCAACCGGCGCAGCGGCCACAGCCCGCCACCGACGACACCAGGACCCGGTCGCCGACGGCGACGGTGCGCACCTCCGGGCCGATGTCGCGGACGACGCCGACCGCCTCGTGGCCGATCGACACCGGTTCGGCGATCGGGTAGTGCCCCTCCAGGAAATGCAGATCCGATCCGCAGATCGCGGCTGCCGTGACCTCGATGATTGCCCCGTCGGGACCGGGCAGCGCGGGGTCGGCCCGGTTCTCGACCCGCACAGTGCCGCCGGCGTCGACGACGACCGCGCGCATGTCAGACCACCCCGTCGATGCGGAAGTGGGTGAAATCGGGTTCGGTCACGGCGTCGTGGTATTCGCAGAGCCGCCACGGACTCACGGTGTGGATCTCTCCGCTGCGCGTCTTGAAGTAGGAGTGCTCGACGGCCGGATGTGCCCACACCGTCGCGGTGATGCGCTCCTGCGTGCGCCGGTGCCACTCGCGGGTGGGTTCGGGTAGCGGGTCCATGGCGCGCGCCCGCCGGTTAATCAGATGCGCGAGACAGGCGTTGATGTAACGCATCTGGAGCTCGGAATGCATGATCAGGCTGCCGCCGTGCGCCAGATGCGTTCCCGGACCGTACATCATGAAGAAATTGGGGAAGTTCGGCACCGTGATGCCCAGGTAGGCGTGTGGCCGCTCGCCCCACACGGCGTGCAGGTCGGCCCCGTCGCGGCCGGTGACCGTCATCGGCAGCAGCAGGTCGGTGGCGCGAAAACCCGTGGCGTACAAGATCACATCGGCGTCGTAGGACTGGCCATCGGTGGTCACCACACCCGCGGGGGTGACCTCCTGCAGCGGGGTGCGCACGAGCGTGACGTTCGGCCGTTTCAGCGTGCTCAGCCAGCTGCCGTTGTCCTGCAGCGTCCGCTTGGCGGTGGCCGGGTAGTCGGGCAGGACACGCGCCAGCAGCTCGTCGTCGTCACCGACCTGCGTGGTGATCCACTCGGTGAACATCATCCGGGCCAGTGCGTTGATCTCGCTGACCGCATGGTCTTGATCCGCGTAGTCGGGGTCGACGCGGGCGGCGTCGAGTCCTTTGTCCGCGCCCGGCCAGAACAGCAGGAAGCGGTACCACCGGGCGTAGTACGGCAGGTTCTCCAGGGCCCACCGGGCACCGGCGGGTACCGCGTCGTGGTACATCGGATTCGGGAACATCCACTGCGCGGTCCGCTGGAACACGGTCAATTCCGCGACGGTGTCCGCGATGGCGGGGGCGATCTGGAAGCCGCTGGCCCCGGCGCCGATCAGCGCGACCCTGCGCCCGGTCAGGTCGACGCTGTGGTCCCAGCGTGCCGAATGAAAAGACGGCCCGGCGAACGACTCTCGACCGGGCAGATCAGGCAGCGCCGGACGGTTCAGCTGACCGACCGCGGTGATCACCGCGTCGGCGGTCAGCGTCTGTACCTCGCGGCCGGAGCGCACCTCGACGTGCCATGTCGCGGTCACGTCGTCCCAGCGCGCGGAGAGCACCTCGCTGTTCCACCGCACATGCTCGCCTAGACCGTGCCGGTCCAGCACGGCGGCGAAATAGGCGGCCAGTTCGGGCTGCTCGGCGAAGAAGTGCTGCCAGTGGGTGCCGGGTTCGAAACTGTAGCTGTACAGGTGATTGGCGACATCGACGCGTGCGCCGGGGTAGCTGTTCTCCCACCACGTCCCGCCCGGTCCGGCGTTCTTCTCGACGATCTCGAAATCGATTCCGGCCTGCTGCAACCGGATTCCGGCCAGGATGCCTGACTCGCCGCAGCCGATCACGAGCACCCGCCGCCCGGCGGCGCGCTCGGGGTGCACGGGGTCCGGGCGACGGGGGTCGGTGCCGTCGAGGTCGAGTTCTTCGAGTACCAGACCGATGTTGGCCTCGTCGACGGGTTCGCATGCCGCCCAGTCGAGCATCTCTCTGACGAGCTCGGCGGGTAGCGGGGGCAGGGGCGGGCAGCCGCGATCGCGGTAGTCGGCGATGGCCGGCAGCGCGGCCTCCCTGGCGCGGGCCTTGTCGTCCTCGCTCATGAAGCCCTGGATCTCGTTGAGGAACAGGCCGGCCTGGGCGAAGTCGCGGATGAAACGCGGATCACCAGTCAGGTGGACCATCGACAGCAGCAGCGCGGGGACGCTGACGTCGGCCAACGCGGCAGCGATGTCCTCGGTGGGGGTGTCGAACCGCCGGACCGCGTGCACCGTTCCCGTCACAGGACCTCCTGTTGGCCATATCGCAACGTTGCGTAGCGTAACTGGTCGTGCTCGATCTGCGCAATGACACGTCGACCAGGACGTCCTGACGAAAAGCGTGACGTAAATCGCCTGCGCAGCGGGCGTTCGCGGGCGCACAATCGTCATGTCATGTGCCGGAGGAATGGCGCATGAGATCAGTCCTCCGGCAGGTCCGCGTCGCCGACGCGGAACTGGAGAAGGGGGTCACGACATGACGACGAAATGGATGATCGCGGGGGCCGCGGCGCTACTGGCGGGGGCCGGGCTCGCGACGGGGGTGTCGGCGGGCACGGCGGCTGCGCAACCCTGCAGTAATGCCGTGGTGTTCGGAAATGGCGGTGGCCGTTGCGATTCCGCGCCTGCCGCCGACGGCAGCTTCCAGCGCTGCGACACCGTCTACGTGCTCGGCATCGGTGGCACCAACTGCTACATGGTGCCGGGTGGGCCGCCGCCTGCCGGCTGACGACGGCGTGTTGTAGCCTCGCCGCATGGAAGTACTACGCTCTGTAGTGGTCCTGCTGCACCTCATCGGTTTCGCGATCACGTTCGGGGCGTGGGTCACCGAAGCGGTGGCCCGCCGGTACACCACCACGCGTGTGATGGATTACGGCCTGCTGGTGTCACTGCTCACCGGTCTGGTGCTCGCTGCGCCCTGGCCCGCCGGGGTGGAGTTGAACTACCCCAAGATCGGCGTGAAGCTGGTGATCCTGATCGTCCTGGGGGGTGTGCTCGGCATGGGCAATGCCCGTCAACGGCGCACGGGACAGCCTGTCCCGCGCCCGCTGTTCCTGTCGGCGGGCGCGTTGGCGCTGGGCGCGGCAGCAGTCGCAGTGGTGTGGTGATCAGGCGCGCTCACTGCTCGCCGAGCCCCATCAGTTCGGTGACGTGGTGGTCGCGTCCGGCGGTGTAACCGCCGTCCACCGCGATCGCCTGCCCGCTCACGAAGCTGGCGTCCGCCGACAACAGAAACGCCGCGACGGCGGCGATCTCCTCGGGCCGACCGAATCGGCGCAGCTTGTGTTCGTGGCGCACACCTTCGCGCGGACCCGCCATCCCCTCGAGGCCCATCACCGAGTCGAACAGCGGCGTCTCGACGAAGCCCGGGCAGATCACGTTGGCGCGAATTCCGCTCGGCCCGTAGTCGATTGCCGCGTTCTTGGTCAGCAGCACGACTCCACCCTTGGACGCGTTGTAGGCGCTGCCGCCCGCGGTGCCCTCGATGCCCTCGACGCTCGACAGGGTCACCACCGCGCCGCGCTCGCCGCCGATCCGCTCCTGCGTCGTCATCTGTGCCAGCGCCGCGCGCAACACCACGAAGGTGCCTTTGAGGTTGACGTCGACCACGCGGTCCCACTCCTGGTCGGGGAGCAGGTGGATCGGACCGCCTCCGCCCACGCCTGCGGAATGCACCACGCCGTCGAGGCGGCCGGTCATGTCGACGACGCGATGCACCGCCTCGTCGACGGCGGCCCGGTCGAGCACGTCGGCGCGCAGATACTCCCCGGCCGATGCGTCGGCCGCCAAGTCCAGCCCCACCACGATCGCTCCCTCGGCCGTCAAGCGCCGCACGGTGGCAGCCCCGATGCCCGATGCGGCACCGGTGACCAGAATCCCTTTTCCCGCAAGCCCGTTCACCGGGTCAGTATGGCCGACCCGCGCCGCTGACGGACTCGATCGAATCGGGACGGCCAAACCCGACCATCCACCTGCCGCGATTCTGTACGGTGACGGTGCTCGACACCACGCCGTCGGTACGACGCTCAGGCAGGAGACTCCATGACAGCTCGACTCAGCGGCAAGGTCGCCCTCATCAGCGGGGCCGCCCGGGGAATGGGCGCGTCGCACGCTCGGGAGATGGTCGCCCACGGCGCCAAGGTGGTGTGTGGCGACATCCTCGATGCCGAGGGGGAGCAGGTCGTCGCCGACCTCGGCGACGATGCGCGCTACGTGCACCTCGACGTCACGGATCCCGATGACTGGTCGGCGGCGGTCGCCACTGCACAGGACGCGTTCGGTGCCCTCGATGTCCTGGTCAACAACGCGGGCATCCTGAACATCGGGACGGTCGAGGACTTCGACATGGCGGAGTGGCAGCGGATCATCGACATCAATCTGACCGGCGTATTCCTGGGCATCCGCGCTGCGGCGGGGCCGATGAAGGCGGCCGGCCGGGGGTCCATCATCAACATCTCCTCGATCGAGGGGATGGCCGGCACGATCGCGAGCCACGGATACACCGCCACCAAGTTCGCCGTGCGCGGTCTGACCAAGTCCACCGCACTGGAGTTGGGGCCCTTCGGCATTCGGGTGAATTCGGTGCACCCCGGTCTGGTGAAGACGCCGATGGCCGATTGGGTGCCCGAGGACATCTTCACGACCGCCCTGGGCCGAATCGCCCAGCCCGTCGAGGTCAGCAACCTCGTGGTGTATCTGGCCAGCGACGAGTCGAGCTACTCGACCGGTGCGGAGTTCGTGGTCGACGGCGGCACGATCGCCGGTCTGGCGCACAAGGACTTCTCCGCTGTGGACGCCGACGCCCAGCCCGACTGGATCACCTAGTCCGCCGACCGGTCCATCCGCCTGCCCAGCTCGGCCCGCGAGGTGATCCCGAGCTTGCGATAGATCCTCGTCAGGTTATGCTCGACGGTCTTGGCGCTGATGAACATCGCCGCGGCGATGTTCTTGTTCGTCGCGCCCGATGCTGCCATCTCCGCCACCCGACGCTCCGACGGTGTCAGCGCCGTGAGGTCGTCCGAGGGCGCCACCACGGTGCGGGACAGCTCGGCGCGCGCCCGTCGTGCCCACAGCGGTGTGCCCAGCCGTTGGAATGTCTCGAGCGCCTCCGTCAATGTCGTTGCGGCGAGCTGCTTCTGCCGCATGCGCCGCTGCAGTTGACCGAGCACGAGCTGTGTCCGCGCCCGTTCGAAGGGCATCGGGAGCCGGTCGTGCTCGACCAGCGCCTCCTGCGCCGACTCCTCGGCGGCGGTCACCTGGCCTGTGGCAGCGAGGACGACGGCGCGGCACCGGGCGCCGACCGCCGTCATCCACCCCCGGTCGTGTTCTGCGCCGTCGCGCTCCAGTGCGGCCGTGAGTCGGTCGGCCTCGTCGGTTCGACCGACCGCCACCATGGCCTCGATGACATCGGGAAGGTGCCAGCCGTACGCGATCTCGGTCGACAACCCGGGTTCGGCCAGGAAAGCCGGATCCAGTGCGGCAAGAGCCTCTCGATGCCGGCCCAGTGACTCCTCCAGGAAGCACAGCGCCATGCCGGGCCAATCGGCGAAGTGAGACGCCGTACGGTCACGGACCGCGGCGACGACGCGGCTGGCATCGGTGCGGGCGTCGTCTTCATGGCCGAGGAACGACGACACGACGGCGCGCATGGTCAGCGGAATGATCAGGACGTCGTCGCCACCCAGCTGTTCCGCCCGTTCGACGGCATCGGCAGCCTCGGCGGCCGCCTCGGTGAACTGGCCGCGCCAGATGTGATTCATGGCGAGAAAACCCGCGATCGCCATCATGTCGCTCTCGGCGCCGCGCTCCGCGCACACGGCCCGCAACTCGGTGAACTCCTCGTGGGCTTGCTGCAACCGACCGGTCCACGACAGCGTGAGAGCATGCACCAGCGGCGCTCGGAAGATGATCGGGACATCGAACGCACTGTCGTAGCACTCCAGCGCCCGGCGCAGCGCCTGCTGATCGACGCCGTGTCCGTTCTGGAAGTCGACGTACACCGACCACGCCAGTGTCGCGCTGATGACGGCGGGCACGCCGAGCTCCTCGGCGAGCTTGACCGCGTCACGGCCGTGCCGGCGCGCGTCATCGGGTTCGCCGATGTTGTTGAGCGCGAACGACAGTCGCAACAGCAGCTGGATCAAGACGACGACGTTGCCGGCAGCGTCATCGACGGCACCGCGCAACAACTCCACGGCCTCGGTGTGCTGGTTCTCATACATCAGCACCGTGGCGAGCAGGCTCGCTGTCAATGCACGCACGATCTCCGGCTCCCCGGGCCCGATGTGCCGCAGCACGTCTCCCGCGCGGGTGACATTGCCGGCCAGGAAGTGGTTCTCGGCCGATTTCAACCGGCGCGTCGCAGTGTCGCCGCCCAGGCCGATCGCCAGATCGACCAACTCCGCCGCCGCCGCGGGCGCGCCGCGGGACCGAGCCGCATCGGCCGCACCGTCCAGCGCAGCGAAGATCTCCTCGGTGCCGGTCGCAGACGCCAACGCGAGGTGGCGGGCGCGCACCTCTGGAACCGTCACCACCGCCGCCAGCCTGCGGTGCATCGCCCGGCGCGCCGGTGATCCCGCATCGGCGTAGACGCCACTGGCCAGCAGAGGATGACTGAACCGGACCCGATTGCCCTGCAGTGTGAGAACGCCTGCCGCATCGGCGCGTTCGACGAGTTCGACCACGTCGTCATGACTCATGTCGTTGGCCCGGGCCAGCAGATCCACACGGGCGTCGGCCACGCAGGCCACGCTGAGCAGGAACTCCCGCATCCGGTCGTCGAGCGAACCGATGCGCACGCGCACCACCTCGTTGAGGGTGGGCGGCAGCGTCTGCTCGGCGACAGCGTGTCCCTCGCCGATCGCACGGGCCAGCTCCAGAGCGAAAAACGGGTTGCCGCCTGAGATCTCGGCGATCCGCAGGACGGTCGGCCGGGAGAAGGTGCGGCCCACTCGTTCGCTGATCAACGCGTGCAGCGCCGCGCTGTCCAGCGGTCGCACCGCGGTCCGGTGCACGTCGTCGGGCCTGCTCAGCGTCAGCCACGTCGACGTGGAACCGTCACCGGGGACACACCGCTCGCTGACCAGCACCCCGAACCGGCCGTGGAGTCGGCGCGCCGCGAACGACACGGCCGTTCGGCTGGAGGCGTCCATCCACTGCGCATCGTCGATCGCGATCAGGACCGGACTCACCTCGGCCAGGGCGTGCAGGACCGCGACGAAGGCCGCGGCCACCACCCGATGGTCGGTTGCCGGACCGTCGTCACCGGCGCGCAGCAGCACGCGGTCGAGCGCGAGCCGCTGCAGGGCCGGCAGGCCCGCGAGCACGTCGGCGTCCACGTCGGCCAGCAGGTCGGCCAGCGCGGCGAACGCCATCACCGATTCCGCCTGCCCCACCCGCGCGCTCAGCACCCGGAAACCGTCGGCGCGGGCCTGCTCGACGAGCGCCAGCCAACAGGTCGTCTTCCCGATCCCGGCCTCGCCCTCGATGATCAGCGCCGTCGGTCGCTGTGCCGCCGCACCGAGAAAGCCAGCAACCTGCGGATCGGCCGTCGATCCAGGGGGAGCGGGCACCATGTTCTCCACTATCGCAGCGGGCAAAGAAGTTGGCAAAGACTGCCAGTTAGCGCGTCGGTTCGCGACTCACCGCAGCGTGACGACGATCTTCCCGCGCGCCGTCCGATCCTCCAGCGCCGCGATGGCCTCACCAGCGCGCTCCAGCGGGTAGACCTCGGGCTCGGGCGGGCGCACCGCGCCGGATTCCAGCAACGGCGCCAGCTCGGCCCACTGCTCGGCGAGAAAACCCGGGTGCGTCATCGTCCACGCGCCCCAGCCGACACCGACGGCGTCGACGTTGTTGAGCAGCAGGCGGTTCACCTTGACGGTCGGGATCTCGCCGCCGGTGAAACCGACGACCAGCAGCCGTCCGCCCGGGGCGAGAGAGCGCAGCGAGTCGGTGAAGCGGTCTCCGCCCACCGGGTCGACGACGATGTCGACACCCCGTCCGCCCGTCAGGTCCTTGACGGCGTCTTTGAATCCGTCCGCCAGCACCACGTCCGACGCGCCGGCGGCACGGGCCACCTCGGCCTTCTCCTGCGTGCTGACCACGGCGATCGTGCGCGCCGCCCCGAAGGCGGGCGCCAACCGCAGCGTCGACGTGCCGATGCCGCCCGCCGCCCCGTGCACCAGCACGGTCTCACCGTCGCGCAACCGCCCGCGAGCACGCAGCGCGAAGTGCACGGTCAAGTCGTTGAACACCAGCCCGGCGCCGGCCTCGAACGACACCGCGTCGGGCAGGGGAAACACCCGTTCCGGATGCAGCGCAACGACTTCGGCCATCGCGCCGGAGAGCATGGTCAACCCCGCGACCCGGTCGCCGGCGCGGACGTGCGCACCGTCGGGAGCGCTGCGGACCACGCCGGCGATCTCGGCGCCCGGCGTGTACGGCAGCTCGGGCTTGTACTGGTAGAGCCCGCGTGACTGCAGAGCATCGGGAAAGGCGACACCTGCGGCGTGCACGTCGACGAGCACGGTGTCGCCGTCGGCGGCCGGTTCGTCGATGTCGACCAGTTCGGCGGCGCTCGGCCCGTCGAGACTGCGAATGTGGATTGCGCGCATCCGATCATTGAACCGCACCCGCGGTACCGGGTATCTGCGGGCGCGGCGGTAGAGTCAGACGGCCGGACACGGCAGGACTTCTCGACGCACGACGTGACGCGGATGCGCGAATGCACCGAGGCAAACGGAGGGCAGGCATGGCAGCACGAACCGGTGGCCTGCGCAGCGGAACGTGCTTTGCTCCCGCCCGCGACCTGCCGGCCGGCCGCGTCGTCGACGTGCGGTCGCGCGACGGAGTCCGCCTGCACACCGAGGTGTTCGGGCCGCAGGACGCTCCCGCGGTGGTGTTGGCCCACGGCATCACGTGCTCGCTGCGGGTGTGGGCCTATCAGATCGCCGACCTGGCCCGCGACCACCGGGTGATCGCGTTCGACCACCGCGGACACGGGCGCAGCGGAGTGCCGCCGCGGCGCGGCGGGTACAGCATCGACCATCTCGCCGGAGATCTCGACGCCGTGCTCGGTGCGACGCTGGCCCCCGGCGAGCGCGCCGTCATCGCCGGACATTCGATGGGCGGCATCGCGATCACCTCCTGGGCAGAGCGATACCCGGACCGCGTCGCCGAATGCGCCGCCGCAGTGGCGTTGATCAACACCACGACAGGGGATCTGCTCCGGCACGTCAACCTGTTGCCGGTGCCGCCGTCGCTGGCCCAGGCGCGGGTGCGAGCAGCGGGGTCGCTGCTGCGGACCTTCGGCGGCGCCCGTCTGACACGGCTGGCCGACCGGCCCAATCGCCGATTCGTGCAGATGATCGCGGTGGGCCACGACGCCGAACCGACGGTGACCGACTTCGTGTTCGAGTTGTTCAACGCCACGCCACCCGCCGGGCGCGGTGGCTGGGCGCGGGTGCTGGTCGACCACATGGGACCCCAGCACATCAGCATGAAGAACCTGGTGGTGCCGACGGTCGTCATCGGCAGCACCAAAGACCGTCTGCTGCCGATGATCTCGTCACGGCGCATCGCCGCGACGGCGCCCAATCTGGCCCGCTTCGTCGAGGTGCCCGGCGGCCACTGCGCGATCCTCGAGCAGCCCGCCGAGGTCAACGCGCAACTCCGCTGGCTGGCCGGCGAGACTCAGGAGCGTCGCGTCAGCTCCTGATGCGCCTCGGCGGCAGCCCGCTGCCCCGAGCGGACGGCTCCGTCGAGGAAACCCGTCCACACGTCCGCGGTTTCGGTACCGGCCCAGAAGATTCCGTCGACAGGGGTGCGCAACCAGCGGCCATAGGTCGTCCACGACCCCGGCGGCACGGCGGCAGTCGGACCGCCCGGCGCGAAAAGCTCTGTGCCCCAGCAGTGGTCGAGATAGTCGACGGGATGCGCGGCTTCCTCGCCGAACAGCGCCACGAAATTCGACACCGCGGCCGCACGCCGCTGCTCGGGCGCGAGAGGGTCGAACAGGCGCGCATCGGTGAAGCCGAGCAGGACGCCGGGGCCTGCGTCATCGGGGCTGACGTCGAAGGTGATGAAGACAGGGCCTTCGTCGGACAGTGCTTCCCCGGAGAAGCCGTTCGTGCGCCAGAACGGTCGGTCATAGGCGACGTAGGCCTTGCTCAGGTGGCCCTGGGGCCAGTGCCGGGCCAGTCCGCCGTGCTGCTCGGGGAGCGGGGGCTCGAAGGCGATCGCCGCGCGATGCTCGGGAGGTATCGCGACGATGACGGTCTCACCGCGGAACTCGCCGCGGTCGGACACCACGGTCAGCGCACCGTCGAGGCGCTCGATCCTGCGCACCGGCGCACCGAGGACCACGCGCTCACCGAGCTGCTCGGCCATGCGGATCGCGATCTGCTGCGTACCTGCCAGGAAGCGGTCCTGCTGGGCGCCGCCCTTGACGTCGAGCATGCGGTCGAGCCCGCCGGCGGCCTTCACGTAGCGCACCGCGTGCAGCATCGACACCGCATCCGGCTCGCACCCCCACGTCACCCGGGCCATGATCGCCATCAGGTCGCGTGTCGACGCGCCCGCACGCACCGACCGCAACCACCCGTCGAGGGTCTGGGCGTCGAGTTCGTCGGCGAGCGGGGACGACCACGGATCGGCGACCTGGACCTCTCGGCTGATGCGCCCGAACCGCCACTGCACACGCGAGACATCGAGCAGTTCGAGCACCGACAGGCGCGGAATGGTGTTGCGGTAGGGGCGCACCCGGCCCCGCCACCGGATCAGGTTCCTGCCGTCGCAGTAGGTGGGTGTGGTGTCGCACTCCAGCTCCCGGGCCAGCGCCAGCACGGCGTCCTGCGTCGGGCCGACGAAGGTCGCGCCGAGGTCGACGGCCACGCCGCCGACCTCGGCGGTGTGCGAACGGCCGCCGACGCGGTCGCGGCCCTCGACCACCACGACGTCGCGCCCCAGGCGGGTCAGTTCCCGCGCCGCCGACAGCCCGGCGAAGCCGGCTCCCACGATCACCACGTCTGCCATGACGCGATTCTGGCGTGTTCGTCGTCGCTGGGCGTCGATTACCACGCCGAAATCGTCAGCTGCCGCCCAGCGGAGGCGGGCTCGACCGGTAGGTGACCGGCGTCGCCGACAGCGTCAGCGGGTTGGCGACCTGCGGCGTACCGCCGTCGGGCATCGCCACGACCGCGTCGATGCCCAGGCTGCGGGCGAACGAGAACGCTTCGGCGACGTCGTTGATCGGTCCGGCCGGTACTCCCGCGCCGGTGAGCTCGGCGTACCAGTGGTCGGCACCGTGGCGGCGCATCTCGGCATCGATCAGGGGGCACAGCACCTCTAGGTTCTGCACGCGCGCCGGATTGGTCGCGAACCGCGGGTCCTCGCCCCAGTCCGGGCTGCCGAGTGCCGCGCAGAAAAGCACGGAACTGCTTGTCGTTGCCGACGGCCACCGCGATCGGCCGGTCGGCGGTGTCGAACGTCTGGTAGGGGGCGACGCTGGGATGACGATTGCCCATCATCTGAGGCACCACCCCGGCGCCCACGTAACCCGACGCCTGGTTCACCAGCGAGGACAGCAGCACCGACAGCAGGTTGGTGTCGACCCGCTGTCCCTCGCCGGTGCGGTCCCGGTAGGCCAGCGCCGCCAGGATTCCGCTGAGCGCGTGCAGGCCGGCCAGCACGTCGACCAGCGCCACACCCACCTTCGTGGGGTCGCCCGGCTCGGTGCCGGTGACACTCATCAGCCCTCCGACGGCCTGTAGCAGCAGATCGTAGCCGGGCAGGTCAGCGCCTCCGGCGCGGCCGAACCCGGTGATCGAGCAGTAGATGACGTCGGGCCGCAGTGTGCGCACCTCGTCGTAGCCGAGCCCCAGTTTCTCCATCGTGCCCGCGCGGAAGTTCTCGACCACGATGTCCGCGCCGCGCACCAGTTCGCGAGCCCGCTGCACGTCGTCCGGATCGGTGAGGTCCAGCGCGACCGACCGCTTGTTCCGGTTGACGGCGTTGTAATACGTTGCTACGCCCGCGGAGTCGTGCGGCGGACCCCAGTGGCGGGTGTCGTCACCGAGCACCGGACGCTCGATCTTGATGACCTCGGCGCCGAAATCGCCGAGCATCATCGTCGCGTAGGGCCCGGCGAGCACACGGCTGAAGTCGACGACGACGATGCCGTCGAGTGCACCTGGAGTCACGCGGTCGCCCTGCCGCCGCGCAGGTACACGGTGGTGGTGTGGGTGAAGAAGTCGCGCGCCGCCCCACCCTGCTCCTTGGGGCCGAGCCCGCTTTTCTTCGCGCCGCCGAAGGGCACGTGCGGGTCGGCACCCGCGGACTCCGAATTGACGTGCAGCACACCGACATCGAGGTGTCCGACGGCGTCGAGGGCGCGAGTGAGGTCCTGGGTGAACACCGCCGCGGAGAGTCCGAACTCGGTGTCCTCGGCCGCGGCGAACGCCTCCTCGGCGTCGGCGACCCGCCTGACCGCGAGCACGGGCCCGAACAGCTCCTCGGTCCACACGTCTGCGTGCCCGGCGCCGACGTCGAGGACGGTGGGCGCCACGAAGTACCCGTCGGCGCGGTCGTCGGAATAGGCCGTGCCGCCGGTCAGCACCGTGGCTCCCTGGCCGGCAGCCGTCGCGACCGCAGTCGAGATGCGGTGCTGCGCACCGTCAGTGATCACCGGGCCCATCTCGGTGCCGTCCTCGGTCGGGTCGCCGACCCGCAGCGCCGCCGCGCGCTCGCACAGCGCGTCGACGAAACGGTCGGCCACACCCGCGGTGATCACGAGTCGTGAGGTGGCGGTGCACTTCTGGCCGGTCGAGCGAAAAGCGCCGAGCAGTACCTGCTCGAGTGCGAGATCGACGTCGGCGTCGTCGAGGACCACCGCGGCGTTCTTGCCGCCCATCTCCGCCTGTGCCGGGACGCCGCGCGCGGCCGCCGCCGCCGCGATGCGCCGTCCCACCGCGGTGGAACCGGTGAACGTGACGGCGTCGACTCCGCGGTGGTGCACCAGCGCGTCGCCGATGCCGGCGTCACCGACGAGCAGATTCAGTGCCCCGACCGGCAGTCCGGCAGACGTCAGAGCCTCGGCGAGGCGCAGCGCCAGCAGCGGCACGGTGCTCGCCGGCTTCCACACCACCGTGTTACCGAAGGCCAACGCGGGCGCGATCTTCCACGCCGGAATGGCGATGGGGAAGTTGAACGGAGTGATGACCGCGACGACACCGATCGGCTTGCGAACCAACAGGATCTGTTCCCCGGCGCGCGGGGACGCGTAGATCTCCCCGGCCTGCCGGTCGCCCTCGGCGCCGTAGTAGCGCAGGATCTGTGCCGCGCGGCGCACCTCGCCGATGCCTTCGGCTTTGGTCTTGCCTTCCTCGGTGGCGAGTTCGAGGCCCCACTGCGCGGCATGGCTGTCCACGATGTCGGCCGCGGCCAGCAGAACCGCGCCGCGGGTGTGGATCGGCGTCGCCGCCCACGCCCGGGCGGCGTCGGTGGCGGCGTCGACCGCCGCATCGACGTCGGCGGACAGCGCGGCGCCCCCTTCGGCGACCACCACGTCCGGCCGGGTCGGGTTGCGGCTGGCGACGGTCTCGCCCTGGCCGGGCACCCATCGGCCCGCGATCAGATGCCGGATCGCGACGGTCATGACCTGAACGCGGCGTGCCCGGTCAGCGCCTTGCCGATCGAGAGCATGTGCATCTCGGAGGTGCCCTCGTAGGTCAGCACCGATTCGAGGTTGTTGGCGTGCCGCAGTGGCGAATACTCCAGTGTTATTCCGCTGCCGCCCAACAGGGTTCGGCACTCCCGCGCGATCGCGAGCGCCTCGCGCACGTTGTTCAGCTTGCCCAGGCTGATCTGCTCGGGCCGTACGCCGTCGCTGTCCTTGATCCGGCCCAGGTGCAGCGCCAGCAGCATCCCCTTGCCGAGTTCGACCGTCATGTTGGCGAGCTTCTCCTGGGTGAGCTGATAGCTCGCCAGCGGCTTGTCGAACACGTCGCGGGACTGGGTGTAGGCGATCGCGGTCTCCAGGCAGTCGCGGGCGGCGCCGAGGGAACCGAACACGATGCCGAAGCGGGCTTCGTTGAGGCACGACAGGGGAGCGCCCAGCCCGATCGCCTCGGGCAGCTGCGCCGACGCAGGCAGGCGCACCTCGTCGAGCACCAGCTCCGAGGTCACCGACGCGCGCAGCGACAGCTTGCGGTGGATGGCGTTCGCGGTGAACCCCGGGGTATCGGTCGGCACCAGGAAGCCGCGAATGCCGTCGTCGGTCTGTGCCCACACCGTCGCGACATCGGCGAGGTTGCCGTTGGTGATCCACATCTTCGTCCCGGTGAGCACCCAGTCCGACCCGTCGCGACGGGCGCGGGTCCGCATGCCGGCCGGATTGGAGCCGAAGTCGGGCTCGGTCAGGCCGAAGCACCCCACCGCCTCCCCGGTGGCCAACCGGGGCAGCCACTCGTTCTTCTGCTCGTCAGAGCCGTACCGGTGGATCGAGAACATCGACAGCGACCCCTGGACCGACACGAAGCTGCGGAAGCCGCTGTCGCCGGCTTCGAGTTCCATGCACGCCAATCCGTAGCTGACCGCGTTGGTGCCCGCGCACCCGTACCCCTGCAGATGCATGCCCAGCAACCCCAGCGAGCCGAACTCCCTGGCCAGTTCCCGGGGCAGGGTGGCCGACTCGAACCAATTCTCGACCTCGGGTCGGAGCGTCTTGTCGACGAATGAGCGGACCGTCGCCGCGATCTCACGCTCCTCGTCGTCGAGCAGGCGCGCGATGTCGAACAGCTCCAACGGCGTGGAGGTGGTCTTCTTTGCTGCGGGGGCGGTGGTGGTCATCGGTACTCCGTCCGGTCAGTGGGTCGCGCCGTTGCGGCCGGCTTGCGCTGCCGTCCACGGTAGACACCTCGTCGGCCGCGGTACACGGCCCCGCCCGATCGGGGATTGCGGGAGATCGTCGCCGCGGTGTGGCCTGGATCTCTAGAGTGGGCGGTACGCCTGCGGACCACAGGAGGTACAGGTGGACGATTTCTCGGACGTCGTGATCATCGGTGCCGGCATCTCGGGCATCGGCGCCGCGTACCGGATCGCCGAACGCAACCCCGGCGTGCGCTACACGATCCTCGAACGACGTTCCCGCATCGGCGGTACCTGGGACCTGTTCCGCTATCCCGGAATCCGCTCCGACAGCGACATCTTCACGCTCTCGTTCCCGTGGGAACCCTGGACCCGGCGCGAGAACGTCGCGGACGGCGAGCACATCCGCGAGTACCTGACCGAGACCGCGCGCAAGCACGGCATCGACCGGCACATCCAGTTCGACACTCAGGTGACCTCTGTCGAGTGGGACTCCGGCAGTGACACCTGGACGGTGCGGGCGCAGCAGCACGGGCAGGAGCGGGTGTTCCGCGGCCGGTTCCTGTTCTGCGGCACCGGCTACTACAGCTACGACGACCCGTACCGGCCCGAGATCGCGGGTCTGGACAGCTTCGGCGGGCAGGTGATCCACCCGCAGTTCTGGCCCGAGGGCCTCGACCTCAGCGGGCAGCGCGTGGTGGTGATCGGCAGCGGGGCCACCGCGATCAGCTTGATCCCGGCTCTGTGCGAGAAGGCCGCGCACGTCACGATGCTGCAGCGCTCGCCCACGTACATGATGTCGATGGCGCGCGTCGACCCGATGGTCGACGCGATCCGCGCGGTGCTGCCGCGCCGGTTGTCCCATGCGGTGGTGCGTTTCGTGAACTCCATGTTCCATGTCCTGTCGTACTTCATGTTCCGCAAGGCCCCCCGGTTCGGACGCTGGCTGATCCGTAACCGCACCGCGGCTGCCCTTCCGCCCGGGTACGACGTCGACGTCCATTTCAAGCCGCGCTACAACCCGTGGGATCAGCGGATGTGTCTGGTGCTCGACCACGACTTGTTCGAGCACATCAGCGCGGGACGAGCCGAGGTCGTCACCGACACGATCGACCACGTCGACGAGACGGGCATCGTGGTGCGCTCCGGCAGGCACGTGGACGCCGACATCATCGTGACGGCGACGGGCCTGCAGTTGCAGGCCCTCGGCGGCATTCGGGTCGTCGTCGACGGTGCGCCGGTCGAGCCGACCGACCGGTTCGTCTACAAGGAGTACCTGCTCGAAGACCTCCCGAACATGGCGTGGTGTATCGGCTACACGAATGCGTCCTGGACGCTGCGGGCCGATATGACCGCGAAGGCGGTGGCCAAGCTGATCGAGTACATGCGGCTTCACGGCTACACCCATGCGTACCCGCATCTGGGGGACACCCCGATCGCCGAGAAACCGACGTTCAATCTGGAGTCCGGCTACGTCAAGCGCGCACTGCACGCGCTGCCCCGCTCCGGAACCCGCCGTCCGTGGAACGTCCGTCACAACTACGTGCTCGACGTCATCGACCACCGGTTCGACCGCATCGAGGAGTCCATGGTGTTCGGTCGCGCGCCGGTGCGCGAGCGTCACCCGGCCTGAGATGAAAGGTCAGGGCGCGACGGTGAACCAGTCGGCGAAGCCCGACGGGTCGTGGCGGCCCAGCGCCCCGTGCTCGAACAGGCCCCAGCCTTCGCGCTCGGTGCCATCGGCCTCGCGGCACACGGCCCGGCCGACATGGTCGATCACGCCGAAGCCGGCCCGGCCGATGATCGCCGGATCGGTCATGTCGTAGGTGAGCCGCTCGGTGAAGCGCTCACCTTTCCACATGCCGTGCAGCCAGTCGGAGTCGCCACCGTAGCCGCCGCCGACGTGGATCGGTACCGGAAGCTTCGATTCGACGTCGAAATGCACTGCGCTGCCGTCACTCCCGGTCGCCTCGATGGTGGCGCCCGTCGGGATGCGGGTGCCGGAGCGGTAGTGGATCGTCACGCGCGGCCAGCCGAGCTGCTCGATCCGCCCGTCCTTCCAGATACGTGTGCAGTCGTTGACCGACCGGAAACCCTGCGGGTCCTCCTGGATGATGATCACGATCCCGAAGTCGTCGAAGGCCATCGGCACGTAGAGCCACCACATGCCCTCGAACGGTGGGTCATCGGGTCGTCCCGCGGGCTCTGCCTCGCCGACCGGGCGGATACCCCAGGAGCGGTCGCGGGTGCCGATCCACCGCGCGGGATCGACGGCGATGTCCTCGCCGTCGATCGAGAGCTGCCCGCTCCACGTACCCACCTGGGCGAAACGCTGCGCGTCCAACGTGACCCGGGTGCCGCGCCGCATGATGTGCGGCTGCTCCTGAACGACGTCGAACAGGCCTTCCCACGTGAGATCGGCGGCGATGCCCTCGGTCTCGTCGCAGACGATGCGCAGCTTGCGCAGCGGCTCGATCACCTCGACGCGGTAGGCGCCGACATGCTGGTGGAGCCGGTCCTGGTCGATGGCGTCGGACAGGTGCACCGCGGTCTGGGTGTCCCCGCTTCCGCCGTATTTGCCGCCTCCGCGGCGGGACACCAACAGGAAGGCGTCCTTCACCCCGAGATTGGGGTAGTAGCCGATGCCGCTGATGACGAAGATGTCACCGGTGCGGTCATGGGCGTTGAAGTAGGAGCGATCGTAGAAGTTGCGGTCCGAGGAACCCGGCCATGCGATCGGCTGCGGGATCTGGTGTACCGGGTATTCGTCCATCGGCCCGAGCATCAGTCGGCCTCTCCTAACAGTTTCTTCATCAGCGACGCGTGGTAGAAGAGCGATTCGACATCGGCGGGCTTCTCGATCTCACCGAAGTGCACGCGCCGCGCACCGGTGCGCATGAACACGCAGCACCACACGACCGCGGAATACACGTAGAACCAGTGCAGGTCGCCGACCTCGACACCGGTGAGCTCTCGATAGGTGGCGCGGATGTCGTTCTCGGCGAGGAAATCCGGCATGCCGGGCAGACCGGCGAGTTTGGTCAGCTCCTGGAACACCATGTGCGCGAAAGCCAGCCACGCGACGTCGAATTCGCGGGGACCGACCGTGGCCATCTCCCAGTCGAGCACCGCGACGGGGGAGAAGTCGCGGTAGATCACGTTGCCGATGCGCGAATCACCCCACACCAGAACGGGTTCGGTAGCAGCCACGTCAGAGGGGAAGTGCTCCTCCAGCCAGGTCAGCGCGCGTTCGACCAGCGGGGCGCGCCCGATGTCGGGCACGCTGAACTCATACCAGTTCTTCAGCCATCCGAAATGGCGGTGCAGCGCTGTCTCGCCCGGCGGATCGGTGTCCTGCAGGAAGCCGAAGGTCTGCTGCGCGTTCGGGATCGCGTGCAGCTTCGCGAGGACCGCGACGGTCTCGTCCTGCAGGCGGCGCTGCTGTGACGGCTCGGCGTCGAACAGCCAGTTGCCGCCGAAGGTGTAGGGCATGACGTCCGGAGGGACGACACCGTCCACGCGGTCCATCAGGAAGAACGGCCGGCCCAGGACGTCACCGGTCGGCTCGAGCCAGCGCGCCTGCGGCACCGGCACATCGGTCAGCTCGCCGACCAGTCGGATCGCCTCGTGCTGGTGGTCGAGTCGATAGTGCTCGAACACCGGCACGTCGGCCTGTGCGGGGGCGACGCGGGCGACCCAGCGCTGCTCCACGGGCGAGCCGCCGCACCGCCAGCGGCCCGACACCAGGATCGTCTCCGAGGACATGCCGTTGGCGTCGATGCCGCTCTCGACGGTGATCTCGGGCGTCGTGTCGGGCATCAGCGACGACAACCATCGCGACAGTGTGGCCGGCACGTCGGCCATGTCGCGGCTCGACCGCTGAAGGCGGTCGACGTCCTCGACTGCCGGGTCGCCGCTGCTGCCAGGGGGCACGAGAGTGTCCTTCCTGCCGCGGATCCGACGCCGCGGCACCCCGAATACGTTACGGTGGGTAGCGATATGAAAGCAGACCTGCCCTCGGCTGACAAGCCCCCGAGCGCCGGACGTCCACGCGACCCCCGCATCGACGCCGCGATCCTGCGCGCCACCGCCGATCTGCTGGTCGAGATCGGCTATCCGAACGTGACGATGGCCGCCGTCGCCGAACGCGCGGGCACCACCAAGACCGCGCTCTACCGGCGGTGGTCGAGCAAGGCGGAACTCATCCACGAGGCCGTGTTCCCGGTGACGCCGACGGCGATCGACACCCCACCGGGGGACATCGCCGCGGACCTGCGCGCCATGGTGGCCGCGGCGCGTGACGTGTTCACCAGTCCTGTGGTGGCGGCAGCGTTGCCCGGGCTCATCTCCGACGTGTCGGCCGATCCGGCACTGCTGCACCGCGTCAGCGCGCGATTCACGGGCCTGTTCGACGCGGTGCGGCAGCGGCTGCGCGATGCGGTGGAGCGCGGCGAGGTGCGCGAGGACGTCGACCCCGACGGGCTGGTCCATTTGATCGGCGGGGCAACGATGTTGGCGATGCTGCAGTCACCGGACTATCTGGCGAGCCCGGCCTGGGTGGAGGGCACGACCTCGATCCTGCTGCACGGTGTGGTCGCCTAGCGCCGGTCGCTCAGAGCAGGAACCGCCCCGCGGCATCGGCGAGGTCGAGCAGCGGCTGCGGCAGCGCGCCGAGCAGGAACGTCACGATCGCGGTGACCGCGACGACGCCCGTGGTCAGCAGGCTGGGCGTCACGACCGTCGGTGCGTCGTCGGGGCGGTCGGTGAAGAACATCAGCACGATCACCCGGACGTAGAAGTACGCCGCAATGGCGCTGGCGATCACGCCGACGACCACCAGCGGAATCGCTCCGCCCTCACCGGCGGCCTTGAACACCGCGAACTTGCTGACGAACCCACTCGTCAGCGGTATACCGGCGAACGCCAGCAGGAACAGTGAGAACACCAGGCCCACAAGCGGATACCGTCTGCCCAACCCGGCCCACCGCGCCAGGGCGGTGTCCTCCTCACCGTCGGCGTCACGCACCAGACCGACCACCGCGAACGCACCGACCGTCGAGAATCCGTAGGCGAACAGATAGAACAGCGTCGCGGACAGGCCGGATCCGGTGCCGGCGACAACGCCGGTCAGGATGAACCCGCTGTGCGCGACCGCGGAGTAGGCCAGGATGCGCTTCACATCGTTCTGCGTGACGGCGGTGACGGTGCCGACCGCCATCGTGGCGATCGCGACCGCCCACAGTACCGGCCGCCAATCGTCGTGCAGCCCAGGCAGGGCCACCGAGAACACCCGCAGCATCGCGCCGAACGCCGCCACCTTGGTGGCGGCGGCCATGAACGCCGTGATCGGCGTCGGCGCCCCCTGGTACACATCGGGAATCCAGGAATGGAAGGGCACCGCACCGACTTTGAACAGCACGCCGACCAGCAGCAGCGCGATTCCGACGAGCGCGAGCGGCGGCGCTCCGCGATCCGCGGACACCGCGGCGGCGATCCCGGGGAGCGAGAGCGTGCCCGCGTACCCGTAGAGCATCGCCGCGCCGTAGAGGAAGAACGCCGACGAGAAGGCGCCCAGCAGAAAGTACTTCAGCGACGATTCCTGTGACAGCAACCGCCGCCGGCGGGCCAGCCCGCACAGCAGGTACAGCGGCAGCGACAGCACCTCGAGCGCGATGAACATCGTCAACAGATCGTTGGCCGCGGGGAACAGCAGCATGCCGCCGACGGCGAACATCGTCAGCGGGAAGACCTCGGTCTGGATGACCCCCGCAGCCGTGGCCTGCTTCTCGGCGACGCTGCCGGCGACCGCCGACGCCTGAGGAGTGAACGCGTCCAGCCCGGCGCCGTGATCGGCCCGATCCGGGAGGGCGATGCGGCGCTCCCCGATGAGCAGCACGCCGAGCACGGCCACCAGCAGGACGGTGGCCTGCAGGAACAATGCCGGTTTGTCGATCGCCAGCGCACCCATCACGGCGGAGAATCCGTTGCCGCCGCCGATGTCGCGGGCCAGCAGCACGACCGCGACGAACGCCGCGACCAGGGCCGCCAGGCTGAGTGTCACCTGGGCGCGATACCGCTGGCTTCTCGGCAGCACCGCTTCCAGGAGCACTCCGAGGACCGCTGCGCCGAACACGATCAGCATCGGCGCGATCAGTCCGTACTCGACCGACGGGGTGGGCATCGTCATCGCACCGGTCCTTCCGCTGTCCGGGGCACCGGATCCGGTCGGTCGATCGTCGTCAGGGTGTGCGTCACCGCGGGATCGATGACATCGAGCGCCGGCTTGGGATACACCCCGAGAACCAGCAGCAGGGCGATCAGCGGTGCGACGACGACGAGTTCGCGTGGCCGGAGATCGGACAGGTGCGACTCACCCTGGGCCAGCGCCTCGGGTGTGGGTCCGGTCATCATGCGCTGGTAGGTCCACAGGATGTAGATCGCGGAGAGCACCAGTGCGCTGGCCGCGAGCACGCCGAACACCGGGTAGCGGGTGAATGTGCCGATCAGCACCAGGAATTCGCTGATGAACGGTGCCAGGCCCGGTAACGACAGGGTGGCCAGCCCGGCGACCAGGAACGTGCCGGCCAGTACGGGTGCGACCTTTTGCACACCCCCGTAGGCGCCGATGAGGCGAGACCCCCGGCGTGACACCAGGAATCCGGCGATCAGGAACAGTGCGGCCGTCGAGATCCCGTGGTTGACCATGTAGAGCGTGGACCCGGCCTGACCCTGGCTGGTCATCACGAAGATGCCCAGGATGATGAAGCCGAAGTGGGAGATCGACGTGTAGGCGATGAGCCTCATCACGTCGGTCTGACCGATCGCGACGACTGCGCCGTAGACGATGCCGATAACCGCCAGCGTGATGATCAGCGGGCTGAAATACGTTGCGGAATCGGGGAACAGTGTGAGGCAGTACCGGATCATGCCGAAGGTGCCGACCTTGTCCATGATCGCCATCATCAGCACCGCACTGGCCGGAGTCGCTTCGACCGCCGCGTCGGGCAGCCAGCGGTGCAGCGGCCACAGCGGCGCCTTGACCGCGAACGCGAACATGAACCCGCCGAACAGCAGATGCATGATGACCGGGTTCATCACGAAGTCGCCGCTGGCGACCGCGGCGACGATCGCCCGCAGGTCGAACGTGCCAGCGTCGAACGCGTCACTCGACGCCGTCGCCACATAGAGGCCGACGACGGCGGCCAGCATGATCAGACCGCCGAAGAGGTTGTACAGCAGGAACTTCACGGCCGCCCGGCTGCGCTCACGACCGCCGAAGCCGCCGATGAGGAAGTACATCGGGATCAGCATGGCCTCGAAGAACACGTAGAACAGCAAGATGTCCAGCGAGACCAGCGAGATCAGCACCATGCCCTCGACGGCCAGCGTCAGCGCGAAGTACACGTGCACCGAACGCCCGCCCCAGCTGATCCGGTCGCCGGCGTCGTTCCAGCCGGCGACGATGAGGATGGGGACCAGCACGGCGGTGAGCACCACCAGCGCCAGCGCGATACCGTCGACGCCGAGGATGTAACCGGTGCCGAACGACGGTATCCAGCGGAAGTTCTCGACGAATTGGTACTGCTCGCCGTGCGGGTCGAAGCCGACGGCGACGACGGCGGTGACCGCGAGGACGACCAGCGCCACCACGAGTGCAACCCACTTCGCCAGCGAACGTGCGGCCGCAGGCAACAGCATGACCACGACGGCCCCCACCATCGGGACCGCCCACAGGATCGTCAGCCACGGCATCCCGGTCACCACAGGTTCACCGCCAGGATCAGGGCGACGACGAACGTCGCGCCGGCGAGCATCGACAACGCATAGGAGCGGGCGAAGCCCGTCTGCACACCGCGCAGGCCGTCGGACACCCGGCCGATCGCCGCGGCCAACCCGCCGGCGGCACCGTCGACCACCTCGTCGTCCAATTCGGTCAGCCCCCTGGTCAATTGGGCGCCGGGCGCCATCAGCACGCGCTCGTTGAACGCGTCGCCGTAGAGGTCACGGCGCGCCGCCACGGTCAGCGCCGAACCCTGCGGCGCTTCGTCGGGTACCGCTCGGGTGCCGTACATCCGGTAGGCGATCGCGATCCCGACCGCGACGACCGCCAGCACGATCACGGTGACCACCCACACGGGTAGCACATGGTGTGCCTCGTGTGCGCCGACGACGGGTTCCAGCCAGTGCTCCAGCGTGCCGCCGACCGCCAGCGCGGCACCCGCGCCCACGGAGCCGATCGCGAGCAGGATCATCGGCCACGTCATCACCGCGGGAGACTCGTGGGGGTGACTGTCAGGGGCCCACCGCTTCTCCCCGAAGAACGTCATCAGCATCACGCGTGTCATGTAGAACGCGGTGATCCCGGCACCCAGAATCGTTGCCGCGCCGAGAATCACGCCCTTCGCCCCGCCTGCGCCGAGGGCGGCCTCGATGATGCCGTCCTTGGAGAAGAAGCCGGCCAGCGGGGGGATGCCGATGATCGCGAGATAGCCCAGCCCGAACGTCACGAACGTGACCGGCAAGGCCTTGCGCAGACCGCCGTAGCGGCGCATGTTCACCTCGTCGTCCATCGCGTGCATGACCGAGCCGGCGCCGAGGAACAACCCGGCCTTGAAGAAGCCGTGGGTGAGCAGATGCATGATCGCGAACGCGTACCCGGCCGGGCCGAGGCCGGCGGCCAGCACCATGTACCCGATCTGGCTCATCGTCGACGCGGCGAGCGCCTTCTTGATGTCGTCCTTGGCGCAGCCGATGATCGCGCCGAACAGCAGCGTGACCGCGCCGACCACCACGACTGCCGTCTGGGCCGCCGGAGCCAGGTCGTAGACCGGCGCCGAGCGCACGATCAGGTACACGCCGGCCGTGACCATCGTGGCGGCGTGGATGAGCGCCGACACCGGTGTCGGGCCTTCCATCGCGTCACCCAGCCACGACTGCAGCGGCACCTGCGCCGACTTGCCGCATGCAGCGAGGAGCAGCATCAGACCGATCGCGGTCAGCGTTCCCTCGCCCAGCCGGGGTGCGGCGCTGAACACCGCCTCGAACGACACCGCGCCCAGTGCGGAGAACATCACCATCAGCGCGACCGCGAGGCCGATGTCACCGACCCGGTTGACGACGAACGCCTTCTTGGCCGCCGTCGCCGCCGAGGGCTTGTGCGACCAGAAGCCGATGAGCAGATAGGACGCCAGGCCCACACCCTCCCAGCCCATGTAGAGACCGAGATAGTTGTCCGCGAGTACCAGGAGCAGCATCGCCGACAGGAACAGGTTGAGGTAGGCGAAGAAGCGCCTGCGGTCCGGATCGTCGGCCATGTAGCCGATCGAATAGATGTGGATCAGCGATCCCACGCCGGTGATCAACAGCGCGAAACACATCGACAACTGATCGAGCTGCAGGCCGAAATCGACCTGCAACCCACCCACCGGTATCCAGCTGAACAGCGTCTCGTGCACGGCCCGCTGCTGTGCGTCGCGACCCAGCATGGCGACGAACAGGGCTGCGGCACAACCGAACGACGCCAGCGCCGCGACCGTCCCCAGGAGATGACCCCACCGATCGGTGCGCCGGCCGCCGAGGAGGAGGACCGCCGCGCCGCCCAGCGGCAGCGCGATGAGGAGCCACACGGGAAGTGTCATCAGTGCCTCAGCAGGCTGGCGTCGTCCACGTTGGCCGAGCGTCGCGTCCGGAAGATCGTCATGATGATCGCCAGCCCGATCACGACCTCGCACGCGGCGACCACCATCGTGAAGAACGCGACGACCTGCCCGTCGAGGGTGCCGTGCAGACGCGAGAACGCGACGAACGCCAGGTTGGCGGCGTTGAGCATCAGCTCGACGGACATGAACATCACGATGGCGTTGCGGCGCAGCAGGACCCCGGCGGCGCCGATGGTGAACAGCAGCGCCGACAGGTAGAGGTAGTTGTCGGGGCTCACCGCAGCTCCCGACTTCCGTCGCCCGGTTCGTCGCCATGGTCGCCGGGCACGGGGCGCAGCTGCAGGATCGCGCTGACCGACAGCTCCGACCCGCGACCGTCGGGCAGCCGCGCGGGCACGTCGACGGCGTTGTGCCGGGCGTAGACACCGGGATTGGGCAGCGTGGTGGGATGCCCACCGGGTGCGAAGCGCTCGATTGCGAGTTCCCGCTGGGTCTTGCGGCGCTCGAAACGCTCGCGGTGCGCGAGCACCATCGCGCCGAGCGCGGCGGTGATGAGCAGCGCCCCGGTCAACTCGAACGCCCACAGATACTTCGTGAACAGCAGCAGTGCCAGGCCTTCGACGTTGCCGTTCCTGTTCGCCTGCGCCAAGCCGGTGAACCCGTTCGCCGACACCGTGCCGATCCCGGCGATCAGCAGAACCCCGAAACCCACGCCGACGACGATCGCCGAGACACGTTGCCCCCGTAACGTTTCCACCAGGGACTCGGACGAATCGACACCGATCAGCATCAGGACGAACAGGAACAGCATCATCACCGCGCCCGTGTAGACGACCACCTGTACGACCCCGAGGAACGGGGCGTCCTGCGCGATGTAGAGCACCGCCAGCGCGATCATCGTCACGGCGAGGGAGATCGCCGAGTAGACCGCCTTGGGCGCCGAGACGACACCGAGCGCGCCGATCACTGCGACGGCAGCGAGAACCCAGAACAGCACCGCCTCACCCATGTCGGGTCCTCACCGTGCCTCCAGTGGCTTGATGTTCCCCAGGTAGTAGTCGTCGTCGGTGCTCCCGGGCGCCATCGCGTGCGGCGGTGCCTGCATGCCCTCGCCCAGCGGGGCGAGCAGCTTGTCCTTGCCGTAGATCAGATCCGCGCGGTTGTCGTCGGCCAACTCGTAGTCGTTGGTCATCGTCAGCGCGCGCGTCGGGCACGCCTCGATGCACAGTCCGCAGCCGATGCACCGCAGATAGTTGATCTGGTACACGCGGCCGTAGCGCTCACCCGGGGAGAACCGTTCCTCGTCGGTGTTGTCGGCACCTTCGACGTAGATCGCGTCCGCGGGGCATGCCCACGCGCACAGCTCGCACCCGATGCACTTCTCCAGCCCGTCGGGATACCGGTTCAGTTGGTGCCGGCCGTGATATCGCTTGGCGACCGGTCCGGGTTTCTCCGGGTACTCCTCGGTGACAGGCTTTTTGAACATCGCGCCGAACGTGACGGCGAATCCGGCGATCGCGTCGAGGAATCTAGGCATCGGCACGCTCCTTGGGCGTCAGCTGAGGCATCGGGGGCACCGGGAAGGCGCCGGCAACCGGTGGAGAGACGGGGGAGTGCGAGCTGACCCGGCGCGCGCGGCGGGACCGCACGGCCGTCCCCGCCAGTGCCGCGAGCACGACCGCGGCGAGGCCGATGAGCGCGGTGACCCACGTCGGCAGGCCCTGCTCGCCGAGCGACCGGGTGACCGCGACGACCATGATCCACGCCAGTGACACGGGGATCAGGATCTTCCATCCCAGCGCCATGAACTGGTCGTAGCGCAGCCGGGGCAGGGTCGCGCGCAGCCACATGAACACGAACAGGAACATCCACACCTTCGCGGTGAACCACAGCAACGGCCACCAGCCGGCATTGGCGCCGTCGATGAGGCTCAGCGGCCACGGCGCATGCCAGCCGCCCAGGAACAGGGTGGTGGCCAATGCCGACACCGTCGTCATGTTCACGTACTCGGCGAGCATGAACATCGCGAACTTCAGTGACGAGTACTCGGTGTGGAAGCCGCCGACGAGTTCGCCCTCGGCTTCGGGCAGATCGAACGGCGCGCGGTTGGTCTCGCCGACCATCGAGGTCAGATACACCAGGAACGACGGGAGAAGCAGGAACACATACCAGGTGTTCTCCTGCGCCGCCACGATGCCCGACGTCGACATCGTGCCCGAGTAGATGAACACCGCCGCGAACGACAGCGCCATCGCGATCTCATAGGAGACCACCTGCGCCGACGAGCGCAGCCCGCCGAGAAGCGGGTACACCGAACCGGATGCCCAGCCCGCGAGCACGATTCCGTACACCCCGATCGACGTGACGGCGAGGATGTAGAGCACCGCGACCGGCAGATCGGTCAGCTGCAGGGCGGTGCGGTGCCCGAACACCCAGATCTCGCCACCCATCGGGATCACCGCGAACGCCATGAACGCCGGGATCACGGAGATCACCGGTGCCGCAAGGTAGATCCACTTGTCCACCCCGGCGGGGATCAGGCCCTCCTTGAGTGCGAGTTTGACCCCGTCGGCCAGCGACTGCAGCAGTCCGTGCGGCCCGACCCGGTTGGGGCCGAGCCGCATCTGCATGCGGCCCAGGATCTTTCGCTCCAACAGGATCGCCACGAGCACCGTCAGCAGCAGGAACACGAAGATGCCCAGGGCCTTGGCCAGTATCAGCCACCACGGATCGTGGCCGAACAGTGTGGGATCGGGGTACGTCACTGGGGCTCCCGTCCGATCGACACCACCGCGCCGGCGGTCACGCCCAGAGTCGCGTGCACCGCGCAGCCCGGCGAATTCGTCGGCAACCACACCACCCGGTCGGCCATCTCGGTCACCGCCAACGGCAGCGTGATCGAGCCCCGGTCGGTGGAGACGGTGACCGGATCGCCCGGCTGGGCGTCGATGTCGGCGGCGGTGGTCGCCGACAGGCGCACCACGGCAGCGTGCGCGGTACCCGCGAGGTGCGGCTCACCGTCCTGTAAGCGGCCCTGGTCGAGCAGGAGCCGCCACGTCGCCAGCACGGCCTGACCGGCGGCGGGCTCGGGTGCCGGGCCGACGGGCCGGTCGACGCCGTCACGTGCCCCGGCCCACAGACCCACGCGGGCACGGTCATCGGCGACGGCCGCGGCCGAGGACGTGCCCAGGTCGATGCCCAGTTCGTCGGCCAGGAAGCCCAGCACGCGGAAATCGGATACTGCATTGGTGTGCAGCGATGGTCCGAAAGGCCGAGTTCGGCCTTCCCAGTTCACGAACGAGCCCGCTTTCTCGACCACCGGAGCGACGGGGAACACGACGTCGGCGCGATCGGTGACCGCGCTGCGGCGCACTTCCAGGCTGACGACGAACGGTGCCGCGTCGATCGCCGCGCGAGCGGCCGACGGGTCGGGCAGATCGTCGAGGTCGACACCGCCGATCAGCAGTGCGTCGAGTTCACCGGCCGCGGCGGCGGCCAGGATCGCGGTGGTGTCACGGCCCGGCTGTGCCGGCAGCGCGTCGACGTGCCACGCCTGCGCCATCAGGGTTCGCGCGGCATCGTCGTGGACCGGACGACCGCCCGGCAGCAGCGTGGGCAGCGCGCCCGCCTCCACGGCGCCGCGATCCCCGGCGCGGCGGGGAATCCACGCCAGCCGCGCCCCGGTGCTCGCGGCGAGGCGCGCCGCCGCGGACAGCGCACCGGGTGCCGTCGCGAGCCGTTCGCCGACGAGGATCAGCGCACCGGGCATCGACAACAGGGCATTGCCTGTCAGCTCGTCGATGGCTGCGGCCTCTGCGCCGGGAACGGCGGACACCAGCTCTCCGGAGAGTTTCCGCAAGCCGCGGGAGGCCAACGGTGCCACCGACAGCACCTGGAGCCCCTTCTTGCGGACCGCTTTGCGCAACCGCAGGAACACGATCGGCGACTCGTCCTCGGGCTCGAAGCCGGCGAGCAGCACTGCGGGAGCCTTCTCCAGATCGGCGTAGCTGACGTCCATCGGCAGGCCCGCGACGTGCGCGCCGAGGAACGCCGTCTCCTCGTCGCTGTGCGGGCGAATGCGGAAGTCGATGTCGTTGCTGCCCAGCACGATCCGGGTGAACTTCGCGTAGGTGTAGGCGTCTTCGGACGTGCAGCGGCCTCCGACCAGCACCCCGGCGCGGCCCTCGGCGGCGGTCAGCCTGCCCGCCGCCACGCTGAGCGCTTCGGACCACGATGCGGGTCGTAGGACGCCGTCTTCGCGAAGCAGCGGCGTGGTGATGCGATCGCCGACCGTGGCATAGGTGAACGCCCAGCGGCCCTTGTCGCAGTTCCACTCTTCGTTGACCTCGGGATCGTCACCGGCGAGGCGGCGCAACACCTTTCCGCGGCGATGGTCGGTGCGCTGGGCGCACCCCGAGGCGCAGTGCTCGCAGACACTCGGGCTCGACACGAGGTCGAACGGCCGCGCGCGGAACCGGTAGGCGGCGCCCGTCAGCGCGCCGACCGGACAGATCTGCACGGTGTTCCCGGAGAAGTACGACTGGAACGGCTCGCCGGTGGCGATGCCGACCTGCTGGCTCGCCCCGCGCTCGAGCAGGTCGATGAATTTGTCGCCGGCGATCTGGTCGGAGAAGCGGGTGCAGCGCGCGCACAGCACGCAGCGTTCGCGGTCCAGCAGCACCTGGGACGAGATCGCGATCGGCTTCGGGAAGGTGCGCTTGGTGTCTTCGAAACGGGTTTCGCTGCGGCCGTGCGACATCGCCTGGTTCTGCAGGGGGCACTCACCGCCCTTGTCACAGATCGGGCAGTCCAGCGGATGGTTGATCAACAGCAATTCCATCACGCCGTGCTGCGCCTTGTCGGCCGCCTCCGAGGTGAACTGCGTGCGTACGACCATGTCCGGTGACACCGTGGTGGTGCACGACGCCAAGGGCTTTCGCTGTCCCTCGACCTCGACCAGGCACTGCCGGCAGGCACCGACGGGGTCGAGCAGCGGGTGGTCGCAGAAGCGGGGAATCTGCACGCCCATCAGTTCGGCGGCTCGGATCACCAGGGTCCCCTTGGGGACACTGACCTCGGTGCCGTCGATGGTGAGTGTGACCATCTCGACCGTCGGCGCGTCGTGACTGTGCTCAGCCAGCGTCATGCGTGCCCCCGTTCTTCCGGCGAGCAGACGCGAACTCGACCACTTTCGCGGCGTGTCCACTCGAGTTCGTGTCTGCTCGCGGGAAGGGGGTGACTCACGCGCCCACTCCTTCCGGTGCGGCCAGCATCGACGCGTACGGGTCGAACGGGCATCCCGCGCCGTCCAGATGAGCCTCGTACTCGCCGCGGAAGTGCTTGAGCGAGGACAGGATCGGACTCGCCGCGCCATCGCCCAACGCGCAGAAGGACTTACCAAAGATGTTGTCCGAGATGTCGAGCAGCTTGTCCAGGTCCTCCTCGGTGCCGCGGCCCGTCTCCAGCCGCTCGTAGATCTGCGCCAGCCAGTAGGTGCCCTCACGGCACGGCGTGCACTTGCCGCACGACTCGTGGGCGTAGAACTGCGTCCAGCGGCGCACCGCGCGCACCACACAGGTGGTGTCGTCGAAGATCTGCAGGGCCTTGGTGCCGAGCATCGAGCCGACCCCGGCCATCCCCTCGTAATCGAGAGGCACATCGAGGTGTTCGGCGGTCAGCAGCGGCGTCGACGATCCGCCCGGAGTCCAGAACTTCAGCTCGTGCCCGGCCCGCACGCCGCCGGCGTAGTCGAGCAACTCCCGCAGCGTGATGCCCAGCGGGGCTTCGTACTGCCCGGGCGTGGTGACATGGCCCGACAGCGAGTAGAGCGTGAAGCCGGGCGATTTCTCCGAGCCCATCGACCGGAACCAGTCCACGCCGTTGCGCAGGATCGGCGGCACGCTGGCGATCGACTCGACGTTGTTGACCACCGTCGGGCACGCATAGAGGCCGGCGACCGCGGGGAACGGCGGCCGCAGGCGCGGCTGACCCCGCCGCCCCTCCAGAGAGTCCAGCAGCGCGGTCTCCTCGCCGCAGATGTAAGCGCCTGCACCGGCGTGCACCACGAGTTCGAGATCGAACCCGGACCCGGCGATGTCGGTGCCCAGATAGCCGGCGTCGTACGCCTCGGCGACCGCGGTCTGCAGCCGACGCAGCACAGGGAGCACCTCGCCGCGCAGGTAGATGAACGCGTGGTGGGCCCGGATCGCGTACGCCGCGATGATGGCACCCTCGACCAGGAAGTGCGGCGTCGTCAGCATCAGCGGCATGTCTTTGCACGTGCCGGGTTCCGACTCGTCGGCGTTGATCACCAGGTAGTGCGGTTTGGCGGCCGCACCCTCGTCGCCTTGGGGGATGAACGACCACTTCGTCCCTGTCGGGAACCCCGCGCCACCCCGCCCGCGCAGCCCCGAATCCTTGACCAGCGCGATGACGTCGTCGGGCCCCATCGCCAGCGCTGTGTCGAGAGCTTCGTAACCGCCGTGCCGGCGATACGTCTCCATGGTCCACGGTTGCGGTTCGTCCCAGTAACTGCTGAGGACCGGTGTCAATGGAGTCATGACGCGTCCGCCGCGTTCGGATCGGTGTCGGGGGTCTGCCCACGGGCGGGCACTTCGGCCGACGGTGCAGGTGCGGGTTGGTCCTTGACGGCCTCAGCCGCTTCGGCCTGCTCCTGACCCGGGGCGTCGGCGGTGCTGTCGGTTGCGGGCCCGTCGGCATCCGGGGCACTCATGCCGCGCTCGCGGGCGATCGTCAACCCGGCCAACGTCGCCGCACCGGCCGATCCTGTCTCATCGCTCGAGGACCCAAGGCCGGCAAGGGTTCTCGCTGCCTCCCGGAACGTGCACAGTGACCCGCTGCGTGACGGTGCCGGCGGTTGGCCGGCCTGGAGCGCGTCCACCAGATCGCGAGCCGACGACGGGGTCTGGTTGTCGAAGAAATCCCAATTCACCATCACCACGGGCGCGTAGTCGCAGGCCGCGTTGCACTCGACGTGCTCCAGCGTGATCCGGCCGTCCAGCGTGTTCTGCCCGGCGAGGATGCCGAGGTGCTCCTGCAACGTGTCGAGGATCGCGTCTCCGCCCATCACGGCGCACAGCGTGTTGGTGCACACGCCGACGAGGTAGTCCCCGGTGGGAGTGCGCCGGTACATGGAGTAGAACGTCGCGACCGCGGTCACTTCCGCGGGCGTCAAGCCCAATTGCCCGGCGCAGAAGGCGATTCCGGCGGGAGTCAGGTAACCGTCCTCGGCCTGCACCAGATGCAGCAGCGGTAGCAGAGCCGAACGCGACTCCGGATACCGAGCGACGATCGTCGCGGCGTCCTGCGCCAGTCGTTCCGCGACATCGGTGGGATAGGCCGCCGGTCCGTGGATCGGCGGGCCCGGCTCGTCGGGACGCTGTCCGAGTTCGAGGAACACACTCATCCCTGCCCTCGCCTCTTCGCGCAAGCGCTCATCAGCCGTCTGTTCTTCGCGCAAGCGCTCATCAGCCGTCTGTTCTTCGCGCAAGCGCTCATCACCGGTCCACCCCGCCCATCACCGGATCGATCGACGCCACCGCCGCGATCGCGTCGGCCACCATGCCTCCTTCGCACATCGCCGCCACCGCTTGCAGATTCGTGAACGACGGGTCGCGGTAGTGCACCCGGTAGGGGCGGGTCCCGCCGTCGGAGACCATGTGCACGCCGAGTTCACCGCGGGGCGACTCGACGGCCGTGTACACCTGACCCGCCGGCACCCGGAATCCCTCGGTGACGATCTTGAAGTGGTGGATCAGGCCCTCCATCGAGCGCCCCATGATCTTGGCGATGTGCTCGGGGGAGTTACCGAGGCCGTCCGGGCCGACTTTCAGGTCCGCCGGCCACGCGAGCTTCTTGTCGTCGATCATCACCGGCGCTCCGGCCAGCCTGTCGAGGCGCTCCACGCACTGCTCGACGATCTTGAGCGACTCGCGCATCTCTTTGACGCGAATCAGGTAGCGGCCGTAGGAGTCGCAGCGGTCGTCGGTGATCACGTCGAAGTCGTACGTCTCATAACCGCAGTAGGGCTGCGCTTTGCGCAGATCGTGCGGCAGCCCCGTCGAGCGCAGCACCGGACCGGTGATGCCCAGCGCCATGCATCCGGTGAGATCGAGGTAGCCCACCCCGACAGTGCGCGCCTTCCAGATGGAGTTCTCGTTGAGCAGGTTCTCCAGGTCGCGCAGCCGTTCGGGCAGCAACGTCATCAGCTCGTGCAGCTGCGGCATGGCCTCATCGGGCAGATCGACCGCGACCCCGCCGGGGCGGATGTAGGCGTGATTCATCCGCAGGCCGGTGATGGTCTCGAACATCGACAGGATGAGTTCGCGCTCCCGGAAACCGAGGAACATCGCCGTCATCGCGCCCAACTCCATGCCGCCGGTGGCCAGCGCGACCAGATGGCTGGAGATCCGGTTGAGCTCCATCATCATCACCCGGATCACCGACGCCCGTTCGGGGATCGCGTCGGTGATGTCGAGGAGCTTCTCCACGCCCAGGCAGTACACCGTCTCGTTGAAGAACGGTGACAGGTAGTCCATTCGGGTCACGAACGTGACGCCCTGTGTCCACGTGCGGAATTCGAGATTCTTCTCGATGCCGGTGTGCAGATAGCCGATCCCGCAGCGGGCCTCGACGATCGTCTCGCCTTCGATCTCGAGGATCAGCCGCAGCACTCCGTGCGTGGACGGGTGCTGGGGTCCCATGTTGACCACGATCCGTTCGCCGGCGTGCTCGGCGGCGTTCTCGCGGGCGGCGATGACGACCTGATCCCAGTCCTGGCCGCCGACGACGACCACCCTCTCCGGGCGGTGCGCTGAGGTGGTCATCAGTTGTAGGACCTCCGCTGGTCGGGTGGCGGGATCTGCGCGCCGTGGTACTCCACGGGTATGCCGCCCAACGGATAGTCCTTGCGCTGAGGATGACCGATCCAGTCGTCGGGCATCTCGATTCTGGTCAGCGCCGGGTGCCCGTCGAAGACGATCCCGAAGAAGTCATAGGTCTCCCGCTCGTGCCAGTCGGTGGTGGGATACACCGAGAACAGCGACGGGATGTGCGGATCGTCGTCCGGGGCAGTCACTTCCACGCGGATCCGGCGGTTGTGGGTGATCGACATCAGCGGGTAGACCGCATGCAGTTCCCGGCCGCTGTCGTCCGGGTAGTGCACGCCGCTGACTCCCAGGCAGAGTTCGAAACGCAGTGCGGCGTCATCGCGCAGGGCGTGTGCGACGTCGACCAGCCTCTCGCGGTGCACCTCCAGCGTGAGCTCACCGCGGTAGACGATGACCCGCTCGATGGCCTCGGCTGTCACGTCGTCGCCGAGTGCGGACTCCAGTGCGTCGACGACGTCGTCGAAATGGCCGCCGTAGGGGCGCGGGGTGCTGCCCGGCAGGGCGACGGGCCGGATCAGGCGGCCGTATCCGGACGTGTCTCCGCTGCCCGATGCGCCGAACATGCCGCGCCGCACACCGATCACCTCGGGACCGGTGCCGTCGGTGCCGGTCACCTCAGCAGGCCTTTCAGCTCGATCGTCGGCGGTATCGCCAGCGCCGCCTGCTCGGCCTCCCTGATCGCCTCCTCGCGATTCACGCCCAGGGGCATCTGCTGAATCTTGTCGTGCAGCTTGAGGATCGCGTGCAGCAGCATCTCCGGCCGGGGAGGGCAGCCGGGCAGGTAGATGTCGACCGGCACGACGTGGTCGACGCCCTGCACCACCGCGTAGTTGTTGAACATGCCGCCGGACGATGCGCACACGCCCATGGCCAGCACCCATTTCGGCTCGGCCATCTGGTCGTAGATCTGTCGGAGGACGGGCGCCATCTTCTGGCTCACTCGGCCCGCGACGATCATCAGATCGGCCTGCCGTGGTGTCGCCGAGAACCGCTCCATGCCGAAGCGTGAGATGTCGAAACGTGGCCCCGCCGTCGCCATCATCTCGATGGCGCAGCAGGCCAACCCGAACGTGGCCGGCCACAGGGATCCCTTGCGCACGTAGCCGGCGACCTTCTCCACCGTCGAGAGCAGGATGCCACCGGGCAACCGTTCTTCTAGTCCCATTGCAGGCCTCCTCTGCGCCACACGTAGGCGTAGGCGACGAAGACGATCACCATGAACAGCAGCATCTCCACCAGGGCGAACAGCCCCAGACTGTCGAACGCGACGGCCCACGGGTACAGGAACACGATCTCGATGTCGAAGACGATGAAGAGCATCGCGGTCAGGTAGTAACGAATGGGGAACCGCTGCGCGGTGGCCGCGGCGGCGGGATCGCTGGCGTCCATCGGTTCGATACCGCACTCGTAGGCCTCGAGCTTGGCGCGGTTGTATCGGCGCGGTCCGATGAGCACGGCGATGCCCACCGATCCGACCGCGAACACGGCAGCTATCGCACCAAGCACCAGGATCGGCGTGTACAGGCTCATGCTGCGTAAGAGCTCCTCGCGGGCTGTCGATGTGAGCTTTCCCACACCCTAACCCCGATAGCGACCTGCGCCACACATTTTGGTGAGTATCGCTAAAGGAGTGTCTTCACAGCCGGTGTGCAGTCTCGTCATGCCGTGAAAATGCAAGCGTGACAGCGCGTTTACACATGCGCGCGAAGGTCAGTGACGCGGCCGTAAGAGCGAGGCGACCGCGTCGCCGAGGCGAATCGGATCGATGGGGTGGGGCACCGCGGCCTCGGCACGCGACCAGGACGCCAACCACGCGTCGTCCGGGCGCCCCGTCAGGACGAGCACCGGCGGGCAATCGGTCACCTCGTCCTTGAGCTGTTTGGCGATACCCATGCCGCCGACCGGGCTGGCCTCACCGTCGAGGATCGCCAGATCGAACCCGCCGGCGTCCATCTCCCTGATCACCATCGGGCCGGTCGCCACGTCGAGATAGCTGAGTTCCGGGAGTTCGGGATGCACCCGCTTGCCCAGCGCCAGGCGGACCTGCTCCCGGGTCCTGGGGTTGTCGCTGTAGACGAGCACGCGCAGGGTGACCGGGTCGGGCGGTGACGACGGCTGCACCATGGCGCGATCGTAGCGTCGGTGCGCACCTCTGCGATGCCGTTCGACGCCGGAGGCTTGACCTCAACAATCGTTCAGCTTCCACACTGGCCAGATGGATCAGACACCCGCACTCAGCACGTTCGACGCCTTCTACCGGAATCAGACCCCGCCCTGGGTCATCGACGAGCCCCAACCAGCCGTCATCGCGCTCGCCGAGGCCGGCCACATCTCGGGCCGGGTGCTCGACGTCGGGTGCGGTACCGGCGAGCACACCATCTACCTCACCCGAGCCGGCTACGACGTGCTCGGTGTCGACGGTGCGCCGACCGCAGTGGACATCGCGCGGCGCAACGCCGCGCAGCGCGGGGTCGCCGCACGGTTCGCCGTCGGGGACGCATTCGAGCTGGACGCATTCGAGCTGGACGCGATCGAGGGTGGCGCGCAGGGCTACGACACCGTGCTCGACAGCGCGCTGTTCCATGTGTTCGACGACGCCGACCGGGTGCGCTACGTCCGCAGCCTCGGCCGAGTGACCCGCCCGGGCGGGGTCGTGCTCGTGCTCGCCCTGTCCGACGCCGGACGCGGCTTCGGCCCCCAGGTCACCGCGCACGAGTTGCACGATGCGTTCGATGCGGGCTGGACAGTGCAGGATCTGACAGCGACGACGTACCGCGGTGTGGTCACCGAGATACATGCCGAAGCGCTCGGCCTGGCGATCGGTGCGCGCGTCGACGAGCCCGCCCACCTGCTGCGCGTGCGCCGCGACTGACACGTCAGCTGTCCTGGTAGCCAGGATGGTCGATCGACAACCGGTGCGCCACCAGCAGGCGCAGGCACGACAGGACGTCCTCGGCGCGCTCGTCCATGTCGCCGGCGCGGATCGCCTCAGCCAGCTCGGTCTCGTCGCCCACTCCCAGCTCGGCCATTGCATCGTCGACTGACGATGGTGTGCGGCAGAGCAATTCACGCTCGACGATGCGCAGCGCGTTGGCCGCCACCCTGGCGTGGAAGGCGACCTGACCATCGCACGCAGCTCGCACATCGGTGTCGAGGAACATCGCGACGGCGGCGACGAGTTCGGCGGCGGTGGGACGCGGGGTCATGCCGGCCCACCGCCGGACAGCAGATCGAGCAGATCCCATTCGGTTTCACTGACCCGCCGCCCGATCGCCGCCAGCTCGACCGACGGCGTCTCACCGGACAGGTGACGCTCGGCCTGGTGCCGGCAGATCACCCCCCATCGCAGCGTGGCCATGGTCAGCCACCAGCGCAGCGCGGAGCGGTCGACGTGGATGCCTGCCGCGTTCTCGTAGGCCTGCACGAACGACTCGACGCTGCCGAGCCCGCCCGCGCCCAGCGTGGCCGGCGCACCGAACCGCCATGCGCGGATGCAGAACCACGCCAGATCCTCGTAGACCTCGCCGATGTGCGTGAGCTCCCAGTCCAGGACCGCGGCCAGGCCGGTGTCGTCGACGATCAGGTTGCCCATCCGAAAATCGCCGTGCACCAGGCGCATCGGCGACGGGGCAGGCCTCTGGTCGGCGAGCCGGCGGAACGTCCATTCGAATGTGGCTGTGGTATCGCCGATCTCGTCGAGCCGGGTACGCCAGCCGGCCAGGTCATCGGGTGTCTCCAGACCGACGCCGTCGACGTCGGCCCGGTGGATCGCGGCCAGCGCCCCGGCGCACTGACGCAGCAGCCGGGCCCGCCCGGCAGCGTCGAGGGTGCGCAGGATGCGGCGCACGATCGTCTCGCCGGGAACCGCGTCACAGATCAGGTAAGGGCTGCCCACGTCCGCCGGCGAATCGCTGGCCGTCACGATGTGCGGTACCGGTGCGCCCGCGGCCGCGGCGCGCTGCTGCACTGTGGCCTCCAGTTCCATGCCGGCGTGGATGTCGTCGGGCGGTCCGGTACGCAGGATCAGGGCCCGCCGGGTATCGCCGACGGCGTCGAAGGCCCATGTCGTGCGGCTCGCGCCGCCGGTCAGCCTCGTCAGCTTGTCGATCGTGACCTCCCCGAGCAGCGGTGTGAGGACCGTGCGCAGCTGGTCGGACAGGCTCATTTCCGGCCGAACCCGAAGAGCCGCTGGGCGACACGGCGGATCTGGATCTCCTCGGCGCCCTCGGTGATGCGGTACCGACGATGGTGGCGGTAGATGTGCTCGAACGGTTCGTGCCTGCTGTAGCCGACACCTCCGTGCACCTGCATCGCGCGGTCGGCGGCCTCACAGACCAGCCGATTGGCGCGGTAATTGGCCATCGACACCTTGTCGGACACCTCCATGTGGTGATTGGCGTCGAGCTGGGTGGCCGCGTAGTACACCAGTAGCCGCACCATCTGGGCCTCGGTCTGCAGTTCCACCAGGGGCCACTGCACCGCCTGGTTGACAGCCAGCGGCTTGCCGAACACCGACCGCCGGGTGGCATAGTCCACCGCACGGTCGATGCAATACTGGGCCGCCCCCAGACTGCTCGCGGCCTGTCGAATCCTGTTCTCGTGCAGGAACGTCTGCCCGACCTCGAGGCCGCGGCCGACCTCGCCGAGCACCGCATCGGCGGGCACGCGAACGTTGTCGAGCACGACCTCGCCGTGGTCGGTGGGCATGTTGAACGTCCACCAGTAGTACGGCACCGTGAAGCCGGGAGAGTCGGTCGGGACGAGGAACGCCGTGATGCCGCGGGCCTGGCCGGGCTCACCCGAGGTGCGCGCGAAGATCAGGTCGTGGGTGGCCCGATGCACACCGGTGTTCCAGCGCTTGGCGCCGTTGATGATCCAGTGGTCACCGTCGCGTACCGCCGTCGTCTCCAGCCAGGTGGCGTCGGAACCGTGGTCTGGTTCGGTCAGCCCGAACGCCATCGACCGCTCACCGGTGATCAACGCCTCGGTCCACCCGGCCTTCTGCTCCTCCGTGCCGAACCGGTCCATCATGATGACCTGGGGAAAATTCCCCACGATCGAGGACTCGTCCTGCAGGTCGTTGTGGAGCCCGAGACCCTTGTGCGCCAGATGTTCCCGGATGACGGCCATGTCGATGTTGCTGCCGCCACGGCCGCCGAAACGGGTCGGCAGGCCGTAGCGCAGCCACCCTGCTGCATCGGCTCGCCTGCGCATCTCGTCGAGCAGGTCCTCCCACTCGCGGCGCGGCACCCCACCGTTGTCCCAGTCGGTGCGCGCGTGCTCGCGGCGATGGTCGAAGTACTGGATGTGCTCGTGCTCCAGAGGTCTGATCTCGGCCTCGATGAACGCGTCCATCTCGGCCAGCAGCCCCGGAAGATGTTCGGGGAGAGTGAAATCCACAATGATCTCCTTGTCAGGGCCGTCAGTGCCCGTAGAGCGTCTTCTGCCAGATCCGCGACAGCGTGGTGATCGCATCGTCGTCGGTCATCGCGATCCCGATGCCCGCCCCCGTGTCGCCGACGAACACGGTGGTGAAGTTCTCGAACAGCAGCGCGATGGCCGCGGCGGTGTGCGCGGGGTCCAGGTCGGCCGCGAAGCCCTGCTCCTGGGCGCGCCGCACGGACGCCGCGACGATCTCGATGCCGAAGCGGCGGAACTCGTTCTGCAGGGCCGCGAAACGTGGCTGGGTGGCGGCGAGCTGCGCGACGGCGATCATGATGCCGATGTTCTGGGTGAACATCGTCCAGTAACCCGTGACGACGGTGGTGAAGAATGCCTCGTCGTCGGGGGAGTCGGGCAGTGGAACACTGAGGCCGGACGGAGCCACCACCTCGTGCAGGAACGACTCGGCGAGATCGGCCAGCAGGTCTTCCTTGTCGGCGAAGTACCGGTAGAACGCCGCGGTGGAGCGGCCGGCCGCCGAGGTGATGTCACCCAACGTGGTTCCGTGAAAACCTCTTTCTGCGAACAGCTTTCGCGCTGCCTGTTCGAGCGCCATACGGGTCTGGCGCCCCTTGGCGCTCAACTCCGACGGGGCGGGGGTCACGCGGTCAGCCCAGGGCCCGGTCGCCGGCACGCAGCAGGGCGCTGGGCAGCTCGTGGCCGACGGCGTCCTGGGCCAGGCGGGCGGCGCCGATGGCGGCGTCGAGGTCGACGTCGACGCCGATGCCGCAGTCCCGCAGCAGGTACACCAGATCTTCGACGGCGATGTTGCCGCTCGCGCCGGGGGCGAACGGGCAGCCGCCCAGTCCGCCGACCGACGCGTCCAGCCGGGTGATCCCCGCCTGGACGGCGGCGTAGGCACTGGCCAGTCCCGAGCCGCGGGTGTTGTGGAAGTGCGCGCCCAGTGGCAGATCGCCGATGCGGGGGGCGACCAGTGCGACGAGATCGGCGACCCGGCGCGGGGTCGCGGTTCCGATCGTGTCGGCGATGGCGAGACGGTCCACGCCGGCCGCCAGTGCCGCGGTCACCACGTCGAGCACCCGCTCCGGCGGCGTCGGCCCGTCGAACGGGCAATCCCAGGCAGTGGCGACGATGACTTCGACACGCGCTCCGGCGCCATGGGCGATGGCGACGATCTCCGGAATCGCCGCGGCCGCTTCCGCCGACGTGCGGCCGACGTTGGCGCGGCTGTGACCGTCGGCGGCCGACACGACGTATTCGATGGACCGCAGGCCCGCGGCGACCGCCCGCCGGGCACCGTTGGGGCTGGCCACCAGAGCGGAGAATTCGATGTCGGGGAACTCGCCGAGGTGCTCGGCCAGCTCGGCCGCGTCAGCCAGAGCGGGCACCTTCGACGGGGACACGAACGCCGTGGCCTCCATCTCGCGCACCCCGGTCGCGGCGATCGCCGCGAGCAGTTCGCGCTTGGCGGACAACGGGATCGGCGCCTCGATCTGGAGTCCGTCGCGCAGCGAGACATCCCGGATCGTGACGTGCGCGGGAAGCGGTGTCACAGCACCCCCTCGGCACGCAGGTCGGTCAGCTCGGCGTCGCTGTGTCCGAGCAGATCGCGATAGATCTCGTCGTTGTGCTGACCGGGCCGTGCCGGCCCGGCGCTGCGAATCGTGCCCGGGGTCTGTGACAGCACCGGCACCACGCCGGGCCCTTTGACGGTGCGGCCGATGCGCTCGTCGAAGTGATCGGCGATCATGCCGCGCGCCTGCAATTGGGGATCGTCGACGACCTCGGCCACGGTGTTGATCGGGCCGCTGATCACCCCGGCAGCCGACAGCGTGGCGATGATGTCGGCGGGTTCGCGTGCGGCGGCCCACGCGCCGATGATGGCGTCGAGCTCGTCCTGGTTGCGGCCCCGCGCCCCGTGTGTGGCGAACCGCTCGTCAGTGGCCAGGTCCGGCTGGTCCATGGCCTGGCACAGCCGCCGGAACACGGTGTCCTGGTTGGCCGCGATCACCACCCAGCTGCCGTCCGCGGTCGGATAGATGTTCGAGGGTGCGATGCCCTCCAGCCGGGTCCCCGACGGGCCACGCACCACGCCACCCACGTCGTAGTCGGGGATCGTCGATTCCTGCACGGCCAGGCAGGATTCGGTCAATGCGGCGTCGACGACCTGTCCCTCGCCGGTGACGGTGCGGCGATAGAGGGCAGCGAGCGCGCCCTGGGCGGCGAACATGCCGGCCAGGCTGTCGCCGAGCGAGAGCGCCAAACGCGGCGGAGGGCCCCCGGGGAATCCGTTCATGTGGCGCAGTCCGCTGGCCGCCTCGGCCACCGAGGCGTACCCGGCCTTGTGGGAATCCGGACCGGTCTGCCCGTATCCGGACACCCGCACCACGATGATGCCTCGATTGCGTTCGCGCAGAACGTCATAGCCGAGGTCCCACTTCTCCAGTGTGCCGGGGCGGAAGTTCTCCACCAGGATGTCACTGCGCTCGATCAGCTCGAGGAACAGCTCGCGACCAGCCGGCACACGCAGATTCAGCGTGACCGCCTTCTTGTTGCGAGCGTGCACGGTCCAGAAGAAGTGGTGCCCGTCGAGTTCGGCCTGACCCCAGGTGCGCAGTGGGTCCGGGGCGCCCGGCGGCTCGATCTTGATGACCTCGGCGCCCATGTCGCCCAGCAGCCGCCCGGCGAACGGTCCGGAGATCAGCGTGCCGACTTCGACCACCCGGATTCCGTCGAGCGGACCCGTACAGGTGAGCGTCATGCCGAAAACCCGTGCCGCTGCAGCCAATCGGTGCAGATGGCCACGGCCGCGCGCAACTTGTCGCGCTGGTCGGGGCCCGCGTAGTAGTGATTGGCGCCGGGGATTTCGTGCATCTCCTTGTCCGGGTGTCCGATCGCCTCGAAGATCCTGCGGGTGTGGCTTGGCGTGCACGCATCGTCGGCGAGATTGCCGATCACCAGTGCGGGCACGGCGATGTCCGGCCCGGCCTTCACCGAGTCGCCGTGGGCGTCGTCATAGCTCCACTGGGACAGCCAGCTGCGCAGCGTGCAGAACCGCGCGAGGCCGACGGGGCTCATGTTCACCACAGCAGGATCACCCAGATAGCAGGTGCCCGGGGTGCGTTCGTTCGGATCGACGGTCGGATCCAGCCAGCGAGGATCGGCCATCGTGCCGTGGACGACGAAGGCGAACTCCTCATCCGTCCTGCCCGCGGCTTTCAGCTCGGCCAGCTTGGTCTTGACCCAGGCGGTGATCCGGCGATTGCGGTCGATCTGCGCCCGGCGGTAGCGCTCGAGAAAATCGGACGTGTACGGCGGCTGGTTCGGATTGTCCGGGTCGTACAGATCGAGTTCGGGGTCCCTCTTCGTCGGGTCCGTCTCGTCGAGGATGGATGCGTCCAGCCATTCGGTCAACGTGCCGTGGCGGCTGATGTGGGCCGCGAGCAGCATGATGCCGTCGGCCGGGATCAATCCCAGCGTGGTCAGGTCCGGGCCGTCGCCCGACGGGCTCGCCGTGATCGTCGGATTCTGGGCCTGCTGCTGGTAGAACACCGACAGCGACCCGCCGCCGCTCCACCCGGCGAGAACCACCTTCTGGTAGCCGAGACGGTTCTTGGCGTCTTTTATGCACTCGCCGAGATCCTCGACGACCTTCTCCATCAACAGCGCCGAGTCGGTGCCCCGGAACCTGCTGTTGCAGTAGATGACGTGGTGACCGGCGCGGGCGAGCGCGTTGATCATCGGCAGGTAGGCGCCGCCGCCGATGGGGTGCATGAACACCAGCACGGTGTCTGACGGTTGCGCCGGCTTCAGCAGATAGCTTTCCAGCACCACCAGCTCGGCCACCCCGCCGTACACGTCCCGGACGGCCGAGGTGTTCTCGTAGGCGACCAGATACGGGATGCGCTCGTACTCGTGCCGAGCCCCCATCAGTGCTGCCCCAGGTCGTTCGCGAGCACCTCGGCCGACGGTGTCAGGCGCCTGCGGGCATCGATCGAGATGACCTGCCAGTCCACCGAGTCGTACTCGTCGAACTTCCGCCGGGCCCGCTCGCGCGCCTTCTCCGGGGCCCCGTGGTGCACACCCTGCGGCGCGTGGGAGATCAAGCCGGGCGGCATCGGGATGCCGTAGAGCGAACCGCCGTGGAAGAACGCGATCTCGTCGAAGTCGACGTTGCGGTGGTACCACGGTGTGCGCTCGGTGCCCGGGACACCCTCGGCGGGCTTGGGCAGGAAGTTCATCACGTACACGCCGGTGGCCTGCATGAACAGATGCACGGTCGGGGGCAGGTGCACGCTGTCCGAGGTCACCACGTGGTAGTCGGTGATGTTGAAGGTGAACGGGAAATTGTCGCCCCGCCATCCTTCGACGTCGAGGGGGTGGTGGCGGTAGTGCAGCGTGGTCGTGCACTGCCCGTCGATCGGGGTGTGCACGAGGCGCACCTCGTAGCCGTCGCGCCCGTCGTCGTCGCACGGCGCGGGTTCGGGGATCACCACCTGGGACGGGTCGAACGGGAAGTGCCGGCCCAGCGGGCCGGGCGGCGGGACGCGGAACTCGTCGGTCGCCTGGATCATCAGCCAGGTGCCCGGCTCGTCGGGCAGCTGCCGCCACGTGCACGCCTTGGGCAGATACACCCAGTCGCCCTTCCGGTACCGCAGCGGGCCGAATTCCGTCTCCAGCGAGCCGGAGCCCTCGTGCACGAAGCACACGAGGTCGCCGTCGACGTGGCGCACCCAGAACGGCATCTCGGCGCTGCGCCGCGACAGCAGGATCTCGACGTCGGCGTTGGAGAACATCCTCAGCGGACCGCCGAGGGCGTCGACGGCGTCGGCGGGTTCGAGTTCGCCGGCGAGCACATCGAGAGGGCGCAGGGGCCCGGCCGACCGGTACGCCGTCGGGTCGTGGCGCCGGTACAGCTGGGCGGTGCGTCCGGTGAAACCGCCGCGGCCGAGTTCGTCGTCTTTGAGCCCGTTCAGGTCAGCGTGGATGCGCTGCGGGACGGTGCCTTTGCGGAGGTGGACGAACGATTCCATGGCTGCTCCTGACGTCGGCGAAGTGAAAGTGACGTTATTTTCATTTTTGGCACGTGTCAACGGCAGTGGGCTCACGGGAGTGGGGCATGGACCGGGTGTTCTCGGTAGTCTCCTGTGAGGAAAACCGGCGTGTTCGCCGTGGCTGGGCTTTGTCGGTTCGGGGTCACATGTTTTACTGCAACCGCGACAACTGAACTCTTCTCGGCCCATCCCGCGCCGTCACGGCACCGTCGGGGTGGCGCCACATTGCGGTGAAGACATCGCTGTGGTGTCGGCGACCGCACGGGAAACCGCAGGACACACCGCCTCGGGCGGCACACCGACGATGGATGGATGACCGAATGAGACTTCTTGACAGGGTTCGTGGCCCGTGGGCACGCCGTCTCGGCATCGCCGCATTCGCCGCGATTTTGCTGCCGGGCATCATCGGCTTCGCCGGCGGCTCGGCGACAGCCGGGGCGTTCTCGCGCCCAGGCCTGCCGGTGGAGTACCTGATGGTGCCCTCGCCGTCGATGGGCCGCGACATCAAGGTGCAGTTCCAGAGCGGCGGTCCGAACTCGCCGGCCCTCTACCTGCTCGACGGCCTGCGCGCCCAGGACGACTTCAACGGCTGGGACATCAACACCCAGGCGTTCGAGTGGTACCTCGACTCCGGCATCTCGGTGGTCATGCCCGTCGGTGGTCAGTCCAGCTTCTACTCGAACTGGTACAAGCCGGCCTGTGGCAAGAGCGGCTGCCTGACCTACAACTGGGAGACCTTCCTGACCCAGGAACTGCCCGCGTACCTCTCCTCGCAGCGTCAGGTCAAGCCGACCGGCAGCGCTGCGGTGGGCCTGTCGATGGCCGGTAGCGCCTCGCTGGTGCTGGCAGCGCATCACCCCGCGCAGTTCCCGTACGCGGGGTCGATGTCGGGCTTCCTGAACCCGTCCGAGGGCTGGTGGCCCGGTCTGATCAACATCTCCATGGGTGATGCCGGCGGCTACAAGGCCAACGACATGTGGGGCCCGGCCGAGACCGATCCGGCCTGGAAGTACAACGACCCGATGGTGCAGATCCCGAACCTGGTCGCCAACAACACCCGCGTCTGGGTGTACTGCGGCAACGGGCAGCCCAACGAACTCGGCGGCGGTGACCTGCCCGCCACCTTCCTCGAAGGCCTGACCATCCGGACCAACCGGACCTTCCAGGACAACTACGTCGCCGCGGGCGGGAAGAACGGCGTGTTCGACTTCCCCGACAATGGCACGCACAACTGGGCGTACTGGGGCCGGGAGCTGCAGGCCATGAAGCCCGACCTGATCTCGCATCTCGTCGGATAGTCACCGACACAGCAACCGAAGAGCCCCCGGCCGAGTACGGCCGGGGGCTCCTTCGTTCTCCGGCGGTGGTTATCGTGTCGGAATGACCGAGATCAACGCGATGGTGGCGCACGAGGACGGCGAGGGCGGCATCGTGCTGCGTCACGAGGTGCTCGACGAATCGTTCCTGCCTGAGGGTGATGTCGAGATCCACGTCGAGTACTCGAGCGTCAACTACAAGGACGCACTCGCCGTCACACCGAAAGGTGGTGTGGCGCGGGCTTATCCGTTGATCCCCGGTATCGACGTGGCCGGGACGGTGACCGCGAGTGACTCGCCGGACTTCGCCGTGGGCGACACGGTGGTCGCGCACGGCCAGGACATCGGCACCGGTCGGCACGGCGGCTACGCCCAGGTCGCCCGGTACCCCGCCGATTACCTGGTCAAGCTCACGTCACTGAGCGCCGCGGAGGCGGCCGCGATCGGCACCGCCGGGTTCACGGCGGCGTTGAGCGTCGACGCGCTGCGCGCGCACGGGGTGCAACCGGGCGACGGACCGGTGCTGGTCACCGGCGCCACCGGGGGAGTGGGCAGCGTCAGTGTCGATCTGCTGGCCGGCCTGGGCTACGAGGTCGTGGCTTCGACGGGAAAGTCGCAGGCACGGGATCTGCTGCGCGATCTGGGCGCCGCGGAGGTCATCGACCGGGTGCCCGGGCCCGACGAGAAGGTCCGCGCGCTGGGCAAGGCCCACTGGGCCGCGGTCGTCGACTGTGTCGGCGGGCCGACCCTGGCCTACGCGCTCAGCACACTGAAATACGGCGGCGTCGCGGCGATTTCGGGCCTGGCGGGATCGGCGGATCTGCCGGCGACCGTGATGCCGTTCATCCTGCGCGGCGTGACGTTGGCGGGCATCGATTCGGTGCTGCTCCCGATCGCCCGGCGCAGAGAGGTCTGGTCACAGATCGAAGCGGGGCTCGCGCCCCGCCACCTCGACCGGGTGACCACGGACGTTCCGGTGCGCCGCGTCGACGAGGTCCTCAAGACCATCATCGGCGGCGGCGTCACCGGGCGCACCCGCGTGGTCGTCCACGACGGGTTCTGACGGGCGTTACTTCAGCTCGGCCGAGGACAATCCGAGGAGGCGACGCGCGACCACCAGCTGCTGGATCTGCTGGGTACCTTCGAAGATGTCGAGGATCTTGGAGTCGCGGGCCCACTTCTCCAGCAGTGTCTGCTCCGAATAGCCCGTCGTTCCGGCCATTTCGACGGCCTTGAGCGTGATGTCACTGCCCACGCGCGCGGCCTTGGCCTTGCCCATCGACGCCTCTTTGGAGTTGGGGATCTTGTTGTCGGCCTGCCACGCCGAGCGCACCGTCAGCAGGTAACCCGCCTCCCAGTCCGCCTCCATCCGCAGGAACTCCGCAGCTGCGGCGCTCTGCGCGTGGGCGGGTTTGTCGTAAGAGATCTCGATGCCGGCGTCGGTGAGGATCTTGCGCAACTCCTCCAGCGCCGCGCGGGCCACGCCGACGGCCATCGCCGCCACGATGGGGCGCGTGTTGTCGAACGTCTCCATGACACCCGCAAAGCCCTTGTCCACCTGGATTTCCGGGCTGCCGAGCAGGTTGTCCTTGGGGATGCGCGCGTTCTCAAACCGGATCGCGGCGGTGTCGGACGCCTTGATGCCCAGCTTGTTCTCCAGCCGCTCCACCGTCACGCCCGGGTGGTCGCGCGGGACGATGAACGACTTGATCGCCGCGCGCCCCTTGGTCTTGTCCAGCGTCGCCCACACCACGATGTGTGTGGCTCGCGACCCGGCCGTCACGTAGATCTTCTCGCCGTTGATGACGTACTCGTCGCCATCGAGAACGGCCGTCGTCGACACCGCCGCGGAATCCGAGCCGAAGCCCGGCTCGGTGATGGCCATCGCGGCCCACACCTTGCCCAGCCGCTCCAGCTGTTCGGGCGTCGCCACGCTGGAGATCGCGGCGTTGCCCAGGCCCTGGTACGGCACCGACAGCAGTAGCGCGACATCGCCCCAGCTCACCTCGAGCGCATTGAGGAGCGCAGACATGTTGGCGCCGTTGATGTTTCCCTTGGGTCCGTCGCCGTCCTTGCTGAACGCCTCGGCGCCGGCGAAGGAGATCGTGTTCGCCTCAGAGATGCCCTCGAAGAGGGTGGCCAGCGTGTCGAGTTCGACAGGGTAGTCATGCTCGCGCTGGTCGTACTTGCGTGAGATCGGCCGCAGCATCTCGGCGGCACCCTGGTGGCCTTTCTCGATGACCGCCTGCAGCTTCTTCGGCATTTCCAGATTGATAGCCATAATCGTCCCGCTTTCTGAAGATGATGCTGCTGTTAGAGAACGACGACACCCTCGGCGACACCGAGTGCCCGCAGATCGCGGTACCAGCGCTCGACCGGGTGTTCCTTCGTGTAGCCGTGACCGCCGAGGAGCTGCACGCCGTCGAGGCCGATCTGCATGCCCTTGTCGGTGCCCAGCTTCTTGGCAAGAGCTGCCTCGCGGGCGAAAGAGAGGCCTTGCTCTGCGCGTGCGGCGCCACGCCAGGTGATCAGCCGCAGGCCATCGAGTTCGATCGCGATGTTCGCGCACATGAACGCCACCGATTGCCGGTGGGCGATCGGTTCGCCGAACGCCTCGCGCTCTTTGACGTAGGGGACGACGTAGTCGAGCACGGCGTGCGAGGTGCCGACAGCCAAGGCCGCCCAGCCGAGCCGCGACAGGGCGATCGCCTCGGAGTAGTTCTGTGCATGCTCGGCATCACTGACGTCGTCGCCGAGGCGGGCGGTCAGCGGGACGGTGACCTTGTCGAGTTCGACACGGCCGAGCGCAGCCGCCCGGATGCCCATGCTCGGGTCGGGGGTGACCGTCAGGCCGCTGGCCGACGCCTCGACCAGGAACAGGGCCGGCTTGCCGTTCAATTGGGCGGCGATGACGAACAGCTCAGCGTCGGCGGCGGCGGGCACCAGCGACTTGACGCCGTCGAGCCGGTAGCCGCTCGGGGTGCGCACGGCAGTGGTCTTCAGCGCGGTCGGATCGAACAGCGGGTGAGGTTCGGCGATCGCCACGCACGCCTGGGGGACGTTCTCGCCGGCGAACTCCGGGAGGTAGGTCGCCTGCTGATCGGCGCTGCCCCAGTGGGTCAGGGCCGACGCGACGCCCCCGGGTGCCAGGATCGGCAGCGCCAGACCCATGTCCCCGTAGGCGAGGGCCTCGGCCACCAGCGCGTTGGTGATGGTGCTGCGCTGCTCGGCGATCCCGTCGAAATCCTCGGGGATGTTGATCGCGGTGATGCCCAGCTCAGCGGCCTTGGCGATCAGATCCGCGGGATAGGCGGCCGCGGCGTCGGCGTCGTGCGCGGCCGGCCGCAGGATCTCCTCGGCGAACTCCTCGACCGTCTGCAGGATCATCTTCTGGTCGTCGTCGGGGGTGAGGTCGAAGTAGTCCGCACCGCTCGGCTTCAGCCGCGTCGCCGGCTTGCCCAGGTTCTGGACCCGCTTGAACTGACGGGTCGTGGCGCCGGCGGTGGAGAACACCTGCTTGACGCCGTACTTGAGGCCGCGGTTGAGCGGATCCCGCAGGTTGTACTTGTCCAGGAACTCCTGGCCGAGCAACGGCGTGATCAGGGCCAGCCCGACATCGGTGGCCGATCTCTTGTGTTTGCTCAAGCCGACGGCGCTTTCGCGGCCGGATCGCTTCGATGGCAGGGTGTTCGTCATTGGTCAGCTGCCTCCATGTGGTTCGGAGAAGCGCGGGCGCTCCAACTGACTCCAGAGTAAGGTATTGGAACTGACTTTTGAGTAAGGTTGCCGCATTGTTGCCTACTTCACAGCGCTGAGCGCACGCAGGACAGCGTCGTGCAACAGGCCGTTGGTGGCCACCGCGCTGCCGCCGTGGGGGCCCGACCGGCCCGCGAGGTCCGTGAACCGCCCACCGGCCTCGGTGACGAGGATGTCGAGCGGCGCGAGATCCCACAGCTTGACCTCCGGTTCCGCTGTGACGTCGACAGCGCCCTCGGCGACCAGGCAGTACGACCAGAAATCGCCGTAGCCGCGGGTACGCCAGACCGCGTCGGTGAGATCGAGGAACGCCGCCCGCGCGTCCTCCCACCCCGTGGTCAGGTCGGAGTACGAGAGGCTGGCGGCGCCGAGGTCGGCGACGCCGGAGACCGAGATCTGCCGCGTGCTGCCGCCTGGCCCGGAGAACGAGGTGAAGGCGCCCTGGCCGCGTCCGGCCCACCAGCGCCGCGCCAATGCGGGAGCGCTCACCACGCCGACTTCCGGCACGCCGTCGACGAGCAATGCGATCAGCGTCGCCCAGACCGGAACCCCGCGGACGAAGTTCTTCGTGCCGTCGATCGGGTCGACCACCCACTGACGCCCCGCGAACTCCTGGGTGCCGCCGAACTCCTCGCCGAAGACCGAATCATCGGGACGACGCTCGGCGAGGCGGTCGCGCAACAGGGTTTCGGTGTCCAGATCGGCATCGGTGGCCGGGGTCATGTCGGGCTTGGTCTCCACCCGCAGATCCACCGCACCGAAGCGCTGCATGGTCAGCGCGTCGGCTTCCTCCGCCAAGGTGAGGGCCAGAGCCAGGTCGTCGGCGACGTCAGGGGAGTGGGTGCTCATACGTGGAGTCCTACCATGGCGGTGTGGCCGAACTCGCGATCATCTTGCTCATCGTCGGCGCCATCGTGCTCCTGGCGGCACCGCGGATCATGCGCAAGCGGGGTGTCGGCAACGACTGGGTGCCGGGCACGCTCCTGGTCACCGGCGTCAGCCCACGGCCCGACGACATGGCCGGCGAGCAGTACGTGACCATCACCGGCGTCATCAACGGACCGACGGTCAACGAATACACCGTCTACACGCGGATGATCGTCGACGTGGCTGCGTGGCCGACGATGGGCCAGCTGATGGACGTCAGGTACTCGCCGCGCAACCCGGAGAAGTGGGCGTTCTCCTCACCCGTGCCCAATCCGGAGTAGCTCCTCGACGCTGGTCAACTTGACCCGCGGTCGTCCGGACCCCTGCCCGGTGGTGCGCTCGTGCTCGTCGATCAGCCGCCAGTGGTCATTGGTCACGAGCTTGGGCTGGCGTCCCAGCAGCCACTGCTCGACGTTCGCGGCGTGATCCTCGCCGCGATCGGTCGGCTCGGCGGCCGTCAGATCGGCCAGCAGAGTGGTGACCGTGTCCGCGGAATCGCTCTTGTTGCTGCCGATCACGCCGGTCGGTCCGCGCTTGATCCAGCCCACCACGTACTCGTTACGGCTGCCGTCGATCCGCCCGTCGGTGTGGGGGATGGTGCCCGAGCGGTCGTCGAACGGCAGGCCCGGCATGGGCACGCCGCGGTACCCGACGGCGCGCACGACGAGTTGGGCGGGGACTTCCTCGCGCTCGCCGGTGTCGCGGGCCGACACCCGGCCGTCGTCGCCGCGCACCAATTCGTTGCGGCCCAGCACGATCGACTCGACTTTGCCGTCGCCCCTGATCTCGATCGGGGAGGTGCGGAACCGGAAGACGATTCGCCGTTTGGCGCCCTTCGGCTCCTGCTCGGCATAGGTGCGCAACACCTTGATGTTGTTGCGCACGGTCTTGCCGCCGGCGTCGAGGTCGTCGTCGGTGATGTCGGCGAAGTCGGCCGGGTCGATGATCACGTCGACGTCGCCGAGCGCCTCGAGGTCGCCGAGCTCGCGCAATTCCAGCGTCGTGAACGGGGCCTGGGCGGGCCCGCGCCGACCGATCACCAGGACTTCCTCCACGCCGCGCGCCTGCAGGGAGTCCAGAGCGTGGTCGGCGATGTCGGTCTCGGCCAGCAGGTCGGGATCGCTGACCAGGATGCGGGCCACGTCGATGGCCACGTTCCCGTTGCCGACGACGACGGCGCGGCCCGAGGAGACGTCGGGCCCCATGTCCTCGAAGTGCGGATGCGCGTTGTACCAGCCGACGAAGTCGACCGCCGCCACACTGCCCGGCAGGTCCTCGCCCGGGATGCCCAGCGGCCGGTCGGACTGGGCGCCGTTGGCGTAGACGACCGCGTCGTAGCGCTCCGCGAGTTCAGCGGGCTGGACGTGCTCGCCGACGACGACATTGCCGAAGAACCGGAACCGCGGGTCCGCGGCGATCTTGTCGAACTGGGCCGAGATCGACTTGATCTTCGGATGGTCCGGTGCGACACCGGAGCGCACCAGACCCCACGGAGTGGGCAGCATCTCGAGCATGTCGATGTACACGTCGCGGCCCAGGTCCTCTCCACCGGAGCCGGCGGCCTTGAACAGGGCGGCGGCGGCGAAGAACCCGGATGGTCCCGAGCCGACGATCGCCACGTGATACGGACGCAGTGGGGGCATGTGGGCTGCCTTCTGTCGCGGCCCGGCCACGCGCAGGGGGCTGTCGCGACGCGGCCGGACGGGGTTGCACCCCGATGCTAGAACGCGGTCGGCGCGGGTCGAGGAGAACGCGCGGACCGGTAACCTGAACTCCCGTGGATCCTGACCGCCAAGCCGATATCGCCGCCCTCGACTCCACGCTCACCACTGTTGAGCGTGTCCTCGACGTCGAGGGCCTGCGCGGGCGCATCACGCAACTCGAGGAGGAGGCGTCGGACCCCAAGCTGTGGGACGACCAGTCGCGGGCGCAGAAGGTGACCAGCGATCTGTCTCACGCCCAGAACGAGCTGCGTCGGGTCGAGGAATTGCGTCAGCGGGTCGAGGACCTTCCGGTGCTCTACGAACTCGCCGCCGAGGAGGACGGGGACGCGGTCGCCGACGCGGTGTCCGAAGCGGACGCCGAGCTGCGGCAGCTGCGGGAGGACATCGAGGCCCTCGAAGTGCGCACGCTGCTCTCCGGTGAGTACGACGAGCGCGAGGCCCTGGTCAACATCCGCTCCGGGGCCGGCGGCGTGGACGCCGCCGACTGGGCCGAGATGCTGATGCGGATGTACATCCGCTGGGCGGAACAGCACAAGTACCCCGTCGAGGTCTACGACACGTCCTACGCCGAAGAGGCCGGGATCAAGAGCGCGACGTTCGCGGTGCACGCGCCGTTCGCCTACGGCACGCTCTCGGTCGAGCAGGGCACACACCGGCTGGTCCGGATCAGTCCGTTCGACAACCAGGGCCGACGGCAGACGTCGTTCGCCGAGGTCGAGGTGCTACCTGTCACCGAGACCACCGACCACATCGACATCCCCGAGCAGGACGTGCGTGTCGACGTCTACCGGTCCAGCGGGCCGGGTGGCCAGTCGGTGAACACCACGGACTCGGCTGTCCGGCTGACTCACATCCCGACGGGTATCGTCGTCACCTGCCAGAACGAGAAATCACAGCTGCAGAACAAGGTGTCGGCGATGCGCGTGCTGCAAGCCAAACTGCTGGAACGCAAGCGCCAGGAAGAACGCGCCGAACTCGACGCCCTCAAAAGCGACAGCGGCAGCTCCTGGGGTAACCAGATGCGGTCCTACGTCCTGCACCCGTATCAGATGGTCAAGGACCTCCGCACGGAATACGAGGTCGGGAACCCGGGCGCTGTCCTCGACGGGGACATCGACGGTTTCCTCGAGGCCGGTATCCGATGGCGCAACAGGAAAGACGACGACGAGTAGCCCGTGAACAGCACCCTGATGGCTTTCGACATCGCCTCGCGGTGGCACGGCTTCTGGCGCGGTGACATCGGCGTGTGGATCCTCGACCGTGGTGTGCGCATCGGACTCCTGCTGATCGGCGCGCTGCTGGCCACCCGGTTCATCAACTGGACCGCACAGCGCGTCACGCGCCGTATCGACGCCGAGTACCAGGAGAGCGACCAGCTGGTGCGCTCCGAGAGCGCCAAGCATCGGCAAGCCGTCGCCTCGGTGATCTCCTACGTCTCGGTGGGTCTGCTGTTCGTGATGGTGGCGGTGCAGATCACCGACATCCTCGCGATCCCGATCGGCTCGCTCGTCGCGCCCGCCGCGGTCATTGGCGCTGCGCTGGGCTTCGGCGCTCAGCGGCTGGTCCAGGATCTGTTGTCGGGCTTCTTCATCATCACCGAGAAGCAGTACGGGTTCGGCGACCTCGTCGCGTTGACCGTCGCAGGTATCGCCCTGCCCGCCGAGGGCACCGTCGAGGATGTCACCTTGCGCGTCACGAAACTGCGCTCCGCAGAAGGCGAGATGTTCACGATCCCGAACGGGCAGATCGTCAAGACCGTCAACCTGTCGAAGGACTGGGCCAGGGCGGTCATCGACATCCCTGTGCCCGTCTCGGCCGACCTGAACGAGGTCAACGACGTGCTGCACGGCGTCGCCGACAAGGCAATGCACGACTCGCAACTGAAGGATCTGCTGCTGGACGCGCCGCAGCTGATGGGCGTGGAGAGCATCGAATTGGAGACGGTGAATCTGCGCATGGTCGCCCGGACCCTGCCCGGCAAGCAGTTCGAGGTCGGGCGGCGCCTGCGGGTGCTGGTGATCCGCGCCTTGCGGCGCGCCGGGATCGTCGCACCGGGAGAGCCGGCCCCGGTGGTGGCCGCGATCCCGCACCCCGCCCGCGTCGACGACAGCGGCCCGAAGATCCCGGCAGCGGATCCGGGCACCGCCGCGCAGCCGGAGACGCAGCGATGAAGTGGTTCGAGTGGATGTGGGCGCCGAAACGCGCCGGCAGCACCAAGAGTTGGCCGAACTACATCTTCGGTGGGCGGATGCGCACCTCGACCGCGACGTTGATCCTCGCGTTCGTCGCGCTGTTCTGGGTCAACCAGACCTTTCAACCGGCGCCGAGCGCCACGCAGAGCGATACGACGCAGGTGGTTCCGCCCGGTTTCGTGCCCGACCCCAACTACACCTGGGTGCCGCGGACCAACGTCGCACCGAGTGCGACCCCGACCACCACGACGACGACCACGACGACAACGACAACGACGACCACGCCGTCCCCGTCACCGTCTGAGTCGGAGAGCACCTCGGCGACGACCACGAGCGGCACGGCGCCGCCCGGCAGCCCCTCGACGACCGTGATCGATCCGGACGGGCCCGGTCCGCTGGGCCCGGTGACGTTCACGCCGGCGCCGCCGCTGCTCCCGCCGACCGGTGCGCCTGCGAGCACGACCGCGTCGCCGCCCCAGTGAGCCCCGCGGCACCCGTCCGGCGATGCGGTGCCCGCACGCCTCCCCGCTACACTGGCGTGCCGTGATGATCACCCTCGACCATGTCTCCAAGCAGTACAAGTCGTCGGCGCGACCCGCCCTCGACAATGTGTCGCTCAAGATCGACAAGGGTGAGTTCGTCTTCCTCATCGGCCCGTCGGGGTCGGGCAAGTCCACGTTCATGCGCCTGCTGCTGGGCGAGGAACACCCGTCGACCGGCGACATCCGGGTGTCGAAGTTCCACGTGAACAAGCTGTCCGGGCGTCACATCCCCGGCCTGCGCCAGGTGATCGGGTGCGTGTTCCAGGACTTCCGGCTGCTGCAGCAGAAGACGGTCTTCGAGAACGTCGCCTTCGCGCTCGAGGTGATCGGCAAGCGCTCCGACACCATCAACAGGGTGGTGCCCGACGTGCTGGAGATGGTCGGGCTCTCCGGCAAGGCCAACCGGCTGCCCGCCGAGCTGTCCGGCGGTGAGCAGCAGCGGGTCGCCATCGCCCGCGCGTTCGTCAACCGGCCGCTGGTGCTGCTGGCCGACGAGCCGACCGGCAACCTGGACCCGGACACCAGCAAGGACATCATGGATCTGCTCGAGCGGATCAACCGCACCGGCACGACGGTGCTGATGGCCACCCATGACCACCACATCGTCGACTCCATGCGTCAGCGGGTCGTCGAACTCGAACTCGGCCGGCTGGTTCGCGACGAACAGCGCGGCGTCTACGGAATGGATCGCTAGTGCGCTTCGGCTTTCTCGTCAACGAAGTCCTGACCGGGCTTCGCCGCAACGTCACCATGACGATCGCGATGGTGCTCACCACCGCGATCTCCATCGGTCTGTTCGGTGGCGGTCTGCTCGTCGTCCGGCTCGCCGATCAGTCCCGCGCCATCTACCTCGACCGGGTGGAGAGCCAGGTCTTCCTGACCAACGACGTCTCGGCCAACGACCCGACCTGCGATGCCGACCCGTGCAAGGCGTTGCGCACGCTGATCGAGAACCGCGACGACGTGCGCTCGGTGCGCTTCCTCAACCGCGACGAGGCCTACGACGACGCGATCCGAAAGTTCCCCCAGTACAAGGACGTCGCGGGCAAGGACGCGTTCCCGGCGTCGTTCGTCGTCAAGCTCGACGATCCCGAGCAGCACAAGGACTTCGACGACGCGATGATCGGCCAACCCGGTGTGCTCAACGTGTTGAACCAGAAGGACCTGATCGACCGGTTGTTCGCCGTGCTCGACGGCATCAGCAATGTCGCGTTCGCAGTGGCACTGGTGCAGGCCATCGGTGCGGTGCTGTTGATCGCCAACATGGTCCAAGTCGCGGCGTACACCCGGCGCACCGAGATCGGCATCATGCGCCTGGTCGGCGCCACCCGCTGGTACACCCAGTTGCCGTTCCTGCTCGAAGCGATGCTGGCGGCCTTCGTTGGGGTGGTGATCGCGATCGCCGGGCTGATCGCGGTGCGGGCCGTGTTCCTGGAGAGCGCGCTCGACCAGTTCTATCAAGCCAACCTGATCGCCAGGGTGGACTACGCCGACGTCCTCTATTACAGCGCGCCGTGGATGCTCCTCCTCGGCCTCGCGATGTCGGGGATCACCTCGTACGTCACGTTGCGCCTCTACGTGCGGCGGTAGCGATGGCCAAGAAGACCAAGGGCGTCAAGGACACCAACAACCAGGTGGTGGCAACGAACCGTAAAGCGCGCCACAACTTCTCGATCCTCGAGACCTTCGAGGCCGGCGTCGCGCTGATGGGCACCGAGGTCAAGAGCCTGCGGGAGGGTCAGGCCTCGCTGGCCGATGCGTTCGCCACCGTGGACGACGGCGAGATCTGGCTGCGCAACCTGCACATCCCGGAGTATCACCACGGCACGTGGACCAATCACGCGCCGCGGCGCAACCGCAAACTGCTGCTGCACCGCCGGGAGATCGACACGCTGGTCGGCAAGACCCGCGACGGCAACCTGACGCTGGTCCCGCTGTCGCTGTATTTCACCGGCGGCAAGGTGAAGGTGGAACTCGCGTTGGCCCGCGGCAAGCAGGCCCACGACAAGCGTCAGGATCTGGCGCGCCGCGACGCCGAGCGCGAGGTCACCCGCGAGCTGGGACGCCGCGTCAAGGGCATGACCTCCTGACGGGGATCATCAGCGCTCTGATCGCCGCGTTGGGCTACGGCGTCAGCGACTTCGTCGGCGGGTTCGCATCACGCCGGGTCGCAGCACTGCGGGTGGTGATCGTGTCCTACCCCTTGGCGCTGATCCTGTTGACCGTCCTCGCGCTGCCGTACGGCGGTGCGCTGAGCAGGGCCGCGGTGCTGTGGGGCTTGCTCGCCGGCGTCGGCCAGGCGTTCGGCGTGTGGTGGTTCTACGCCGCGCTCGGGTCGGGCCCCATCTCCGTGGTGTCGCCGTTGACCTCGGTGCTGGTCGCGGCCGTGCCGGTCGGATTCGGGGTGGCGCTGGGGGAGCGACCCAGTGCGCTGGCCTTCGTGGGCGTGGTCGCAGCGCTGGTCGCGGTCGTCATGGTGAGCCGGCAGGTGGACGTGCCCGACGAACGCCGTCAGCACCGTTTCACCGTCAAGGTGGCCTGGTTGACGGTCGGGTCGGGGGTCGCGTTCGGCATGACCTTCGTGATCCTGGATCAGGTCCCGGTCGAGGCGGGGCTCTGGCCGCTGGTGTTCGGGCGGTTGGCGGCGACGGTGATCGTCGTGATCGCCGCGCTGCTCACGGCCAACCTGGTGCTGGTGCGCGGCTTCCCGCTGCGACTGGCGCTGGTGGCCGGGGTGCTCGACACGGTGGCCAACACCGCGACCCTGCTCGCGTTGCACTCGTCGCTGCTGTCCCTGACCGGTGTCCTCGTGGCGCTGTATCCGGCCGCCACCGTGTTGCTCGCGGTGCTGGTACTTCGCGAGTCGGTAACTCGCCTGCAGGTTCTCGGCATGATTTTCGCGTTCGTGTCCGTGGGCCTGATCACCGCTGGTTAGCTGCACTCAGCGGGGGTAGACGACGGGCGTGTCGTCGGGCGAGGGAGGTGGCCGTACGGGCTTCCGGGTGCGGGTCGCGTTGGTCATCACCGCCACGGTGGTGCTGGCTGTCAACTCGTTCGCGCCCTGGGGTGATCGGCCCGCTCACCGGGTCGCCGCGGTCGCGTTGTGCTGCACCGCCCTCGGTGCGATCTGTTACGGGCTCTCCGAAGCTCGGCGATCGCGAGGTGTGGCCCGGTGGTGGCGGCTGCTCGCGGTCGGCGCCGTCGCGAGCCTGCTGGCCGGCCAGGTGTCCTGGTGGCTGTCCGGACCCGGTGGGCCGTCCGTGTGGGTGGCGCTGTACTGGCTCTTCCCGGTGCTGGCCCTGGCGGCGGTGTTGCTGCTGGCGATCCGCGGAGGCCGCGTCACCGTTCCGGAGGACGGATCGACACGGCACGCTGCCGCGCTGACGGTACTGGACGGTCTGGTGGTCACCACGTCGTTCGCGATCCTGGTGATCTTCGGACTGGGCCGGCTGTCCACGGCATCGTTGCCGAGGTCGGACAGCGCGGCGGTGGTCATCCCGTTCGCCGTCGCCGCAATCGCCGTCGTGGTCGTCGCCGCGGTGACCGGCATGGTCTACCGGGCGGATCAACCGGGTCGCGTCAACTATCTCCAGCTGGGCAGCGGTGTCGTGCTGATCCTCGCCGCCGACCGGGTGATCGCCTACTTCCATGCCGTGGGCTTCCCCGACGCGGACCTGTGGGGAGAGATGGGGCTGGCACTGGGGCCGCTGTTCATCGCCCTGTCGATGCGACCGCGCTCGCAGGGCGAACTCGTGGCGACCGGGCGTGCGCGACTGATCGACCGGGCCCAGCTGATCCTGCCGTATTCGGGCTTCCTCGGAATCACCGTGCTGCTGGCTTTCCATGTGCTGACGGGCCACCAACTGGGCCCGGTGGTCGTCGGAACAACAGTGGCGATGGTGGTGTCGGTGGCGGCCCGGCAGCTCGTGGCGATGGAGCAGCAGCGGGTGCTGACCCGCCGGCTCTACGACGTGCAGCGCCGCCTCGCGCACCAGGTCATGCACGACCCGTTGACCGGCCTGCCGAACCGACTGTTGTTCCGGGACCGGCTCGAGCAGGCGATGCGTGACGGCGAGTTCGGCCTGATCTTCGTCGACCTCGACGACTTCAAGGACGTCAACGATCGATACGGGCACGCCGCCGGCGACGATCTGCTGCGCTCGGTCGGGGAACGGCTGCAGTGCTGCCTGTCCGACGCGGACATCCTCGCGCGGATCGGCGGTGACGAGTTCGCCATTCTGATCGACGCCAGCCAGTCCGACGAAGCGGAGGCCCCCGAGGTGGTGGCCGGTCGGCTTCGGGTCGCGCTGCGGGAGCCGTTCCTTCTGGACGGCGGCTCCCTGCGAGTGCGGGCCAGCATGGGTCTGGTGCACTCCGGGGCGGGGCCGAGCACCCTGAGCTCCGATGACCTGCTGCGGCAAGCCGACGTTTCGATGTACGCCGGTAAACGGCTCGGCAAGAACACCGTGGTCGTCTACCAACCGTCGGCCGGGCCGCCCGCCGACTTCCCGTCCGCGTTGCGGGCCGCCGCCGGCGGGGTACCGGCCGGTTTCACCCTCGTCTACCAGCCGATCGTCACACTGCCCGACGAGCAACTGATCGCCGTGGAGGCGCTGGCCCGGTGGACCGCGCCCAACGGTCTGCAGATCCCGCCCGAGACGTTCGTCGCGGCCGCAGAAGCGGCCGACCTGGGCGCGATGCTGGACGGAATGGTCCTCGAGCTGGCCTGCGAGCAGGTCGCTGCCACCGGTCTGGACGTCGACGTCCACGTCAACATCGGCGCCTCCCGGCTGGGTCACCCCGGATTCGACGACGACGTGCGACGGGTCCTGTCGCAGCGTGCGATCGAACCGGGGTGCATGGTCTTGGAGATCACCGAGACGCTGCCCATTCCGGACCTGGTGGACGCGGCGGCGCAGATCGACCGGTTCAACGCGATGGGAGCCCGTGTCGCGCTGGACGATTTCGGTGCCGGCTACAACTCGCTGACCTATCTGCATGCGCTGCCGGTGGGCATCGTCAAGCTGGATCGCAGCCTCGCCGTGGGGTCAGAGGCCGTGCGGGAGCTCACGTTGTATCGATCGGTGGTGGGACTGTGCGCCGATCTGGGCCTCGACGTCATCGCCGAGGGCATCGAGACGGCCGACCAGGCGTCGACGGTGCTTGCGGCCGGCTGTCGGCTGGCTCAGGGCCACCTGTTCGGCAGGCCGGCGCCACTCGCCGACATCATCGCCGAATACGGTGGCTCGCGGACGCGACCCGCGCAGCCCTTGGAATGAATATCTGCTGGCGTGGGTTGCTCTGGCCGGTAGTATGAACCTTCCTGCTGAACGTCGGCAGGGATGCGAGGGGCTGAACGGTTTCGACTTCGCGCATCGAATCAAGGGAAGCGTGCCGGTGCAGGCAAGAGACCACCGTAAGCGTCGTTGCAACCAATTAAGCGCCGATTCCAATCAGCGCGACTTCGCTCTCGCTGCCTAAGCGACAGCTGGTCCGTCAGACCGGGACCGCCCTCGACCCGGACCCTGGCGTCATCTAGAGGGATCAACCGATGAGTTCGGTCGCGGGACTCATCGGGACACCAACAGCGACTGGGATCGTCATCCTGACTCGTCCGCGTGATCAGGAGATCCAAGTAGAGACGTAGCGGACTGCGCACGGAGAAGCCTTGAGGGAATGCCGTAGGACCCGGGTTCGATTCCCGGCAGCTCCACCGGAGAACAGCAGGTCAGGGACGCAATCCCTGACCTGCTTTTGTTTTCCATCAACATGTCATCAACATCGGCGTCTATAGTCGCCGCCATGGCATCGCTGAGAGCGGTTAACCGCAAGAACGGCACCGAGTACGTCCAGGTGCTTTACCGCCTCGACGGTAGGCAGACCTCAACCTCGTTCGAGGACCTCGCGACGGCCATCAGGTTCAAGGAACTCGTCGAGAAGTTCGGAGCCGCCCAGGCGCTGACGACGTTGGGCACCGACCCCGACATGACGACGATGACGGTGCGGGAGTGGATCGAGCACCATATCGAGCACCTGACCGGTCTGCGGAAGTCGACGCTCTGGGATTATCAGAGCTATCTACACAAGGACATCGGACCGTCGCTCGGCGACCTCCCGCTGACCGGGCTGACTCGCGAACACATCGCGAAGTGGACCCAGGATCTTGCCGACGGCGGAGCCTCAGGAAAGACGATCTCGAACAAGCACGGCTTCCTGTCGTCGGCTTTGAACGCTGCAGTCCGGGCGGGACGCATCCGCACCAACCCGGCTCTGGGTCAGCGCCTGCCGACCTCCGAGCGCCCGGACATGGTCTGTCTGTCCCACGAGGACTTTGCGCGTCTGCTGGCCAACGTGACGGACCACTGGAAGCCGCTCGTCGAGTTCCTGGTGGCTTCCGGCTGCCGGTGGGGTGAGGCCACTGCGCTGAGGCCGTCGGACATCGACCTGGCCACTAACACGGTCAGGATCACCCGGTCGTGGAAGCGGACCTACGACCGTGGTGGCTACGAGCTGGGTCCGCCGAAGACGAAGAAGTCGGTGCGCACCATCAACGTCCCCAGGGCGACCCTCGACAAGCTCGATCTGACGGGGGAGTGGGTCTTCCGTAATAAGGCAGGCACCTTCGTCAAGGGCAACGGCTTCCACGATCGGGTCTGGTCTGCTGCTGTCGAGCGGACCTGGCCGACCGAAGACGCTGAGGGCAAACCGATCAAGGCCATCCCGGACGCGCCGATCCTCAAGCCCCGTATCCACGACCTGCGGCATACATGCGCATCCTGGCTCGTGCTGGCCGGTGTGCCGCTGCCGGTGATCCAAGAGCACCTCGGGCACGAGTCGATCAACACCACGATCTCGCTCTACTCCCACATCGACCGGCGATCGATGAGCGTCGCCGCCGATGCCATCGGCGCTGCTCTTGGTGGGTAGCTTGTTCTAGCTGCTGTCAGGATATGAAGTCCGGCAAGTTATTTGAAGCTGTGACGCGCCGCTTCCATGGTCTCCGACGTTCTTTCGCGTCTGCTACCGTTGCCTTGAGTCCTGCTCTGTGGGACGTGCCGAAGGAGACCCCAAGGGTCTGATCAGATTGATCAGAAGGGGTCCTTCGTGTCCACGACTAATCTCACCTACTCCAGCGGCGACGCTGCCATTCGGATGGGCGCTCCATCCGAACGGTGGCTGATCGAGAAGCTGCGTGCTGGCGCGTTCCCAGGTCGCAAGGTCGGTCGCCACTGGCGGATGACTGACAGCGACATCGCAGACGCCCTCGCCGTCTGCTCCAACGAGGTGCGGCGGAGCCGGTCGGCTTCGACGGCTAGATTGTCGGGCCTGACGCCCACTTCACGTAAGCGGGTGATGAGCCAGTGACTGCTGCGCGTGCTGCGGACCGTCGCCCCGGCTGCCGTCTTGAACCGCGCAGCGCATACGTCGCGAGCATTCCCGAGGCGGTTCGACAGCATGTCGAGGAGGTGCTGTCGCAGTGACTTCAACAAAAGAACGCCCCGGCGGCGAGACCGAGGCGCTCCTAATGTCCGAGGCAAGGACTGACACCAAGGATACCCCCACGGAATATACGTTCGAGGAGCTGCTGGCGGTCCTGGGCCACGTCGATGACTACCGGCACGACCACGTTTCGGTGTGCTGGGAAATCCCAGGCCGTCATTCCTTCACCTCGGAGTTGGGCACCGTTGAGGATGCACCCCAGCTCGTCGAGCGCCTGATGGGTCAGACCAGTGGCCTGGTGAACGTCTGGTTCGGGGTTAACCCGGTGGACTCACGGGTGGCCCGTGGTCGCGGGACCGCCAAAGACATCCCCCGGCTGACATCGCTGTGGGGCGACCTGGACGTCAAGGATGGCGGGTGCCCGGACCTCGACACCGCACACGACATCATCACCGAGGTGTCCGCTCTGCTGGGTGAGCGACCCTGCGCAAACACCTATTCCGGCCATGGCATGCAGCCCTTCTGGAAGCTCGATCGCGAATCAGCCGAGAAGCTGAGCAACCAGGAGGCGCAGCAGCTCGCCAGGGGGTTCGGGCGGCTACTCGATGCCGTCGCCGCGCATCACGGGTGCAAGGTGGACAACGTCGCTGACCTCCCGCGAGTGCTGCGGGTGCCTGGGACGAACAACGTCAAGGACCCCGACAAACCGATTCCCGTGTGGTGCGAGACCGACACCGGCGCTGCCCTGACGGTCGAGCAGGTACGGCAGGCCCTCGACGAGTTCGGAATCGGCGAGGAGCAGCCCCGTGGGATGACAGCCAAAGGCCCGCAGCGGTTCTCTCGTCGGGAATTGATCAATCGGGTGTCGAAAGCCCCTTGGGGGAGCCGCAACAGGACATTGTTCGGTGCCGCCAAGGACGCCGCCCGCCAGGGTGACCTCGACGAAGACCTGGCCGACAAGCTCACAGACGCCGCCGAGGCCGCAGGGCTGCACTCCGCAGAGATCCAGAGAGCCCTAATGTCCGGTCGCTGTGCGGGTGAGTTCGAGGCCGATAGCGCCGAGCTATACGCTGCAGACACCGCCTCACCCGCCGCATGCAAGCACCGGCCCCACCTACGCGACCGGCTCTTGAGCGTGACCGACCTGGCACACCTGCCCCCGGTCAGGCCGCTCGTGGACGGCCTGCTCTATCGCGACACCCTGGCGCAGCTCTCGGGACCGCCCGGCTCGTATAAGTCGTTCGCGGCAGTCGGCATGGCGTGCGCGGTGGCCACCGGGACCCCGTTCGCCGGGTTCTCGGTCCGCCAGTCTGGCCGCGTCGTCTACATCGCGGCTGAGGGTGCCAACGGTCTTAATGCCCGCATCCTGGCGTGGTGCGAGGTCGAGAAGGTTGATCCCGCAGTGCTGGACGGTCATCTCCTCATCGTGCCGGAGCCGGTACAGCTCGGTCAGCAGCTCGACGTGAGCGAGATCGTTGATGTGGTGCGCGAATTCGAGGCCGACCTGGTGATCATCGACACCCGTGCCCGGTGCACCGTCGGGCTGGAGGAGAACAGCGCCACCGAGCAGGGGCGGGCCATCGACGCTGCCGAGAAAATCCGCGCCGCCGCTGGATGCACCGTGATGACCGTCCATCATTCCGGCACGGCGACCCAGCGGGGACGTGGATCGACGGCCTGGGACGGGGCGGTGTGGTCCGACCTGAGGATGTCCGGGGAAGGACTGCAGGCCACGATCGAGTGCGCGAAGCACAAGGACGTGCCCGCCGGGTGCAAGCACGTCATCGCTCTCATGCGGCACACGGTGTCCCAGCACCTCATGCCGAGCACTATCGAGATGCAACGACAGACCCTGGTGGTTTCCAGAAGCGGGTCTGGAATGGAGACCCTGCGGGCGAATTCCCAGCGCATCGTGTTGGAGATTGTTCGGAATTGCGCACCGCCCGAAGGGCTCACTGCCACGCAGGTGATCAAGCTCGCCGCCGAGGGGAACGTCGGCAAGACATCCGTCTACAACGCACTAAAGGCCCTGCTCGACGACGGTGAGCTGGTTAATCTCGGAACCGACAACAGGACGAGGTACGCGCCGAAGTGCAGTCAATGCTGATGCTGCCAGTCATGAGAGTTCCAGCTTTTCAACAAGATTCCAGCTCGATTCCGGTCCACCGAGTTATTCCAGTCCAACACCGCCCCCCTATAAGGGGCGGTGGGCTGGAAACCGCGAACTAGAAAACAAATGGATGCGAAGAAACAGTATCCGCCGATGGCCGCCACCCGGCTCCTGCTGACCGATGGCTAGTGGTACGAGGCCAGCCTGCTGCGGTGCTCCCGATTCCACGGCCTGCGGGGGGACACGCCGCGTTGACCCCCGTCGGTCAACGGCTGATGGGACCGGCCACCGTGCTGCAGGCCGTGTACGACATCGGGTCAACGACGCTCTGTCCCGACGACCTTATCGTCGCCGCCATCGAGAACTGGTTTTCGAGCGCACACGGCCAATCATTCCGTCCACGCCGACACCGAAAACGAGAACGAAGTCCACGCTGGGGAAGTAATGCAGGTGGGCTGATTGGACTTCGCCCCACTATGGTTCGGCGGCATGGCACTGTCTTTCTCCTTTCGAGGCAATAAGCTCTGGCAGCTGCCGCTCGGGGAAAATCTGCCCTGGGCGACCCTGGCTCGCCATTAGAGTCCACTAAGAAGCTTGTACCGTCGCCGAAATCTCGATTTCGACTCAACGCCCTCGCCGGGCCGACGGAGCGAACAGCTACGCTTGTAACCAGGGCCACGCCAGCGGATCGACAAGCGGGTGGTACCCATTACCGGTAGCGGATTTCAGGCACCGGAGACGTTGACCGGAAGTTGACGGCAACGGTCGTTTTGAAGGGCTTCCCAGGCAAGGCACTCGGATTGTTGCGATGCAGTGTTCTGACGATGTCCTCGGAGCTGCGAGTGCGCACGCAGCTCTAGAAAGTGCCGAGCTGCTACATGCCTCGTTTGTCCTGTAGTGCTGCTACAGAAAAGCAAAGCGAAACGCGGGAATACGCAGGAAACGCGATTCGGCCACCAACCCTGGGCGATCTGCAGCGCGGCAACAACGAACTGAGGAAATGGAACAAGTAGACCCTGTTACTTCGCCAAATCTGAGACGTCTATAGAATGGGGAAACTGACTCTGAACTGATAAAATATGGTTACCGATGATGAATTCCACAGCCACCAAGCACGATTGCGCCAGCCGTGAAAATGATCGCTCGACGCATCAGACGTTAATCGCAAGGTCGCCCGAAATGGCCTGGCATTGGGTGTGTATCGCGCATCAGACCGGTGGTGAAGTCCATGGACGCTGACGCGCTGTATGAGATGAGCGGTGTCGTCTATACCTATGACGAACTTGTGGCTGACGTGGAAGCGGAGGCGGCAACACTGCCGCCGGAGACCTGGCGATCGGGCGTCTGGGATCTAAACGACTACCTGATCGAGTCGATGCAGGTGGGCATCATCAAAAAGCTCGACCCAGCCGACGACAGCGATGAGCAACAGTGACCATTGGCGACAACGCAGTCTTGATGAAGAAAGCTACCGACTCATCCCTGCCGAGCCTCGCGGATACGTTCGCCCAGTCCGGCGGTAACAATGCGGTCGAGTTCTGCGAAGGTTCACGTGGCGGGTAATACACGTCGTAACCGTCGACCTTCATAGTGGAGGTCATCGTGTTGGGGGGAATGATGGGGACGATCACGAGTGCTCGCTTCGCCGTAGGCGCAACGCTTGTAGCAACCTGCCTGGGCGGCATGTTGACAGCGCCTGTCGCCGGAGCGCAGCCCTACGGTAATACGCCTGCGGAGCGACAGTTCTTGGCCGAAGCGGACCAGTACCTCCCGAGGCCGCGACCTACAGACGTTCTCGTTCTGAAACTCGGTAGGCAGGCGTGCCAGGTGCGTCGGGACGGCGGGTCATCCGATGATGCGAAGGTGGCGATCTGGAATGCGTGGAACGCCGCTGGTATTGGCCCAGCGTCCGGCGCAGTGGTGGGCTCGCTGGTTCACGTCGCGGTCGATAACCTTTGTCCCGAAGTTGGTTACCCGTGACGACGGGCCGGTCGATCGTCGCAATTATCGCAACGTTGGTTAGCGCTCCAGCGGTGGCGATAGTCGCAGCCTCTCCTGCGAGCGCATGCACCGACTCCGACGATGTGAATGCTCTCTGCTCGAACGAGCAAGCGTTCATGAAGGATCTTGCCGCTGTCGGCATCGTCCCGACCAGTACGCCCAGGGTCATGGTCAATCGGGGGAACCAGCTCTGTGGCGACATGTACCGAGGTGTGCCTCGGAGCGTGGTCGTCCAACAGGTGTATGGCGGGACCTCGATGCACCTGAACCAGGCCCAAGCGATCGTCGCTGCCGCCGAACGCTACCTGTGCAACTTCGCCGTCACTGGCTTTGAGCCCCGTCCATAGCGCGCTCGACGTGCATCTCCACCGCACACAATTTGGCGTCCAGACCCCCTTGGAACGCTGGGTATCGTTGTTTCGTCGGTGGCTGATTCTGCCGAGAGGGCCGGGACAGTAAGGGGTTTGGAGTGGCCAAGTCGCTGCAAGTTGATTTAGTCGACTTGCACCTTTCATCGGCGCATATGGATGTTCATCACGCCGAGCTTCAGTCCGCACACGCCAACGCCGATGCTGACATTGAAGCTGCGCAGACAGGGTGGATTGGTACCTCGGCGGTGGCCTTGCAAGCGAAGTTCGCCGAGTGGCAGGCCGCCACGGAGGCGCTGAGCAGCGATGTCAAAGCGCACGGCGCAGCGTTCCGCGCCGCAGCCCAGAGCTACGCCACGACCGATTCCGATAACGCGGGCTCAATCAACGCGCAGATCTAATGCCGCTGACTCTGGCCGATGTTGACCGGTGGGACGCATCGTCGATCCGCGATGTCGCCTCAGCTCTCGGTAAGCGTGGGGCCAGCGCCGATGACGTGCGCACGGGCCTGGCACGCTTGCCGCTGATCGCTTCTTGGCAGGGCGGCGGCGGTGATGCCGCTCGTGCCTCGCTGGATAAGCTCAGCGCCTATCTGGCCGCCCATGCCGAAGAAATGGCTCGTGTTTCTGCTGCGGCGCGTTCCAGCGCCGACGAGATCGAAGGGCTGAAGTCGAAGCTGCACCGCCTCTACGACGATGCTCGCACGCAAGGCTTCAGCATCGACCCGTTAAGTGGGACCGTCACCCCGACCGACGCGACCCTCGTAGGCGACCCCGTATACGCGCTGCAGCAGGCGGATCTGGAGGTCCGCGTCCGTGAGCTGCTGGCCGCCGCTGATGAAGCCGACGCAGGCTTGGCGAAGGCCATCACCACCGCGGGCGAGCACGCCAACCCTGCCGGTGATCAGCCCTCCGTCCAGGAAGTCCTGGCCAAGCCCGTCCCCGAAGACCCGAAACAGTTCCACGACTTCTGGGAGCCGTTGACGCCCGAACAGCGCGAGGCGCTGTTTCAGCGTGATCCGGCGATCGCCAACCACGTCGGGATGCCAGCGGTCGACCGTGACTTTTACAACCGGCGGCGGCTCGGCAGCGAGCTGTCCCAGGCCCAAGCCGCACAGAATCGCGTCGATGCGCTGCGCGCTCAGCACCCCGACTGGGCGGAGGGTGAGAACATCCCACCAGAGAACAAGCCGGGTGCCATCTTCTTTGACCGCCCGAAATACGAGGCGTGGCAGCGCGACTACGAAAAGGCCCGCAGCGACTCCAAGTACCTCCCGGACCTCAGGGCCGTCGACAACGCTGTGCGCGACAAGACGGATCGTCAACTCCTATTGCTCGACACCACAACCGGCCAGCAAGCCCACGCCGCGATCGGCGTCGGCGACCTCGACACCGCAGATCACGTCTCCGTCACAGCACCTGGTCTGAACACCACCGTCCACGGCGCGATGGAAGGCATGGCAGAAGAAGCGATGAACGCCCGCACCGAGGCCCTCACCCAACTCGACCTCGCCGGTCGCAGCGACGAGACCGTCGCGACAGTCGCCTGGATCGGCTACGACGCCCCGCAGATACCCGGCGGCGACGATCTGGCGGCCTCACTGTCCGGCGGATGGGGCGTCAGCCACGACGACCTCGCTCGCGCCGGAGCCCAAGACCTCGCCCGCTTCTACGACGGCATCAACGCCACCCACCAAGGCCCGCTCGATCTCACGGCGATCGGCCACTCATATGGATCACTCACCACCGGCCTGGCGCTGCAGGTGCCCGGCGACCACGGTGTCGACAACGCCCTGTTCTACGGCTCGCCCGGCATCGAGGCGACCACACCAGCAGATTTGGGCTTGGCCGCTGGACACGTCTTCACCATGGAGACTCCTGACGATCCGATCCAGTGGGTCTACGACGGACCACCACTTGCCCACGCCGCCGCGCCCCTGCTGCCGCCACCGTTCAACAATCTCGCCCAAGCGATGCTGGGCGGAATGGATGCTTCAGGCGCGGGAGAGTTCGGCCCTAACCCGGCCACCAACCCCGACTTCACTCATTTGGCTACCGGCGCAACCATCGTCCCCGACGGACGCACACTCGGCGCGGCCAGCGGCCACAGCGACTACCCCCGCTGGGACGGAGCGAACAACCAGCCCTACACCACCGGCTACAACATTGCCGCCGTCATCGCAGGCACCACACCTATGCCCCAGAAATGAGCGCCCCGACCATGACCCGACCGCTAGCCCGCTGTGTCAGCGTCGTCGTTCTTGCCCTTCTAGCCGCAGGATGTCACGTGAACAATCCTCCCGAGCCAACCGATCCCAGCAGCGTCAGCCAGTCCGCTGACACGCTTCGTGCCCTTCCCTCGCTGGAAGACACCCACAACCAAGTCGAAGCGGCGATCCTGCGCCTGGGCCAGCAGATCACCGCAATCGTCCCCACGGTGTCGTGGCAGTGGCGACGCGAAGACAGCCGGGGCAATTGCATGGCCCCGTACGAACACACTGATGGCGAACGCATCGTGCTCCGCAACTACGTCTCGGACAACCCCATCCCCGAGCAAGACTGGCAGCAGGTCTACAACCTCGCCGTCGAGACCGCGCACTCACTCGGCGCAGACAACCTGACAGTCTTCAAAGACAACCCCAGCGACCACGATGTCCAATTCACTAGCGACACCGGCACCACTCTGCGCTTCGGCTCTCAAACCGCCGCCCTGATCGGCGGCAGCACAGGATGCCGACTGCCGAGCCAGCAGTAGCTGAGGCAAAACTTTCTAGGTCATGGTGCGCAGCGACCCGCAGGGAGCAAGTCCAGCCGGTCGCTAAGCCAACCCGCCATGGCGTCGAGTTGCTGTATGCCGTCGTCGAAGGAACCTGAGCGCGGCTGTGCTGCCATGGCGACGGCGACCAATCCTCTCGGTGCGTTGATGATTCCGAACTGGCGGACTAGGTAGCCGCCCGTGGGGTCAGGTCCCCAACCACCCTTGAAGCGAGCGTCAGACAGGTTGCCTAAGCCCCATCTTTGCGATGCTGTTATCTGGCCCATCAGCTCCAGGACTTGGCCGTCGTCGGGATCGCATGCCAAGTGAGCGGCGAACCGGGCCTGGTCTGCTAGCGACCAGACGGTTTGTCCGAAGGCGCTGAAGCCGGGCCTGATGCGCTGTGATTGCACTTCTGGCGCATTGCCTGCTTCTGCGAGCACTGCCTTAACTTTTTTCGCTGCGGTCGTTGGTTCGCCGAGCGATTCCCAAAGCGCCTCGGCTGCGGCATTGTCTGATTCGGTGATCGCCGCCTCAACCTCGGATGAGACAATCGTTGCGGGGTTCTCTCGCGTTGCAGCGATTGCGAGTGGGATTTTGACTGTCGACCACGCCGGTCCTTCCGCCCACGTCCCGAAGAAGATCGGCGTTGTTTCCGTACCGACGGGCTGCACCGCGATTCCGTCCGTCGACAATTGGCTGTCCAGGAAGCTAGCGAACTGTTGCCGGACAACGTCCGACAATGCTGGTGCCCATCCGGCCCCTCCCGAGGGCATGGGAGTCGCCGTCGAGAGCTGAGGCGAAGGCGATTCGAATGGCGCTGTTCTGTCGTGCAGCGCATCAGGTCTGGCGTGGCGGGAACCCAGCAGTTGAAGGCATGCAAACACTAACGCGGCGATAAGCAGGACCGCCGCAGCGGCGAGGGCGTAACCGAGTGCCGGGTTACCGCGTCCGCTCGACAAGCGCGAGACCGGTGCGGCCCGCTGATGCTCCGGGAAGGGCTTGCTGCGGCGATGTAGACCACGTGCGGGCCGCCGTTCCTGTTGTCGATGGTGGTGACGTCGCCCTTTCATTGTGGCTCGACCATGCGGGAGCTGAAGGGCGCGTGTCAAGCATCCATGCCGTCAGTAAAGCTTTGCTGTAGTCGTCCTCGACAGGCAGGTTCCCCTGCTAAGGTCCCGACGGGGGGCTGAAGCAGGTCGCCGTGCCTGCTAAGAACTGCACTGCGATCGACACTTTTGCACGGGATGAAGTATTTGGGGGATAGATGACGGGTCCGCATGACGAGGCATGGACCGAGACAGACATCTACCGATCAAGTATGGCTACCGGCGGTACGGAGACCTACCCTGTGGCCGGTCCGCCACTTGGGGATTCGCCGTTCTATCTCCCCAACCTGATCGCCGCGATAGTAGCTAGTGTTGGCATCGTTGTCGGATCGGTCGGTACGTGGGCGTCGCTAGACACCCTCAGCAGCGGAGGGCTGGAGTTTCACCCCTGGGGGCCAGTAACCCTCGCGCTGGGGGCCGCGTCGGCTATCGCGCTGTTTGTGCAACTCAATCTGGGCAGAACGAACTTCAACTTGCGGTGGTCGGTTCCGCTGTGTTGGGCGGTGCTCGTGGCCGCCGTCGGTTGCCTTGCCGTGGCACTCGTTCAAATCGTTCGAATCCGTTCAGTCGGAGAAGATCTTGGCGACGGATTCCTCACTCAGGTTGGGTGGGGACTCTGGCTGATCGCTATATGTGCCGGTGTCCTCGCCGTCGTCACACCAATCGTTGCTGGCCAAGTCTCTCGGGCCGCCGAGGCTCAAGCCCCACCTGGGTTATCCGGGTGGACACCAGGGTGGAGATGGGCAGGTATCGCGGCGTCGGCGGCGATCTTGGTGGTAGCGGTGTTCAACGCCTATAACCCCACCCGATTTGAAGCCGGATCGACGAACACGACTACCGCAACCGCAACCGTCACTGCACAACCGTCAACCGTCATTGTGAGCGATCCCGAGCAACACAACTCGGGCGCGGGCGGCCAGGTCTTACCAGCAGATGCGACGCCCTGTGCGGCCACCTTTTCAGACGGGGAGTTCTCGTCATCGGCAATTGGAAGCAGCGTAACTTCCTGCGGGTTTGCCGAGGCCGTCCGCCGCTCGTACCTGAACAATCCGTGGCGAAATCGGCCCGTCGCTATTCAGGCCGTCAGTCCAGTCACCCGCACCACTTACGCGATGTCATGCACGGGCAGTCGGATCGTCCGTTGCACGGGCGGGAACAACGCTGTCGTCTACCTCTACTAGGCATGAAATCGGCGAATTACTTCGCGTCTGGCATCGCCTAATCAACACAAGCGTTACGCAGCCGAAGGAACTTTGGTCCAACTGGCGCGCATTGAGGCGTGGCAGTGCGGGCCCCGTTCACACTGCCTAACGACGGCCCAGCGGACACCGAGCCTTATCTGATCAATCAAGGGGGACTAAACGTGAAGATCCAGTTAGTCATGCTGCTCACTGCCATGGCGGGTACAGGAATCGGCTTTGCCGCTCCCGCTTCCGCTGGGTGTGAGACACAGGCGTTTGCAAGATACTGCGATGGACCGGTTCGTTCGGATGGCACCTGGGACCGCTGTCAGTGGACATTTCAAGCGGGCGTGCCATCGACCTACCGGTGTTACCCGGTTGATCCATCGCAGCCGTGGCCCATGTTCCCCCTCGGGCAACCGCAGCAGCACATCTACCCCTGATGCGATGGATGCTTACCGAACCCGTTCCAAAGCCCGTCCTAGCTAATATCTCCGCATGCCGCTAACGATCGGCGAGACGTTCGCCGGATATCGAGTACTGCGCCTGCTGGGGTCCGGAGGCATGGGCGAGGTCTACTTGGTCCAGCACCCCCGCCTGCCCCGCCAAGAGGCGCTGAAGGTACTCCGTTCGGACATATCCAGCGACGAGTCCTTCCGTGAACGATTCTTGCGGGAGGCCGACCTGGCGGCCGGGTTACGCCACCCCTCAATCGTCAGCATCCACGACCGGGGCGAACACGACGGACAGCTCTGGATCGCAATGGATTACATCGAAGGCATCGATGCGGGCCGACTTGTAGAGCGGAAATACCCTGCTGGCATGCCCTGCGACCTTGTCGTGCGCATCGTCACTGCCGTAGCCAGCGCCCTCGACTACGCCCACAAGAAGGGCCTCCTGCATCGCGACGTCAAGCCCGCAAACATCATCGTCGCCGACCTGGACGGGAAGGAACCCGAGGTTTACCTTGCGGACTTTGGCATCGCCCGACCACTTGATGACACCAGGGGACTCACCACCACCAACATGGCTGTCGGCACGGTGGCCTACGCAGCCCCCGAACAACTCATGGGTGATCCGATGGACGGACGCGCCGACGAATACGCACTGGCTGCTACCACCTACCACCTGCTGACTGGCTCTCAGCTTTTCGAAAACTCGAACCCCGCCGTAGTCATCAGCCGCCACCTCAATGCGGTTCCACCCGACATTTCAGACAAAACCCCAGGACTTGCCGATCTGCAGCCGGTGCTGGCAGCGGGCTTGGCGAAGCTTCCTGCGAACCGCTTCGGGCAGTGCTCTGACTTCGCCCAAGCTCTCGATGAGTGTGTGCGCACCAATACTCCGAACCGAGCCGCTCCCACCACTCCAGCGGCAGTAACCGTCAAACCGGCGATGCGGTCGCCCGAGGCTTCTTCGGCAGCGCCAGGGCGTCGCGGTCGCCGACGGACGGTAGAGGTCACCGCAGCAGCAATCGCGGTCGTTGCGACGATTGTTCTGGTGCTTGTTTGGACTCGGAATCACTTATCGACGACCGTCAGCCCGACCACGCCGCCACTAACCAGCAGTAGCGCCGCGACCGCCAATAACGACGCGCCGATACCCACATCGCCTTTGAACTCAGCGACCTCAACAGATTCGTCGAGTCCATCGATCGCGCCGACGACCACACCTGCAGCCGCCGAACTAACGCCGCAGAACTATGCCCTGCCTGGCTGCACAAGGGACGGCGGGGTGGCACAACTCCCGACCTCGGCTAACCCAACCTGCAACCGGCAGCATTGGTTCGAAGGGGTGACATGGACGGCATGGGGTCCAAACGGCGCAGACGGCACGGGAATTGAACAGCTCCAAACTTGCAACCCCTACTGCGCCGCAGGTGAGATTTTCCGTAATCGCGTCGAACTCCGCTTCAGCGGGGGCACTTCCGGTGACGTTGCAGGCGGCTGCCCTACGATGGTGCAGTTCTACACCCAGATGATCGTCGCGTACCCGGATCTGACGGAAGTTCCTTTCGAGACGAATCCCGACTACGCGGTCGTTACTCGGTACAACGGCATGCCTGCCGTCCGCTACAACAATCTGGAGACTGACTGTCGACCGACTCCGAATATCTGACCGCTGGAAAGCGTGTGGCCGCCACCATCCGTCCCCGGAGAGCACGTGGCGTCAACGCTTCGACGATCTCGTGGGTGGTTTGAAGGTATGTAGATTTCGTGTATGACCTCACCGATGAACGTCGGGGCCGACCGCATAACCTGCTTCATAAGCTCTAGCTCCAACGAAGATCGCAGTGCCGTCGTGAGGGCGTTGAGCGAAATGGGTGTCGCTGTCACCTCAGACCTGGAGGTTACAGCGGCGGGCTCCTGGGCGTCGTCTCTCACCGAAAACCTTCGCCGAGCCACCTTTGTATGCGTCATCGTTGCTGACCGCGTGGTCGGCGCGGCAATTATGTACGAAGCTGGCGTAGCCGTTGGGATGGGCCGCCCACTCGTGGTCGTCGAGAAGACAGGAGCAGACTCCTCCCTGGCGCAACTTTCCGACGCACCAGTGATTCGCTATAAGTCTGACGACGACACCACTCTGCTGGAAGGGTTGCAGGCTTACGTCGGCCTGATTAGTCAGTCGGGCACCGTCCCAACGGCGGCCCCCAAGCCGGTATCCGCGAAAAGTTGGTCCAGAAAAGGGGGCCAAGTCGAGGCTGTTGGTGATTCACTTGAACGTTTTGTCGCGTCAGCCCTCGAAGCGTCGGGGGCCCTCGTTGCAATCGATCCCGCGCTCGGCGACGCGCACGTCGATATGACCGCAAGTTTTCCTGTATTGGGCGTGGCCTTAAATCCCGTCCTTATCGAAGTCAAGGCGACCAGTAGAGGTCCCGATAGCCGCGCTCTTAGAAATTTGAGAGAGGCAATGGAACGCCATGGCGCACGTCTCGGAATTCTCGTCACCAAGTACGAACGTCCCCTTAGGCGGATCGTCGAAGCATCTACGGCGATACTTGCCATATCCGCTTCCGAACTTGAAGGGTTGAGCGTTAAGGCACTCGAACAAGAACTCGTAAGAATGCGTAACGAAATTTTCCACGGCGCACCAAATGGGTAGCTATGATACAAATTATCTCTGCGCCTTGTACAAAGCATCCGTCGATGCCGAAGGATCCGCGGCTCGGGGAAAGACGTTAGAAGACCTTGTAGAGTATGTGTTCACGGAACTGCCATCGGTAAGACTGTTCAAACGCGACGTGCCTGATGGCAGCGGCGCACAAGAGGTAGATTTAATATTTTCGCATTTCCAACACTATTCCGATATTCCCATTCAAGACGTCACCATTCTGGTCGAATGCAAGAATGAGCGGAAGAAAACCAGCTCTCCACAAATCTACACATTGATGGCGAAACTGCGCAGCCGCAGCCTCGGCATCGGGTTATTGGTTACGGCGGCGGGCATTTCGGGAACTCGCAATAACGCCGCACATGCTGCCATTAGGGACGCCATGAATCAGGGAGTCGCCATCATTGTCGTGATCGCGAAGGAACTTGCTGCCATGCAATCACACAACGACCTGGGCAACTTGCTATTAGATCGACTCATGGAGCTTCGAACCTATCGCGAGTATCGAACCATATAGTCTTTTCTCTGTTGAACCTCGGCGGCCAAGAGGACCGCGGTTCACGCCTTCACCGCAGTTCGTCAGCGTCCAGTCGTGCACTCGAGAGCGTGAGGAGCGGAGGAACCTTGAGCCATTTCGTCCCACGATAATAACTGCTATGGCGACGATATGACGCTGCCGCCAGAGCCAAAAATGCTGATTGGAATGGTGCTATCACTGACGATATTCCAACGAGACTCAGATAGAACTCGGAAATCGAGATCTCGGGCAGCCCGCGATACGCCCTCATAATCAACTTCTTTGACATCGTGGACGCGACGTGAACTAGCCAATGACGCTTCGAAAGCATATCGGATCGCGTTAACGATGTCCCGACCATCGTCGGCGGCAGAGAAAGTGAACTCTATATGGTATGGGTCGTAAATCGACAGATGCACCAACATCGTCCGAAAGGTTGGGTCGTCGACTTCAAGCCATATACGGCGTGGATTGATTGTTCGGTTCCGAAACATGAGTCCGAAGTGCCACAGAATGCCCGGAGCGCGGTCTAATTCGGGTGGGACCTCGGGTAGCCACGGTCGCTTGCTGACTTCGAAAGTGATGTTTGCTTCGTACTGCGTTTCGGCATGCTGTATCAGATAAGCTCGTGGGTGCTTTCTATGGATCCAAGCGTCAGTGACGGGGTCTGAGTGACCATCTCTTGCTGGTGTATACCGCCGCGTGTACGCGGCGAGCGCAGTGAAGGCTCCACGTTCGAGGTCGCGAAGTGTCTGTTCGATCCGGCGCAGATCATCCGAATGCGGCTTTCTCAAGTGCATGATTCGGTGGCGGATTTTTTGGAGTTCATCTTGTCGCCCGTTCCACGCATTCAAGTCAATCAAACTGTCTTGGAATTTAAACCAATGCGTCGCAATGAGATCGAGCAGCTTTTTCGAATCGAGATAAGCCAAGGGGTTATCGACGTCTGGGCTGTGCATATGCCGCAGCTGATTTGCATCCTGGGACTGCCGGTATGTTGAATCAACGTGGGTCGACCACTGGACGCCGAAAGCTGCGCGAAATTCGACGTAGATCAGATCTCGTAGCCATGTTTCTAGTTGCCACCAGCGTGCGTACAACGCCAGCGACCTTCCGCCCATGACTTCCGGGACCGTCGATCGGAGCGCCAGCTCCGATTCGGGGTCTAGCCAGTTGTCTGCCTCATGGGCCACAGTCTCGCTCCTCCCTTGCCCCATCTCCGCTTTCAGTCCGGCCAGGGCAAGTCTGCCGCACAGAGATCCTGTTGCGCCCCACTCGGCGGAGTCGCAGAAGGTACACACCCGCGAACACGTAGTTTCTTTCCATCGGACGGTCGGACCGCACAGCACTGCTGCCAGTCGATTACTTTCCGCCGCGGTGTCGAGGAAGGCCGGTATTCCTGCACGGGTGAACCCAATTTCGACGATGGAGAACGGCGCACGATCTGGTCTGCACGCCGACTCCGCGCTAGGTGGGGTAGGAACCTTCGAACAGTGCCCAGGTGCAGCACGCCGACGGCCGCGAGCTCTGCGGCGCTGAGGTGCTGAGGTGCTGCTCCAAAACGATCACATTCGGGACAGTCGGCGACGCCGTAGTGAGCGAGGAGATCTCCTGGGATCGTTGTCAGTGGACATTCCAAGCGGGCGTGCCATCGACGTACCGTAGTTATCCGATTGATCTTGGGCAGCCGCGGCCGATGTTTCCCCTCGGGCAGCCACAGCAGCACATCCTCCCTGAGTGAGTCCAGTGAGGACTGAACCGGATCGGCTCAGCGGAGCAGCTACTGTCCGCGCATACTCCCGAAATCGGCGCGTGACGTATCTCACACCCTGGGTGAGCCTCTGATTGCGCAGCTCAGGTGATAGACAACTGAGCAACAAGCTGCGCGATTGCAGACGTGAAGTAGGGGGCGGACAATGGCGGGCGTCGCCGATAAGATCAATGATCTGTTTTCGCGAGTAGTGAACTCGCTAATAACGATTTCAGTGTCTGCTTTGGTTGGCGGAATAGGAGCAGCCTTAGTATTTCTCTGGCGGAATGCCGTTCTATCGCTTGCGATCGGAATCGGGCTAGCAGTCTTTGGGGTCATCCTGGTCGCAGGTTGGGTCATTATGGTTATTTATCGCAAAAAGAAGCTAATGTATGTTAGTTACCCATCGCCGGGTTTCCACGCGGAAGTTGTAAAGAAAACCATTTCTTATTCGATCGATGAAAATGGTGCTCTGACCTTTAAACGTGAAGTGGAGCTCAAAGCCCTGGTAGACAATGTTGCCAACTACACCGATCGCTTCCTTTGGACTGGCAATGCTGCCAGCTTTCCGAGGCCAGGGAGGAATGTCTCCGAAGTGCGCGAGAACAAAAGAGCGGGCATCTGGACCTATTATGACGCGGTCCTCGACAAGGTGCTACGGCGCGGTGAAAAGCTTAGCATCTCCGTCGCGTGGCCGAAGATCGATCGCGCCTACGAGAGCCGCCCCTTTGTCTCCACCAGCACTGAGGAACCCACTGACACGGTCATCTTTGACGTGAGTATTCCTTCAAAATATCGCAAGAATGACAAGTTAGTTCTGGAAGAAATGCGAAGCATTGAGTCCATCACACCGTTTAAGACCACAGATGGTGAGTTCCATGAGGACCGTTACAGGATAGAAATAGCAGCCCGCCCCTACGCTCACTATCGAATAAGTTGGAAGTGGTCTGATAATCTGCCGACCCACGGAGCAGATCTGTGAGGGCACTGTGAAGAAGCAGATACTGCAGTGGTCGCAGACTGCCGGTTCCGAGCACCCGTTGCGTCAGCATGCCATTCCGGTCGATCACAGCAACCTGGACGAGACGGTGCAGGTTGCTTCGGATCTAATCGACACCATGGAAGCGCAGCCGCTAGCTGTTGGACTTGCGGCGAACCAGATCGGGTCGCCGTTGAACGTTGCCGTGATCAAGCTTGTTAACTCTGAATCCCCGCAGATACTTGTGATGGTCAACCCACAGGTTCTTTCTCAGAGCGGTAAGAAGGATAGGAAGCGCGAGTCCTGCATGTCCGTTTGGGGCCTGACGGGCGATGTCGAGCGCCGGTACAAAGTCAACATTGCCTACGCCGACCTGGATCTGATGCAGCACGAGCGCACCTTCTCGGGCTTCGAGGCGCGGATCGCGCAGCACGAGGTTGACCATCTGAACGGCGTGCTCTATGTCGATCACTTAGGCTCGGGCGAATTGCGACCAACCGACATTTTCGAGTCTTACGAGCCATAGGTATGCTAGATCTAGACGTCTAGCTTGCTTAATCGTTAGTATTGTGGTACCAGCGCTTGTCGGAGAGGGAGACATGGACGGATAGATGTGAACCAAACGCCGCGTATGGCGCAATAGGAAGGGGTGGAGCCGCGTTCGTTGGGCTCCACCCCTTCCTATTGCACCCCTGTAGCAAAAGGGATCACATCTGAGACGCCTCGCGACGATCTCGTCCGCAAGTAGATCCGTTAAGTCGACGTGTCTCGAAAGTTCGTCTCGAAATTAAGTGTTTCAATAGTCGTGACTAGAGCATTTATGAGACACTCGATGGGTGACCGCCTCTACCACTACCACCGGAACCCGCATCGGCTACACCCGTGTCTCGACCATCGCCCAGACCCTCGATCAGCAGAACGAAGCACTGCAGGCAGCGGGAGTAAAGAAGGTCTTCTCCGATGTGATGTCGGGGGCTCGGGACGACCGCCCCGGTCTGGCTGATCTCATGGCCTACGTCCGCGACGGCGACACTGTGGTGGTGTGGAAGCTGGACCGACTCGGTCGCAACATGCTGCACATCCTGCAGACCGTCCGGGAGCTGACCACACGAGGCGTCACCCTGGTATCGGTTACAGATGGCATCGACTCGTCGACTCCGGCGGGCCGGATGATGATCGGCGTCCTCGGTTCGCTGGCCGAGTACGAGCGCGAGCTGATCCAGGAGCGCACTGCGCTCAAGCGGGCGGCATCCAGGGACAGCGGCACCCAGTTCGGGCGACCCCGCAAAGTCAACGATGCCGACCACATCGCCACCGCCAAGCGGATGAAGGCAGACGGGCACACCGCCAAGGACATCGCGAAGTATCTGGGGGTCAGCCGGGCCACGTTATACCGGTATCTCTCGGATGATGCGACCCATTAACCGACCACCTCACAGCAACTCCCCAAATATGTAGCAAATTCAGCGTATCTTCGTTCCTGTTGCTCGCCATGGGGGGCCTGCATCGATCATGGTTCGAGAGGGTCTGGTGATGCTTAGATTTACGGTGGTTGTTGCCGCAGTCGTCGGCGTTTTGCTGTTCTTCGGCGCGTCGCCTTCGATGGCCAGCCCGTCGAATGGCTCGTTGCTCGTCCCGAACGACGTTTCACCGGGCAACTACTGGGCTTCACCCACCAACTCCGTCGGTGGCTATGTCGAAGTCTGTGCGGACTACACCTGCGACGTCGGCGAAGGGATGATCGAGAATTACATCGTGAAGGGGCGAACCATGATCGTCGTTCCATATGCCGCCAGGATGGTCAATGTCCGAAACGCATCGCTGTCGCCGGTCAGCATCGCACCTCCCCAGCCGCCACCCATCGCGTCACCCCAACCGCCTTCGCCAGGGTCAATCGGTGGGGATCTCAACCTAAGCATTCCAATGTCGCGCCCCGCCTGCGACGGGACGGGCATCGTCGTCCTGGGCTCAGTGACGACTCCTGGCCAATACGCGGAAGGCGTCCAACATCTGCTGAATGCGAACCCTGGCGCTTCCTACCTGCGGACCGATCAGTCGTGTCCGTCTCTGCGCCGCGCAACAGCCGATGGAAATCCGATCTATGCCGTGTATCGGGTGGCGGGCAGATCCCAGGCTGCCGTTTGCGAAGCCGTGGCTACGTCAGGTGGAGGCGCGTACGGCAGGTGGCTCAGTACGAACCTTCCGCCCGATCACAAAATCACTTGTTAGGAAGCTAGGCGCATCTTTGGACCAGTAGCGAGATTGCAATGAGCGTCAGCAAATTGAGACCGCTTGTCAAAGTGACTACATGAACGAAAGTCAGCCAGACGGAGACCGACGGAGCTTCATCAGCCGTCGCCGCGCATTCAATCTTATCGGCGGCGCAGGTTTAGTTGCTCTTCTCGGCGCATGTGCAAGCAAGAGAGCACCAGGGGTCACCCCTGATTCCAGCTCAAGCATGAGTGCCAGCCTCGTTGCAACGACCGATCCCCAGCCCAGCCCGCCAACTGATCAAGCGACTGCCTCAGTCACCCCGACCGGCGTCGCAAAGTCGATGCTGTGCCGCGAAGCTTGGGGTGCGCGTGCTGCTCTTCCAGGCGGAACGCCGCAGGTCCCCAGCCAGATCACAATTCATCACTCCGCCGTTACGCTCGGCGACAACCGCAACGCACCGGAACGCATCCGTGCGGACCAGCGGTATCACCAGGACTCGCAGGGCTGGATTGACATCGCTTACCACATCGGAATTGACCTCCAGGGAAACATCTATCAGCTACGCGATCCCGAGATAGAAGGAGACACCGCCACGAGCTATGACCCGGCAGGGCATTTACTGATTCTTTGCGAAGGCAATTTCGACCAAGAGGAGGTTACAGAACAACTTATTGAGAGCGTCGCCGTAGCATGCGCCTGGGGCGTCAATCGCTACGCTATTTCTCCCGACCTGATTGCGGGTCACAGGGACTTTGCGGCGACGTCGTGTCCGGGAGCTAACCTCTACACCCGCATCACGTCCGGAGAAGTCAGGCGTCGCGTGGAGACTCTGGTTGCCTCTGGGGCGGGAAATCTGCAGCTCATCTGCGGACCCGAAGCCGTCGCCATGGTCGAAGCGATCGAGGCTGGCGGCTGACACCCTGCCCTCTAAATCTCGTTTAGAACATTGGGGCCAGTGTCGATCCTTGCTTGCTGGACTACGCGCTCCATTCAATAATCAGTCTGACGGATGACTGTGTTGCTTGGGTTTCCTTGTGCTCAATGCTGAAGATGTCAGCGAAAGTCGCTGTCGCGTGCTAATTGGATCTGATTCTTGATTTCTCTGTAGGCCATTACTCGAGCCATTACGCCATCTGCCGCCGAACCCGTAATCGTCGTGTCTGGAGTTGCCTCAATCCCGTAAAGCATGGCGCTCAACTGACCGTGCAACTCTGCGCGTTGCTCAGCAGTCCGAGCGTCTTTCCGTTCGTCCTCCAGTGATTTGTCGATGAGAGTCGCCTCTGCAGCGCACCTCTCGATCAATGCCACACGTTCACCTGCAGCCGATTCAAGACGACCAATTGTCTGCATTGCCTCAGCTAGAAGCTTGCGGTCATCTTCGCTAGGGTCGTCGAGCGACGCTAATTTCTCCGCGACATGGCGCAGACTGTGCGCCCTCTTGAAATTCTCCGTGATTGCTGTGATGTCAGCAGTGAAGTCGACGTCCCCGAGCCAACCGTCGCGAGCTGCTTCCGAGGCGACTAGTCGTCGCACTGAAGCCAGAGTCGATTCAACGAATGCGGCATTCTCCTGCCCGAGATCTCTAATGCGTTGCTGCTTGGCCTTGAGGGCTCTAGCTCGGCGTTCCCGCTTTGCCGCAGCTTCTCGGGATTTTCGCTCCGCTCTCAGCCGCTCATCTGCTGCAGCTTGCGCTTTTCTATGAGAGTTGATCCCCCAAACTGTCACACCAATCAAGAACGCAGCCACGGCGAGCGCGCCTAGAAAGATCCACACTTCTTTGGGGACGAGCGCAATCAGAACGAAGATGACGACGATCAGACCGCCGATTCCCTTGCCTAAATCGTCTGAGCCCTTACTCATGATTCATGGGGCGTGCAGGTGCGGCGTACCCACGCAACGTGCTTTTCAGCTTCTGACGCCGCCGCCCGCCACCTGATCTTCTGAGGCTCGCAACCTGACGTCGACGCACTCCTCCGGCAAGCTCACTGACCATGGCAGGTGACCTCCCACCGCCCGTTCAAGCCTGACCATTGCGTCTCTCCGACGTTGTCGATGAGGCGGACGGCTTCGGTCTCAGACATGTTGAACTGCTGCGTCAGCCACGCGACGGCCTCGTCGATCTCGAATGGCATCTCGCCATTGCTCCGATCAAGATGCCGCTGGTTCTCAGCACAGAACGCCTCACCAGGTGTCTGGGCGCTAGCGAGCGGTATGGAACAGAGAGCTATGAAGAGAGCCAGTGCGGCTGCGCTTGAATGCGTTCGCATTGATGGCATGGCGACTCCTTAGCAATTGTGGAGGGCGATGTCCTTGCCGACATAGGGGTCATAACCGCGACTGACCACATAGTCCGCCACAGACCTCACACAGTTGCTCGCGTCACTAGTTGTGACAATGTCGGCGACCATGGCACAGGTCGCGTCACGGTAGGTGCCCACGTGGTGGACTTCCTGAGGGACGAGCAAGTTTCCGAGTTCGCAGTATCCGTCCGCACGCGCTGTCGGAGTCGTCACCAGTATCGGAACGAATAGGACTGCGGCGGCTATTGCAATGGCCTTGATCATCAGAAGTTCTCGTCGTAGACGCAGTTTCCAGGAATGCGCATCTCAGATACGACCTGCAGAGCTTGCTGGCTTGTAACTGCGTAACGATTCGCGAGGTTATCGATGATCTGACCGTCCGACCATCCCAGCAGGATGTCCTCACACGCATTCGTAGTGATCTCGCTGTCGTGATACGGCGTGATGTCAGCGTTAGCGGCAGCCGGAAAGCTCAACCCGACGACCATCATCAACCCTGCGACACACAGTCCAAGTTTGAGACATTTCTTCATAAGCCCCCCGCCTTTCGGTCGGTTCTTCATCGTCGTTCAGCTTCGCGCATAGACTTTCTGGCGACACTGCTCGGGTCGTTGTACGCCCCTCCCGCGTCGACTGCATTCGCGATTGCTGGGAGAAGGAACACGCCGGACAGGATGCGGCAGGCGGCGGTAGCCAAAACCGAGTAAGCGCGGTAGCCGCATCAGGGATTTAGCCCTCGCAAGCAATGCCGTCATTGTCGCGATCACCGGCGGCCCAGTAGTCGGGGTCGCTTTGCGGAATGTTCCACCGACCGTCTTGATGTGCTTCGGTGCAGTTCGCGTACTTCCCGCTCGCAGCGGCCACAGGCATGCCACCGACAGCGGCTGCCGCGATGACGGCGGCGATTACAACGGTACGAATCATGTTTCCCCCAAGAGATGAAATCTTTACCTGCTCCCCGAGCTGGCAAAAGAGTAGAGCCTCGGGCAGCATAAGGCATTTCGCTTACTCACATGTGGTTTCAAGGACATTCGGTTCGGCAGGTACCAAGATCGCAAACTAGCTTCCCCTCCCAACGGGACACACCGCCCGGTAGCTGCCGCCTAAAGCAACAGTGGCTCGCGGTCGCCGCAACCTCAACCGAGTTGGCACAATTCTTGGCTAGATTGCCGGATGTGACACTTTCTGACATCACCCGCGATGCTGTCCTTCACGCAATGGACGAGTACGACGAGCTGGGTGCGGATGAGTTTCTTTCACGTTATGGATTCGCCCCCGCGAGGACGTACCGCGTCGCCGAACACGGACGCCAATACGATTCGAAGGCCATCGTCGGCGTTGCTCATGGCTATGCCACCGGGCAATTCTGGACAGCTAGCGACTTCTCCGGCGGTCAGCAGACTGTCGTCAAAGCGTTGGAGGCCCTCGGTTTCACGATGGCCCCTGCGACTGGCGAGGAGACCCGCGCCTGGCTCGTGACCACAAAGACGGACTACCGACGGCTTGGCGGCTCCACAAAGTACGACGACGATCCCACTAGCCATTACAGCTACGACAGCAACGTCGCCAATTCTTTGCAGGTTGCCGTCGGGGACCGTTTGGTGTTCTGGGACGAGGAAAGTCTGATCGGAGCTTCCACCGTGGCCAGCATCGACCAGCGCCCAGGAACCAAGAACCTCAGCCGATGCCCAAGCTGCTCAAAGACGAACATCGCAGCACGCAAGACCAAGTCACCCCGCTTCCGCTGCGATGACTGCCACGCTCAATTCGAAGCCCCCGTCATCGACGAGGTCGAAGTGACGATCTATCAGACCGATCATTATCAGGGTTGGGTTGATCTCGCACATCTGCTTGACGGACCCACGTTGCGGGGACTGACGGGCTACTCTCAGAACAGCATCCGGCGCATCGACTGGGGCCAGTTTGCGTCCGCAATCGAAGCCGTCGCGGGGCCCAATGCCCTTACTACTGTCAACCTCGCTCGAGCGCAGGTGATCGGGGGCGGACATACCATCCGCCAAGTCAGCGTCCGCATCGGGCAGCCCGCTTTCCGCGCCGAATTACTGCGTAGGTACGGGTCGATCTGCGCGTTCTCGGGACCGGCCCCCTCCGAGGCGCTGGAAGCCTGTCACCTCTACAGCTATGCCGAAATCGGGCGGCACGACCTCGACGGCGGCCTCCTGCTGCGACGCGATCTCCATCGCCTGTTTGACCAGGGCTTGATCGCAGTTGCTCAGGACGGGACTGTTGACGTCGCTAGCCCCCTGCAGCCCTACGACCTATACGTTTCCCTGCACGGCCAACAGTTGCGAGTCGTTATGACTGGACGCCAACGTGACTGGCTTGCCTTGCACTGGAACGAGTGGCGGTAGACCCCGCCGCTCGATCGGGAGCGTGCCACTGCACAAGTGCCTCGGCTACGAGGGCTCGGGCGTTACGAGGGCTGGGGCGTATAGCGAGGCCCCGACCGTGCGATTGCGATTTGCAGCCCGCGAAGGCAACGGTTAGCCGTTCTTCGTCAGTACCCATGTATCGGAATAGGTTTTACCTTCGATCTGTCCCTGGGTGATACCGACAAAGGTGTCTTTGTCGAAAGAATGAGAAATGCCGTTGTCTCGAACATCCACCCACCGGTTGCCCTGCAGGTACATGTTGAAGCCGGGATAGGGATTGTCGAGGAGCTTCCAATGGGTGCAACCCGTGCCGCACGGCGTTAAAAGGACGACCGCAGGGTGAGACGAATTGGTAGTGCTGCTGAGATAGATCCGGGTGTAGGAGCCGTCCAGAGTGTCGTCAGCCGACGCAGCGCTCGCTGTGCTCAGCGCGACACCCACGACAGCTCCCATCAACGCGATTGCCTTCAAAATCACCACATCCCCTAAGCCGAGGTCTGTATCGACCTCTATGCAGCGCAAACGGCGCGAACCATCTCCTGAATGGCTTCCAGTCAATGATGACGGGCTGACGGTCCGCGATGCGAGTCTTTCGCTATTCCCCCGAATGGGGGTTAGCAGAGCTGGTGCTCGGCGGCCTCGACCAGAAACATGCCGTCAGGCATCGACAACGACAGACCCATTTCGTTCTGTGCCCACCCTGACCGCGCTCGCTGAATTTCCCCACTGACGCTCATTGAAATTCCCCACCCGTGTGGCTCCGCCGAGAAGGGCGGGC
>NZ_VKAA01000014.1 GCF_007096635.1 Mycolicibacterium sp. 018/SC-01/001
AACGAGATTGCCCTTGTCCTCGGGGGCCGGGGGAGGGGGTAAAGGGAAGGGGTGTGGGGAAGTCCCCCCCCCCCCCCCCGTCAGACCGGCCGATCGGCGGACACGTCCGCCGACGAAAGCGCGGCATCGTTATCTGCTTTGCCACAACAGGTTACGACGATGCCAGGGAGCTCATGGTGACATCAGCGAACAATGGCAGCGGGAGGACGTGGACTGCGATAGTGAATTCCTACGCACAGGCTTTCGGCTTCATCCCCACCCGGCGGACAGCGGTGACGCCACCTATCCCGCGCCGAGTCCGAGCCGCGTCGCGGCGTCGCGCAGGTCGGCGCGGAACTGATCGAGGCTGGCCAGCGTGTACATCCCGTCGATGTGATCGTCGGCCCACAGACTGTGGATCTTCTTCAGATCGGCTTTGCGCCGGTGCCAACCGATACCGTCGATGACCGCGAACACGTACTGGCGCGGCAACCGCACCTCCGCCATCTCCTCGATCTCACGCACCGCATCGGTGAGCTTGCTGCCGGTGGAATCAAACCCCTTGGCCGCCACGACAATCGAGGCGTTCTCGGCGTCAGGGACGATCAAGTCGGCCGGTGCCGTGCGACCTTGACGGCCCGTGAACCGCGACCGCTGAGTGTGCGGCAGACCGAGATCAGCTGCGATCGCCGAGATCTCGTCTTCGATCTTGCGTCCCGACGCCTGTCCCCCTGACGCGGTCGCCCGCGGCCCGGCCCGCGCGATCAACACATCCGCCAATGTGTAGGTGCGGTTGCGCTGCACGCGCAGCAAGCGCAGCAGGTCGAACTGCTCGTCCAGCATCGCGATGAGCTCCACCGGTCGCTTGCGCGCCAGCGTGGCGAACCCTGCCGTGCCGAACTCCGTGGTGACCGCCGCTTTGAGCTTCTCCTGGCCGAGCCCGACCGTCAGACCCAGCACGTGCACCGACTGCGGATTGTGCCGCGCCCACCAGGCCAGCGACGCGGCGTCGATCTCGGGCAGCGCTTCCAGGCCGGCCACGGCCTCACCGATCGCCTCGGCTTCCGGCGTCGACGCCGTCGGATCCACGATCGCAGTCAGCCGCCCGAGCGACGCCACATAGTCGTCGAAGGGAACAGCACCGCTCATCAATCCCGCCCGATGAACAGGTACTCACTCACGTCGCGCCGGGCGGCCGCGACATGCGTGCCGAAGCTGTACTTGTGGTCGATCGCGATCACCTCGACCGACGGTTTGACCTTGCCCAACAGGTCGCGGATGCGGGCCGCCTCCGGAATCGCATTCGACGAGTAGGACAGCACGATCGCGCCCGCGTCGGCGAAATGCTCGAACGACCGGAGCAGCGCGTCCTCGATGGTGCGCTTGTAGGCGAACGGCGTGAACCGCTTCTCCAGCTTCTTGGTCTTGGTGTTCGCCATGATCGTGACGTCACGCCAATAGACCGACAGGCCTTCGAGGAAGTGATAGCGCTTGATGTAGTCGTTGTCGTCGCTCGGGGGCGCATAGGGCGGGTCGAGATACACGAGATCGGCCGTGGTGTCCGGGATCTCGAACACATCACCGCGGCGCGCCCGGCTCCGTCTGCCGTTGCTGAACACCGTCGCGTTGTAATCGAGGGCACGTTCGCGGAAATGTTCGCGCAGCGACAGTTTCAGGTCACGGCGGCCGTCGGCGTACTTGGTGCCGTCGGTGAACGTGAACACCCCGCGCGGCTGCTTGCGTGCAGCGGACAGGACAAGCGCGGAGATCGCCAGATTGCGCCGATGGCCGGTCAGCCTGTCGATGTGCGACCACGCCGAATCCAGGAACTGCCGATCCTCGGCCGTGAAGTACAGGCCGTCGAAGGTGGACTGGATGAAGTCGCGGTCGTCAGCCGGCGGGCCGCAGATCGTGTCGATCAGATCCTGGTCGAGCCGCACTGACGAGTTCTGCACGGTGGCCGCCGCGATGACGGCCGGGAAGTTGAGGAAGTCATTCGACGTGACGGCGAAGCCCTGCACTTTGAGCAGGTAGGACACCACCCCGGACCCCGAAAAGGCGTCGACGGCCGTCTCCCCGCCGATCTCGGCGAAGACACGTTCCAGGTGCGGCAGCAGCCGGTACTTGGAGCCCATGTAGCGCAGCCGGGGGAAGCGCTGCGCCCTGGCGACGACGTCCGAGGACGACAGGTCGGATGCGCGCGCCACGGACACAGATTGGCACACATCAGCCCGCTTCTCCGGCACGCTCACCGGCGCATGTTCGCGAAGGGATACCGGCCGTGACGAGCGGCGAACGCCGAGATCAGTTCACGCTCGGTTGTGGCGGCGTCCCCGTCTGGTGTCACCCGCCAGCCGACGAGAAGCTCATCGTGATCGGCGAGCTGCCAGATGCGCTTCCCGCCCGAATGCCCGACCGGCTCGCCCGCGCCGAATCGGCGGTATTCGTCGAGCCGCTTACGCAGACCACGCCTGCCTCTGGCACCGGCGTTGGCTTTGCCGACGTACACAATGCGGGTGCCGGGCACCCACATGGCCACAAGTTCCGCCAGCGGCACCGTGGGGTCCTTGCCCTTGAAATGACCGGCGGGCGAGGACGCCAGGAACACCGGCGGATCGTCGGTGGGCCGCACCACGACGTACACCCCGGGTTCGGTCGGCACCGCGGCGTCAGGCAACTCCGCGAACGGCACCCATCCCATGAAGGCGCTGAGGTCGATCGGTTCGTTCATCACAGTGCTGGTCACCGTAGCGGCCAGCACCGACAACCCGGCGCCTCGCTGAGTGCACGCTCTATGACGTGAAACGCGGGTGAGCCCGTCAGGAACCGTGCGTTCGGTGGCGCCGCGGCGGAGAGTTAGGTCCCCAGCTCGCGGTCCAGCGCCGCCACCTGGTCCTTGCCGTACTGCGTCGCCAGGTCGGCCGGCACCGGATCGTTGACCGGACCGTCGAACTGCACGTCCACCGCGGCGTTACCCCGGGTGAACATCAGCACGCCGACGGACTGCGACCCGTTCGGCGATGTTCCGGTGACCCAGGTCGCGGCGGTCCCGACGTCGGCAGATGCGGTCGTGGGATTGACGACGACGCCACCGAGGCCGTCACTCCAGGCGTTCATCGCATCGGTGGCCGCCTGCGGCGACGACAGCACCAGGATCTTGGTCGTGATGGCGCGGCTGCCGTCGCGGTGGGTGAACTCCTGCTCGACACCCTGCTGTCCGCCGGGGTTCATGACCGGTGCCACGGCGACGTACGCCGTCGAATCGGTCGAGGAGTTCGGATTCACCGGAAGCGTGTCGTAATTCGGTGCGGCCGCGGCGGTTCCGAGACCGAGGGTGAGGACTGCCGACGCGGCGGCCAGTCCCCCGAGGGATATCACGGGAAGTTTCATCTGTGTCTCCGCAGTGTTCGAGGGTCGTCGGGTCAGCAGGGGTAGCACGCGAAGCCGCGCCAGCCGTCGCGCCAGGTCCACCCGGGACCACATCCCATCCAGCCGGTCGAGCCGTAGCAGTCCAGAAGCTGCACCGTCGGACGCTCCGGCGTGGGCGCGGGTGCCGGCGCGGGAGCGGGGTTGGCGAGTTGTGCCGCGGTGGCCATCGGCGTCCCCAGCAGCGAACCCATGACCAAGGCCGATGCCCCCACTGTCATCGCGAATCTGCGCATGTCTTATCCCCTTGTCAGACGTGGTGCGAACACCTGCAGAGATTACGCGCCCATTTGACGTCGCAAGCAATAAACCGACGCAGAAATGACATCGCCGGACTGCAGGTGGTGACGCTCAACCAAGTGGTTAGTCTGCAGGGAGTCCATCGATGGAGGAGGCAGCCATGCAGCTGGCACTGACACCCACCGAAGCCGAGTTCCGCGACGAGCTTCGCACCTTCTACACGACGAAGATCCCCGCCGACATACGCGAGCGCAGCCGCGCGGGGTCGGAGATCACCAAAGAAGACATCGTCACCACGCACAAGATCCTCAACGACAACGGTCTCGCGGTGCCCAGCTGGCCGGTGGAATGGGGCGGCAAGGACTGGACACCGACCCAGCATCAGATCTGGCTGGACGAGATGCAGCTGGCGTGCGTGCCGGAACCGCTCAACTTCAACGCCAAGATGGTGGGCCCCGTGATCGCCGAGTTCGGTTCCCAGGCCATCAAGGAGCGGTTCCTGCCACCCACGGCTGCACTCGACATCTGGTGGTGCCAAGGGTTTTCCGAGCCCGAAGCGGGCTCCGACCTGGCCTCGCTGCGCACCACGGCGCTGCGAGACGGCGACACCTACGTGGTCAACGGGCAGAAGACGTGGACCACGCTGGGCCAGTACGCCGACTGGATCTTCTGCCTGGTGCGCACCGACCCCAATGCGCCCAAGAAGCAGGCCGGCATCTCGTTCCTGCTCATCGACCTCGACACTCCCGGCATCACGATGCGCCCGATCAAGCTGGTCGACGGCAGCGTCGAGGTCAACGAGGTGTTCTTCGAAGACGTTCGGGTGCCCGCGGAGAACCTCGTCGGCGAGGAGAACCAAGGGTGGACCTACGCGAAGTTCCTGCTCGGCAACGAGCGCACCGGTATCGCGCAGGTGGGCCGCACCAAGGTGCGCCTGGCGGAGGTCAAGGAACGCGCGAAAGCCAGCGGACTGCTCGATGATCCGTTGTTCGCCGCACGGCTGGCCGAGGCCGAAAATGACGTGCTCGCACTCGAATTGACACAGATGCGGGTGGCGTCCGGGTCCAAGGGCGGCAAGCCGAACCCGGCGTCGTCGGTGCTGAAGCTGCGGGGCAGCCAGTTGCAGCAGCTGGCCACCGAGCTGCTGATGGAGGTGGCCGGTCCCGACATCCTGCCGTTCGGTAGCACGGCCGACATCGCGTCACCGGACTGGGCGCAGCACGCCGCGCCGCGCTACCTCAACTACCGCAAGACCTCGATCTACGGCGGCAGCAACGAAGTCCAGCGCACCATCATCTCGTCGACCATCCTCGGACTGTAGAGACAAGGCGAACTCATGGATTTTCAGTTCAGCGAAGAACAGACCCTCCTGCGGGACACCACCCGCGAGATGTTCACCCGCGCCTATGACATCGAGAGCCGGCTCAAGGTGCTCGACACCGACGAAGGGTGGAGCCGCGACGTGTGGCGCCAGCTCGCCGAAACCGGCGTGCTGGGGCTGGGATTCGACGAAGACGCCGGTGGCCAGATCGAGATCCACGCGGTGCTCGTCGAAGCCGGCCGGCGGCTGGCTCCCGAGCCGGTGCTGCATGCGGCGCTGGGCCCGGGTGCGGTGATCGCCGAGGTGGGGACCACCGAGCAGCAGGCGCTTCTCGACGAGGTCGCAGCCGGGGATCGGCTGCTCGCCTTCGCCCACACCGAGCCGGGGATGCGTCGGCCCACCGCGACGGTGTCCACCAGCGCCACGCGCGCCGGTGACGGATGGACGTTGCGCGGCACCAAGAATCCGGTTCTCGCCGGTGACAGCGCCGACACCCTGGTGGTGACGGCGACGCTGCCGGACGGCGGCACCGGGCTGTTCCTGGTCGACGCGGCGGCGACGTCGCGTACGCCCTATCGGACCTTCGACGGCCAGCGCGGAGCCGAGATCGACCTCGACGGTGTCGCCGCCGAACCGCTCGGCGACGCGGTCGACGCGTCGGCGGCCGTCGAGCGTGCGCTCGTGCGGTTCACGTCCGGGCTGTGCTCCGAGGCGCTGGGCGCCATGGAGGAGGCACTGCGGTTGACCACCGAATACCTCACCCAGCGTAAGCAATTCGGTGTGACGCTGAGCAAGTTCCAGACGCTGACCCAGCGTGCCGCCGACATGTACGTCTCGCTCGAGCTGGCGCGCAGCATGGCGCTGTATGCCGCCATGTCGATCGCCGACGGTGACGTGACGCCGACCATCGCCGCGCGCGCCAAGGTGCAGATCGGTCGGTCGGGCCGGCACATCGCCCAGGAGGCGATCCAGCTGCACGGCGGCATCGGCGTCACCGCCGAGTATCCGGTGGGGCACTATGCCGCTCGGTTGACCGCCATCGAGCAGACGCTCGGGTCCGCACAGGACCATCTGCACACCCTGGTGGGTCAGCTCGGCGACTACGAGGTCGTCACCGTCTAAGTCCTGCCGTGCGCCGCCATGTTGCGTAACCTGCTGCAATGGTCGGCCACACCAGCCACACCATCGTCAGCGGCGGTGACGCACTGACGGTGCGCATCGCCGAGGAGTTGCGCAGCGCCGGCGCCGCGGTGACGGTGATCGATCGGCCCGAGCAGCTGACCGCTGCCGCCGTGACAGCAGCGACGGCTGTCGTCTGCGCCGGGCCGGACGACGCGGAGAATCTCGAGATGGCGCTGCTGGCGCGCCGTCTGAGTCCCACGGTGCGGGTGGTGGCCCGACTGGCCAACACGGTGCTGCGGGAGGCGATGGCCGTCGGCAACGGTCCCGGGGCCGTGCTCGACGTCGCCGACCTCGCCGCGCCCTCGGTGGTGGAACGCTGCCTCGCCCGCACCACCCATACGATCGCGGCGGGTGACCTGCGCTTCGTGGTGTCGGGCAGCGCGATGACCCGCGCCGGCACTCTGCGCGAGATCCACGGTGACCTCGCGCCGGTGGCGGTCGTACACGGCGAGCGCAGTGCGACACCGGGCGCGGTAATGGCGTGCCCGGGGCGCGACGTGCACGTCGACGAGGGTGACTGGGTGACCGTGATCGGCACCGCAGACGAGCTCGACGAGCCGGACACCGCGGGCCGGTCGCGCCCGCGGCGCTCTGCAGCCACCCGAATCACGAACGCGGCGCGTGCTTTTCGAGAGGACGTCAATCCGAACTTCTATCGTGCGCTGGCGGTCTCGATGAGTCTGCTGGCCTTCTCGACGATTCTGCTGTGGTTCTCCTACGACAGGCCGGGCATGAGCTTCGTCGACGCGCTGTACTTCTCCACAGAGACCATCGCGACCGTCGGCTACGGCGATTTCAGCTTCAGCGACCAGCCGACCTGGTTGCGCCTGTTCAGCATCGTGCTGATGTTCGCCGGTATCACCACCACCGCGGTGCTGATGGCCTTCGTCGCCGATCTGCTGCTGTCGCGGCGCCTGGCGTACTCTGCCGGCCGGCGCAAGGTCCGCGAACTGCAGCGCCACATGATCGTGGTCGGACTCGGGTCGTTCGGGATCCGCGTGGCCACCGATCTGAAGGCCGCCGGCCACGATGTCGCGGTGATCGAACTCAACGACGAGAACCGTTACCTCTCGGCCGCTGCCGACCGCGACATCCCGGTGATCTTCGGCGACGCCACGCTGCCCTCCACCCTGGACGCGGCCCGCATCGACGACGCCCGAGCCGTCGCGATCCTCACCGACAACGACGTGGTGAACATCGAGACGGCCATCGTCTTGCGGGAGCACCTCAGGGACCGCATCGCGGTGCCGGTGGTGCTCCGTGTCTTCGATCGCGAACTCGGCTCCGCCGTCGCGCACCGCTTCGGGTTCGACAACGTGCTGTCCACCGTGGAGTTGGCGGCGCCATGGTTCATCGGAGCGGCGTTGGGTCTGACGGTGTTCGGGACGTTCTCGGTCGGACAGGCCTCGTTCATGGTCGGCGGCGTGCGCGTCGATCCCGGAAGTGAACTCGACGGCATCCGGATGGCGGAACTCTCGACCCAGACTCGGGTGATCGCGATCGTCGGCCGTGACGGCGCCCGCGAACTGCACCCCCGGCGGGGTTCACGCCTGCATGCCGGGGAGACCGCCTATCTGGTCGGTCCGTACCGGGAACTGCTCGCCACTCTGCGCAAGGGCAGCGGGCGATCCCCCGCTGATTCACCGGCCCTCACGTGAAGTCGGCGACCACGTCGGCGACCTGGCGCAGCTGATCGAGATCGGTGCTGGTCGGGATCAGGTGGATCTCATCGGTGCCCACGTCGGCGAAGCGGGACAGGACGTCGCGCAGGTCGTCCTGCGTACCGGACCAGCCCGTCGTCGGAGCCATCGCGTCGACGATCTCGGCAGGTATCCAGTTCATGTAGCGCCGAAGGTGCTCGTGTACCTGCGCACGTGGTCCGTCCCCGTCACCGATCGCGAACCAGAACGACGTGGCCAGGTGGGGTGCCGGCTTGCCCGCATCGCGCCAGGCGGTGCGCGCGACGTCGAACAGCTCGTTCTGCGCGGCCGCGTCCAGGTCGAGGCTGATCCCGGCGAGACCCCCGGCCCAGCCGGCGGCGCTGCGCAGCGTCTTGGGACCCGTTGTGCCGACCAGCAATTCGGGTCCGCCGGCCTGCACGGGTGGTGGCCCCACCGGAAGCGTCGCGCCGGTCACGTTCTCCCCCGCCCACACCCGACGCATGACCGCCACCCGCTCGGCGAGCTGGCGCATCGTCTGGGTCGCAGGGTCGGCTCCGACGGAACGGTAGTCCTCATGTCGCCCGCCGACACCGATGCCGACGGTCAATCGGCCGTCGCACAGCATGTCGCCGGTGGCCAGCGCCTTGGCCAGCATGACGGGATCGTGCAGTTGCGGGATCACGACGGTGGTCACCAGGCGCACCCGGTCCGTCCACGCGGCCAGGGCACCCAACAGGGTCAGGCTCTCCGGGTTGTCGAACGCGATCCGTTCACCCCAGCACAACGACGAGAACGGCCCGTCGTCGACCTGCCGTGCCCACGCCCGCAGCATCGCGCGGTCCAGGTCGGGTTCCATCACCGGCATCGTCATCCCGATTCGCACGCCGCGATTCTGGCACGCCGGACGGCCGCCGCTACGCGGGTTGGCCGTGCAGGTTCTTCGCGGTCGGCGACGTCGCGACCGTCGCGGGGTCCGGACAGGTGCCCAGCACCCGGTCGGCCGTTCCGGCACTGGTGACGGTGAACCAGAAATGTTCGTTCTTGAAGTGATGCTGGCGATGGTTCCGCCAAACTGCGCGGAATGCCGCGGTTTTCGGCTTGTAGTCGCTGTGCACGAGGTAGTGGCACCACTCGTAGCACACCCCGAGCACGGCGAGGAACGTCAGGAACGTCAACCCGAGCGCGGGGCGCGGGAACGCCAGCAGGGCGATCCCGACCGCCACGGGCAGTATCCACAGCAGCGCCGGCCACGGGATGAAGATCAGCGCGACCTCGCGCGGATTCACGTGGTGTTCGCGATGTTTGCGCGCCAGCAGCGAATCCACGCGTAGCCGGCCGATTCGGCGGGGCCGCCAGTGCAGGACACAGACATGGACCACCCATTCGAAGAACGGGAACACCGCGAGCATCGCAACGGGCACGACGGCATCGGTCCACTCCCATCCGCCGACCGACAGCCGGACGGACGCCGCGACGGTCAGAGTCGCGGCGAGCAGCCACGGGGACGGGTGACGCCAGAACTCGCGGGCGGCGTCGACGAGCGTGAACTGTCGCCGGGTGGCACGAACAGGTGTGCTGATCATTGCTTCTCCTCCAGGTTCGCCAACGCGTGGAGCAGTGCGCTGGTGGCCGGCTCGAGCAAACGGTGGGCGGCGGTGCGCGCCGAGTCAGGGTCCCCGTTGACCACAGCCTCCGCCAGCGCGCGATAGTCGTCGATGCGCTCCACCTCGGCTGCCATCACCGCCGCGAGCGCGGGCAGCACGGGCTCGTACGTGGCGCGCAGCGAGTTGAACATCAGCCGGAAGGCGATGGAGTCGGCACAGTCGACGACGTGATCCCAGAAGTCCAGCGCGATCCGTTGCGCGGCAACAGGATCAGACTCCGACGCCAGGGCGGTCAGGGCCTCGTCGAGGTGCTCGCGCGCCCGCGGGCCACCGCGCTGGGCGGCGAGCTCGGCGACTTTGGGCCCGTTGTGCAGTCGCGTCTCGAGGATGCTGCGCACGACGTCGACGTCGAGCTCGCCGCCGCGCATCAGGAGTGCGGGGAGGAGATCGAGGGCGGCGGTGCGCCGGAAGTCGCGCACCGTCGTGGCGTCGCCCTGCCGCACGTCGACCAGGCCGGCCGCGGCCAGCCGTTTGAGCGCCTCGCGGATCGCCGGGCGGGAGACTCCGAGCACCTCGGCAAGGCGGCGCTCGCTCGGCAGCGCCTCCCCGGGCTGCATCTCGCCGCTGAGCACATCGGCGACGATCTGGTCGAAGACCTCCTCGGGCACCGACCGGCGGTTCACGGGACGGAGGGCCATGCCTGCACCCTGCACCACATCGGCCAGGTGGTCAAGTGGTCAGACCAATATACGCCGTCGGGCGGGGGGTTATCCCCCGCTGGATCGGCGGGAAAACGCCGTACCGCGGCCGCGCAGCGGTCCCTAGGTTGGTGACCATGACCGCACCCGTCGACACCGAGCCGATGACCGAGGCCGCAGCCGTGATCGCGCCGCCGCCCCCCGCGGCGCGGGCATCCACCATCGGCATCGTGCCCACCGCCTCCATGGTCGTGGGCGCCGCGATCGCCACCGTCTGGTTCTGGATTCCGTTGACGCTGTTCATCGTCGGCGTCTCCTCGATCCCGAGCGTGATCTTCTTCGTCCTCGCCGCGGTGGCGTTCGCCTACCTGATGCGCGGCGTCGAGCGGGTCGAGCGGGTACGCAGCGAAGCGGTGTTCGGGATGGGTATCGGGATACCGCCGCGGCGGCTCTCACCCCACTCCGGTTTCCAGGGCTGGGCCCACCAGATCCTGCTCGATCTCGGCAGTGCGCGCTTCTGGAAGGCGGTGGCACACCACTATCTGCGGATGACCTATGACCTCCTGGTCACGGGCCTCGCTGTGGCGCTGCTTCTGTTCGCGTTCCTGGCACCCGCGGTGGGGATCGCGATCGGCAACAGCGACGCCGACGCCGGGCTGTCGTTCCTGCCCACCCCGGCGGCGTTCCTGTTGGCCCTCGTGGCGCTCGGCGCCGCAGGCGTGCTGCTGGTGTACGCACCGGCCGTCGATGCCGTCATCGACCGCTGGCTGCTGACCCCGTCGCCGACCGCCCACCTGCAGTACCAGGTCAGCGCGCTGGCAGACGCGAGGCAGGGCGCGGTGACCTCCGCTCAGACCGAACGTCACCGGATCGAACGCGATCTCCACGACGGCGTGCAGCCGCGCCTGGTCTCCTTGGCCATGACGATCGGCCTGGCCCAGACGAAACTCGACACCGACCTGCCCGCCGCCAAAGCACTGATCGCCGAAGCCCACGACGAGGCGAAAAGCGCTCTGGTCGAACTCCGCAACGTCGTCCGCGGCATCGCGCCGACGATCCTCGCCGACCGCGGCCTCGATGCCGCGCTCTCGGCCGTCGTGCAGCGCGCGACGACATCCGGGGTACCGACGACGCTGAGCGTGCACCTCCCCCGGCGCCTCCCCGAGGAGGTCGAGGCGTGCGCGTACTTCGTCGTCGCCGAGGCCCTGACCAACGTCACCCGTCATGCGCAGGCCGGCCAGGCCGCGGTCACCGTTCGCCTCGACGAGGCCTCACACCAGTTGTATGTCAGCGTGTTCGACGACGGTCGGGGCGGTGCGCAGATCGCCGGCGATGAGAACGCCACCGGATTGCGCGGTCTCGACGAGCGGGTGCGCGCCGCCCGCGGCACGTTCACGGTGTCCAGCCCGGCCACCGGTCCCACCATCGTCACCGCGGTGCTGCCATGCGCATCGTGATCGCCGAGGACTCGGCGCTGCTGCGGGCGGGCATCGAACGCATCCTCACCGACGCCGGCCATGACGTGGTGGCCGGGGTGCCCGACGCGACGAACCTGTTGCGCCTGGTCAACGACACCAGGCCGGACCTCGCCATCCTCGACGTCCGGATGCCACCCACGTTCACCGACGAAGGGATCCGCGCGGCGGCGCTGCTGCGCAGCCAGAATCCGGAGTCACCGGTGCTGGTGCTGTCGCACTACGTCGAGGAGCGGTACGCCGCCGATCTGATCGCCTCGGACACAAGGGGTTTCGGCTACCTGCTCAAAGACCGGGTTGCCGACGTCCCCGCGTTCCTCGACGCCGTGGCCGTGGTCGGATCAGGTGGCACCGTCCTGGACCCAGAGGTGGTCTCGCAGATCCTCGTCCGCTCGCACCGCCGCACCACGCTGGACGCGTTGACGCCGCGCGAACACGAGGTCCTGCAGCTGATGGCCGAGGGCAAGACCAACTCTGCGATCGCCACTGCTCTGCACATGTCGGTCGGCTCGGCCGAGAAACACATCGCCTCGATCTTCGCCAAGCTCGGTCTGGCTCCCGACGACAGCGGTAATCGGCGAGTCCTCGCCGTGCTGCGCTACCTCGAATCCTGAAGCTGAGAAGGGACTTTCATGACCATGTTGGACACACCTCCCGCTCCGCCCGCGCCACCCACCCTGTCGCCCGGGAGCCGCCGCACGATCCGCTCCGTGCTGATCGTCGTCGCGGCGATCCTCGTCGTCGGCAGCGTGGCCTCGCTGGGTGTGGCCGCGTGGGGTGTCAGCCGGTTCCGCGTCGTCACCGACAGCGCCGAGCTGCCCGCGTCGCTGCGCTCGGTGGCTGTCGACACCGGCAAGGTTCCCGTCGTGGTGCGGTTCACCACCGATCGCACGGCGACGACGCCGCGGGTGGAGATGACGATGGTCAATTCGGTTCGCGCCGCCTCGGATCCGCTGTCGGTGTCCGCCGACGGCACGTCGGCACGCGTGACGATCGACACCGAGCCGGTCCCGGTGCTGGACTGGGGCCGGGCGTCTCAGATCACTGTGGTGCTTCCCCCGGCTCAGGCACGCGCGATGACTGTGACCACCCAGCAGGACACCGGCGTGGTGATGCTCGAGGCCGACGTCGACGCGCTGGTCGCCCGCACCCGCGACGGCGCGGTCGTTCTCGGCGGTTCCGCGCGCGACATCGACGTCACGACGCGCAACGGCGATGTCGACACCCGCGACGCAGTGTCGGTGTCAGGCTCGTTCCGGGCCGTGACCGACAACGGCGACATCGACGTCGACTTCTCCGCGGCACCGAATACGGTCGACGTCCAGGCGGGCCACGGTGACGTGACCGTGGCGCTCCCGCCGCCGGGTCCCTATGTGGTGGACGCGACGACCGGCCAGTCGTGGAGTTCGACCGCCGTCCGTGTGCCACAGACCCGCGACGCGGGTGCCGCCGCGTCCGTGGTGACCGCCCGCTCCGACAGCGGCGACGTCACCGTCGAAGCGCTGACTTAGCGCGACCGCGCTGGACGCCCACGCATGCTGACGGGGCCCACCCTCAGCGACACTGTCGGCGGTTGGTGAGCACACCTCATCATCCGCCGACAATGTCGCTCGGGGTGGTCCGGTCTCATTCTCGCTCGTCCGCTCCGGCCCGGAGTTTCTCGAAGATCGCGGCGACGGGGCCGGGCTCTGCGAGGCGGTACCCGGTGCCGGCCCAGACGTTGGTGCCGTGCGGATCACCTGCGCGCACCGCCGCCGCGCGCAGTGGACTCGTCAGATAGTGCACCTGCGGGTAGCTCAGCGGCGCCTGCGCATCGTGATCGTCGACGAATCGATTGCGCAGGCCGCGCGCGTACCGCCCCGAGAATGCCTTCGTGACAACCGTTTCGGTGAACTCCGGACTCGTCAGCGCGGCGCGGTGCACAGGACTGCTCCCGGCTTCGTCGGCCAGCAGGAAGGCCGTGCCCAGCTGCGCGGCGACGGCGCCGGCGGCGCGCACCCTCGCGATGTCGGCCGCGGTCATCAGCCCGCCCGCCGCGACGACGGGCACATCGAGCGTGGCGACGATCTCGGCCAGCAGCTCGTCCAGCGGCTGCTCGGCCGGGCGGACTTGCGAATCGAACGTGCCGCGGTGCCCGCCGGCCGCCGGCCCCTGGGCGACGAGCACGTCGACACCCCGTGCGGCAGCCTCTCGCGCCTCGGCCGCCGTGGTGACCGTTCCGGCCACCGTGACGCCCGCACCGCGCAGCCTGTCGACCTCCTCGACGCTCGGTAGCCCGAACGTGAAAGACGCCACGGCCGGTCGCACGTCCAGCAGCACATCGAGTTTCGCGTGCCAGGCGTCGTCGTCGATACGCGGTGCGCCCACGTCGACGCCGTAACGGTCCGCGTCAGGAGCCAGGTCCGCGGCGTAGCGTTCGATCGCCTCGGCGTTGCCGGTATCCGGACCGGGCACGAAGAGGTTCGCGCCGATCGGTCCGACCGCCAGCCGCATCGCGGTCTGCAGCCGCTCGGTGAACGCGTCGGCGCTCAGGTAACCGGCCGCGACGAATCCGAGCCCGCCGGCGTTGGTGCCCGCCGCGGCGAGCTCAGCTGTCGAGGGACCGCCTGCCATCGGCGCCACCGACACCGGTGCGGCGAGATCACGAAAGTCGAACCCCATGAGTGCTCCTCGGGTCAGGTGACGGTGCGTCCGCGCTGTTCCTCCTGCGCGCGGTAATCGTCGGCCAGCCCACGCACGTGGGCGGGCAGCGCGCCCGCGGCAACGTCGGCGAGGCTGGTGGTCTCGAGCACCGAACGCATACTGGCGCGCAATGCGCGCCACACATCGGTCAGCGCAGCGGTCGGCCCGCTGTAGGGCAGGTCGCCGAGCCCGATGTCGCGGACACTGGCCAGCGGGCCGTCGATGCACCGCAGGACGTCGGCGATGCTGATCTCGTCGGCGCACCGGGCGAGTTCGTACCCGCCGTCGCGGCCCCGATGGCTGCGGACCAGCCGGTCGGTGCGCAGATCGGAGAGGATGTCGACCAGGAACTGCGCCGGAATGCCCTGCGCCCGCGCCAGATCCTCGGTCTTGACCAGCGCGCCGTCGTCCGCGGTGGCCAGTTCGACCATCGCGCGGATCGCATATTCCGCTTTCGCCGACATCCGCATGTGCACAGGCCTACCCGGGGATGTCGGCGGCATGGGGCACGACGACCCCGAACAGGTCGGCGATCGCCGCCAGGCTCGCAGCCTGAAGTGCCGACGCGGACACAGGCTCCGCCCCGACTCCCGGCAGCGCGCGTGTCGCAGTAGCATTGGCGACCACGGTCGGCGCGTAACCGAGGTTGAAGGCGCCGCGTGCCGTCGAGTTCACACACATGTGGGTCATGAACCCGGCCAGCACGAGATTCGACACCCCGATGGCCGCGAGCCTGTCCGGCAGCTCGGTCTGCACGAACGAGTTCGGATAGTTCTTCACCACAACCGGTTCGGTGTCCAGCGGAGCGACCCGGTCGACGATCGCACCCGTGTGGCCACCGATGTCGTACAGCGAGCCGGGACCGTCGTCGTGCTGGATGTGGATCACGGGGGCACCCGCGGCGCGTGCGCGCTCGAGGAGTTCAGCCGCCTCGTCGAGGGCGGCCTGAACCCCGTCGAGCTCCAAAACCCCTTCGGTGTAGGTGTTCTGGCAGTCGATCAGCACCAGCACCGATTCACCCAGTGGAGCAGGCTCGAGCGGAAGGCCCGACAGGGAACGCAGCGTGTTGGGTTCGGCCACCTGCCCAGCCTACCGCCGGGCCGTGACCGCCAGCACCGCATCTGCCAGCTCGGGCCGGCACACGATGAGGTCGGGCAGTTTCGAATCGCGCTGGTTGTAGATCAGCGGCGAGCCGTCGATACGGGAGGTGTGCAGCCCGGCCGCGCGGGCCACTGCCACGGGCGCAGCCGAATCCCATTCGTACTGCCCGCCGGCATGCACGTACACGTCGGAGACACCCTGCACGACCGACGCCACTTTCGCTCCCGCCGAACCCATTTCGACGAGCGTTCCGCCGAGCGCGTCCTTGACCTCGAGCGCGATCGCCGGCGGCCGGGTGCGAGAGACGACGATCCTCGGCGCGCCGGGCTGCGCCGGGGGCGCGGGGACCGTGGGCGTTGCCAGCGTGACCCCCTGGGCCGGCAGCGCCACCGCGCCGGCGACGAGTTCGCCTGCCTGCCAGAGCGCCACGTGCACCGCCCAGTCGGAGCGCCCGGCCTCGGAGAACTCGCGGGTGCCGTCGAGGGGGTCGACGATCCACACTCGCTCGGCGGACAGCCGGACCGGGTCGTCGATGCCCTCCTCGGACAACACGGCGTCACCGGGCCGCGCGGCGGTAAGCGCTTCCATCAGGAAGTCGTGGGACCGCTTGTCGCCGGCCGCTTTTCGCTCCGCCGCATCGGCGTCGGCGAATTCGGCACGCACCTCGAGGAGAAGCTCACCGGCTTCGGTCGCCAGCCGCGCGGCGACCTCGTGGTCGGATTCGGTCATGGCTTGCTCTCCAGCATCTCGATCACCCGGTCGGCCAGTGCATCGAGTGGCTGGTCCGGTGTCAACTGCAAGTCGGGATCCTTCGGTCGCTGGTAGGGGCTGTCGATGCCGGTGAAGTGGGTGATCTCCCCGGCACGGGCCTTGGCGTACAGACCTTTGGGATCGCGACGCTCGCAGTCCTCGATCGGCGTGTCCATGAACACCTCGAAGAAGTCGAGGCCGGCCGCCATGGTCACCTGCCGGGCCAGCGCGCGGTGCTCTTCGAGCGGGCTGATCGCGGGCACGAGCACCACCTGGCCGGAGTCGGCGAGGATCGCCGCGATGTGCGCCAGCCGGCGCTGGTTCTCGGCACGGTCGGCCATCGAGAACCCGAGATCGGCGTTGAGCCCGTGCCGCAGGTTGTCCCCGTCGAGAACATAGGCCGGCACGCCCTTTTCGAGCAGCTTCTGCTCCACCAGCATCGCCACCGATGACTTCCCCGACCCCGAGAGGCCGGTGAACCACACCGTGCGCCCCTTGGACAGCCGGTCCTCGGACGTGCACAGGGACTGGTGGCGCACGGTGTTCGGGCTCGATGTCCGCGCCGTCACGTAGGGCAGGATCATTCCGGCCGCGACCGTGCCGTTGGTGTTCGGGTCGATCAGGATGAACGATCCCGTCGCGGCGTTGCGGCTGTACTCGTCGAGCAGCAGCGGCACCTGGCTGCGCAGCGACACTCGGCCCAACTCGTTGAGCTTGAGCGCAGTGGCCGTCTTGTCGCGATGCAGCGTGTTGACATCCAGCCGATAGTCCAGGGCCGTCACCCGGACTCGCGTGGTACGCGTGGTGTGCTTGATCAGGTAGTCGCGCCCCGGCTCCAGCGACGCCTCGTCGGCCATCCAGCACACCGTGGCGTCGAACTCCTGCGTCACCCGCGGCTGGTTGTTGGGCCGGGCGATCAGGTCCCCACGGCTGATGTCGATGTCGTCGGCCAGGCTGACCGACACGGCCATCGGCGGAAACGCTTCCTGCACAGGGCCACCCGGGCCCTCGATCGCGGTGATCCGGGAGGTCTTGCCGGTCGGCAGCACGACGATCTCGTCACCCGGACGCATGACGCCGCTGGCGACCGTGCCCGCGTAGCTGCGGTGATCAGCGTGCTCGTGGGTCTGCGGCCGGATCACGTACTGCACCGGGAAGCGCACGTCGACCAGGTTGCGGTCACCGGCGATGTACACGTCCTCGAGATGGCTGAGCAGCGACGGGCCGTCATACCACGGCGTGACATCGGATTTGGTGACGACGTTGTCGCCGTTGAGCGCCGAGAGCGGGATCGTGGTGACGTCCTGCACGTCCAGCCGCGCCGCGAATTCGTAGAACTCGTCCCGGATCTCGTCGAAGCGCTCCTGGCTCCAGCCCACGAGATCCATCTTGTTGACCGCCAGCACGATGTGCCGGATGCCGAGCAGCGAGGCCAGGAACGCATGGCGGCGGGACTGCTCGAGCAGACCGTGGCGGGCATCGACGAGGACGATCGCCAGCTGCGCGGTCGACGTGCCGGTCACCATGTTGCGGGTGTACTGGATGTGGCCCGGAGTGTCGGCGATGATGAATTTCCGCTTGGCCGTGGCGAAATACCGGTACGCCACGTCGATCGTGATGCCCTGCTCTCGTTCGGCCCGCAGGCCGTCGGTGACCAATGCCAGGTCGGTGTAGTCGTTACCGCGTTCCTTGGAGGTGCGCTCGACAGCGGCGAGCTGGTCCTCCATCACGGCCTTGCTGTCGTACAGCAGCCGACCGATCAGCGTGGACTTGCCGTCGTCGACCGAACCGGCGGTCGCGATGCGCAGCAGTGTGGTCGCCATGCTATTTCCCCCGTCGCTTCGCTCGCCCCATCAGAAGTACCCTTCGCGCTTGCGGTCTTCCATCCCCGCCTCCGAGATCCGGTCGTCGGCGCGCGTCGCACCCCGCTCCGTCAGCCGCGAGACCGCGGTCTCGGCGATGACCTCCGACACCGTCGCCGCCGTCGACTCGACACAGCCGGTGCAGGTGACATCGCCGACCGTGCGGAACCGCACCGTCTTCTCGATCACCGGCTCGTCCTTGCGCGGCTGCATGAACCGGTGCACCGCGAGCAGCATGCCGTCACGCTCGAACACCTTGCGCTGATGCGCGTAGTAGATCGACGGCAGCTTGATCTTCTCGGCGCCGATGTAGGACCAGATGTCGAACTCGGTCCAGTTGGACAGCGGGAACGCCCGGATGTGTTCGCCCTTTCGATGGCGGCCGTTGTAGAGGTTCCACAGCTCGGGCCGCTGGTTCTTCGGATCCCACTGCCCGAACTCGTCGCGGAAACTGAACACCCGCTCCTTGGCGCGCGCCTTCTCCTCGTCGCGGCGCGCCCCGCCGAACGCGGCGTCGAACTTGTTCTCCCGGATGGCCCGCAGCAGCGTGAACGTCTGCATCGGATTGCGCGACGGGATCGTCTCGACCACGCGGCCGGCGTCGATGTCCTCCTGCACGCTGGCCACCACCAAGCGCACGCCCGACTGCGCGACCAGCTCGTCACGCGCGGCCAGCACCTCGTCGAAGTTGTGGCCGGTGTCGACGTGCATCACCGGGAACGGCAGGCGGCCCGGCGCGAACGCCTTCAGCGCCAGGTGCAGCATCACGATCGAGTCCTTGCCGCCGGAGAACAGCAGCACCGGCCGCTCGAACTCGGCGGCCACCTCCCTGATGATGTGGATGGCTTCGGCTTCGAGCGCACGCAGGTGGCTCAGCTCGTAACGCCCCGCGTTGATCGCGGTGTCTTCGGTCGTCGTCATCATTTCCCTGCAAAGTTGGTAGATTTGACCAGAATTACGATCATCACCGGGAAATGTAGTTGGCGGGTCGGTGGCTGTCAACGGTTGGATCGGGGCGTGGAGTGTGAAGGCGCCGTCACACTGGACGTCCAGCGTGACGGCACCTTCACACTCGGTCAGGAGGACAGGTCGTAGACCGTCGCGCCGCCCACGTCGCGGGGCGTGAAGGTCTTCTTCACCCACGCGGTGATCTCCGCGGCTTCTCCGCTGTCCCGGAAGTGGCCGCGATGGTCGTCGCCGCCTCCGATGAAGTAGCGGACCTGGCCGTCGCGGACGTACTGCTGGAACTGCTCGAGCGTCGGTGACGGGTCGCTGCCCATGAAGCCGCCGATCGCCATCACCGAGGTGCCGGTGCTCAACTCGAGGCTGCTCGCCGTCATGGAGCCGATACTGGCTGCCGCCCAACGGTTGTCGGTCGCCTTCACGAGGTTCTGCAGCGCGACGTTGTCCTGCACCCTGCCGGGCCCGCCCGGACCGCCGAACCAGTCACCGGAGCCTTCCGGTCCGCCCGGACCGCCCGGGCCTCCGGGGCCCCCGAAGTCGGCGTGTGCCGCCGCGGGACCTGCCATCGCGCCCGGGCCCTCGGCAGGATGCGCCGCGGTCTCGATCGCGTACGCCGCCGGCGCTGCGGCCGCCAGGATCAACCCCGCGCCGGCCACCGCCGCAGTGAACCGGCCCAGTCGACGCAGTCCGGCCACCAGCAGGGCAGCCACGACGAGCGAACCGACCAGCACGACCCAGCGCAGCCACGGCTGCCACCCGGGCGCGCGGCCGAGCAGCACGAACGCCCACACCCCGGTGCCCGCCGACATCAGCGCCAGCACCGCCCGCGCCACGACGGACTGCCTGAGGCGCCAGAGCTCGACCGTGCAGATGCCCACCAGCGCGGCGACTGCGGGCGCCAACGCCAACGTGTAGTAGGGGTGGATCGTGCCGTCCATGAAGCTGAACACCGCGGCGGTCACCAGCAGCCAGCCACCCCACAGCAGCAGGCTGGCCCGCAAGGCCGCGGTGCGGCCGGTGCGCCGGGTGACCCACAGGAGTGCGACCAGTCCGATCAGGGCGGCCGGCAGCAGCCAGGACACCTCCGCACCGAACGACGGGCCGAACATGCGGCCGATACCGGGCCGGCCACCGAAGAACACGTGCGCTTCCCCGCCGAAGCCTCCCGGCGGACCGTCACCTGCGCCCGGCATCTGCTTGTGGCCGGCGATCCGCTGAATACCGTTGTAGCCCAACGCGAGCTGCAGCAGCGAGTTGTCGGTCGACCCGCCGATGTAGGGTCGCGAATCCGCGGGCCACAGGCTGACCAGCGCCAGGAAAGGACCCGCGGTCGCCACCATCGCCACCCCACCGGCGAGCAACGCCCGCACCCGCGGCCAGAACGCGATCGGCGCGGCGACCAGGAACGCGAGCGCCAGCCCGGGCACGACGAGGAAGGCCTGCAGCATCTTGGTCAGGAACGCCACGCCCATCACGGCCCCGGTGGCCACCATCCAGCGGGTACGTCCGGTCTCGATGGCACGCACCGTCAGATATCCCGCGACGACGAGCAGCAGCACCAGCAGCGCGTCGGGGTTGTTGTAGCGGAACATCGACGCCGCGACCGGCATGACCGCGAGCGCGGTGCCGGCGATCAGACCGGCACCCGGCCCGCTGACGCGGCGCACCGCGGCGTAGAGCACGCCGACCGACGCCACGCCCATCAGCGCCTGCGGCAGCAGCATCGTGAACGGGGTGAAGCCGAAGAGCCTGCCGGACAGCGCCATGAACCAGATCGACACCGGCGGCTTGTCGACGGTGATCGCGTTGCCCGAGTCCAGGGACGCGAACAGCCAGGCTTTCCAGTTCTGGGTGCCGGCCTGCGCGGCGGCGGCGTAGAAGTCGTTGGCCCAGCCACCCGAGCCCAGGCCCCAGAGGTAGAGCACCGCGGTGGCGGCCAGTAACGCGCCCAGCGCGAACCGGGGCCAGCGCTGTTCGGCGCCCCGCGGCGGTTCGGGCGCGGTGGCAATGGAGGAGTCGGCGGTGAGAGTCATCGGGCGGTCCCTTCGGTGGCGGAGCGGCGCGGGTGGAACACCCAGCCGCGCAGGAGGACGAAGCGGACCACGGTGGCGAGCAGGTTGGCCCCGATCAGCACGGCCAACTCGACCAGGTGGTGCGGCGCCTCGGCGGTGGCATGCAGCAGGCCCAGCGATCCGCTGGTGATACCGAGTGCGATACCGAAGACGATGAGTCCCTCGACGTGGTGCTGAGCGAGCCGGGCCTGACCGCGGACGCCGAAGGTGAAGCGACGGTTGGCCGCCGTGTTGCCGATCGCGGTGAGCAGTAGCGCGATCAGGTTGGCCCATTGGGCGCCGACGCTGCCCTGCAACAGCACGAACAGCACGATGTAGGCGATGGTCGACGCGACGCCGATCGTCCCGAACCGCACCACCTGGCGCAGCAGCGAACGCGGCGCTGCGGTCTGTGGAGTGGGGCTCAGCTGTGCGGCGATCATGTTCACCGGGATCGCACCGCTGGCGAACCCGCGCAGCAACCGCCCGATACCGCGCAGATCGGCGGCGGCGGTGGCGACGATGTCGACGCGGCTGTCCGGATCGTCGACCCAGTCGACGGGGACCTCGTGGATGCGCAGTCCGCTGCGCTCGGCGAGCACCAGCAGCTCGGTGTCGAAGAACCACCCGGTGTCCTCGACGTAGGGCAGCAGGCGGGCCGCCACATCGGCACGGATCGCCTTGAATCCGCACTGGGCATCGGAGAACCGCGCCGACAGGGTCGATTTGAGGATGAGGTTGTAGCAGCGGGAGATGATCTCGCGCTTCGGGCCGCGGGTGACGTGCGCACCGCGCGCCAGCCGGGTGCCGATCGCCAGATCCGAATGCCCCGAGATCAGCGGCGCCACAAGCGGTCCGAGCGCGGCCAGATCGGTGGACAGGTCGACGTCGGTGTAGACGAGGACCGCCGCGTCGGACGTCGACCACACGTGGTGCAGCGCGCGGCCGCGCCCCTTCTCTTCCAGGCGCACCATGCGGACACCGTCCAGTTCGTCCGCCAGTTGCGCCGCGATGCGCGGGGTGTCGTCGGTGCTGGCGTTGTCGGCGATCGTGATGCGTGCCGGGAAGGGCACTGCTTCGCGCAGGTACCGGTGCAGCCTGTGCACGGATTCCGCCAGGACGGCCTGCTCGTTGTAGACGGGGACGACCACGTCGATGACCGGCGCCCCGGTGACCCGCGCGGTCCGGGCCGCGTGAGGTCGACGTTCGGCAGGGGTGCGGTCACGACGCATCTCGGTCACGGTGTCGGTCTGTGTCATGCCATCCATGTTCAGTCGCTTCTGTGTGCTCATCGTTGGCCGGAGCTATGTGCCAGCTGTGACTCGGTGAGGTCGTAGATGACCGTGCCGTCGACGGTCTGCGGAGGGAAGTTCGCCTCCACCCAGTCGTGGATCGCGACCGACTCCTTCGACCCGCTCGACGGGGCCTTCCCCATGGTCATCAACCGGCCCGCGATGAAATAGTGGATGCGTCCGGCGGCGACGTCGTCGACGAACTGCGCCAGCGTCGGCGACGGATCGGTGCCGTTGAACCCGCCGATCGCCATCACCGGCGCACCGGTGGCGAGCTGATAGCCCGCGGCATTGTTGGAGCCGACAACGGCTGCGGCCCAGGTGAATCGGTCGGCATCGGCGGCGAGGACGCGGGTGAGCTCGGGGCGCGGAGCGGGGGAACTCAGCAGGCCGCCGCCAGGAAAGCCGCCTCCCGGGAACCCGCCGCTGCGGGCGGGCCCGACCGACGGGATGGCGCCGGTGTGCGGGGTCGCCGCTGTGACGACGGTGTAGGCAGCGGGCGCAGCCAGACAGCACACGAGGGCGATGGCGCCGGCCGCGTGGCTCACGCGTGCACCCGATCGCGAGGTCACGAGGATCAGCGCCGCGGCGGCCACACCGCCGACCACGACCGTGACCCGCAACCACGGCATCCAGTCGGGGGTTCGAATCAGCAGTTGCGCGGCCAGCAGCACCGTCACCACCGTCGTCGCGGCCAGCGCGCTCGCTGCCCGCGGATCCGTTCGTCTGTGCCACAGCAGGGGGGCGCCGATACCGATCGTCGCGGCGATGGCGGGTGCCAGTGCCACCGTGTAGTACGGGTGCACGATCCCGTTCATGTAACTGAAGACGACGGCGGTGACGAGAAGCCATCCGCCCCAGAGGATCACCGCGGCGCGCGCGGGATCGGTGCGGGGCGCCCGACGGGTGAGGACCAGCCCGGCCACGGTGCAGACCAGAGCGGCGGGCAACAGCCAGCCGATGTCGGCGCCCATCGAGAAACCGACCAATCGCCCCCAGCCGACATCGTGGTTGAGATTGCCCAGGCCGCCCGGCTCGTCGCCGGTGAGCCGACCGAAACCGTTGTAGCCCAGCATCAGTTCGAGGACGCTGTTGTGCTGCGAGCCGCCGATGTAGGGCCGGTCCTGCGCCGGCCACAGTTCGACGAGCGCGAGGTACCAGCCGGCCGACAGCACCACCGCGCCCCCGGCGAGCCCGAGGTCGAGCACCCGTCGGCGCAGTGTCCCCGGGCCGGCCGTCAGATACGTCGCGGCGAACGCGGGCAGCACCAGCAGCGCCTGCAGCATCTTGGCGAGGAATCCGACGCCGACGGCCGCGCCCGCCGCGATCAGCCACCAGCGGCTGGCGTCCCTCTCGCAGGCACGCTGGGTGCAGTACGCGGCGAGCACCAACATCAGCACCAGCAATGCGTCGGGGTTGTTGAAGCGGAACATCAGCGCAGCCACCGGCGTCAGCGCGAGTATCCAGCCGGCCAGCAGTGCGGCGCGGGGGCCCGCCGCACGGCGCACCGACGCGTAGAGCACGCCGACCGCCGCCACCCCCATGAGTGCCTGCGGTACCAGCATGCTCCACGGGGAGAATCCGAACAGCCGCGCCGAGACGTCCATGACCCACAGCGCGGCGGGGGTCTTGTCGACGGTGATCGCGTTGGCGGCGTCGCTGGAGCCGAACAGCATCGCGGTCGCGTCGCTCGAGCCTGCCTGCACCGCGGCGGCGTAGAAGGAATTGGCCCACCCCGAGGCGCCCAGGTTCCACAGGTAGAGCACCGCCGTGCCGACCAGGAGCACCACCAGCCCCGGCGAGCAGACGCGGAGTCGAGTCAACACGCCGCGAAACACTCCAGTTCGCGTCTGCTCGCCGGGGTTGGGCGCAGCCTCGGGCCCCGACGTCAGTACGGTCACCGTTCGATCATCGGCGCGCGCGCTAGGCGCCCGATTGGCCCCCGCTGTGCGATAGCTGTGAATTCACAGGCAAGGTCACCGTGAATGCAGTGCGGCCCGGCACACTGCGCACCGCGATGGTGCCGCCGTGAGCCCGCACGACGGCTGCCACGATCGCCAGACCGAGGCCGGTGCTGCCGCCGCGGCGCGACCGCGACGAATCACCACGCGCGAAGCGTTCGAACACCTCCGGTTGCAGCGAGTCGGGGATGCCGGGGCCGTCGTCGACGACGGTCAGCACCACATCAGCGCCGGGGCCGGTGCCGTCAGAAGCCAGCGATGTCGTGACCGTCGTGCCCGGCGGGGTGTGGATGCGCGCGTTGGCGAGCAGGTTGCCGAGCACCTGGTGCAGCCGCGCCTCGTCGCCGGGCACCGCAACGGGTTCGTCGGGAAGGTCGAGTTCCCACTCGTGGTCGGGCCCGGCGACGTGCGCGTCACTGACGGCATCGACGATCAGCCGGGTCAGGTCGACGGGTTCGCGCTCCAGCGGGCGGCCGGTGTCGAGGCGGGCGAGCAGCAGAAGGTCCTCGACGAGGTGGGTCATCCGCGCGGTCTCGGACTCGACGCGGTTCATCGCGTGGCCGACGTCGTCGGGCAGCTCCGCGTGCCGGCGCTGCGCGAGCTCGGTGTACCCGCGGATCGCGGCGAGCGGTGTACGCAGTTCGTGGCTGGCATCGGCGACGAACTGCCGCACCCGGGTCTCGCTGGCGTGCCGGGCGGACAGGGCCCCGGCGATCCTGTCGAGCATGCGGTTCAGCGCCAGACCGAGCCGACCGACCTCGGTGTGGGCGGCGGCCGGGTCTACCGCGACGATCGGGGTCGGCAGGTTGACCTCGCCACGGTCGAGTTCCAGATCGGCGACGTCGCGGGCCGCCGAGGCCACTCGCGACAGCGGCGCCAGCTGACGGCGGACGATGGCCACACCCGCGAAAGCCGCCGCGACCAGGGCGAGCACGGCCACGACACAGAACATGCCGAGCACCCACAGCAGGGTGTCGTCGACCACCGCTGTCGGCAGCCCGGTGACGATCGTCTGCGGTCCGCCGCGATGGTCGGGCAGTCCGATGACGCGGTAGCGACCCAGCCCGTCGAGCGTGATCGTGCGCGGGGTGCGGTCGGGCGGCACGGCGGCGAGCTGGGCGGCGGCGTCGTCGCTGACCGACGAGCGCGAGCCGTCGGCGTTGATGACCCCCGCGTCGATCCCGCGACCGGGCGTGACGACGGCACCGACGGTGTGCGTGGCCTGTCCGGGAGCGTTGAGGAAGCCGGGGCCGGGACCGGACTCGGGATCGAACCGACGGCTCTCCCACCCCGGGACGCCGGGCGCGTACACCGGCGGCGGTGGCAGGTCGAAGATCGCCGCCGACCGCCGGCCGGCCTCCACGAGTTGTTCGTCGAGCTGATGGGACAGGAAGCGCTGCAGCGCGAACTCGGTCGCGATGCCGATGCTGGCGATCACGACGGCCAGCAGCACCATCTGGGTGACGATCAGCCGGACACGCAGCGACCACGTCCGGGGCGCCAGCGCGCGACCGCGGGTCGCAGGCCTCCCGTCAGCGGGCAGGTTTGAGGACATAGCCCGCGCCGCGCAGCGTGTGGATCATCGGCTCGCGGCCGCTGTCGATCTTCTTGCGCAGGTAGGACACGTAGAGCTCGACGATGTTGGACCGGCCGCCGAAGTCGTAGCTCCAGACCCGGTCGAGGATCTGCGCCTTGCTCAGCACCCGCTTGGCGTTGCGCATCATGAACCGCAACAGCTCGAACTCGGTGGCGGTCAGTGTGATGACCTCGCCGCCGCGGGTCACCTCGTGGCTGTCCTCGTCGAGCACGAGGTCGCCGACGACGATCTGCGCGCCGCCGCTCTCGGTGCTGATGCCGGTGCGCCGCAGCAGCGCGCGCAGTCGCAGCACCACCTCTTCGATGCTGAACGGTTTGGTGACGTAGTCGTCGCCGCCTGCGGTCAGGCCCGCGATGCGGTCCTCCACCGAGTCCTTGGCGGTGAGCAGCAGCAGCGGCAGCCCGGGGATCTGCTGACGCAGGCGGTGCAGCACGTCCAGACCACTCATGTCGGGCAGCATCACGTCGAGCACGACGACATCGGGTGGATTCTCGCGTGCCGCCGCGATGGCTGATGCCCCGTCGCCGGCGGTGGTGATCTCCCAGCCCTCGTATCGCAGCGCCATCGACACCAGCTCGGCCAGCACCGGTTCGTCGTCGACGACGAGCACGTGCACCGGGCTGCCGTCGGCGCGGCGCATGGCCACCCGGGCGGCGTCGGTATCACTGACAGGCGAGCTCACCAGCCCATTATGGGCACGTGCGTTAGGGCCCGGCTGTGCCGAAGCTATGCGCGGGCTGTGAAGCGTGGGCACAGCCGGCACACATGTCGGTCCGTCATCCTGGGCCCATGACAGCGGATCGCGTGGGGTTCGACGACGGGGGCTGGGCGGTGCCCGACTCCCAACCGCAGCCGGAGCGACGTCGCTGGGGTGCGCGCGAGATCATGGCCGCGGTGGCGATCGCGGCGGTCATCGGCGGATTCGGTGGCGCGGCGATCTACGCGGCGAGAGGTGGCGGGCACCATCCCGGACCGTTCCCCTTCGAGACGTCCTGGGCCGGCACGCCGGAGGGCGCTCCGGTGGGAGGCGCGGGAATCTCCTAGCCTTGGGCGCATGCAGCCCCGAGGCGGACCCGCCGGATGACCCGCTTCCTGGCGCGCCGGCTGCTCAACTACCTGGTGCTGCTGGCGCTGGCGTCGTTCCTGGCGTTCACGCTGACCTCGCTGACGTTCCACCCGCTGGACAGCCTGCTCGAACGCAGCCCGCGTCCGCCACAGGCGGTGATCGACGCCAAGGCCGCTGAACTGGGGCTGGATCAACCGATCCCGGTCCGGTACGCGCACTGGGTGTCCGGCGCGGTGCGTGGCGACTTCGGGACCACGGTGACCGGCCAGCCCGTGACCGACGAGCTGTGGCGCCGCGTCGGAGTGAGCCTGCGGCTGGTCGTCATCGGTTCGGTGCTCGGCACGGTCATCGGTGTCGTGGTAGGCGCCTGGGGCGCGATCCGCCAGTACCGGCTGTCCGACCGGGTGATCACCGTGCTCGCGCTGCTCGTCATCAGCGCCCCCACGTTCGTGGTGGCCAACCTGTTGATCCTGGGTGCGCTCAAGGTCAATTCGGTGCTCGGGGTGCAGCTGTTCGAATACACCGGGGAGACGTCGACCGACGCCGTCGGCGGCGGCTGGAACCAGTTCGTGGACCGGCTGCAGCACCTGGTGCTGCCGACCGCGACGCTGGCGCTGGCCTCGATCGCGGGGTTCAGCCGCTACCAGCGCAACGCGATGCTCGACGTGCTCGGTCAGGATTTCATCCGCACCGCCAGGGCCAAGGGGCTCACGCGCCGCCAGGCGCTGTTCCGCCACGGTCTGCGCACCGCACTGATACCGATGGCGACACTGTTCGCCTACGGCGTCAGCGGTCTGGTGACCGGTGCGGTGTTCGTCGAGAAGATCTTCGGCTGGCACGGTATGGGTGAGTGGTTCGTGCAGGGCATCGCCGCCCAGGACACCAACATCGTGGTCGCGTTCACCGTGTTCTCCGGGACGACGATCCTGCTGGGCGGTCTGCTCTCCGACGTTCTCTATGCCGCCCTCGATCCGCGGGTGCGTGTCTCATGACCGTTGACGATCCGGGCCAGGAATTCGCCACGCGACGCGCGCTGGTGTGGCGCCGGTTCCGCCGCAACCGGCCGGCGCTGGTGTCGGTCGTCGTGCTGATCGTCCTGTTCGTCGGCTGCTGGGCGCTACCGCCGCTGCTGCCCTACTCCTACACCGACCTCGACTACTACGCGCTGCAGCAGCCACCGTCACCGGAACACTGGTTCGGCACCAACGCACTCGGTCAGGATCTGCTGGCGCAGACGCTGCGCGGCATGCAGAAATCGATGGTGATCGGCGTCTGCGTGGCCGTGATCTCCACACTGGTCGCCGCGACGGTGGGCGCGATCGCCGGGTATTTCGGCGGCTGGCGCGACACAGTGCTGATGTGGTTCGTCGACCTGCTGCTCGTGGTCCCGGGCTTCATCCTGATCGCGATCGTCACGCCGAGCACCCGCGGCGCGGGCACGGTGGTGTGGCTGATCGTCCTGCTCGCCGCGTTCAGCTGGATGATCAGCTCCCGCATGGTGCGTGGGTTGACGATGAGCCTGCGCGATCGCGAATTCGTCGCCGCCGCACGCTACATGGGCGTCAGCGACACGCGGATCATCGCCCGGCACATCGTGCCCAACGTGGCGTCGATCCTGATCATCGACACGACCCTGAATGTCGGCGTCGCGATTCTCGCCGAAACCGGGCTGAGCTTCCTCGGTTTCGGGGTGCAGCCGCCTGACGTCTCCCTGGGCACCCTGATCGCCGCGGGGACAGGTTCGGTGACGACGTTCCCGTGGGTGTTCCTGTTCCCCGCCGGGGTCCTGGTGCTGATCGTGTTGTGCGCCAACCTGATCGGCGACGGACTGCGCGACGCACTCGATCCCGGCGTGCGCCCCGCCCGGATGAGGGCACGCCGATGACCCTGCTGCAGGTCCGGGGACTGACCGTCACGTTCCCCACCGACACCGAACGGGTCGCCGCGGTGCGCGGACTCGACTACGACGTCGCCGCCGGAGAGGTCGTGGCGCTGGTCGGCGAATCCGGTGCCGGCAAGTCGGCGGGCGCGATGGCCGTCGTCGGCCTGCTGCCCGAGTACGCCGAGGTGTCCGGCTCCGTGACGCTGCACGGCACCGAGTTGCTGACCGGCTCCGATGCCGATATGTCGCGCGTACGCGGAGCCAAGATCGGCACCGTCTTCCAGGACCCGATGTCGTCGCTGACCCCCGTCTACACGGTCGGCGACCAGATCGCCGAGGCGATCCGGATTCACCGCCGGGACATCAGCCGGCACGCCGCGCGCGCCCGTGCGGTCGAACTCCTCGACCTCGTCGGCATCGCCGAGCCTGCTAAACGGGCGGCGGCGTTCCCCCACGAACTCTCCGGCGGCGAGCGTCAGCGTGTGGTGATCGCGATCGCGATCGCCAACGACCCCGACCTGCTGATCTGCGACGAACCGACGACGGCGCTCGATGTCACGGTGCAGGCGCAGATCCTCGATGTGCTGCGTACCGCGCGCGACGTCACCGGCGCCGGCGTGCTGATCATCACCCACGATCTCGGCGTCGTCGCGGAGTTCGCCGACCGCGCACTGGTCATGTACGCCGGGCGGGCCGTCGAGACCGCACCGGTCGCCGACCTGTACACCGAGCGCCGGATGCCCTACACCGCAGGCCTGTTGGGGTCTGTGCCCCGACTGGAGGCGCACCAGGGGGCCCGGCTGGTGCCGATCCCCGGCGCTCCCCCGTCGCTGTCGGCGCTGCCCGCCGGCTGCCCGTTCACGCCGCGCTGCCCCCTGGCCGTCGCAGAGTGCGGTGACGCCGAGCCGCCGCTGACACCGGTCGCGTCCGACCACGCCGTCGCCTGCATCCGGCACGAGGATGTCGTCGGCCGCAGTGCGGCTGAGATCTACGGGGTGAGCACCGAGCCCGCACCCACCCCCGCCGAGTCCGATGCGCCGGTCGTCGTGTCGGTGCGGGATCTGGTCAAGACGTTCCCGTTGACCACGGGCGTGGTGCTGCGTCGCCGGGTCGGCGAGGTCCGCGCGGTGGACGGCGTCGACCTGACGCTGCGGCAGGGCCGCACGCTGGGCATCGTCGGCGAGTCCGGGTCCGGCAAGTCCACGACGCTGCACCAGATCCTGGGGCTGACCGCCCCGCAGCAAGGCACCATCGAGGTCCTCGGCACCGACGTCGCGTCCCTGGACCGCAGGGCTCGCCGCGCGCTGCGCGGGGATCTGCAGGTGGTGTTCCAAGACCCGGTCGCATCCCTCGACCCTCGGCTTCCGGTGTCCGACGTGCTCGCAGAACCGTTGCAGGCCAACGGTACTGACAAGAGGGCCACCGCGGACCGGGTGGCCGAGTTGCTGACGCTGGTGGGATTGCGCCGCGACGACGCCGCCCGCTATCCGGCCGAGTTCTCCGGCGGGCAGAAGCAGCGCATCGGCATCGCCCGCGCCCTGGCGCTGCGGCCGAAGATCCTCGCGCTCGACGAACCGGTCTCGGCGCTGGACGTGTCCATCCAGGCCGGCATCGTCAACCTGCTGCTCGACCTGCAAGACCGTTTCGGGCTGGCGTATCTGTTCGTGTCCCACGATCTGTCGGTGGTCAGGCACCTGGCCCACGACGTCGCGGTGATGCATCGGGGCAAGATCGTCGAACAGGGCAGCAGCGACGAGGTGTTCGGCTCCCCACGCGCCGAGTACACGCGGCGGCTGCTGGCCGCGGTTCCACGCCCGCCCGGTTAGAGTCTGACCGCATGACCCTCCTGCTGCGCCTGCTCTGCCTCGGGTTCGTCGGCATCCTGCTGCTGACCGGCTGCTCGTCCTCGGAGCCCGCCCCATCGGCCGCCGGCAGCGCCGAGCTGGGCGGCACCGCCGACATCAACCCGCAGGACCCCTCCACGCTGCAGCAGGGTGGCACGTTGCGGCTGGCGCTGACCGGGTTCCCCGCCACCTTCAACAACCTGCACATCGACGGCAATCTCGGTGAGATCGGAGCGATGTACAAGACCATGCTGCCGCGGGCGTTCTTCATCAAGCCCAACGGCGAGATGACCGTCAACAGTGACTACTTCACCAACGTCGAGCTCACCAGCACGGACCCGCAGGTGGTCACGTACACGATCAACCCGAAGGCGGTCTGGAGCAACGGCCGGCCGATCACCTGGGAGGACCTCGCGGCCGAGGTGAATGCGACCAGCGGTAAGGACAAGCGCTATCTGTTCGCGGCCCCCAACGGCGCCGAGCGCGTCGCCTCGGTGACCAAGGGCGTCGACGATCGGCAGGCGGTCATGACGTTCGCGCGGCACTATGCCGACTGGAAGGGGATCTTCGCCGGTAACGGCATGCTGTTCCCGAAGGAGATGACCGGCACACCCGAAGCCTTCAACAACGAGTTCCGCAACGGACCACCGCCCACCGCGGGACCGTTCATCATCACCAACATCGACCGGGGTGCGCAGCGGATCACGTTGGGGCGCAACCCGAAATGGTGGGGAACCCCCCCGCTGCTGGACTCCATCAGCTACACCGTGCTCGACGACGCGGCCCGGATCCCGGCGTTGCTGAACAATTCCCTCGACGCGTCCGGTGTCGCCTCGCTCGACGAGCTCAAGACGACCCGGAATGCGCCGGGCATCGCGATGCGGCGCGCCCCGTCGGCGCAGTGGTACCACATGACGTTCAACGGGGCGCCGGGCTCGATCCTCGCGGACCCGAAGCTGCGGATGGCCATCGCGCAGGGAATCGACCGGCAGGCGATCGCAACAGTCACCCAGAACGGCCTCGTCGACAAACCCGTGCCGCTGAACAACCACATCTACCTGGCGGGCCAGGAGGGCTACCAGGACAACAGCATTCCCTTCGACCCGGAGGCGGCCAAGCGTGAACTCGATGCGCTGGGCTGGAGCCAGAACGGCCAGTTCCGAGAGAAGGACGGGCGCCGGCTGACCATTCGCGACGTGTTCTACGACGCGCAGAGCACCCAGCAGATCGCGGTGGTCGCCCAGAACAACCTGGCGCAGATCGGCGTCGACCTGCAACTGGTACCCGCCGCCGGCGGCAAGCTGTTCACCGACTTCGTCGTTCCCGGCAACTTCGACATCGTGCAATTCGCCTGGGGAGGCGACGCTTTCGCCCTGTCCAGCCTCACCCAGGCGTACGCGTCGGCCGGCGAGAGCAACTACGGCAAGATCGGCAGCCCCGAGATCGACGCGAAGATCGAGCAGACGCTCTCGGAGCTGGACCCGGCCAAGGCCCGCACGCTGGCCAACGAGGTCGACAGGATGATCTGGCAGGAGGTGCACAGCTTGCCGCTCTTCCAGGCTCCGGGCAACGTCGCGGTGCGCGCCACGCTGGCCAACTACGGGCCCGCCGGTATCGGCGACCTGAACTACACCGCGATCGGCTTCATGAAGCAGTGACCTGACGGACCGCGCGCGGCACGACGTCGGGGACCGTGCCCTCCGCCCGGGCGGCCACCTTGATCGCGGCGACGAGCAGGCGGATCGACAGGTTCGCCGGCAGTCTGTCCAGTTCCGTTCCGCGCGACCCGATTTCGGCGATCTGACCCGCGGCGGCCGCCCGGCACACCTGCAGCGCTGCGTGCTCACGCGTGTCGAGCATGCTGTGCCCGGCCGTGGGGAGATCGACGAGGACGGCGTCGGGGATCAGAGTCGCGACCCGCTGCGCGATACCGGGAGGCGTGGTGAGGTCGCGGCCTCCGGAGAGCACCGCGGTCGGCCACCGGAAGCCCGGCATGGCCGACGCGAGATCGTAGGGCTCCGAATCGAATTCGACGTCTCCGGTGGCCATCTCGCGGAGCGCGACGGCCGGATCCAGCGGCAGGCCGTCGGGTTCGGCGCCGTAGTTCAGCTCGCGGTAGGCGATGCGCTCGACGAGGTCGGGCTCGTGCTGATAGGGCGTCTTGCGTTCCATCAGGTTGCGCTCACCGAAGCCCACAGCGGCCCACAGCCAGTCATGGCCGGCCAGCAACAGGTCGAGCTGCCTGCACAGCACGTCCGGGCCGGCGACCCCGTACATGTCGCCGATCAGCTGCACGTCCTTGCTCGTCACCACCCCGGTGTCGACCAATCGGCGCACCTTGGCCGCGAGCTCCGCCGTCCCCGGTTCGGTCCCGTCCCACAGCACGCGGCGAGTCTGTGCGCGCACCTCGTCGATGTCGTCGGCCGACAGCAGCGGCGAGTCGAGCACCATGGACTGCACGCGCGACGGATGCGACACGCCGAGACCGGCGGCCAGGTAGGTGCCGTACGAGGCACCGTAGACGATGGCCTTCTCGACATGCGCGTCGTCGAGCACCGCGGCGAGATCGTCCACGACCGCGCGCACGGTCAGCGCCTCTGCTGGGAGATCCTGCCCCGCGTCGTCGTGGCGGGACAGCCCGACGCCGCGGTGCTCGACCATGATCACGTCGAGCCCGGCGAGCGCAGCGCGTCGGCGAAACGCCCGGTAGAGGGCCACCGAGCAGGCCCCCGGCCCGCCCGGGATGACCAGCAGCGGGTGCGCGGACTTACGCCCGCTGCGCACGTAGTAGAGGTCGAACTCGCCGTCGGCGCCGCTGCTGCCGGAGGCCGGACCCGTGCCGAATGGCCGCCGGACCGGCCGCACGCCGGGCAGCGCGGCCAGCTTGGCGTGCACGCGCCGCCGCTTGGCGTTCATCGTCATCGCGCCCCATTCTGCCCCGGCACGGGGGTTCGGGGCATGCCGGTTCGGTTCGAGCTGAGCGAAAGCAGTGGCAGCGTCGGCGCGCGCCGGTAGGAATCTCGGTCATGACCTCTGTCGATCACCTCACCGCCCTGCTGCCCGGTTCCGACGGCTTCACCGCGCTGCTGCGCGACATCGCGGCCGGGGCCGCCGACCGCGACCGCAACGACGAGAATCCCGTCGAGCAGGTCGCGGCGCTCAAGCGCGCCGGCTTCGGCACGCTGCGACTGCCTGCCGCCTTCGGCGGCCCCGGACTGACCGTGCCGCAACTGTTCTCGACCGTCATCGACGTGGCGCGCGCGGACCCGATCGTGGCGCACATCTTCCGAACGCATTTCTGGTTCGTCGAGGAGAGACTGCGGACCTCCACCGATCCGCGCTCGGCCGGGTGGCTCTCCAGGGTGGCCGAGGGCAAGACGTTCGGCAATGCGTTCAGCGAGAAGGGCTCCAACGCTGTGGGCAGCCTGGTGTTCAACACCCGGTTGCTGCCCGGCGACGGTGGGTTCCGGCTCGACGGCGAGAAGTTCTACAGCACCGGGACGCTCTTCTCCGACTACCTGACCGTCACGGCCACGACCGATCACGACTCGGTGGCCACCGTGGTGGTGCCCGCGGATCGGGCCGGTGTGCAGATCGTCGACGACTGGGACGGCTTCGGTCAGCGTCGCACCGGAACCGGCACCACCGTGTTCACCGACGTCGCGGTCTCTGCTGAGGAGATTCTGAGCGACAGCCCGTACGACGCGGAGCCGCAGCCGACGGTGCAGTACGCCTCGCTGCAGCTGTTCATCCACGCCGTGGTCGCCGGGATCCTGGAGTCGGTGGTCGACGACGGTGTTGCCCTGTTGCGGTCCCGCGAGCGCAGCTTCAGCCACGCGGTGACCGAACGGCCGACCGATGACCCGCTGCTGCAGCGCCAGCTCGGCGAGATCGCCAGCACGGCGGCCATCGCGCGGGCGGCTGTGCTCGATGCGGCCGTCGCGATCGGCGCGGCGACCGACTCCTACGACGCCGACCGCGTGCCCGATGCCCAGCTGGCCACCGAGGCGCAGCTCAAGGTCGCCAAGGTCAAGGTTCACCTCGATGCGGTGGCCCCGGAGGCCGCGACACGCCTGCTGGAACTCGGCGGGGCGAGCGCGGCCAGCCGCAGCCGCAATCTCGATCGGCACTGGCGCAACATCCGCACGATCACGCTGCACAACCCGGTGGGGCTGAAGGCCCGCGCGATCGGCCAGAACCTGTTGCACGGCACGGCACTTCCTGCCAACGCATACTTCTGAACGGAGCATCCGTGACTCGTCAGCTGCACCTCGGCGGATTCCAGATCGCGTCGCAGGTCACCCACTCCCATGCCGCGTGGCGTCACCCCGCCAGCGACACCCGCTTCACCACGCCGGACTACTACCACCGCATCGGACGCATCCTGGAACGCGGCAAGTTCGACTTCGTGTTCTTCGCCGACCTCCTGGCCGCCCCGGTGCGCTACGGCGACGACATCAGCGAACCGCTGCGCCGCGGCACCCAGGCCACCGCCACGCTGGACCCGTCGATCGTCGCGGCGAGCATCGGGGCCGTCACTTCCCGGCTCGGCGTTGCCATCACCAAGTCCGCCACCTACTTCCACCCCTACGAGTTGGCGCGCATCTTCGCCAGTCTCGACCACATCACCGCGGGGCGGGTGGCGTGGAACATCGTCACCTCGCTGACCCAGAGTGAGGCCCAGAACTTCGGGCACGAGAACCATCTGGGTCACGACGACCGCTACCTGCGGGCCGACGAATTCGTGCGCACCGCACTGGAGTTGTGGTCGAGTTGGGACCCGGATGCGCTGGTCCTGGACAAGGGGTCGGGGGTGTTCGCCGACCCGGAGCGGGTGCGTCGGATCGACCATGCCGGACAGTTCTTCCGCACCCGGGGGCCGCTCAACGTGCCCCACTCACCGCAGGGCCGGCCGGTGCTGATCCAGGCGGGCTCCTCGGCGACGGGCCGGGATTTCGCCGCCCGGTGGGCCGAGGCGATCTTCGAGATCGATCCCACGCCGGAGGGGCGGCGCACGTACTACGACGACATCAAGTCCCGCGCGTCGGACCTGGGCCGCGATCCCGACAAGGTGCTGATCTTCCCGGCGTTCCTGCCGTTCATCGGGGAGACCGAATCGATCGCCCGCGAGAAGCAGGCCTTCCACAACGAGCTCGCCGATCCGGTGTCGGGCCTGATCACGTTGTCGGTGCACACCGATCACGACTTCTCGCGCTACGACCTCGACGCGCCGGTCGAGGACATCACCGTCACCGGCACCCAGGGTTTGTTCGACACCGCGCGCCGCGTCGCCGACCGCGACAACCTCACGCTGCGTGACATCGGCAACTGGTACGCCCAGGGGGTGCTGCTGCCCCAGTTCGTCGGCACCGCCACGCAGGTCGCCGACCAGATCGAGGAGTCGTTCCGGGCCGGCGAAGCCGACGGCTTCATGGTGTCGGCGGCTCAGACTCCCGGCACCTTCAACGACTTCGTCGACGCGGTGGTCCCGGAGTTGCAGCGGCGCGGCCTGTTCCGCAGCGAATACACCGGCACGACACTGCGGGATCACTTGGGTCTCGGGCCGGTCGACGCCGAGGCACCGCAGCGGCTGCAGTCGGCGAGCTGAGCCGGCTCAGGACGCCAGTTCGATGTGGCGGGCCGTCTGCACGCCCGCGTAGCGCTGCGGACTGCACGTCAGGATGATCACCTGCCCGTCGCCGGCGACGGCGTCGAACACCTCGGCCATCCGGGTCAGACGGTCGGGGTCGGTGAAGCCCAACGCGTCGTCGATCACGACGGGCACGCTGTCCTCCTTGGCGACGAGCGCCGCGCCGGCCAGCCGCGCCACGATGCCGAGCTGTTCCTTCGCGCCGCCGGACAACGACTCGTAGGGAACCGTACGTCCGGACAGGGTCCGCTGTCCGATGCGTAGCTCGCTGTCGACGTCGACTTCGAAGGTGTCTCCGAAGACGATGCGGCCCAACCGTTCCACCTCACCGCGGAACGGATCGACGTAGCGGGACCGCAGCGCGTCGCGGTGCCGGCCCATCACGGTGCGCAGCAGCTGCGCCGCGCGTGCCCGGCGTTGCATCCGCTCGTGGTCGGCGGCCGCGTGCTGCCGCTCGGTCTCCGCGGCGTCGAGCCGGCCCTTGCGGCCCTCGGTGCCGAACACCTTCAGCTGAGCGGACACGTCGCGCAGCGTCTCGACCGCGTCGTCGCAGCGGGTGTGTGCGGCGGCCGCGGCAGCGGCGGCCTCGGTCAGACGTGCGCTGACCAGCTCGGGCTGCCGGCTCGCCAGCTCCTCGCCGAGCCGGTCGACCCCTGCCTGCGCCGCGGCCGCCGCGTCGGCGAGGGTCTGCACCGTCACCGCCAGCTCGTCGTCGCCGACCGCGGCACGGGCCTCGGCGAGCCGCTGCTGGGCTGCCGTCAGCTCGTCGCCGACGACGGTGAGCTTCTCACCCAACCGGGCCGCGCGCATCTCCCGCTCCGACACGAGCGCCCCGGCGGCCTCGACGACCTTGGCGTGGGTGTCGCAGTCGCGCAGCGCCTGCTGGTGGGCTGCCGTCGCCTCGACCAATTCGAGCCGCTGGGTGGTCGGATCGGTCCCGCTCTGCCCCGTCGGCGCGTCGGACAGCCCGCCGTCGTCGGGCAATCGTGACTGCACCACGGCGAGGCGGGACCGCAGCAGCTGCAGCGGGTCGTCGGCGGTCAACGCGTCCAGCACCGCGCTGACCTGCGCCGTGGTCGCCGACAGTTCCTGGCGGCGCGTGTCGAGCGCCCTGGCGGCATCCAGGTCGGGCGCCCCGGCGTCATGCAGCGCCCCGGACAGCGCGCCGCGGGCCTGGTCGAGGGCCGCCTGGCTGTCGGCTGCGGTTGCACCGGCGACCACCCGCACCGTGAGGCCACCGGGCAGGTCGATGCCCGTCGCCCCCGACACCGACGTCGTCCACGTCTGGCCCGCGGTCAGCGGCACCGGGACCCCGTCGACCGCGACGTCCACGTCGGCAGCCGCGGCCACCTCGATGTGCGCCGAGGTCTGCTCGACCAGAGCCGCGGCCCGTTCGACCGCGGCAGCTGCCCGTTCCAGAACCGCCATCGAGGTCGCCGTGACCGTGATGTCTGCGAGTTCCCTTCGCGCGGAATCGAGTTCACGCTGGCGCTGCTCGATGGTGGCGATCCGGGCGGTGAGCCGCGCAGCCTCGTCCCGGTCCGCCACCAGCGCGCGAGCGGCCTGCGCGGCGTCGAGGCGCTCCGCGCACCGTTGCAGTTCGGCCTTCGCTGCAGTGGCGGCCGCCTCGGCCGCCACGCGCATCTCGCGGGCGGTGTCCGCGTCGTCGGCGGCAGCGTCGGCCTCGGCGCGCAACCGGGCCACAGCGGCGATCCGGTCCTCGACATCGGCGCGGGTCCGCCGCCGCTCGGTCAGCGTCGCCAGCGAAGCCGCATGGGTCGACGTCGCGGCCTCGGCGCGCGCCCGCGCCTGCTCGAGCTGGGCCGTCAGTGCCGCCACGGTGTCGGCGGCCTGCTGGGCAGCGGTCAATTCGACAGCGGTGCTGTCCTTTTCGCGCATCAGCGTCTCGAGATCGGCGGTCAGCGTGGCATGCTTGCGCACCGCCTCGTCGACTTCGGCGATCGCCGCCGCGCAGCGGGCCACCTCCTCATCGGCGTTCTTGAGGCGGGTGATGGCGGCCAGCCACTCCGCGGTCGGCCGGCCGGTGGCGGTGAAGTAGCGCCGGTACTCCTCCTCGATCTTGTCCACCAGCAGGCCATCCGTCGGACCGGCCCCCGCCGGGGTGTCCTCGATCTCGCCGGCGACGACGTCGAGCGCACGCGAAAGCGCGTCGCAACCCGCGAGTTCCGTCGCCGAGGTCGAGGCGGCCTGGATCACCCGCTGCGCCTGCCACAGATCGAGATCCACCGTCTCGGCCAGAATCGCCCGCACGCGCTCGTGGGCCTCGTCGCCGGTGAGCTGTTCCCGCCGCGGCGCGAGGATCGTCAGCTCCGTCTCGGGCTTCTTGTGGAAGCGCTTGCGGTAGACGAACCGGTAAGCGCCGGTCGACATCTCGGCCGTCACCTCGGCGCCGACGTCGGCGTGGGTGGGCTTGACCAGCTTGACGTCCTTCTTCGTGGAGCGGTCCTTGGCGTCGAGCAGCAGATCGAGCGCCTCGAGCATCGAGGACTTGCCGATCTCGTTGGCGCCGCTGATCACGATGACACCACTGTCGGGAAACGTGATGTCGCGGTGGGCGATTCCGCGGTAGTTGGTCAGCGTCAGCCGGTGCAGTTTCACGCCGCACCTCCTTCGGTCAGGCGCAGCAGCAGTGCCAGTGCGGCGCGGGCGTCCTCGGCGTCCTCTCCGGACGAGCGGGCGGCCGACACCAGCTCCTCGACCGCCGCGGCGGCGAACCCGCCGATGCCGAGGTCGTCGAACTCGCCGTCGGCGGGCATCACCGCGATGTCGGTGTGCCGGTCCCACGGGATCAGCGCGGCGAACAGGCGCGCGTAGCGGTCCAGGCACAGATCCAGCGCGGCCTTGTCGGTGACGGTCAGCGACCCGGTCAGGCCGAGCCGGATCACCGTGCGGTCCTTGTCCGGCATCAGATCGAGGTTGATGTCGAGATCGGCGACGTCGCGGCTGTCGTCGACGGTGCGGCGCAGCGACACGAACCGCCACGTAGCGACCGGACGCGGGTCGACGCGCACCGGCCGGTGTGCGGCCGTCTCGTCGACGTCGACAACGAGGACGTGACCCGGTTTCGGCTCGACGTCGTCGAAGTTGGTCACCTCCGGCGCCCCGGAGTACCAGATGCGACCCGACGATCCGACGTCGAGCACAGAGTGCTTGTCCCCCAACGCCACATAGTGCACCGCCCCGCGGGCGATCGCGCTCTCCAGCGAGGCGAGCGCGATCAGCGATGGCCGGTCCTTGTCCGGCACCAGGATGTCCACGGCACCGTGACCGACGACGATGCGCGTCACCCCGTCCGCGGGCAGGCCGTCCAGAACCTGGCCGACGAGGTCGCCGGTGGGGAACTTCGACGACCACGGCGCGGCGACCAGCTCCAGCCCCGGGCGCACCTGATGCGCGCCCGGGCGGTCGAGCACGACGACGTTGTCCGGGCGTTCCGCGGTGAACAGCGCACTGGTGTAGACCGATCCGGCATCCAGGGGATCGTGGTTACCCGGCAGCAGATAGACGGGTACGCCGATGCCCCGCATGGCTTCCAGCGACTGACTGACCTCGCGGGGCGCCAGCTGATTGTGCTCGAACACATCGCCGGCGACCACCACGAACTCGGCATCCGTCGCCACGGCCAGCGGGCCCAGCGCACTGACCGCTGCCCGCCGCGCCGCCGCATAGCGGGGCTGCGCCTCACCGCTGAGGAAGTGCCGCGTCATGCCGAGCTGCCAGTCGGCGGTGTGCAGGAATCGCATGTGGCGGAAGTCTAGGGCGGGCCGCCGACAAGTCCGGGGACGCGCACCGGGATGGCCTACGGTTGACTGTCATGAGCGAGGGAACGCGCACGCTGGTGCTGATGCGGCACGCCAAATCGGACTATCCCGACGGGGTGTCGGATCACCGGCGACCGCTGGCGCCGCGCGGCGAGCGCGAGGCCGCGCTCGCCGGGGACTGGCTGCGCGCCTCCGTGCCCGAGATCGACGCCGTGCTGTGCTCGTCGGCGACGAGGACGCGCCAGACGCTCGAGCGCACGGGGATCACCGCCGCGGCGACGTTCTCCGACCGGCTCTACGAGGCGAGCCCGGGCATCGTGATCGAGGAGATCAACGGCGTGTCGGACGACGTGGGCACGCTGCTGGTGGTCGGGCACGAGCCGGTGATGTCGTCACTGGCGCTGGGCCTCGCCACCGAAACCAGCGCACACAGCGATGCCGCGCAACGGATCTCGGCGAAGTACCCGACGTCGGCGATCGCCGTACTGCGTAGCGACGCGCCCTGGGCGCAGCTCGAACTCGGCAGCGCCGAGCTCGTCGACTTCCACATCCCGCGCTAGCCGCGCCGAGATCGACGAAAAGGCGCCATTCACTCGCACTTTCGCGCCCAAACGTTGGTTTGGGCGGGGTTCAGGCGCGGGTGGCCAGCGTCAGCTCCATCAGCTTGACCGCCATACCGCACGCGTCGATGCCCGGCGCCTGCGGGTTGATCCACCAGCCCACCACGCCCGCGGCGTCACTGGCCACACCACAGGCACCGTTGGGGTCGTTGGGCCGCATCACGAACGACTGGATGCCCGCGATCGACCGGTTCTCGATCTGGTAGTTCAGCTGCTGCGCGGTCTTGCGCTCGTTCTCGAGGTCGCCCTGCTCGTACCAGAACCGTGTGATGTCCACCAGCCCCGCGGGGTTGGCCGCCTGCCAACGGCACACCGCACCCACGAACGTGCTCTGGATGTCGAGCGGGTCGGCGCCGACCGTCTGGGCCAGGATGTCCTGGGTCAGGACGTCGCACTCTTTGAGCAGATTGGGGTACTGGCGCTCGGAGTTGTTGTTGCGCGGCACGTCGCCGGACCCGGACTTGGCCGCGGTGCCCTGCACCGTCTGCGTGCACCCGGTCAGCAGCACCAGCGCGGCCGCGCCAACCACCGCCACCGCTCGTCCCCGTCGAACGCTCATTTGGAGTTCACAATCGATTGGCGGGTGAGTTCTTTGGCGACATCGCACGGATCCGGGAACGGTTTGGCCGCGTAGCTGATCGACCACTCGATGAAGTCGTCGTTGAAGCCGATGCCGATCTCGCACAGGTTGACGCCCAGGATCGGGTCCTCGTTGGACGCGATGAATCCGTCGTGGCCCTCGATGTTGATGTCTTCGACGCTGGTGCGCGACAGTTCCTCCGTCTTGCGCTCGCGACCGATCGGGCTGCCCCGGAACCACGTGAAGGAAAAGTGCGGCCCGACGATGCTGCCGTTGGTCAGCCACTGACACCCTGCAGAGTTCGTCGCCGTGTTCACCAGACCCTGGACCTGAGTCTGCTTCGCGATCTCCTGATCACTGATGCCGGCGCACTGCGGGAAGAACGGGCCGTGCTTGGCGGCCGCGGGTGCCGCATCGGTCGACGGCACCGTCGGCGAGGAGGGCTGGTCGTCAGAACAGCCGGCCAGCACCGGAAGCACGGCCACGGCAGCAACGGCGAGCGCTTTCGCGGGCCGTCGAAATCTGCGGGGGCTGCGGGTCACGCCATGCACTGTAGCGGCAGGGGTTGGGGTCAACCACCGACAGGCCGATTGACCTGCGAATTCACAAGATTCTCAGGTATCCGGCCAGACAGGGGCGCCGCCGGGCAGGTGTGCGACAGTAGCGGGATGCTCTGGGGCCTGCTCCGCCGGCACACCCGGCCCTACCGCCCGCTGCTCGCGGTGGTCGCCGCCCTCCAGCTCGTCAGCACCCTGGCCACGCTGTATCTGCCCACGGTCAACGCTGCGATCATCGACGACGGCGTCGCCCACGGGAATCTGCGCCGCATCGTCGAGCTCGGCATGGTGATGCTCGGCGTGACCGCGCTGCAGGTGGCCTGCGCGGTCGGCGCCGTCTACTTCGGTTCGCGCGCGAGCATGAGCGTGGGCCGCGATCTGCGGTCGGTGGTCTTCCACCACGTCACCGGGTTCTCCGCCGAACAGACCGCGCGCTTCGGTGCACCGTCGCTGCTGACGCGCACCACCAACGACGTCCAGCAAATCCAGCTCCTCGTCCAGCTGACCGCGACCATGCTGATCACCGCGCCGATCATGTGCATCGGCGGCATCGCGATGGCGGTCCACCAGGACGCCGGCCTGTCCTGGCTGTTGCTGATCAGCGTCCCGGTGCTGGCGCTGGCCAACTACTGGATCGTCTCGCACCTGCTGCCGATCTTCCGCCGGCTGCAACGCCTGATCGACGGGATCAACCGGGTGATGCGCGAGCAGCTGACGGGGCTGCGGGTGGTGCGGGCCTTCGCACGGGAGCCCTACGAGCGCGCCAGGTTCGCGGCGGCCAACACCGCGCTCGCCGATGCCGCCGTGGAGGCCGGTCGCTGGCAGGCGGTGATGCTGCCGGTCACCACGTTGGTCATCAACATCTCCAGCGTGGCGTTGATCTGGTTCGGCGGGCAACGCATCGACGCCGGCCAGATGCAGGTCGGTTCGCTGATCGCGTTCCTCTCGTACTTCATGCAGATCCTCGTCGCGGTGCTGATGGCGACGTTCATCCTGGTGATCATCCCCCGCGCGTCCGCCTGCGCCGAACGCATCACCGAGGTGCTCTCGACCCAGCCGACGATCGTCAGCCCGGACTCACCGGTGACACCTGATCGCATCGTCGGCGAGGTGCGATTCGCCGACGCCACTTTCTGCTACGACGGCGCCGACCGGCCGGTGCTGCAGGACATCTCACTGACCGCGAGGCCGCGGACGACGACCGCGATCGTCGGTTCGACGGGGTCGGGCAAGTCGACGCTGGTGTCCCTGATCTGCCGGCTCTACGACGTGACCGACGGTGCCGTCCTGGTCGACGGGATCGACGTGCGCGAGATGGACATCGAAACACTGTGGGCGGCGATCGGATTGGTGCCCCAACGCGGCTACCTGTTCGCCGGCACGATCGCCGACAACCTGCGCTTCGGACGCTCCGATGCGAGCGAGGACGAGATGTGGGCCTCATTGCGGATCGCCGCGGCCGACGATTTCGTCGCCGCCCACCCCGACGGGCTCGACCAGCGCGTCGCCCAGGGCGGCATGAATTTCTCCGGCGGTCAGCGTCAGCGGCTGGCGATCGCGCGTGCCGTGATCCGCCGGCCGGCGATCTACCTGTTCGACGACGCGTTCTCCGCGCTCGACGTGCACACCGACGCCACCGTCCGTGCGCGACTGCGCGAGGCGTCCGCCGACGCCACGGTGATCGTGGTCTCCCAGCGCATCTCCACGATCGCCGAGGCTGACCACATCGTCGTCGTCGACGACGGTCGGGTGGTCGGGGCGGGTACGCACGACGACCTGCTCGCCGGGTGCACGGCGTATCGCGAGTTCGCGGATTCGCAATCGGTCGGCATCCCGTGAGCGGACCGCTGGGCCGCTCGATGCGGATGAACGAACCGCCTCAGGCCCGCTCGCGCGATTTCCGCGCCTCGGCGATGCGGCTGCTGAGAAGACTGACCCCGCAGAGAAGCCTGACCGTGGCGGTGATGCTGCTCGGCATCGGGGGCATCGCCATCGGCGTCGTCGGACCGCGCATCCTGGGTCACGCCACCGATCTGCTGTTCAACGGTGTTGTGGGGCGCGAACTTCCGGCCGGCCTGACCAAAGAGCAGGCGGTCGACGCGGCCCGTGCGCGTGGTGACACCACCTTTGCCGACCTGCTGTCGGGCATGAACGTGGTCCCCGGCCAGGGCGTGGACTTCGGCGCGGTGGCCCGCACACTCGCACTGGCGCTGGGGTTGTATCTGGTTGCAGCGCTGATGGTCTGGCTGCAAGCCCGAATCCTCAACGTCGTCGTCCAGCGGACGATGGTGGCGCTGCGCGCCGACGTCGAGGACAAGATCCACCGGCTGCCGCTGCGCTATTTCGACACCCGGCAGCGGGGCGAGGTGCTCAGCCGCGTCACCAACGACGTCGACAACCTCGCCCAGTCACTGTCGATGTCGATCACCCAGCTGCTGACCTCGGTGCTCACCGTGGTCGCCGTCCTGGTGATGATGCTGACGATCTCCCCGCTGCTGACGGTACTGACGATCGTGACCGTGCCACTGTCACTGTGGATCACCCGCTCGATCGCCCGGCGGTCCCGCCGCCTGTTCGTCGCGCAGTGGACCAACACCGGAAAGCTCAACGCGCACATCGAGGAGACCTACAGCGGGTTCACCGTCGTCACGACCTACGGTCACCGCGCTGCAGCAGAGCGGCAGTTCGCCGAGCTCAACGACGACGTCTACCACGCCAGCTTCGGGGCGCAGTTCCTCTCCGGCCTGGTCTCGCCCGCCACGATCTTCGTCGGCAACCTGAGCTACGTCGCCGTCGCGGTGGTGGGCGGCGTTCAGGTCGCCACCGGGCAGATCACCCTCGGCGGCATCCAGGCGTTCATCCAGTACGTGCGGCAGTTCAACCAGCCCCTGACCCAGATCGCGGGCATGTACAACACGCTGCAGTCCGGGATCGCCAGCGCGGAGCGCGTTTTCGAGCTGCTGGACGCCGAGGAAGAACCGCAGGCGCCCGACCGGGAACTACCCTCGTCGGCGGGCAGCGGTCGGGTCGAGTTCCGCGACGTGCGATTCGGGTACCGCCCGGATGCTCCGGTGATCGAGGATCTGAGTCTGGCGGTCGAACCGGGCACCACGGTGGCGATCGTCGGACCGACCGGCGCCGGCAAGACCACGCTGGTGAACCTCTTGATGCGCTTCTACGACGTCGACGCCGGCCAGATCCTCCTCGACGGTGTCGACATCACCTCGGTGAGCCGGTCGTCGCTGCGCTCCCGCATCGGCATGGTGCTGCAGGACACCTGGTTGTTCGCCGGCACGGTGTACGAGAACATCGCCTACGGGCGGCCGGAGGCCACCCGCGATGAGATCATCGAGGCGGCCACCGCCGCGTACGTGGACCGGTTCGTGCACACGCTGCCGGACGGCTACGACACGCGCATCGCCGATGGGGGCACCAACATCAGTGCCGGTGAGCGACAACTGATCACGATCGCGCGGACCGTGCTGGCGCGGCCCCAGCTGCTGATCCTCGACGAGGCGACCAGCTCGGTGGACACGCGCACCGAGGTGCTGATCCAGCACGCCATGGCCTCGCTGCGCCGGGGCCGCACCAGTTTCTTGATCGCACATCGCCTTTCGACGATCCGTGACGCCGACCTGATCCTGGTCATGGACGCCGGCCGGATCGTCGAGCAGGGCACCCACGACGGGCTGATGGCCCGCCGGGGTGCCTACTGGACGATGATCCAGGCTTAGTCGGTTTGGGTGACCTGCGGGCCCTGCGCCCGCAGCTCGTCGACTTCGCGCATCGCGTCACGCAATTTGCCGAGCCACTCGTCGGTGTGTTCGCCGACCAGACGCACGGACCAGGCCAGCGCGTCGGAGCGCGACCGCGCCACCCCGGCGTCGACCAGCGTGTCGAGCACCTGACGTTCCGTCTGACGGAGGCGGGTCATCACCGGAACGGCCAAGTGGGTGAACAAGATCCGTTCGTCACCGACGGTGACACCCCATGAGACCTTGCGCGCGTAGCGCGCCTCGGCTTCGTCGGCGATGTGCATACGCTCGGCGCGGGTCTGCTCGCGGAACCTCGCGGCCCGCCCCGAGGCGTGCGCCTCGGTTTCGGGCTGGTCCCCGTCGGCGTCGGGAAGCCGTCCGATGACGGTGATCTCTTCACGGTCGACGACGACCTCGGGATCGCCGGCGAACCACTCGTCCGGAAGTCGGCCCGCGAACCACTCGGCGGCGTCGCGGGCATCGGGTTGATCGGCCTGTTGCCAGCCGCCGGAGCGGCCGGTTCTCTTGTGTGGATGGTGTCTCATGATTACATGATTACATCGTTGCACCGGCCACGGGGATGCGGTTCACCGTCGGCGAACGGCACTACGCTCAGACGCATGAACGCACCCGGACACGGCACCTGGCAGCCCGATCCCGAAGGGCGCTACGACTATCGATGGCACGACGGGCAGCGATGGACCGACCAGGTGTCGGCCGGCGGCCAGGTCATGACCGCACCCCTGGGCCAGCCGCCTCAGCAGCCCCAGGCCCACGTCCAGGCCCAGCCCCTCGGGGACGGCGGGTTCGCCGGTATCAGTGGCGATCTCGTCGACGGGCGGTTCAGCGAGAAGGAAGCCAAGGCGATCGCCAACCAGAACGCCCGCATGCTGCGGGTGCGCCTGGGCGAGCCGTTCATGGCCCGGCAGGGCTCGATGGTCGCCTACCAGGGCAACGTCGATTTCTCGTTCGAGGGCGGCGGCGCGTCCCGGTTCATCAAGAAGGCGCTGACCGGCGAGGGGCTGCCGTTGATGCGATGCGCCGGCCAGGGCGACGTCTTCCTCGCCGAGCGCGCCTACGACGTCCATCTGCTGAATCTGACCAACTCGGGCCTGTCCATCAGCGGCAAGAACGTGCTGGCGTTCTCGTCCAGCCTGGACTGGAACATCGAGCGCGTGAGGGGCGGCAGCATCGCCACCGGCGGGCTGTTCAACACCACGCTGCGAGGCACCGGCTGGGTCGCGCTGACCACCGACGGGCCGCCGGTGGTGCTCAACGCCGGCGAAGCGCCGACGTTCGCCGACACGAACGCCGTGGTCGCGTGGTCGGCCAATCTGCAGACCCAGCTCAAGACGAGCTTCAAGGCCGGCGCACTGATCGGGCGCGGCTCGGGCGAAGCCGTGCAGGTCTCGTTCTACGGCAACGGATTCGTGATCGTGCAGCCCTCGGAGGGTGTGCAGGTCCCCACCGCGCAATAGCCGACCCTACAGCTCCAGCATCACCGTGACCGGGCCGTCGTTGACGAGCTCGACCGCCATGTCGGCCCCGAACGCGCCGGTTTGCACGTGTGCGCCGAGGGCGCGCAACGCTTCGCAGAACGCGTCCACCAGCGGCTCGGCGATCGCACCGGGCGCCGCCGCGTTCCATGTCGGGCGCCGCCCCTTGCTCGTGTTGCCGTACAGCGTGAACTGGCTGACCACCAGGATCGGTGCGTCGATGTCCGCGGCAGCCTTCTCGTCATCGAGAATCCGCAGTCGCCAGAGCTTTTCGGCCATCCGGGCGGCTTTGGCCGCGTCGTCGTCGTGGGTGAGGCCGACAAGCGCGAGCAATCCCTGCGTCGCCGGCACGATCTCGCCGATGACCTCGCCGGCCACGATCACCCGAGCCGAGATGACCCGCTGCACCAGCACGCGCATCTAGAGCGTTCCGAGGATCTGCTTCATCGTCGCGATCTCGCGCTGCTGGGTGTCGATGATGCTCTGAGCCAACGTCTTGGCGTCTGCCGCCTCACCGTCCTGCAGTTCCGTCTGCGCCATCCGCACCGCACCTTCGTGGTGGGCGATCATGCCGGTCAGGAATTGGCGCGCCGCATCCACGCCCTGGGCCTGCCGCAGCTGGTCGAGCTGCTGGTCGCTCATCATGCCCATGTCGGACATGTCGTGACCCTCGTGGTTCATCGGCGCGGCGTTCCACTCGGTGAGCCACTGCTGCATGGTCGCGATCTCGGGACCCTGGGCGGCTTTGATCTGGTTGGCCAGCTCGACGACGCGGGGATCGATTTCCTGCTTGGCCAGGATGATGTCGCTCATGACGATCGCCTGCTCGTGGTGGGGCACCATGCCGGCGGCGAACGACACGTCGGCATCGTTGTGGCCGGCGGCCGGGTCGGCACTCTGCGTCATCGACCCGTGATCGTGGCCGTCGTCGCCGTGTTCAGCGGAGGTACTCGTCGCGCCGGCATCGTTTTGACCGGAGCTGCTACATCCGGCCAGCAGCACCATCAGTGCGGTTCCTGCAGCCGCGATCGCAGCCTTCGAGGTGGACATCGTCGTCGCTCCTGTCTCTAGCTTTTTATACCCTAGGGGGGTATGGTACCCAACATCGGGCCGGTGCGTCACGCCGCCCGGGAGAGGACTCCCATGAGCACCATCACCATCGCTGTCGACGGTATGACCTGCAGCGGGTGCGCGTCCTCGGTGCGTGCGGAGCTGGCACACCTGCCCGGCGTGACCGGGGTCGACATCGATCTCGCCCACGGTACCGTCGCGATCTCCAGTGATCGGCCACTCGATGCGGAGGCTGTGCGCGCTGCGATCGACGAGGCCGGCTATCAGCTCGCGAGTTGAGATGTCGGCGCCGACACCCACATCGGCAGTGACGTCGCTCGAGCTGTCGATCGACGGGATGACCTGCGCCTCGTGCGCTGCACGAGTGGAAAAGAAGCTGAACAAACTCGACGGCGTCGCAGCCACGGTGAACTTCGCGACCGAGAAGGCGCGCGTCGAATACGACGGACACGTCACGACCGACCAGCTCCTCGCCGCGGTCGAAGCGGCCGGCTACCACGCCTCGCTCCCCCAGCAGTTGCCGGCAGAAGAGGCGGCCGAGGATCCTGCCGCCGCGCTACGCCGCCGCCTGCTCGTCTGTGTGGCGCTGTCGGTGCCGGTGATCGCGCTGGCCATGGTTCCGGCCTGGCAGTTCACCTACTGGCAGTGGCTGTCGCTGACGCTGGCGGCGCCGGTGGTGATCTGGGGCGGATGGCCGTTCCATGTCGCGACGTGGACCAATCTGCGGCACCGCGCGGTGACGATGGACACGCTGGTCTCGGTGGGCACGCTGTCGGCGTTCGGCTGGTCGGTGTACGCGCTGTTCTGGGGTCATGCGGGCATGCCGGGGATGACGCATCCGTTCGCGCTGACGATCTCGCGCACCGACGGCACCGGCAACATCTACCTGGAGGCTGCAGCCGGAGTCACCACCTTCTTGATCGCGGGGCGCTACCTCGAAGCCAAGGCCAAACGACAGGCCGGGGCGGCGCTGCGAGCACTGCTCGACATGGGCGCCAAAGACGTGTCGGTGCGCAGAGACGGTCGCGAGCATCGGATTCCGATCGAGCAGCTGCGCGCGGGTGACGAGTTCGTGGTGCGGCCCGGGGAGAAGATCGCCGCGGACGGTGTTGTGGTGGAGGGCCGTTCGGCGGTCGACGCGTCGATGCTGACCGGCGAATCGATGCCGGTCGACGTGCAGCCTGATGACGAGGTCGTCGGCGCGACGGTCAACGTCGACGGCTTGCTGGTCGTGCGCGCCCGACGGGTGGGTACGGATACGCAGCTGGCACAGATGGCGCGACTTGTCGAGAACGCACAGAACGGCAAGGCGTCCGCACAGCGGCTGGCCGACCGTGTCTCTGCGGTGTTCGTTCCGGTCGTGATCGCCCTGGCCCTTGCGACGCTTGGCTTCTGGCTGGTCGCTGGAGCGCCCGCAGCGGCTGCCTTCACCGCTGCGGTGTCGGTGCTGATCATCGCGTGCCCGTGTGCGCTGGGGCTGGCGACGCCGACCGCTTTGATGGTCGGGACGGGACGCGGTGCGCAGCTGGGCATCCTGATCAAGGGGCCCGAGGTGCTGGAGTCGACCCGGCGGGTCGACACGCTGATTCTCGACAAGACCGGGACGGTGACGACGGGGACCATGACGATCACGGGTGTCGACGCCTGCGACGGGGAACACCCCGACGAGGTGCTGCGGATGGCCGGGGCTGTCGAAGCGGCGTCGGAACATCCGATTGCGCGAGCCATCAGCAGCGGGGCTGACGACATGCTCGGCGAGCTGCCGTCGGTCACGTCGTTCGAGAACCTGCGCGGCCTCGGCGTGCAGGGAATCGTCGAGGACCGGACCGTGCTGCTCGGTCGGCCCCGACTGTTCGAGGAGCAGGGATACCCGGTCGCGCCGGAACTGGCCGATGCGGTGCGGGAGGCCGAGCCTGCCGGCCGCACCGCCGTCCTGGTGGGCTGGGACGGCCGGGCGCGTGGCGTCCTGAGTGTGGCGGACACGGTGAAACAGACGTCTGCTGAAGCGATTTCGCTGATCGAGCAGCTCGGTCTGACGCCGATCATGGTGACGGGAGACAACGAGTCCGTGGCACGCGCGGTGGCGGCCGACGTCGGCATCGAGCGGGTGATCGCCGGTGTGCTCCCGCAGGAGAAGGTCGACATCGTCGTCAGCCTGCAGCGGGAGGGCAAGGTCGTCGCGATGGTGGGCGACGGTGTCAATGACGCGGCCGCTCTCGCCCAGGCCGATCTCGGGTTGGCGATGGGCAGCGGTACCGACGTGGCGATCGAGGCCAGCGATCTGACTCTGGTCCGCGACGACCTGCGAGCAGTCCCCGACGCGATTCGCCTGTCCCGCCGCACGCTGAGCATCATCAAGGGCAACCTCTTCTGGGCGTTCGCATACAACGTCGCGGCCCTGCCGCTCGCCGCGGCGGGTCTGCTGAATCCGATGATTGCTGGTGCCGCAATGGCTTTCAGCTCGGTGTTCGTCGTGACCAACAGCCTCCGGCTGCGGGGTTTCACGCCAGCACGCTGATGTCACGGTCCGTGGTCGTCCTCGGGCAGGAGGTAGCGCTCGGGGTGGTGGTAGCCGTTGATTCGGCGCCGGCCGGTATCCAACTCCGGTGGTGGCAGCCATTCGGTCTGGCCCCGGTCGTTGGTGTGCGTCGTCCACCCGGTCTGTTCGACCATGCGATTGTCCGGCCCGCAGGCCAGGGTGAGGCCGGTGATGTCGGTGGCCCCGCCGCTCTTCCATTCGGTGACGTGATGGACCTGGGTCCAGTACCCGGGCACCGTGCATCCCGGCCTCGTGCAGCCGCGGGCGGAGGAGTGCAGCACGATCCGCTGCGCCGGGCTCGCCAGGCGTTTCGTGCGGCCCAGGTAGAGCGGCCGGCTGGTGTGCTGATCGAACACCGCCAAGTAGTGGAACGCGTGTGAAGCCATCCGGATCAAATCGGCCATCGGCAGCAGCGAGCCACCGCCGGTCACCGCCACCCCGGCACCTTTCTCCAACTCCTGCAGCGTGGTCGAGACGATCACGGTCACCGGTAACCCGTTGTGCGAGCCGAGCTCTGCCGAGCACAGGGCCATCCGTCCGACGGCCAGCCACGCATCATGATGACGCTGCGCCGCGCTGCGGGTGTCGGTGCGCACCTGGTCCTGGTCGGGTTCGCCGTCGATGCAGGGGGTGTGGTCGTCGGGGTTGCACATCCCGGGGGCGGCGAGCTTGGCCTGGATCGCTTCGTAGTGGGCGCGGAATTCGGGGGTGACCCAGCCGGTCAGTCGGCTCATCCCGTCAGCCTGCTGCTCACCGAGGGTGATGCCACGCTTACGGGCCCGATCGGCATCGGTGGGTTCGGGGCCGTCGGCGTCGATCATCGCCGCCAACCGGTCGGCGGCTTTGGCCAGCTCGGTCGGGGTCAATCCCCCTCCCAGGGAGGCGAGTTGGCGGTCGGCGGCGGCGCGGGTGTCGACGTCCACCCACACCGGTAACCCGTCATGGAATTTCGCGATCACCGCGACATGCTCGGCATCCAACACCCCGGCCGCCTGCGCCGCCGCGGTCGCCTCCCAGACCGGTGGCAGCGGTTCCCCGGTCATCGCCTGCCGCGGCCCCAACGCGGCCGCGTCAGCCATACGGCGTTTCGCCTCCCGCTCAGAGACCCGCAGCGCGGTGGTCAGTACCTTCTTCCATGACGCCTCCCCGAGCCGGCGCGGCTCCGTCTCGGCCACCAGCCGGGCCAGGATCTGATGCTCCAACGCCGGCACCGACCGCACCACCGTCGTTACCTCAGCCATCAGAGCAACCAGCTCACGATGCGAAAGCGTGTCACAGACCTGAGACAGGATCGCGAGCTGAGCCCGCATCCCCGCCACCGCCTCCGCGACTACATCCACGAATCGAACACTAGTTCGAACCACCGACAAAACAGCGGCGCGCTGTGACTACAGGGACCTGCGGTGCCAATGAGAGCAAAGAAACTCGTATACAGGCGCTTTCGACTTTTGAGCTCTACTCCCCGTCCGGCTCGGCCTGCCGCGCCCGGAACAGCTTCACATCCGCCTTGAACCCCTTCAGGTGCCGTGCGCCGGCGAAGGACCAGCGGAATCTCTCGTCGTCGCCGATCGCCTCCCGCGTGCTCTCGGCCACCAGGACCGAACCCGGCCGGGCCGCGCCCGTGACGCGAGCGGCCAGGTTCACCGGGCTGCCGAACCAATCCCCTTCGCGGCTCACCGCCATCCCCGACGCCAGCCCGACCCGCAGCCGCGGGAAATCGCCGTCGTCATCAGTCGCGTCGACCAGCCGCAGCACCGCCTCCAGCAGCGGTATCGGCTCCGGACTCACCAGCATCACCTCGTCGCCGATCGTCTTGATGAAGCGGACCGGCGCGACGGCGACCTCGCGGGTCATGTCGGCGAGCCGCTGTGCCAGCCGCTCCAGATCCTCGGGCGGCAACGCCTCGCCGAGTCTGGTGAACCCGACCAGATCGGCGAACGCGATCGTGACCTCGCGCGCACCCGGCAGGTGCTGCCCCTCCGCGCGTTCGGTCGCGTTGACCGCCTCGGTCTCGATCGCATGCCGCAACTGCAGCAGCAACACGTCCTGGATCAGCGGTCCCAGCAGCGGCGCCAACTCGGCGACGAGCTTCTCCGACGCCTTCGCGATGTCCAGTTCCGTTGCGGTCGGCTGGAGTACGGCCGCCAGCGAGGCATAGCGCATCGCCTCGGCCGCCCGCGCCAGTCCGTCGCCGAGCAGCCTGGTGATCTGCACCAGCTCGTCGGGATCGATGCCCGCGGCCAGGAAGTCGCGGGTGAATTTGGCCGCCTCGGCGTCGGCACGCAACAACACCGCCGCATCCGGATCCTCGATGCGCGGCAACCCCATCGCGCGCTGAATCCGCTCGAACAGGTTGAGATCGACGTCGTATTTCTCGGCCGCCTCCCGCGCCGAGATGTAGACACCGTCGTCGCCGATCACCCGTCTCGACGCGAGCAACATCGGTGATGAACTGGCGCGGATCTGCTCGACGCTCACCCCGCGCTCCAGCAGCCACGGGATCAGCTCGGCCCGCTCGGCGCGCGCTTCGCCCTCGAGCCCGTCGAGCAGCCCGGTTGCCTCCACATCGACGTCATCGGCCACGGGCTCAACCTACCGTGCGCTACACACGAACCATGGCGTCTCCGACCGTGCACAGTTTCCCCCCGCTGACCGGCGAGCACGCCGAGGTGGTGATCCTGGGCAACATGCCCGGCGTCATCTCGCTGCAACAGCACCAGTACTACGCTCACCCGCGGAATGCATTCTGGCGAATCATGGCTTCGCTCTTCGACTTCGATGCGACAGCCCCCTATGACGAGCGCGTCCGGCGACTCACCGGCGCCGGCGTGGCCGTGTGGGATGTGCTGGCGTCGTGCCGGCGTGTCGGCAGCCTCGATGCGGCCGTCGAGCCGGCCAGCATGGTGGCCAACGATTTCGACGCGTTCTTCACCGCACATCCGCACATCGACCGCGTGTACTTCAACGGCGCGGCTGCGGCGACCAACTTTCAGCGCCTCGTCCACACATCACACCCGGTGCGCGCCACGCGGTTGCCTTCGACCAGCCCCGCGTACACGGCACCGTTCGACGCCAAGCTGGCGGCATGGCGCCAGATCACCGAGTGAGCGGGCCGTGCTGCGCCGCGTACTCGCCCGGCGTGGCGCCGAGCATCGCGCGGTAATCGTTGCTGAAATGAGCCTGGTCGTACCAGCCCAACCGCACCGCCAGGTCGGCGAAGTCGACATCGGCGTCGGTTTCGATCTCCCACGCGGCGTTCTGCAACCGGTATCGGCACAGCACCCACTTCACCGGCACACCGACGTAGCGGCGGAACACTCGCTGGGTGCTTCGCACGCTCCATGGTGAGTGCGCCATCACCTGGTCGACCCGCTGCAGATCCGGATCGTCCCGCATCCTCTCGAGCAGCGAGGTCAGCAGCGGCAGAATCGGATCCACGTGATCGGCGGCTCCGATCACATCATCGAGCTGCTCAGCCGCGCCGATCACGTCGTCATCGAATCCGGTTGCTGCGCCCAGCAACTCGGGTGTCGCGACGACGACCCGACCCGTGAACGTGGCCGCATCACCACCGAAGCGCGCGACGAATCCACCGGGTGAGAACCGTGCGCCGACGACCGCGCCCCGCCCGCTCAACGTCGTGCGGAACACCTGCTCGACGACTCCGTGTACCAGCGTGTTCGGCAGCGGCAGACCGTGCCGTCGAGGTTCACTGCCCCATTCCCGGGTGAGGTGCATCGACGGAAACGTCAGGACAGTGCTCTCGAACGGGGGCTCATCCCCGAGATCCCAGGTGACCGACCAGAAGTGCTCCACGAACCGCGCCGCGGCGCCGCCGGGAGCCCACCGCTGCAGGTCGAAGGCGGACGCGCTGGCGGGCCGGCCGACGACCCCGCGCATCGGCTGCTGCGCTGTCGCCTTTTTCCAAGCCCCCACGCACACGAGGCTACGAAACTTGCGGACATGTCCACATCCCCCATCCCACCCGGATACACGTCCCTCACCCCGTTCCTGTGCGTGAACGGAGCAGCCGAGGCGATTGACTTCTACCGCACCGTGTTCGGCGCCACGCTGGTCGAGACGATGGACGGGCCCGACGGCACGATCGCGCACGCCGAACTGGACTTCGGCATCGGTCGGCTCCAACTCGGCGACCCGAACGACGCGTACGGCATCACCGCGCAGCCAGGCGACGGCGACGTCGTCACCCATTCGCTGGCGCTGTATTGCGGCGATGTCGACGGTGTCGTCGAGCGGGCGCGGGAGGCCGGCGCGACGGTCCGCGAGGAGCCCCAGGACTTCGCGACCGGAGACCGGTTCGCTTCGCTGCGCGACCCGTTCGGGGTGCGGTGGACGGTGATGACGCGTGTCGAGGAGGTCTCCGCCGAGGAGCGGGACCGCCGACTCGGCGACTGGGCGGCGCAGAACGCGAACTGACGGGCCGTTACCGTGAGGCAATGTCCTGCGTCTTCTGCGCCATCGTCGCCGGCGAGGCCCCGGCCATCACGATCCACGAGGACGACGACCACCTGGCGATCCTCGACATCCGCCCCTTCACCCGGGGCCACACCCTGGTCATCCCCAAGAGGCACACCGTCGACCTGACCGACACCCCGCCCGCCACCGTGGCCTCGATGATGCGGCTGGGACAGCGCATCGCGAAGGCGGCGCGGGCGTCGGGTCTGCACGCCGACGGCAACAACATCGCGATCAACGACGGCAAGGCCGCCTTCCAAACGGTGTTCCACATCCATCTGCACGTGGTGCCGCGCCGCGACGGCGACAAGCTGTCGTTCGCGAAGGGGATGCTGCTGCGCCGAGACGGCGACCGCGAGGAGACGGGACGTCTGCTGCGCGAGGCCCTGGCGCACATCGACGCCGCCGAGTTGGATTGACCCATGAACATCGCCCAGTGGGTCGAGCAGAACGTCGGTATCCGCCTGCTGATGCTGCACGACGCCCTCTATCAACGCACGAACGGCCGTGTCGGCCATCGCATCCCGCTGCCCGGAGTGCCTCCGAGCCTGTTGCTGCACACCGTGGGCGCCAAAACCGGCACACCGCGCACCACCACGCTGTCGTACTTCCCCGACGGCGGCCACTACTACGTCGTCGCCTCCAAGGGCGGCGACCCTCGCGCGCCCGGCTGGTATCACAACCTCAAGGCGAACCCGAACGTCGAGATCAACCTCGGGCCACGGCGATTGGCGGTGACCGCGACGCCGGTGCCGGCCGACGATCCCGACTATCCGCGCCTGTGGGAGTTGGTCAATCGCGACAACAGCAACCGCTACAACGGCTACCAGCGGCGCACCAGCCGCAAGATCCCCCTGGTTCGGCTCACACCAAAGGCTTAGAACAGCTCCTTGGCGAGCAGCTCCAGCGTGGCCTCCCGGGCGGGCGACGTGGCCGGGTCCACACCGCGGTGTGCGGAGGCGACCGGGTGCACCATCACCTCGTCGACGTCGAACGCTGCCGCGAGTTGGCGCACCTGCCCGGCTGCCTCCGACGGGCTGCCCACGACCGCTTGCCGGAGCCCGTGGTCGATGACGGTCTGGGCGCGAGGGCCCAGGTCCACCGCCTCGGCGTCCTCCACCAGATCGACGGCCGCCAGCGGGGCGCCCGTACGGAGCCGCGCCATCATCTGCAGGTTCGGCAGCAGCAGTCGCATCGCCTCGTCGTGCGTGTCGGCGACCACCGCGTTGACAGTCAGGAAGGTGACCGGCTCGGGGGTGAGCTCGCTGGGCCGGAACTCGTCGCGATAGGTCTGCAGGGCTTCTGCGGTGCCCTGTCCGGCGAAGTGGTGGGCGAACACGTAGGGCAAGCCCTTCGCCGCCGCCAGATGCGCCGAGTACATCGAGGACCCGAGAAGCCACAGCCGAGGCTCGGACGCGGCGGCCGGGGTCGCCTTCAGGATGTAGTTGTCGCGCATCAGATCGCGTGGCAGCGGCACCCGCACGCCCTTGCGGCTCATCAGCGCGCGGACATCATCGAGGTACTCGGGGAACGCCTCGATGTCGCGGTCGTCCCGGCCGGCCGCACCGCGCAATGCCATCGAGGTGACGGGATCGGACCCGGGCGCCCGGCCGATGCCGAGGTCGATCCGGCCCGGGTGGGCGGCTTCGAGGAGAGCGAACTGCTCGGCCACCGCCAGGGGTGCGTGGTTGGGCAGCATCACTCCGCCGGACCCCAGACGCAGGGCCGACGTGTGTGCGGCCAGGTGGGCCAGCAGGACGGGCGGGCTGGTTGCCGCCACCGACGGCATGTTGTGGTGCTCGGCGACCCAGTAGCGGGTGTAGCCGAGCCGGTCGGCGGTCTGGGCCAGCCGCGTCGTCGCTGCCAGCGCATCCGACGTGGTCTGGTCGGAACGGACGGGGACGAGATCGAGGACAGACAGGCGCATTGAACGTGTAACGCACGTCGGCGCGACTCCGTTCCCGAACGTGCGATTTCGGCGTGCTTTTCGTCGGTCAGCGACGACGATCACGCCGAAATCGCGCGAGCCCGCTCGAAAACATCGTCCATCATCGCCGGGGTCAGCCGGCCGGTGAACGTGTTCTGCTGGCTGGGGTGATAGCAGCCGAGTAGCACGACCGCGCCCTGCGGCGTGTCGACCGCGGCAGTCACACCGTGGCCGAATCTGGGTGCCGGAGTGCCGACGGCGCCGCCCGCACGTGCGATCATCGCCAGCGCCGCCTGCCACGCGAATCCACCCAGCGCCACGATCACCCGGACGTGCGGACCGATCAGCCGCCATTCGGCGTCCAGCCACGGCGCGCACGTGTTGCGCTCCTCGGGCGTGGGTTTGTTGGCCGGCGGCGCGCACCGCACCGCTGCAGCGACGCGAATGTCGTTGAGCACCAAGCCGTCCGCACTGTCGGTGGCGGTCGGTTGACTGGCCAGCCCGGTGCGGTGCATCGACGCGAACAGGAAGTCGCCCGAGCGATCCCCGGTGAAGACACGCCCCGTCCGGTTGGCACCGTTGGCTGCGGGCGCCAGCCCGACGACGAAGATGGCCGGCTGCGGCGAACCGAATCCCGGCGCCGGCCTCCCCCAGTACGGCTGGTCGGCATAGGACTTCCGCTTGACCACGGCCACCTCTTCGCGCCACGTGACCAGCCGCGGGCACGCCCGGCACACCGACACCTCGGCGTCGACCCGGCCGACCGTCGTCGCCGCCCCGGCCAGCGCAACCACGTCGGCCGGCGACTCGGCCACCGGGGTCCGCGCCGTCGCCGGGTCGCCCGGCCAACCCGAACCCGCCCGCACGGGCGACTCGAACACCGCGCCCGTGCGGGGGTGGGGCAACCTCACTGGTCGACCTGTTCGTTACCCAAAAGCACAGTTCATCGTTATCACGAAACACCGTGTACCTCGCCCGCGCATCGGCAGCCACGGCTCACCATTGGATCGCCTGGAGCGCGAGTGAGGTGGAGAGAACATGCGACGAGCGAAAGCAGCCGTCATCGGTGTCTGCATCCTGGTGACGGGGTGTGGTGCGACTGTCAGCAACGCCGAATCACCGATGCCGACCAGGACGATGATCCCGCGCCCACTCACGGAGCGGGAACTCCCCAAACTCCTGCTGACGCCGGAGCAGGTCGCCCAGGCGATGGCCTCACCGCCGATGACCGTCACCGAAGCGCAGTCGGCGATGTCGGACAACAGCGGCATCATGGCGCCGCCCGAATGCCTCGCCCTCGACGGCGCCGCCGAAGCGGCCGTCTACTCAGCCAGCGGATTCACCGCCGAGCGCGACCAGAGCCTCAACGACGGCGACGCGTTCAAGCACTACTCCAAGCAGGCCGTGGTGCTGTTCCCGTACCTCGAAAAGGCCACCCAGTTCTTCGACGCCTCGGTCCAGCAGTGGTCGGCCTGCCACCAGTACACGCACACCCAGAGCGGAACCCAGTGGACCGTCGGCGAGATCCGCGCCGCCGACCACGTCCTGAGCACGGTGTCGACCCTGAACGAAGCCGCGGCGCCGGGGTGGGGCTGCGGCCGGGCACTAGCCCAGGCCAACAACGTGATCGTCGACGTCAACACCTGCAGCGCCGATCCGGCCGACACCGCCGTCAAGATCGCGCAGCAGATCGCCGCCAACGTCGCGGCGACGTGGTGACCGCCGGCGCGCTTGCTACCGTGCGGCGGTGAGTCGGCGCGGCCCCCTGCTACTGATCTTGTGCGCCGCGTTGATGGCGGGCGCGGGCAACGGCATCTCGATGGTCGCCTTCCCGTGGTTGGTGCTGCAGCGCACGGGATCGGCGCTGGACGCGTCGGTGGTCGCGATGGCGGGCACGCTGCCGCTGCTGGCCGCGACGTTGATCGCCGGCGCGGCCGTCGACTTCCTGGGCCGCAGGCGCGTGTCGATGATCTCCGACGCGCTGTCGGCGCTGTCCGTCGCGGCCGTCCCGGTGCTGGCGCTGCTCTTCGGTGCCGACGCCGTCAACGTCGCCGTGCTCGCCGGATTGGCTGCGCTCGGAGCGCTTTTCGATCCGGCGGGGATGACGGCGCGCGAGACCATGCTGCCCGAGGCGGCCCAGCGTGCGGGATGGAATCTGGACCAGGCCAACTCGACGTACGAAGCCGTCTTCAACCTCGCCTACATCGTCGGTCCGGGCATCGGCGGCCTGCTGATCGCCACGCTCGGCGGTGTCACCACCATGTGGGTGACCGCAGGGTGCTTCGTGGTGTCCATCGCGGCGATCGCCGTCCTGCGGCTGGAGGGCGCCGGAACACCGGATCCGTCGGCGCGCGACGGTGGCGTGTGGGCCGGCATCGTCGAGGGTCTGCGCTTCGTGTGGCGCAACCGGGTGCTGCGCACGCTGGCGTTCGTCGACCTCACAGCGACCGGGCTCTACATGCCGATGGAGAGCGTGCTGTTCCCCAAGTACTTCACCGATCGCAACGAGCCCGCCCAACTGGGGTGGGTGCTGATGGCGCTGAGCATCGGCGGACTCATCGGTGCCCTGGGGTACGCGGTGCTGTCCCGGTTCGCACGCCGCCGCACCGTGATGATGACCGCGGTGCTGACCCTCGGCGTGGCCATGACGATCATCGCGTTCCTGCCGCCACTGCCGCTGATCCTCGTGCTGTGCGCGATCGTGGGTCTCGTCTACGGGCCCATCGCGCCGATATACAACTACGTCATGCAGACCCAGGCACCGCCCCATCTGCGGGGCCGCGTGGTGGGCGTGATGGGATCGCTGGCCTACGCCGCCGGCCCGCTGGGTCTCGTCGTCGCCGGGCCGCTGGCCGACACGTCCGGCCTGCACGCAACCTTCCTGGCGTTGTCGGTGCCGATGCTCGTGCTCGGCGTGGCCACGGTGTTCCTGAAGCCATTACGGGAGCTCGATCGCGGTTCGCACGCCGGACAAAGCTCGTAGCATCGATCACGTGGTTTCCGACGTGCTCGACGAACTGACCGCAGCGCTGCCCGAGGGCACCGTCGTCACCGACCCCGACATCGTGGCGTCCTACCGGCAGGACCGCGCCGCTGATCCGAGTGCCGGCACGCCGTTGGCCGTGGTGCGGCCGCAGCGCACCGAAGAGGTGCAGACCGTGCTGCGCTGGGCCAGCGCCCACCGCGTCGCCGTCGTACCGCGCGGCATGGGCACCGGATTGTCCGGCGGCGCAACAGCTCTCGACGGCGGCATCGTGCTCTCGACCGAGAAGATGCGCGACATCTCGATCGACCCGGTCACCCGCACCGCCGTCGTGCAGCCCGGACTGCTCAACGCCGAAGTCAAGAAGGCGGTCGCCGAATACGGACTGTGGTACCCACCCGACCCGTCGTCGTACGAGATCTGCAGCATCGGCGGCAACATCGCCACCAACGCGGGCGGCCTGTGCTGCGTCAAGTACGGCGTGACGACCGACTACGTACTCGGAATGCAAGTGGTGCTCGCCGACGGGACCGCGGTACGGCTGGGCGGCCCGCGTCTGAAAGACGTTGCGGGACTGTCGTTGACGAAGCTCTTCGTGGGTAGCGAGGGCACCCTCGGCGTGGTCACCGAGGTGACGTTGAAGCTGCTGCCCGCTCAGCACGGCGCGTGCACCGTGGTGGCATCGTTCGATTCGGTCGAGGCGGCTGCGCGGGCCGTCGTCACCATCACCGGCAAGATCCGGCCCTCCATGCTCGAGTTCATGGACGCCGTGGCGATCAACGCCGTGGAGGACAAGCTGCGGATGGGGCTGGACCGCAACGCCGCGGCGATGATGGTCGCCGCCAGCGACGACCGCGGCCCGGCGGGTGAGCGCGATGCGGAGTACATGGCCGAGGTGTTCGCCGAACACGGTGCCACAGAGGTGTTTTCGACCTCCGACCCCGAGGAGGGCGAGGCCTTCGTCGCCGCCCGGCGGTTCGCGATCCCGGCGGTCGAGGCTCGCGGATCGCTGCTCCTCGAGGACGTCGGCGTTCCGCTTCCGGCGCTGGCAGATCTGGTCGGCGGTGTCGAGAAGATCGCGGCCAATCACGACCTGATGATCTCGGTGATCGCGCACGCCGGCGACGGCAACACCCACCCGCTGATCGTGTTCGACCCCGCCGACGCGGCGATGGAGCAGCGCGCCCAGCAGGCATTCGGCGAGATCATGGACCTCGCGGTCTCACTGGGCGGCACGATCACCGGTGAGCACGGGGTCGGCCGGCTCAAGCGGCCGTGGCTCGCGGGCCAGCTCGGACCCGAGGTGATGGAACTGAACCGGCGGATCAAGGCCGCCCTGGATCCCGAGGGCATCCTCAATCCCGGCGCTGCGTACTGACCGTCAATTACATAACCACAGCTATGTAGAGCTCCCTGTGAGCGAAGTCAAAGCATCTTTTTGCGGGCCATAGCTCGCAACTACATAACTGCAGTGATATATATACGCAGTGCCCGACCGCGCCGCTCCCGCCGTCGTCGACGACATCGGTCTTCTCGTCGACCATGCTGCCGACCTGCTGATCCGCCACCTCAGCGACCGCGCCGACATGACCGCGTCCGCCGGATTCGTCATGAACCGGCTGCACCGGGAAGGTCCGATGCGACTGACCACGCTCGCCGCCAAGGAAGGCGTCAGCCAACCGTCGATGACGCAACTGGTGCAGCGGTTGAAACGACGGGGGCTCGTGGCCAAGGTGGCCGACCCGGGCGACGGCCGCGCCGCGCTGATCGGCGTCACCGACGAGGGTGTCGCGCTGATCGATCAGCGCGCTGCCGGACGGCGTGACCGGCTGGGCCAGCTGCTCGACACGCTCGGGCACCAGGACCGCGATGCGCTCGCTCTGGCCGCCCGGGTCGCGCTGCCGATCCTGCAATCGCTGGCGGCCACCGCCGACAGCATCTGCCCGGGAACCCTTCCCGACGAACGGGGACAGGCATGAGATTCGTGGCGCGCGGCCTGAAAAAGGTCTGGATTCCGCTCGTGCTGATCGTGGTGCTGGCCATCTCCGGACTGGTCGTGTCGCGGCTGCATCGTCAGTTCGCCTCCCAGAACCTCAACGCCAACGCCGGGGCGGGCATCGAAATCGTGCAGTTCAACCCGAAAGTGATGGTCTATGACGTGTGGGGTGACCCGGGTACCACGGCCGAGATCAGCTACTTCGATCCCGACGCCAACGTGCACACGCTGACGGCGCCCCTGCCGTGGACCGTCACGCTGTCGACGACGCTGCCCACGGTCAGCGCGAACCTGATGGCCAGGGCCGACGGCGGCTCGGTCGGGTGCCGGGTCACCGTCAACGGCGCCGTCCGTGACGAGCGGCAGGCCGACGGTGTCGACGCCCAGACCTACTGCCTGGTGAAGTCCGCATGAGCACACACACCAAGCGGTTCGCGCACCGCCCGGAGAAGCACGCCAAGGGGCACCCTGTCGCGCATGTCCTGCGCATCATGTCCGTGCCGATCATCCTGGCGTGGGTCGCGATCGCCGTCCTGGTCAACGTCATCGCTCCCCAGTTGGAGGTCGTGGGCGAAGAGCACTCCGCGCCGATGACGCCGAACGACGCGCCGTCGGTGCAGGCCATGAAGGAGATGGGGGCGAACTTCAAGGAGTTCGACTCCAACAGCACGATCATGGTGGTGGTCGAGGGCCAGCAACCGCTCGGTCCCGACGCCCACCAGTACTACGACGCGATCATCGCCAAGCTGCGCAACGACCCCGAGCACATCCAGCACATCCAGGACTTCTGGGGGGACACACTGACCGCGGCCGGGGCACAGAGCTCCGACGGCAAAGCGGCCTACGTGATGCTCAATCTGGCGGGCGAGCAGGGGCAGACCCTGTCCAACACCGGTGTCGAGCACGTACGCGAGGCCATCGCGGACACCCCCGCACCGCCGGGTGTGCAGGCGTACGTCGCCGGGCCTGCCGCGCTGACCGACGACATGCACGTCATCGGCAACGCGAGTCTCGGCCAGATCACGCTCTACACCCTGCTCGCCATCTTCTTCATGCTGCTCGTGGTGTACCGCTCGCTCGTCACGACCCTGGTGCAGCTGTTTCTCACCGCGATCGGGCTGCTGACCGCGCGCGGCGTCGTCTCCGTGCTCGCCGACAACGGCGCTTTCGGGCTGACCACCTTCGCGGGCAACATCCTGACCATGCTCGCGATCGCCGCGGCCACCGACTACGGCATCTTCCTGTTCGGCCGCTACCGCGAAGCACGCAGCGCGGGCGAAGACCGAGACACCGCGTACCACACCACGTTCCGCTCCGTCACGCCGGTCATCATCGGCTCGGGCCTGACGATCGCCGGCGCCACCTACTGCCTGTCGTTCGCGCGACTGCCGTACTTCTCCACCATGGGCGAGCCGGTGGCGATCGGCATGGTCGTCGTGGTCGCCTCAGCGGTGACACTCGGCCCCGCCGTGCTCTTCCTCGGCAGCAAGATCGGTCTGTTCGAATCGAAACGCGATGCGCGCAGCCGATTCTGGCGTCGCGTCGGCACCGCGGTGGTGCGCTGGCCCGGACCCATCCTGGTCGCCAGCGCGTTCGTGGTGCTCATCGGCCTGGTAGCCATCCCCGGCTACAAGCCCGCCTACAACGACCGCTACTACCTGCCGGACGACGCCAAGGTCAACATCGGGTACGCCGCCGCAGACCGCCATTTCAGCCAGGCCCGGATGAACCCGGACATCATCATGGTCGAAGCCGACCACGACATGCGCAACCCCGGTGACATGCTGGTGCTCAACGCGATCGGCCGCAATGTGATGCAGGCGAAGGGTATCGCGATGGTGCAGAGCATCACCCGACCGCTCGGCATCCCGATCCAGCACAGCTCGATCCCGTTCCAGACCAGCGTGTCCGGCCAGGTGCAAAACCAGAACCTGCCGTTCCAACGGGCTCAGCTGGACAACATGAAGCAGATGGCCGACGCCACGCAGGCCAACATCGACATCATGGAGAAGCAGTATCAGCTCTCACTCAAACAGACTCAGCTGACGCAGGATTCGGCGCAGAAGTCGCAGGAGCTGCTGCAGATCACCGAGCAGGTGCGCGACAACATCGCCAACTTCGACGACCAGTTCCGGCCGCTGCGCAACTACTTCTACTGGGAACCGCACTGCTACGACATCCCGATGTGCGCGGCGATCAGGTCACTGTTCGACTCGCTCGACGGGATCAACCAGCTCACCGACGCACAGGGCGCGGTGCAGGGCAACACCGATCAGCTGGCCGATCTGGCCCCGCAGTTGACCGCGTTGCTGCCGCAGACCATCGCGACGATGAAGCAGACGCTGGCATTGACGTTGGCGTCCTACAACTCTCAGAAGGCGCTGCTCGATCAGATGGGCGCGATGAACGACACCGCGCTGGCGATGGGTGCGGCGTTCGACACCGCCAAGAACGACGACCTGTTCTTCCTGCCGCCCGAAGCGTTCAGCAACCCCGATTTCGAGCGCGGCCTGAAGATGTTCCTGTCCCCGGACGGGAAGTCGGCGCGCATGTTCATCACCCATCAGAGCGATCCCGCGACGGTGGAAGGTATCTCGCGCGTCGACGCCGAACGGGAGGCCGCGCAGAATGCGATCAAGATGACGTCGCTGTCGAACGCGAAGATCCTCATCGGCGGCACCGCCGCCACCTACAAGGACATGGCCGACGGCGCGAAATACGATCTGCTGATCGCCGTCGTCTCGGCGCTCACGCTGATCTTCATGATCATGCTGATCCTGACGCGCAGCGTGGTGGCCGCCGCCACGATCGTCGGCACGGCGGGCAGTTCGATCGCCGCGTCGTTCGGCATCTCGGTGCTGATCTGGCAGGACCTGTTCGGCATCCAGATCCACTGGCTGGTGATGCTGATGTCGGTGATCATCCTGCTCGCGGTGGGCGCCGACTACAACCTGCTGCTCGTGCACCGGTTCCGCGAGGAGATCCATGCCGGCCTGAAGACGGGCATCATCCGGTCGATGGCCGGCACCGGCGGGGTCGTCACCTCGGCGGGTCTGGTGTTCGCGGCGACGATGGCGGCGATGTTGGGCAGCAGCCTCGTGGTGCTCGCGCAGATGGGGTCGACGATCGCGATCGGCCTGCTGGTCGACACGCTGGTCGTGCGATCGTTCCTGATGCCGTCGATCGCGACGCTGCTGGGACGCTGGTTCTGGTGGCCTCAGGTGGTCTACCCTCGCGGGGACAACCACTTCCTGCCGCCGGCCCCACCGAGCCGGGAGGCCGACACCGCGCCGGTTCCGGTCGGCGGCTGACCTTTTCGTCACGCGTATCCCAGCGCGGCGTTCTCGGCGCGGATACGCACGCTCAGCACGGCTGCGTTCGCCACGCTGAAGACCAGAGCGGTGAGCCAAGCCGTGTGAACGAGTGGAAGTGCAGCAACCTCGGCGGCGACGGCCGTGTAGTTGGGGTGATGCAGCCAGCGGTACGGGCCCCGATTCACCAGCGGCGCCCCCGCGATGACGATCAGTCGCGGGTTCCAATGCCGGCCCAGCACCGCCACACACCACCATCGCATCGCCGTGCTCGCCACCACGACGGCGAGCATCGGCCACCCGAGCCACGGGAGGAACGGCCGGTGCGCCGTCGTGACCTCCACCACGCACGACGCCAGGAGCAGCGTGTGCATCGCCACCATCACCGGGTAGTGACCCTGACCGAATTCCCTGCCGCCGTGGGCGAACGACCAGCGGGCGTTGCGGCGCGACACCGCGAGTTCGACGAGTCGCTCCGCGGCGACGAGCAGGATGAACAGGGTGTAGACCATCACACTCATCCCGCTCACCACCCCAGCAGCACGAGCTCGAAGCTGAATCCCGGCCCCATCGCGAGCATCATCGCCAAGGACCCGTCGACGGGGCGGGCGGCCAACGTGCGGTCCAGGATGTCCAGCACGGATGCCGACGAGATGTTGCCGTTGTCGCGCAACGATTCCCAGCTATGCTGCAAAGCGTCCGGCCGGACACCGACGGCGCCGCCGATCGCGTCGAGGACTTTCGGCCCGCCCGGATGGCAGATCCAGATGTCGATGTCGGCCGTGGTCAGCCCGCTGTCGGCGAGGAAGCCGTCGACCTCTGCGGCGAGGTGGTCCTGAGCCATGGTGGGGACCTCTCGTGACATCACCAACCCGAATCCGCGCGAGCTGATATTCCAGCCCATCACGTCGACGGTGCCGGGAAAGATCCTGCTTCTGGTGGCCAGCATCCGGGGCACCGGCCGTGCCGGGAGTCCCGGGGGAACCCGATCAGCTCCGGTGGCGACCACCGCGGCCGCGCCGTCGCCGAACAGGCACACGCCGATGAGCACGGGGATGGACGTGTCGTCGCGCTGCAGCGTCAGGGAGCAGAGCTCCACTGACAGCAGGACCGCCACATGCTCAGGGAACCCGCGCAAGTAGTCGTGCACGCGCGCCAGACCCGCCGCTCCCGCCACGCAGCCGAGGCCGAACAGCGGGATTCGCTTGACGTCTGGACGTAAGCCGATCTCGTCGGCGATGCGCGCATCGATTGTCGGGACCGCGACGCCGGTGCTCGACACGGTCACGATGGCGTCGACGTCCTCCGGCCGCAGATGCGCGGCCTCCAGCGCGGACGCCACGGCACGCCGCCCCAACTCGACTGCTGTGTCGACGTAGACAGCGTTGGCTTCGGTGAACCCGCTCAGGTGGGCGTATCGCTCGAGAGGCAGAGCGAGGCTGCGATGTTCGACGCCGCTGGTTTGCGCGAACCGGGTGAACCCCGGGTCCACGACGTCGGTGAGCGAGCCGGTCACTTCGGCTTGGGAATAGCGGTGCGGCGGGAACGCCGTTGACGTGCCGGCGATCTGCGGAGCACTGCGGCGGGATTCGAACAGCGCGGATTGTGCTGGGGACAAAGCGGTATCAGTCATACGCGTTCACACGATCGTCTGGGACACCTGGTTCACCGAAATCGCGATGTGTGGAGTTGTGCACAATGACCCGACAGATCTCGACTTCGAGCGTATAAACGCTGATCAGAGCCGCCGTGGGCACAGCGATCGCACATCGGAACCATCTGGGCACACACAGGTTGCCGGTGAAGGGCGATTCGGCGGCACCTGTCCCGCGTGGCATCACCGATATCAGCAGTCACACGGTTAACATCACGCCGTGTCCGATCTGCCCGACGTCCGGCGCGCCCGAACGGTGTCCCGGCGAGACGCGCTGCGGTACGCCGCCGCGGCGTCCGCCGGTATCGGTGTCGCCGCCGCCGGTCTCGGCGCACCGAGCGCGTCGGCGGCCGCACCCACGCTGATCGACTTCGCGGCGGCACAGATTCCCGCCGAGGCGATCCGCGCCGCCGGACACTCTGGAGTCGTCAACTACGTCTCGCTGTCGCGGCCGGGATCGAACTTCGGTGCCAAACCGATCACGCTCCCCTACGCGCGCTCACTCAACGCCCAGGGCCTCGTCATCGTCAGCAACTACCAGTACGGAAAGCCCGGCGGCACAGCGCCGTCCGACTTCACGCGCGGGTTCGCCGGCGGAGTCGCCGACGCCAAAACGGGTTGGGGTCTGCACACTGCCGCCGGTGGCGGACGCAGCGCGCCGATCTTCTTCACCATCGACGAGGACATCAGCCGCGACACCTGGAACACCGTGGCGCTGCCGTGGTTTCGGGGCATCAACTCGGTGATCGGCGTGCAGCGCACCGGCATCTACGGCGGCATCGACGCGTGCCAGTGGGCGATCGCCGACGGTGTGGTCGGTGCGTCGAGTGTGCCCGGTTACCGGTGGGCGTGGCAGACGAAGGCGTGGTCGGGTAACCGGATCCATCCGCAGGCGGTGCTGTATCAGCGCATCGTGGACACCGCGTCGAACCCCGGACCTCTCGTCGGGGGCATGCGCGTGGACGTCAACGACGTGATGGCCCGCGACGTCGGGCAGTGGAACCTGCACCAGTGATCTAGCGGCGCAGTCCGTCGATCAGGATGCGCAACAACCGGTCTCGTTGCGCTGGATCGCGAACCGGTTGCTCACCGATCCACATGATCGCTCCCGCCATGTCGATCACGTCGCCGGGCTCGACGTCGTCGCGCAGCAGTCCGGCATCGATGGCCCGCTGCACCAAGGCCCGACCGCTGAGCTGGTTTCGCTGGCACGTGCTGTCCACCCCGGCGTTCGCCGGCGCGACGAGCGTGCCGGCCAGCCCGGTGAACACGGTCCCCTGCTCGACGAACGAAGCGAGCCATGTCAGCAGGGCCTGCACCGGGTCTGATTCCTCGAGCAGTGTCGTGCCGAATTCCGCCAGACCGGCCAACCCCTCGTCGATCACGGCCAGGACCAGGTGATCCCGACTGGGGAAATGCCGGTACAGCGTGCCGGGGCCGACACCGGCCGCCTTGGCCACCTCGTCGAGCGACGCGGTGACGCCCTGCTCGCGGAACGCTTCGAGCGCTGCGTCGAGGAGCAACCGGTGGCAGACTCACCGTGGGCATCGGAGTGAGCCACCGCTGGGTGATCAATGACGTTTTCGGCTACGACTTCAGCGCTCCGGCAGCGTTTTTGCGGGAGTATCTCGAGGTGATGATCCCCGCTGTGGCCGGCAAGCCCGTCGAGCACCACGGCGCCCGCATCACGGCGGTGGGTCAGCTGCCACCGTCGCACGCTGCACCGCCACCGATCCTCGTGGCCGCGCTCGGACCGCGCATGCTGCGCATCGCCGGCGAGCTCGCCGACGGAACCATCACGACGTGGACGGGGCCCACGGCGCTCGAGGAGCACATCGTGCCGGCTATCACGAAGGCTGCCGAGTCCGCGGGGCGGCCCGCCCCTCGAGTGGTCGCCGGGCTACCGGTGAGCATCACAGCCGATCCCGACGGCACCCGCGAACGTCTGGAGCAGATGTTCGGCAGCGCCGCGGACATGCCGTCCTACCGCGCGGTACTCGACCGCGAAGGAGTCCGCAGCCCAGCTGACATCAGCCTGTTCGGCGACGAGGACACGGTGCTGGCGCACGTGCGCCGGTTCGCCGAAATCGGCGTGACCGAGTTCAGCGCCATGCCCTTCGGCAATCCCGATGACCAGGCGCGCACGATCGACGTGCTGGCGGCGCAACGCGATTCGTTCGCGTGATCGCTCACCTGCGCGGGGCGGGAACGTCCAGCGACAGTGACCGGACGTGGTTGCGCTTCGGTGACGACAGTGCCGACAGGCACGCCGAGGTCGCGCCGATCGTCAGCCACATCAGCGCCTGGTTGAGCACCGAGTAGACGCGGAACTCGGCCAACACCTCGGCGGGAAATCCGTCCACGAGCACGCCGTCCGGACCCGAGATCGGTCCTGGCACCTCGTGGAACGCGGGCAGCCACAGGACGATCGCCATCATGACGACGCCGTAGCCGCCCACCGCGGCGGCAGCAGCCGGCCACGTTCCCCATCGTCGCGACCACACGACGGCGATCGCGATCGCTGCGCACGCGACCACCACCGAACTGACTGTCATCGTCAGGAAGGCCGAACTGCGCTCTCCGATTGTGTCTTCCAGCCCCACAGTGGGCGGATTGGCCGGATACTTCCACCCTGGCACGAGGTTGATCGCCGCAAACATTCCCCCCGCGAGCAGTAGGGCCAAACCAGTGGAATCGGGCGCGAAACCGCGCCGCATGAGTACGGTGCGCAGGATGGTGAAGGCCACCGCGAACAACACACCCATCGCGAGCGCCATCGCGATGACTCCGACTGCGGCGCCGACATTCTCCTGAACCGAACGGCTGAACAGCTCGTGGCCGTGGCCGTGATCGCCTCCGCTGAGCTGTGCCTGCGCGTGCTCGCGGGCTCCCTCGTAGGCCACCGCATCGCCGATCAACGGTTCGATCGTCGCCCGGCTGAACACGACGCAGACGATGCCGCCGACCAGACCCGGGATCACATACCCGGTCGCGGAGGGCATGTGGACGTTCAGTGACACGGGAACCCCAGGAGGTGCCGCGCGTCGTGCACGAACTCGTGCACGTGAGTATCCGCACCGAAGACGGACACCGCGCCCTGGTCGAACCCCACGAAGTAGTAGACGATCAGCGCGAGCAGCGTCAACGCGGCCAGTCGAAGCGGTGCGGCCAGACTCGGCGCGACGGCACGCACATCGAGGTGCGGTACGCCGAGGGCGGGATTGGCATCGTTCATTTCTCAGGTCCTCGCGGTTCTAGTGGTCATGGTCATGGTCGTGGGCCACTGCGTGGTCGTTGGCATCGGTGAGCGGCGGGGCGGTCAGAAGCTCGTGACGGTCGACGAGCTTCTCCAGCGTCGCCACCCAGTGGTCGTAGTACTCCCACTGGCCCCGTTCGGCTTCCGGCGTCCGCTCCCACTCGCCGATCGTCGCGATCAGCGTTTCCTGGAACTCGCTCCAGGGGTAGTGCCGGAACTCCGAGAGCGCGAGCGCGAGCCCGAAAGCGCGGCGCTGCCAATCATGGTCGAATTGCGGCGCCGCCTGATCGGTGGTGCAGGTTTCGTGCAGCCTCATGAGGCCGGGCCTGCCAACGCGACCCCGATCATGGACTCGGTGGTGACCAGGTCCATGAGCATTTCATCGGTGAAATCGTCAGTGCCGGCCGGCCGTTCGGGAATGACGAACCACCGTGAGTGACCGCTGGAATCCCACACCTTGATCTCGGTGTCGGCGGGTAGATCGAGGCCGACCTCGGCGAGGACAGAGCGCGGTTCACGGGCGGCCCGCGCCCGGAACGTCGGGTCCTTGTACCAATACGGCGGTAACCCGAGCACCGGCCACGGGAAGCACGAGCAGAGCGTGCAGATCACCAGGTTGTGCACGCCCGATGTGTTGGCCACCGCCTGCAGATGCTCGCCTTCGGCGCCCGCCATGCCCTCGGGCAGGTCCAGCTCGGCGACCGCGGCCGGGGTGTCCACCACGACTCGCGCCGCGAACTCCGGATCGGTCCAGGCCTTGACGACGATCTTCTTGCCGTTCAGGGGTGTCATCTCGGTTTCGAAGTAGGCCAGGACCTTGTCCACGGTCTGAGGTGTGATGACGCCCTTGTCGATCAGCAGCGCCTCCAACGCCGCCACCTGCTTCGCGCTGATCTCTTCCCGGTCGGGCGGGTAGGCGAACTGGTCGGTCATGATTCCTCCTCGATCGGTTCCAGATAGGCTTCGAACAGCTCGGCGTACAACGTCAGCGGGCCGTCTTCGGCTCGCAGCCCCCAGATGTCGACGGGGTCGAACGCGACGATGTAGATCGGCATCGGGTCACCGATCCCGTCGCCGGTATGACAGAAGTAGCCGTAGTCGCCCTCGAAAACCCTGTCCACGGTGCCGGTCCGGCCACGCAGGTATCCCGGCAACCGGCTGTGTGCGTCGGCGGGCACATTCGTGATCCGCACCGGGGCGCCCACCGCGTATTTCGGATGGGCGACGTCGCGGCGGGGGCTGTCGCCGAGCCGGAGGTAGGCGATGACCTGATCGTCGATCGCCGGCGCGTCCTCGGCGTCGGTGGGTGGGTTCAGTTCGGCGATGCGGTCGGCGAGCTCTTCCTCTGTGACATAACCCTTGTCGATGAAGAACTGGGTGATGCCGCCCAACCACTTCTCGTAGTAGCGGTATTTGAAGTAATCGAAGGGATTCATCGCCTCCGCCCCGGTCCGCAGGTCGGCCCAGGTCCACTCGTCCTGGAACGACGTCGGGACGTCGCCGATGGGATAGCGCGGCAGAGCCTCTCCGAGATGATTCGACAACCCCATCATCGCGACGTGGATGCCGAAAATCCTTTTCTCCCAGTCCTCGACGAAGACTCGCTTCTCCAGGGCGATCGGCGCCGGCAGCCCCTCGAGGCCGCCGAGATAGTGCTGCAGCTTCATCAGGCAGGACTTCCTTCCGTGTTGGGGGCCGGCGCCGACTTCTTCGTCATCGCGGTGGCCAGGTACTCCGAGAGCAGTCCGAACGAGGCGCCCAGAATGCAGGCCACGGCCGCGACCAGACCGGGGTGCGAGATCGTGGTGACGGTGACGTCGTTGCCTCGGCCGGCGACCGTCGACACCGTCGAGGCGAACCCCACGACGACAGCGGGAGTGGTCGCCAGGAGCGGCACCCACGATGCTTGCACCATGACAGCGCTGCCGACTCCCACGGCCACAGCGGTGACCAGCAGGCCGCCGCCCATCAGGTAGGCGGCGTACAGGCTCGCGCATGCGATCACGATGCCGACCAGGTTCGACGAGACGGACCGAATCCAGCCGGAGACGCCGCCTCCGACGAAGAAGAACGATGCCCAGGCCAGGAACACCACCCAGATGGGCACGGTGATGACCTCGGCAGTGAATGCGACTGCCACGCCGCCGAGCACGCCGATGCTCAGCGTCAAGGCGCTCCGAGAATCCATGGCTCACCTTCTCTGAACCCGAGGGGACGGCTCGCTGCGGCATCGGAGCGACCTGTTGGTGAAATGAGCCTCGCGCCAGCCTGTTTCGCTGGCGTTACACGATGATTGCTCTGCCCGTCAGGTCCGGACACGTTTCGCGCAATTCCGGACGCGCCGCGGTGACGACTCCGTCCCCGTTGCCGTCGTGGCGGTCTGCCGCTACGTTGACTGTCACCTCGGGGCCAGGAAAGGACGTCACCGGGTGTCAGGCACACGCAGGTCGACGCGGCCGTTCGCCGCGGGGCGCCCACCCGCGTCAGCGCGGGGAGCAGAGGCGCCCAAGATCGTCGTGTTCGCGTTGTACGACAAGGTGACTCTCCAGGATGTCGCCGCGCCGCTCGAAATCTTCGCCCGAGCCAACGATTTCGGGGCACATTACCGGGTGATCGTGGCCTCGCCGACGGGTGAGGCGGTGGACACGACGTCGTTCGTGTCGTTGAGGGCCACCATGTCGGTGGCCGAGGTTCCGGATCGGATCGACACGCTGATCGTCCCCGGCGGAGTGCCGCCGGACTTCTCGTTCACCCCCGGCGAGCACGACATCCCCGAGGAGAGAACTCCGGACAACGTTCCGGCGGCGTTGCAAATGGTGGGTGAACTCGCGCCGCGCGCCCGCCGGGTCGCCTCGGTGTGCACCGGCGCCTTCGTACTGGCCTCACTCGGCCTCCTCGATGGGCGCCGAGCAACCACCCACTGGGCGCACTGCCAGGAGCTCGCACGCACCTATCCCGAGATCGAAGTGGTGCCGGACTCGCTTTTCGTCCAGGACGGGCCGTACATCACCGGGGCGGGGATCAGCGCGGGCATCGACCTCGGTCTGGCCATGGTGGAAAGTGACTATGGCTCCGACGTGGCCCGGCGGGTGGCACGGTGGATGGTGGTGTTCCTTCAGCGTCCCGGCGGTCAAGCGCAGTTCAGTGTGTGGACCGAGGCCGAGCTGCCCGTCGAGAGTGGGCTTCGGGAGATTCTCGACTCGGTGATCGCCGATCCGGGCGCCGATCATTCGATCGTCTCGATGGCCGAGCGCGCCGCGGTCAGCGAGCGCCACCTGGTACGGATGTTCCACGACCAGGTCGGCCTGACCCCCGCCCGCTTCGTCGAACAGGCGCGCCTCGAGGCGGCGAAAGTGCTTCTGGCGACGGGTGATCACGGACAGGAGACCGTTGCGCGCCGGGCCGGCTTCGGGTCCGCGGACACCATGCGACGGACGTTCCGGCGCGCTCTCGGCGTCTCACCGAGCACGTATCGGAGTCGATTCCGGACCACGGGTATCCATCGCTAGCCACCGAATGGACTCGCGATCACGGATTCACCGGGTCCAGCGTGTAGACCGCGCACGCCGTGGCGTGGAACAGGGCGCGCTGCTCGGCCGGCGTCAGAGGTGCGGCGAGTGTGGCGAAGGCATTCCACAGCACCCGGTAGCTGAACATCCCTTTGTCGACAGGAAAATTGCTGCCGAGCATGCAGCGCGCGGGGCTGAACAGGTCCACGCAGGTCTGGAACAACGGAGCCATTCCTCGCGCGAGTTCAACGGACGTCGGCGGCGTGTCGTTGTCGTCGAAACCGAAACCCATGACACGCAGGCCGGCTCCCGACAGCTTGAGGACGACGTTGGGATACGTAGCCAGGGCTGCCATTTCAGCTTTCCAGTCGTCGTACACCGCGTCACGGATGCCGGCGTAGGGCCCGATACCCACGGGGCCACCGAAGTGGTCGACGACGATCGTGGTGTCAGGGCATGCGGCGGCCAGATCGCGCACGTCGGCGAGCTGGGTGTGATACGCCCAGATGTCCAGCGTGAGGCCGCGCCGCCCGAGAACACGGGCCCCGTCGATGAAGCTGTCCTCGCGAAGCCGCCCTGGCGACGGGGGGCGAGGAGAGCTGACCACGCGGGGATCGGCATGCCAGGCCGTCTGATTACGTACCCCCCGCAGGCGGCCATCTGCCTCCTCCTCGAGGAGATCGAGGACGCGTTCGACGCCACGCCCGAGCGTCAGATCCGGTGCGGCCACGATGGCTTCGCAGACGCGAGGACCGTCGGGGCGCCGCTGACGCGCGTCTTCGGCGACGGCGCGGGCGAAGCGCACTTCGCCGACGGGCCTGAACTCCTCTGGTCCGTCCGTCAGGTAGCAGGACCTGCACTGTGCGTACACGGTCGAGGCGACAGTCGGCACTGTGTCGATGTCTGCCAAGAAGTCGTCGAGAAGGAACGTGCTGTCCGAACGGTCCCAGAGGTGGTGGTGCGAGTCGACGACGGCGATGTCCGGAACCATCAGGGGTTCGTCGACGAGTGTGAGCCAGTCAGGGCGGATCGGGGCGTGTACGCCGGCCGCAGCACGGGTGCGGTCGTTGTTCGTGGCGCTCATCCGAGCAGCTGTCGGGCGAGCATCTCGCCGATCGGCAGCGCAGATGTCGCCGCCGGCGAGGGAGCGTTCAGGACGTGAATCATGCGGGCCGTGGTTTCGAGCAGGAAGTCGTGCACGAGTGTTCCGTCCCTGCGTACCGCCTGGGCACGGATGCCTGCCTCACGAGGGAGAAGATCATCGAGGGTGATATCGGGGCAGTATTTCCGGCACTCCGCGAGATAGCCACGTTTGACGAAGCTGTTCTTCATCTCGTGAACGCCTGTCCGCATGTGCTTGCGGGCGACCTTCCAGAGTCCGGGGAAGCGCGCGAAGTCGGCGACATCTCGGAGATCGACACTGAGTTTCGGGTACTTCTCGCGGGCGAAGCCGAGTACGGCGTTGGGGCCCACGGTGAGTTCCCCGTTGATGGTGGGACTGAGGTGCACTCCGAGGAACGGTAGATCAGGGTCGGGGATCGGGTAGATCAGGTGATTCACCAGGTCGCTCTTGGATGCCGGCAGGGCGTAGTACTCGCCGCGGAAGGGCACGATCTGGGTGTCGATGTCGAGCGCCGCGAGCTTGGCGATGCGGTCGGCCTGGAGGCCGGCGCAGGCGACCAGATGATTCGCCTCCCATGTCCCGTGCTCGGTTTCGACGATCACCCGGTGCGGTTCCTCCCGGATTGCGGTCACGGTCCTGCCCGTCTGGACTACTCCGCCGTTGCTGACGATGGCGGCGGCGAGAGCGCGACTGATGAGCGCATAGTCGACGATGCTCGTGGCGGCCACTCTGATCGCGCCGACACCACGCACGCGCGGTTCCGCTTCTCCCAGCGCCACCGAATCCAGCATCTCGACATCGAGACCGTTGACCTGTGCACGCTCGAAAAGGTCTGTCATGCGCTTTTTTTCGACCGAATTGGTCGCCACCAGCAGCTTGCCCGTCGCTCTCCACGGGATCTCGTGCTCGGTGGCGAAGTCCTTGGTTTCCTTCTCCCCCTGCTTGCACAGCCGCGCCTTCAGGCTGCCGGGCGGGTAATAGATGCCGGAGTGTATGACACCGCTGTTGTGGCCGGTCTGATGCGCGGCGACAGTGCTTTCCTTCTCCAGGACCGTGACCGCTGTGCCGGGTCGCAACTGCTGGATCTTGTAAGCCGTGGCGAGCCCGACGATGCCGCCGCCGACGATGACGACGTCGGTTCGCTCGGTTGTGCTCATGGGTCAGGCGCTCCTGAGTAGTGGTCAGGACGAACGAGGCGATGCCGTGTCGGCGAGGACGAACGGCGCGTGATGTCGTCGGCAGATCGCCTCGATCTCGTCGATCAGCGTCGAGGGTAGAGGAATCCCGGAGGCGCGACGCTCACGCCGTGTCATCTCCTCTGGCTCACCCGGAACGAGGACCGGACGGGAGGGGTCGGTCGGCGGCGTCGAGTGGAGCACGTCGACCAGGGCATCGAGATCGCGGACGAAACCTCCGTCCTGACGGAACGCAGACGGGTCGAGGGCAAGGAAGAAGTGCCCGATGTCGTCGGTCGCACCACTGTCTCTCAGCGGTGCGAATGCCGCTCCGCAGAGCGTGGCCGACAGGATCTGGACCATGATGCCCAACCCGTAACCCTTGTGATCGGACATGCTTTCGGTTCCCCCGAGGGGCGTCAAGCCCCCGTGCGATTGCGAAGTGATCTGCGTGCGGGCCGCAGAGGCATCCACGATCGCGCGCCCGGCGCCGTCGCGCACCCAGCCGACCGGCAGCGGCGTGTCCCTCAGCGCATACGCGCGCACCTTGTTGCTGGCCACGGTGGATGTGGACATGTCGAGCACGAGCGGCCACCCCGCGCCGGTCGGCGCCGCGAACGCGAGCGGGTTGGTACCCAGTCGGGGAACGGCCCCTCGGGACGGCACTACCGCGACGATCCGGGTGGTGCTCGACGCCAGGCATATCAGTCCCCGTCGCGCCGCGCGGGCGACGTAGTGGCCGACCGCGCCGAAATGGTGTGAGTTACGCACGGCGACAACGCCGGTACCGCGTTCGTGCGCCTTGTCGGCAGCGATGTCGACGGCTTGGATCGCCGCGACGTGCCCGAGACCACCCTGTCCGTCGATGGTGGCGTGGGCGTCCCGTTCCGTGACGACGACTGGGACGGCGTCGACATCGAGATCCCCTGTTATCAGCAGGTTCTCGTACGCCGGCAGCATCGCGATGCCGTGGGAGTCGATCCCGGCGAGATCGGTGTCGGTCATGACGTCTGCGACGAGATCGGCTCGGTCCGAGGCTGTTCCCCAACTCGTGAGGACAGCGTGGATCTGGTGTCGAACCGTCTGCTCCGACACGACGACCGTCCGCGAAGACCGCTCTGTCATGGGGTCTGCGTCGGAACCGTCTGAGTACGGCGCTGATGATGCGCGGCGATCAGCAGAGTGACGATGCAGATGACGGTCAGCACGAGCATCGGAGTCATCGCGAGCGCGAAGCTGCCGGTGTGATCCTTGATCGCACCGATGACCCAATTGCCCCCGAATGCCGCCAGCGATCCGAGTGCATTCACCATGGCCACGCCGGCAACGGCTTCCCGCCTGCTCATCCATTCGGTGGCCAGGCTCCAGAAAGGCCCCTTGGCCGCGTACGTCCCTGCCAGAACGACGGATACGACGATCAGGAAGACAGGCAAGGAGACGACCAGCGGGATGACGGCCAGTCCCACCGCCGCCACGACGATCGGCAGCACCGTGGACTTCACCCGCTCGGCTTTCCTGTCGGAAATGCGGCCCCAGATCAGCATCGCGATGACGGCCACGGCGAACGGAAGAGCGTTGAGCCATCCGATTGCGGAGTTACTCAGTCCGAAGCTCTTGATCATCTGGGGTTGCCAGAGGGACAGGCCCTGGCTGAGCACGGCGGTGCTGGCGTAGACGAGCGAGAGGACGAGGATCTTCTTGCTCATCAGAATCTTGACGAGAGGAACATGATCGTCGGCGACGTGCCGCTCCTGGGCCTTCATTTCTCGCTCGAGCCAGGCAAGCTGAGCGGCGCCGAGCCATTTCGCGTCCCTCGGGCGCGAGGGCAACACGAACAGGGCGGCGATGCCGAGAACGGTGGCCGGTATGCCCTCGATGATGAACAACCATTGCCACCCGCGCAGTCCGAGCAAGCCGTCGAGACCGAGGAGATGTCCCGACACCGGTGATCCCAGCACGCTCGACAGGGGAATCGCCATCGAGAACAGCGCCAGTACTCGGGCACGGTAGGAGGGCGGGAACCAGAACGTGAGGTACAGGATGACGCCGGGGAAGAATCCCGCCTCTGCGGCCCCGAGGAGGAAGCGCGCGATGCCGAACGACATCGGCCCGGTGACAAGGGCCATACCGGCTGCGACGAGACCCCAGGTGATCATGATGCGTGCGATCCACAGTCGGGCGCCGACTTTGTCCATGATGAGGTTGCTGGGGACCTCGAACACGACGTACGCGATGAAGAAGATCGAGGCGCCGAGTCCGAATTGTGATGCGCTGAGCCCGATGTCGTCGTTCATCTGAAGACTCGCGAAGCCGACGTTGGACCTGTCGATGTAGGCGATGAGATACGCGACGATCAGGAAGGGCAACAGCCGCAGAGAGATCGTGCGGATGGTGCTCCGCTCGATCTCGGGCCGCGCGTCTCGTGTCGCCACCGTGTTCATCGGCGCTCACCCGCCGCAGCGGGGATGCCGCTCTCGTAGCGCTGACGACGCTCGGCTTCGTCGATCTGTACGGCTTCGGCAGCTTCGGTGACCGCCTCGGCCATCGCCGTCGGGATCACGGCCACGCCGTCGCCGTCACCGACGATCAGGTCCCCCGGCAGCACGGCGACCCCGCCCACGGCGATCGGGACCTGCAGGCGGCCGGGACCGAACTTGTACGGACCTGCCGGGGTGATGGCCCGCGCGAACACGGGCATTCCGTACCCCTGGAGTCCCTCGGCGTCTCGGACGGCGCCGTCGATCACGAACCCGGCAATCCCCTTGGCGGCGGCCCTGGCTCCGATGAGTTCACCGATCAGGGCGCGGCTGAGATCGCCGTGACCGTTGACCACGATGACGTCGCCGGGATTGCATTCGTCAAGAGCCTTGTGGATGAAGAGATTGTCCCCGGATCGGGTCCATACCGTGAAGGCGGGGCCGACGACACGCGCTCCGGGCCAGACACTGTGCACAGACGAGTCCAGCAGGCCCAGGCGTTCCATTCCGTCCCCGATGTTGGCCGCGGGAACCGTTCGCAGCCGTTCGATCAGGCGTGCGCGAGTGGCGTTGTCCATGTGGGTTTCCTTTTCTCGAGATCAGGTGGTCAGTCGTGGATGAGGTGAATCAGGTCCTTGAACACCCCGGCCTGTTCGTCCCAGAATTTCTTGTAGTCGGCTGCGTTCAGATACTGGGGTTGCAGACCGAGATCCTTCATCTGATCTTGGAATTCCTTGCGCTTCATCACCGTTCCGATCGCATCGGACATCCGGTTGACGACGGCATCAGGGGTCCCAGCGGGAAATGCGTAGCCCCGCGACGAACCCTGAACGACGTCGTAGCCACTTTCCACCGTGGTCGGGACATCGGGCGCGAACGGGCTGCGCTGCTTCGCCATCACCGTGAGGAGCCGTGCTCCCCCACTCTTCAGTGTGGGTTGGACGTCACCGACGTTGCTCAGGAGCAGGTCGACGTTTCCGCCGAGGAACGCCGTTGCGCTGGCAGCGGCACCGTCAGCGAAGTGCACGGGACGGATGTCGATTCCCGCTGCCTGATTGAGCTCGGTCAAGGCGAAGTGTTCGGTGGTTCCGATGCCCGTCGTGGTGGCCGTGATCTTGCCGGGCGCGGCTTTGGCAGCGGCAACGAGGTCGTCGAGCGTCTTGTAGGGGCTGTTGGGGGCGACGGCGATCGCCACCGGATCGAACACCTGCAACGCGCTCGGCGCGAAGGAGTCGACGGTGTAGTCGGCCTTGCGCGACGGGTCGAGCGCTGACACCAGCAGCCCGGGGATCGTGGTCAACCCGAACAGCGAGCCGTCGGGAGCGGCCTTCGACAACGCCGTGTAGCCGATCTGGCCGCCGGCCCCGGGCTTGTTCTCGACCACAACGGGTTGGCCGAGTTCCTTCTCCAGCTCTTTGGCCATCAACCGGGCGCCGACGTCGGATCCGCCGCCGGGATCGAAGGCGACGAGCATCGTCACCGGACCGCTGGGGTAGTTGTCCGAACCGTCACCTCCGCCGGCGTTCTGATTGCGCATGCCCGCGCATCCGGCGGACAGTAACGTCACGGCGAGGGTGGCGGCGACTGTGCGCCGAAATCTACGCGTGTGCATGGGAACTCCTTAGGTGGGTGTGGGTGTGGGTGTGGGTGAGGCAGGTCAGCTCTCGATGTCCGAGGGCAGTTTGGCGCGGCCGCGCAGACGTGAGCCGGCCGCTGATGCGATCACGATGACCACGGCGAGGATCAGCATCGCCAGGGCAATGGGGCGGGTGAAGAACACCGACGGATCGCCGTTCGAGATCTGCATGCTCTGACGTAGAGCGGATTCGAGCAGCGGCCCCAGCACGAGTGTGAGCACCAGCGGCGCAAGCGGCAGCCCGCAGCGGCGGAACAGCAGGCCGACGATCCCGAACCCGATCATGATGTACAGGTCGTAGACGCTTCTGTTCACGGCGAACGCGCCGACGATGATGAACACCAGGATCAGGCCCCGCAGAATCGGATAGGGAATGGCGAGCAGCCGGGTCCATACGCCCACCAGGGGCACGTTGAGGATGACCAGGATGACGTTGCCGATGAGCAGGCTCGCGATCACGGTCCACACCAGCAACGGATCTGTCTGGAACAGCGAGGGCCCGGGGGTCAGTCCGTTGAGGAGGAAGGCGCCCATCAGCACGGCGATGGCCGGTGATGCCGGGACGCCGAGGGTGAACAGGGGGATGAACGCCGAGTTCGCGTGGGCATTGTTGGCGGTCTCCGGCGCCGCGACTCCCTCGACGGCTCCCGTACCGAGCTCTTCTCGGTGGCGGCCCACTTTGCGCTCGACGCTGTAGGCCAGCAGCGACGAGATGGTGCTGGTGACGCCCGGGATCACGCCGATGATGCCGCCTATGATCGTGCCGCGCCCCACTGCCGGTGCGGCACGGCGGATCTCGGTTTTCGTGGGCAGCAGCTCGCGCAGCTTGGGGATCGGGGGCCGAGCCACGCTGGTCGCCGATACGTGCAGCAATTCGCCGAGGCCGAAGAGTCCGACCAACACGGGCACGATGCTGATGCCGTCGAGCAGATGCGGTGAGCCGAAAGTGAAGCGCGGCAAGCCCTCCACGGGGTCGATGCCGACCATCGCGATGAGCATGCCGACGGCAGCCGAGATCAGGCCTCCGGACACCGATTTCCCGACCAATCCGACCAGGAGCGCGACCCCGACGATGACGATCGCGAAGAACTCGGGCGGGCCCACCATGAGTCCGAGCTTGGACAGAGGTTGGGCCGCGATGATCAGACCGATGGTCGCCACGGTGCCGCCGATGAACGACCCGAACCCCGCGATCGTCAGAGCGGCTCCCGCGCGTCCACGCAGCGTCATCTGATACCCGTCGAGACAGGTGATGGCGGTTTCGCCTTCGCCGGGGATGTTCAGCAGGACGCTGGTGATGGTGCCGCCGTACGAGGTTCCGTAGAAGATCGCCGCCAGCATGATGATCGCCGACGCTGGCTCCATGCCGAAGGTGACCGGTAGCAGGATCGCGATACCTGCGGTGGAACCGATGCCGGGCAGCAGACCGAGCGCGGTGCCGATGAGGCAACCGATGAGGGCGTAGAGGAGATTCTCGGGCGTGGCGGCGGCCGCCAGTCCCGCGCCGAGTGAGGTGAGCAGGTCCATGGTCTACAGCCCCAGATTCGCGAGAAGCGGGATCGACGCGGTGGGCAACGGGACGGCGAGCAGCAGGTCGAACAGCGCAAAGACACCGAAGCTGCCGATCAACATGATCGGGATGGTCACCAGCCAGCGTTGATGGCCCAGCACGCGGAGATGGAAGAACAGGAACGCGAGAATGGTGATCTGAAAGCCCAAGACTTCCAATGCCATTGCTGCGAGAACCAGGCTGGCGACGATCGCGGCGATGCTGCGGACCGAGTTGATGTCCTCGCCGATCTCGACGCCCTGTGTGTTCTCCGTGGCGTCCACGATCTCGCCCCGCCACTGATCGAGGCCCCACATGATGGCCGCTCCGGCCAGAACGACGGCAAGGCACAGCGGAAAGAAGCCCGGCCCGGGGCCGAGCGGAGTCCAGTAGCCCAACGAGACGGTGCCGATCCCTGCCGCGATCGCAAGGACGAGCAGCGCGCCGGCGACGACGACGCCGAGCCACGACCGTTGGGGGGCCGGGAGCTCGGAAGTGCGCATGGTGGTGGTCACAGAAACCTCGAGTCTGCGGGAGTGTTGCGGTCAAATCCTCATTGTGTGAGGCTATTGCTCGTCTTATGATGCATTGTGATGTGACCCAGGTCAAGCCTCCCCTGATGGTGTGACCCCGCCCATGCGTCATCCGGATGCATCGGCAAACAACTGAAAGGCAACTCATGACATCCCCCCAAGTACTTCTGACCTCGGTTTTTCTTCATCCCGGAGACGAGGTGGACGTGATGCTCCGCGACGCCGGTTGCACCACGAGGCACGCGCCGCTGACCGGCAGTCGGTCCGAGGAGGAACTCGTCGAGTTGCTCACCGGCGTCGACGCAGTGATCGCCGCGTCGGACCCGTTCACGGCCTCGGTGCTGGCCGCAGCTCCGGCGCTGCGGGTCATCGCGCGCACCGGCGTGGGATTCGACGCCATCGACGTCGACGCAGCCACCGAGCGGGGCATCGTGGTGTGCAACGCCCCTGGCGTGAACCGTCAATCGGTGGCGGAGTTGACCCTGGCGTTCCTGTTGATGTGCGCGCGGCACATCAACCCCGTCGTCACCGACGTCCGGTCAGGAGGGTGGGGACGCCCGTCGGGCACCGAGTTGGCCGGCACAACTCTGGGTGTCATCGGCCTCGGTGCGATCGGTCGCGCCGTCGCACAGCTGGCGACCGCGTTCGGTATGCGAGTTCTGGCTCACGACAAGCTCATCGACAACGTTTACGCCGATCAGCACGGAATCGAGGCGGTGCCCCTGGAGCAGTTGCTCAGCTCGTCGGACTTCGTCAGCCTCCATCTGTTCCTCGGACCTGAGACACACCACCTCATCAACGCCGAAAGATTGGCCATGATGAAGCCGACCGCCTACCTGATCAACACCTCGCGCGGACCGATCGTCGACGAGGCCGCGTTGGTAGAGGCGTTGCGCACCAACGTCATAGCCGGTGCCGCACTCGACGTCGTCGAGCAAGAACCGCTGGCACCGGACGCCGCCATCCGAACGCTGCCCAACGTCGTCCTCACCCCCCACATCGGAGGCTCGACCCGCCAGGCGAGGGACCGGTCCGGCCTCATCGCCGCTCACTCTGTGATAAAAGTTCTTCGAGGCGAACTGCCGGACAATGCCGTCAACGAGCCTCGCGCGATGGGCTACCAGCGAGTCTGACGAGTCCGCGAGAAAGGGAACGACGTGGCCGCGTCCGAACGACCGAGCAACATGCGGTCACTCGAACGGGCGATCGACGTGCTCGAAGTTCTCGACGCGAGTCCTCAGCCGCTGCGCATCTCGGAGATCGCGCGCAGAGCGGGTTTGCACAGCGCCACCACGCAACGCATCCTGCAGGTGCTGGAGTCACGCGGTCGCGTCGAGCGCGACGCCAACGGCGGGTACCGGGCAGGGCTGGCACTACTCTTCGGCGCCCACGCCTACCTCGCCAGCAGCCCGTTGGTCGCCGCAGCGCGACCCGTCCTGCAGGACCTCGCATCTGCGACCGGACTGACATCGTCGCTGTTCGCGCGCACCGGATTCTCCCGCGCGGTCATCGCACGCATCGAGGGCAGCACGCCCATGCGGTACGTGCTACCCACCGGCGAACGCCTGCCGCTGACCGTCGGTGCCGGGAAGGTACTCGCTGCCCACCTCAGCCCCGAGGACCTGACCGAAGCGCTCAAGGTGGAGGCCGACGTCAAACTCGCCATCGGACAACGCCCCACCGACGACGAGTTCGTCGCCGAGATGGAGCAGATCCGCCGCGACGGCTTCACCTACTCCCAACAACAGCGGGCGCTGGGCGTCGCGTCGGTGGCAGCACCGATCTTCAACAGGGACGGCGACTGCATCGCGGGCATCCAGGTCGCCGGCGACATCCACGACCTCACCGAAGACCGAGTGCCAAAACTCGCCATCGAGGTGCGGCGCGCCGCCTCGGCGATCGCTGAGCGCATCATCTGAGCGCACGATGGCGGCCGATGCCCCGGCTCGTCCCTTGGGGATGCGCCGACACACATCGCCGGTATCGTCGATGTGGTGAATCTGTCGGATCGTCTCGTCGCGCACCTGCACTCTCAGCCGCCGGGGCAACCGGTGGCGGTCGACTCGCTCGCCTCTGAACTGGGTACCACGGTCGAAGAGATCCTCTCCGCCGCAACGGATTTGGAACAACGGCGGCACGGCGACAAACACCTGGTGACCCTCGTGTCGAAGACCGCCGATGGCGACGCACCCCGGTACTACGTCGCTTGCACCCCCATCGCACTGAACGACGAACCGGAAGCTCGGTAGCGGCATCACATGACTGATCGCGTCCGCGGGCGTCCATCGCCGGCGACGCCCTCAGCGGTCACGGTGAAAAGGCCTTCGCAACACAAGCATTGGGAGTATTGGGCCTCAGGAGCTACCGCGGTCTTCGCCACGTCGGATCACCGATCGACAAAAAGGTCGGGCGCGAGAGTTTCGATACTGCATTGACGAATTCGGAGGTCCGAAGCGCCCAAGCAGCTCAAAACCTGTTCAAGGCCGATTCAGATATTTCAATGACCCATTTACTGGTGCGAAACAGTCCGGCAACAGAGCGTGCGTAGCGTTGCTCCAGTCATCGGCCAGGACGGGAGCACAACATGACCGCAACACTGCACGGGCAGTCGGCGGATATCGAGGCCGAATCCAGGATCGCCGAGGTCGCCGAGGTCGCCGAGCGATTGACCGCCGCGGGAGTGAAGTACGCCGCGATCAGCTTCGTCGACATGCACGGCAAGCCCAAGGCCAAGATGGTGCCGCTCGGGCATCTCGGACAGGCGGCGCGCGGATCGGAGATGTTCACTGGCGCCGCCCTCGACGGCGTGCCGCAGGACGTCAACGACGACGAAGTCGCCCCACACCCCGATCTGGGCGCCGCGATCATCGCGCCGTTCAACCGCGAGGTGGCGTGGTTCCCCGGTGACCTCTACATCGGTGACACCCCGTTCGAGGCCTGCAGCAGGGGCATTCTCAAGCGCGTCACCGCCGAGGCCGCTGCGCTCGGATATACGTTCAACCTGGGGATCGAGACCGAGTTCTTCCTCCTCAGCGATGCCACCGGCACACCGGCTCCGGCCAGTGCCGACGACAACCTCGACAAGCCGTGCTACGACCTGCGCGGGCTCTTCCACAACTATGCGGTCGTCGACGAGATCGTCTCGGCGATGAACGATCTGGGCTGGGACGTCTACTCGTTCGACCACGAGGACGGCAACGGGCAGTTCGAGACCGACTTCACCTACACCGACGCGGTCACCATGTCGGACCGGTTGGTGTTCTTCCGCATGATGGTCGGCGAGATCGCCCGCAAGCACGGGTTGTTCGCGTCGTGGATGCCCAAACCCTTCGCCGACCGCACCGGCAGCGGAGCGCACTACAACATGTCGCTGGCCGACACTGATGGCCGGAATCTGTTCGCCGAGAGCGACGATCCGCGTGGCTGCGGACTGTCCGAGCTGGGCTACCACTTCACCGCCGGGATACTGCGCCACGCATCGGCGATCTGCGCGGTGATCGCCCCGACGGTCAACAGCTACAAGCGGCTGGTCAAGCAGGGCAGCATGTCCGGATTGACCTGGGCGCCGATCTTCGCCTGCTACGGCGACAACAACCGCACCAACATGCTGCGGATCCCCCGCGGCGGTGGACGCGTCGAATGCCGTGCCGCCGACAGCGCGAACAACCCCTACCTCGGTGCCGCGCTGATGCTGGCGGCCGGCCTGGAAGGCATCCGCGAGGGTCTGGACCCGGGAGAACCCAACCGGGACAACCTCTACAGCCTGACCGAGGAAGAGTTGGCCGCGCGGCAGATCGGCTGGCTGCCCCGCTCGCTGGGAGAAGCGATCGACGCGCTCGAAGCAGATCCGCTCGTGCGCGCCGTGTTCGGCGACGCGATGTTCGAGTCGTACGTCACCGAGAAGAAGGCGGAATGGAATTCGTTCACCGCGCACGTGTCGTCGTGGGAGACCGACCGCTACCTCAGGTTCTGGTGACGTCACAGTGAGCAACCGCTGGGAAGAACACACCTCGACGCAGTTGGCGCACCGGCTGGCTGCCGACCCCGATTGCGTCGCGCTCGTCCCGGTCGGCGCGACCGAGCAGCACGGCCCCCACCTGCCGGTCGGCACCGACACGATCCTCGCCACCGCTGTCGCCGACGCCGCCGCCGGTGACATCGGCCTCGTCCTGCCGCCGATCGCCTATGGCTCCAGCATGTTCCACGGCACCGATCTGGCGGGGACGGTGGCGTTCACCGGTGAGGAGACCGCCGCGACCGCGTACCGCGTCGCTCGAGCCTGCGTCGAATCGGGCGTACGACGCGTCCTGTTCGTCAACGGCCACGTCGGGAACGCCGCGGCGTTGTGGATCGCGTGCGACCACTTCCGGCGCGATCTGCCGCAGGCCCGCATCGGGGTCATGCAGTGGTGGGACCTCACGGCTGACATCGCGCAGCGCGCGACCGCTGATGCGGCCGACTGGCACGCCAACGCCGCCGAGACGTCGTTGATGCTGGCGGTACGGCCGGAATTGGTCGACGTGGAAGCGACGGCGCTCGCCGATGATCCGGACCGCACCGGTGGACTCGTCTTCCGGTACCCGGTGGGGTCGGTGTCCACGAACGGCGTGACCGGCCATCCGTCGCGCGCCTCCAAGACTCTGGGACTCGAGCTGTGGCGCGACGTGGTGTCCGCCGCGCGCGACGTCGTCGGCCGTGCCCACGTCGAACAACCGCCGATACGCTGACCGCCGCCCGAAGATGCCCGCTGTGTCACCACCCGAGCGGCGCGGACAGGTCCGCGCAATCGGACGGCCCCGTCTCGACGCCGACTCCGCGCCCGCTGGATCGCCCCGCGCGGGCATCGTTCACGCCGCGACACGGCTGTTCAGCGAAAAGGGCTACGCACAAACGACAATGAGCGACATCGCGCGCGCCGCGGGTCTGCAGCAGTCGTCGCTCTACTACTGGTTCCGCAACAAAGAGCAACTGCTTGGCGAGACACTGCTGGTCAACCGCGCACCGCTGAAGTTCATCGCCGAGGTCGGCGCCGGATCCGGCTCCCCCGCGCTGAAGCTCTATCGGCTGTTGCGGTTCGACACCATGCAGCTGGCGCTCTCGCCCATCGACTTCAACGAGATCCAGCGCATCGCCCACGTCCAGCGCGCCGACTTCCACCAGTTCTGGGCCGACTACGAACGGCTCAAGAACTGGGTGATCGACCTCATCGGCGCCGCGATCAGCGAGGGCAAGTTCATCGAATGCGGCCGCGAGGAGACCGCCGGTCTGCTGCTCAACTTCGACGAAGGCGCGCAGAAACGCACCCGGCTGCACACCGACCACAGCGATCGCGCAGAAGAAGCGGTCCGCGTCGGCGAACAGGTCGCCATCATCGCGGTGCGCGGACTGCTCAAGCGCCCCAGCGACATTGCACGAATTCAGGCGCAGGCAGCTCGATTCGACGACGCTGCTGTTGCGCTGCGGGCTGCCGAGCCGCCGGCGGACTGACCACTCCTCGACCTATACCGAGACGGACAGCGACTTCTGGAGCTCGGCGTCAGCTGCGATGAGAACGTCCGCCGCGACCTCGATGCCTTCGATACAGCGATCGGGCACATCTTTGGCGGCCGGTGCTTTAACCGCGTCGACGGGAATCATGGGGAGCGACCTCGCCGGGCGCGATGGGGTCGACACGTCACAGGGCGGGCTCGTCGATGTCGTTCGGCAGCAATACGGTGCGGTCGAAAGGCCCTGGATGCGCCGCGGCATGTGCGACGGCCTCGTTGGCCTGATCGAGTACGAACGTGCTCACCCGCTCGTGCGTGAGGTCGAGTACGCCGCTACCGATGAGTCGAATGAGCCCGTTGTTGGCGGTGCGCGGGTACATCCACTGACCTCGCACCGTGATCAAATTCCGCATGAGCCAGGGATACGGCAGCGACAGGTCGTCGCCGCCCAGCATGCCGACTCCGCCCATGAGGACGATCCGACCGTAGGGCCGCACCGTCATCGCAGCCGCTCGGACCGGCCGGGTGCCGGCGTGCGGCGGTAGCAGGTCGAGGACCACGTCGATGGCGTCGGGTGCGGCCGACCGCATAGCGACGGTGTCGGCGTCGGGATCGCCGGTGAGCGCAACGGTCCGCACACGTTCGCCGAACCTCCGCTCGAGGTCGGCGAGTACGGTCTGATTGCGGCCGGGACACACGACCGCCGCGGCGCCCATAGCCAGCGCCACCGCTACCCCACCACTCCCGAAATTGCCGGTGGCGCCGCTGATCAGCACTGTCTCGCCGGGTTGCAGTGCCGCGGCGACGAGACCGCCGTACGGCACCAGAAGGATGCCGAGGGCCGCCCAGTGCGGGATGCTCTCCGGCGCAATGGCCCCCAGAGCAATGGCATTCTCGGTCGGTACCACCATGCGCTCCGCGAACGGTCCGTCATGGAAGTACCGCGACAGTCGCAGGCCGCCCTCCCCCGCCGAGCTCCAGCCTTGCAGCGTGATGTCCGGCGCGATCGCGTCATCGCGTGAGCGCACCGTGGAGTCGCACCACACCAGGTCACCGGGGTTCAGTCGCGTCGCGTCCGGTCCGACCTGAACCACACGCCCGATCCCGCCGACGCCCGAGATCACCGGCGGTTCCAGCGGATAGCGGCGCTCACCGCTGAACACCTCAGCGGCGTACGGAGGTACCACTGTAGCCAGTACGTCGACGAGTACCTCCCCGGTCCCGATCCGTGGCTCTGGGACCTCCGTCACGGTGAGCGGCACCTCGGGCCATCCGAACGACTGCAGTACTGCGGCTTTCATATGGGACTCCTTTCGATGCCCGATACAACGTCCGGGGCGGACTCGGTCGATGCCATGACGATCACGACAGTCGGGCACAGGTGATATGACGTTTACTCATGGATGTGTCGTCTACCGCGCTGCGTGTGCTGGCCGCGGTCGCTGAGCATGGAAGCTTCACCGCCGCGGCCGAGGTCCTGGGCTACACGCAGTCGGGGGTCTCGCGGCAGGTCGCGGCGCTCGAGCGCGAAGCGGGTGCCGACGTGTTCGAACGACGACCGGACGGCGTGCGGTTGACCGACGCCGGATCGATCCTGTTGCGGCACGCGCGCGTCGTGCTCGACGAGCTCACAGCTGCGGAAGCCGAGCTCGACGGGGCTCTTCCCGACGTCCACGAGGTCCGCGTGGGTGCCTTCCTCAGCGCTGGCGCCGTGCTGCTGCCCCGCACGGTGCGCTGGCTGCGCGACCGCAGGCCGGATATCCTGCTCAGCTCCAGGGAGGGGGCAACGCCCTCGCTTGTGCGCGCGCTTCGGGCAGGTGCGCTGGACCTCGTGGTGATCTCGTCACGGCCGCCCCACCGCGCGCCCGATGACGATCTGCCGGCAGTGGTGACCGAACGGCTGGGCGACTCGGAACTCGTGCTGGCGGTTCCGGCGCATGGTCGCTTCGCGGGCCGCACTTCGGTGCGGATCGACGAACTCCGCGACGTCGACTGGGTGGCGAGCCCGTCGACGCGTGGCGAGTCCCTCATGGGCGTGTGGCCCGGACTAGGCGGTCGCCCCCGTATCGCGCATTCGGCACGAGACTGGCTGACGAAGTTGCACCTGGTCGCCGCGGGCGGCGGGGTGACGACGGCGCCACCCTCGCTGGCGGAGGTCCTGCCGGAGGGGGTTCGCCTGGTTCGCGTGGAGGGAGCGCCGCCGGAGCGCCGACGCATCCTGGTCGCACGGTTACCGGGTCGACCGCACGAAGCGACGGTCGCCGTGATCGAGGCATTGCGTCGCACTTATCTCGGCTGAACTGAAAAGACAGCGGGTCCGCGAGCGGCGGTCAAACAGGCGGTGAGCCGTCCGGGTGCACGGACCGTGGGTCGAGATTCTCCACAGGGTGTAACCGATCTCCGCCGCTGTAGGTTTCACTTCCACATGGCAGATGCCGTCGCCTCCACCTCGGCCTTTCCAAGATTCCACTCAAGATTGCGGGCGCCAAATTCCATTTTTGGTGGCGAATCCTAGAACCGCACGGTTGTCCAGATTGTCCTGGTGGCAGCGCCGTCACTCTGGGTCTCTGAACTGCTAAAGACTGCGGTCAGCGTTGAGGGCGCCCAGGATAAGCTTCGACGCCATGGTCGGCGCGGCAATTGCCTATTGCACGAGGCCCCCGTGCGCCCAGGCATTCCCGACGAGTTGCAGACAGCTCAGTCGCTTTGCGAGCGCATCGACGAGCTGGGCGCCTCCAACAACCTCTATCAAGGCGAGAACCGTGTTCTGAACGAGCAGTCGGCTCTCAGGCGCCTGCGTTTTGCCAGGAAGTTCAAGACGACCGTTCAGCGGCGCGTACGAGTCTGCGACGCATAATTCCGAGCAACTCATCGGAGCGAGCGAAGTACCAGTCGCTCGCAGCGACGGACACTTGGCGCCGCGCAGAGGAAGGCAGGTGAGCTCGCGGCAGGGGCCTCTGGCTGCGACGGCGCTATCGTTTTCGGCAGGCACGGCGTGGCGGATCTAAACTTCTAGGTGTGAAGACGGAGCCTAAATCGGATTCCTTCGATCCCCATGAGGGGCGCGGCAATGTCCGTCTCCGTTCCCTCCTCAGTGACTCGGAACGCGCTAAGCGTGTCATTCGCATCCGACATCAAATGCGCCGAGACGACGGTCAAGATTTGGCACGCGATGCGCTCGCGGTCCACTAGCTAAGCAACGAGCGCACGGACTGCCTAGGCTCCATCGAAAACAACGTCCTTGCCTCACAAACTTGGTGATCTTCTGTCGAGCCCGGTTCGGTAGCGAGTGCCCCTCTGACAGGTACGTGCTCGAATGAGACCAACAGTGCGCGGCATCGCAACCGACAAGAATCTTCTGTAGGAAGCCGAACTCCGCGGCATCCCCGTCCCTGCGACCAGCATTGATGGCGCGTTCTCACGAGAATGGCGGGCGCCCCATTGCCATCTGAGTGGCGGAGCCCAGAACCGTACGGTTGTGCAGATTGCCTAGTCGGCCTATGTGCTGATCGCGAGGACAACCGCGTTGTTCGCGTCTCCCGGTAGCCCTCGAACGGCACGCCGGCGCTTAATGAAGCGTCGAAGTACCGGTACGCCCCCCTGGTTTATGAGCCGGTCTACGTACCGGTCATACGTGGTGGCCGAAGAGGTCATGGTGGCCATGGCGCCGCGCCGACGTGGTGATGCGGGAGCAGGCCGCCCTGACGGTCGCCCGGTCGGCCCATCCTTGCAGGTTGACCCGGAAGGGACTGAGACTGGATTTCGACGAAACCCGGCCTTGCCGAGCTGATGTCCCTATGTGAGATACCACTGCAAGGTGGTGCAAGGGTTCGCGGAAAGCACTGTCCCTAACCACAGCAGTACCTACAACGGCCCAAACTCGCTTACCCGTTGTCGCAGATCGAGGTACACCCGCGCAGCTCCCAAAATCGGGATGAGGTATTGCGCCTCGCCGGGGGATGTCCGCCGCAGCAAATACGGCTGCCGGTGTAGGCCCGCCGTAGTACGTTGTGCCGCAGATCCGTTGATTCACAACATTGCAGAACTGGAAGGCCACAGTGCCAGCGCGCAACTCCGCAATCGCGAACTCTCCTCTCGACAACGACCGAGAGCGCGCGAGCCCGCCACCGGCGTGCCGCCGTCGGGAGCCTCGCCGTGGCTAAGCAGGCAAGTCTGCAAGAGACGGTGGGCACGGCGGGCCAGAGCACCGTGGCCGGCCAATTCGAGGCATTGAACTGGGGAGTGGCGTCCAACCCGTACCACGATCTGGGAACCGACCTCTGGCTGATGGCGCGCGATGACCGTCGCTTTGATCTCGGTCTCCTGGTGGGCGCGCAGGTTAAAACCAGCAAGTCACGATCGACCACGTCAAAGTATTTCAAGGAGCCAAAACACAAGGACGGGAAGGTGGTTGGCTGGTGGTACCGTGAATCGCTGCGCGACGACCACTTCGACTACTGGATCAAACACACGATTCCGCATATTCTCGTGCTGCACGATCTCAGGTCCGGCAAATCGTTCTGGGTACACGTCACCCGCGAGGCCATCGTCAGGACCAGCTCCGGAACGAAGATCCTAGTACCGAAAGACCAGCGGGTTGGTCTTGCCCACGTCGAGCGACTGCTGAACGTCGCGGTCAGCCAACGCGGGGGGCACACCACTTGGGAAGGATCATCCAGCTGGGCCGACGTTGCAGCCCTCGGACCCGAGGATCGCATTCGTTACGCGCTGCTGACACCCAGACTCATCGCCAGCCGTCGCGCTCCGAGACAGAGCAGTAACGAGAACCCAACCGAGGCGATCGCGATGCTCGTCCAGCATCGACTCATGGAACTGGATGGAACTCGCGACATCGCCGGCCATCTGCCCGGGTTTGAGCCGCCACCATTTCTGTCAGAGGAGGAAGCACTTGCCGCCTCCGACTGGGATTGGAACTTTTATGGCGCGCTGCACAAGTACGTACACACCGCAGACCCTGAGGTTTTTCAGCCGCTCATCGAGTCGTCGCAGCCGAACTCCGGCCATCGCGCCGCCGCAGTTGCTATCAGGACAGCGACGCTCATCGAGCACGGCAGAATCGATGACGCGCTGGACCTCACCGATTCCGAGATCTCTGCGGCAACCAGCCTAGATCCCGTCAATTTCGCGTGGATCGAGGTGCAGCGCGCTCGGTGTCTAATGGAGGTCGGCAAGTACAAGAAGGCAAGAGAATTAGCAATCCACGTCCAGCGCATTCAAGCAACGGCCGCCGCCGATCCGACCGCCATGGCGATCGCCGCGAGTGCCGCCGGAATTCTCCTGCGCGCAAGCTTCTGGACGGAGCGGGGCGCAAACTTTCTCTCGGGCAACGACACTGCTGCAGGCTGGTGGCGAAATCAGACAATCGCCCAGGGGCTCGAAACCTTTCTCGACGACCGGTTCACCCTCTGGTCTTCCGAAAGTGCCGATCCGCCAAAGCACATGGGCGAAACCTGGCGCCGGCTGCGGACGGCGACACTTTTGAGCGGATTTGCCGGTGACCACTCCGCGTGGCGTACGGAGTACGCCCAGCTCGCTCAATACGTGCTGCAGGCGCACCCAAACGGCGGGCTGTCAAGCGAGCTCTGTGCGGGCCTGCTGACCGATCTGCGGCGCGCCGGAGACATCGACAGCGTTGAAGGTTGTGCGCAACGACTGCTCAGAGCAGGACCCGAGGCTGCCGTCCGTGCCGCGTGCGCATCCGTGGAGTTGCGCAAGTCGACGCACAGCACCGGTAGGTCCGACTTGGGGCTCATCGCAACGGCCGCGGCGGTTCTCGAACCGGGCCACGCCGACAGATTTATTCAGGAGGCGGTCGACATCCTCAAAAATCCGCAGCCCTACGAGAAGAGGGTGCGCCCCACTTTCCTGGTTCACCACTACGTGCTGGAGACCCTTCGAGCCCTGGTGGGGAGTCCATCGGCGACATCGGCGGCGCGTCGGGTGTTCATCGACTATTTCTTCGAACTTCCCCCGGTCACCGACCAGTCATTCGCGCATTCCCTCGCTCAGGTGTTGAGGATTGTGCCCAGGAGCGATTGGACAGCAAGCGATCTCGCGGCGTTGATGCAACGCAGCGGCGACAACGGGGAGCTGGAAGACACTCTCGTGGGCATCACTGCAGTCTCTGATGACGACGCGAGGGAGGCACTATTGGATGTTCTCCGCCGTGGCCAGATACGCATGCTGTCAAAGGTGCATGACGTCCGGACGATTCCGCAGGACGTCGCACAACAGCAGATCGCGACCCTGTCCGGATCGGTCAGGCGCGAAATCCAGGAAGCCCGCGGGGGCACCTTCTCCCGACACGACGCGCGAAATCTGGCATTGCTCAACATCTGGTTCCCCGAGGTCGCTGACTGGGCGCCGATCTATGAGCTGATGGACGAAATTCGCATATTGCCGCGCAGTCTCATCGAACTGGCGGCCTTACTACGCGATACATGTGACCAGATCGACGCGGATACACGAGACGCGCTTCTGCCAGGACTCCAGTGGTTACGCGATCGGACACCGTTGGAGATTGACGAATGGCAGGACGCCGATGGTCAGCTGAAGACCGTGACGCGCGAGGCCCTGGATGCGCTGTCGCCCGGCGCGGTGAGCGACACGGAGCTCTGGGGTCTTATCGGCGGCGATAATCACGACCGATGCGCAGCAGCACGGATTGTGGGCCGCCGGGGTGACATATCGCGACTAGACATTCTCGCGTGCCTGTCCTACGACGAGGCAAGTACGGTTCGTGCGCATTCGGCGCATTGGATCGCCCGGTGGTTAGGTATCGACGCGATCGCGGATCGGTGTAATTCGCTGTTAGAAGACCTATCGCGGGCGTCGGGAACTGTCATCGCAGCGGCGATAGCCGGTGGGTTGACCGACCAGGGGCGCGCGGCCGCCGGCGACTGGCTCGCCTCACTGCCGGACCCCACCAAGAGGCAAAGTGAAGACGAGTAGGGGTTTTTCGCAGTCACGCCGGCGCTGAGAAGCCAAGAGCTAGTGATCCATTCATATCACCGCGGCGTCGCGAGGAAGAAGTGGGCGGCCTGGCATGTGGCTGCGCGGCCGGTTCTGCTGAGTAGCGACGAGGGCGACGTGCCGCGTGCGCTTGCCAAGACAGGCTGGCTGCGAGGCTTCGGCCGACCGGGCGACGGCAGCGTCTGGGAAGCGGGGTCGCCGTTGAGACCGTGCAGTCTGCACGCCGCGGCGACCTGATCCCTGGGGTGGCGCGCGGCAACAATGCGTTAGAGGTTGTCGCCATCTGGGACGATCATGGCTATGGACGACATCGCAGCAGAAGGCGAGAATGACCCTCCGTACTGGTCAAAACTGCGACACATCGGTGTCCATCAGGGCGCCGTTGATCTTCGGCCCGAACTGAGTGATCTTGGCCTGGATGAGGTCTACCGGGTCTGCGATCGGGCGTGGGCTTACAGCCGCTCCGACTTCGAACCCAGCGGTCTCGTCGACATTCGAACGAGCCAGTGGCGGGAGACGTGCGCACTCGCCGGCTCAATGGCCGAGTCGCTGATGCTGAGCGGTGCAACGTATTTGGAGGCGGTGTGGCATCGCGCGGCCATCGCGGCCGGAACCGAACCCGCTGGAATGGCGATTGCTCAACGCTACCTGTCCGACAACGCCATCGACACCGCGGTCAGCGTTGGGCACCGCCTTGTCAATTTTGTCGCCCGAGTGGCCAGGACGGTCCCCCAGACCCGCGAACGCTTTACCTCCCACGACCGGCTGCAGGCGCTGGGAGACGGCTACTTCCCGTTCATCACCGAGGATCGTGATGCGTGGTTGTCGCTGAACTCGGGAACAGTCAGGATGTTGCGAGCGGCCGTTCCCGAGTGCCATGGTGACTCCCTCGCCGCGCTCGACGCTCTCGTGACATCGACGGCATGGCAAGCCCTGTGCCAGGTCCGCGGTGAGAACTTCCACCGGTGGCGCAAGGAACACGAATCGGTGGTCGGCATCGACAGGGACTCCGGCCGAACGAACAATATCTATGACCATGCCGGCAACGTCATCGGCCGGGACTTTCACGCAGGACTGCGGCGTCACACCGCAGCCGACGGCATGACAGCGAAGACTACCGAGACGGCCGGAGCGGGTGTGCGGCGTCTCGCTGTTGCCGTGGACGCGGTCATCACCGACACTCTTGCGCAGCTGCCTACGCTCAGCGGCGGCTTCATCCTGGAGATCGACGAACATGGTCACACACGCCGGATGAGCATGCCGCTGTTGTAGGGTCACCCCTCGACTCGCCTACACGTGGGCGCGCAGCCAAATCGGTGGAAGTCGTTGCGGGACAACGCATCCACGGGTCGGCAAGTATAGGTCCAGGGCGCCTCCAGCAGTTCCCCGGATCACCTTGGGGCCGCCATTTCAAATGGCAGTCCGCCACGCAGAATCGCAGCCGGCAATACAGGTGTAGTTGCCAAACGCCTTGGCAATTCACGCCTCTACGATCAGCGCTGATGGCGCGTTGGCACGGGATTGGCGGCCTCAGAGTCATCCTAGTGGCAGATCCATCTGCGAGGCCGCTCGACAGACATAGGAAAGTTCAGCGCGGCCACACCGCTCTCGCTGCGTACCTGACCTGTCGGGTCCCGTTTACGTAGCGTTCAACTGGTGACCGCGGAAGGACAGGCGTAAGGCGCGCCTGAACGCAATGACTGCCGGGTGAGCACTTCGCGCCTCGCGAGTCAACGTGAAAAGTTGCCGCTTCGGCGCTCCGGGCAGCGCCTCGATGCGTACTCCAGACACCCAGTCGGGGCTCAGGATCAGTGGCACTATTGCAATAGCGTAGCCCGCGCGAACCATCTGCAAATGAACGAGCAGGTCGACACCGTCGAACCGCACGTCGGGCTCGAATCCCGCCTTCATACAGAGATCTCGCGCCCACCGCCCGGGAGCCGAGGAAGCCGGGTCGAGCGCCCAGGGCGCTTCTGCAAGGTCGAAGAGCTGATCGAGGCCTGTCCACTCTTCACCCTCGGGAAGTGCCAGCACCATCTCGTCAGCTCCAACCTCAGCACGCTCAATTCCAACGCGCGGGAGCAGCGAGGCGCCGGGATACTCCTCTCCGACCACTACGTCGAAAGATCCTGCCTGCAGGCCGGACATCGCCTCGTCGACGTCGCGCTGCGCGATGTCTAAGTCGAGGTCGGGGTGATCTCGATCCAGGGTTTCGAGCGCTGCGGGCAGCAACGACAACAGTGCAGATTGGAAGCAAGCCACCCTCAACCGCCCGCTCACGTTCGGTGATGCTGCTGCGAGTTCGGACTCGGCCGATTCAAGTGCGGCAATTGCAATGCGCGTATGCCGAACTAGCATCTCAGCGGCGTCGGTCAATCGAACGCCCCGCCCGACCGGTTCGGTGAGTGCGATTCCGATCTCGCGCTCGAGCTGCGCGATTTGTTGAGAGATCGCGGACGGACTGTAGTTCAGTGCGCGCGCTACCGCGGCCAGGGAACCACGTAATTCGAGCTCATGCAGCACCGTCAGTCGCTGAAGATTGAGCACTCGCCGCCCCCCACATACGTTGGTTTTACTTACGAATACTAGTGCGAATCATTCGCTGGACTGGCCGATTGTCGGCTTGGACCATAGCGGTATGTCGATATCGCGAGCGGCGCCGAGCGTCGCGCTGATTCTCGGGTCGTGTGTGTCATTGCAACTCGGCGCGGTGCTCGCAATCCCGCTGCTCGCTTCGCTGGGGGCCGGTCTGACGACCTCCGCCCGCCTGCTGCTGGCCGCTGTCCTCCTGATGGCTCTCCATCGACCACGCGTTCGTCGTTGGGGTCGCGAGCGGTGGCGACACGTTCTGCTGTTCGGTGTGGCGATGGCCGGCATGAACGGGTTTTTCTACGCCTCGATTGCGCGGATCCCGCTGGGCATCGCCGTCACGATCGAGTTCGCCGGGCCGCTGCTGCTTGCCGCCGTCCTCTCGCGGCGACCGCGCGATCTCGCGTGCGTGGGAGCCGCAGCGGCGTCTATTGCCGTTCTGGGTCTGGCCGATTCGGGAGCTGCGTCTGACCTCGACCCAGCGGGTGTGATGTACGCCCTCGTCGCCGCCGCATTCTGGGCTTTCTACATCAAGGCTGGGGCGCGAATGAGCGCCGCCGCCCCCGGAAACGGCTCGCTGGCCGTTGGCATGTTAGTCAGCGGAATGCTGGTGGCACCGTTCGGTATTGGTGCGATCGACCGGTTCACTGCGGACCCCCACACACTTGTCGCATTGGTGGGTGTCGCAGTGCTGTCATCGGTGCTGCCGTACTCACTCGAGTTCGCGGCCATGGGCCGAGTGAGTCCACATGTCTTCGGTGTACTCCTGTGCCTGGAGCCAATCGTGGCGGGTATCGCCGGGTGGCTCCTGTTGCATCAGACACTGCCCGGCTCGCACATCGTTGCGATGGCCGTCGTCGTCGCAGCAGCCCTGATCGTGACGTCTGGTCCGGCGTCAAGTGACTGCAAGCCCGACCGGCAGTCGACACCGCCGGTCGAGTCGCCGCGTGCATCTGTGGCGCAGTAGTTGTCGAGGCGCTCTTGCCCCAGACTGCGAATTGGCGATGCGTCTCGATTGCGTTCGCGCGAGCACTGATCAGCCCCCGGGGGCAGAGAATCACCCTGCTGAGCGGCCCAGTCTGTCGCGACTGCCTCTACTCGTCGCTCGGCGTTGGGTTCCCGTAGATGGCCTCGATGAGCCTGTCGGCCAGGGCGCCGTGCAAGACGACGCTGGTCATCACCACGATGCAGGTGGCCGCCAGAACCGTTGCGCCGTCGGTGTCGGGCAGCGCGTTGTAGGCGATGAGTCCGAACACGATGGAGGCTGCCCCGCGAGGCCCCATGACCCCCATGAATAGTCGGTCTCGGGGTGCGGCCGGGCTGCCGATAAGTGATAGGGCGACGGGCAGGATACGGCCGAAGGTCAGGACGCAGACTGCGATGGCCACCGCCGGCCACCACTGCACGTCCTTGGCGAGGATGGCGGTCCCGGCGAGTCCGAAGGCCAACCACAGCTCGAGGTTGACGAGCCCGGCGACGTCTTTGGTCATGGCTAACGCGGCCGGTGCCGCGGGTGTGCAGCTAGCAGCGTTCCTCAGGTAGGTCCGGCGGAATGACACACCACACACGAAGGCGGCGACGAATCCATTTCCTGCCGCCGCGATGGCGACGGCGAAGGTCAGCAGGGGCAAAACCAGTACGCCGACGCTCAGGCTGCGCACATCGCTCAATTGTGTTCGCTGAGCCCATCTCATCGCCCAGCCCGCCCCGGTTCCGACCAGTGCGCCCACGACGATGGCAATGGCTCCGGCCGGGGCGGCTGTGACGAAGGCTGCGGCGGCCTGTTGTTCGGCTTCGCCATGGGTTGTCGACAGCGCAAGTGCCGCCAGCAGGACCGGCGAGACGAGGCCGTCGTTGTATCCGCTCTCGATGCCGAGCCACTCGCGCACCCGTGCTGGAATCCGGGTGTCCTCGATGATGGAGAGCTGAGGTGAGAAGTCGACGGTGACGCAGATGCATGACAGAGCCAAGGCCCCGGCGATAGAGATGTTGAGCGGCAAGGCGACCGCTAAGGCGATGACGACGGCCAGCGACAGTGGTAGCGCCATGGCCAGCAGACGCACGGGAACTGATGACAGGTGCGAGCCCAGCGATCCGGTGAAGCCGGTGGCGTCGACGAACAACAGCAGTGCCAGGATGGCCTCGGCGACATACAGAGTGGTCTTCGAGTCGAAGAATGCGGTGCTCTGGTCGGTGACCCACCATCCGATTGCGGCGCCGGCAGCCACCATGAACAGCTGCCCGTTGATTGCCCAGCGACGAAGGAGACGTCCCAGCAGGGACCACGCCAGTACCGGACCGGTCATGATCAGCAGGACGGCGACCACCGACCTATCTCTCCGCGCTCGTGGTGGGCGGCGCTCTCATGGCAGCCCGCTGGGTGCGACCGGCGCCGTATCGGGGATGAGCTCTCGTGCGATCACGCCGAGGTCTTCGATGATGTGTGCGAATGCTGAAGCCAGCGGGGCTAATTGGCTTTTGTCGACCTTGTCCAGGGTGTCTGCCTCGTCGTAGAGGTAGATGGGTGCGGAGACGAGGCTGACGATGGGTACGCCGGCTTGGTAGTTGTAGTCGGCGTCGGTCGGGATTTCATCACCCGGTAACGCCGAGGTCGGGAGAACAGCGAGACGGGGAAGGCCTTCCAGGGCGCGCTGGATGCTCTCGACCACGGTGTGACCGGTGTTGGTCAGGACGACGCGGGGCTCCGGCCCGCCGATTTCGACGAGCTCGCCGCCACGGGCGTGCGCGGCTCGCGCCACGTGCTCGAGCGCGACGTCGACGAGGATCTCTCGGCCGTAGGGGTGGGCGGTGACGTAGTCGTCGACGAACTGCTGATGCGCCTCGTAGCCGGTGAAGTGGGTGTCCATGGTGGCGAACATGAGAGTGCGCGGTCGCTGGTCGAGTGGTTGTGCCGCGAAATGACGGGCTAGTGCCAGAACCAATGCCGTACCGCTGGCGTCCTCGACAGCGCCGTCCCAGACGGAGTCGTGGTGGGAGTGGATCAGAATCGTTTCCGGCGACTGGCCGGGCAGCGTGGCCACCACTGACCGTCCGTTCACCGCGTGGCGGCTTCCGATCAGCTCTAGCGTGGCGGTGACCCCGACGTCGTGGGCCAGGTGGGTCCGAATTTGGCGGCCCTGCGCGTTGGTCACCCACACCCCGGGCAGAGCGAGGCCGTCGTAATCCTCGTTGAGATAGCGGTTGGAGTCGAAGTAGTCGGCCAGTACGGCGATGAATCCGGCAGCACCGGCGTTCGCAACTCGCTGCGCGGTCGCTGCGAGTGTGGTGTTGTACGGGTCGATGAGTTTGCCGTCGGGCAGTGCGTCATAGAAGTCGGCATACCGCGATGTGTCTATCTGCTCCTTGCTGATTTCTCCGCCCAGCAGCTCGAGCAGATCGTGGGAACCGAAGCTCACGTCGAAGATGACGATGGCATCGTGCAGGTCGGCGTCATCGTGAATCGTGTGGAGGTCGACGAGGCGCCGGGTGAGGCCGGCGCGCCCGGTTCCAAACGGTCCCACGGGCCCGTCGTGGGCGCAGCTGTGATTCACCGGGAAACAGTCGACGTCTTCGGCGCCCACGGTCAGCCGCGTGTGCGAGGCGTCCCAGCGAGTCGAGTCGACTTCGTCGATGACCACTTCGGGGATGTGGCAGTCGCGCAGGCGTTCGGCGACGTAATCGGCGGCCGCGTGTCCAGCCGGCGTGCCGGTGCGTCGGTGCCCGAGAGCGACGAGGGCCTCAACGTGAGCATAGATGGACTCGGTTTCGAAGCGCGCCACTGAGGTCACGGAAACTCACCTTTCGGTAGTCACGGCGCTGGCAGTCGCCGATGGTGCTGTCGCTACGGATGTTGTTGCCCGCGTCGGCGATCACGACCGGGATGGGCGAACCGGCGTGGCCGGCGGGGTTAAAGATTTCGAGCACTGGGATATCCGGCGGATCGTCGTGTGTCGCCGGCGGCTGAAATGGTGGTGTTGCACGACGATGCGCAGGCGGGTCTTTCCCACCCACACGTCGATCAACCTGTCGGTTCTCATCGGTACACAGATGACTGCTTCGCGAGGCGCGCGCATTAGTGCCCGGTCGTCTGCGAATTGAGGAGCGCCGAAATAGCGAGCATCCAGCCCGGCTGCGCGCGGGGCGGCATGTTCGAGGTGCCACGTGTTGGGCATCGCCGTCACCGCCTTGTAAAAACCGTTCGATGCCAAGGTTTTTCGGCGATTCCCGTGATGTCGCTCATGACGTGCTTGACGGTGAGGTATTCCTCGAAAGAGTAGTCACTCATGTCTTTACCGAACCCAGATGCACCGAAGCCGCCGTGGGGCATCTCGGACACGATGGGAATGTGGTCGTTGATCCAGACGCATCCGGCGTTGATGTCGCGCGATGCCCGCTGAGCGCGATACACATTGCGCGTCCACGCCGAGGCGGCGAGCCCGAAGTCGGTGTCGTTGGCCTGGCGAAACGCATCGCCGTCGTCATCGAACGGGCGTGCGGTCAGGACCGGACCGAAGACTTCCTCGCGGTAGATTTCGGCGGTCTCACTGACGTCGCAGATCAGGGTCGGGCGGTAGTAGAAGCCCGGAAGATCAGGCGCGGTGCCGCCTGCGACGATGGTGGCGCCCTGCGCGGGTGCACGGTTAACCATCGCAGCCACTGCGTCGCGATGGGCCCGCGAGGTGAGGGGTCCCAAATCGGTGTCCGGATCGCGTGGATCGCCGACGACGATCTTGGCCATGAGTTCGGCGACACCGGCAACGAAGTCGTCGTAAAGTGCGCGCGCCACGATGGCGCGGGTCGCGGCGGTGCAGTCCTGACCGGAGTTGATGAGCGACCCCGCGACTGCCCCGTGTATCGCGGCGTCGAGGTCGGCGTCGTCGAAGACGACGAAGGGCGCCTTTCCGCCCAGCTCGAGCTGGGTTCGGTGTCCGTGCTGGGCCGCATCGGCCATGACTGAGCGTCCGACGCCGGTGGAGCCGGTGAAGGTGACGACGTCGACGTCGGGATGACCTGCCAGGGCTGCTCCGACGGCACTGCCCGATCCGGTGACGACGTTGACGACTCCGTCGGGAATGCCGGCCTGCTTTGCAATCTGGGCAAGGGTCAGGGTCGTCAAGGGGGTGATCTCGGCGGGCTTGATGACCACGGTGCATCCTGCTGCGAGCGCGGGAATTACCTTCCACACCGCCATCTGCAGTGGGTAATTCCACGGGGTGATGGTGGCGACCACGCCGACCGCGTCGCGCCGGATGGACGAGGTGTGGTCGCCCGAATACTCCGCAGTGGCCTTGCCTTCGAGATGACGTGCAGCGCCGGCGAAGAATCGGACGTTGTCGATGCTGCCCGGAATGTCGAATTCTCGAGCCATCCTCACGGGCTTTCCGGTTTGACACACTTCCTCGTCAACGAGGCGGTCGGCCTGGGCTTCCATGAGGTCAGCGACCCGGGACAGCGCGGCCGCCCGTTGCGCCGGAGTTGCGCCCGACCACTCAGGAAGGGCGCGCCGCGCTGCGGCCACTGCCGCGTCCACCTCGGCGCGTCCCACTCGGGCGATCTCGACGATTGTGGTGGCATCTGCAGGGTTGACGAGCGGATGCGCAGCAGCCGTGCCGCCCACGTGCGTGCCGTCTATCCAGCTGCCGATGAGGTCCAGTCGCTGTGTGAAGTCGTTGATGTCAGTCACCCGGTGCAAGCCGCCTGTCGTTGTTGTCGTGGTCCCTCGGGTGCCCACCACTGTAATAGTTGTTACGTTATACGACGAGTCGGACAAATAAAATCGCGGATGAACCGTCGGGCCGCTCGCCCGCTTGCGTTCGGCGCGGCCGGCCCCTCGCACACTTGCCGCCCCGCGCTCGATCGCGTTGCGCCGCTTCTCGTTCGGTCCGGCGACGACGCCGGTTCCCTGGACCCCTCTTCGGCATAAGGCGCGCTGTCCTGGACTCATGCATTTCCGCGCTTATGCGGCCGTCGACACTCGACCCGCCGCGGCCTCTAAGGCGCCGACGAATACGGCACGGCCACCCGATCATCGAGTCACCTGCCCGCGGCGGACGGGGACCTCTGGTCTCGCGGTAATCCGAGACCGCTCATCAGCATGATATAAACAGCGTTGTATAACGTCGAGGGAGGCGCCATGCCGATTTTTGTCGATCACGTCGCTCGGCGCGAACAAATCGTCACCGCAGCCACGGAGGTGTTGGCGGAGGCGGGCTTCGCGAGGTTCACCCTGCGCGTCGTCGGACAGCGTCTGGGCGGTTCAGTCACCTTGGTGACGCACTACTTTCCTAACCGCGAAGCACTCCTCGACGCAGTGCTGGAGCGCACACTGTCGGACGCCCACGCCAAGCAGGACGAATTGGCTGCGATTGCCGACCCCCACGATCGCCTCAAGGCAGTCATTCAGTACTTCCTGCCCATCGACGACGAGTCGACGGTCATCGAAAGCGCCCGCGTGGCCCTGGCGAGCCAACGCAACGTCGAGCCCATCGTGGCCGATCACCTCGAGCAGATCGATCCCTGCATGCGCCAACTCATCCGGACCGCCATCAGTGACTTCATTCCGGCGCAGCGGCTGGACGCGACGATCGACTTGATTCGCCTGTGGACCGCCGGAATGGTCCTCACGGCCATCGAGCATCCTGCGACCTGGACCGCGCAGCGGCAAGGCGAGGCTCTCGACCACTTCCTCAAACTGATCGACTTGCCGATCGGGTCGACATAGCGTCACGGTTCGACCCACACCCTAGGGGTCGTGGTGGGTGCGGCTTTCTCTGCGACGTCGCGGCGGTCGTGCGTCATGCAGTAGAGCGCCCCGGGTACCGAGATGACCGAGGCGACAACGGCTGGGGTCTGCATGCTGCTGGTAGAGGCGCACCGCTGATCGTCCACCGCGGCGCCGTTGTTTAACACCTGCAGTGGCTACGGCTAGAGAGTCCCGCCGTGCGATACACCCATTCTGGAACACACCGCTTGGTTGGGAGAAGCCGTCACGGTAGAGCGCCGTGGTGAGGGAACCATGGGCCGCGATGCCCAGAGCCACCCCGGGGTTCGTAGCGATCAGATGTTGCCAATTAGCAGTTTCTGTGTTGCCGAGGCTCCGAGATCTTCGGTCAGCGGAGCACGCGAGGGAGAGCACCGTAGTGGCCGCGGCCAGCAGCAGCAGCACGGACCAGATAGACCAACAACGCAGCCCAGCGCCGCCACGACGTGAACTCAGTGTCGTTGTCAGTCACGGGATTGAGGCGTTGGACCGGCTTGCAAGGTGTGCCCCCGCCGGTGAGCGTGGAGCGAAGCGAGTGAGGCCTTCCTGCATCACGGCGGCGACCAGGTGGCCGCCGATGTCGTAGAGCGCCCCCTGTGTCAGGGCGCGGCCACCGCACGCCGACGGCGAGGATTGGTCGTAGAGCAGCCATTCGTCGGCGCGAAATGGCCGCATGAACCACATGGCGTGGTCGAGTGACGCGGTTGTCAGCGCATCGAGTACGTCGCGGTGTGGCACGACTGCCGAGCCGAGGAGGGTGAGGTCAGACAGGTAGGCCAAAGCACATAGGTGCAGCACCGGATCGTCGGGGAGCGGCTCGGCGTGTTTGAACCACACCTGTTGCTGCGATGCCTTGCCGGGTGTGGTGTGCAGTTGGTGGTGCGGCACGATGCGCACATCCCATTCGGCGAACTGCAGTACCGCCGAGTCGTCCCAGGCATCGTGACTGGTACGGGCGAGACTGTCCGGGGAGGGTGCCGCGGGTGGGTCGTCTTGGTGGGTGATGCCCGTCTGATTTCGGTGAAAGGACACCGACATCGAGAAGATGGTCTCGCCGTGCTGGACGGCGTCGACGCGGCGGGTGCAGAACGATCCGCCATCGCGCAATCGTTCGACGACGTAGACCTTCGGCGAGCGCGCGTCACCAGGCCGCAGGAAGTACCCGTGCAGCGAATGCACGGTGAACGCGGGGTCGACCGTCCGTGCCGCCGACACCAACGACTGCCCGGCGACGTGACCGCCGAATGTCCGCTGAAGAAATCCGCTGTCGGGCTGGAAAAAAGCGTCCCCTAGGTAAATGTTCGCTTCGATCTGGTGAACGTTGAGGATGTGTTCAATAGACATCTGAACTCGGCTTCGGCGTCGGCCTAGAACTGGTGTCGATGACACCGTCGTGTAGCGGGCGGGGCTCGGACTTGAGCGCTGCTTTGTGGATCTTCCCGCTCGAGGTGTAGGGCAACTCGTCCCTAAACTCCACATAGCGGGGCACCTTGAACGGCGCCAATCCCTGCTTCGCCCAATCGATCACGGCGTCGGGTGTTACGGTGGCGCCCTCGTCGCACACGATGATCACCTTGACCTCTTCGTCGCGGGCAGGGTCAGGAACCGCAATTGCGGCAACCTCGTAGACACCGGTCAGCGCGCCCAGGTGTGCCTCGACCTCGGCAGCAGAAATGTTCTCGCCACTGCGCCGGATCATGTCACGCATGCGACCAAGGTAGAAATGTTGTCCGGCAACGTCTTTGGCGACGATGTCGCCGGTGCGGAACCATCCGCCGGCCAGGAAGAGCTCGGCGTTGACCTCCGGCCGATTGTGGTATCCCAGCATTATCCCCGGGCCACGGATACACAATTCACCGGCCTGACCGGGCGGCATCTCGCAGAGCTGTTCATCGACAATCTTGGATTCTCGGTTGGGAAAGCACAATCCCATACCGCCGGTTGCCGCGAGGTCGGGACGGTTGAGCGGCGCCGCCGTGCCGTTGCCAATCTCGGTGCTGGCGTATAGCTCACGGGCGTGTATGCCGAACCGTTGTTCGATGGGCGCGTACGCGGCGACGGGCATCGCTGAGACGGGCGCGTGGGTGAGTGCAAGCTCGGTGTCTTGCGGGTCGGGAGGGAAGTCCAGCAGATCCTCGTCGATCCACGCGAAGTCGATGGCGTACTCGCGTAGCCAGCCCATGAATTTGCGTCGGCTCAACCCCGGGGTGATGTAGAGAGCTGCGCCCTTGGTCATGGCGCTGGCGAGATAGGCTTGGTTTTGCATGTAATAGAAGGGGTGGTCAGCGAGCAGCCGCATCGAATCCTGATGCAGCGCAGCGCCATAGACGCCCAGTTCGATCCAGTACTCGTGGGTCAGCAAGCAGCCTTTCGGAAGGCCGGTCGTGCCCGAGGTGAATTGGATGTTGACAACACCGAGTGTGCTGGGGACGAATCGCCGAGGCGTCGGGACGCCGTTGATCAAGTCGTGGAACTGCAACAGCACGTGCTGGCTGGAGCCGATGACGATGATCCTGCTGACGTCGACGGGGCCGATCATGCGATCGTGAAGGTGGGCGTCGACGAGCTCACTTTCCCCGATCAGCCAGCGAGCCTCGGCGTCGTTGAGGACGAAGTCGATTTCGCGGCGGGTGTACTTCGGGTTGAGTGGAACGATCGCGGCCCCAGCCTCGGCGGCGGCCAGCCAGGCAATCGGGAACTCCACACGGTTGGTGATGAGCAGTCCGATCCTGTCGCCGGGCACCACGCCGACGGACTCCAGACCGCTGCGCAGCGCGGTAACTCGGGTGCGAAACTCCGACCATGTCAGCGATCTCTTTTCGCCCTCGATCTCGAGGAGCGCTAGACGGTCTGGCCATCGGTGAGCCGCGGCGTCGAGAGCATCAGGCAGTGTCTTGCCCCGGAGCCCTTCCTGATGATCAGTCAAGGTGAGATCGAGGGCTCCCGCCGTAGGCAATGTCATCGTTGCTTCTTTCCTCGGGGCCGACTGTTTCGTGACAAGTGCGCGCAACATATGTCGTATGACGCACCACATATGACGGGTTGCTGGGCCGGCTGCCACCTACCGCTGGGTTGGTTCGGTGCGGCTAAGCGGTGCGGCGGCGAGGGACCCAGCCAGGACGCGGGACCGCGTCGACGAGCGCCTGGGTGTAGGGATCGGTCGGCGAATCCAGAACTGCCGCAGTGCTGCCCGACTCGATGAGTCGCCCGTTGTGCAGCACGACGCAGGTGTCACTGACCTGGCGGACCACACCCAGGTCGTGTGACACGAACAGGTAGCTGATGTGTGTCTGTTCCCGGATATCGCTGAGCAGATTGAGCACCTGCGCCTGGACGCTGACGTCGAGAGCTGACACGGCTTCATCGAGGATCAGCAGTTGGGGGTCGAGGGCCAGCGCGCGCGCGATGGCAACGCGCTGACGCTGACCGCCTGATAGCGATTCGGGGTACTGCCGTCCATGTCGGTCGTCGAGACCGACCGCATCGAGGAGCTCACGCACACGCTCGGTGCGGTAGGCCTTGCGTCGAATGCCGTGCACGCGCAGCAATTCGTGCAGACCCGCTTGGACGGACTGACGCGGGTCCAACGAGCTGTAGGGGTCTTGGAACACCATTTGCACACCGCGGTGGCGCGCCTTGCCGGCAGGTCCGGCGGCAAGCTCCACGGTTCCCGCGGACGCGGTCTCTAGTCCGGCGACGATCCTGGCGGCTGTGGTCTTGCCCGATCCCGACTCCCCCACCACCGCAAGACAACTACCGCGCGGGATCGAGAAGCTGACATCGTGCAGAGCGACGCGTTCACCGCCAGCGCGGCTGCGGAATGTCTTACACAGGCCATTCACCTGCAGGGCATGACTCGGCTCGGCCCCATCGGGGGTCATGATGCACGCATTTCGAGTTGGTCGACGATCTCTTCGACGCGGTGGCATGCCACCGCGCGGCCTGCGACCATGCGGCGCTGCGGCGCCTCGCTGCGACATCGATCGGCCACGAACGGACATCGTGGCGCAAACGAACATCCCGGTCCCGCCTCAAACGCCGCGACCGGGCGACCGGGAATGGCGATCATCCGCTGAACGTCGGTGGTCGAGGGGCGTGAGCGCAGTAAGCCGGCGGTGTAGGGGTGCAACGGTCGTTCGCAAATCTCGCTGGAGCGTCCCGTCTCGACGATCGATCCGGCGTACATGACAGCCAGGCGGTCGGTGACCGCGGCGGCGAGGTCGAGGTCGTGGGTTACGAAGACCATCGCGACCTTTCGTTCTCTGATTTGCTCGAGCAGGATCGCCATGACGTCGGACTGCACGGTCACGTCCAGCGCCGTGGTGGGTTCGTCGGCGAAGATGAGACTGGGTTCAGGTAGCAGCGCGGCAACGATCATCACGCGCTGGAGGAGTCCGCCCGACAGCTGATGGGGGTACTGCGCCATGCGCCGCTCAGCGTCGGCGATACCCACGTCGCGCATCAGTGCGCACGCCCGCTCGGTGGCGTCGGCTTTGCTGAGCTGGCCTGTCGCCACCGGCCCCTCGATGAGGAACTGCCCGATAGTGCGCGTCGGATTGACGTGGGCCCGCGGGTCCTGGTGGATGAGTGCCACATCGCGGGATCGATACTGCGCCAGCGCTTTACGGTTCATTGTCATGACGTCGCGGCCGGCGAAGTCGATGCGTCCGGCGGCCTCGGCGCTGGTCGGTAGCAGGCGCATGGCGGCTTTGATCGTCATGGATTTTCCCGAACCCGATTCGCCGACCAGGCCTAGCGACTCGGCGGCGGCCACGCTGAGCGCAACGTCGCGCACGAGCGTGCGTCGCGACCGGTGGTGGCGGGCGGTGACGGCGAGTTCTGTGATGCTCAACAGTGGCGACTCAGTCAACGCCGGCCTCCTGATCGGCTGGACAGTTGGGCGCCCAACACGTTGAATACGATTACCGTCGCGACGATCAGCGTTCCCGCAACGAGGCTTTGCAGGATGGCACCGTCGAGCAGTTCCGAGCGTCCGTCTGAGACCATGACTCCCCACTCCGAGGCTGGCGGTTGCACACCGAGCCCGATGAAGGAGATCGCCGCGAAGTCGGCCAGCGCGGAACCGAAACCGTAGGTCGCTTGCGCGACCACGATGGGCATGACATTCGGCGCCAGATGGCGTACGCAGATCTGGAGCGAGGACACTCCGGCGAGCTGCAGACTTTCCACGTAGGCGCGCTGCCGTTCGCGTAGCGCAACGCTGCGCACAACGCGCGCGACGTAGGGCGTGTAGACCACCCCAAGCGCCAGCACCGGCGCCCAGAATCCAGCTCCGAAGACCGCCGACGCGAGAACGGCCACGAGGATGCCGGGTACGGAGAACATGACGTTGAGCAAGCGGTTGATCATCCGGTCCACCGCGCCCCCGTGCCAGGCACTGAAGATGGCCAGAGCTGTTCCCAGGACCGCGCTGATCGCCACGATGAGCGCGGGTGCGGTCAGGCTGAGACGGGCGCCCGTGAGGGCACGCGAGAGAATGTCTCGGCCCAGGGAGTCGGTACCGAGAAGGTGTTGGGGGCTCATTCCCTCCCGGGCGGCGAGCACGTCGGTGGCGTCGGGATCGTAGGGCGCAATCCAGGGTCCGACAACGGCGAGCACGATGAGCAGGGCGGCGATGCTCGACGAGGCGATCAGTGCCGGTTGGCCCATCGTGGCGAATCGGCGTCGGGAAGCCTGCACGGCGCCTGACCAAGTTATGGCGGTCATGCTGCTTGCGTCCGTTCGCGCGGGTCGAGGGCGACTTGGATGAGGTCGATGATCGTCGTGATGACGACGAACACCACGACGATGATCATGCTGACCGCGACCACGACCGGATAATCCTTCGTAGAGACGCTGCGGACCAGCAGCGCTCCGATGCCGTCAACAGCGAACGCTTGCTCGACGATGACTGTGCCGGCGACCAGCCCGGCGACGGCGAGCCCGGAGGCGGTCAGGACCGGTAGCGCGGCGTTGCGCAAGGTGTGGTGGCGCAGCACCACGAGCGCGGGAACGCCGCGGCCGCGGGCGGTGAGCACATACTCCTTGTCTGCCTCCTCCGCCACCGCTGCCGATGTCAGTTGGGTGACGTAGGCGCCGTAGCCGACCGACAGCGCAATCGAGGGCAGCACCAAGTGCCACACACTGTCGGCGAATCCCGTTCCGCTACCGAAGGTGGGAAACCATCCCAACCGCACGGCGAACACCCCGATGAGGGCATTTGCGGCGACGAAGCTGGGCACCGCGATCCCCAGCGCGACGAGCACCGCGATGGGGGCACGGCTGCGGCTGCTGACGCCGCCAACGATGCCCAACCCAATGCCCACCACGATGATCAGCAGCGCGGCCATGACGACCAACAGAACCGTGGTCATCAGCCGAGGGGCCAGCAGGTCGGTGACGTCTTGGCGCGCGGTCAGTGAGGTGCCGAAGTCACCGCGCAGCGCGCTGGTGAGCCAGTGCCAGTACCGCTCGAGCAGCGGATCGTCGAGCCCCAGCTTGGCGCGCAGCTGCGCGCGGCCCTCGTCGGTGGCTTTGGCGCCCAGGATCTGGGCGACGGGATCCCCCGGTGCAGCGGCCAGGCCGGCAAAGATGACGAGTGACGCGACGAGGATTGTGCCCACCGCTCCCGAGCAGGTGGTAACCACTCGCCGCGCTATCTCATTGCGCGGCACCGATGTACGCCATCTGCGGCATCGACCAGTACGCGAACGACGTCGGTGCACCGGTCAATTTGTTGTTGATGAAGGACGCCTCGTGATTGGCGACCAGCGGGATGACGCTGGAGGAGGGTTCGAAGATGTCCTGGGCCTGCACGACGTACTGGGCGCTCTGTTTGGGGTCGGTTGCCGCGCGGGCCTGGCTCAGAAGTCGGGTGACGTCGGCGTTGTCGAAGTTGGTGTAGTTGTACGGCTGCCCGGGCAGCAGATCGAACGACAATGGCTCGATGGGGTTTTGCAGGGTGTTGAAGTTCGTGGTGTACATGAGGTCGACACCTTGGCGCTTGGTGGCGTCATAGCCCGCCTGGTCGAACACCAACGGCTGCATGGATTGAATCTCAACATTCACCCCAATTGCTTTGGCCTGCTGCTGGAACAGCTGAGCCACCCGCCCCGACACCTGGTCACCGGCCAAGATCGCCAGCTGCAGCGGTGCGCCGTTGTAGGACGATTCCGCCAGCAGCTTCTTGGCCGCCTCGAGGTCGAAGGAGCGGGCTGCGGCCCATTTGTCGTAGTCGGGCTGATAGATCGAGCGTTCAGCCGTGGGCCACGTCTCCGGCGTCAGATGGGTGTAGTTCGGATCTGCGGAACCGTTGAAGACGACTTTGGTCAAGGCGTCGCGGTCGATGACCCGCTGCAGCGCGTCGCGCAGCTTGAGGTCCTGCAACGGACCGTCAGGGCGGGCGACATAGAGCGAGGCGCTCTGTGTTGAGGGGCCGAAGACGACCTTGCCGGTCTTGGAGCCAGTCAGCTTGTTCAACGTCGACACCGGCAGCTCGTAGGAGCCGTCGATCTCGCCGGCGTCGAGCGCCTGGGCCAGGGCGGTGTCGTCGGCGACGAAGGTGAAGTCGACCTGTTTGGCTTTTGGTTTGAGATCGGCGTTCCAGTACGCGTCGTTGCGGGTGATGGTGATGCCGCTGCCCGCACGCCAATTGGTGAAGGTATAGGGCCCGGTGCACATCAGGCCGCCGGTCGCGGTCCCGACCTGATCGCCCGCCTGCTCAGCCCATGCCTTCTCTACGACCACACCGGCAAGGGTGGCCAGGGTTTTGACAAACGTTTCGTCGGGCTCATTGAAGGTGACGGTGACTTCCATCGGCCCGGTTGCGGCGATGTCTTTGACCGCCACGAAGCCCGAGTTGACGGTGGAGTCCTCGGCTTTGGCGCGGTTGAGGCTGAACACGACGTCCTCGGCCGTGAGCGGCTTGCCGTCCCAGAACTTCACGCCGTCACGGATGGTGAGCTTGAGCTCAGTTGGCGACACCTGCTGGTAGGACGAGGCCAGGTTCTCCGAGATGTTGAAGTCGGCGTCCATTTTCAGCAGCGCTTCGCACATATTGCGCACGATCTGTCCGGAGCCGTAGTTGACCGCGTTGCGCGGGTCGAGTGTGTCGGGTTCGCTGCCCACGTTCCACGTGATCTTAGCGACCTCGCCCTTGGCGGGAGGAAGAGATGAGATTAATTGTGAGGTGTCGACGGTGCTGCCGGCGGAGTCGTTGCGGGCACCGTTTTGACAACCGGTGACAAGGCCGCCCAGGAGCAGCGTCGCAGCCGCCAGGGCCAGCGTGCGCGACGGCAGGGCTGCGGTCATCAGTACTCCTTCAGGCTGGGGTCACGGTTGTGTGACCAAGATCATCGTGGTGATGTAACGACGAACATATAACAACATGCATACGACGGGCAACCGCCCCGAGGCGGGTTAACGCACTCGTTACGGCTATGGGAGTGTCGCCGCAGTTCACCGCCTGTTTCTGCCACGAAATTGTTTGTTCAGGAAACTTCCCACATTGCCCGTCCGGCAGGGATCCGTGGCGAGGTTTCCGACGGCCTTCGCGCCCTGCGACAGTCCCCTCAATCCACGATCCATGGTGTGGCGGCCCGCCCGTGGATTGCGTCCGGCTAGCGCGATCGTCATGCACGGACAGCGCCATTGTCCTGTTCGCGCCGCCGTCAATGTCCTTACTGTCGGGGCCACCGTCGGTTCGGAAGCTAGAAAGAGACGCCACATGACCAGCACCGGGCGCTCCCGCCTCATCACCTCGCGGCGCCACTTCCTCGGGCAGAGCGCCACCGCCGCTGCGGCGATGCTCGCCGGCTCCGGCCTGCTCGCCGCGTGCGGGTCGGCGACCGAGTCGCCGAACACCCCCGCCCGTGCGACGGCGCCCCCTGACGATGGCCGGCCCGCCAGCGGCACACTGCGCGTGTCGAATTGGCCGCTCTACATCGCCGAGGGCTTCGTCGCGGACTTCCAACGCGCCACCGGACTCGTCGTCGACTATCACGAGGACTACAACGACGACGAACAGTGGTTCGCCAAGGTCAAAGAACCGCTCTCACGCCGCCAAGACATCGGGTGCGATCTGGTCATCCCCTCCGAGACCATCGACTCCCGTCTCATCGCCCTGGGCTGGGTCAACGAAATTCGGGAATCGCGGTGGCCCAACAAGGCCAACCTGCAGCCATCGCTGCTCAACACGGGCATCGACCCCGGCCGCAAGATGACCGCCCCCTACATGAACGGCATCGTCGGCCTCGCCTACAACCGCGCGGCCACCGGCCGCGACCTCACCTCCGTCGACGACCTCTGGGATCGCAAGTTCGCCGGGAAGGTCAGCGTGCTCTCCGACCTGCGCGACGGCCTCGGCATGATCATGCTTGCCCAACGCAACACTCCGGAGGATCCCTCGGAGCAATCGGTGCAGCAAGCGATCGACACCGTGACCGAGCAGAAGAATCGGGGTCAAATCCGGCGATTCACGGGCAATGACTACGGTGACGACCTTGCCACCGGCAACACCGTTGTCGCGCAGGCATATTCCGGTGACGTCATTCAACTCGCCGCCGACAACCCCGACCTTCGCTTCGTGGTGCCCGACTCCGGCAGCACCTTGACCCTGCAGTCGATGGTCATCCCGGTCACCACCGGCAACCAGGCCGCTGCCGAAGCGTGGATCAACTACGTCTACGACCGCGCCAACTACGCCAAACTCGTCGCCTATACCCACTATCTGCCGGTGCTGTCCGACATGGCCGACGAACTGGCCAAGATCGACCCGCAGCTGGCAACCAATCCGCTCATCAACCCGCCCCCGCAGGTGATGGCGCGCCTCAAACAGTGGAAGTCGCTCAGCGATCAACAATCCAAACAGTTCAGCGATCTCTACGCCGCCGTCACGAGCACCTGAGCGCGAGGAAACCGTGTCCATCACCAACTCCGTAGCCCTGCTGTCGGTCGCCGTCGTCGACGGCCACGGGGGCCCGCCGCTACCCAACCACGCCGTCGTCGTCACCGCCGGCCGCATCACCGCCGTGGTCCCGATGGCCCAGTACCGCCGCGACCCCGACATCCCCGAACAGGCCCTTGACGGTCACTGGGTCATGCCGGGCCTCATCGATGCCCACGTTCACCTCTCTGGTGGCCGCGCCCGCATCGAGGACCAGGAACTGGGCGTCATCGCCGAACCGATGCTGATGCGGGCTGTGCGATCGGTGTACGAAGCCCAGCAACTACTCAAGCGCGGCGTCACCACTGTCCGCGACGTGTCATGGAATGGCCTGTACCTGAAGCGACTGTTCTCCGAACACACCATGCCTGGCCCCAAAGTCATCGCGTGCGGGCCTGGACTCACCCGCACCGGGGGACACGCAGACCTGCATCAGTTCACGCCCGATTACGTTCAGCAGAACGGTGTTTGGGGAATTCTCGCCGACGGTCGAGTCGAGGTCACCAAAGCGGTCCGCTATCTTCTGCGGGAAGGTGCTGACGCCATCAAGATCTTCGCCAGCGGCGGGGACAACTGGCCTCACGACCGCAACGACGACGTTCACTATTCGTTCGACGAGATCTCGGCATGTGTGGAGGAGGCACACCGACAACGGGGGACGTTGGTGATGTGTCATGCCGAGAACCGCGAGGCGATCGAGCTGGCCGTCGACGCCGGTTGCGACACCATTGAGCACGGCGAAGACATCGACGAAGCACTCGCGGCGAAGATGGCAGCCAAAGGCACCATTCTGGTTCCCACCCTCGAGCTCATCGTCAACTGGTATCGCGACTTCATTCCGGTGGGTCCAGCTGCCACTCCAAAACCGCGCCCGGACGCCTTCCTGTACCGCGACCATTACGACGTCCACGATGAGGGCTACGCCGAACGCTACAGCAGCAAAGCGGTGCAGAGTTTCCAGATCGCCAGAGCTGCCGGCGTCAAAATCGCGCTCGGATCGGACACGGTGTACGAACCGCTGACACAATACGGCGAGTACAGCCTGCGGGAGCTGTGCGCGCTGGTGCAGTACGGCATGACCACGCAGGAGGCGATCACCGCCGCGACGGCGGTCAGCGCCCAAGCCGTCGGGATGTCTCACGTGCTGGGCACCGTGACGCCAGGCATGCTCGCCGATTTGTTGGTTCTGCGCCGGGACCCCACCGGAGACCCTGGCGTGCTCTACGACGTCACCAACATCTTCCAGACCTACTGCGACGGAAAACTCACCGTCCGCGACGGCCAGTTCGTCTGGTAACGAACCCGGATCGCACGCTCACCGCCTTCGCGACGGGGTCAGGGAGCGCTACGGTGTGGGCATGCTCGACGCGGCGATCGCCTTCACCGCGCAGACCCCCATCCAAGCCTCCGTGCGGTCTATCCGCCGCTCGGCCCTGCATGCCCATCCTGGCGTGCTCGAGATCATCTATGTCCTTGACGGACGCCTGACTGTGGACGTGAGCTTCGAGCACTTCACCCTCGAAGCCGGGGACTTCCTCGTCGTCAACCACAGCGACCCCCACGTCATGGACGCCGACGGCGACAACGTCACGGCGATCATCCATATCGATCTGCGCAGTTTTCTCGACGTGGACCCGCACCTGGAAACCGTGATCTTCGCCTGCGAGAGTTTCGATCTCGCGCGCTACTGCAACGAGGAGGGGGCGTTACGGCAGTTGTTGCTTGACCTGCTCAGCGACTGCCTGCGTGGCCCATCTGCACTCAATGAGCACACCGCCAGGCTCACCCGGGACCTGCTCACCGCGCTTGTGCGCTCCTACGGCCTCGAGAACTACTACCGCCGGGATCGCGAACCCACACCCGCTCAGCGGCAGGTGTTTCACACCATGGTGGGCTATCTGGTCGACAACGTGCACCGACGAGATCTCCTGGCCCGACTCGCCTCCCGCCAGAACTATTCGAAATCGCGGGCCTCGCACCTGATCAAAGACGTGTCGGCAATCAGCTTCACCGACCTGGTGACCTATCTGCGGGTCAGTCGGGCGGAGCGGCTGCTACTGACCACCAATGCCACCATGCTCGACATCGCCGCCGGTTGCGGATTCTCCGACGTCAAATACCTCACCCGGTCCTTCTCCGACTGGTTCGGGCAATCGCCACATCAATATCGACTGGGCCAGCGCCCCCTGATGACCCGTTCCTGCGACCAGAGCGCAGTGAGCACCGCGACTGTCGAACGTCTCATCGACACTCATCAGCGGCGCGACGGCGGCACCATCTCCCAACCTCGGCTCAGCATCACGCCACTGTTGCTGAAAAATGTTGGTTCGCGTATGCAGCTGTTCTCAGTTCGCCCGCCAGAGGCCAATTTGACGCCCAGACAACGTTTGTGGCACGAACAGGCCGCGCCGGCAATACGCCGTCGCCGAGATCATCTCGTTCCCGTCGAGATCGACACCTCCGCTGATCCGCGTTCATTGGCTCACGCGCTGTCATCATTCGACCACCTCGCCGCCTCACCGTGCCTGGTCGTTCGCTACACCAGCGCGACGGCCGTACGCGATCACCTGCGCACCCTCCACGAAGGATTGCGTGCGATCGGCCGGCAGCCTCCCCCGATGTGGCTGGTCTACTCTGCACTTCGCGACCGGGAATCGGTCGACGAGCTCGTTGCGATGGCGCACGCTGAGCTCGCCTTTGATTTGCAACCGATCCTGATGCCGTAGGCGATGTCGCTGCATCACCATCGCCGATGCTCGGAGTGGGCGATTACAGCTCGGGATGCATTGTGTGCCACGGCGTGCTGAGTTGGTAGCGCGCGGCGACCGACAGAAGATGGGCGTCGGCCCACAGCCGGCCAATGAACTGCAGCCCGATCGGCAGACCGTCTGTGGTGAAGCCCCCCGGAACGCTGATCGCCGGGAGACCTGCGTGGCTCGGCGGTTCGGTCATGCTGTGGATCAGCGATCCCAATCGCTTCTCGGTATGACCCTCGATGACGCACCGCGGACCCCGGTCGCCGAAGTGCGGAAACGCTGGGACCGGCGTCGTGGGGCACACCATCACGTCGGCCTCACCAAGTGCGGTTCGGAATGCGTTGTAAATAGCGGTCTTTCCAGAAAGAAATGCGTCACTGACCTGCCGGCCGGTCACTCCGTCAGCGCGTTTGGCCATCTCTAAAATCGCCGGCCACAACTCAACCCCCATGGCCTGCAACTCCTCGACATAGACCTGATAGGCATTGGAGTTGATGTGATCGAAGAAGACCTCGGTGTCGGGGAGCTCGATGGTGGTCTCCTCGACAATGGCACCCGCAGCACGCATATCGTCAAGCGCCGCCGTGAACAGCCGACTCACCTCGGGATCGAGAACATGCTGACCCAGGTCGTAGCATGCTGCGATACGTAACCCGGTCATGTCGCCGGTGACCCGCGCCGCGTCGGTGTAGCTCACCCGTTCACGTGGCACAGAGAATCGATCACCGGGATGGTGGCCGGCGGTGGCGTCGAACACCATGGCCGCATCCAGCACCGTGCGCGTGATTGGCCCGTCGGTCTCGTCACCGTCGACGGCGTCGAGGGTGGGTATGCGACCCAGTGACGGCTTCAAACCGACCGCCCCGCACAGCGACGACGGCACCCGGATCGAGCCCCCGCCGTCAGAGCCCCACGCAATCGGTCCGACCCCGGCCACTGTCGCCGCGGCGGCGCCGCCGCTCGAACCCCCCGCGTTGTATCCCGGTCGCCACGGGGTGCTCGTGGAACCGGTCAGCTTGCTCTCCGTGACACCGATCAGTCCAAACTCGGGTGTCGTCGTCTTTCCCAGCAGGATGACGCCCTGCGCCTTCAGCCGGGCCCAGCCCGCCGCATCCTCATCGGGCACATGCTCGGCAAACGCGGTACATCCGTAAGTAGTACGCACGCCGGCGGTATCGGCGAGATCCTTCACCGTCATCGGCACCCCGAACAGCGCAGGAAGGTCATCCTCGGAGCGCAGCCGCTGTTCGGCAACTCGCGCTGCTGCGCGGGCCTGGTCAGCTGTCGTGGTGACCATGAAGTTGAGGACGGGATCGACACGGTCCATCCGATCCAGGACGGCATCGACGACCTCGACCGGCGACACCTCACCACGGCGATAAAGCTCACTGAGCTCGGCCGCGGTCTTCCAGCACAATGCTTGATCGCTCACTGCGTCTCCCTCATGACAAACCTGCCCTCACCAATGTATGACACATGTTGTGTAACACAACACTCACAACGGTTCCACCCCCTTACATCACCCGACTGCTCTATGTATGATCCCTGTTGTGTAACAGCTGCAATATTTAAATTTGTCCGCTGACCTGCCCGAGGACCTGGAGCTACATTGCCATCCCCCGCGACCCACGCCACACCGGTGAGCTGGCCCGACGATTTTCCCGCCACCTGGACCGGATGTCCGCGGCTCCCCCTACCGACGCTGCTCGCCCAGGCCACCGACACGTTCGGAGACCGTCCCGTGCTGCTGTTTGACGACGGCACCGCACTGACCGGCAACGATCTGCGTCGCCACGCCGAACGGTTCGCGGGATACCTCGCCACAGTTCTACAACCCGGTGAACGCGTTGCGTTGGCAATGGGCAACCGCGCCGAGTACGTCACCGCGTACCTCGCCGTCATCGCCAACCGGGCCATCGTGGTCTCACTCTCGCCCGAAATCGGCAGTCACGAAGCCGAATTCGCCGTCACTGACGCCCACTGCGTCCTGGCCATCGCCGACGACCGCTCTCATCAGGTCCTCACCGCCCTGCGGGCGACTGGAAGCACACCGCTGCGCGACGTCATCACCGTCGGCGACAACGAACCCGACGGATTCGCCCACCTGACCGCAGACACCATCCCCCTAAACTTCACCGACGTCGACGCCGCGCTCGAGGACCTCATCGACATTGGCTACACGTCGGGAACCACCGGCCTACCCAAGGCCCTGGCAGGCAACCATGCCGAGACGCTGCGCTACATCGACGTCCATCTGCGTCTGCGCCGCCTGCACGACGACGGACCCCAACGCATGCTGATGCCGCTGCAACTGCACTACGGCGACCCACTGACGTGGCTCTTCGGCGCGATGTGCTGCGGAGACTCCCTGGTGCTGATGCGGCGGTTCAGCGCCTCGCGCTTCTGGGAGGTCGCCCGCACCACCCAGGCCACCACCATCTTGACCATCGGGTCGGTACCCAGCATGCTGCTGAGCCAACCCGAATCACCGGCAGACCGAGACCACGACATCCGCTCCGCGATCGCCCTGGCCATCCCGCCCCAACAGCACGCAGAACTCGAACGACGCTTCGGCTTCTCCTGGACCGAGAGCTACGGCTCGTCGGAGTCTGGGCCGGCCATCAAGATGCCCCTCGACGTTGCCGCCGAATTCGTCGGCACCGGCGCACTGGGCATCCCTCTACCCGACGTCCAGGCCCGTCTCATCGACGAGCAAGGACAGCTCGTCGAGGGCCCCGGCACCGGCGAACTCGAACTCTCCGGGGAGATCCTGTTCAGCGGCTACCTCGACAATCCCAGCGCGACCGCAGAGGTGCTGCACGACGGATGGCTGCGCACCGGAGACCTGATGCGTCGCGACGACCGGGGAGTCTATTACTTCCTGGGTCGCAGCAAGGAAGTCATTCGACGCAGCGGAATCAACATCGCCCCCACCGAAGTCGAAGCCGTCCTGCGGCAGCACCCCGACGTCGTCGACGCCGCCGTCGTCCCGGTACCCGACGCGATGATGGGCGAAGAGATCAAGGCCTACGTCGAGCTCACCCCGAAAGCAACCTTCGATCCACGCGGCCTGGCCGACTTCTGCGCCGAGCGACTCAGCCGGCACAAGGTCCCCCGCTACATCGAACTCCGCACCACTGCATTTCCCAGAACGCCATCGCAGCGCATCCCCAAAAAACAACTCATGGTCGACGGCATGCACCGCACCACCCACGCCTGGGACCGTGCCCTGGATTCGGAGCCCGCCTCGTGAACCACCGCACCTTCGCCGATCTGCCCGGCACCGTAGGCCACATCGTCAACGGCGCACCCTTCGTGCTGACCCACGAAGAACATGCCGCCTTCGAAAAGGCCACCTGGCTCGACAAGGCATACCCCGACGAACTGCCGGAATTTCCCCCCACCCTCATCGAAGGATTCCTACTCCTCAGCATGGTCGACGCCGCAGCGCGACTGGCCGCCCCCGACGACACCGCCACCATGTGGGGTTTGAACTACGGCCTCGACAAAGTTCGGTTCATCGCTCCGGTCCATCTCGGACAAACGGTGCTGTCTACCTACGAAACGCTGGCGGTCGAACCCAAAGACGAAGGCTTCAAGATCCTGCGCCGCTGCACCTTCACCGTCGAAGGCGCCGACACCCCCGCGATGGTCGCTGATTGGTGGAGCTTCGTGCTGCCCCGGGGCACCGTCGAACGCGCCCGCCGACAGGACGATGCTCCCACCTCTGGAAAGCAGCTTGACACATGACCATTGACCAGACCGCCTACGAACGCAACGCCCCGGACCCACGACTGGTTGACGATGCGCTGCAGCCCAGCGAGCACCGCGTCTTCTGGCTGGAAGACGCCGGCCAGCACACGACTCGTCCGGCCCTTACCGCCTCGACAACTGCCGACCTGACCATCATCGGCGGTGGCTACCTCGGTCTGTGGACCGCCGTGCACGCCAAGCGTCGCAATCCCGCACAGCGGGTGGTGCTCTTGGAGTCACACACACTTGGCTGGGCTGCCTCTGGACGCAACGGCGGCTTCTGCGAAGCGTCCATCACCCACGGTGATGAGAACGGCCAATCGCGCTGGCCTGACGAATTCGACGCCCTCCATCAGCTGGGACGCGACAACCTCGACGAATTCGAGACCGACGTGACGTCCCTTGGGTTGGACTGCCACTGGGAACGCACCGGCCAACTCGCCGTCGCTGTTGAACACCATCAAGTTCCGTGGCTTCAACACGCCGCCCACCCTCTCGACCAGACCGAAGTTCGCGCCGAGATCAACAGCCCGTTGTTCCTTGCCGGCGCTCGCGACGACACCGACTGCGCACTCATCCATCCCGCCCGGCTGGTCTTCGAATTGGCGCGCACAGCAGAAGAACTCGGCGTGGAGATTTTCGAGAACTCGGCTGCGACTGCGCTGCGCTCAACCAAGTCCGGTGCGGTGAGCGTGCACACCGACCGCGCCACAGTGACAACCCAGCAGGTCGCACTCGCGACCAACGTGTTCCGTTCGCTGCTGCGGCGCAACAGGTTGATGACCGTGCCGGTCTATGACTACGTCTTGATGACCGAGCCGCTCAGCCAACAGCAGATGGACAGCATCGGATGGTGCGGCCGGCAAGGGCTCACCGACCTCGCCAACCAGTTCCACTACAGCCGGCTGACACACGACAACCGCATCCTCTACGGCGGATACGACGCCGTCTTCCACCGCGGAGGACAGCTCAGCGTCGCCTACGAAGACCGCAGCAAGTCATACCGACGACTCGCCTCGCACTTCCTGGCAACCTTCCCCCAACTCGAGGGCATCACGTTCACCCACCGATGGGGAGGGGCGGTCGACACGTGCACCCAGTTCGCCGCCTTCTACGGCCTCGCCCGCGGCGGCAAGGTCGCCTACGCAGCAGGATTCACCGGATTGGGCGTCGGCGCTACCCGCTTCGCCGCCAACGTGATGCTCGACCAGCTCACCGGCCACACCACAGCGCGCACCAGCCTCGCGATGACAACCCAACGGCCCCTGCCCTTCCCGCCGGAGCCGCTGGCCAGCATCGGCATCAATCTCACCCGCTGGTCCTTGGACCGCGCCGACCACAATCAAGGCCGACGCAACCTGCTACTCAAAGCCCTCGATGCAGCCGGACTGGGCTTCGATTCCTAGCGCTACCAAATCCCCCGTCCTGGCCCACCCAACCGTCCCCTCAAAACCAGAACACCCCTCAATCTCTCACTAATGTGCCCATGCCAGCACCAGCGGCGATACGGCGCCGGTGAGGTGGCACTGCCATCGGTACACAACGCTCATTTCCACGCCGATCCGTTCTCCACCATGCCCGATTCCGAAGAGCACGAGGGGACCAGCCATCCTCGCCCCCGCGCTGACCGTCGCCGACGAGTACCTCTAGCCGCAGCAGCTCCTTGCTAGAAACCGGAGAAACATAGATGTCTGCCCATACCCCACACGCCGGCACCCCGCGCCCCGCCACCACAACGCCGCCGCGGCAAGGCCCCACTGTGCGGGATCCAGCAGACGACATTGTCTCGGTGACCCTGCACAGCGACACAGACACAAGACTCCTTCGTTTCGTTCTCATCACCCGCACACCAGCCCCCCTGCGACGCATGCTCCCGGCATTGCAGAGCATGGATCTCGAAGTCCTTCACGAACAAACCTCGATCCGTCGCGAGTCCGGCGACGCAAACCTCCACGTGCACGACCTCACCGTGCAACCGGGCACTCACGCCACACATGCTCTCGCCGACAACCACGTTGACGCCGGCCAGCGCATCCGCGCGACGTTCGAGGCGATCTGGAACGGACTCGCCGAGGCAGACCGGTTCAACGGTCTCGTCCTGTCAGCAGACCTCAACTGGCAACAAGTCAGCCTCATACGCAGCTATAGCCGATACCTGCGTCAGCTGCCATTGCCATACAGCCAGAGCCGGATCCAAACAGTCCTGCTTGACAACCCCGCTGCAACGCGCGCTCTGCTCGCGCACTTCGCCGCCAGATTCGACCCGACCAGCCAGGCGACCTCGAGCACCCAACGCACCCGGCAAGCCACCGCAGCGGCGCGCACACTTAACCGAGCAATAGAGGCAATCATCCACATCGACGCCGACAGAATCCTGCGTGCCTACCGCAATCTGATCGACGCCACCGTCCGCACCAACACCTACACCCACGACGCCCTCACCCCCTCCACGCCCTACCTGGTCCACAAGTTCGCTGCGACGATCATCGACGAGTTGCCACACCCACGGCCCGTCTCTGAGATCTTCGTCTATGCACCGGAATTCGAAGGCGTGCATCTGCGATTCGGGCTCATCGCCCGCGGCGGGCTGCGCTGGTCGGATCGCCACGACGACTATCGAACCGAAGTTCTCGGCCTGGTGCGCGCCCAAATGGTCAAGAACGCGGTTATCGTTCCCGCCGGAGCAAAAGGCGTCTTTGTCGTCAAAAGTCCCTCCGCGCAACGGCATAACATCGAAGAGCAGCGGCCTATCCACCAACAGGCGCGACAGTGCTACGAACACTTCGTCGCCGCACTTCTCGACGTCGTCGACAACACCGCCCCCGGCCATGACGCGCCTAATCAACACGTCGCACGCCACGACGAGCCTGACCACTACCTCGTCGTGGCCGCAGACAAAGGGACCGCGACCTTCTCCGATCTGGCCAACGCTGTCTCACGCCACCACCACTACTGGCTCGACGACGCCTTCGCTTCCGGGGGCTCCGCCGGCTACGACCACAAGGCGATGGGCATCACCGCCCGCGGCGCATGGGTCAGTGGCGACGCGCACCTGCAGGAGGTCGGCATCGACGCCCATCACGACGCGTTCACCGCTGTGGGCATCGGTGACATGAGCGGAGACGTTTTCGGAAACGGCATGCTCCTACGTCCCCACATGAAGCTCATTGCCGCCTTCGACCACCGCCATATTTTCCTCGACCCCACACCAATGACCGATGTGGCGCTCGCCGAGCGACGCCGGCTGTTCTCCCTCGCCCGCTCGTCCTGGGCCGACTACGACCAGACCAGCCTGAGCAACGGCGGCGGAGTCTGGCCCAGAACCACCAAGACGATCCCTCTATCACCTCAGATACGGCAGGCACTCGGCCTCGCCGACACCCACCTCACCGCCACACCCGACGAGCTCATCGCGCACATCCTGCGCGCCCCGGTCGACTTGCTGTTCAACGGAGGCGTCGGGACCTACGTCAAGGCTGCCCACGAACAACACTCCGAGGTCGCAGACAAGGTCAACGACGCGGTGCGCGTCAGCGCACCCGAGGTGCGTGCGCGCGTCATCGTCGAGGGCGGCAATCTCGGCGTCTCCCCCAAGGGACGGATCGAATTTGCCCGAGCTGGCGGACTCATCTACAGCGACGCCATCGACAATGCCGCGGGCGTGGACTGCTCCGACCACGAAGTCAACATCAAAATTGCGTTGCAGCCATTGACCCGCCACACACCAGCAGACCGCGGCGGACTTCTTGCACGCATGACCGCCGACGTGGCCGAGCTAGTCCTTGCCAACAACAAGGCCCACACCCGCTTGCTGTCCGACGCACGATCCAACGCACCCCAGATGGCTGAAGTGCACGCTCGGATGACCGCCTTCCTGGAACACAGCAGAGGCCTCAATCGAGAGCGCGACAACCTGCCATCGGAGGACGAATTCGTCGAACTCGTCGCCAACGGCGACGGACTCACAGGACCGCAGCTGGCCACACTCATGGCCCACGCCAAACTCGACCTCAAAACTCAACTACTGGCCACCGACAACCTCGACGCGGACCACTTCGCCGACACCCTGAACCGCTACTTCCCCGCCGAACTCCACCGCTACGCACGGCAAGCCATCTCCGACCACCCGCTCCGCCGCGAAATCATCGCAACCAGCGTCGTCAACAACGTCGTTGCCACCTCCGGGCTCACCTACGCACATCGCTTGTCGGAAGAAATCGGAGCGACTACCGGCGACATCGTGCGGGCCCACGCCATCGTGAGCTCGGTGTTCGACCTAACAGCACTGTGGGACGACATTCACGCCGCGCGACTCGGTCCCACTCTGACGAACACCCTCATCATCGAGTCGCGACGACTCCTCGACCGAGCCTCCCGCTGGTTCCTGCGGAACCGGCCCCAACCACTAGACGTGACCGGTGAGCTCCAACGATTCCAAAACACCATCACAACGCTGCGCAAGGAACTACCTCACATGCTGTGCGGAGCCGAAGCCCAGGCGGCCACGGCGGTCGCCGACGACCTCACCGGGCGCGGCGCGCCAAGCGCCATAGCGACCACCATCAGCCACGCGCTCTACGACTACAGCCTGCTCGATATCGTCGACGCGGCGCTCCTCTACGGCCAGGACCCACACCGGCTGGCGCTGACGTACTTCGAATTGTCCGCACACATCGGGGTCGACGACCTCCTGCTGGCCGTATCGGCGTTGCCTCGAACCGGACGCTGGCATTCCCTTGCGCGACTGGCACTTCGGGAGGACTTGTATCGATCCCTGCGTGACGTCGCTCTCGACGTCTGCAGACGCTCCCACCCGAGCCCCGACCCAGTCAGCACGATCGACGATTTCCAACTGATCAGTGGGCCGCGGATCAGACGCGCCCGCCGGACCCTCGACGAATTCCGCGACCTCACCAACCCCGATCTCGCCGCCGTATCTGTCGCCACCGCACAGCTGCGCCGGCTCACGACCGTCGCGTAAACCGCGCCGACGCCGACAACGACCACCGCACCCCAGGAGCACCGCGTGACCGACATGTCCGCCAACGCCGTAACCCACGCCGCCCGAACCCCGCTCGACCTGATCGCCGTGCCCACCAACCAAGCCGTTAACGGCCACCCGCACACGGGAACAACAATTATCGGGGAGTTCGCCGGGCTCGAGGTCGGCATCTGGGAAATGACCCAAGGCACCATGCGCGACGTCGAATCCGACGAAATCTTTATCGTCATCAGCGGATCCGCCCAAATCCAGTTCACCGACAGCGCCACCACGCTGGAGATCGGCAGTGGCGACCTTGTACGCCTGACCGCAGGAACCCAAACCGTCTGGACCGTGCACGAAACCCTCCGAAAGGTCTACCTCGCCTGACGGTCGCGACACGGCCGCGCCCAATACCCGAAACCTGGTCACGCAGGGGCGGCAGTTCTTTCGCCGGGCTCGGCCTCCCGACCACGCCACCGACCGACGAGGTCCTAAAGCCCCTATCCGACATGCTCAGCACAACGACACGCCGCAGGCAATACCACCCAACCCCAAGGCACGCGCTAGCCGAGGCCACCAATTACCCCGCTGCGCCGGCAAAGCCGTAGCCCCTCCCGGCAGCGGCGCCAACCGCAGACCACCTGAAAGGCAGATCCATGACCACCTCTCTGTCACGACGCAACATCGACTTCCTTCTCCACGAATGGCTCGACGTCACCACCCTCACCAAACGCGACCGCTTCGCAGAACACTCACGAGACACCTTCGACGCCATCGTCGATCTATCCAACGACATCGCCGCGAAGCGATTCGCACCGCTTTTGCAGGACGGTGATCGGACCGAGCCCACCGTCGGCCCCGACGGCAAGGTGATCCTCGTCCCCGGCATCAACGAAGCGCTGCAAGCCTTCAGCGACGCCGGACTCATGGCCGCGACTTTCGACGACAGCCTCGGCGGCATGCAGCTTCCTACTGTCGTGTCCGAAGCTGCGCTGCTCTTCTTCCGGGCCGCCAACCCCGGGTTCGTCTCCTACGCGTCCTTGACCATGGCGAACGCCAACTTGCTGACCGCCCATGGAACGCCCGACCAAATCGACACCTGGGTTCGACCCATGCTCGAGGGGCGGTTCTTTGGCACCATGTGCCTGTCCGAACCCGACGCCGGTTCCTCTCTGACCGACATCACCACCAAAGCCGTCAAAGCCGACGACGGTAGTTACCGCATACTCGGCACCAAGATGTGGATAACCGCCGGCGACCACGAACTCTCCGACAACATCGTCCATCTCGTCCTTGCCAAAGTGCCCGGCGGTCCCACGGGCGTCAAAGGCATATCGCTATTCATCGTTCCGAAGTTCCTGACCGACGGCACTCGCAATGACGTTGCACTCGTGGGCCTGAACCACAAGATGGGAAATCACGCGGCCACCAACACCCTCCTCAACTTCGGCGACGGCACCTTCTCGCCGTCCGAAACTGCCGGAGCCATCGGATACCTCGTCGGTCGAGAACACCACGGACTTTCCTACATGTTCCACATGATGAACGAATCCCGCATTTCAGTCGGTCTGCAAGCCGCCGCGACCGGATCCGCGGCACACCTCACGTCGGTCGACTATGCCAAGCAGCGTATTCAGGGACGTCCCGTCGATGAGAAGCAACCGACCCGCCCTGCCGTTCCGATCATCGCGCACGCGGACGTCAAGCGCATGCTGCTGGCACAGAAAGCCTATAGCGAAGGCGCGATAGCGCTGGGCCTCTACTGCGCCCGGTTGGTGGACGAAATCAACACCGCAGCAACACAAGAAGTGAAAGACGAGGCGCACCTCCTGCTGGAAGTCCTGACACCTATCACCAAGAGTTGGCCGTCGCAGTGGTGCCTAGAAGCCAACAATTTGGCCATTCAGATCCACGGCGGTTACGGCTACACGACTGAATTCACCGTCGAACAGGGCTGGCGGGACAACCGCCTCAATGCAATTCATGAGGGCGCCCACGGCATTCACGGGATCGATCTCTTGGGACGCAAAGTGACCATGCAGGACGGCGCCGGCCTGCGACTGCTTCTTAGTCGCATTCGCGCTTCTGCCGGCATCGCCGCCGCGCATGCCGAACTGGCCGCCTGCGCGAGCCAACTCGACCGCGCCGCCGAGCAACTGGCCGCCACCACAGCCACCGTGCTGACCGCCCCGGATCGCGCTACGAGACTCGCCAACGCCTCGCTATACCTCGAAGCCGCAGGCCACCTGGTCATCGCCTGGATGTGGTTGGAGCAACTGATCGCCATTGGCGACAACAACGGCGACTTCTACGATGGGAAGCGTTCAGCAGCTGCGTATTTCTTCACCTACGAACTGCCGAAAATCTCGGTCCAGCTCGACATCCTCGCCACCCTCGACGAGACAACGCTCGCCACCCGACCCGAGTGGTTCTGAGCTGTCAACGCATCATCTCACCGCACCCCTTGCACCACGTGCTGTTCATCGATCTGGTCGTGCATTCGGCCCGGCTGGGTGGGTGGAAATGCGAGTTTGGCGACAGACAACGTGGTGGTTCGGTTGCTGCTAGCGGCGTATAGGTCGCCAAACTGCGTGGCATAACCTCACTCGGCAACCAGCACTGATCCCCGCTGCCACAGCAGTCGCAGGCGTCTCGTAGTCAGCTACATGGCGGCTCCGAGAACAACGCGGGCGGCCCGCTCTCGATTGCAGGACATCCCGCGAGGCGTCGACATCTCGGCCGTCTGACTTTCGCGCGACCCTAAGGGACACGGATCCCGTCGCTGCCCGGGGTTACCGTGAACCGACGCCAAACACTTCAGGCGCCGGGCCACCATCGGACCGGCGCCGACTCGGCACAAGCTGACGAAAGGGGGCCGCCCATGTGGCCACTGGTAACCAATGAGCCACTGGACGGCGACACCGTGGTCAGCCGGCAACTACGGCCGGCCGGATGCGCCGTACCCGTCGACCGCGCAGACCCAGCGGCAGCAGCGCGCGCCGTGGTCGATCTGTGCAATTCCTGGGGCGGGGCAGCCATGCCGTTGATCCCGGTGACACCGGGGTCCCCCATCGACAGCCGGTGGCACCGAATTCTTCTGCAGAGCAACATCGACGGCATCGCCACGACAGACCTGATCGACGCGCACGAACGAAGCAGGTTCAGCGACATCCAGGGCGGGGACTACCGGCAGTTGCTCCTGCGGGTCCTGATCGACCTCGACGACCCGAAGCCGATCGTTCAGACATGTCGCGGCGTACCCCCCGACCACGGTTGGCATCTCGCTTACCTGGCCATGCTCGGCGACCTGCCCGTGAATCCGGACTCCATGAACACGTGGAACGGGTTGCCGAGGGACTTGACCTACCAGGACGTCGTGACGATCAAGGGCGTCGAGGGCGAACCCGGGGCGGCAGGGCTTGCGTCACTGATCCGGACGTCCTCTGCCGTGCCCGCGGTCGACCTCACACGGACCAAGCTCACCGTCGGACTTCCGGCCGCAACCAACAGGGGCCTGCTGCCCGAACGCTCGCGGTTCGAATGGGACGACGATCGGACCTCCCGGCGCTACGGCCCCAACGTGATCATCGTCTACCGCCCCGGCAGCGTGGAGGACCTCGCGCTCGCCTGGAACGTTCGCGCACGGTTCGCCCATCCACGCGGACTACCGCTTGCCATTCCGATGACCAACACCATCGACCAGGACATCGCGACCTTTAAGCAGGCCGGCGTCGAGCACTTCTTCGGCGGCGGCCACAACGTGGCCCTGACGTCCTTCTCCGTCGACGCCACCGACCTCGAAGCGGTCGCCACGCGCAACCGGTTCGACGTCGTGGACCCGTGGAAGCTGCTGGGTCCCATCGGGGGATATTGCGTCTTATCCTCGGAGACAACGCATTTCACCGAAGGAGCGGCCACCATCCCGGACTTCACGTCCGCAGATGTCGAGGCGCTGGGTCTGTCACTCCTGGGGAGTCATCAAAGCGCATCAATGCGGTTGAAGACGACGGTCGCCGACGATCCCTTGCCGCTCAGCGCCACCATGCGCCGCCCATACTACTTCGGCGAGCTGCGGTACCTAGATGGCCCCATCACCTCCGGCGGTCACCTCAACCAGACAACGCGCGTCGCCCAACCGTCGGCGAGAGAGGTGCTAGCCGCCCTTGCCGCCGACGCCGACGTCGTTGTGACCGAGAGCGGCCCGGGCAGAGCCGCCGAGTACCTGATACGGGCTGCCGAGTCCGACCTGTCAATGCTGGCGGCCCCGGGTGTTGTCGCGGCGATCAACGAGCTGACCCGCGGCCGGCATATCAGTCTGGTCAAGCGGCGCCTCAACCAATTCCTCGGCCAGGAGCACCTCGACGAGTCCACCGATCGCTACCAAACGCTGCTGCAACGACTCGACGATGCCGTCGGCGCTCCCGACGCGGCGGAGGCCGGGTCCCTGACCTTCAATCAGCTCAAGACTCTGCTTCGTATGTCCCGGACCGGGGCTCAGCGGTGGGTGCAGTGGGCAACGGCGAGCGGGCTGGTCCTGCGGGGTGTGGAAGCCAACTGCGAGCGATGTGGCCACAAGCAATGGCGGCCCTTCGTGGAAATAGTGCCGGCGCTGATTTGCCATGGCTGCGGCCAACCGATCGTGAATGCTCACGGCTACAACCACATTGAGTACCGTTACCGGGCGAGCGAGTCACTGCTGCGCGCCATGAGCCACGATGTCCTTCCGTCGGTGCTGGCGATCCGCTACGTCGCGTCGGTCATGGGCGGACGTGACGGCAGGGTGTTCGGCGCCTACCCCGGGGTCGAGTTCCGCCCCGACGCCGCCTCACCGATCGACGCTGAAGTCGATGCCGTGGTCGTCCTGCGCACCGGCGGGACCATCGTCGGTGAATGCAAGACCAACGCTCGCGGGTTGACCGAAGGGGAACTGGACAAACTCTGGAAGGCCGCGGATCAGATTGGTGCGCGTGCGACGTTCGCCGCGACGTTGGACACGGCGCAGGTGTGCGGTCCGCTGTGGCGCGAGCAGGCCGACCCGAACGGGCGGCCGCATTTCGCGCTGACTGCCGAGCACCTCTTCGATCTGCAAGCGCAGCGCCCCGTCGGCCAAGGGGACCTATTCGAATGGCGTGATCGACCTCCTGGGAAACGCGGACAGGATGAACCGGCAGGGTGGGAGGCAGTCGATGAGGCGTTCAGTCGCCGCACCGAAGGTTCTGCCACCGACTACCGGCAGCTGCGGCGTGCGCCGTGGATGTCGCCCGAGTTCAGCGATCCTATGCGTCTGCCGGCCGACTGGCGTGACGGGTTGTCCCCCTGACAGGGAGTCGACTACCAGGCCTTGAGACGTCCGTCGAGGCGGAGATACGCCCTCGTTCCACTCAAGGTGCCTTTCGCGCTTGTGCGTACAGCGCTGACACGGCTTCGACGACCAGGCACACCGCAGGGCATCGCAATGCAGCGCGCTGCCGTGGGGAATCGTCACCTCGAGTTCGCCGCCGTTGCCGCAAACATTATGGGCGGCAACAACAACACCGCCGAAACGCGTTTTGACCGCTCACTAGTCTGGACGAAGCGATTCGCCGAACGCTCGCCGATCTCTCCGCCAGCCACCGGGCGCATGAAACTCGTTCGCCGCATCAACGGTGAGGGCGGCACCACTACAGCGGTCACCGCGATCAAAAATGTTCCGCACACTTGAATGGGCAGGCACTCGTGGCGCTGGCCGGCGGACCGATCGGCGCCGACACATAACCGACGCGCACCTTATCGCTGAAGTAACCTGCCAACCCTCAAGCAGTCCGCCGGCAGCCCACACCTCTTTCTCCATTCGCCTTACTGGAGCCACCTACCTCAACGTTGTCGTCATGGTTTGTTCGGTGTTTGCCACCCTCGGGCTCTAACAGGTGTGCGGCGCGAGAGCCGAGTTTTTCCGCCCCACGAAGCAGTCTCAGTCATCGCCCGTGGGGACTGGGTTTGCCGCGAGCCACAGCTCCAGAGCGGCAGCACCGATTTCCTTGCGGGCCTTCCCGGTGATGTCGAGTCGGCGCGCACGTTGCTGAACCCGGTCGATGAGATCCGTTCCGGCACTCCAGGGAACAGGTTTGTGGCCGCGCTGCGGCGCCCGTGTGGGCGCTGCGAGCAAGTCTTCTTCCGGGAACATCGTCAGCAACGACATCATTTGCTCGGGTTTGATCGCCGCGACCTGGCCTTTGGTAAACCAATCGAGCACCTCTGTCTCGCTGGCCTCGTCAACCATTCCCTTGTTATGGATGAAGTCGTTGCGAATTCGGCGGATGTCCCCGAAAGGGGTACGCGGATGTCTGCTGCTTTCCAGGCTTTTCCATCCGGTGCGGTGCCGTGTGCCAGGGCCACCTGTCGCCGGTATTGCTCGTCCCACAATGAGTGCATGAAGGCAAACCACTGGCCATAGAGAAGTTGCTGAACCGGTGAGAACCGGTCGATGCTGACGAATCCGGTCTGCGGTGTCAGCATCGTTATCCCGCCATGCGTGGCGATCTCGAGATCGCGCATCGGGATACAGCCTGGCCCGGCCTCGTCGACGATAGTGAACTGTCTGACATTGAGGTAAGCGGCCTTAGGCACTCCCGACGACGACGAATACCACTCGTAGAGCTTGGTGACCACGGCGTACTGCCCGCTGAGCATTACCGCCAACGACAGCGTGAACTCCTTCCGCAGTTCCGCGACGATGGACTCCAACGTCACCGGCGTGGCCATCGATGCAGCGAGCGCTACGCGCATCGGCGCAATGCGGGTGTGGATTGCATCGAGGGCCGGCACGAGTTCTGCTGCGGTCCAACGCTGCCGGCGAGCGGCCGTAACGGCGCGGATCGCCTGTGCGAGTACAGATGACGTGCGGTGAAGGTCCGGGTCGTCGGCGGTGTTCAGGCGGGGGAGGTCGCGCAGATAATGCCCCGGGGTGGTTTCGCGTAAAGCCTGCGACGGGTCCCCCACGATCCACTGGTCCTGACGCGGGTGGCGCCGCATCGCGTCGGCAAGGTTCTTGACGACCTGTTCGAGTTCGTCAAGCTGCTCCACCCAGCGCATGCGATTGTCGCCCGTCATATGGCCAGGCTCTCAAGTGGAACGGCGACAGCCTAGAAGAATTGGAAAGCTGCCCTCGTCCAACTTGCCGAGGCATTCCCGACTCGCTGATCGCCGAAGGCGACATCACCAACAAGAACGCCAGCCGCCGGGCGCAATCCGCCGCCCGCAACAACACTTAATTCACCGCGAGGAAGGAGCCCGCTGGCTCGGCATGGGCCGGATACAGCCGAGCTGAGGTCCGTCAAAAGCCTTCCCGCCCGCCCTATTCGCGCGCTTCCTTCGACGGGCGCGGCGCGGCATCGAAGCGTTCGAGTTCACACGTCTCCACCCAAGTCGCCAGAAGGCTCAGCGCGGCGAGCCGCTCGGCGGCCTGTTGTGCTCGCAGCTGCCTCCTATCGTGAGTGACCGGGTTCCGGATCGCAGCTTGGATGCCGGTAGAGAATGCCAAGAGTCCACGATTCATCGACGCGACAGTCTGATCAGACTCGGCGCCCGGCCAACGCAATCGCGGAGCACCCGGCTTGGGTGGGCTCTGCGAGAAGGCCTGTGTGAAGACGTCTTTGTCGTCGAGGTCCGCCCGTTGTGTCAGCAGTCGGACATGGTCGATAACAGCTCCGACCGCCGATGACACGGCTTCGCGATACATTTCGATGCGCCACTGGCCGCGCGCTGCGCCCCACACCAAGGGGTGCATGTCCTCGATGCTGATATCGCTGGCGACGTCGCCCCGATCCGCCATCGATTCGAGAACGCCAATCGTATGCTCACATGCGGCGAGTATGTCGTCGGGCGTTACAACCGAATGTGGCTGCGTGACAGTGATCCACATCTCGAACGGATTTACCGGGTCGCCAAATCCTCTGCGGGAAATTCGCACACCGGTGGTCTCCGGAACATGCGACACCCGGCCACCAGCTCTTGAGCACCGAGTCTTGGCTGCCACCCACTCTTCGTCGGACACATTAGATTTCGGTGTGACCGCTGGCAGGCTGGCATAGGCAGCCAACACCTCGTCAGGCAAATCGGATCCCGCCATTGCCCGAAGCTGAGCCGTGAAATTGCACAGCTCGAGCAAGGCGCTGAAGGCCTGCTCGAAGTCGCGTACATGTTGGGCCGCTCTCCGCAGAAAACGCGGATTTGACCTCAAATCATCAGGGCTGTCCATGTGACTTGCTCACGGCCCGGTGGCATAGGGAGCGTTGGCCCGCACGTTCTCGGCAGCGCGTTCGGCGTTGTACTTGCTGTCGAATGATTCGCCCGAGGCCGCGACTTTGTCGCTGGATCGCCATGCGCGCCACCGCCAGCTCCCGCCGACGTCCTGGAACGTTTCGTAACGCGCGTCGGTCGCACCGGACTTGAACGCATTGGCTGCTCTAGTCGCATTGGATGACGAGTCGAAGCCTTCGCCCGCCCACGCGACCATCTCATGGTTGTCTCCGTACAGAGCCCACGTCGGATACCGATTAGCATCGCCAGTGACCGTAACCGTGAAGTACACCGAATTCCCCACCTCGCTCCTGGCGCCGTCTGCCGCCGACCTCTATCGGTCTATCAAGACCCACCGACAACAAGCGGGCAGGCTGCCCTCTGCCGCTGAGACGTTCTCCGTTTGCCGGCCTGCGCTGTCGTATCGACAGCCCTAGGTTGTGCGGGTTGGCTGTGGAGAGTATCGGCGCCACGGCCTCGGACGCCAGATGCGCCGGGCGGCGCAGCGCTGGGAACCACTATTTCCTCGATATAACTAAAGTGTTATATTTGCTGCATGGGTTCTTACGGCGGGCAGCTCATTCGTGAGGCTCGTCTGCGAGCAGGTCTGACGCAAGCCGAGTTGGCCGAGCGCGCGGATTTGGTGCAGCCTGCCATCGCTAGGTGGGAAGCGGGCCGCACTGCGATCAGTGTGGATGATGTGGTGCGGCTAGTTCGTTTGTGCGGTCTCGACATGGAGTTCGCGATCGTCGAGCGCGACGCTAGCGACAGGGCCCAGGCCGAGCGCTTGGCGTCGCTGTCGGGCCAACAACGACTCGATCGTCATGGCCGGCTGGCCTCCCAGCTCGCGGGGTTGCGCAGCGCGGGAGGGCGGTGACATGGAGTTGGATCTTGCTCGCCTTTTCGCGACGTTGCACCGACACAAGGTGGTCTACGTGCTAATCGGCGGGCTGGCGGCGGTGTATCACGGATCACCGTTCCCTACTGAGGACGCCGACATCACCCCTGATGTGAGCACGGCCAACCTGACCCGCCTCGCCGCGGCGCTACGCGAACTGAACGCCCTGATCCGCACCGAGTCTGTGCCCGAGGGTCTCCCGTTCGCGTGCGATGCCCAGGCTCTCTCCGGCGCCCAGATGTGGAACCTCGTGACCGACGCCGGGGATCTCGACATCGCGTTCGAGCCCGCCGGCACGCGCGGTTATCCAGACCTGCACCGGGGCGCCGCCGCCGCGCAGCTGTATGACAGCGTCGTCGAGATCGCCTCCCTCAGTGACGTTATTCGGTCGAAACAGGCCGCCAACCGCCCCAAAGATCAGCGCGTGCTGCCCACCCTGCGCGACCTGCTCGCCAACAACTGATCACCGCCGCAGACCCAAGAGCCTCTGTGCAGGCGCGGAATGGAGCGCCGGAGTCCGACGACGCTGCCGTTGTCAGGCTTGTCGGACTTTGTGGAGCTAAAAGGCATTTCGGCCCAGTGATAATCACGTCGAGACCACGCTGCGGAGTGGTGCGTCGACCGCGTCGCTCAACGGGCGCATCAGAGGAGTGTCATGCCAAACTCCTCGACTGACTCATACCGGCATGGGATGTCTTGGCAGCAGACGACTGGGCACGTCGAGCCCTACTAGTAGTACAATCGTCAGTGGGTCCGGAAGTGGCCTTTCTCGAAGAATCGACGCCGGGTGTCAGTCGGTCGCGCGAGCAGCGGTCTGCCGCTAAATGCCGTCCCCTCTTGCCCTTCCGGACCCTCTCAAGTGCCTGTGGCTTGTATCGGCGTCGCGGATGGATTGCACCGCCGATAACTATGTAGGAATCCCTGGGCGACCGCGCTCATGAATTAGGGGGGCAACGGTTGTTGACGTTGCCGATTGTGCATTCCACTCATGCTTGCCGAACTTTCCCTGTAGCGAATCGGTCGCCTGATCGGCGGACTCCCGCCGGGGCACTTACGGTGGCGTCATATGCGACGAAGGCTACTCGATGCCGTCAAGCAGTGCGGAGGCGGTGATGCCCAGAGCTGCGGCGATATCGAAGATCCGGTCGCTCAAGATGGCGCGACGGCCATGTTCGATGTCCATGAGGACGTTGCGGGAGACGCCGGATTGTGCGGCGAGTTGCTCTTGGGTGAGGCCGAGCTGCAAGCGTAGTTCCTGGATGCGCATCCCCATCAGGGCTCGTCGTTGTTTCCACGCGACGACCCTTTTGGGATCGTCTTGGCTGGGGCGCGTGGGCACGCTCTCTAGTACTCCCGGCGTCGGCCGAAAAGTCTGCCCCACTAGTGGGGCAAAATTTTGCGTTAGCCAGGTCGGGGCGCCAGTGGGACATCCAGGGCCGTCGTGTGCCGCTGCGATCTGTAGCCCGTGTCGCAGCGTGCCACCCCGCCCCCGGGCTGACCGATGGTGGAACGTCCGCCGGCGCTGCGGCCATCAATCCTGTATCGAACGACTTCACTGAATGCACTACTAGTAGTTCAATAGGGGTTGTGCCGGACCCAGGACGTTCAGTCGATATGCGGGGATTGCGCACGTTGCCGTTCCGCGTGGCTCCCGCCGAGGAGGAGGTTTTGGATTCGTGGTTGGAGGTATTGGCTGCCCGCCTGGGTGTTAGGTGGGATGAGCTGTTGACCGGGGTGGGCGTGTTGAGTCGGCCTGGCTACGGCGCGTCCCAACAGTTGGCGCGCGCGACGGTCGCGCCGACAAAGTGGCAGATCCAGGTGATCAGTCTGGCGACCGGTGTCGAGTCCGGTCGAGTGGAGGCGATGACTCTGGCGCCGTGGATTTCTGCGCAGGTGTCACGGCAGCGGTCGGCGTCGATGCGCGTGCCAGGTTCGCGGTTTTGTCCGCTCTGCCTGGACCAGAGCGGCGGTCGCTGGCGGGTGTGGTGGCGTCTGCGGTGGGCGGTGGCGTGTCCTACGCATTGCTGCCTGCTGGCCGATCGATGCAGCTGCTGCGGCGGCCGTCAACGGCTGGCGGCGAGGCCGGCTGGCGATAGACCTCAGGTGGGGCGATGCACCAGCTATCTGCATCGAGAGCTCTCGGGTGGCCGGTGCCGGACGATACTGTCCGACAACAGCCTCATTGTGTTGGGCTCCGACGATCCGTTGATCGCCGCACAGCGCGAGATTTTGTCCGTGTTGCGTATGGGGTGGTCCTACGGCGGGATTTATGCCGATGAGCCGGTGCGGGCCGAGGTATTTGTGCAGGATTTGAAGGTATTGGGAGCATGGATTCTGGGCCGAGCGCAGCGAGATGAGCTGTGCATCAGAGCTTCTGACGCCCTGGCCCGCGCGTACGCGGCGGAGTCCGACGCCCGCGAGCTGCATACCTGGGCGCCGGCCGGTCAGCGGGTGTCGTCTGCGCGGGTGTCCAGAGACGCCGTCACCGTCGCCGTCGCAGTACCGGTCCTGACCGCGGCCGACACGATGGCCGCTGGCGAGCGGCTGCGCTGGTTGACAACCTCGATACGGCGACGCGGTCTGTCGGTGCGCACCCCGCGGCGGTGGCCGATTTATACAAGTCCCGCGCTGAACGCCATCGCACGCCACATCGGTGTACTCCACCAATAGATGGCATCTGGATCCGATTAGGCAAGAGACCTGAGGCTCGCCTACGGGCAGCAGGATTGCCGGTCGGCCGCTGGCGTGCGTACCTCTGTCGCACCCCGGGCCGAGGACGTCAACGCCTGGCACGGCACTGTCACTTCCGGATTCCGCGCAGAATATCCGGCGCCGCAGGAGAATAAGGAGATTCTAGCTCGCTCGCGACCCAGCCGAGCGTCCAGCCACCGTGACCATCGCACCTGGATACCTTCAGTAACACCGATGCGTTCGATAGAGGTAAGAACTTTCGCCAGCGCCCGCGCCCCGGTCGGTTGGCCCGGCATTGGGGACCCTGGTTCGCATCGTCTGGCACGCCTCTGAGATCGTGTCGCACGGGGCATAGCTCAGCTGATGAAATCGCGCCTCCCGCTGGGTGACGCGAGGGCGCGGTGATCCTCGGGGGGCAGCAACACCGCCACGTCGCGTCCGCGCCGGGTGATTACGAACGTCTGTCCGCGTTCGACGTCGCCGATAATGCGGTCGAAGTCGTGACGGAGTTGGGTCAGCGCGACGCGTGGAAGTGAGGGGTCGATCATCAGGAGCCTGACGACGCGACATCTGTTATGTCATAGGGCATTGTGAGCGCGTCGTAGTGCATCCGCAGGCACGTATTCATATCGCTCCGCTCCAGTCTCGTCCTTGTAGCTCGGTGGTGTATCAGCGTCGGACAGTGGTTGGCCACGTCGGGTATAGGTGACGAGGAAGAGATGGCGTGGCGCCGCACCGGGAACCGCTGCTCTCGTCGGTTTAGTCATGTGGTCCACGATAGGCGTCCGTATGGGGGTGCGTCGTGCAGTTATACCCCGCGAGGGAGACCGAAATCCTCGCACGTTGGGGCCATCTCGTGGATGCGGGTTTCCGCCGCCCGCATGCCCCAGTTGACGCCTGCGGCCGACGGTGGATCCCGATAGGGTCGTGTTGCAGGAGGTGCAGCGGCGGCTGCCCGACAAATGCTGCCGGTGGACAGTGCTGGACGGTTCTACGTCGAGGGCTGGCCGGCTTCGACGGTGTTGAGGCCGATCAGTTCGGTGATCGCGTGAGCGACTTCTTCACCAAGGGCTGTTGGGCGCAGGGCAAGGCCGTGTCGCGCCCGCAGGAGTAGCGGTGCGCCGAAAATCCTTTCCAGAGCTCGGATTCGGTATCGCAGGGTTGCGGGTTTGATGCCCAAGTGTTGTGCCGCCGCTTGCATCGTCGGGTGTCGAAGTGTTTCGACGTAGTGGGTCAGCCACGGAGATGGTGTGTCTTGGGCGAACCAGGGCTGCAGGACCGAGCGGTCGAAGCGTCCACTGGGCGACCGTGGTCGATCAGCCGCTACGTCACTTTCAGCGGCACCGAGATGTCGTTTCTTCCAGGCGTGGACCGCTCGGGGCTGGACTCCGGCTTCGTCCGCGATGTCGGCCAGTGTGCGTCGTTTGATGATGTGTTGCTCGTAGAGCCAGTCACCGTCTGGTGGGGGTGGTCGGTGCCGGATCACGACGCCGTCGCGATGCAGCAGACGCGCGACCGTGAATCGCGTGGTCCCGAACTGCGCCGCGATCTGGTTGAGGTTGAGGCCCTGCTGGACATAAAGCTGTTCGAGCGTCTCAGCGGTGATAGCGGGACATAGTTGTGTGCGTGCGCGTTCCACCGCGCTGCTGGCGCGTGGTTCGGTGGGATATTCGTCGAGGAGAAAGCGCACCGTGTGTGTACTGACGTTGAAGTGACGGGCGATGGCGCCGATCGGAACTGTCATATCTGCGGCGATATCGTGCAATTGTTCGATCTTGATGAGCGCGGGATCTGGTCCGGGAAGATCGAGATCAGCGACCAATTCGAGCGGCGGGCTCCACGTAGGAGGTTCGTGAATGTGGTTGGCGCGCAGGAAGCGTCGTGATTCTTCGGCAAGGAGTCGCGCGACGTGAGGTGTGACGCGTCGCGGGAAGTTCGCGACGCGTTGGACCAAGTCTTCACGCAGCGCCGGTGGTGTTCCCTGGAGGATGTCGGTGGCGGGCCTGCCGCTGATCTTCTGGTAGAGGTGGGCACGTGCGACGAGCGCCTTCTGGCCTCTGCTCTTTCCCGGTAAAGCGCCGGTCTGCCGGCATATCTGCACCCAGCGATCCGGGGTGAGCAGGGTGGCGTAGTTGAGTCGCCGCCGCCGTTCGTAGTTGATCGGGGTGGGTGTGTCGTCAAGGTATTGACTCAGGCGCGTCACGGCGGTGCAGACGCCTTTCCAGTGCGGGCTGTGCTGAAGCTGTTGGATTGCTTTCGTGGCAGAGTTTGCGTCGATGACGGTGCCTAGAATGCTGGTCGCGTCAGCGACGCTGGCGGTGGTTCCCACGAGCAGCGTTGCTGTCGAGAGCGCACAGCGTAGATGCCAGTAATGAGATTCTCGCGTCTGCAGGCGCAGGGACCAGTCGGGCCACAGTATCGACGGTGTCCGGCGGGCCCTCCGGTGCAGTCGTGCGTGGGCTGATGTGGGTGGCGCCGGGACGGCGAGGGTGGTGCGATAACGCAGTTGCATATGCGCGCCCGTCAGCGCCGATCCCGCAGTGGGTGCAAAGACCTTCAACAGCACAGAGGAAATGAGTCGCTCATCGCGGGCATACGCGGCGAGCGCTTGACCGCTGCCCCGTTTCACCCGCCCCGCAACGAGCCAGCGCACCTTCTCAGCGGCTGCCGCGACGTCATCGGCTCGTAGCACGGTCAGTGCGGCGGTGATCGCCACACCAGCATCGAGAGCGGCCTGCGGAGCATTCATCTCCGCGGTGTTGTGCCGGTAGCGCCAGGACACCGGCGGCGGGTCAGCGTCATGTGGCAGTACACAGACAGGTTCAATCGCTGCCAGTCCATTGTCGGCGGCGTAGGCAAGGATTCGGCACGCCAATGCCTTGATGTCGGTCAGCGCAACGCGGGCCGGACATGGCTGCGCGGCGTAGAGGCCGAACGCAGCGCGATTGTCGGCGATGATCTCGTAAATTTGCTTCTGCGCCTCGATCAGTGGGTGTGCGGCCGCCAACTGCATTATCCGGGCACTTGCCAGATCCGCGCCACAGGGTGCCTTCAGGTTCCCGCCACATCGACTGGGTTGGGGAACCTCGGTGTAGTGGGGAAATTTCTTGCGTTGGGGTCGATCGCAGCGGGGACAGCGGTCGGCGAGCAGGCAGCGGTGTCGGATGCAGGCGAAGGTCCATCCCAGCCGCCAGTGCAGTTGCCAGCGCCCGTCGGTTTCACGCAGGCACGCGGGGCAGTAGCGCGACCAGGAGCGACACCCGAAGGGGAACGCATGCTTCAGCTGATGTCGTCTGTGATTGATCGCAAGAGCTGTGCCGTCGTAATGCGCCAGTGTCGTTGCGGCGACCGCGGCCGTGTCGATGCCCGTGGCGTACGCAACGTCCTGGCATTCGCGCTCGGTGAGCTCAACGACGCGCCGCCAGAACACCGTCGGGCCGCCCTCGATGCCAACGGCGCGGACGACGGCACCCAGCGGGGCGTCGCAGCGCGTGGCGATGGTCTCCAGCCACGAGTCCAGCGCCTCGCCGGTGGCAGGGGCGACCCGCAGCGGCAAGGTGCGAATCACAGCCGTCGGTTGCAGGTTGTTAATCGGCGACTGCGGAAGGCTGCTTCGAGTTCACGGCGAGCGCGTTCGGCGGCGCTGTCAATCTTGATGGTGTCCAACAGTTTCTGGTTGATGGTTTCCACACCATTTCGGATCGCTCGGGCGCAGCCGCGTCGGATGAGTTCCATCAGCGAGCCGATGTGGCCAGTGCTGCGGATGAACAAGTAGTCCGACATCTCCTCGGTCAGCATTCCCGGTCGTTTGCCGGCCAGGACCAGGCGTTCCTCGATGGTGCTCAGTAGGGTGCGCCACTGGCCTCGAGCGCGGGCGGTAGTGACCGCGTACGGGACCATGTCCAAGGTGGTGGTGCGCCGCATGGTCTGAGCAAGGACCGCGTCCTCATAAGATGGGCCATCCATCAGCACACCACGCTCCCCTAACCCGACCCCGATACTAACCAGGGTTAGTGGGAAGTCGTTGGCGATGTATTTGAAGTGGTTGCTGATCTCGATGCCACCGTGGTGTTGCCAATGCAGGAAATGTAGGTCGTCAATGATCAGCAGCCGTGTCTCGCAGCTCAACACGCAGTCCAGTGCCCAGCGGCCCAGCTGTTCGGCGGTCGCGTTTCGCCGACCCGGATGGGCGTAAAAGTCGCACAGAGCACCGTTGAAATCCTTCATGCTGGTGTTGCCGCGCATCCCGATCCGGCACACCGGCCAGCGTTCATCGCCGGCTCGAGTGAAGGCGCCGAACCGGCGGATTTCGCGGTGGTGGAATTTCTTGGCGAATTCCTCGACGGCACAGGTCTTTCCCAAGCCGGGGTATCCGTCAATGGCGACCGCTCCCTTGGCGTGTTGTCCGTCTTGTTCGTTGCTGTCGACGATGTCCCACAACGCTTCGTGGACCATGGCCAGCATCGGGGTCTTGAACGGGCCCAAGTTGTTGTGCCATTGCTTGCGGCGATCGTTGTACATGTCAGCCGCAGGCTCGCTCAACGCTCGGATTTGGCGTTTCGTCAACAACTCTGGGCGGGTCTTCGGCGGTGCCTCCACGTAGTCGCGCCACCCCTCTTTGCGGGCCAGCGTCAGGTTATCGAGATTCGACACAAGGTGTGCTGGCGCGGCTTTCGTGGTGGTCATAGATCCTCCAGCACGTCGTCGTAGGTGTCGGCGACGCCGGCGGTGAGCGGGGTGTCGTCGAGATCGTCGCCCATCAAGGCGGCTTCCTCGGCGGCGGCCTGGGTGGGGTCGACACCGGCTAGGACCCGTTGCGCCGTCGGGAGCGCGCTGACTTCGATCGCGGCAGCCAAATCGATCTCCAAAGACGACTGCTCGCGGCACACCCGCAGTGCGGCACGTCGTTCCGCCGGGGACCGACCCTGAGTGAGGTTGCGACGTTCCAACAACTCCGCTAACGCCAACTGATCATCGAAGACCGGATGCTTGGCTTTGGCCAGCCGACGCGCGAAGGCCAGCCCGTCTTCGTTCATCGGTGCGGTCAGCATGGCTGCGCGGGTCCACGACAAGGGATGCCACCTGCGGGTGTGCTGAAGATCGAAGAAGAAGATCTGCCGGATGTCATCGGGATTGACCTGAAACGGCCACCTACCGCGCTGCTGAGCGAAGGGGCTTTTCGTGCCGACGTAGTCGACGAGCACACTGCCCCGATACACCCGGCCGTTGACCTCGACACCGTAGTGCTGGACGGTGCGCCACACTACCGGCAGGAAGCGGTACGCCAGGTCGGGATCGCGGGGCACCTGCAAATAGCCGGCCCGGGCAATCCCGTGTTCGAACATCTGCACCGGAGACATCCCCAGCGACCACAGCCCCGGCTCGCCGACACCGTCGTGAGGCCGCCGGTGATACACACACGCCACCCACTCCCGCAGCAGCGCCTCCAGCTCGTCGAGGAAAAAATAGGCCTCAGACTCCGGAGACAGCCCCCGGGAATACACATCCGGGCCCTTGTAGCCGGGCAACTCCTGCAAAAACCCTTCCCGCACAGTACGGAAAAACCGCTCCACCGGGCCTTTATCGCGGCCCGTGCGAACCCTGGCCGGCTGGATCGAAATCCCCGCCTGCCGGCACGCGCTCGTCAGTGCCTCCCCCACATATATACGGCCGTGATCGACCACCACGGTCTCGGGCACGATCGCCGGTGACGCGGCGAACACGCTGTCGGCGTCCACCGCGTCGGCCTCGATCAGTACCGATCTGGGGATTCCATGTGGCGGCCACACAGCCTCCACCGGCCAGTCCTTCCCCGCAGGGGCCGGCCGCAGGCACTGATAGAGCACAGTGGCGGCATCAAAGGCTTTCGCCGCACCCGGCGTCAGCCGCAAACCCGTGATACATCGCGAATACCAGTCCATCGCGACGGTCAACTCCACACTCGTCCACCGCAGCGTCTGCGGATCCATCGCGAACACATCCAGGCGCGTGGTGTCCATCAACACGTACTCCCCCGGCCGCCCCGGATGCAACGCTCCATACTCCTGAACCGGCCGAGCAGCGATATCCCGGTTCCGCTTCGATGAATGCTGGAAGATGGGGTGGCGGCGCTCCAGCATGTCGAGGATTTCGTAGGCACGGGCGCGTCCCGGCAGCGGAACGCTGCCCCTACCGTAGGTGGCGGTGATGCGTGCTCGCGTCTGAGCGATGATGTGCTGCTTGCTGGGGCGCGACGAGTCCGTATGCTCGACCATGATGTCTAGCGCGATACGCTCAAAAACCGCGAATCGGGTTGGTTCCGAGACGATTCGGGCCGCCTGGCCCGAGATGAGACCGGCCTCGCCGTCACGAAGGTAAGCCGCGACCCACCGCTGCACCGTGCGGACTCCGCACCGCAGCTCACGCGCCTTCGCAGAAACGCGGTCAGTGCGTGACATGTTCGATCGGTACGCAGCACGCGGCTCCATCGCTGAAGCGGTTCGCGCACTACCGGAACGATAGCCGGTCAGCACCTCCCGAACATGCGAGGCGCGCTCCCGAGCGCGATGACGCTCGGACTCCGATACCGCACCCCAGATCACCGCGGCCGGCACGGCGTCGTCAGGGATTTCCGGCTCCCGTCCGTCGTCAAGCAGGCGCACGTTATCTGAAGACATCACCTCGCTCAGGGCGATCTGCCGAAGAGCTCCACTGCGCACATCTTTGGTTGCCAGCGCCACATCGCCGTATGCACAGTGCATCTCGACGACTTCCACCATCTCGCCGTCATAGAAAAAGCGGGTACCGATACGCACATCCGTTGTCGCAGGCCTCATGGGTGCTCCAACATGGTCGAAGGCGTCAGGGGTGTACTCAGATCAGCGCGCAACTCGTGGCGCCACAGCACGTTCAAGAGCGTCGCGCGAAGAAGCGGACCTGAAAATTTCTGAAGTCTCCTCTCGGCGTTGGTGATCGAGTCGCCGATTAGTCTGGGGATCGCACCGCGGATCGCCTCCCTCAGTTCCGAGGGCACCAACCAGTCACGCCGATAGCCAGCCAAGAAGCGGACGTTCGCGAACTCCACCGGCTCCGGCTCGGACACCACCAGGTAAGCCCAGCCAAGCGACCCGACGACTTCATTCGTCCACGCGCACAATGCCTCAACTTTCGGATGGGTCAGGCGTTCGGCGCGCACCACGTCCACGACGACGGGACCATCGACGGTGTCCCATAGATAGTCCGGAATATGCCGACGGGGACGACCATCGACATCCGCAGACAACAAGAACGGTTGAGCGACCATCGCGCGCACACGAGGATCAAAGTCCGCACGGATCAGACACGACAACTCCAGCCGCGACTCATAGATCACGTGATCGCTGACCGTGGACGACCAATAAGTCCCCGAAAAATGCCGCTGACCGAAATACCATCGAAACGTCCGCCACGGGCTCGCCGCCAACAACGCCGACACAGGCACACGACCGGCTGGCAGGCGCCGCTCTTCCCCCGCCGCGGGTCGAAACGCGATCACCGCGGACGCTAGATCGACATCCACACAAACCGACACCACATGCTCCACGAGCATCATTGCTACTTATCGAGAGTGACACCGCACGTGCCAGATCGTCAATCGAACGCGAGAATTCCAGAGATGGCGACCGAGCGGCCTACTCGGGTCAGACTGTTTCGATGGAGTATTAGGACGACCCTGACTGCGCTCATCGAATGTCCCCGGGCGTGCTCAGCGAAATTCCCCACCTGATGGCTGGGTCAGTGTATCGGCTGG
>NZ_VKAA01000015.1 GCF_007096635.1 Mycolicibacterium sp. 018/SC-01/001
GGTCCGGGTGTCGGGCCCGGGCGCGGCGGGGCGGACGGGCTGGACGCCGAGGCGGCGGGAGCTGCCGGCGGGGCCTGCGTCGGCTGCGGGGCGGCCGGCGGAGCGCTCGGTGCCGGCGGCGCGCTCGGTGCCGGCGCCGCGGGCGGGGCTGGCTGCGCGGCAGCCGGTGCCGACGGGCGCGGCCCGGGCCGGGGTCCCGGCTTGGCGGGTGCAGCGGCGGCAGAACCGTTGCTGCCGTTACTGCCGCCAGAGGATCCGGCGCTGGATTTGGAGCCGCCGAACGACTCCCTCAACCGGCGGGCGACAGGCGCCTCCACCGTGGACGACGCAGACTTGACGAACTCACCTTGTTCGCTCAAACGCGCCAGAACTTGCTTGCTTGTGACACCGAGTTCCTTCGCCAACTCGTGCACGCGGGCCTTACCTGCCACTACATCTCCTGTCTGAGAGGCGACAGCGGTGGTGGGCGCCGCGCCTCGGGTTAGCTATGACGCATGGTCATCGGGACTTCACGGTGTGCTCATGTTCTTCGCTACCTGTTCTCTTGCCCGGGTGTCTCGTGCGTTTCCAGTTCTGCGAAACGCTCGACCACCGCGGTGATGTCCGGTGAACCGGCGATCCGGAGCGCTCGGCCGAAGGCCCGCCGCCGCACCGCCTCGCGCAGACACCCTGGGTCGGGATGCAACCACGCACCCCGCCCCGGAAGCCTCTTCGCCGCGTCGACGGTCACGGCCCTGGCGTGATTCCCAGAGCCCTTCCCGTGCTCGACGGCGACGACCCGAAGCAGATCGACGGCCAACTCTCGTCGCCGGCACCCGATACAGGTCCGCACCGGGCCCCCGGAGGGGTTGTGGCTGCTTCTCTGCGTCCGAGCCGACATCTCGCGCTGGATCACAGCTGAGTCTACCGTCACGACATCCTCGAAAAGAAAATCGGCCTGCAGCGGTGCACCCGCCCCGCGCTCGGGGGCCGCTTCTTACTGCTCGCCCCCTGTGGGGTGGGCGGCGTCGGACCGCCGATCGGTGCGGTCGCGGCCGGCATCGGAGGACGCGTCGTCGCTGCGGATGTCGATGCGCCACCCCGTCAGCCGCGCCGCCAGCCGCGCGTTCTGCCCCTCCTTGCCGATGGCCAGCGAGAGTTGGAAATCCGGCACGATGACCCGCGCGGCCTTGGCCGCCTCGTCGATCACGGTCACCGAGACGACCTTGGCCGGTGAGAGCGCGTTGGCGACGAACTTCGCCGGGTCCTCGTCGTAGTCGATGATGTCGATCTTCTCGCCCGACAGCTCGCTCATCACATTGCGCACCCGCTGGCCCATCGGCCCGATACACGCCCCCTTCGCGTTGAGCCCGGGCGCGCGCGACGCGACAGCGATCTTGCTGCGGTGCCCCGCCTCCCGCGCCACCGCGACGATGTCGACCGAACCGTCGGCGATCTCGGGCACTTCGAGGGAGAACAGCTTGCGCACGAGATTGGGATGGGTACGCGACAGCGTGATCAACGGCTCGCGCGCGCCGCGGGAGACACCCACGACGTAGCACCGCAGCCGGTCGCCGTGTTCGTAACTCTCCCCGGGCACCTGTTCGGCGGCCGGAATCACTCCTTCGGAGCCCTTGGTCTCGCTGCCCATCCGCACGACGACGAGGCCCCGCGCGTTGGCGCGGGCGTCGCGTTGGATCACGCCGGCCACGATGTCGCCCTCGCGCGCAGCGAACTCGCCGTAGTTCTTCTCGTTCTCCGCGTCGCGCAGCCGCTGCAGGATCACCTGGCGTGCCGTCGTCGCGGCGATCCGGCCGAAACCCTCCGGAGTGTCGTCCCACTCGTGCAGCACGTTGCCGTCGGCGTCGGTCTGCCGCGCGATCACCTTGACCACGCCGGTCTTGCGGTCGACGTCGATGCGGGCGTCGGCCTCGTGCCCCTCGGTGTGCCGGTAGGCGGTCAGCAGAGCTGACTTGATGGTCTCGACGACCACGTCGACGGAGATCCCCTTGTCGGCCTCGATCGCGTGCAGGGCGGCCATGTCGATGTTCATTCACTGCGCCTTCCGGTCTGCCCCGCGAGCTCGAGCTCGCGCGGACTCGGTGGCGAAAACTCCACCTGGACAACAGCTTTGCTGATCTCATCGCGCGTGAGCTCACGCACGGACAGACTGCGGCGAGCGTCGCGCACCACGACGTCGACGGTGGTGCCGCGCAGTTCGCCCAGCCGGCCGGTCAGTGTCGAGCCGTCGGCCAGCGTCAGCTCCACCAGCCGGCCCCGGGCGCGGCGATAGTGCGTGTCGGTGCTCAGCGGTCTGTCCACGCCCGGGGAGGTGACCTCGAGCACGTACGGCGGCGAGTCGAGATCGTCGAGAAGAGCCGAGGCCATCCGGGACAGTTCGGCGATCGCGTCGAGGTCGAGCCCCTCGTCGCCGTCGGCGACCACGGTCACCCTGGGCGGGCGTGCCGACCCGTCGACCACGACATCCTCGATGTCGTACCCGGCGCGCGCGAACTCATCGGCGAGCAGATCGATCACCTGTCGCTGCGACGGCAATCCCGCAGACCGCTCCGCCACGGTGAGCTCCCTCGTCTTGAGTTGTCTCTCGTACTGGTCGAACGGGTCCCTACGATACGCCAGGCGGGCGGGTGCAACGACCAAAGCGCCAGTACGGAGGCATCGCGGGCGGCATCGGCCGCCCGTCGACCCGGAGGGGCGGTTTCGCAGTGGCAGGATGTGGCACGTGCCGAGCCGTCCGCCGACCCTGCGCCGCCGAGACGTGTTGGCCGGCCTCGTCCTCCTCACCGCCGTCGCGGCGACGGCCTGCGGCGCGCCACCGCCGCCGCCGGACCTCGACGACCTGACCACCGCGCTCGATCGGGCGCGATCGGACAGCCGACTGGCCGGCCAGGCCGCCGCAGCGGTCAGGGGCCGCGCCGCGGCGACGCTGACCGAGATCGCGCAGCTGCGCTCCGCCCATGCGCAGGCGCTGTCGGACGAGATCGTCCGGCTGACCGGTCAGGCCGCGCCGGGCACCGGTGTGACGGTGACGACCTCGGCGAGCCCGGCGGCGGGCGCGCCTGAACCTCCGCCGCCCACCGCCGACGACGTCAGCGGCGCGTTGCGGGCGTCGGCGGACAGCGCATCGCATTCCGCGGCGGCGCTGTCGGGCTACCGTGCCGGTCTGCTCGCCTCGATCGCGGCGGCCTGCACGGCCGCCTACACCGTGGCGCTGGCCTCGCCGGGTGGTGCGCAGTGACCACTCCGAACACACCGAGCCCGACCACCCGGCCCGCCGATCCGGCGCTGGGCGCGCTGTTCGACGCGGTCGCCGTCGAACACGCGACGATCTACGGATACGGGCTGGTGTCGGCGCACTCCACGCCCGAGGACAACAGCCTGGTCGCGGACTCGATGGCCGAACACCGGGCCAGGCGCGAAGCCGCGATCGTCCTGCTCCATGACACCGGCGGCGCCGTTCCGCTGCCGGCGGCGGGGTACTCGATGCCCTCGGAGGTCGACACCCCCGGCCAGGCCGCAGCGCTCGCGGTGCGCATGGAGGAAGACGCCGCGACGGCGTGGCGTGCGGTCGTCGAGCAGGCGACCGATGAGAAGGTCCGCGCGTTCGGCGTGGCGGCGATGCTCGAGACCGCCGTCACCGCGGCACGGTGGCGTGGCATCGCGGGAAAGAGACCCGTCATCGTGCCGTTCCCCGGCGGCTCCGAGTAGCCCTCAGCGAATCGCGGCGAGGATCTCCTCGGTCGCCGACGATGCGGCGACGTCCCGCTTCTCGCCGCTGAACCGGTCCCGCAGCTCCACGACCCCGTCACCCCAGCCGCGGCCCACCACGACGATCCACGGCACACCGAGTAGTTCCGCGTCCTTGAACTTCACTCCCGGCGACGCGCTGCGGTCGTCGAGCAGCACGTCGACCCCCAGCCGGTCCAGGTCGGCGGCCAGCTCGGTCGCGCCGGTGCGCGCCTCGGCGTCCTTGTTGGCGATCACCACGTGCACGTCGAACGGTGCCACCGACGCCGGCCACCGCAGACCCAGCTCGTCGTGCTGCTGCTCGGCGATCACCGCCACCAGCCGCGACACCCCGATCCCGTAGCTGCCCATCGTCAGCCGCACCGGTTTGCCGTCCTCGCCGAGGACGTCGGCGGAGAACGCGTCGGCGTACTTGCGACCCAGCTGGAAGACGTGGCCGATCTCGATGCCGCGGGCGGCCACCAGCGGACCGGCACCGTCGGGCGACGGGTCGCCCTCGCGCACCTCGGCGGCCTCGATCGTGCCGTCGGGCACGAAGTCCCGGCCCGCGACGAGATCCACGACGTGCTTGCCCTTCTCGTCGGCACCGGTGATCCACGCGGTGCCGTCCACCACGCGCGGGTCGACCAGATAACGAACCCCGTTGGCCAACAAGCCTTTCGGTCCGATGTACCCCTTCTTCAAGAACGGGTGCCTCGCGAAATCCGCGTCGTCGAGCATCGCGAACTCGGCAGGCTCCAGCGCCGCGCCGAGCCGCTTCTCGTCGACCTCCCGATCCCCCGGCACGCCGACCGCCAGCAGCTCCCAATCACCGCCGGGCACCCGGGTTTTCATCAACACGTTCTTCAGCGTGTCCGCCGCAGTCACCGTCCGGCCCAGATCGGCGGAGTTGGCCCAGTCGACGAGAGTCGCGATCGTCGGGGTGTCACCCGTGTCGTAGACGGTCGCCTCGGGCAGGCCCTCGAACGGGATCGAGTCCGGAACGGCGGTGATGACGGCCTCGACGTTGGCGGCGTAGCCGGACTCCGCGCAGCGCACGTACGTGTCCTCACCGACCTCGCTCTCGGCCAGGAACTCCTCCGAGGCGCTGCCGCCCATCGCGCCGGACACCGCCGACACGATCACGTAGCGCACGGCGAGGCGGGCGAAGATCCGCTGGTAGGCCTCGCGGTGGGCGTGGTAGGCGGTCTTGAGTCCGTCGTCGTCGATGTCGAACGAATACGAGTCCTTCATCAGGAACTCGCGCCCGCGGAGGATGCCGGCGCGCGGACGCGCCTCGTCGCGGTACTTGTTCTGGATCTGGAACAGGATCAGCGGGAAGTCCTTGTACGACGAGTACTCGCCCTTGACCGTGAGGGTGAACATCTCCTCGTGGGTCGGGCCGAGCAGATAGTCGTTCTCGCGACGGTCCTTCAACCGGAACAGCGTGTCCCCGTACTCCGTCCACCGGGCAGTCGTCTCGTACGGTGCGCGGGGCAGCAGTGCGGGGAAGAGGATCTCCTGTCCGCCGATCGCGGTCATCTCGTCGCGGACGATCGCCTCGATCTTGCGGAGCACCTTGAGTCCGAGGGGCAGCCAGCTGTACAGCCCGGGGCCGACCGGCCGGACGTAGCCGGCCCTGATCAGCAGCTTGTGGCTCGGCACTTCGGCGTCGGCCGGGTCGTCGCGCAGGGTGCGCAGGAACAGCTCGGACATGCGGGTGATCACAGCCGACCACCTTAGGCGATACCTACAGCTCCCCCGCCTCCACGGCTTCGCGGGTCTCGCGGGCCCGGGCGATGTCGCGCGCGGAGTAGCCGATGAACAGCGCCGCGACGCCGACCAGGATCGCGATCGCGGCCACCCACAGCAGCGCGTAGGTGTAACCGTGCCCGAGCGCGTCGAGTTGGGCGGGCGTCATGTTCTTCACCGGTCCCGTGGTGCCGCCCAGGTACAGCGTCCGGGACACCTGCACCGCCTGGACCACCACCAGCACCAGCGGGCCCCCGAGGTTGAACACCATCAGCGTGACCGACGACAGTGATCCGATCTCGCGGGCGGGCACGTTGGCCAGCAGGCACAGCGGCAGGATCACCGAGATCACCCCGATGCCGAGCCCCCCGACCACGATCGGAACGAACAGGTCGGGGAAGTACGGCACGAACCGGTCCAGCGTCGAGCCGTAGAGCATGGCCAGCAGCACCAGCACGCCGCCGCCGAGGATCACCCAGCGCGGCGCGATGCGGGGCGCGACGACCGTGGCGATCACGTTGCCGACGACGAAGGCCGCCGCGAACGGCAGGAAGCTTATTCCGGCCCGTAACGGAGAATAGCCGAGCACGTCCTGGACGAGCAGGCCGATCATCACCGACAGGGTCAGCATGACGCCGCCGGCCAGGAAGTAGGCCGCGAACGACGCGACGCGGTGCCGGCTGTCGAAGATCGTCAGCGGCACCAGGGGGTTGTCGGCGCCGCGCTCGTCGAGCAGGAACGCGACGAAGAAGACCACGGCGGCCACAGCGGCCCCGATCACCCACGGGTCAGCCCAGCCCAGGGCAGGACCCTGCGTGAAGACCAGGACCGCCGACGTGCACGCCAGGGTCGCCAGCAGCGCGCCGGTGATGTCCAGCTTGATGCGTTCGAGGTGGGTCTCGGCGAGCCGGAACACCGCGATCGCGATGATCACGATGCCGATCGGGACGTTGACCAGGAACGCCAGCCGCCAGGAGATGCCGGTGACGGCTCCACCGAGGACGAGCCCGAGGACCGAGCCGAGTCCTTGCATGGCGGCCGACACCGCGAGCGCGCGATTGCGGGGTTGCCCGACGGCATAGGTGGTGGCGACGAGCGCCAGACCGGTGGGGGCGGCCACCGCCGCGCCGATGCCCTGGACCGCGCGAGCCACGACGAGCGTGGCTTCGTCGTCGGCCAGACCGCAGACCAGGGACGCGATCGTGAATACGCCGACCCCGGACAGGAACGCCCGTTTGTGGCCGACGGCGTCACCGATCCGGCCGCCGAGCAGCAGCAGGCCGCCGAAAGCCAGCACGTAGGCGGTGATCACCCAGCTCTTGCCCGCGTCGGAGAGGCCGAGGTCGGCCTGCATGCGCGGCAGCGCGACGATCACGATGGTCCCGTCGAGCGTCGCCATCAGCTGCATGCCGGTGATCGCGACGACCGCGATGCCCAACGAGGACGCCAGCGGGGCCCGGGAGGACATGGTTGGCCACCCTACCGGTGAACGATTTCGGCGTGCTTATCGCCGCTGAGCGCAGACGATCACGCCGAAATCGCGGTCGAGCTAAAGCTCTCCGGCGTCGATCGCGTCCTTGACTTCCTGCGCGTGCGCCACCTGTTCAGCGGTGTAGCGGATGAACAGGGCCACCGCGCCGACCACGACGGCGACCGCGGCCACCCACAGCAGGCCGTAGGTGTAGCCCTGGTCCAGGGCGTGCAGCTGCGCCGGATTCATGTCCTTGACCGGGCCGTTGGTGCCGCCCAGGTAGAGCGTGCGCGACGTGATGACGGCCTGGATGATCGCCAGCACGACCGGACCGCCGAGGTTCTGGAGCATCAGCGCGATCGCCGACACGGGGCCGATCTGGTCGAAGCCGACCCCCGCGATCGCCGAGATCATCAGCGGGACCACGATCATGCCGATGCCGAAACCACCGACGGTGATGGGCAGCACGAGGTTCGGGAAGTACGGGATGTTGGCATCGAGGGTCGAGCCGTAGAGCATCGCGGCCAACACCAGCACGCCGCCGCCGATCACCAGGATGCGGGGCTGGAACTTCGACACCAGCGCCGACGACACACCGAGGCCGATGCCCAGCGCGATGACGAACGGGATGAAGCCGACACCGGCGCGCAGCGCGCTGTATCCCATGATGTCCTGCACGTACAGCCCGATCAGCACGGTCAGCGTGAACATCACGCCGCCCGCGAGGAAGACCGCGGCGAAGGTCGCCACGCGGTTGCTGTCACGGAACAGTTCGAACGGGACGACGGGGTTCTCCGCGGTCCTCTCGACCCACAGGAACGCCAGGCCGCAGAAGATTGCCACGACGCCCGAGCCGATCGTGATCGGCGAGACCCAGCCGGCCTCCGGGCCCATCGAGAACGCGAACACCGCGGCGGTACAACCCAGCGTCGCCAGCAGCGCGCCGGTGGCGTCGAGCTTGAGGCGTTCACGGTTGGTCTCGCGCAGCGTGGTGCGGGCGAGGTAGATCATCAGGATTCCGACCGGGACGTTGACCAGGAAGGCCAGCCGCCAGGACACCTCGGTGAGCGCTCCGCCGACCACCAGGCCCGTCACCGAGCCGACACCGGTCATCGCAGCGAACACCGCCGTTGCGGCATTACGGGCCGGCCCCTTCGGGAACGTGGTGGCGATCAGAGCCAGCGCGGTCGGCGATGCGATCGCAGCGCCCACGCCCTGCAGCAGGCGGGCGATGACCAGCGTCGCCTCGTCCCACGCGATGCCGCAGAGGATCGAGGCGATCGTGAATAGGGCGACGCCGACGATGAACGTCCGTTTGCGCCCGATGGTGTCGCCGAGGCGGCCACCGAGGAGCATCAGGCCGCCGAACGTCAGCACGTAGGCGGTGATGACCCAGCTGCGGCCGGCGTCGGAAAGGCTGAGTTCGTCCTGGATCTTGGGGAGCGCCACGATGGCGACCGTGCTGTCCATCGTGGCGAGGAGCTGCATGCCGCCGATGGCGATGACCGCGGCGATGAAGCGCCGCGACGGCAGCCATGCCGGCGTCTTGGGGAATCGCGAGCCGGCGGCCCCATCCGAGGTGGCCCTGATGCGAGCCGGCAGAGCCCGGTTGGCGCCCCGCTGCCCCTTGCCTTCGGCATCCCGTTGGATGGCAGCACGCTCTGCGTCGTTGAGAGCCGTCATGACAAGTTACCTTACCGTACTCTTAATATCTCTTTAAGCCGCGAAGGCCGCCACCGCCCCGATCACGATGATCGCGGGGGGCCTGATGCCCTCCTCGCGGATGCGTTCAGGAGCGTCCGCGAGCGTGGCCCGCAAACTCCGCTGCGCCGACAGCGTTCCATGCTGGACCACGAGCACCGGAGTATCCGCTGGTCGGCCGCCTTCCAACAGCACCTTTGCGAAGAGTTCGATGCGTTCGACAGCCATCAGCAAAACGATCGTGCCGTGCAGCGCAGCCAACGCATCCCAATTCACTAACGATTCGGGGTGATCCGGCGCGACATGGCCGCTGACCACCACGAATTCGTGCGTCATGGCCCGGTGGGTGACCGGAACGCCGGCCAACGCCGGAACGGCTATGGCACTGGTCACACCCGGCACGATCGTGACCGGAATCCCGGCGTCGGCGCACGCGATCACTTCCTCGTAGCCGCGCGCGAACACGAACGGATCACCACCCTTGAGGCGGACGACGAACTTGCCCTGCTTCGCCCGGTCGATCAGGACGTCGTTGATCGCGTCCTGCGCCATCGCACGGCCGTAGGGGATCTTCGCGGCGTCGATGACCTCGACGTCCGGTGACAGTTCTGCGAGCAGATCCTGCGGGGCGAGCCGATCGGCCACCACCACGTCGGCGTGGGCGAGCAGTCGGCGGCCCCGCACGGTGATCAGTTCCGGATCGCCCGGCCCTCCCCCGACCAACGCGACCCCGCCGGCCACCACGCCGGGTGCGTCAGCGGTGATCACGCCCTGCTGCAGCGCCTCGTGGATCGCCGAGCGAATGGCCGCCGACCGGCGGTGTTCGCCGCCGGCCAACACACCCACCGAGAGGCCCTCGTATTCGAATGTGGCCGGCGTGACGGCGGTCCCGTCGACGGCGATGTCGGCCCGGACGCAGAACACCCGGCGAGTCTCGGCCTCGGCGACGATGGCAGCGTTGACGTCGGGATCGTCGGTGGCCGCGATCACATACCAGGCGTCCTCGAGATCTCCATCACGAAAAGGCCGCAGCGTCAGCGTGATTCCGTCCATCGCCTCCACCGCGGGGGTCGCGGCGATGGTGATGACGTGCACGTCGGCACCGGAGGCCACCAGCAGGGGCAGGCGTCGCTGGGCGACGCCACCGCCTCCCACGACGACGACCTTTTTGCCGGCCAGGCGCAGGCCCACCAGATAGGCGTTGTCGGTCACCCGGCGAGCTTAGAGCGTGCCGCCGCACGGACGAAGCGGGCGATCGCCTCGGGGTGGGCGGCCGGATGGGTGTGCAGGTAGCCCGCATGCACCCCGGCCTGGACGGCGCCGTCGTCGACCATCGCGCCCGCCCGGCCGCGATAGCGCCAGGCCGGTTGCCTTTCTGGTGCGTAATGCATTGCGGTGCGGTGGAATTCGTGCCCGACGACCCGATCGCCGATGCGGTGCAGCGAAGAATCCGCAACGGCCACGGCGTCCCGGTAACCCAGGGTCAGCGATGGCGTGAACGACGCCGAGCCTGCGATCACACCGCACATGGGATGGCCGTCGAGGTCATCGGCCAGGTAGGTCAGCCCGGCACATTCGGCGTGGACCGGGGCGCCTGCATCGGCCAGCGCGGCGATCTGCTCGCGCACAGCGTGGTTCGCCGACAGCGCGGGGCCGAACTCCTCCGGGAACCCGCCCGGGATGACGAGCGCGGACGTGCGCGCGGGCAGCGCGTCGGTGAGGGGGTCGAATGCGACGACGTCGGCACCTGCGGCGGCGAGCAGTTCGGCGTGTTCGGCGTAGGTGAAGGTGAACGCCCGGCCCGCGGCCAGCGCGACGGTCGCCGGGGCGTCGACGGGCTCGCCGACGTCCGGGCTCCACGGATCGTCGGTGACGGCGCTGCGGGCCGCCGCGACGACGGCGCCGAGATCGACGTGCCGGGCGACCAGCTCGGCCATCGCATCAACGGCGGCGCGGGCCTGCGTGCCGTGCTCGACGGCGGTCACGAGCCCGAGGTGGCGCGACGGGACCGCGAGCTCGTCGGTACGAGGAACGGCGCCCAGCACCGCGACGCCCGCCTGCTCGCAGCCCTGCCGCAGCACCGCCTCGTGGCGCGCCGATCCGACGCGGTTGAGAATCACGCCGACGAGCCGGACCGAGCTGTCGAAGGTGGCGAAGCCGTGCACCAGTGCACCGACGCTGTGACTCTGTCCGCGGGCGTCGACGACGAGGATCACCGGGGTGCCGAGCATCCCGGCGACGTGGGCGGTGGAGCCGCGGGCGGCCCCGGTGGCCGGGGCATCGCTGATCCTCCCGTCGAAGAGGCCCATCACGCCTTCGACGACCGCGATGTCAGCGCCGGCGCAGCCGTGCCGGTAGAGCGGTCCGATGAGGTGGTCACCGACGAGTACGGGATCGAGGTTGCGCCCCGGCCGGAGCGCGGCCAGACCGTGGTAGCCCGGGTCGATGAAGTCGGGGCCGACCTTGAACGGGGCGACCCGGTGCCCCGCCTGCCGTAGCGCGCCGATGAGGCCGGTCGCGATCGTGGTCTTGCCGCTGCCGGACGACGGTGCGGCGATGACGATCCCCGGGGTGGCTACCACTCGCAGCCCTGTCTGTCGTGGTTCGCTGCGCTCACCACTCGGAGCCCTGTCTGTCGTGGTTCGCTGCGCTCACCACTCGGAGCCCTGTCTGTCGTGGTTCGCTGCGCTCACCACTCGATTCCCCGCTGGCCCTTGCGGCCCACGTCCATCGGATGCTTGACCTTCGTCATCTCGGTGACCAGGTCGGCGGCATCGAGCAGCGCGGCCGGCGCGTCGCGCCCGGTGATCACCACGTGCTGGGTGCCGGGCCGCGACGACAGCACGTCGACCACGTCGGCGACATCGACCCAGCCCCACTTCAGCGGGTAGGTGAACTCGTCGAGCACGTAGAAGTCATGGCGCTGCTCGGAGAGCCGGCGCACGATCTCGGCCCACCCCTCGGCGGCAGCGGCGGCGTGGTCCTCCTCGGTGCCGGCTTTGCGCGACCAGGACCAGCCCGATCCCATCTTGTGCCATTCGACGGGCCCGCCGATGCCGTGTTCGGCGTGGACGCGCCCCAACTCCCGCAGCGCGGTCTCCTCCCCCACCTTCCACTTGGCGCTCTTGACGAACTGGAACACCGCCACGTCGAAGCCCTGGTTCCAGGCCCGCAGCGCCATCCCGAACGCGGCGGTGGACTTGCCCTTGCCCGCGCCGGTGTGCACCGCGAGCAGCGGCGCGTGGCGACGGGCGCGGGTCGTCAACCCGTCGCGGGGGACGGCCGTCGGCTGACCCTGGGGCATCGCGTTCCTTCCCTCAGGCCGCGGCCTGCGTCTTGACCACCGCGGTCAGCGCGTCGGCGCGCAGCTGATCGAGCCGCACCGCGGGCGCACCCAGGCACCGCGCCAGGTCCTGGGCCAAACCCAAACGTACATACGATGTTTCGCAGTCCACGACGACAGCCGAGGCGCCCTCGGCCACCAGCCGGGCGGCGGCCGTGGCGGTGCGACCCAACGGGTTCGGGCCGCCGGTGGCGCGCCCATCGGTGAGCACCACCACCAGAGCGCGCCGCGCCCGGTCGCGTGTGCGCTCCCGGACCACCATGTCGCGTGCAGCGAGCAGCCCTTGGGCCAGCGGCGTCCGCCCGCCGGTGTCGAACCGCGCCAGTCGCGTACTGGCCACGTACACCGACGACGTCGGCGGCAGCAGCACCCGGGCGTCCTGACCACGGAACGTGATCACCGCGACCTTGTCCCGGCGCTGGTACGCGTCACGCAACAGCGACAGCGTGGCTCCGCTGACCGCCGACATCCGGTCGCGTGCCGCCATCGACCCCGATGCGTCGACGACGAAGATCACCAGATTTCCTTCGCGGCCCTCCCGCACGGCGCGGCGCAGGTCATCCGGTCCGGGTCGCAGCGGGCCCGCACCACTGTGGCGTCCGGCGGCCGCGAGCAACGTGCCGAACACGTGCATGCCGTACCCGGTCTGCGCATCGGTGGTCGCGGCGACGGTCGTGCCGGTGCGGTTGCGCGCCCGGGAGCGGCGGCCGGGTGCACCGTCACCGACACCCGGCACCACCAGCGCTCGGGTCCGGAACGCCGCCGCCGGTGCCGCGCTGGGACGCGTCGGCGGCGGCGCCGACGGCGATTGTGACTGCGGCGCAGCATCTTCGGTGCCATCGGCGGGTGAGGGGGCGCCGCCACCGGGCGGGTCGGGTTCCGGGTCGGGGCGCGATTCGTCGGAGGCCGCGTCACCGGCCTGTGCCATCGCATCGTCGAGCCGGCCCTCGTCGAGCCCGGGATCGTCGAACGGGTCGCGCCGGCGGCGGTGCGGCAGCGCCAGTTCCGCGGCCACCCGCACGTCCTCTTCGGCCACCTCGAGCGCCCCGCGCCAGGCTGCGTGGGCGATCGCGGTCCGCGCCACCACCAGATCGGCGCGCATGCCGTCGACGTCGAAGGCGGCGCAGAGTGCCGCAATGCGCCGTAACTCGTTGTCGGGCAACACCACATCGACAACCCGGGCGCGCGCGTCGGCGATGTGACGGGCCAACTCGGCGTCGGCGCCGGCGTAGCGGGCCGCGAACCCGGCAGGATCGGCCTCGAACGCCAGGCGCTGGCGGATCACCTCGGCGCGGACGTCCACATCGCGGGAGGCCACCACGTCCACCGTCAACCCGAACCGATCGAGCAGCTGCGGACGTAGTTCTCCCTCTTCGGGATTCATCGTTCCGATCAACACGAAACGCGCCTCGTGACTGTGGGAGACCCCGTCGCGCTCGACGTGCACCCGGCCCATCGCCGCCGCGTCCAGCAGGACGTCGACGAGATGGTCGTGCAGCAGGTTGACCTCGTCGACGTAGAGGACACCGCGATGCGCGCGCGCCAGCAGGCCCGGCGAGAAGGCGTGCTCACCGTCGCGCAGCACCTTCTGCAGGTCCAGCGAACCGACCACGCGGTCCTCGGTCGCGCCGATCGGCAACTCGACCAGCTGTCCCCCGTCAGCACCCGCGATCCGGAACGACTGGGTCAGCACCTGCGCCAGGCCACGCACCGCCGTCGATTTCGCGGTGCCCTTCTCCCCGCGGATCAGCACGCCGCCGATGTCCGGGCGCACCGCGCACAACACCAGCGCCACCTTCAGGCGGTCGTGGCCGACCAGCGCGCTGAACGGGTAGAGCTCCTGACCCGTCACGGTTTGACCATCGGGACGTGCGGGATGCCGTCGTCGAGGAATTCGTCTCCGTCACGGACGAATCCGTGTCTGCCGTACATCTCCTCGAGATAGGTCTGGGCGTTGATGTGGCAGGGGTAGTCCCCGACCTCGGCGAGCGCGGCCGTCAGCAACCGGGCGGTGTGCCCGTGGCCTCGATCGGAGCGTTTCGTGCAGACCCGTCCGATCCGGAACGCCTTGTGCCCGGCCGGATGCTCCTCCATCAGACGCAGCGTCGAAATCACCTGTCCCTCAGCACTTTCCAGCCAGAAATGCCGGGTCTCACTCAGCAGGTCCCTGCCGTCGAGCTCGGGATAGGGCGTCGCCTGTTCGACGACGAACACCTCCACGCGCAACTTGAGCAGCTCGTAGAGCGTGGCCGCGTCGAGATCCTTGGCCCAGCTGCGGCGCAACGCCGCGGTCATCGGAGCGACACCGTCAAACGGTCGCCGTCGTCGCGGTGTGCTCGGTGCCTGCCGAGGACACATCGGGTGCGGTCTCGGGCAGTGCACCGGCCGGCTTGTCGAGCTTGAGCACCGTGGTGCCGCGGGCCCAGATCTCGTCGAACAGCTCGGGCTCCTCGGACAATTTGGTGCCCAGCGACGGCACCATCGTCTTGATCGTGGGCAGCCACGACTGGTAGCGGTCGGCGAAGCACCGCGACATCACCTCGAGCATCGCCGGCACCGCGGTCGACGCGCCCGGAGAGGCGCCGAGCAGACCCGCGATGCTGCCGTCGGCCGCAGAGAGCACGGTGGTACCGAACTCCAGGACGCCGCCCTTGCCTTTGGCCTTGCGGATCACCTGCACCCGCTGGCCGGCGATGTCGAGCTCCCAGTCGGAATTGCGGGCACTCGGCGCGAACTCCCGCAGCGCGTCCACCCGCGCCGACTCACTGAGCAGCAGCTGCCCGATCAGGTACTTCAGCAGACCCATCTCGGTCAGCCCCACACCCAGCATCGAGACCAGGTTGTTCGGCTTGACCGACAGCGGCAGGTCGGTGACCTTGCCCTGTTTGAGGAACTTCGGCGACCACCCGGCGAACGGCCCGAACAGCAGCCACGAGCGGCCGTTGATCACGCGGGTGTCCAGGTGGGGCACCGACATCGGCGGCGCGCCCAGCGGCGGCAACCCGTACACCTTGGCCTGGTGGCGCGCGGTCAGGTCGGGATTGCCGCTGCGCAGCCACTGCCCGCCGACCGGGAAACCACCGAATCCCTTGGCCTCCTTGATGCCGGCCTTCTGCAGCAGCGGCAGCGCACCGCCGCCGGCGCCGACGAACACGAAGCCCGCGTTGAACTTTCGCTTCTGGCCGGTGCGGCGGTTGACGACCTTGACCGTCCAGCGCCCGTCGGACCCCTGGTCCAGATCGGTCACGTCGTGGCCGAACAACGTCGACATGCCGTGTTTGGCACCGAAACCGATCAGCTGCCGCGACAGCGAGCCGAAGTCGACGTCGGTGCCGTCCTGGGACCAGTTCAGCCCGACCGGCTCGGAGAAGTCCCGTCGCTCGGCCATCAGCGGCAACCTGCGGACGAATTCATCGCGATCGTCGATGAACTCCATCCGGGCGAACAGCGGATTGGTCACCAGCGCGTCGTACCGGGCCTTGAGGTACTTCACGTGCTCCTCGCCCTGCACGAAGCTCACATGCGGGATCGGGTTGAGGAAGCTGCGCACGTCGGGCAGCACGCCGTTCTCGACCGCGTACGTCCAGAACTGGCGTGACACCTGGAACTGCTCGTTGACGTTGACGGCCTTGGCGATGTCGATGCTGCCGTCCGGACGTGCCGGGGTGTAGTTGAGTTCACACAGCGCCGAGTGCCCGGTGCCGGCGTTGTTCCACGGGTCACTGCTCTCGGCGGCCGCGCCGTCGAGACGCTCGACGAGCGTCATCGACCAATTGGGCTCCACCAGCCGCAGCAGCGCCGACAGCGTCGCGCTCATGATGCCCGCCCCTACCAGCAGGACGTCGGTCTTCTCCGCTTCAGACACCAACTCGATCGGCCCTTCGTGGTCGCGTCCCCGTTGCACACGGCTTACTGGTGTTCAGGTTATCCCTCCGCGTGCGCACACGACCCTCCGACCACCTCGCACACTATGGTGGCTGTCGTGTCCGGATGGCAGCCCGATGTCCTGTCCGGGTACTGGCAGACCACCTTCGCGTTGGGGCCCGACCCCGACGGAGAGGGCGATCTGGAGGCCACTCTCGTCCGCCGCGGCCCCGCCGATCCTGCCGCCCGGCGCGCGGTGCTGATGGTGCACGGCTTCACCGACTATTTCTTCAACACCGAGTTCGCCGATCATCTGGCCGCGCGCGGCATCGCCTGCTACGCGATCGACCTCCACAAATGCGGCCGCTCACATCGCGACGGGCAGACCCCGCACTTCACCACCGACCTGGCCCGCTACGACACCGAGCTCGAGCGCGCGCTCGGTCTCATCGTCGAGGGGACGTCGGCCGAGGTGCTGGTCTACGGCCATTCGGCGGGCGGGCTGGTCGTCACGTTGTGGCTGGACCGCCGCCGCCGCACCCGAGCTGCGCCTGTGGTCTCGGGTCTGGTGCTCAACAGCCCGTGGTTCGACCTGCAGGGCCCGGCGATCCTGCGCTCACCCCCAACGACAGCGGCGCTGCGCACGCTCGGACGGTGGCGCTCCCACGCCGTGGTGCGGCGCCCGAGCACGGGCGGTTACGGCACCACCCTGCACCGCGACTACGCGGGCGACTTCGACTACGACCTGACGTGGAAGCCGGTCGGCGGATTCCCGGTGACGCTCGGCTGGATCCGGGCGATCCGCCGGGGACAGGCCCAGCTGCATCGCGGACTCGACGTCGGCGTACCCAACCTGATCCTGCGCTCCGACCGCAGCGTGCGCGAAGTGGCCAACCCCGAGCTGATCCAGCGCGGCGACGCGGTACTCGACGTCGCCCAGATCGCGCGGTGGGCGGGCTGTGTCGGAAATCGCACCACCGTGGTGCCCGTGGTCGATGCCAAGCACGACGTGTTCCTGTCGCTCACCGGACCTCGGCGCGCGGCTTATCGCGAATTGGATCGCTGGCTCGACTGGCATGCAGAAGAGGGAGAAACCCGTGGCTGACTTCGACATCGCGATCATCGGAACGGGGTCGGGCAACAGCATCGTCGACGACAGTTACCTCGACAAGAAAGTTGCGATCTGCGAGCAGAACATCTTCGGCGGTACCTGTCTGAACGTCGGATGCATCCCCACCAAGATGTTCGTCTACGCCTCGGAGGTGGCCGAACAGGTCAGGCAGGCATCGACATTCGGCGTCGATGCACACGTCGATGCCGTGCGCTGGCCCGACATCGTCTCCCGGGTGTTCGGCCGGATCGACCCGCTGTCGGCCGGCGGCGAACAGTATCGACGGTCCTCCCCGAACGTCGAGGTGTTCGCCAGCCACACCCGCTTCGCCGAAGCACAGGACGCAAGCGGCTACCGGCTGCGCACCGACGACGGTGACGACTTCACCGCCGAGCAGGTGGTGATCGCGGCGGGTGCGCGGGCGACGGTGCCCCCGGCGATCCTCGACTGCGGCGTCGCGTACCACACCAGCGAGACCATCATGCGGATCTCCGAGCTGCCCGAGCACATCGCGATCGTCGGCGGTGGTTACGTGGCAGCCGAATTCGCCCACATCTTCTCGTCGCTGGGTTCGCGGGTGACGATCGTGCTGCGGGGCACCACGATGCTCACCCATGCTGACGACACGATCTGCGAACGGTTCACCGACATCGCCGGCAAGAAGTGGGAGATCCGCAGCCGCCGCAACATCGTTCGCGGCTCCTCCGACGACTCCGGTGTGACACTGACACTCGACGACGGTGCCACCGTGCACGCCGACACATTGCTCGTGGCCACCGGCCGCATACCCAACGGCGATTTGCTCGATGCCCACCATGCGGGGGTCGAGGTCGTCGACGGCCGCGTCACCGTCGACGAATTCCAGCGCACCACGGCGCGCAATGTCTTCGCCCTCGGGGACGTCAGCTCGCCGTTCCAGCTCAAGCACGTCGCCAACCACGAGGCCAGGGTGGTCAAGCACAATCTGCGCCAGGACTGGGACGACATCGAGAACCTGATGCCCGCCAACCACCGCAACGTGCCGTCGGCGGTCTTCACCGATCCGCAGATCGCCAGTGTCGGGATGACCGAAAACGAGGCCCGCGCAGCCGGTTATCGCATCCGTTCGAAAGTGCAGGACTACAGCGACGTGGCCTACGGCTGGGCGATGGAGGACACGACCGGGTTCGCGAAGCTGATCGTCGACGACGACAGCGGCCTGCTCCTCGGTGCCCACATCATGGGCCATCAGGCGTCCTCGATCATCCAGCCGGTGATCCAGGCGATGGCCTTCGATCTGCCGGCCCAGGAGGTGGCCCGCAGCCAGTACTGGATTCACCCGGCGCTGCCCGAGGTGATCGAGAACGCGCTGTTGGCGCTGTGCGGCGAGCCTCCGTGGCCGCCGTCGCGGCGTCACTAGGGATCAGGCCGCCGCGCGCAGGTACCCGCGGTCGGCGGCGACGTCGACGAGCAGTCTGCGCAATGCCTTGCGGCCCCGATGTACTCGCGACATCACCGTGCCGAGCGGGATGTCGAGAATGTCGGCGATCTCCCTGTGTGGCAGACCTTCGACGTCGGCGTAGTAGACCGCGATGCGCTGGTCTTCGTGCAGCTTCCCGAGCGCGTCGCGCACCTCGTCGTCACCGAGCGTCGACAGCGCCGCCAGTTCGGCCGAGGGCAGTCCCGTCGAGGAATGGGCCGCGTGCGCCGCGATCTGCGCGTCGGTGACGTCCTCGGAGAGCAGCTCCGCCGGCCGGCTCTGCGCCCGACGATACGAGCTGATCCACGTGTTGGTGAGGATGCGCAGCAGCCAGGCGCGGATGTTGGTGCCGTCCTGATAGTGGTGGAATGCGGCGTACGCCTTGAGCATCGTCTCCTGAACCAGGTCCTCGGCATCGGCCCTGTTGGCGGTGTGCCTGCGGGCCGCTCGATACAGGGTGTCGAGCAGGGGCAGGGCATCCCGTTCGAAACGTTCCAGGTGCGGATCTGCTGTCGTCACGATCGTCCTCCACTTCGGTTGCCGGCCACATGGTTTGACCTCATGGAGTCGAATCTAGAAGACCGGGGCGTCGTTGCCCCGGCCTTCATAGCGTATGCACAACATATGCGTTGGATTTGAAAGATGCTTCTTCCGTTCAGTTTTCGATAGACGATGGCGTGCGGCGGCGCGGCTGGACCGCCAGTGCGCCCGGACCGGTGGCGACGAAGAGCAGGAAGATGAAGCAGTAGAGCACTGCGGTTTCACCGCCGTTGACCAACGGCCAGAAGCCGTCGGGGAAGTGCATCCAGAAGTAGGCCACGGCCATCATGCCGGAGGCGACGAACGCGGCGGCCCGGGTGAAGAGCCCGAGTGCGATGAGGCCGCCGAGTACGACCTCCAGGACACCGGCCCACCAGGCCGGCCAGGCGGCGAGCGGAACGGGTTGCCCCTGCGGCCAGCCGAACAGCTTCGCCAGGCCGTGCATGGCGAACAGGAGCGCGACGAGGATGCGGAAGGCCCCCAGTGCCACTGCGGACTGGTTGTCGGTGCGAGTGTCGAGCGTGCTGGTGCTCATCGTGTGCGATTCCTTTCTCTGTGTGCGCCCATCGTCGCGACTTCGCGACGCTGCTCTGCCGATCTCATAGACGATTCATAGGTGTTGGCCGGCGAAGTTATGAGCTCTCTATGAGCGGTGGTGACCTGGGGCAGAAATCCCGCGACAATGGTCCGATGACGTCTGCACCGCTCGAGGGCGGCGGGCCTCGCCGCGCGATCCTGGGCAAGTTGCCGCGGTTGTCGCGCGCCGACGGCTCGCCGATCCGTGTGCTTCTCGTCGACGACGAACGAGCGTTGACGAATCTGGTCCGCATGGCGCTGAAGTACGAGGGCTGGGACATCGAGGTGGCGCACGACGCCGCGGAGGCGGTCGCGAAGTACCGCACGTTCTGCCCCGACCTCCTGGTCCTCGACATCATGCTCCCGGACATGGACGGGGTGAGCGTGCTCGCCGAACTGCGCAGCGGCGGACCCTACATCCCGACGCTGTTCCTGACCGCCCGCGACTCGGTGCACGACCGGGTCACCGGACTGACCGCGGGCGGCGATGACTACATGACCAAGCCCTTCTCGCTGGAGGAACTCGTCGCGCGCCTGCGCGGTCTGGTGCGCCGGTCGGCCCTGCTGACTCCGCCCGACGACGAGACGCTGGTGGTCGGCGATCTGACCCTCGATGCGGCCAGCCGCGAGGTGAGCCGCGCCGGTGAGCCCGTGAGCTTGACCTCCACTGAGTTCGAACTGCTGCGGCTGCTGATGCGCAACCAGCGAAAAGCACTGTCCCGCAGCGACATCCTGCAGCAGGTTTGGAACTACGATTTCGGCGGCCGGTCCAGCATCGTCGATCTCTACGTGTCCTACCTGCGCAAGAAGATCGACGCGGACCGGGAGCCGATGATCCACACGGTACGCGGGGTCGGCTATCTCCTGCGGCCGGCGACGTGAGGGACATCTGGCGCCGCTGGTCTCTGCTGCGACAGCTCGTCGTCGGGGTCTCCGTCGTCGTGATGGCCGTGCTGGTCGCGGTGGGCGCGGCATCGGTGGTGAGCCTGCGGGGGTCGGTGCTGGGCATCATCGACGCGCAGTTGGCCGGCGCGGCGGACGCCTCCATCCAATCGGTCGAGAAGTACCGGAGCACGCCGGGACCCGACGGTCAGCTCCCGCCGCCGGGGGCCATGAAGCCGCTGACTCGCCTCATCGGTCAGGCCCCGGGCAACGTCGTCGCGCTGCTGCGCGACGGTGTTCTCGTCGACTCGGCCTACTTCGGTGACGGTGACGCCCAGCCCGCACCGGCCGAGGCGGCGGCCGCCATCGCGAACCTGACGTGGTCCGACCCGCAGCCGCGCACCGTGGAGCTGCCGGGGCTGGGCTGGTACCGCATGATCGGCGCACCCGGCGGGCCGAACGAGATCCTGGTGACAGGTGTCTCGCGCGCACCGGCCTGGGACGCGATGATCCAGGAGACAGCGGTTGTGTCCGGCATGGTCGCCCTCGCGGTGCTCGTGACCGCGCTGTGCACGATCGCCATCGTGCGATTCGCCCTGCGGCCTCTGCGGCGGGTGGCCGCGACGGCCGCCGCGGTCGCCGAATTGCCGCTCGACGGGGACAACCACACGATCGCCCCCCGCGTCGCGACCACCGACACCGATCCGGGGACCGAGGTCGGCATGGTCGGGGTGACGCTGAACCGGCTGCTGGACCACGTCGAGCGGTCCCTCGGGGACGTCGCTGCGTCCAATCGTCGGATGCGCCAGTTCATCACCGACGCCAGCCACGAGCTGCGCACCCCGCTCGCCGCGATCCACGGATACGCCGAACTGACCCGGCAGGACAGTGAGATCCTGCCCGAGACGACGGAGTACTCGCTGGCCCGCATCGAATCCGAAGCGCAGCGGATGAGCGATCTGGTGAGCGATCTGCTGCTGCTGGCACGCCTGGACGAAGGTCACGATCTGCAGGTCACCGACGTCGACCTGACCGAGCTCGTCGTCGACGCGGTCAACGACGCCGCGGTCTCGGCTCCGACACACCGCTGGCTGACCCGGGTGCCTGACGGGCCGGTATGGGTGCGGGCCGACCGCGCCCAGCTGCATCAGGCGCTGGCCAACCTGCTGGCCAACGCCCGGGTACACACACCTGAGGGCACCACCGTCACCACCTCGATCGGCCCGCACGCAGGTGCGCAGTTCGCCGAACTGACGGTCGTCGACGACGGGCCCGGCATCGACGCCGATCTGCTGCCGCACCTGTTCGGCCGCTTCGTCCGTGCCGACAAGTCCCGGTCCCGCGAGACCGGCAGCTTCGGGCTGGGGTTGTCGATCTCCGCGTCCATCGTCGAAGCCCATGGCGGCACGATCGGCGCCGAGTCCGGTTCGGGCACAACGTCGTTCATCATCCGGTTGCGCGCAGCCGAGCACGCGCCGGCAGGGCTGCCCGAGACATCTGTCCACCTGTTCAGATGAACGTAACTGTGCTATGGTCGTGATGCGGGGCCGGCCGCGGCAGTCGTCGATGCAGCACATCCCACCACTGTCGCGGTGGGGCCCCGCGCCAATGGGCGCCAATAAGCAAAGCCGTTGGGCGCCAACAGCTCAGGTGGACGGGACCACGAATCCCCAGGGCAGTTCGAGTCTGTGCGCGCTTAGCAGGTCAGCGTCGGAGAGCACCTCGCCGATCGGACCGTCGGCCACCACGGCGCCGTGGTCCATGATCACCGCCCGCGTGCACAATTGCGCCGCGTACGGCAGGTCATGGGTGACGATCATCATCGTCGCGTCGAGACCGGAGAGCGTGTCCGCCAGCTCCCGCCGCGCCACCGGATCCAGGTTGGCCGACGGCTCGTCGAGCACCAGAACCTCGGGCTCACAGGCCAATACGGTGGCCAATGCGGCCCGCCGACGTTGGCCGCCCGACATGTGCGCCGGGCTGCGCGCCGCCAGGTCGGTCATCGACACCGTCTCCAGGGCGTGGGCCACCCGGGCTTCGAGCTCGGCACCGCGCAGCCCGAAGTTGGCCGGGCCGAACGCCACGTCCTGCGCCAGCGTCGGCATGAACAGCTGATCGTCGGGATCCTGGAACACGAGTCCCACGCGTCGCCGGATCTCTCGTAACGTGCTGCGCACCACCGGGGTTCCGCCGATCTCCACCCGCCCCTGCGACGCGCTCAACACGCCGTTGAGGTGCAGCATCAGCGTCGTCTTGCCGGCCCCGTTGGGTCCGAGCAGCGCCACCTTCTCCCCCGCGGCCACGTCGAGATCCACTCCGACCAGTGCGGCGTGCCCGTCGGGGTAGGTGTAGTGCAGGCCTTCGACGTGCACCGCGCCGGTGGTCATCGGATCACCCACGCCGACCCCGCGACCAGCATCGCGGCGGCGGCCGGCAGCAGCGCAAGCACCCACTGCCGGGAGGACGCCGCGGCCGGGCAACCCGCGCCGAGAGCCAGCGCCGGCACCCGGCCGTCGAAACCCCGCGAGAGCATGGCCAGGTAGACCCGCTCACCACGTTCGTAGGAGCGGAGGAACAACGCCCCGACCCCCGCGGCGGTCGCGCCGATCTGGTGCAGCATGCGCGGATCGTCGCCGCGCGACACCCGGGCCAACCGCATGCGCCGGATCTCGGCGGCCAGCACGTCGATGTAGCGGATCATCAGCGTCAGCATCGACACGACCACCGCGGGCACCCGCAGCCGGTTCAGCGCCACCGGCAGCTCACGCGCCGTGGTGGTGGCGGCCACGGTCAGCGACGCGGCCACTCCGAGCGTGCCCTTGATCACGATGCCCCACGCCGCGTGGAGACCGGCCACCGACAGCGACACGCCGCCGACGCGGACCTGCTCACCACCCTCGGCGAACGGCAACAGCACTGCCAGCACGACGAAGGGGGCCTCGATCAGCATGCGGGGCAGCACCCACCGCAACGGGATCCTGCCGACCGCCCAGACGAGGAGCAGGATCAGCGCGTAGATGCCGAAGGGCCAGAACATCTCTCGCGGAGTGGCCACGACCGCGAGCACGAACGCCACCAGCGCGACGACCTTGACCTCGGCGGGCAGGCGGTGCAGCGGTGAGTCGCCGTCGCGGTAGAGCGGATGCGCGTGGCCGGCCCCCATGGGCAGGTCAGTGCTCGACGGCGGGCGCGGCGGGTGCTGATGCCCGGCGCGAGCGCGCGATCAGCCAGAAGGCACCCGAGGCGAGGAGCACCGTCACGGCGACACCGGCCACCCCGGCCACCCCACCCGTACCGTCGCGTCCGCCGAGGGAGTAATCGGCCAGCGGTGACTGCTCGAGCGCGTGCCGGTCGGCGTGCTGGGCGATGCAGTCACCCTGCAGCTGCTCCCCGTCCGCGGTCTCGACGACCTGACAGCCCTGCAGGGTGGCGGAGTCGAGCCCATCGGGGCTCGAGCTCGCCAGGTAGGAGAGCCCGCCGGCGATCAGCAGCGTCGCAACGGCGAACGCCGCCCAGAACCGCCACCCGCGCGCCGCGCTCATGACGCCACCGCGACGGGCTCGCGGGTGGACCGCAGCAGGTGGACCAGGTCGGGCCGGGCGCGTACGACGGCCATCACGGTCAGAGCGGTGATGATGCCCTCGCCGATGCCGATCAGGACGTGCGTGCCGAACATGAAGGACGCCACCGTGCCGAGCGACGATGACCCCGCGCCACCCAGGGCGTATTCACCCACGAAGCCCATCGCGGCGCACACGGTGCCCACGACGGCCGAGATGAAGGCGACCCCGCCCACGACGGGCACCGGCACGTTCCGGCGCCGCCGCCGCACGAGTCGGTAGGTCAGTACCGCGGTGCCGTATCCGGCGGCGACGCCGATCAGCGCCATGTTGGTGATGTTCGTGCCGAGCGCGGTGACACCGCCGTCGGCGAACAGCAGACACTGCACGACCAGCACGATCGCCACACACAGCGCGCCCGTGAACGGGCCCACCAGGATGGCTGCCAACGCGCCGCCGAGGAGGTGGCCGCTGACGCCGGGCAGGATCGGGAAGTTGACCATCTGGACGGCGAAGATGAACGCGGCGACGAGGCCCGCCAGGGGCACCGTGCGCTCGTCGAGTTCCTCCCGGGCCCGCCAGGCACAGACGCCGAGGGCGACGAGAGCGACCACCCCGAACAGGAGCGAGACCGGGGCGTTCACGATGCCGTCGCTCATGTGCATCGCCTGGTATTGCACGTTCACACCGGCGAGCGTATGGCTCCGCCGATCATCTGTCTAGCTGATCAGATGAGCAGGCTTTCACGCCGGATCACCTGCCCGGACGGGTAGGTGATCATCCGCGGATCCGGTCGCCGGCAGGGTCGTAGAGCGGCCGCAGGGAGACCGAGATCGGGTAGCGGCGGGCACCGACGCTGATCTGGTAGTCCCCGGCGCGCACCCAGTCGGCGTCGACGACCGACCCGTCGGCCGCGCGCAGGTAGGCCAAACCGACGCACGCGCCCGTGGTCTCCCCCCAGGCGGCCGAAGTGGCCTGCCCGGCGACGACGCCGTCGCGCAGGATCAGCTCTCCGCCCCAGAGCATCGGTTCGGCCGACTCGACCCGGAACCCGGCCAGCTTGCGCGTCGGCCCACGCCGGCGTGCCTCCTCCACCGCCTCGCGACCCAGGAACGCGATGTCGGTGCCGAGCTTGCACGCGAACAGCAACCCGGCCTCCACCGGGCTCTCGCTGGGTGAGAGCTCCCGGCCGAAGGCGCGGTACCCCTTCTCCAGACGCAGTGATTCGATCGCGTAGTAGCCACCGCGCGCGACGCCGACGCTCGCGCCCGCGCGCATCAGGTCCTCGTAGACGCCGACGGCGAATTCGGTCGGCACGTACAGCTCCCAGCCGAGTTCGCCGACGTAGGTGATGCGGGTCGCGCGCACCGTTGCATAGCCCAGCGACAGCAGACGGCTGGTGCCGAACGGGAACGCGGCGTCGGACAGATCGGCGTCGGTGAGCTGCGCCAGCAACTCGCGCGAGTGTGGACCCATGACACCGAAGACGGCGTAGGCCGACGTGACGTCGACGATGTGCGCGTCCCGTGCCGACTCGGGCAGGTTCCTGCGCACGTGGTCCTTGTCCCTCTCGGTGCTGGCCGCACCGCTGACGACGAGGAACTCCTGTGCGCCGGTGCGGGTCACCGTGACATCGGCTTCGTAGGTGCCGCGCGCGTTGAGCATGCCGGTGTAGACGGCGCGGCCGACCGGTACACCGATGTCGGCGGTGCACAGCCACTGCAGCGCGGCCTCGGCATCGCGGCCGACGACGAGGTACTTGGAGAACGACGTCTGGTCGAACACCGTCACCGCGGTCCGGGTGCTGCGCTGCTCGGCCGCCGACCACGGCAGCCAGTTCGGTGTGTCCCAGGTGTAGTCGATCAGCGGCTCGTGCCCCGGTGGGGCGAAGAAGTTCGCCCGTTCCCACCCCAACTTGCTGCCGAAGTTCGCGCCGTCGGCCTGCAGCAGATGGTGCACCGGGGACCGGCGGAACGGCCGGGCCGTGGTCATCTCCCGGTTCGGCCAGGGGATTTCGTAGTGGATGCCCAGCACCTCGGCGACGCGGTCGTGCAGCCAGCGGTTGTTGCCGTTGAACGCGGCGAACCGGCGGATGTCGACACCGGTCAGATCCGTGGTCGGCGCGCCTTCGACGATCCACTCCGCCAGCGCGCGACCGGCGCCGCCCGCGGTCGCGATGCCGACGGAGTTGAAGCCCGCAGCGACGAAGAAGTTGCGGCACTGCGGCGCCTCGCCCAGGACGAACTGGTTGTCGGGGGTGAAGCTCTCCGGGCCGTTGTAGAACTTCTTGATGCCGGTGGTCTCGAGTGCCGGGATGCGCAGCAGTGCACTGTTCATCAGGATCTCGAAGTGCTCCCAATCCTCGTCGAGCAACTGGAATTCGAACGGGTACGGGATGGCATCGGGCGACACCCAGGGCTTGGCCTCGGGTTCGAACCCGCCGATGACCAGGCCCCCGACCTCCTCCTTGAAGTAGGTGTAGCCGTCGGGGTCACGCAGGATCGGCAGGTCCGGATGCACACCCTCGATGGCCTCGGAGACGACGTAGAAGTGCTCGGCGGAGTGCAGCGGCACGTTGGCACCGACCATCGCCCCCACCTGCTTGGCCCATTGCCCGGCGCAGTTGACGACGATCTGGGCTTCGATGTCACCCGCATCCGTGCGGACTCCCGTCACCGCGCCGTCGCCGGTCAGCACGTCGAGTACCCGGGTCTTCTCGACGATCCGGGCGCCCCGCATCCGCGCCCCTTTGGCCAGAGCGAACGTCAGGTCGGTGGGATTGGCTTTTCCGTCGGCGGGCAGCCAGATCGCGCCGACCAGATCGTCGGTGCGCATGACCGGGTAGTGATCGGCCGCCTCGGCGGGAGTCAGGAGTTCGCAGTCCAGATCGAACGCCGCCGCGTTGGCCGCCGTGCGCCGCAGCTGCTCCATCCGGTCCTCGGTGCGTGCGACCGTCACACCGCCACACTGCTTGTAGCCGGCCGAGAGTCCGGTCTCGGCCTCCAGCTCGGAGTACAGCGCCGTGGAATACTGCACGAGCCGCGTCATGCCTTCGGACGCGCGCAGCTGACCCACCAAACCCGCTGCGTGCCACGTGGTTCCACTGGAGAGTTGGCCTTGTTCGATCAGCACCACGTCGGTGACACCGAGGCGCGTCAGATGGTAGGCGACGCTGGTGCCGATCACTCCCCCACCGACGATCACGGCGTGCGCGCGCGGGGGCAGGGATTTCGCGGAGGTCATGTCATCCTCGTCGGTCGTCGGTTGCTACCTGGTCGAGCAGCCGGTGATAGCCAGGACTTCGGAACTCTGCGACGGCCGCCTCGTAGCGCTCCATCGCCCAATCCCAGAAGTCGAATTCTATTGCGCTGGAACCATGTTGGATGCAACCCCACAGCGTCCACCCGTACTTGGCGACGATGCCCTGCAGGTGGGCCCGCGCCGTCATGGCCGGCCGCGGACGACCGTGGTAAGCGGTGACGAGCTCGTCGAGCTGGTCGAGGGACAGACCGCACTCACTCCAGACGTTGCCCAGTTCGAAGCACGGATCGTTGTTGCCCGAGTACTCGTAGTCGATCAGATGGATGCGGTCACCGTTGTCGATGAAGTTGCCCGCCAGCAGGTCGTTGTTGCACGGCACCAGATCCTCCTCGGTGCCGGCGAGTACGTGCCGCGCGGCGGAGAAGGCTTCGGCGTGGTCGTGGTAGTCGGCGGGGATGGCGAACCCGTGCCGGCGGGTGGTTGCCAGGTAGGCCGGCTGACGCTCGAACATGTCGAACCGGTTGACGAACCGGGGCCCCGCGTGCAGCGTGCGGACCGCGTGCGCGGCACGGGCGATGACTCCGGGCTCCTGGAAGTCGTCGTTGCACAGTGTTTTTCCGTCGAGGTATCCCAGCAGGAGCACGCCGAGGTCCGGCCGGTAGTCGAGTACCGGTGCCCCCACCCCTGCCCGGTGTGCCGCCACGCTGTTGGCATGCTCGCAGTCGCGGTCGATCTGCAGCAGATTGCGGCTGGTGTCCACACAGCGAGCCACGTACACCGCGTCGGCCGTGGTGATCTTGACGTTGCGGTTGGTCAGGCCACCCGAGAGGTCTTCGAGCGTCCGCGTCCGCCCGGCCAGCACCGGGAGCTGATCGAGCAGCTCGTCCAGGCGTTCGTCGGACAGCGGTGACGACATCGGTTCACTGTACGAGGTGAGCAATCAAAGGTCTAGACTTAAACGCTGTCGACACGGGACCGCACCCGGATCGTGGTTCGATCCGACCGGTGGTAGTCGCGGGAGTACTCCACGGCAATACCGTTGTCCGCAAAGGCTGTTCGCACGATCAGCAGAAGCGGGCTGGCCGGGGCGACGCCGAGGATGCGGGCATGCTCCGGGGTGGCCGACGTGGCCTCGATCTGTTCGTCGGCCGACGTGGGCCCGTGGCCGTACCGGCGCATCAGCGCATAGAGCGAACCGTCGAGGTCACCCGTCGGTATGTCCGGAAAGACCGCGGCGGGCAGGTAGGCCTCCTCGTAGACGATCGGCTCACCGTTGGCCGTGCGGGCACGCAGGATCTGGTGGACCTGATCGGAGCGGCGCAGTCCCAGCGCCCGGCACACGTCGGGTTGGGGCGGACCCGTGTGGACGCCGAGCACCTGGGCACCCGGTTCGACCTCGATACGGCGCATCTGTTCGGTGAAGCCCGGCAGGCTCGCATGGTCGAACTCGATGCGCGGCGTCGTCACGAAGTTGCCGCCGAACCGGCCGCGGCGGCGATCGATCAGCCCCTTGCTCTCCACCGCACCGAGCGCCTGGCGCAACGTCATCCGGCTGCACCCCAGCGCGGTCGCGATCTCCACCTCGGGTGGCAGCTTGTCCCCCGGCATCAGCCGCCCCGACACGATGAGGCCCTGCAACCACGCCGCGATGCGCGCGTGCACCGGCCCGTCGGCCTTTCCGCCGAGCCCCGGACCCGGCGCCAGCGGCGGCTCGTCGATGCTGAGGACCCGAGTCACCCGTGCCGTGCCCCGATCCAGTGCAGCAGATCGTGAACCGTCTCGTCGTCGAGCCGGTAGCGCACCGACCTCCCGACCCGCTCGTTGCTCACCCACCCCTGCTGGCGCAGCACCCGCAACGCCTGCGACACCGCGTTCTCGGAGCGTCCGAGCGCAGCCGCCAGGTCGCTGACGACGATTCCCGGTGACCGATGCAGGCACAGCAGGATCTCGAGTCGGTGCGGATCGGACACCAGGTCGAAGCGTTGCGCCCAGCCCGACGTGTCGACCTCGGCCAATGCCGACGACGCGCGTTCGACGAGTTCGGCATCCTCCACACGTGCAATCTAGCGTCCGCGAGACGGCGAGTGGCCGACATCGACGCCCTCAGCGCTTCGTCGCGGTGACGAGCAGGTACTCGGCGTCATAGGAGGTACGCCCCGTGTCGTCGCTGCGATTCCACGCGGTCAGGAACTCCAGGAACTCGCGATCGAGCGCATCCACCCGGTCCGGTTGCTCGCCGACGAAGCGATATGCCGCGATGGTCGGACCGTAATTGCGCTTCCAGTACTCCCGGAACTCCAACGGGGTCGCGCAGTGATCCATGCACACGCTGCGCCGCCGCATCGACAGGTCGCGTACCCGGTCGCCGAACAGGGTGCGAACGTGGTCTTCGCTGCCCCACAGCGGGGGCGGGCTGGCGCCGGGCGGCGGCGGAGCCGCATACGGCTTCATGGTTGCGAACAGCTGCCCGATGAAACCGTCGGGCGTCCAGTTGATCATCCCGATCCTGCCGCCGGGCCGTACCACGCGAACCAGTTCGTCGGCTGTCGCCTGATGGTTCGGCGCGAACATCGCTCCGACACAGGACATCACGATGTCGAAGCTGTCATCGTCGAATGGGAGCGCCTCGGCATCAGCCTCCACCCACTCGAGTGTGACGCCGCGGTCACCGGCCATGCGGCGGCCCTCCTCGAAGAGCTCGGGGGTGAGATCGCTGGCGGTGACCATCGCACCTGCGGCCGCGGCGGGAATCGCGGCGTTGCCCGAGCCGGCCGCGACGTCGAGCACCCGGTCGCCGGCGGCCACGCCGCAGGCCGCGACGAGCTCGGGACCCAGCGACGGGATGATCTCCGCGGCCACGGCGGGATAGTCACCGGAGGCCCACAGCGCGCGGTGTCGGGCCTTCAGTGCCCGATCGTCCGCCGCCCGATCGTCTGCCGCCCGATCTTCTGTATCGCTGACCATGAGCGCCACCTCCGTCGATCGATGGTCGCACCCGGCGCCCTGACCGACGGAGGTTTTCGCGCTCCTGGGCTCAGTCCAGGAAGCCGTGCAGCAGGGCCGCCGAACCCCACACGTGGGCCGCCATCGTCTGCGCGGCGGTGTCGACGTCGCCGGAAAGGATCGCCGCGACGATGGCCTCGTGCTGCTCGTCGGAGTGGGCGATGTTGCGCGCCAACAGCGGGATGCAGTCCAGCAGTTCGTTGAGGCGCATCCTGTTCTGCGCCACCAGCGGCACCAGCGAGGGCACTCCGGCCGCTTCGGCGATCGCCAGGTGCAGGCGGGAGTCCAGGCGTCGATAGTCGGCAGGATCGGCGCCCCGCACGTCGATCAGCCTGCTGCGCAACGCTTCCTGCTCGGCGGCGCCGAGCGTGCGCTCGGCGGCCATGCGTGCTGCACCGACTTCCAGGATCTCGCGAAGCCGCAGCGCGTCATCGATGTCGGCGCGGCGCAGCTCGACGTCGTCGGTGCGCGGCGCGGGCAACTCGTCGGCGAGGAACGTGCCGCCGTAGCGACCCCGACGCGACACCAGGTACCCGGCGTCGGCCAGCGATTTGATCGCTTCCCGCACGGTGTCGCGGCTCACGCCGAGCCGGGCGGCGAGCTCCCGTTCCGGCGGCAGGGCCTGCCCCGGCGCGAGCACTCCGAGCCTGATCGTCTGCAGCAGCCGCTCCACCGTGTTCTCGAACGCATTCAGCGGTCGCACCGGGCGCAGCAGCGCTGCGCCCGGGTCGGAATCCTGCGCGTCCGCCGTCATCGCGTCCCTACACCGGAGTCACAGCGGTGTGACGTAGTGGCCGCTGATGCCCCCGTCGACGAGGAAGGACGATGCGGTGATGAACGAGGCGTCGTCACTGGCCAGGAACGCCACCGCCGCAGCCAGTTCCTCGGGTTCGGCGAACCTGCCGACCGGGACGTGCACCAGACGGCGCGCCGCGCGCTCGGGGTCCTTGGCGAACAGTTCCTGCAGCAGCGGGGTGTTCACCGGACCCGGGCACAGCGCGTTGACGCGGATGCCCTGCCGGGCGTACTGCACGCCGAGTTCGCGCGACATCGCCAGCACCCCGCCCTTGGACGCGGTGTAGGAGATCTGCGAGGTCGCCGATCCCATGACCGCGACGAACGACGCGGTGTTGACGATCGACCCCTTCTGCGCAGGAACCATGTGGCGCAGAGCGGCTTTGCAGCAGAAGAACACCGACTTGAGGTTGATGTCCTGCACCCGCTGCCACGCGTCGATACCGGTGTTCTCGATCAGGTCGTCCTCGGGAGGGCTGATCCCGGCGTTGTTGAACGCGATGTCCACTCCGCCGTGAACCTCGAACGCCGTGTCGAAGAGCTTGTCGACTGCCACCTGATCCGACACATCGACCTGCACGAAGGTCACGTTCATGTCATTGGCGACGCTGCGGCCGGTGGCCTCGTCGAGATCGCCGATGACGACGATGGCGCCCTCGGCCTGCATGCGTTTGGCCGTTGCCAGACCGATGCCGCTGGCACCGCCGGTGATGACGGCGACCTTGCCCGCCAGACGCTGGGTCAGATCCATCAGTTTCCTTCCTGAACAGCGATGAAGACGTTCTTGGTTTCGGTGAACGACAGCGGGGCGTCCGGGCCGAGCTCACGGCCGAGTCCGGACTGCTTGAAGCCGCCGAACGGGGTGCTGTAGCGCACCGACGAGTGCGAGTTGACCGACAGATTGCCCGATTCGACTGCGCGGGAGACGCGGAGCGCCCGCGACAGGTTGTCGGTCCAGATCGAACCCGACAGACCGTAGGGGGTGTCATTGGCGAGGCTGATCGCGTCGGCCTCGTCGTCGAACGGCAGGACGGTGACGACGGGGCCGAAGATCTCCTCGGTGACCGTGCGGTCGTCCGGCGCCGGCGTGAGAACCGTGGGCGGGAACCAGTATCCCGGGCCCGACGGCGCGTCACCACGGAACGCGACAGGCGCGTCGTCGGGAACATAGCCGGCCACCGACTCCCAGTGCTTCTTGGACACCAACGGTCCCATCTCAGTGCTCTCGGCCCGCGGATCACCGACCACGACACCCTTGACGGCCGGCTCGAGGAGCTCCATGAAACGGTCGAACACACTGCGCTGCACCAGGATTCGGCTACGAGCGCAGCAGTCCTGGCCGGAGTTGTCGAAGACGCCGTAGGGCGCGGTCGCGGCCGCCCGCTCCAGGTCGCAGTCGTCGAACACGATGTTGGCGCTCTTTCCGCCCAGCTCCAGCGTCACCCGCTTGACCTGGCGCGCCGCGCCGGCCATGACCCGCGTGCCGACCTCGGTGGAACCCGTGAACACGATCTTGCGCACGTCGGGATGGCTGACGAAGCGTTCGCCGACGACCGAGCCGCGACCGGGCAGTACCTGGAACAGATCGGCGGGCAGGCCCGCCTCGACGGCGAGTTCACCGAGCCGCATCGTCGTCAACGGGGTCCACTCGGCGGGCTTGACCAGCACCGCGTTGCCGGCTGCGAGCGCGGGTGCGAAACCCCACGACGCGATCGTCATCGGGAAGTTCCACGGCGTGATCACGCCGACCACGCCCAGCGGCTCGTTGAACGTCACGTCCACGCCGCCGGCGACGGGAATCTGCTTGCCGGACATGCGTTCCGGGCTCGCCGAGTAGAACTGCAGCACGTCACGGACGTGGCCGGCCTCCCAGCGGGCATTGCCGATGGGATGGCCGGAGTTGGTGACCTCCAGCTGCGCCAACTCCTCGACGTGGTCGTCGACGGTGGCGGCGAATGCGCGCAGGGCCGCTGCACGCTCCGCCGGCGCCAGCTTCGCCCAGGCGCGCTGGGCGACCCGCGCCCGGTCCACCGCGTCGTCGACGCCGGCCTCGTCGACGTGCTCGACGGTCTGCACCACCTCCTCGGTGGCGGGATTGATCACGTCACAGATCTGGGTCATACGCTCACTTTCTGGGATGCATGCTGTGCCGCGGCGCCGACCAGGCCGGCGAACAGGCGCAGGTCGTCGAGCCGCTCTTCGGGATGCCACTGCACCGCGACCACCCACCGGCCGGGATCGCGTCGCGGGTCGACCTCGATGGCCTCGATGACGCCGTCGGCGTCGGACGCGCTGACGATCAGGCCGTCGCCGAGCCGGTCGATGGCCTGATGGTGGTAGCACTGCGCATCGGTGCCGGCGCCGACCAGCGATGCCACACGAGTGCCGGGCACGGTGCTGATCGTCGAGGTGGAGAACACCGCGTTGCCCTGCTGGTGGCGGGGGTGGCCGAGCACGTCGGGCAGGTGCTGGTGCAGCGTGCCGCCGAGCGCGACGTTGAGCATCTGCGCGCCGCGGCAGATGCCCAGCACCGGCAGCCCGCGGCGCAGCGCCCCGCGGAGCAGAGCCAGCTCGAACGCGTCACGGGTGCGGCTGTCCGGAGTCGGCTCGTCCGTCGCCGGGTGCCGGTCGCTGCCGTAGGCCGCCGGGTCGACATCACGGCCGCCGGTGATCACGAGCCCGTCCAGCCCGTCGAGGATCCGATCGGCGATCGCGTCGTCGACCGGCTGGGGCGGCAGCAACACCGTGATGCCCCCCGCGAGCCCGACCCCCTCGAAGTAGATCGCGGGCAGGAAGCTGGCCCGCACGTCCCACACTCCGGTCTGAGCCTGCTGCAGATAGGTGGTCAGCCCGATCACCGGGCGCGACACGTCAGAGGCGCTCAAAGCCACGGATCCTCTCCCAGTCGGTGACCGCCGCGTTGAAGGCCTTCAGCTCCACGCGCGCGTAGTTCAGGTAGTGGTCGACGACATCGTCACCGAACGCCTCGCGGGCGATCGTCGAGTTGTCGAACAGCTCGACGGCCTCGGCCAACGTGGTGGGAAGCCGCTCGGCGTCACTCTTGTATGCGTTGCCCTCCAACGCATCCGGCAGCTCGAGCTCGTTGTCGATGCCGTAGAGCCCGCCGGCGATCAGCGCCGAGATGGCCAGGTACTGATTGACATCCCCACCGGGCGCCCGGTTCTCCATCCGCATGCCCGCGCCGTGGCCCACCACGCGCAGCGCGCAGGTCCGGTTGTCGAAACCCCACGCGATCGCCGTCGGCGCGAAGCTGCCTTCGGCAAACCGCTTGTAGGAGTTGATGTTCGGCGCATAGCAGAGGCTGAATTCCCGCATCGTGGCAAGCTGGCCGGCGATGAAGCTGCGGAACATCGGCGTCATCCCGTCCGCGGCGTCGGGATCGGCGAACACCGCACCACCGTCTTCACCGCGCAGCGAGATGTGGATGTGGCAGCTGTTGCCCTCCCGCTCGTCGTACTTCGCCATGAACGTCAGGCTCTTGCCGTGCTGGTCGGCGATCTCCTTGGCGCCATTGCGGTAGATCGTGTGGTTGTCGCAGGTCGTGCGGGCGTGGTCGTAGCGGAAGCCGATCTCCTGCTGTCCGAAGTTGCACTCCCCCTTGACGCCTTCGCAGTACATGCCTGCGCCGTCCATGCCGAGCCGGATGTCGCGCAGCAGCGGCTCCATTCGGGTCGAGGCGAGCATCGCGTAGTCGATGTTGTAGTCGGTCGCCGGCGTCAGACCCTTGTAGCCGGCGGCCCATGCGTCGCGGTAGGTGTCCTCGAACACGATGAATTCGAGTTCGGTCGCGGCGTAGGGCACCAGGCCGCGCTCGGCGAGCCGATCGATCTGACGGTTGAGGATGCTGCGCGGCGCCTGCGTCACCGGCCGGCCGTCGGTCCAGGAGAGGTCCGCCATGACGAGCGCCGTGCCCGGCTGCCACGGAATCAGGCGCAATGTCGCGAAGTCGGGCGTCATGACCATGTCGCCGTAACCGGTCTCCCAGCTCGAGATCGCGTAGCCGTCGACGGTGTTGTTGTCGACGTCGACAGCCAGCAGGTAGTTGCAGCACTCGGCGCCGTGCTCGGCGACGTCGTCGGCGAACAGCCGGGCCGAGATCCGCTTGCCGGTCAACCGGCCCTGCATGTCGCAGAACGCGACGATCACGGTGTCGATGTCCCCGGCGTCGACCAGCGCATCCAGATCGGATCGCGACAACATGCCTCGTGTGCTCATCGGTGTCCTCCGCTCGTCGCGCCCGTGCCCTGCTCGCGCCGGTGCGCCCGAACACATTCGCACAAAACCGCCTCCAAAGGTAGGACAGCAGACCAATAGGGATCTATTGTCCCTTCAAGCGCCTGCGTTGCCGCCGACGTACACCTGTCCCCCCTCACAGGAGGTCCCCCCGTGCCCGAGGGTCACGAACTGCTCGACGACGACGAAAAGCACCTCGCCTCGCTGGGATACACGCAGGAACTCCACCGCTCGTGGTCGGCGTTCTCCAATTTCGCGATCTCGTTCTCGATCATCTCGATCCTGGCCGGCTGCTTCACCTCGTTCGGCCTGGGCTGGAACAACGGCGGCCCGGCGGCCATCGCCTGGGGCTGGCCGATCATCTCGGTCTTCATCCTGATCATCGGACTGTGCATGTCGGAGCTGGTCTCGGCGTTCCCCACCTCGGGCGGGATCTACTGGTGGGCCGCCAAACTCGGCGGACCCAAGGCCGGCTTCTACACCGGCTGGCTCAACCTCGTCGGCCTGATCGCCATCCTGGCGTCCGTCGCCTACGGCAGCGCCACGTTCCTGGACCTGACGCTCGGCACGTTCAGCGAGAGCTGGCTCGCCGGCTACAGCCTCACCCGGACGTTCGTGATGTTCATCGTGATCCTGGTCGTCGTCGCGCTGATCAACATCTTCTCCTCGCATCTGCTCGCGGTCATCAACAACATCTCGGTGTGGTGGCACGTCATCGGCGCCATCGCCGTCGTCGCGATCCTCTGGGCCATCCCCGAACAGCACGCCAGCTTCTCGACCGTGTTCGCCACGACGGTCAACAACACCGGCTGGTTCGGCGGCTCGACCTCCGGCGCCGGATTCCTGCTCTTCGTGCTGCCGATGTCGGCGATCCTGACGCAGTACACGATCACCGGGTACGACGCGTCCGCGCACCTGTCCGAGGAGACCAAGAGTGCTGCCGACGGTGCGGCCAAGGGTATTTGGCGATCGATCTTCTACTCCGCGATCGGCGGCTGGATCCTGCTGCTGACGTTCCTGTTCGCGGTCCAGGACGTCGACGGCGTGACCGCCGGCGGCGGGGCCGTGGCGACGATCTTCAGCCAGGCCATGGACTCCAAGTGGGTGGCGATCGTGCTGCTGATCTCCACGGCCGGGCAGCTGTTCTGCACCACCGCCTGCCAGACCAGCGCGTCGCGCATGCTCTTCGCCTTCAGCCGCGACCGGGCGGTGCCGGGTCATCAGCTGTGGTCCAAGGTCAACGGCAATCGGGTACCGGCGAACGCGGTGATGCTCACCGCGACCATCGCGGCGATCATCACGCTGCCGGCGCTGGTCGAGGTCGACATCAACGGCGCCCCGGTTCCGGTCGCGTTCTTCGCCGTCGTCTCGATCGGCGTCGTCGGCCTCTACCTCTGCTTCGCCGTGCCGATCTACTACCGCTGGAAGGCCGGGGATTCATTTCCGCTGGGCAAGTGGAACCTGCGCGGACACCACAAATGGATGGCGCCGGTGGCGATCCTCGAGATCGTCATCACCTCGATCATCGCCATGTTCCCCACCTCGATCAGCGGTGCGCCGTGGGACCCGAGCTTCGAATGGAAGTTCGTCAACTACACCCCGCTGCTCGTCGGCGGCGTGCTCATCCTGCTCTACATCTACTGGCACGTCTCGGTGAAGAAGTGGTTCACCGGGCCGATCAAGCAGATCGACGAGACCGGCGGCCAACTCGAGGGCGTCTCCTGACCCGCGACAGGTTGTGACACGGATCTCGATCTTGATCCGCGAAACACGTTTGGCCTTTTGACCCTGGGGTAAACCTCGTCAGCGCTGCGCGTCGTCGCGCGGCTGCAGCCAGATCGAGGAACGCCGACACGGAGTAGGGTCGAACACGTGTGTGGAGCCACCGGCGAGGTACGCCTCGACGGAACCAGCCCAGATGTCCGCGCCGTCACCGCGATGGCCGAAGTCATGGTCCCGCGCGGCCCCGACGGCGCCGGCGTCTGGGCCCAGGGCCGCGTGGCGCTCGGCCACCGGCGGTTGAAGATCATCGACCTCACCGAAGCCGGCGCCCAACCGATGGTCGACGCCGAGCTCGGCCTGTCGATCGCCTGGAACGGCTGCATCTACAACTACGAGGACCTGCGCGACGAGCTGGCCGGCCACGGCTACCGGTTCTTCTCCCACAGTGACACCGAGGTGCTGATCAAGGCCTACCACCACTGGGGTGACCGGTTCGTCGACCGGCTCAAGGGCATGTTCGCGTTCGCGATCACCGAACGTGACAGCGGGCGGGTACTGCTGGGCCGTGACCGGCTCGGCATCAAGCCGCTGTACCTGTCCGAGACGCCCGACCGGATCCGCTTCGCATCGTCGCTGCCCGCCCTGCTGGCCGGGGGTGATGTCGACACACGCATCGACCCGATCGCCCTGCACCACTACATGACCTTCCACTCGGTCGTGCCCTCACCCCGCACGATCCTGCGGGGCGTGACCAAACTCCCGCCGGCCTCACTGATGGCGATCGAACCCGACGGCACCCGGACCACGACGACGTACTGGGAACCGGATTTCACGCGTCGTGCCGACCGTGCCGACTGGTCCGACAAGGACTGGGAGGACGCGGTACTGGAATCGTTGCGGACCGCCGTCAAGCGCCGGCTGGTCGCCGACGTGCCCGTCGGCTGCCTGCTCTCCGGCGGCGTGGACTCGAGCCTGATCGTCGGGCTGCTCGCCGAAGCCGGTCAGCACGGCCTGGCGACGTTCTCGATCGGTTTCGAGTCGGTCAACGGGGTGGCCGGCGACGAGTTCAAGTACTCCGACATCATCGCCGAGCGCTTCGGTACCGACCATCACAAGATCCGCATCGACACCGCGCGCATGCTGCCCGCCCTCGACGGGGCGATCGGCGCGATGAGTGAACCGATGGTCAGCCACGACTGCGTGGCGTTCTACCTGCTCAGCCAGGAAGTGTCCAAGCACGTCAAGGTCGTGCAGTCCGGTCAGGGCGCCGACGAGGTGTTCGCCGGGTATCACTGGTATCCCCCGATGGGTGAATCGGCTGCCGCGTCGCTGGAGGGCTCGGTTGCGAGCTACCGCGGCGCGTTCTTCGATCGTGACCGCGCGGGTTACAGCGGCCTGGTGTCAGCGGCCTACCTCGCCGACGACGATCCGAGCGAGCTGTTCGTCACCGAACACTTCGCGCGGGCCGGCGCCGACGGCGGCGTGGATCGCGCGTTGCGCCTGGACACCACCGTGATGCTGGTGGACGATCCGGTCAAGCGCGTGGACAACATGACGATGGCCTGGGGATTGGAAGGGCGCGTGCCGTTCCTCGATCACGACCTCGTCGAACTCGCCGCCACCTGCCCCCCGCACCTCAAGACCGCGCACGAGGGTAAAGGTGTGCTCAAACAGGCTGCGCGGCAGGTGATCCCGTCTGACGTCATCGACCGCCCCAAGGGCTACTTCCCGGTGCCCGCACTGACCCACCTCGAAGGCCCCTACCTCGATCTCGTCCGTGACGCGCTGTACGCACCGGAGGCCAAGGGGCGCGGGCTGTTCCGGCCCGAAGCGGTCGAGCGCCTGCTGGCCGATCCCAACGGCAGACTCACCCCGCTGCGCGGCAACGAGCTGTGGCAGATCGCGCTGCTGGAACTGTGGCTGCAGAAGCACGGCATCACCGGGCCGGCGGCATGAGCGTCGACAAGGCGGACACCTCCGGAGAGCACTCCGAGGCGATCACGCTCGCCCTGCACGAAGCGGCACCGCCCGACATGGTCGACATGATGGCCGACGACGTCGTCCTCGAATTAGGCTGGGGAAGACTGCTTTTCGGACAGACGTTCAGCGACCCCGCGAAGCTCGCCGATGTGTTGCGGGCCGAGGCGCACGGCCGCCGCGACATCTGCATCTACGCCCGCGAACCCCACGTGCTGGTGTCCAAGGCCCCCGCCGAACTGTTCATCGATCCCAGCCACACCTACAGGCTGCGGTTCGCCGAGACCGAGGCGCACAACCCGGCGCCCACCGGCTTCCGCGTGCGGACGCTGCAGAGCCGCGACGACGCCGACGCGATGAACCGGGTCTACGTGCGGTGCGGCATGGTGCCGGCACCCACCGACGTGCTGTGGTCGAACCATCTGGACCAGAAATCGGTGGACTACCTGGTCGCGGTCAGCGACGAGGACGGCGCGGTGATCGGCACGGTCACCGGAGTGGACCACGCCACGCTGTTCGCCGACCCGGAGGGCGGCTCCAGTCTGTGGACGTTGGCCGTCGACCCGTCGGCCACCCTGCCGGGCGTGGGCGCCTCACTGACCCGCGCGCTGGCCTCGCTGTACCGCGACCGGGGCCGCGCCTACATGGACCTCTCGGTCACCCATGACAACACGGCCGCGATCGCGCTCTACGAGAAGCTCGGCTTCACCCGGGTGCCCGTGATGGCCGTCAAGCGCAAGAACGCGATCAACGAGCCGCTGTTCACCCATCCGCCCGAAACGGTCGACGACCTCAACCCCTATGCGCGCATCCTCGCTGATGAGGCGTTGCGCCGCGGGATCTGGGTGGAGGTGCTCGACGCCGAGGCCGGTGAGATGCGGCTCTCTCATGGAGGGCGCAGCGTCGTCACCCGAGAATCGTTGTCGGAGTACACCTCCGCGGTGGCGATGAGCCGTTGCGACGACAAACGGCTGACCCGCCGGATCGTCTCCGAGGCGGGAATCGTGGTGCCGAAGGGCCGTCTGGCGACATTCGACGATGCCGACCACGAGTTCCTCGCCGAGGTCGGCGACGTGGTGGTGAAGCCGACGCGCGGCGAGCAGGGCAAGGGCATCACGGTGGGCGTCAACGGTGACGAGGAACTGGACGCGGCGCTGGCCCGGGCCCGCGAGCAGCACCCCGAGGTACTGATCGAGCAGCGCGCCGAGGGCGACGATCTACGCCTGGTGGTGATCGACAAGAAGGTCGTCGCCGCGGCGCTGCGATTGCCCGCTGAGGTGACGGGCACCGGAAAGCACACCATCCGTGAGCTCATCGAGACGCAGAGCCGCAGGCGCGCAGCCGCGACCGGCGGCGAGTCGACGATCCCGATGGACATCGTCACCGAGACGACGGTCCGGGAATCGGGCTATTCGTTCGACGACGTGCTCGACGAAGGGACACGGCTGCGCGTGCGGCGCACCGCGAACCTGCACCAGGGCGGCACCATCCACGACGTCACCGCGACCGTGCACCCCGAACTGTGCCGGGTGGCCGTCGCCGCGGCCGAGGCGATCGGCATCCCCGTCACCGGCATCGATCTGCTCGTCCCCGACGTGACCCAGCCCGACTACGTGTTCATCGAGGCCAACGAGCGTCCCGGGTTGGCCAACCACGAGCCGCAGCCCACCGCACAGGCGTTCATCGACTTCCTGTTCCCGAATCAGCCGGGGCTGCCGCAGGCCTGGACGCCCGACGAGGCAGAGCGCTAGTCACCAGCCGCCCACCCAGCCGTCGAAGACGGCGTCCGGCTCGCGCTCGGGATCTTCGGATCGGCCGACCAGGAAGTCGAAATCACAGCCCCGATCGGCCTGCAGTACCCGATCGACGTACATCGCCGCGTATCCGCGGCGGTGCCGCACCGGAGGTGTCGGGTCCAGTGCCGCGCGACGTTCGGCCAATTCGGCGTCTGTCACCTCGACGTTCAACAGGCCCGCATGAGCGTCGAGGGAGATGAGATCGCCGTCGCGCACCAGCCCCAGCGGACCGCCTGCCGCCGACTCCGGGCTGATGTGGAGCACGCAGGTGCCGTACGCGGTCCCGCTCATCCGCGCATCGGAGATCCGCACCATGTCGGTGACGCCCTGGCGCAGCAGCTTGCTCGGGATCGGTAGCTGACCCCACTCGGGCATGCCCGGCGCTCCGCGTGGGCCGGCGCTGCGCAGCACCAGCACCGAGTCGGCGGTGACGTCGAGGTCGGGATCGTCGAAGCGGGCCAACAGGTCCCGCATGTTCTCGAACACCACCGCCGGGCCGCGGTGGACCAGCAGATCCGGGCTCGCGGCAGCACATTTGATGACCGCGCCGTTCGGGGCGAGGTTGCCGCGCACCACGGCGAGGCCCTGGGGAGGCTGGAAGGGCCGGTCCAGCGAGGTGATCACCGCTGTGCCGGTGACCGGCTGTGCGGGCAGGTTGTCGGCGACGGTCTTGCCCGTGACGGTCAGCGCATCGGTGTGCAGCAACGACTCCAGTGACTTCATCACCGCGGGGATGCCGCCTGCGTGGAAGACCTGTTCCACGAGGTGTTCGCCCGCCGGTCGCACGTTCACCAGCAGCGGTGTGCGCGCGGATAATTCATGAAACCGGTCGAGGGTCAGCGGCACTCCGGCACGCCCGGCGATCGCGAGCAGATGCACGATCGCGTTGGTCGAGCCACCGACCGCCAGCATCAGCGTGATGGCGTTGTCGAAAGCGTCCGGAGTGAGGACGTCCGACGGGCGTACGCTCTCGGTGGCCAGGCCGACCGCGCGGGCGCCCACCTCCTCGGCGACCTGCATGCGGCGTGAGTCCATCGCCGGCACCGCCGCCCCGCCGGGCAGGGTCATGCCGAGCCCTTCGACGATGGTGGCCATCGTCGATGCCGTGCCCATCTCCGGGCAGTGGCCTCGTGACGGACCGGCGGCCGCCTCCAACCGCTCGTAGTCGGTCAACGACATCCGGCCGGCCCGGACGTCGTCGATGTACTCCCACAGATCGGTCCCCACGCCGAGCTGCCTGCCCTCGAACACCGCAGGCGCGGCAGGCCCACCGGTCAGCACAATGGCGGGCACGTCCGCACTCGCCGCGCCCATCAGCTGCGCGGGCACCGTCTTGTCACACCCGCCCAGCAACACCACCGCGTCGAAGGGATACGCGCGGATCGACTCCTCGACGTCCATCGCCATCAGGTTCCGGAACAGCATGGTGGTGGGCTTCATCAACTGTTCGCCGAGTGACATCGTCGGGAACTCGAGAGGAAAGCCGCCCGCGGCCAGCACTCCACGCCGCACCGAATCGGCCAGACCGCGAAAGTGCATGTTGCAGTTGACGACCTCGGACCACGAGTTGCAGATCCCGACGATCGGCCTGCCTTCGAAGGCCATCCGGGAGAACCCCGATGCCCGCATGGCGGATCGGTGGACGAAGCCCGGGACGTTCTGGCCGGCGAACCATTTGGCGCTGCGCAGGGTCATCGGACGCGTGCGGCGTATGCGGTGATCTTGCGCAGTGCCGGTTGACGCGCGGCCCGATATCCCACCCAGCGGCCCGGCCGCGTGGACATCAACGTGCCCACCATCCGCTGCTGCCAGGGCGCTCGGGTGGTGCCGACGGGGGCTCGGCCCGTGGCGACCGGAATCCCCGCGGCGTCGGCGAGCGCCACCTTGGCGGCGTTGTGGCCGTTGGCGCCCATCACCCCGCCGCCGGGGTGCGTGCCGGAACCGCACAGGTAGTAATTGCGCACCGGTGTCCGGTAATTCGCGAGCTCGGGCAGCGGCCGGGCACCGAACAGCTGGTCGAGCATCATCGACCCGTGGAAGATGTTGCCGTCGGTGATCAGGTACTCGTTGTCGAGGTCGTCGGGGGTGATGACCACCCGGTCCAGGATGTGCTCGCGCAGGTTCGGCGCATAGGTGAACAGATCCTCCAGCACCAGGTCGGCCCACTTCTCCTTCTCCGCAGCCCAGGTGGTGCCGATGAGCTCAGACGGGAGCTGCTGGATGCCGAGCGTCATGGTGTGCAGTCCCGGCGGCGCCAGCGAATCGTCGGTCACCGACTGGGTGACGGCCTCGATCACGAAGGTGCTCGGGAAGGTGCCGCGCCGCTGCGCCTCGTAGGCTTCCTCGAATGCCTCGCGGCTCGGACCGAGAAGTTGATGCCCGTGGTGCTGCGGTCCCTCGGAAGCGTCGGCGAACGGAAGATACTGTGGCAGTTCGTCGATCAGCAGGTGGATCCGGGCCATCGAGCCGCGCGTGTCGATGTTCTCGACGTCGCGCACCAGCCGTGCCGGCAGGACGCCGGGTTCGAGAAGCTTCAGCAGCGAGCGCTTGGGATCGGCGTTCGAGAACACCTGCGCTGCGGTGACGATGGAGCCGTCGGCCAGCCGCACGCCGGTGGCCACCCCACGCTCGACGATGACGGTGTCGACCGGAGCCGAGGTCCGGATCGTCGCGCCGTGGGCGCGTGCGCCCGCCGCGAGCGCCTCGGTGATCGCACCCATGCCGCCGCGCGCGAGGCCGAACTGCCCGAAATTGCCGTTGAACTCGCCCCAGGAGTGGTGCCCGTAGGTGTAGGCGGTGCCGGGTGTCGACGGTCCGCCGAAGATGGACACCATCCCGAAGAACGTCAGCATGCTCTTGAGCCGCTCGTCCTCGAAGTACCGGTCGAGCAGATCACGCACCGACAGCAGGGTGAACTCGTCGAACAGCGTCTGCTCCCCTGCCGCCTCGAACGCGGCGAACACCTCGGAGCGCTCGGGTGGGGGCTGCAGCAGATAGGGCGTCACCAGTCCGGCGAACCGCTGCAGCCGCACCCCGAAGTCGAGGAACGCCTGGGCGTCCTTCTTGTTGATCTTCTCGAGTTCACGCAGGGTGCGGTCGGTCTCCTTCCACATCGTGAAGGACGTGCCATCACGGAACAGGCTGTAGGACAGCGCATCTCCCTGATACAGGTCCAGACCGTACTTCGCCAGTTCCAGCTCGGCGATGATCTCCGGGCGCAGCAGGCCGGCGATGAACGCGCACGACGACCATTTCGAGCCCGGGATCAGTTCCTCGGTTATACAGGCACCGCCCACGACCTCGCGGGCTTCGAGGACCAGCACGCGTTTGCCGGCGCGGGCCAGGTAATTGGCGGTGACGAGGCCGTTGTGGCCCGCGCCGATGATCACGGCGTCGTAGTGGGATGGGGTGGACATCTAACGCTCCTGCGGTTGTGCGGGACGAGTGAGGATGGTGGTGACGCTGCTCGTCTCGACGAGTTCGTCGAACCGCGCCAACACGGGTGTGAGTTCGGGTGCGTCGGCGAGATGCTGTTGCCACTGCGGCCACGACGTCACCGTCATGACCTCGATGACGTCGGCCTCGTCCGGCCCGGGATCGTCGACGAAGAAGACGTCGAACGAGAGCACCACGTCGAAGGCGAGACAGACCGGCCGGTCGAGCTCGGCGGAAAACCGTTCGAACTCTGCCAGCGTCACCCCGGGGCGCAGCCGGAGCATGTTGATCGCGCTGACCGCCATGTCAGGCGCTCTCGCGATTGATCATCACGTGCTTGATCTCCGTGTACTCCTCGAGTGCGTAGACCGACATGTCCTTGCCGTTTCCGGACTGCTTGAATCCGCCGTGCGGCATCTCCGGCGTCACCGGAAGATGGTCGTTGACCCAGACCGTGCCGAACTGCAGCCCGCTCGATGCGGTCATGGCTCGACCGATGTCCTGGGTGAACACCGAAGCGGCGAGGCCGTATTCGGTGTCGTTGGCGAGCGCGATGACGTCGTCGCCGTCACCGAACCGGGTCACCGAGGTGACCGGTCCGAACACCTCGGTGCGTACGATCTCGTCGCCCTGGCGCGCACCGACGACCACGGTGGGCGCGGTGTAGAACCCGGTGCCGGGGTTGTCGCCCTGGATCAACTCGGTGTGCCCGGTCTGCTTCGCGCGCTCGACGAAGCCCTCGACGCGGTCGCGGTGCTCCGCGGTGATCACCGGTCCCATCGCGGTGTTCTCGTCGGCGATGTCGCCGAGATCCAGTGCCTTGACGGCCTTTTCGAGTCCGGAGACCAGTTCGTCATGCACCGAGTCGTGCACGTAGATCCGCGACGCTGCCATGCAGTCCTGTCCGGAGTTGCAGAACGCGCCCTCCATGATCTTGGACACCGTCAGCGTGATGTCGGCATCGGGGTACACCAGCACCGGCGCCTTCCCGCCGAGCTCGAGATGCAGCCGCTTGAGGTTGGTGTCGGCCGAGGCGCGCATGAGTGCCCGGCCGGTGTCGACGGACCCGGTCAAGGACGACATCCGCACCAGCGGGTGGGCGACCAGCCGCGCGCCGACGTCCTCGCCGTCGCCGGTGACGACGTTGAACACCCCGGCCGGGAACAGGTCGGCGGCCAGTTCGGCCAGGCGCAGCACCGAGAAGGGCGTGTGCTCAGAAGGCTTGAGCACCAGGGTGTTCCCCGTCAGCAGCGCCGGGGAGATCTTCCAGATCGCCATCAGCAGCGGGTAGTTCCACGGCGCGACCGAGCCGACGACGCCGAGCGGGTCCCGCCGGATGATGCTGGTCTTGCCCGGCACGAACTCCCCCGCCGCGCGCCCCTCCATGGTCCGGGCGGCGCCGGCGAAGAACCGGAGGTGATCGGGGATCATCTCCATTTCTTCCAGTGCCAGCCCGATCGGCTTGCCGACATTGCGGGATTCGATCTCGGCGAGCGTGCGGGCGTCTTCTTCGATGCGATCGGCCAGCTTGAGAAAGGCGCGGGCACGTTCGCCGGCCGGCGTGCGGGCCCAGTCTCCGAACGCGGCATGAGCGGCGGCCACCGCGCGGTCGACGTCGTCGACGGTTCCGTGCGCGATCTCCGCAAAGGCCTCGCCGGTGGCAGGTGCGGGCACCTGATCGACCGCGCCGCTGGACGACGGGGTCCACTCGCCGTTGATGAACATCGTGCTGTGGAAGGTCATGTGTTGCTCCAATTCTTGTCAGGAAAAACGGAATTCACTTATCGGTGGCGCCGGCGTTGGCGGCCGTGGTCAGCAGAGCGCGCACCGCGTCCTTGGACATGGGTTGCGCCGCGATGGACATGTGCACCATCACGCCTTCGATGACGACGTCGAGCAGTCGCGCGGTGGCACGGTCGAAGTGCTGTGCCAGGGCGTCTTCTGCGCGCTCCATCCATCGCTGGGTGATGCGCTTGTTGTCGGACCGTCGCACCGCGTCGCCGTAGAGCTCGTAGGTGACGGCGAGTTCGTTCGGATTGGCGGCCAGGTCGTCGGTGACGGCCGAGACGATGCACTCGATGAGGTCGGCACCCTCGCCACAGGAGGCCAGTCGGTCTTCGAAGCGCGTCGCGAGCTTCTCGACGTGCGCCTGGAACGCCTGGTTGACGATGTCGTCGAGCGTGGCGAAGTGGTAGGTGATGGAGCCGAGCGGGACGTCGCCGGCCTCGCCGATGGCGCGGTGGGTGATGCCGGCGACCCCGTCTCGGGCCAGGACTGCCAACGCCGCCTCCACGATGCGTTCCTTTCTGTCGGGGTCGTGTCGTCGCGCGCGCCGGGTACCGGGAGCCATCAGCTCGCCTTCCGTAAAGAACAGCCGTACGTATCGATAAGGACAAACGTACCTATCAATGCCCAGCCGCGCGCGCCTTCTCCGAAGATCGACCTACATTGCCTCAGGGGCAGGCTCGTCCAATTCACGCTCATTGAGGGCTTTTCCGACGAGCTCGTATTTGTCCGGTGCGACGAACCGCAGGTAGGCGCCGTAGGCCATCCCGGCCAAGAGGGCGACGAACACCAGCGAGACCATGATCGCCGCCACCGCGCCCTGCACCCCCAGCAGGATGTCGAGGCTGTTCAACGTCAAGACGAAGAAGGCGCTCAGCCCGACGACGGCCAGGATCGGCGCGATCACGGTGTTCCACCGCCGCTTGTCGACATCGGACCTCCGGAAGAACACGAAGATCGCCACGCCCGCGACAAGCTGGGAGAAGATCACGCCGATGGTGCCGATGCCCGTGGCCCAGGTGAACAGGGTGGCGAACGGGTCGAGGCCGGCGACGGCGAACGCGACGATGACGATGCCCACCATCGCGCTCTGGACGATCGATGCGACCCACGGTGTCTGACGGCGCGGCAGCGTCCAGCCCAGAGGTTTCCACACCAGGCCCTGGCGGCCCAGCGAGAACAGGTACCGCGAGACGTTGTTGTGGAATGTAACGATCGCCGCGAACGTCGCGGTGACGATGAGGATCTGGAACAGCACGGAGATGTTGTGGCCGATGATCGTGTCACTGGCCGCGAAGATGAAGTTTCCGCCGGTGTCCGTGGCGATCGAGACCACCTCGTCCAGGCCCAGCGCATTCATGATGAGCCAGCCGGAGATCGCGTAGAGGGTGCCCATGAATGCGATCGACAGATAAGTGGCCCGGGGAATCGTGCGCGCGGGGTCGCGTGCCTCCTCGCCGTAGATGGCCGATCCCTCGAAGCCGATGAACGAGGCGTGCGCGAACATCAACGCCACCCCGAGTGCGCCGCCGAGTACGGCGCTCGGCGCGAACGGCTCCAAGGAGAACCGAGAGACTGGCTCGTTGCCGCCGAACAGGCTGAACACGCTCAGCACGGTGATCATCGTGACCTCGAGGGTCATGAACACGCCGAGCACCTTGGCACCGGAGTGCACGCCTTGAACCCCCAGGCCGAGGCAGGCGAGCAGTGCCACGAACGCGTAGACCCACCATGGGATCGCCACGCCGAGAACAGGATTGAGCAGCTCGCTCGCGTAGTAGCCGAAACCCCCGTAGAGGCCGGCCTGGATGGCGTTGTAGGCGAAGATGGCCAGCGACGCCGAGCCCAGCCCGGTGATCCGGCCCAACCCCAGTGTGACGTAGGCATAGAAAGCCCCGGCATTGGTGACGTGGCGGCTCATGGCCACGTACCCGACAGCGAAGATCATCAGCACGACCGCCGCGATCACGAACGCACCGGGCATGCCGATCCCGTTGCCTGCCCCGATGATGATCGGGTAGAGCGCGACGACGACAGTCAGAGGCGATGCGGCGGCGATGATGTAGAAGAAAATGCTCGGCACCCCGAGGCTGTTCTTCTTCAGCCCGTGGTTCAGGCGTCGACTGCCCGCCGCATGCGCGGCAGCCGAAGTGGCGGGCCGGCGGATGCCGTGCCGCCGCGGAGGTGGTGACAGTGTGGGAACGTTGTCCATGGTGGTCCGTCTCTCGTGAGTCACGATGTCTGAAGAGGGCACTGCGTGTCCAGGCGCCGAACCGGGAACGGTCGAACGCATCGGTTGATCACTCTTCACCCCCTCAGATCCAGCGCGAGGTCGATGAGCAGATCCTCTTGGCCGCCCACCATCGAACGCCGGCCGGCTTCGACCAGCAGTTCCCGTGTCTCGACGCCCACCTCGGCGGCGATGCGCTCGGCATGCAGCAGGAAGCTCGAGTACACCCCGGCGTAACCGAGCGTGAGGGTTTCCCGGTCCACCCGCACGGGACGCTTCTGCAGCGGCCGAACCAGATCCTCGGCGGCATCCATCAGCGCATACAGATCGCATCCGTGCGTCCACCCGCTGAGTTCTGCGACCGCGACGAACACCTCGAGCGGGCAGTTCCCGGCACCGGCTCCCAAACCGGTCAGGGACGCATCCACGCGATGCACGCCTTCTTCCACGGCGACAACCGAATTCGCGACACCGAGCGCCAGGTTGTGATGAGCGTGCACGCCGATCGTCGTCGTCGGCGCGAGCACGTCGCGGTACGCCCGAACCCGGTCGCGCATCTCGGTCATCGTCAGTCGGCCACCGGAGTCGGTGACGTAGACGCACAGCGCCCCGGCCTCCTCCATGATCTTGGCCTGTGCCGCCAGATGATCGGGGTCGGTCATGTGGGCCATCATCAAGAAGCCCGCCACGTCGAGGCCGAGGCCGCGCGCGGTGGAGATGTGCTGACTCGCGATGTCGGCTTCGGTGCAGTGGGTGGCGATCCGCACCGACGTGACGCCCACGTCGACAGCGGCGCGCAGATCGTCGAGCGTGCCGATTCCGGGAATGAGCAGCGTGGTGAGCCGTGCGGTGCGGATGACGTTGGCGGCTGCCGCGATCCACTCGCGGTCCTCGTGCGCGCCGGCCCCGTAGGTGAGGCTGCCGCCGGCGAGACCGTCACCGTGCGCGATCTCGATTGCGGCCACGCCCGCCTGATCCAGCGCGCGAGCGATGCGCCGGGTGTCGGACAGGCCCAGCGAATGACCGACGGCGTGCATACCGTCGCGCAACGTCACGTCCTGGACGTAGATCTCGGTGGTTCGGTCGGTGGTCACCGTGCCACCCTTTCGGGCTGCCCCGCCATGACCGCCTGCTCGGCCACCCGGACCGCAGCGGCGGTCATGATGTCGAGATTGCCGGCGTAGGCAGGCAGATAGTCACCGGCACCCTCCACCTCGAGGAACACCGTCACCTGGGCCACGTCGACCGCCGTGTCGATCAATCGTCGGCGCCGATCATGCTGCGGTACAGGCGAATACCGCACCTCCTGACGCAGCCGGTAACCGGGAACGTACTGAGCCACCGCGTCGACCATGCCGCCCACGGCGCCGGCGAGCACCGTCTCGTCGACAGCAGAGACCAACGCGCTGACGGTGTCGCGCATGATCATCGGCGGGTCCGCGGGGTTGAGGATGATGATCGCCTTGCCGCGGGCCGCGCCACCGACCATCTCGATCGCCCGCGCGGTGGTCTGCGTGAACTCGTCGATGTTGGCGCGGGTGCCGGGACCCGCCGAGCGCGACGAGATGGAGGCCACGATCTCTGCGTAGTGCACCCGGGTCACCGACGACAATGCGGCGACGATCGGGACAGTCGCCTGGCCACCGCAGGTCACCATGTTGAGGTTGCGTTGTCCGATCAGGTCGGCCATGTTGACCGCCGGTACGACGAAGGGCCCGATGGCCGCCGGGGTCAGGTCCACGACCAGGCGACCTGTCGCGCTCAACGCGGCGTCGTTGTGGCGGTGGGCCGCGGCGCTGGTGGCGTCGAAGACGACGGCGACGGCGTCGAAGCCAGGCATGGCCAGCAGTCCGTCCACCCCCGCCGCCGTCACCGTTACCCCGAGAGCGGCCGCGCGGGCCAAACCGTCGCTGTCCGGGTCGATCCCGACCATGGCGGCGATGTCGAGCACCGTCGATCTGAGCAGTTTGTACATCAGGTCGGTGCCGATGTTGCCCGAGCCGATGACGGCGGCGTGGTGGTTCATGTGTCCGCTCGTCGAATCAGTTGGCGAGTGCGGGGCTGGCCGCACGGGGCCGCGGCGACACGACCACGTCGGGGGTGCTCGCGCGGGCGAGCTCGTTGAGAATCGCCGCGTGGCGCACCTTGTGGCGGATGAGCTCCTCATGGAACTCGGGACGCACCCAGCCGTTGTACATGACGGCTTCGGACTCGCCCGGCTCGATCTTGAAGTAGACCGGACCCGCGACGCGCGCGATGTCACCGGCTTCCCACAGCCGATTCATCCCGCCGAAGGATTCGAACGTCTCGGCCCACACGTCCAGCGGGACATCGACCGCGCGGCGGATGGCGGCGAGCATCGGGCGGCTCAGATCACCGACCGGATTCACGCTGTCTGCACCGAGTTCCTGGAGTATCCGGATCGAGGCCGGGTTGGCATGTCCTGCGTAGACCGAGATCTTGAACTTCGCGTCGGCCGGGATGTGCCCGGCGTCGCGGGCTTTGTTGAGGATGTCGAGCACCCCTTCGTCCCACACCAGGACGCCGCGGATGCCGGTGGAGAAGATCCGCAGGTAGTCGTCGAGCAGATAGCGCACGTTGTCCAGACCTCGGACGCGGCGGCCACCGGCCGTCCCCTCGGTGCTCAGCGCCTGGCGGCCGAGATCCCACCCGGTACGCGGGCCGGGAACAGCGATCAGCTCGATGCGGTTCTCCGCGGCCAACGCGGCGACGTCGCTGAGTTCACCGGTGGTGAGCAGCGTGGTGCCGCCGCCGAAGGCGATCACGCGGTGGATGAAGACGTCCTGCTTCGCGGCCTCGTCCAGCATCACCTCCAACGTCGAAAGACGTTCTACGCCAGAGATTTCCAGTCGGTACTGGCCGCCGTCGTCGAAAGACTTGGTCGATGTGGCAAGCGAGTAGTCATCGGCCGACAGAAGGCCTTGGGATGCCAGGATGGCGGCCCCGTCGACCCTCGATGAGCGGCTGTCGGCTGCGGTGGGCATTGCGTCTCCTTCGAACTCGGATCAGAGTGCGCATGAATTTCATTGAGTGAAAGTCTTATGCGCTGACTGAAATCTAACGCAGAGCCATCGCCCCGTCAACAGGACGCGCCATCGCGGAGCAAGCACTGAGCGCTGGTAACCTTCACTGGGTGAAAACCGAAGAACGTCCGGAGAAGAGCTCGACCCTGATCGGCGTCGAGCGCACAGCCCGGGTGCTCAGCGCCGTCGCCGACGCGAATGTCGGTAATCTGACCGAGATTTCGCGTCGCACCGAGCTCAACGAGGCGACCGTGCTGCGGTACCTGAACAGCCTGGCGGCACTGGGTTACATCGAGCGTTTCAACGCGACCCAGTACCGGCTCGGCTGGGAGGTGTTCCGACTGGGCCAGCGCGCGTTCTCTGGCCAGGTGCCCTCCGAAGCGGTCCTGCCGACCATGGAACGGTTGATGCACGAGTTCAACGAGACCGTGAACTTCGCAGCGCACAAGGAACGCAGCGTGGTCATCCTCGAAGTCGTCGAGGGTCGCCGCGCGGTCAAGAAGGTCAGCGATGTCGGGCAGTCCGATCCCTGGCACGCTTCGGCGCTGGGAAAGGCCCTCCTGGCCACCATGCCCGACAGTGTCTGGCGCGACATCGTCGCCTCCGCGGGCCTTGCGGAGCTCACGCCCCACACCATCACGACCATGAAGAAGTTGGACGCGGAGATCAAGGAGATCCGCACGCTGGGATTCGCGGTCGACCGGGAGGAGGCCGCTGAGGAGCTGACCTGTGTGGCCGCGGCGATCCCGACCTCCGACGGCGGCGCGTCCCGCTACGCACTCAGCATCAGTTTCCTGACGCACCGGTTGACGCCCGAGAGCCTCGAGCACGCCGGCGCCCAGGTGATCGCGGGGGCACGGGAGATCGCCAAGAAGCTCCCGTGACAGCCACGCAGTGGCCGGGCCGGTTCGACGGACGTGCCGCAATGGTCACCGGTGCGACGTCGGGCATCGGGCTGGCGATCGCGCACCGGCTGCATGCCGAGGGCGCGCGAGTCCTGGCCACCGGCCGTGACCACCGGCGTGGACAAGAGCTCGGCGAATCTCTGGGCGAGAGAATCGTTTTCGTCGCCGCAGATCTCACCGACCCGGGTATCGCCGACCGGCTCACCGGGGCGTGTCTCAAGTCTTTCGGCGCACTGGATGTGCTCGTCAACAACGCGGGCCTCGACCACACCGGTGACTTCGCGACCAGCTCGATGGACTCCGTCCGGCAGGTGTTCGAGATCAACACCTTCTCGACCGTCGCGATGATGCAGAGCGCGGCACGCGTCATGCGCACCGGCGCGGCGATGGTCAATGTGACCTCACGGCTGGCCACGGTCGGCGTGCCGACCATGGGGATCTACGCGGCGTCGAAGGGTGCGATCCACGCTTTGACGCGCTCGGTGGCGGTCGAACTCGCCCCGCGTGGGATTCGCGTCAACGATGTCGCGCCCGGGATGACGCGCACCCCTCTCTACGACGACTGGCTCGCCCGCAATCCGGGCGGGGAGAGCGCCGAAGCTGAGGTGGTGCGCGATATTCCGTTACGACGCCTGGCAACTCCGGAAGATGTGGCGGCCGCCGTGGCGTACCTCGCCTCAGACGACGCCCGGTATGTCACGGGAACCACGATCGCTGTGGACGGGGGCTACACCGCGCGGTGACACTGACTGCCAAGGGATGCCGGTGGACGGGCGTCACCAGGTGCTGGTGCGCATGACGATCTCGGCGGCCAGCTGCGCCGTCGAGTCGGCGGCCTGCTTGCGACCGAGCAGGTCCACGATCCGGTACTCGCCGTAGACGAAACGCTGGCTCGCCTTCGCCACCGCCCGCGCCGCCGGCGTGCTCACCAGTGCGGTGGTGTTCAGTTCGACCGGCGGGCACCCGTCGTCGCGCACCGCACCTGAGAGATCGGGCACCCGCGGGTGCCCCCGATCGATGACCACCAGCCCGATGAAGCGGTCCAACCGGGTGGCGGCCAGCTCCCAGGCCAGTTCACCGCCGGCCTTGTCCCCCACCAGCAAGGCCCACCGCACGTCGAGCTGGTCCAGGATGTCGACCACCGACTTGGCGGTCAGGCGTGGGTCAGGCCCGATGACGACCGTGCGCAACGACGCGGTGTGCAACCGTTGGCAGACGGCTTCGTAAGCGGCAGGCGGCTTCTGGGCTGCTCCCAGCAGCACCACGACCGAACCGTTCTGGGGGCCGGTGACCTCGACGGGCACCCCGATGCCGTCGACGGTGATCATGGCAGCGGGCATTGCGCCACGCTACCGTCCGCGGCTGAGTCGGCGGGCCGATTTGCCCCCGGTTGACGCACGCGTCATGCCGCCTGGGCGCGCTGCGCCTGTCGGCTGACGGTGTCGAGAAAGGTCTGTGGCAATGTGCCGGTCACAGGTATCGACGGATCACGGGTGGGGAAGGCGATACCGAAAACCGCTGCGCCGCCGATGTTCTCGAAGGAGAAATAGACCGTACTGTCAGCGCCGGCGAGATGCATGGTCTGCTCGTAGACCAGCGCGTCGGACCGATCGGTCTGTATTCGAGTGGTGGTCATCGGGATGCCGGGGTCGGTCGGCGCGAAGAACGTCTCGAACGTCGCGCAGCGCTGCGCGGTCGCGGCCAGCCGCCCGAGGTCGAGCTGCCATGTCAGCACCGTGATGACCATGCGGGCCCCGTTGTAGGCGGCGACGTACTCGGCCGCACTGCCGGGCCCACGCTCGGCCGTCGCGGCGATGTCCCGGGTCAGACCGTCGGTGCAGCCCTGCGGTTTCGACAGCATCGGCGGCGGACCACCGGCCCCGTCGGCCGCTCCGGGTTCCTTGGTGATGCGCTCGTAGTGCACGCCCTGCGGGAAGTCGGCCGCGGTGAGCAGCATTCGGTCCAGCCGCGCCCCGGGCCAGGTCGCGGTCCCCGTCACCGTCGACGCGCACCCGCTCACCAGCGCGAGCGTGACCAGGGTCGCGAAGCCGGCGCGCCAGGTCATGGCATCAGGCTACCGATGCCTCAGAGCTGCGTGAGGATCTCCGCGCCCGACTCGGTGACCACCAGCGTGTGCTCGAACTGCGCCGTCCACTTCTTGTCGGTCGTCGCGACCGTCCAGTCGTCGTCCCAGATCTCGTAGTCCAGCGAGCCGAGGTTGATCATCGGCTCGATGGTGAACGTCATGCCCGGTTCGATGACGGTCTGTACCGACGGCTGGTCGTAGTGCAACACCACCAGCCCGTTGTGGAAGGTGGTGCCGATGCCGTGGCCGGTGAAGTCACGAACGACGTTGTAGCCGAAGCGGTTTGCGTAGGACTCGATGACCCTGCCGATCACCGACAGCGCGCGACCGGGCTTGACCGCCTTGATCGCGCGCATGGTCGCCTCGTGGGTGCGCTCCACCAGCAGCCGGTGCTCCTCGGAGACGTTTCCGGCCAGGAACGTCGCGTTGGTGTCACCGTGCACACCGTCGATGTAGGCGGTGACGTCGATGTTGACGATGTCGCCGTCTTCGATCACGGTCGAATCCGGGATGCCGTGGCAGATGATCTCGTTGAGCGAGGTGCAGCACGACTTCGGGTAACCCTTGTAACCCAGCGTCGACGGGTAGGCGCCGTGGTCGATCATGTAGTCGTGGGCGATCCGGTCCAGCTGGTCGGTGGTCACTCCGGGGGCGACGGCCTCACCGGCGGCGGCGAGTGCCCCGGCGGCGATACGGCAGGCCTCCCGCATCTTCTCGATCACCTCGGGCGTCTGCACCCACGGCTCGCTGCCCTCACGCGCCGTGGGTTTCCACACGTACTCGGGGCGGTCGATGGACGCGGGCACCGGCAGTGTCGGCGACACGGTGCCGGGTCGCAGTGCGGTCCGAACAGACATGACCTCGATGTTAGTCGCCGGGCGGGCGATCGACGCCGCTGCCGGTCGCGTGATCAGTGGCCGCGCCGGGGCAGGCCGACCCGCCAGGACTTCTGGGGGCCGCGGATGTCCACCGAGCCGCACACCACCTTGCCGGTCAGCACGACATGTGGATTGCCTTCTGCCGGTGCCTCTTTGCGATGGTCGGTGGCACTGCCGACGTTGACCTCCACGTCGTCGATGGAGGCACTGGCGCCGTCGGGCAGGCGCAGATCCAGACCGCCGAATTTCATGTCGAGCTCGATGATCACGATCGGGCCGGCGAACCGCGCGCGGGTGAGGTCGAGTTCCACCGAGCCCATGCGGCGGTACAGCGCCAACCGGGTGGGCACCACCCACTCACCCTGGCGCTTCAGCGAGCCGAACACCCCGCGCAGCTCCACCCGGTCGGCCGCCGAGGCCACGATCGCGCCCGGGCCCGGCAGATCACCGACCAGCGCGTCGAGGTCTGATGGCAACCGTGCCCGGGAGACCATCGCCGAGCGTTCCTCGAACTCCGCGATGTCCAGCAGCCCGAGTGCGACCGCATTGTGCAGACGGCGCAGGGTGCCGTTGCGGTCGGCGTCGGAGATTCGCATCTCGATATCGGTCATGGCGGTTCCACCGTACCGCCGCGACGCTGCAGTGCTCTCCCGTCACGCCTGGTAGTCGGGCGGCAGGGAGTCCAGCATGCCTTTGAGCATGCGCACCGCGTACTCCGAACTCCCACCGCCGACGATCAGAGCCGAGAACGCCATGTCGCCTCGATAACCCGTGAACCAGGAGTGCGAGCCGCCCTCGAACTCGGCCTCGCCGGTCTTTCCGCGCACGTCGCCAGCGCCCTGCAGGTCCTTGGCGGTGCCGTTGGTGACGACCAGGCGCATCATCGGCCGCAGGCTGTCGACGACGCCGGTCGGGATGGGCTGCCGATCGCCGCTGACCTCGGTGTCGCGGCCGGCGATCAACCGCGGCACCGGAGTGTGACCTGCCGCGACGGTCGCCGCGGCCAACGCCATCCCGAACGGGCTGACCAGCACCTTGCCCTGCCCGAAGCCGTCCTCGGTGCGCTCGGTGAGGTTGACCGTGGGCGGCACCGAGCCGCTGACTGTGGACAGTCCGGCGATCTTGTAGTCCGGTCCGATGCCGTACTGCGACGCGGCCTGCGTGAGCCCCCGCGGCGGCATCCGGCTGGCCAGCTCGGCGAACGTGGTGTTGCAGGAGCTCGCGAACGCCCGCGACATCGGCACCGTGCCGAGGTCGAAGCCGCCGTAGTTGGGCACCGTCCGATGTCCGATGTCGAGGTGACCGGGGCACCCGAGAAGCGTGTTCGGCGTGGCCATGTCCCGCTCGATCGCCGCACCCGCGGTGACGATCTTGAACGTCGATCCGGGCGGGTAGAGACCCATCGTCGCCAACGGTCCCTCCCGGTCGGCGGCGCTGTTCTGCGCGACGGCCAGGATCTCGCCCGTCGACGGTTTGATCACCACGATCATGGCCTGTTTGCCGGTGAAGTCGACCGCGTTCTGCGCCGCGGTCTGCACGGCCCGGTCGAGGCTGATGTTGATCGACGGCGCCGGCGTACCGGGGACTTCGTTGAGGACGTCGACGTCGACACCGTTCTGGTTGACCGTGACCACGCGCCAGCCCGGGGCGCCGTCCAGCTCCTCGGAGACGGTCTTTTTCACCTCGTCGATCAGCGCCGGCGCGAAATGGTCGTCGGTGGGCACCATCTCGGGCTGCGGAGTGATCACCACCCCGGGCAGCGCGCCGATCGCTCCGGCGACGGCGTCGCGGTCGGCCTGGCGCAGCGTCACCAGGGCGAGCGGGCCGGGCGTCGAACTGGCCTGCTCGGCCAGCCGCTGGGGATCGAGGGTGTTGTCGAACGGGCGCAGCGCATCGGTGACCGCCCGTGCCGTCGGCATCAGCTGCTCGCCTGCGGCTTTGGCGTCGAGTGCGATGCCGTAGCGGTAGCCCGGCACCAGCACGGTGGTGCCGCTGCGCTCGTTGACCGATGCCCTCGGCGGCGGGTCGGCCCGCAGCGCGAGTGTCTGGTTCTCACCGAGCCGGGGGTGCAGACCGGTGGCGGTCCAGCGCACCTGCCAGCGGCCCTCTTCGCGGATCATGTTGAGCTGGCCGTCATAGGTCCAGCTCCGATCCTTGGGCAGGTGCCAGGTGTAGCGGTAGGCGATGCTGCCGGTGTCCTCGGCGTATTTGGCGCTCAGGATCTGGGCGTCGAGCGCCTTGGCCTGCAGGCCCGCCCACGCCGCGTTGAGCGCTTCACGTGCCGCGTCGGGCCGGTCGGCCAGTGCGGCCGCGGCGCTGGTGTCACCGGTCGCCAGCGCCGAGAAGAACGCTTCGGCGGTCGGCTCGGGCCCATCCGGTCGCGGCGTGCACGCGCTCAACGCCAGCACCACCGTCAGGACGGTGACGACGGCCGCCACGCGCGATGTGATTGATGCGGAAGAGACTCTTGTGACCATTGGGACTGATGTTAAGAAGTAACGATCCGATATCGCCGCAGGCGCACCGCCCAAACCGACAAACGGGCGCAAAAGTGCGAGAAGAACCCGCCATTTCGTCGAGCTCGGTGAAGGGAAGCTAGGCGTTCGCAGCCGGGGCCCGCACGACGAGCGGCGCCGCCGGGAAGTAGGCGGCCATCTCCGAGCGCGATGTCCGCAGCGCCGCAGTCCCGAAACCCTGCTTGCGATGATCCGGGTGAATCCAGATCCGCACGTCGACCTCGCCGCCGCACAACTCACCGAAGACCATGCCGACCTTGACGGCACCGACCTCGGCGACCAACCAGGCCGCCTCCTCCGCCGCAACCCGGTTCACGGCCTCGCGGATCTCGTCGGTCAGATCGCCGGCCGGCGCGTCGGTGCCGTCGCCCGCGGACCGCACGTCATCGGTGCGGGCGGCGAAGATGTCGCGGTCGACATCGGCGGAGAACGGTCGCAGGCGCAAGCGACGCGCGGGCCCCGGCGCCTGTTCGGCCGGCGAATCCGTCGGCTGCATGCTGGTCAGGGTGTCGAGTTCGGCAGCGATGCGGCGACGCGACACCCGGGTCAGCCGGTCGAACGACAACCGCAGCACCGCCTCGGCGGCCTCGGCGGTCGTGTCGAGAAGATCGGCCAGCGCCTCGATCGCGGCGTCGTAGTCCTCGGAGGCCACGACGGCGTCGAGGACGTCGTGGCGCCGCTCCAGCGCGCGCACCATCGCATCGGCAATGATCGTGCGCTCCACGGGATCCCGGTCGGTCATCAGTCGAGCAGCACCGTGGCGAACGAGGCGACCTCGGTGAACCCGATGCGCGCGTACGTGGCGCGCGCGACGGTGTTGAAGCTGTTGACGTAGAGGCTCGCGATGCGTCCACTCGCGACGACGGCGGCTGCGACGGTCGCGGTGCCCGCGGTACCCATGCCGCGGCCGCGGAAGTCCGGGTGCACCCAGACACCCTGGATCTGCCCGACGGCCGGGGACTGCGAACCCACCTCGGCCTTGAACACCACCTGTCCGCGGTCGAAGCGCGCCCATGCGCGGCCGGCGGAGATCAGCCCGGCCACCCGGCGACGGTAGCCGCGGCCACCGTCGCCGATGCGCGGATCGATGCCGACCTCGCCGATGAACATGTCGATCGCGGCCACCAGATAGGCGTCCAGCTCGTCCATGCGTACCTGCCGGACCTCGGGATCGGCAGCACACGCGGGCGCGGTGCCGAGCGCCATCAGCGGTTGATGGGCGCGCACGTCGCGAGCTGGGCCCCAGACCGGCTCGAGCCGCTGCCACATCGGCAACACCAATTCGGCGCGTCCGACCAACGACGAGCATCGCCGCGACGTGCTCATCGCCTTGTCCGCGAAGGCATTCAGATCGCTGGCCGCGCCCCGCAGCGGGATCAGGTTGGCGCCGGCGTAGCACAGGGATTCGCTCGCCCGCCGCCGCGTCCACAGTTCGCCGCCGATCGCCGCGGGCTCGATGCCGTGCTCGGCCACCCGGGACGCGACCATGCAGGAGGCCACCGGATCGTCGTCGAGAACCTGCCGGACGGCGGTCATGTCACGGATGTCGCGCACCACCGACACCCTTCGCTCGTCAACGAGGCGAAAAAGCGGAGGAGCCGACATCTGGACTCTTTCTGCGACGACCCTTGGGCAGCCCTAATGAGGCCTTGCGCTCAGCTTACGGTCACAATCGGCGAACCGCTGGCATCCTCGGAACCTTCCGTCGTGTCCATCTCGGCAGCCAACCGCATGGCCTCCTCGATCAGCGTCTCGACGATCTGGGCCTCGGGCACCGTCTTGATCACCTCGCCCTTGACGAAGATCTGGCCCTTGCCGTTGCCGGAGGCCACGCCGAGGTCGGCCTCGCGCGCTTCGCCCGGTCCGTTGACGACGCACCCCATCACCGCGACCCGCAGCGGCACGTCCATGCCCTCCAGACCCGCGGTGACCTCGTTCGCCAAGGTGTAGACGTCGACCTGCGCGCGACCGCACGACGGGCAGGACACGATCTCCAGACCGCGGGGCCGCAGGTTCAGCGACTCCAGGATCTGCGTGCCGACCTTGACCTCTTCGGCCGGCGGCGCGGACAGCGACACCCGGATGGTGTCGCCGATGCCCCGCGACAACAGGGCGCCGAAGGCGACGGCGGACTTGATCGTGCCCTGGAACGCGGGGCCCGCCTCGGTGACTCCGAGGTGCAGCGGATAGTCGCACTTGGCGGCCAACTGCTCGTACGCCTCGACCATGATCACCGGATCGTTGTGCTTGACGCTGATCTTGATGTCGCCGAAGCCGTGCTCCTCGAACAGCGAGGCCTCCCACAAGGCAGATTCGACGAGCGCCTCCGGGGTGGCCTTGCCGTACTTCTCCAGCATCCGCTTGTCCAGCGAGCCGGCGTTGACGCCGATCCGGATCGGGATGCCCGCGGCGCCGGCCGCCTTGGCGACCTCCTTGACCCGGCCGTCGAACTCCTTGATGTTGCCCGGGTTCACGCGCACCGCCGCGCACCCGGCGTCGATCGCGGCGAAGATGTACTTCGGCTGGAAGTGGATGTCCGCGATCACCGGGATGTTGGCCTTCTTGGCGATGATCGGCAGCGCGTCGGCGTCCTCCTGACGGGGACAGGCCACCCGGACGATGTCACATCCGGACGCGGTCAGCTCAGCGATCTGCTGCAGCGTGGCGTTGATGTCGTGGGTCTTGGTGGTGCACATCGACTGCACCGAGATCGGCGAGTCGCTACCCACGCCGACATCGCCGACCTTGAGCTGACGGGTTGTGCGGCGCGGAGCCAGAACCGGAGCCGGAGCGGCCGGCATTCCCAAACCAATGGAGGTCATCAGAGCTTTCCTATTGGAACAACCTGATCGGGTTGACCAGGTCAGCGGTCACGGTCAGCAGCATGTAGCCGACCACCAACACCAGCACCACATAGGTGGCCGGCATCAGCTTGAGGTAGTTGACCGGCGCCGCAGCGACTTTGCCGCGGGCCGTTCGTGCCATGTTGCGCAGCTTCTCGTAGAGCGCGATCGCGATGTGGCCGCCGTCGAACGGCAGCAGCGGGACCAGGTTCACGGCACCGAGCACGAAGTTGAGCTGGGCGAGGAAGAACCAGAACGCCACCCACAGCCCGGCCTCGACCGTGTCGCCGCCGATGATGCTGGCGCCCACCACGCTGATCGGGGTCTCGGGATCACGTTCGCCGCCACCGATGGAATGCACCAGCGCGCCGACCTTGGTCGGGATCTTGGCCAGCGACTTGCCGAGTTCGACGGCGAGATCGCCGGTGAACGCGAACGTCGCCGGGACCGCGGAGAGCGGGTTGTACTGGGTGGGCCCGAAGCTGGCCGCGGCCACACCGATGGTGCCGACCTGTGTCGGCGCCGGCTGCGCGCCCTCGCCGCCGGGGGTGATGTAGCGCTGGCTGGGAGTGACGTTGACCGTGGTGCTGAACTCGCGGGTCTGACCGTTCTCGTCGCGCTGCACGGTGAGTTCGGTGGGGCCGTTGAGTTTCCGCACGGCCTTGGACATCTCGTCGAAATTGGCGACCGGGGTGCCCCCGACGGCGACGATCACGTCCCCGGCCTGGATGCCGGCCGCGGCCGCCGGGCTCGCGGCCACGCACTCACCGAACTGATCCGGCTTCACCTGGTCCTTGATGCACGACGTCTCCCCCACCATCGCGTTGGTGGGCTGGTGCAGGTTGGGCAGCCCCCAGGTGATCGCGATCCCGTAGATCAGCACCAGCCCGATGATGAAGTTCATCCCCGGGCCGGCCGCCAAGACCGCGACACGCTTCCACGTCTTCTGCTTGTACATCGCGTACGGACGGTCCTCGGGATCGAGCTCCTCGACCGACGTCATCCCCGCGATGTCACAGAACCCGCCGAGCGGCACAGCCTTCACGCCGTACTCGGTGGAGCCGAGCCGGTTCGGTCGACGAGTCGACCACAGCGTCGGTCCGAAGCCGACGAAGTAACGGCGCACCTTCATCCCGGTCGCGCGCGCGACCCACATGTGGCCGCACTCGTGCAGCGCCACCGACAGCAGGATGAACAGTGCGAACAGTGCGATGCCGATCCCGAACATGATCTGGTTGGGCCTCTACTCCTGCTAGTGCCGATGACTCGCGAATTCATGCCCGACGGCACGGCGGGCGTGTGTGCGAGCCCAGTCCTGCGCGTCGAGGACATCGTCCACGGTAGCTGGTTCGGCGGCCCACTGGTCGGCAGCGCGCAGCACGTGCTCGACGGTACGCACGATCGCAGGGAACCCGATCCTGCCGTCGAGGAACGCCGCAGCCGCTTCTTCGTTGGCGGCGTTGTAGACCGCGGTCAGGCAGCCGCCGCGCTGGCCGGCCTCGCGGGCCAGGCGTACCGCGGGGAACACCTCGTCGTCGAGCGGCTCGAATTCCCAGGTGGATGCCGTGGTGAAGTCGCACGCCGCGGCGGCTCCCGCGACGCGGGACGGCCAGCCCAGCGCCAGCGCGATCGGCAGCTTCATATCGGGTGGACTGGCCTGGGCCAGCGTCGAGCCGTCGGTGAAGGTCACCATCGAGTGCACGATCGACTGCGGGTGCACCACCACCTGAATGCGCTCGTAATCGATGCCGAACAGCAGGTGGGTCTCGATGAGCTCGAGCCCCTTGTTCACCAGCGAGGCCGAGTTCAACGTGTTCATCGGACCCATGGACCAGGTGGGATGCGCGCCTGCCTGCTCGGGGGTCACCGATTCGAGTTGCTCGGCCGACCAGCCGCGGAACGGCCCGCCCGAGGCGGTCAGCACCAGCGCGGCCACCTCGTCGGGAGCACCTCCGCGCAGGCACTGCGCCAGCGCGGAATGTTCGGAGTCCACGGGCACGATCTGACCCGGTGCGGCGGCCTTCACGACCAGCGGCCCGCCCGCGACCAGCGACTCCTTGTTGGCCAGCGCGAGCCGGGCACCCGACTCGAGCGCCGCCAGCGTCGGCTGCAATCCCAAGGCACCGACCAGGGCGTTGAGCACCACATCGGCCTCGGTGTCGCGCACCAACCGGGTCACCGCGTCGGGCCCCGAATAGCTGACGTCACCGAGCTTGTCGGCCGCGGCCGGATCGGCGACCGCGATGTTCGTGACACCGGTGCGCGCCCGCTGCTCGGCGAGCAGGTCGACATTGCCGCCACCGGCGGCGAGCCCGACGACTTCGAACTGATCCGGGTTCGCGGCGATCACGTCGAGGGCCTGGGTGCCGATCGACCCGGTGCTGCCGAGGATCAGAACGCGTCGCGTCACGGATTCATTGTGCCGTGCCCGCGGGTGGATCAGGAAAAGCCGCGATCGGGTCGACGGTCGCCTCGATCGCGCAGATCACACCGTCCCGCACGGTGAGGTTGATCAATGCGAACACGCGGCGCCGCCGCGCCGCGATGAGGACCGTGGGGCTCGTCGCCGCGGCGACGAGGGTGGTGTCAGGGCCGAGGTAGCGCAAGAGGTTGGCCGCGACCTGGTCGGGGCCGCGGTTGATCTGCGGCGGCGCCTGGGCCCCGAGGATCTTTCCGGCACCCCACACCGACGGGTCGAGCAGCGCGGACAGGGCGTCGAGGTCGCCGTGCGCGCAGGCATCGATGAACGTCTGGGTCACCGTGCGGTGCTGGGACTGATCGATCACGGCGAGTCGCGACGGGGCCTCGGCGAATTTCAGCCGGGCCCTTCGTGCGAGTTGCCGGCAGGTGCCGGCGGGCCGGCCCACCGTTGCGGCTATCTGGTCGAAGGGTGTGCCGAAGACGTCGTGCAGGACGAACACCACCCGCTCACCGGGAGTGAGGCGTCTCAACACCTCCAGCAGTGCTGCGCTGACCTCGTCATCGAGGGTGACCCGGTCGGCGGGGTCGGGCTCACCGGAGAGACGGTCGTCGATCCCGTCGGCGAGCACCTGCTCGCGACGCACCCGCGCGGACCGGAGCACATCGAGGCAGAGCCGGCCGGCGACCACGGTCAGCCAGCCGCGCGCGTCCTCAACGTCGCGCGCACGCGCCAGCCGCGCAAAAGCCTCCTGGACGACGTCCTCGGCGTCCCCGAGGTCACCGAGCATCTGATAGCAGACATTGACGAGGTAGGCACGATGGGCGTGCCACTGCCTCGTGAAGTCGTCGGTCATACCTCTAGGACGGTGCGCCCGCCCGAATGGTTACCGATGTCCGCGAAGGGCGCACCGTCACATTCTCGGGCGCGGTCCCGTCGTGATGGCATGACGATTATTTTCATCCCAGGCGCGACCGGCGGATCGGGGCCCCGATGAGTGCCGACCGGCGCCCGCCCCGCTGGCTCAAGCCCATGAACCGGATTCTCACCGCGGCGGTGCGCGCAGGCCTGCGCCCCGGGCCCGCGATGGTGCTGACCGTGCCCGGACGGCGCACCGGTCGGCCCCGCAGCACACCGATGACGCCGTTCCGTCATGAGGGTCGGCTCTATGTCGTTGCGGGCTACCCTGGAAGTGACTGGGCGGCCAATGCGAGAGCGGCGGGGCTCGGCACTCTCCGGCACGGCCGCCGCTCACGCACGGTACGCATCGTGGAACTCGATGCCGAGCAGTCGCGGCCGGTCTTGCGCGCTTTCGCGGTGAAAGTGCCTGTCGGAGTGGCCTTCTCGCGACGGGCTGGGCTGGTCGGCGAAGGTTCGCCCGACGAGTTCGCCGCACTCGCCGGCCGGCTCGCGGTGTTTCGGTTCGACCCTGAGCACACCGAAACTGTGAACTGACTGTGTGACGCAAGTGTGACGGGAGGCGTCCCGACCGATCCGAAAAGCGAACGGCGATGAATCACCCGCGTCAGTCAAGGACGGGCACCGACGCCCGCCCCACCGAAGGGATGAAGTGATGATCACCGTTCACCGCAAGACCGTCACCGCCGCGAGCCTGGCCGCCGTGGCCATCTTCGGAGCCGCCGCGTGCTCCAGCGAACAGGCCGCGAGCACCGCATCGTCGGCAACCAGTGCCGCATCGTCGGCCGTCGAATCGGTCACCGGTAGCTCGTCGACGCCGACCAGCGCCGCCGCCGATCCGGCCGCCAACCTGATCGGGTCCGGCTGCGCCGCCTACGCCGAGCAGGTGCCCTCGGGTCCGGGCTCGGTGGCCGGCATGGCCGCCGAACCGGTCACCGTCGCCGCGTCGAACAACCCGATGCTCAAGACGCTGACCCAGGCGCTGTCCGGCCAGCTCAACCCGAACGTCAACCTCGTCGACACCCTCAACGGCAGCGAATTCACCGTGTTCGCGCCCACCGACGATGCGTTCGCGAAGATCGACGCCGCGACGCTGGAGAAGCTCAAGACCGACTCCAACCTGCTGACCAGCATCCTGACCTACCACGTGGTGCCCGGCCAGGCCGCGCCGGACGCGGTGGCCGGCGAGCACAAGACCGTGCAGGGCGCCAACCTGACCGTCACCGGCGCCGGCAACGACCTGAAGGTCAACGATGCCGGACTGGTCTGCGGCGGGGTCAAGACCGCCAACGCGACCGTCTACATGATCGACACCGTCCTGATGCCCCCGGCTGCCTGACCCATCGGACCGACTGAACAGAACAGGAGTACACCGTCATGACCACAGCACGACACGTCGCAACGCTGGGCGTCACCGCCGCCGCTGCCGCCGCCTTGATCATGGGCACCGCTCCGTCGGCGGCCGCCCAACCGACCGGTCCCGGCTGCGCCGCCTACGCCGCCCAGAACCCCGTCGGACCGGGTTCGGTCCAGGGCATGTCCATGGCGCCCGTCGCCGAAGCGGCAGCGAGCAACCCGATGCTCACGACGCTGACCGCGGCCCTGTCGGGCAAGCTCAACCCGCAGGTGAATCTCGTCGACACGCTCAACGGCGGCGAGTTCACGGTGTTCGCGCCGACCGACGAGGCCTTCGCCAAGGTGGACCCGGCCACGATCGAGAAGCTCAAGACCGACGCACCGCTGCTGACCAGCATCCTCACCTACCACGTCGTTCCGGGGCAGGCCGATCCGGCGCAGGTGGTGGGCACCCACAAGACGGTGCAGGGCGCCGATCTGACCGTGACGGGCACGCCCGACCATCTGATGGTCAACAACGCCTCGGTGGTGTGCGGCGGCGTCAAGACCGCCAACGCGACCGTGTACCTCATCGATTCGGTTCTGCTGCCGCCGGCATGACCTGATCGCGTCCGGGCCCCCGCCACTGCGGCGGGGGCCCGTTCGCGTCACCGATCCGTCAACGTCGTTGTGGTTTCCGCCGCCGCCGTACCGGGCAGCATGGAGGACATGCCCGCCGTGCTGTGGTTCCGCCGCGATCTGCGACTCGCTGACTCCCCCGCCCTGCTCGCCGCCGCCGGCGACGACGGCGATGTGCTGGCCTGCTACGTGCTCGATCCCCGCCTCGAGAAGTCCGCGGGTCCGCGCCGGCTTCGTTATCTCTACGACGCCCTGCGCGATCTGCAGGACAGCCTCGACGGCAAGCTCCTGGTGACCCGTGGCGCCCCGCACTCCCGAATTCCCCAGTTGGCCAAGGCAATCGGCGCGACCGCGGTGCACGTGTCCGACGACTTCACGCCCTTCGGCCGAACCCGTGACGAAAAGGTACGCGACGCCCTCGGTGATATCGATTTCGTCGCCACGGGTTCGCCGTACCTGGTGTCACCCGGTCGCGTCACCAAGGGCGACGGCGATCCGTACAAGGTGTTCACGCCGTTCTTCACCGCCTGGCAGAAGCACGGCTGGCGCGCGCCGGCGGACTCCGGCGCCAAGAGCGCGAGCTGGATCGACCCCGGGGACGTCAAAGGCGCAAAGACCGTCGAGATCCCGGCGGGTCCCAAGAACGGAGCCGAGATCGACCTGCCCGCAGGGGAAACGGCCGCGCGCAAGCAGTGGAAGGAGTTCCTCTCCGACGGGGTGTCCGGGTACGCCGATGACCGCAACCGCCCGGATCTCGCGGCCACCAGCAGGATGTCGGCCCACCTGAAGTTCGGCACGATCCATCCCCGCACGATGGCCGCCGACCTGGGTCGCGGGAAGGGAGCCCAGGCGTACCTGCGGGAGCTCGCCTTCCGCGACTTCTACGCCTCGGTGGTGTGGGAATGGCCCCGCAGCGTCTGGTGGAACTTCAACTCCGCGTTCGACGCGATGGAGGTCGACGAGGGCAAGGAGGCCAAGGCGGCGTTCGAGGCGTGGAAGGCGGGGCGGACAGGCTTTCCGATCGTCGACGCCGGCATGCGGCAGCTCGCCGAGAGCGGGTTCATGCACAACCGGGTACGGATGATCGTGGCGTCGTTCCTGGTCAAGGATCTGCACCTGCCCTGGCAGTGGGGCGCCCGGTGGTTCCTCGAGCAGTTGGTCGACGGTGACATGGCGAACAACCAGCACGGCTGGCAGTGGGCGGCGGGATGCGGGACCGATGCGGCGCCCTACTTCCGGGTGTTCAACCCGACCACGCAGGGCAGCAAGTTCGATCCCGACGGTGACTACATCCGGCGCTGGGTGCCCGAACTGGCCGACGTCGACAACGTCCACAAGCTCGAGGACAACCGGCCTGACGACTACCCGGAGCCGATCGTCGACCACTCCCAGGAACGACAGGAAGCGCTGCGCCGCTACAACAACCTCGGCTGACCGTCTAGCGCAGTTGCAGACCGGCGTCGATCGGCAGCGCGACGCCGGTGATGTAGCGCCCGGCGGGGCCGCACAGGAACATGATCGCGTCGGTCACGCTGCCCGACTCCATCATCGGCAGCGTCATCAGCGGCATCTGTGACTGACCGAACGAGGGATTCTCCGTGATGAATCCGACCATCGCCTCGTTGAGCACCATCGGCGTCGCGACACCGCCGGGGTGCACACTGTTGACCCGGATGTTGCGGGCGGCCAGCGACGCCGCGAAGTGCCGCATCAGGCCCACGACGCCGTGCTTGGCGGCGGTGTAGCCGGCCGCGCCGTGGGTCATGGTGCCGAGGTCGGTGCTGACCGATTTCAGTCCCGCCGCCGAACTGGTGATCACGATGGCACCGCCGTCACTGTTGTCCAGCAGCGCCGGCAGTGCGGCGTCGACGGTGTAGTAGACACCGTTGAGCATGATGTCGACGGCGTCGACGTAGGCGTTGATCTCGCGGCCCTGCGGTCCTGTCGCCGGCATGATGCCGGCGTTGGCGAGCACGAAGTCCAGCCGCCCGAATTCCTCGACACCCCGGGACACGATGGCGGCCAGCCGATCCCGGTCGCGGACATCGCAGCGCTCGGCGACGATGCGGCGCCCCGTCTTCTCGACCGACGCCACCGTCTCGGCGAGATCTTCGGGAGTGGCCATCGGGTAGGCCACGCTGTCGAGTTGCTCGCACACGTCGACGGCGATGACGTCCGCGCCCGCCTCGGCGAAGCGGACCGCGTGTTCACGGCCCTGTCCGCGGGCGGCGCCGGTGACGAACACCACCCGATCGGCGAAGGGCCCGTCCGGCTGCTGGCTTGCCATGGACGGCCACCCTACGGGCTGTGTCAGAATGGCCCCAACACCGAAAGACCGGAGGAGCAGCCGTGGCAAGCACCGAGGTGGAACGACACACAGGTGTCGACGTCGAGGACGTGCCGTCCGCCGAGTGGGGCTGGTCGAAAGAGAACCCCCGGCTGCAGCAGATCGGCGGGATCTTCGCCGGGATCTTCCTCATCCTGATGATGCACGGCAATCACCAGGGCCACGTCGAGGACTACTTCCTGGGCGCCGGTGCGGCACTGCTGTTCGGTTACGTCGCGCGCAGCGTCTATCTGCACCGCAACCGCGACACGCGCTGACGGCCTACACGGCCAGCGGCAGCGCGCCGGTCACCGGCGTCAACTCATCGGACAGTCCCGCCGCGACGCGGATCTCGGCGAACGCGGCCAGCAGCGCATCGGTGGCTTCGTGCGGGTCATCCAGCGTGCGGTCGTCCGTGAGCACCGAGATGGACAGCTGGTCGACGTAGCTCCACACCGTGATGTTCATGCCGCTGCCCGCGACGATCGGTCCCACCGAGTAGATCTCGCTGACGTGCGCGCCCTGAACGACACCGCGTTCCCGGGGACCCGGCACGTTGGAGATCGTCAGGTTCATCACCAACGACGACTCGAGGCGCCGAGCCTGCTGGCGGAAGATGCGGGGCGTCGTGGCCGGCGGCAGATACGACAGCCAGGACGGCAGCAGGGTCGGGCCGAGCAGCCGGTGATTCTCCTTGGCAATGGCCGTGGCGGTCGCCGTCAGCCGCACCCGCTCCAGCGGATCGGCCACATGGACGGGCAATGACGGTGTCATGTACGTGAATTCGTTACCCATCACCCGCGTGGGCGACGTGTCGACGCTGATCGGCACGCCCGCGATGAGCGGTGCGTCGGCGGCCCCGTCGTAGTGCAGCTGCAGCCGGCGCAACGCCCCCGACGCGGTCGCGAGCACGATGTCGTTGAGCGTGACACCGAGGTGGCGCGCCGTGTCCTTGACATCGGCGAGGGCCAGCGGCGCGGTGGCGAACCGCCGCACCGGGGAGACGACGTGGTTGATGAACGTCGGCGGCGGGGCGAAGTTGCGCGCCAGGTCGGGGTTGTGCCCACGTTCGCGGGCTTGGCGCCGGACGCGTCCGACGCCCGCCGCGGTCTCCCAGAGCAGCCCGGGCATTCTGCGCAACCCGCGCAGATGATCCCGGCCGGCGGCGCGCAGCAGGTTGAGCGGAGCGGTCGAATCGGGTCGCGCCGGCGCCAGGGCGCCGCGGACACCGGGCTCGTCCGCCCCGAGCACCATCGCCATCTGGTTCGCCGAGGCCATCCCGTCGGCGAGCACGTGATGCACCTTGTGAATCACCGCGATCTTGTTGTCGGGCAAGCCTTCTGCGACGTACATCTCCCACAGCGGCCGAGAGCGATCCAGCGGCGTGCTCGCGATCTCACCGATCAATTCGTCGAGTTCGCGGCGACCTCCCGGCGCGCGGACGCGGGCCGGCCGGATGTGGTAGTCGACGTCGATCTCGGCGTTCTGGACCCACATCGGATGGTGCAGTTTGAGCGGGATGTCGACGAGCTGGCAGCGCAGCGGAGCCAACGCGTGCAGCCGGGGCAGGGCCAGCTTCCGGAAGAGGTCGAAATCGTAGCCCGGTATCCCGGACACATCGAGCACCCCGATCTTGAGGGTGTGCATGTGTATCTCAGGCGTCTCGCTGTAGAGCATCATCGCGTCCACACCGTTGAGCCGCTTCACTCACTCACCCCTGCTCTCCCCGTCGCTGCACTGCCGGACCTGATACCCATTCCACCTGAAATCGGCACCTCGCGATACGTTCTGCACCGATGACACCCGATGAGAAGAGTTGGATCGCCGAACTGCTCGACTTCACCTACCGCGACGGGGACGTGTTCGTCGTCGCGGCGCCGCCGGAAGGACCGAACCCCCGGCTGTTCGGCGGCATGATCGCCGCCCAGGCGCTCGCCGCTGCCGGCGCCACCGTGGCGCCCGACAAGCTGCCGCAGTCGTTGCATCTCTACTTCGTGCGCGGTGGTCGCTACGGCGAGCCGGTCGAGTTCAGTGTCGAGCGCACCCGCGACGGACGGTCCTTCGACACCCGCCGCGTCACGGCCGTGCAGCGGGGTGCGGTGATCCTCGAGATGATCGCCTCGTTCCACGTCGCCGAACCGGGGGCCGATGAACAGCCCGCCGCGCCGCCGTCGCTGGCCCTCGCCGAAGCCCGACCGAAGGTGCTGGGCCTCGAGTTCGTCGACCGGTTCGACATCCGCACAGCGCCGGCTGACGACACCCCGTTCCCGTTGCCGCCGTTGTGGATTCGTACGCACGATCAGATCGAGGACGATCCGCTGGTGCGTGCGTGCATGCTGACCTTCCTCTCGGACTTCGGCCCGGTCCCCGCAGCACGCCCGTCCGGGGTCACGCTCGCGCACGGCACCAGCTATGCCGCCAGCCTGGATCATTCGGTGTGGTTCCACCGGCCCTTCGTCCCGCATGACTGGCATCTCTACGACGTGGTCCAGCGCAACCACAGCGACTCGCGCGGGCTCGTGATGGGCTCGCTCTACGACCGCGACGGGGCACTTATCGCATCGACCACGCAGGAGGCGCTGTGGCGTCCCTGACGTATCCGCATCCGGCGCGGCTCCTGCTTCGGTAGGTTCACCGTCGTGCCCACGCTGACGAACCGCCAGATCGTGCTGCGCCGCAGGCCCCGGGGGCTCGTCGCCCCCGAGGACACGGAGCTCGTCGAGACCCCCGCGCCCACCCCCGCCGACGGGGAGGCGCTGGTGCGCACCACCTACGTCGGCATCGACGCCGCGGCCCGCACCTGGCTCGACGATCAGCCGAGCTACCTGCCGCCGGTGGGGATCGGCGAGGTGATCCGCGCCGCAGGAATCGGCGTGATCGTCGAATCCCGTTGTCCGGCATACACAGTCGGCGACGTCGTGACCACCTTGACCGGGTTCTCCGAATACACGATCGTGCGCGACGACCTGTTCACCACCCCGGTGCCCGGCCCCGGCGATCAGGTCGACCAGCGGGCGGTGATGTCGCTCTACGGGCCCACGGGGGCGACCGCCTACTTCGGGATGACCGGCATCGGCAAGCCCGCACCCGGTGAGACCGTCGTGGTGTCGGCCGCCGGGGGTGCGACGGGTTCGGTGGCCGGTCAGATCGCGCGCATCGCCGGGGCCCGGGTGGTGGGTATCGCCGGCGGGGCCGAGAAGTGCCGGGCCGTCGTCGAGGACTTCGGCTTCGACGCGTGCATCGACTACCGCGGCGACGATCTGGCGGCCGCGTTGAAGCAGCACTGCCCCCGCGGCGTCGACGTGTACTTCGACAACGTCGGCGGCCCGATCCTCGACGCGGTGCTCGGGCGGCTGGCGCACAAGGCTCGCGTCGTCCTGTGCGGGGTCATCTCCAGCTACCTCACCGGCGAGCATCCCGGCCCGGCGAACTACGTGAACCTGCTCGCCAGAACGGCGCTGATGCAAGGCTTCAACGCGCTCGACGAGTGGGGCCGGTTCGACGAGGCGTTCGCCGCGCTGCGGCAGTGGGACGCCGAGGGTCTGCTGGTACACCGCGAACACGTCTACGAGGGCATCGAGTCGTGCGTAGACGCGCTGAACGGGCTGTTCACGGGCGCCAACATCGGCAAGACCCTGGTCCGGCTCGGCTGACGTCAGCCCTGTGCCGCCAATTGGCCGCACGCCGCGGCGATCTCGCGGCCGCGCGTGTCGCGCACCGTGCACGAGACGCCACGCTCGCGCACGCGGCGCACGAACTCCCGCTCGGCAGGTTTGGGACTGGCGTCCCACTCGCTGCCCGGGGTCGGGTTCAACGGGATCACGTTGACGTGCGCCAGCGGGCCCAGCGCGCCGTGCAACTTCTTCCCGAGAAGATCCGCGCGCCACGGCTGGTCGTTGACGTCGCGGATGAGCGCGTACTCGATCGACACCCGGCGTCCGGTCGCGTCGGCGTAGTACCGCGCCGCGTCGAGCGCCTCACCGACCTTCCAGCGGTTGTTCACCGGCACCAGGGTGTCGCGCAGCTCATCGTCCGGGGCGTGCAGCGACAGCGCGAGCGTCACGTTGAGTTTCTCGTCGGCGAGCTTGCGGATGGCCGGTGCCAGTCCGACGGTCGACACCGTCACCGACCGCGCGGAGATGCCGAAGCCCTGCGGCGGGGGTGCGGTGATCCGCCGGACCGCGGCGACGACGCGGTTGTAGTTGGCCAGCGGCTCCCCCATGCCCATGAACACGATGTTGGACAGCCTTGAGCCGTCCCGTTCCCTCAGTTCGGCGGCCGCCGACCGCACCTGCTCGAGGATCTCGGCGGTCGACAGGTTCCGCTTGAGGCCACCCTGGCCGGTGGCACAGAACGGGCACGCCATACCGCAGCCGGCTTGGGAGGAGATGCACACGGTGTTGCGGTCGGGGTAGCGCATCAGCACCGACTCGAACGTCGTCTGATCCACCGCCCGCCACAGCACCTTGCGGGTCTCCCCCGCATCGCATTCGATCTCCCGGGCCGCGGCGAACAGCGTCGGGAAGAGCGCCTCGCCCACCTTCTCGCGCACCGCAGCCGGCAGGTCGGTCATCTGCGTCGGATCGGCGATCAACCGTCCGTAGTACTGGTTGGCCAACTGCTTGCCGCGAAACCCCGGCAGCCCCAGCTCGGCGACCGCGGCAGCCCGGCCGTCGTCGTCGAGATCGGCGAAGTGCCGCGGCGGCATCGCGCGGCGCGGGGCATCGAACACGAGGGGCAGCGGAGCCCCGGCAGAACCAGACATGAGTACCGCCAGTATCTCAGGCCAACAGGGTCAGGACGATCCATCCGGCCACCGCCGCGGGCAGCATCGCGTCGATGCGGTCCATCAGACCGCCGTGGCCGGGCAGCAGCGTGCCCATGTCCTTGATGCCCAGATCACGCTTTATCTGCGATTCCACCAGGTCACCGAGGACTCCCGTGACCACCAGCATCAGGCCCAGCGGCACGCCCACCCACGCGGGCTTGTCGAGCAGGAACGTGACCGACAACACCGCGGCGGTCGTGCCGAACACCAGCGAACCGCCCAGACCCTCCCATGATTTCTTCGGGCTGATCGCCGGCGCCATCAGGTGCTTGCCGAACAGGACTCCCGCGACGTAGCCGCCGATGTCGGCGAACACCACGGTCGCGATGACCGTGAAGACCCGAACCCCGCCGTGGTCGGCGAAGATGAGCAGCGCGGTGAACGCGGCGAACATGGGCACCCACGTGGCCAGCAGCACGGTCGCCGCCATGTCGCGCAGATAGTTGACCGGGTGGCTGTTCAGTCCCTGCGCGAGCAGGCGCCACACCATGGCGACGACGACCGTCCCGGCGTAGCCGCCGAGCAGCCCTGCCATGCCGAACGGCCACGTCAGCCAGATCATCGCCTGACCACCGACCAGCAGCGGCACGACGGGCAGGACGTATCCGTGCTCCCGTAACCGACGGATCACCTCGTGGGTCGCGATCGCGATCGCCGTCGCCAGCAACGGCAGCCACCAGATCGGCGCGAACAGCAGCGTGCCGATCGCCATCGCCCCGAGCACGACGCCGACCGCGATCGCTGCAGGCAGGTTGCGCCCGGCGCGCGACTTCTTCTCCGTCGGCGGTGGATCGGCCGGCTTGTCTGCCACGTGAGTCGGTTGCTGATCGGTCACCTCAGACCTCCAGCAGCTCGCCTTCTTTGTGTTTGACCAATTCGTCGATCTGGCTCGTGTACTGGGCGGTGGTCTTGTCCAGATCCTTCTCCGCGCGGGTGACCTCGTCCTCGCCGGCGTCGCCGTCCTTCTTGATGCGGCTGAGCTCCTCCATCGCCCTGCGACGGACGTTGCGCACCGAGACCTTGGCGTCCTCGCCCTTGGCCTTGGCCTGCTTCACCAGGTCGCGACGCCGCTCTTCGGTCAGCTGAGGGATCGAGACGCGGATGACGTTGCCGTCGTTGGACGGGTTGACCCCCAGGTCGGAGTTGCGGATCGCGTCCTCGATGTTGCGCAGCTGGTTGGCTTCGTAGGGCTTGATCACGACCAGCCGGGGCTCGGGGACGTTGATGCTCGAGAGCTGCGTGATCGGGGTGGCGGCGCCGTAGTAGTCGATGCTGATCCGGTTGAACATGCCGGGATTGGCCCGTCCGGTGCGGATGCCCGCCAGGTCGTCGCGGGCCACCGACACGGCCTTCTCCATCTTCTCCTCGGCATCGAAGAGCGTCTCGTCGATCACCTGAATCTTCTCCCGTCGCGTCGCTCGCCGATCTCATCACCGATCACGAGGTGGTGACCAGTGTTCCGATCTTCTCACCTGCCACGGCACGGGCGATATTGCCGTCGGTGAGCAGGTTGAACACGAGGATCGGCATGCGGTTGTCCATGCACAGGCTGAACGCGGTCGCATCGGCGACCGCCAAGCCGCGGTCGAGAACCTCGCGGTGGGTGATCGCGGTCAGCAACGTGGCATCGGGATCGGTGCGCGGGTCCGCAGTGAACACCCCGTCGACGGCCTTGGCCATCAGGACCACCTCGGCCCTGATCTCCAGGGCCCGCTGCGCCGCGGTGGTGTCGGTGGAGAAGTAGGGCAGCCCCATACCGGCGCCGAAGATCACCACACGGCCCTTCTCCAGGTGCCGCTGCGCGCGCAGCGGGATGTAGGGCTCGGCGACCTGCCCCATCGTGATCGCGGTCTGCACGCGCGTCGCTATGCCTTCCTTCTCGAGGAAGTCCTGCAGCGCAAGGCTGTTCATGACGGTACCGAGCATGCCCATGTAGTCGGAGCGGGTGCGCTCCATGCCGCGCTGCTGTAGCTGGGCGCCGCGGAAGAAGTTGCCGCCGCCGATCACAACCGCCACCTGGACGCCGCTGCGCACGACCTCGGCGATCTGGCGGGCGACCAGTGCGACGACGTCCGGGTCGAGTCCGACCTGGCCCCCACCGAACATCTCACCGCCGAGCTTGAGCAGCACCCGGCTGTAGGCCGGTCGATACACCGATGTCCCGTTGGCTTGACCGTCCGCCATCCGACTCCTTCTCGCTCGCGCTTGGCCGCCCCGAGAGTGCCGCAGACGGCTACCCCATCCTGCCTCATCGCAGGCCGCGCGCCGCGTTCAGGGGCGCCCGGGTGTGTCAGCCGGCGTGCGCGGTGAGCAGCCAGGCGCCCACCGATTTGCGGCCGGACGGCTCGTCGCGGATGTCGGCGCCACCGAACGTGGCGAACTGCGCGGCGAAGGCCTGCGGCACATTGGCGTGGATGCGCGCGGGGCGGATGTCGTCGATCGTCCAGTAGCGGCCGACGACCTCGCGCAACTCCGGTTCGGTGACGGCATTGACCGGACCGCCCTCGGGCATGGCGGCACGGTCGAAGACGAGCACGATGTAGGTGGCGCCGGGGGCCGCGGCACGCACGATCGACTGCTGGTAGCCCTCGCGGAGCTCGACCGGCATGGAGTGGAACAGGGTCGAGTCGATGATCGTGCCGAAGCGTCCGTCGTAACCGCCGAACGCGCTGATGTCGGCGACCTCGAACGTCGCCGTGCGCAACCCGCGGCGGGCCGCCTCGGCGCGCGCCAACTCGATGGCCGTCGGCGACTGGTCCAGGCCGACGGTCGTGAATCCTTGTTCGGCGAGGTACATCGACACGGCCGCCTCGCCGCAGCCGGCGTCGAGCACGTCACCGTGACAGAGTCCGGCGTCGATCAACTCCCGGATCTCGGGCTGCGGCTCGTCGATGCTCCACGGCGGCCGCGCACCCGCCATCTCCTCGGCTTCGCCGCGGTAGGCGGCGTCGAACATGGCGTCACTGGAGTTCGTCATGCCATCCTTGGTATCAACGAGATTGATATACGTCAAGATGGTTGACATGGGCGCGCGCGACGGGACACCGCTGGGCTATCTGCTGCACCGACTGGCCTCCGCGTTGCGCGCCGACGTGGCCACCACGGTGCTCGAACCTCTGGATCTGAGCTTCCCGCAGTACATCTGCATGCGGTTGCTGTCACATCGGCCGGGGCAATCCAACGCCGAACTCGCGCGCGACGTGATGGTCTCGCCCCAGGCGATGAACATCGTCGTGCGCAGCCTTCAGGAGCGCGGCCTGGTCTCGCGACCCACCGCGGTCCCGTCGGGACGATCCTTGCCCGCGGAACTGACGCGCGAGGGGCGCGCCCTGCTCGCACGCACCGACGACGGAATCCGGGACGCCGAGCAACGGGTTCTCGGTGGCCTGTCCGAGCGGGATCAGCGCGAACTGCGGCGCATCCTGACCGCGTTGGGCTGACCCCTCAGGACTCCATCGCGCGCTCTGCCACGGGCAGCCCGCTGTGGTTCATGTGGCAGGCCTTGGGTGGCGACGGCGGCAGATCGAGGGCCGGGTTGCCGTCGAAGAACCCGATCGGCTTGAGGTGAAAGCCCGCGTACGCGCACGGCATCACCGGCCAGTCCTCCGGCCGCACCACGTGATGCGCGCCGAGGGTGTACCAGAGCACCACGTCGGTGTTCTCCAGCGGCGCATCGTCGGCGATGAATGCCGGGAGGCCCTGCATGTCGGCGGACTGGTACATGTAGTCGCCCGCGGCGAACATCTCCTTCGGGTCATACCGGGTGACCCACAGGTTGTGCTGCACGAATCGCGCACGGTCATAGATGTAGGAACCCTCCTGCACCATCACCGGGACGATGTCCTTGGGCACCAGCTTGTAGGCGACCGGCGCACCGAGTTCGTTGACCTTGTCGGGGTTGGTGACCTTCCAGTACCTTCCCGTCGACCAGTTCCAGTCCCGCGCACCGTCGGCTTCCGAGGCCACCAACGTGTCCTGCACGATCCAGGCGTTGTGGTGCGGGTTGAGTTCCGGGTCCGGCTCGGGGATCGAATCCACCTCGTAGACACTGTTGTTGGCGCCGTCGACGCTCATGTCGAGGCGGAAGTTGAAGAAATGCTGATGGTTCGGGCCGTAGATGCCGGGTGCCACCATCTTGCCCCACCGCGGCGTCTCCCCGTCGGGGACCGCTCCGGTCGTCAGCACGCCGGAGAGCTTCACCTCGACCTCGATCGACGCGTCGTTGTAGAGGTACCAGAAGAAGCCGTACTCGTAGTTGCCGACGGTGCAGATCATCGAGATCACGAGCCGGCGGGATCGCCGGACCTCGACCTCCTCGGTACGGAAGTCGGTGTGCTTCCAGGAGATCCCGTAATCCTCCTCGTGCATGCAGATCGCGTTCGGGATCGTGACGGCATTGCCGGCGGAATCGTTGACCGTGCCGTCGAAGTAGAAGATCTCCCCCAGGCAGTCGCATCCCAGCGTCAGCGGGTTGGCCGAAAAGCCCATCCCGACCTCACCCATGTCGAAGACGTTCTTGTTCCAGTGCGTCGGCGACGAATCACCATAGGGCACAACCATTTCCGACAGTGACGCGCGGTAGATGATCGGCCGTGTGACGCCGCGGTCGGTGTAGGTCACCTCGTGCAGCGTGACACCCTCGCGTGGGTTGAAGCCGATACGCAGCGACCACTTCTGCCAGGTGACGTTCCAGCCGTCGACGGTGAAGCTCGGGCCGTCGGGCTGGGTGATCTCGATCGGCTTGACGTCATCTCGGAACTGCGTGAACGCCGGCCTGTTGTTCGGGTCGAACATGAACTGCTCGGAGTAGTTGCCCGCCGTCGGCGGCAGTGGCACCACGCCGTGGTCCTCGACGTCGAGCACCGTCATGGCGTCCAAGTCGAAGGTGACGATCAGGCCCTCGACCGGACGGGCGTACCCGTGCTCCGACGGCGCCGCACGCATGAACGTCAGCGGTCGGCAGATCAGCGCGGAGTTGTCGTAGTGGTCCTGCGCGCCGTAGTAGCCGGCAGGCCACGGGTCGATCATCGCGAGGCTGAAGTCCGTGACCCCCCGCTTGCGCATCGCCTCCTGCCATCGCGGATCCTCACGGACCTTTTCCTCGACGCCGGTCATGTGCTCGACGAGATAGGACGGGAAACGACCCGCCACCGGTGTCCAGGTCTCGATGAGGCGCGCGTCCAGGTTGACCACCGCCTCGTACACCATCTTGGCCGCAGCGTCGTACATCGTCACGAACGCACACCGGGCCACGTCGGCACCGGTAAAGGTCAGCGTCGCCGTCTTCGCCGGTTCCGCCAGGTAGATCATCACGAATTTCAGTGTCGGCGTGCCGTATTCGCTGGCACGCACGATCTCGGCGGCAGCCTCGATCTCGGCACCGGTGAGTGGATCGAGCGGATAACGGCCGACCGCGGCACCGTCGTCGGCACGCACCCGGGTGTCCTCCATCGTCATCAGACGGTCCCTTCTGCCTTGTCTTTGTCGGTGAGGTCGAAGACGGCGAGGTGCGCCAGCGAATCCTCCTTGGAGACCTTGTGGGCCGAACGCCGGCCGAAGATGTAGACGATCAGGCCGAGCGCGAACATGCCCAGGCTGATGCCGCCCACCCAGGTCATCCAGGTCCCCGACGGCACGTCGATCCACGGGGTGACGAACGAGTAGTAGACGCCGCCGATGGTGCCGACCGTCCCCACGATCACGGTGATCCACACGCCGACCGTGCCGCCGGGGATGCGCCAGAACTGTTCATTGGCATAGCGATCCGCGTACTTGCGCCGCGCGATGATCACCGGGAACAAGAAGAAGAAGCCCGACAGCAGCCACACCGTGGACAGCCCGCCCTGCAGATAGATGGTCACGTTGGCCATGCTGCTCTGCGAGTACAACCCGACCAGGATCAGCGACGAGATGACGCCCTGGATGAGGATCGCCGTCACCGGGTTGCGGGTGCGCGGGTTGAGATGGGTGAACAGGCGCGGCAGGTGCCGTTCCAGACCGGAGACGAAGATGAGCCGCGAGTACGCCACCTGGTAGGTCATCAGCGCGACGATGATGATGAACGCCAGCACGACCGCGCAGACCTCCATCAGGCCGGGGAAGCCGGCCACATCCAGCATGCCGATCACCCCGGTCACCGGGTCGATCTGGTCGCCGGGCAGCGCCATCATGGTCCCGAGCGTGGTGAGGAGGTAGATCGCGACCAACGCGGTCGACCCCCAGAGGATCATCTTCGGCCCGCTCTTGCGCACCGAGAGGAACTCCGCACCCATGTTGTAGGGCGTCTCGACGCCGAGCAGGTAGAGCAGGACCGTGCCGTAGAGGAAGCCGGCGACCGCGAAATTCGGGATCGTGGCCTCGGCCCAGCTGAACGGCGTGGCCGAGCCGTGATTGACCGCGAAGAGCAGTCCGCAGACGAAGATCGTCAGCGTCAGGACGCCGTACACCACGAAGACGATGTTCATGATCTTCTGATTGGCAGCCAGTTTCGCGAGCGCGAGTCCGATCACGGTCCACAGGATCACCAGTTGCAGGATGATGCTCGTGGTCAGGCCGAGTTCGGCATGGAAAGCCAGCAGCAGGAACTGCAGCACCACCGCGGGCGAGGACGCGGCATTGAGGATCACCGGCACCCACGACAGGTACCCGCCGATGAACCCCCAGGTCTCCCCCATGGTGCGGGTGGCCCAGATGTACACCCCACCTTGACCGGGCCACAGGTTGCCCAGTTCCACGACCGCCATACCGGCCGGGATCAGGAAGGTCAGGATGCCCAGCACCCACATCGGAATGGCCGTCCAGCCGCCGGCGGCCATCACCGACGATCCGGTGACCCAGCAGATGATGAACACGTAGGCCGCGGTGAGACCGAATGTCGTCATCACCTTCGGCAGGATCTGTTCGGGGACCAGCTCCGTGGTCATCAGCGCGTCACGCCCGGCGGGCGGCGCGGGCTCGGTCTGCGTCATAGGTTGTCTCCCAACTCAGTTGACGATCTGTCCGTCTTTCATGCGGACGACACGGCTCGCTTCGTCGGCCACCGTGGGGTCATGGGTGCTGGCGACCACCGTCACGCCCAGGGTCGAACACAGCTCCCGCAGCATGCGCACCACGGTTTCGCCGGTTCGATGGTCGAGATTGGCGGTCGGCTCATCGGCCAGCACGAGCGCGGGGTTACTGATCAACGAGCGGGCGATCGCCGTCCGCTGTTGTTCGCCACCCGACATCTTGGTCGGTTGATGGTGAATCCGGTGTCCGAGACCGACGAGCTCGAGCAGTTCGGTCGCACGCTGGCGCAGGGCAGCGCGGTCGTACGGTTCGAACATGAGCGGCAATTCGACGTTCTCGACCGCCGACAGGAAAGGGATCAGGTTGTAGCTCTGGAAGATGAAGCCGACTTTGTCGTGCCGCAGCGCGGCGAACTGGCTCTCCGTCAACGTCGCGGTGTCCTTGCCGGCAACGCTCACGGTGCCCTTGGTGGGCCGGTCGAGCCCGCCGATGATGTTGAGCAGCGTCGACTTTCCGCTGCCGCTGGGTCCCATCAGGCACACGAACTCGCCGGGCATGACGGTGAGGTCGGCGGCCATCAGCGCTTTCACGACCTCGTCGCCGAGTTTGTGCAGTTTCCAGACATCTGTGATCTCGATGACGGGGGCGGGTGCGGTCATGTCAGCTTCCTTCGGTCAGCGATCGAATCGGAGGGCGCGACGCCGCTTTCCACGTCGGCACGATGCTGGTGGCCAGTGCAGCCACGATGCTGACGCCGATGGCCACGACAGCGCCGACCGCCGATCCCGCCGCAGAGACGCCGGTCCCGACCACACCGGCGATTCCCAGGATCACACCGGTGAGCGCTGCCAGCAGCGCACCGGCGACGGCACCCACCACGGCGGCGATGACGGGTTCGACGAGCAGTGCGGCGACGACCGGTGGCCGCGGAACGCCGTTGGCGCCCAGCACGCCGAGCTCCCTGGTGCGCTGTGTGACGGTTCTGGTGGTCGCCACCGCGACTTCGGCGACTCCGACCAGGAGCACGGTCACGGCGATCAGTGTCACGGCGTGACCGATCTCGTCGGCGTGACCCAGTACGGCCGACTGCCTACGGATTCCGTCGCTCATACCGAACACGAGCACCACGAGATAGGCACCGGTGGCAGTGGTGATCGCGGGCAGCAGCATCTCGCGCACACGCCGTCGGGCGGCCAGCCAGCCATAGGTGAGGCCCTTGGTGATCATCGAGCACCCAGGAGCTCGACCGGGCGCTGCTGGAGCAGCCGATGCACCGGCACCAGGGCTCCGACGATGGCCATGGCAGGCAGGAACATCGCGGTCATGGCGATGCCCTGCAGCCACGCCGTCACCGTGGCGATTCCCGGAATGACTAGCGCCACAGCAATTCCCGCAGCTGCGATACCGAGCACGTAGGCCGCGACGAACACGACCGCCGACTCGACCAGGAAGAAGTAGAGAACTTCGTCGGCCAGGCCGATGCTCGACATGATGCCGAATTCGCGGCGCCGCTCGGCGACCGAGGCCAGGAACGACGACACTGCGATGACGAAACCCAACACGAGACCGATCGTGGAGATCAGGCCGAGCGTCGAACCGGTCACCTTTCCGGAGAACAGCGCCGAGAACTTCTGTTCGAACGTCAAAGGACCGTTGCCGCCGACGGTGTCATAGATCAGCCCCCTGCCCTGCGGGTCAGGCTGTACCGACGGATCTGCGGTGGCCGGCAATCCCACCTCGGCCCCGAACGTCTGCGCCAGGTCGCGACGCTTCTCCGAGCCGGCCGGAGCCGACACCACCCACCAGCCCTGCTGTCCGACAATCGTTTCCGCCAACCCTTCGGACACGGCGACGGACTGGCCACCACCACCGACACGGACCTGCAGGCTCTGCCCGCCTATCGTGACTCGATCGCCATCGGCCAGGCCGAGACGTTGGGCGGCACCGGGGGCGACCGCCGCTTGCCCGTCCGCGACATCGGTGCTGCCGCGCAGCGACACCGGGTGGCCGGCGACGTCCGTCACCCCGGACAGGGTGCGGGTGGCTGTCCATCCGCTCGGGATGTCGATGACTGGGGCAGGCCCGTTCGCGACGAGCGCCTCGACGTCGGGGTCGTAGTGCACGCCGGCTGCGGGCACCACCCACAGAGCGCCGCCGTTGAGGACGTCGGTGACCGAATCCTCGCCTGTCATGGCGAAACTCGCCGACACGGTGCGCACCACCGTGACACACGCGATCGCCAGGGCGATACCGAGCACCGACAGCACGAACCGTTCCGGCCGGCGCCGGATGTTGGCCAGCGCGAATCGGATGAGTCGCATCACCGTGTTCTGCGAGCCGACCGGCAGCCGTTCGGAGCGCATCACCGCCGACGCATCGCCGGCCTGACTCGTCTCCACGAGAAGTGATGGTGGGAGCGGCACGTAACACGCAGCGCCACCGGTGGTGTCGTCGGTGTTAATACGTCGGGGGCGCCGTTACGGGGCGGTATCGCCGACGCAACGGATTTCGTCGTCGAAACCGTCAGCTCGACACGGTCGGCCAGGGTTGCGCCTGTTCGAGTTCGTAGGCGAGCTCGAGCAGGAGCGCGTCCTGACCGAGCGGCGCTGCGAACATCATGCCGACCGGAAGCCGCGACGCCGATTGCGCCAGCGGCAACGAGATCGCCGGTTCCCCGGTGACGTTCTGCAACGGCGTGAACGCCACCCAATCGATGAGCCGCTCGATCACCTGCTCGTAGTCGGCCGTGGGATCCAGGTGCCCGATGCGGGGCGTGACGTCGGCCAGGGTGGGGGTCAGCAGCAGGTCGTAGGTCGACTGGAGCCGGGCGGTGATCCGTCGGGTACGGGCCAGCCGCGCCAACGCGACGGGCAGACGCACGAGGTTGCGCGCAGCGTGCCGCTCCAACCCCAGCGTGAGGCTGTCGAGCCGGGTGCGGTCGAAGGTCTCGCCGAACGTCCGCCGCCCCCCGCGCACCAACGCGAACGCCAGAAACGACCAGTACAGCAGGAAGTCGTCGATGAATTGCCGCGGAATCGGGTTGTCCACGACAGTGATTCGGTGTCCGAGCCGCTCGAGAAGCGCCGCGGTCTGCATGGTGAGCTCGGCGATCTCCGGCGCCGAGTCACGGGCGATGGATTGCGTGCACACCGCGATGTGCAGGCGCTGGGCGCCAGGTCCGCGGATGTCTCCCACCGGGGGCAGCTTGGGGTTGGCGACGATGCGTTCCATCTCCCGGTAGAACGCTGCGGTGTCGCGGACCGACCGGGTGAGGACGCCGTTGTGCACGATCTGCAGCGGCATCTGGCGCACGTTGCGGTCCAGCGGGAGGCGCCCGCGGGAGGGCTTGAGGCCGACCAGCCCGTTGCACGCGGCGGGGATACGGATGGAACCGCCGCCGTCGTTGGCGTGGGCGATCGGTACGACACCGGCCGCGACGAAGGCGCCTGATCCGGATGACGACGCGCCCGCGGTGTAGCCGGTGTCCCATGGGTTGCGCACCGCCCCGAGCCGGGGATGCTCAGCGGAGGCGCTGAAGCCGAACTCCGAGAGTTGCGTCTTGCCCAGCGGGATCAGCCCGGTCGCCAGATAGGGTTTCGCGAAGTCGCCGTCGCTCGATTCGGTGCGCGCGTCCCACGCATCCGTGCCCTCCCGCGTCGGCATCCCGGCCACTGCGACGTTGTCCTTGATGAACGTGGGCACGCCGTCGAAGTAGCCGCCGTAGGGGTAGGCCAGCCGTGCGCGCTGCCGGGCGCGATCGAAGGCCTCGTAGGCGAGGCCGTTGAGTGCCGGATGCGTCGCCTCGGTGCGCGCGATCGCTGCGTCCACCAGTTCGGCCGCCGACACCACCCCGGTGCGCAGCGCATCCACGGCTCCGACGGCGTCCAGTGTGCCGAGCGCGTCGTCGGTGAACGCGTCGATGCGGGTCATGGCGCGACGGTACCAGAGCGTACCGATGGATCAGGACGTCCTGCGGTCGTCATTCAGCGCGCTGGAGTACCGCTCCCACCGTCATCGCCAGGATCTTCCAGTCCAACCACAGCGACCAGTTCTCGATGTAGTAGTTGTCCCATTCGGCCCGGTCGGCGATCGAGGTCTGACCGCGCAGACCGTGCACTTGCGCCCAGCCCGTCATCCCGGCCTTCACGCGGTGCCGATCGCCGTAGCGCGCTATCTGGGCATTGAACAGGTCGACGTACTCCGGCCGCTCCGGACGGGGGCCGACAAGGCTCATCTCGCCCCGGATCACGTTGATCAGCTGTGGCAGCTCGTCCAGCGAGGTGGCCCGCATGATCTTGCCGATCCGTGTGCGCCGGTCCTCCCCCTCGACGCCGCCCGGCGCGCTGTCGGCGCGCCGCTGGAAGGAGGCGTCGGCAGCGCTGGGCGGCCGCATCGACCGGAATTTGAGGCAATCGAACACTCGTCCGTCGCGGCCGACCCGGGCCTGGCCGAAGAAGATCGGCCCCGGCGAGCTCAGCCGAACCGCCAACATCAGGGACAGGAACAGCGGCGAGATGAGCACCAGACCGAGCGTCGCGAACATCCGGTCCGAGAAGTGTTTGACCGCGAACTGCCAGCCGCGCGGATTCGTCTGCGGCACGGAGATCAGCGGCAACCCGCCGATGTGGTCGATCGTCGCGTGCACACCGATCGTGTCGAAGATGCGCGGCACGATCCACACCGACATCCCCCGCCGATGCGCCACCTTGACGGCTGCGGTGATGGCCTCGTCCCGCGTACGGGAGAACGCCACGATCAGGCATTCGGCATTGGTGTGGTCGATGGCGGTCTCGAGACTGTCCAGCTTGCCCAGGTACGGGATGCTCGCAGGCTTGTCACGGTCCAGTCCCATCGACGGCAGATCGTCGTCGATCAGTCCGACGGGCCGCAGGCCGTAGTTCGGCGTGGCCTCCAGCCGGTCCACCACCTTGGCCGCGATTCTGCCGTTGCCCACGATCAACGTCGGAGCGATGAGCTTCTCGCGGCGCAGCAGGCGGGTCCGGACGGCGGACCTCGCGAGGCGTCCGAGCGGAATCAGCACCGCGGCGCACGCCCACACCTGGACGACGGCCGTGCTGCGCGACCCTTCGATAGTCGGGTTGAGCACCAGACCGCTCAGCAGAAGCATCGATGCGACCGCGGTGAGGGATTCGACCTTCGGCAGCTGGTCGAGGAACGAGTGGTTGAGCGACCGCTTGTAGAGACCTCGGATGGCGAAGAGCGCGACCACCGTCGGCGCGAAGAACCACATCATCCACGTCGGGGGCAGCAGCTGATGCCGGTAGTTGGCGACCGTCATACCGATCGCGACGGCGAGGGACCCCGTGGTCAGATCGATCACCACCGGGATGACGGCCGAGCGTGATTTGCGGCGACGAGCCGGCACCACTTCGGTGAGCAGGGGGAGGTCGAACTGGCGCACTACGGCATCGGAATTTGCCGTCGGCGGAGCGTCAATGACACCAGTCATGTTTGACCTCCCCCGATTGTGGCGTTGTCCACGGTAAGAGGTTAACTCCTCAAACGGCCCACCGATGGTATATGTCGCCAACGTCAGTACTTCGGCGGGCTAGCCAACTCGTGCTGTGAGTTTGCTGCATGACGATCGACGCGGTGCCGGCAAAGTGTCGGCACACCATGCCACCGGCGCCCGGGACCACCCGAGCACGCGGTTATTGTCGACGACGCAAGTAATCGCCCCGCACCCGCGATCCTGGCAAAGAACAGGCGCCCTCCGAGCCGTTGCCGCCACTGCAGAATTTCCCGGCCGAGGAGACCCGCCACAACGCGAACGGCCCCCGGAACGCAATGTTCCGGGGGCCGTGCAGTGACGCTGGGGTCAGGCCTGACCGACCTCGAACCGGACGAACCGAGTCACGGTCACGCCCGCCTCGTCGAGCAGCGCCTTGACGGTCTTCTTGTTGTCGGACACCGACGGCTGGTCGAGCAGCACGACGTCCTTGTAGAAGCCCGTCACGCGGCCCTCGACGATCTTGGGCAGCGCCTGCTCCGGCTTGCCTTCGGCCTTGGCGGTCTCCTCGGCGATGCGACGCTCGTTGGCGACGATGTCCTCGGGCACGTCCTCACGGGTGAGGTACTTGGCCTTCAGCGCGGCGATCTGCAGGGCGACCGCGTGCGCGGCCGACTTGTCGTCACCGGTGTACTCGACCAGCACACCCACGGCCGGCGGCAGGTCCGCAGCACGCTTGTGCAGGTAGGTCTCCACCTGGCCGTCGAAGTAGGCGACGCGGCGCAGCTCGAGCTTCTCGCCGATCTTCGCCGACAGGTCGGCGATGATCTGCTCGACCGTGGTGTCACCCGCCTGAGCGGCCTTGAGGGTGTCGACGTCGGTCGCCTTGGCCGCGACGGCAGCCGCCACGATCTGGTCGGCGGCAGCCTGGAACTCGGCGTTCTTGGCGACGAAGTCGGTCTCGGAGTTGAGCTCGATCAGCGCGCCGTCCTTGGCGGCGACCAGACCCTCGGCGGTCGCACGCTCGGCGCGCTTGCCGACGTCCTTGGCGCCCTTGATGCGCAGCAGCTCCACGGCCTTGTCGAAATCGCCCTCGGCATCCACGAGCGCGTTCTTGCTGTCCATCATTCCGGCACCGGTCAGCTCCCGCAGGCGCTTGACGTCGGCAGCGGTGTAGTTAGCCATTGATGTGTTCCTAGGGGTTCTGTGCGGGGGTGGGTTCGGTCTGGATGTCGGCCTCGGGGGTTCCGGGGGCGGCACCGGCCGCAGTCGGCGACGCCGTCGCACCGGCGAGCAGCTCCTGCTCCCACTCGGCGAGAGGCTCGGCGCCGTCCTGGCCGGCCTCGGCCTTGCCGGCACCCGAACGGGCCTGCAGGCCCTCGGCGACCGCGGAGGCGACCACCTTGGTGAGCAGCGCGGCCGAGCGGATCGCGTCGTCGTTACCCGGGATCGGGTAGTCGACGAGGTCGGGATCGCAGTTGGTGTCGAGGATCGCGATGATCGGGATGTTCAGCTTGCGCGCCTCGGCGACGGCAAGGTGCTCCTTGTTGGTGTCGACGACCCAGATCGCCGACGGCACCTTTTGCATGTCGCGGATACCGCCGAGCGACCGCTCGAGCTTGTTCTTCTCGCGGGTCAGCATCAGGATTTCCTTCTTGGTGCGACCCTCGAAACCACCGGTCTGCTCCATCGCCTCGAGCTCCTTGAGGCGCTGCAGACGCTTGTGGACGGTGGAGAAGTTGGTGAGCATGCCGCCCAGCCAGCGCTGGTTCACGTACGGCATACCGACGCGGGTGGCCTCTTCGGCGATCGATTCCTGCGCCTGCTTCTTGGTGCCGACGAACATGATGGAGCCACCGTGGGCGACGGTCTCCTTGACGAACTCGTACGCCTTGTCGATGTAGGTCAGCGTCTGCTGCAGATCGATGATGTAGATGCCATTGCGGTCGGTGAAGATGAACCGCTTCATCTTGGGATTCCAGCGCCGGGTCTGATGCCCGAAGTGGGTGCCGCTGTCGAGCAGCTGCTTCATGGTCACAACAGCCATGGTCGTTCCATACCTTTGAGTTGTCGGTTGTCGTCCGGCATCGGGTGAGCCGGACCCTGGCGACTGCTTCGATGCCGGACCCGAGTCATCGGGACCGCCCGGCATACAGGTGACGAACCGCGAGGTTCGTGCAGACGCGCGAAGTCAGCCCGCAAGCGAGCTGCGCAGAGAAGTTTACACGCTGTCACGGGGTGGTTTGACCACCGCGACCAGCCATCCCCAGCCGTCGGATCGGGCCTGGCCGGCACAGCCCGATGGGGGTCCACTGACTCGTATGCGAATCCTCGCGGCTCTTCTCTTGTGCGCTTTCGTGACGGCGGCGCCAGCGGAGGCCGACGGACTCCGGCTCGACTGGCCGCTGCGGCCCCGTCCGGCGGTGGTGCGCGCATTCGATGCTCCCGAGCGCACCTGGCTGCGCGGGCATCGTGGGGTGGACGTCGCGGGATCCGAGGGGCAGGTCGTCCACGCCGCGGCGGCAGGCACCGTGGTGTTCGCCGGCGACCTCGCCGGGCGACCGGTGGTGTCGATCGCACACCCGGGCGGGTTGCGCACCAGCTACGAGCCCGTCCGCGCCGCCGTGCGCGCAGGGCAGGTGGTCACCGCCGGCGCGGCGATCGGTGCGCTGCAGCCGGGCCACCCGGGGTGCGCCGCGGCTGCGTGTCTGCACTGGGGCGCGATGTGGGGCCCCGCTGCGCGCGCGGACTACGTCGATCCGGTCGGGTTGGTCGCCACGACGCCGATCCGGCTCAAGCCGCTGCGCTGAGCCCGCTCAGGCGCGCGGGTGCGCCTGATCATGAACCGCCCGCAGCCGGGCGACGCTGACATGGGTGTAGAGCTGTGTGGTGGCCAGCGTCGAGTGACCGAGCAGTTCCTGCACCACACGCAGGTCGGCACCGCCCTCGAGGAGGTGCGTGGCCGCGCTGTGTCGCAACCCATGCGGGCCGATGTCCGGGACGCCGCGGACGGCGGACATCGTCTGGTGCACGACGGTGCGGGCCTGGCGGGGGTCGAGGCGGCGGCCACGCGCACCGAGGAGCAGCGCGGGGCCGGACGTGGAGGTGGCCAGGGCGGGGCGGCCCTCGCTCAGCCAGGACATCAGTGCGTGGTGCGCAGGCCCGCCGAATGGCACCGTGCGTTGTTTGTCGCCTTTCCCGAGCACGCGCACGACGCGCCGGGAGGTGTCGACGTCGTCGACATCCAGACCGCAGAGTTCGCTGACGCGGATACCGGTGGCGTAGAGCATCTCGACGACGAGGCGATCCCGCAGGGCCAGCGGATCTCCCTCTGCGGCACCGGAACTGGCGGCCTCCATGGCGTCGATCGCCTGGTCCTGACGCAACACCGCCGGCAGCACACGCAGCGTCTTGGGCGCCTGCAGCCGCACCGATGGATCCTCGTCGAGCAGGCCTCGACGGGTGGCCCACGCGGTGAACGTCTTCACCGATGACGCCCGCCGGGCCAGCGTCGTGCGCGCCGCCCCGGCCGAGGCCTGGGCGGCCAGCCACGACCGCAGCACCGGCAGGGTCAGGGCACGCAGGCCGGCCTCGGGATGGCGCTGGGCCAGGAACTCGAACAGCGAGCGCAGGTCACCGAGGTAGGCGCGCCTGGTGTGCTCGGAGCGCCCACGCTCCAGCGCGAGATAGGTGTCGAATTCGGTGAGAACGGCCTCCACGGCGGTCACGGTGACATTCATCCTGCGTCGGCTCTACTGGACGCGCCGCAGCGTGTCCGGAGTGAGATCTGCCAGCGTGGGATAGCCGTCGACGGCCATCGTCAGGTCGATCTCGGCGAGCAGCGAGCGCAGGACGTGGACCAACCCGTCCTCCCCGCCGATGGCCAGACCATAGGTGTAGGGCCGGCCCACCCCGACCGCCGTGGCGCCCAGCGCGAGCGCCTTGACGATGTCGGTGCCGCTGCGGACGCCCGAATCGAACAGCACGGGCAGTCCGCCGGCGGCGTCGACGACGTCGGGCAGGCAGTCGATCGCCGGGAGCCCGCCGTTGGCCTGGCGTCCGCCGTGCGTCGAGCAGTAGATGCCGTCCACGCCGCCGTCCTTGGCGCGTCGGACATCATCGGGATGACAGATTCCTTTCAGCACGAGCGGCAGATCGGTCAGCGACCGCAGCCAGGGGAGGTCGTCCCAGGTCAGCGGATTACCGAACAGGCCGACCCACTTCAGTACCGCAGCCTGCAGGTTCTCCTCGGGCGGCTGGGCCAGGCCGGCCCGGAACACCGGATCGCTGAAGTAGTTGGCCAGGCAGCGGCCGCGCAGCTGCGGGAAGTTCGACGTGAACAGATCGCGCGGGCGCCAACCGGGGATCCAGGTGTCGAGCGTGACGATGATCGCTTTGTAGCCGGCTTTCTCAGCGCGCTGCACCAGGCTGGCCGCCAGGTCGCGGTCGGTGGGGGTGTAGAGCTGAAAGAACCCCGGGGTGTCGCCGAACTGGGCGGCGACGACCTCGAGGGGATCTTCGGTGAGCGTGGACACCGCCATCGGCACGCCGGTGCGTGCGGCGGCGCGCGCGGCGGCGAGATCGCCGTGGCCGTCTTGGGCGCAGATGCCGATGACGCCCACGGGGGCCATGAACATCGGTGACGGCAGTGTCAGTCCGAACAGCTCGACGGAGAGGTCGCGCTCGGTGGCGCCCACCAGCATGCGGGGCATGAGGCCCCAGCGATCGAAGGCGGTGCGGTTGGCCCGCTGGGTGTGCTCGTCACCGGCGCCGCCGGCGACATAGGACCAGATCGACGGCGGCATGGCGACTTCGGCTTTGGCTTCCCAGCCGGCGTAATCCATCGGCATGGTCGGCAGCACTCCCGAGAGGCCCTGCAGATAGATCTCGTACTGGTAGCTGCCGAAGGTCATGGCCACAGCCTGCCATCACGTCAGGAGCGTGACGGCCGTTTGGCGAACCGGTTGCTACTGACTCTCCGCCGCAGCCAATTCGCGCTTCCACTCCCGGAAGGTCTCTTCGGTGCGGCCGCGCCGCCAGTACCCGGAGATCGACGACGCCCACGTCGCGTCGATGCCGCGTTCTTTGCGGATGTAGGGCCGCAGGTTGTGCATCACGGTCTGCGCTTCGCCGTGGATGAACACCTGAACCTGGCCCGGCAGCCAGGGCGCTTCCTTGACGGCGGTGATCAGCGGCGCGTGATCGCCGGCGTACTCCTCGGGCACGAGGTCGGCGCGTCCGCCGCGGTAGACCCAGCGCACGTCGACGCCGTCGGGCGCGGCGAGCTCGATCATGTCCTCCGGTCCGGCGACCTCGACGATGACCTGCCCGACCGCGTTGTCCGGCAACACTTCCAGCGCGGCACCGATCGCCGGCAGCGCCGCCTCGTCCCCGGCGAAGAGGTACCAGTCGGCGGCCGGATTGGGGGCGAAGGCTCCGCTGGGGCCCATGACGAACAGCCGCTGACCCGGTTGCGCGGACGCTGCCCACGGGCCGGCGACGCCGTGCTCGCCGTGCACGACGAAGTCGATGGTGATCTCGCGTCGATCGGCGTCGGCGTGACGCACGGTGTAGGTCCGGACGACGGGCCGCTGCTCGGGTGGGAGCGCCGCGAAACTGTCCTGGGTGAGCGGCTGGTCCAGTCCGCTGACGTCGAGCGCGTCGTCGACGAACACCAGCTTCACGTAGGCGTCGGTCCAGTCGTTCGGCGTGAACGTGTCGAATCCCTTGCCGCCGAGCACCACTCGCACGATGTGCGGGCTGATCTCCTCGGTTCGAACCACCTCGAACGTGTGCACCGGACGTCCTGCCACGTGACCGCCTTCCCTGCTATGCGTCGTGCGCCGCGAGGCGCCCCACCGACTATACGAGCGAGGCGGACTGGGTGGGGGTGCTCCCTCGCCGATAACAGAGCACGTGCTCTGTTACTGTGCAGCCATGCCGCGGCCGCGGGTTCACGACCCCGACTCCGTACTCGACGCCGTCGAGCACCTGGTCAGCCGGTCGGGACCGCACGCGGTCTCCATCCGAGCGATCAGCTCAGCGATCGGCGTGTCCAATGGGGCGCTGTACCACACGTTCTCGTCGCGCAACGAGCTGATGGCCCACGCGTGGCTGCGGGCCGGCCGGCGTTTCCTGCAGCTGCAGACCGCCCTCGTCGACGACGCACTGCACCCGCAATCCGGCACACAGGAGGCAGGCGTCGACGCGGTGGTCGCTGCCGCCGACGCACCGATCGCGTTCGCCGAACGCCACCCGGACTCCGCTGCACTGCTGCTCGGGGTGCGCCGTGACGAGCTACTGGCGGACCCTCTGCCGGAGACGACCGCCGATGCGCTGCGTGACCTCGACGGCGAGCTGATCGCGTTGATGGTGCGGCTGGCCGACGCAATGTGGAGCCGCAGGGACGCTGCAGCCGTCGACGTGATCACCGCGTGCATCGTCGACCTACCGACGGCGCTGGTGTTGCGCCGCGATCGCCTCGGCACGCCAACGGCGCGTGCGCGTTTGCAGGCCGCCGTGCGTGCCGCCCTGACCATTCCCCCACCCGATCACCGACGCAAAGGACGACCATGAGCGTGACCATCACCTTCGACCAGACGATCGCGATCCTCGATCTGGGCGACGACGAGAACCGTTTCTCGCCAGCGTTTCTCGACGACATCGAAGGCGCCCTCGACAGAGCACTCGCCGACGGCGCGCAGGCTGTGGTCACCACGGCCGGAGCGAAGTTCTACTCCAACGGGCTCGATCTCGAGTGGCTCGGCTCCCACAGCGATCAGGGGCCGTGGTACGTCGGGCGGGTCCACCAACTCCTGGCCCGCATCCTCACGCTGGAGGTGCCGACGGCAGCGGCCGTGGTCGGGCATGCATTCGGCGCCGGCGCGATGCTCGCGCTGGCGCACGATTTCCGGGTGATGCGGACCGATCGCGGGTTCTTCTGCCTGCCCGAGGTCGACATCCGTATCCCGTTCCATCCCGGCATGGCGTCGCTGATCCAGGCCAAGCTGACGCCGGCGGCCGCCGTTGCATCGATGACAACGGGACGCCGCTTCGGCGGCGCGGACGCCCACGCCTACGGAATCGTCGATGCCACCGCCGCCGAGGGCGAGGTCACCACTGCCGCGGTCGAATTGCTCCGCCCGCTGGTGGGCAAGGACCGCGGGACGCTCGGAGCCATCAAGAACACCATGTTCGGATCGGTGGCGGACACCCTCCGTCAGGTGTGATCGTCGGCGGCCCGCTCATCCGGCCACCAGCGCGCCGCAGCTACATCGACGATCCCGCGGCGCAACGGGGTGCCCTCGTGGTGCCACTGCGTCTGCGCCTCGATCATCAAATGCGGGGGCAGTGTTCCGGTGGCGCGCACGACGCGCCACCAGGTCACCGCGGCACCGTCGCGGGCCATCACACCGCCCACTCCCCTCGGGCCACCGCGCTGCAGATACTCGGCGATGTCGCCGTAGGTCATCACCCGACCCGCCGGGATGCGGTCGACGACCTCGAGGACCGCTGCGGCGAACTGCTCCTGTGCGTCGTTCAGGGCGTCACAACCCGGGCAGGCAGTTGACCAGCGGGATGCACGGCGGCGGCGGAGGAGGCGGTGGTCCGGGAGGGTTCCCCGAGATCATCACCGGCTTGGTCGGCGGCGTGTTCGGGTCGAAGTAGAACGTGTGGCATCGGGAGAGATCCCACCCCGCGACCGGGGTCATGCCGGATGCGGGGCACCAGATCTGGCCGCACTGACCGTAGGCATTGCACGCCGGCATGCCTTCGGGAGGCGCACATTCGGGCCGGCCCACGTCGCCGGGCGAACAGGTGGAATCAGCCTGCGCGACAGCGCTGTTGAGCGATGCGGCGAGGCCGAGCGCAGCGAGCGTGAGTCCACCGGAGAGCACCGCCGCGGAAGCCAGCGCTGTGACGGTCTGTCGTGTCATCGGTCGTTCCTCTCGAAGCACTCGAGTCCACAGTCTCGGTTCAGCAGGGCGCTACCGATCCCACCCATGGACGGCCCCGACTCCGTAACCCTCATGGTCTCCAAAACAGACGACGTCGGCAGGAGAATCCCCAAAAAACCTACACAGCTGAGTCGTACGGCCGCGCCGATGTCTCACCGAGGCCGTAGTCGATTTCTGGTGAAGCGTGGATGCGGGCCACATCCGCCGCCGCCACAACCTCCCCCACCGCAGCCTCCGCCGCCACAACCCCCTCCACCGCCGCAGCTGCCTCCGCTACCGAGGTCCCCGCTCCCACCACCGAAATTGCCTCCGCCGCTGTTGTTTGCGACGCCCCAGAAGCCCGCCGTTCCCGCCGCTCGTGCCGACCAGTATCGCGAGCCGCCGGCCTTCCTCGCCTTCTGCCAGGCTTTGAGGTCGCGAAGACTCTGCCCACCGTCGTCCCACGGATCTTGCGCCTTAGGGCGCGTTCGAACGACCGCGACGACGATGATTGTCGCCACGACGACTCCGACCACCACGATCGCGGCCACCATGCGATGAGGCTACGCCGCTTCGATTTCGGCGCATAGAGTGACATGGTGCGACGCAGGCACGCAGATCTCATCGATCGAGCACACCGCGCGGCGGCAGGAGTCGAGCTTCCACCGGCCGTGTTCAAGACATGCCCCTGGGAGCCACGGGAACTCATCGACATCGGTCTGCGGCAGTGGCTCCGGTGCTGCGCCCCGGCGCTTCGGGACGGGCAAGTGATCGGCATGCCGTCGCGAGCGGTGGACGAAGCGTGGCATGGCTTCATTCTGTGCACGGCTCGATATTCGGCATTCTGCGACGAGGCGTATGGCAGGTTCCTTCATCATCATCCCGAGGGCGCCGCACTCGCCGGCGCGGTGGGGGCCGGTGATCCCGTGGAAGATCAGGTGGGGAGAACGGTGCTCGCGTGGTCGTTGGTGGCCGCGCCCGGCGAGCGTTGCGTGCTGTGGGATCTCGACCATGTACTCGGCGTGGAGGACCCCTGGGGAATCGAACACGACAGAGTCGCCGCAATCGAGATGTCTGCCAGAAAGCTCATCGACAGAAGCCGCAGACAGAGCCACATCGCGTGATCCGGCACGCTGACGTACGGCGGTCGAGCGCCTCCAGGCTCCAGGGGCACACTCGATTCGTGACAGCCCGCGGCCGAGGCCACCGACGGGCCTACGCGCGCCTCTCCTGCATATCGCCGCGCGGTCGAGAGTCAGGGAAACGAACGGCTCTGCTGATTGCGACCGTTTCTCGTTTCTGACTGGCCGAAGCTTCTTCCGAACCCGACCCGAAGGACAGACGTGAGCAGACTCATCGCCATTTCGGTCCTGGCGTTCGGAATGATCGCAGCGCTGATCCCCGTTGCCGGGACGGCGTCAGCGTTTTGCGACGCGGCTGACTGTGTCCAGAACGTGACTCGCAACGTCATCGAGGGCACGCCCTGCGATCCTCGACCGGTGTACGTTTTCGGCCTGGATTCCGACTCCAGGACGTTCGTGTGTGCCACAGCCGGCACCTGGCTACCGGCCGGACCCCTGGTCGGCCTGCGCCAACACGTGTTGCCCTGTGACGCGGTGAACGAGTCGGCGCAAGACCCCAACGGCATCCCGCAGTTCTGCGCTCCGATAAACGGCGAACTGCGGTGGGCGAATCGGGTCGACACACCGGCGCCCCCGCGGTGCTTCAGTCCTGCACTCGGATGTCCTTTCCGGGTGCCGTAGCGAACACAGTCGAGTCGAGCTCGACCAGAGCCGCTCGGTCGAGTGCTGCCGGTCCACTCACGGCGTCGGTGGGTTCCCGGGCCGTCGGACCTTCCATTCGCCGTCTTGCTGGGTGACCAGACCACGAATGTCGAGCATGGTCAGCTGCCCGATGACGGCGGTCTCGGGCATGCCCGCGGCAACCGCGATCTGATCCACCGCACGCGTCCCGCGCCCCGGCAACGCCTCGTACACCGCGAGTTCGTCGGCACTCAGCCCGTCCACCGCGGTGCGGGGTCGCGGTTGCTCGGCCGCGAACTCCCCGTAGTCGCCCACCAGCTCGACGATCTCCTCGGCGCGGGTCACCAGATGGGTCGTCGCGTCGTTCTTGAGCAGCTCGTGGCAACCCACCGACGACGCCGACGTGATCGGCCCCGGAACCGCACACACGTTGCGACCCAACGCCTTCGCCCACGCCGCGGTGTTGGCCGCACCACTGCGGATGCCTGCCTCTACCACCACCGTCGCGCCGGACAACGCAGCGATCAACCGGTTGCGGGCCAGGAAGTGACGCCGGCACGGCCGACTACCGGGCGGATACTCACTGACCACCAGCCCGTGCCGAGCCACCCGATGCAACAGCGCGGAATGCCCCGACGGATACGGCACATCGACCCCCGACGCCACCACCGCCACCGTCGCCCCGTCGCACGACAGCACCGCCCGGTGCGCCGCACCATCAATGCCATACGCCCCACCCGACACCACGGCAACCTCACGCTCCACCAGCCCGGCCGCCAGATCCGCCGCGGCGTATTCACCGTAGTCACTGGCCGCTCGCGTACCGACCAACGCTGCGGCCCGGTACGGAATCTCGGCCAAGGACGACGGACCCAGCACCCACAGCGCCAGCGGCGCGTATCCCTGCGGTCTCGTGGTCGTGTCCACCCCGTCGAAGCTGCTGAAGGCCATGACAGGCCACTCGTCGTCGGCGGGGGTCACCAACCGCCCACCGAGACGATCCAGTACCGCCAGATCCTCACGCGCACAATCGACACCGTGCCGCGCCTCCGTCGCCGCCAGCAGCTTCGCATCCGGCAGATCCCGGCGACGCACCCGCTCGGCAGCCTCCACCACCCCCACGGTCTGCACCAGAACAGCTATCCGCGGGTTCGGCGCCTCGGCCACCCGGCACAGATACGCCCACGCCCGCCGCTCGTCCTCGGTCATGACCGCTCCCCCACCTGCCGGTAGGACAACGCCAAGAGCACGTGCTCGCGCGTCGGCGACACCGCACCCGCCAGATCACACAGTGTCCACGCGACCCGCAGCGTGCGATCCATCCCCCGAATGCTCAGCAGCCCGCGGTCCACCGCGGTCTTGAGTGGTTTCATCGCCTCGCCCCCCAACCGGAACCTGCGACGCAGCAGCGACCCGCTCACATCGGCATTGGTGCTGACGCCGTGCGGTCGCCACCGCTCCTGCGCCGCGGCTCGCGCCGCCCACACCCGTTCCCGCACAGCAGCGGTCGACTCCCCGGCGTCATCGGCGAACGTCCCCGCACGCGACGCGTGCATCTCGACTCGTAGATCCACGCGGTCCAGAAGCGGACCGGACAGTCGGCTGCGATAGCGGCGCCGCTCGGCCGAGGCACACACGCAGTCACGCGGATCCGGCGGCGCGCACGGACACAGATTGGCCGCGAGCACGAGCTGGAACCGACACGGGTAGCTCGCCACCCCTTCCCGCCGCGCCAACCGAATCACGCCGTCCTCCAACGGAGTTCGCAGCGCCTCGAGCGCAGAACTGTTGATCTCGGCGAATTCGTCGAGGAACAGCACGCCGCGGTGGGCACGGCTGACCGCGCCCGGCCGCGCCATCCCCGAACCCCCGCCGACGAGGGCAGCCACGCTGGAGGTGTGGTGCGGTGCGACGAACGGCGGCCGGGTGATCAGCGGTGCATCACCGGTCAGCAGGCCGGCGACCGAATGGATCGCGGTGACCTCCAGCGCCTCGGCTTGCGACAGCGGCGGCAGGAGCCCCGGTAACCGCTGGGCGAGCATCGTCTTACCCACTCCGGGCGGACCGGTCATCACGAGGTTGTGCCCACCCGCCGCGGCGACCTCGACCGCCCGGCGCGCCTGTGGTTGACCGACCACATCGGCCAGGTCGATCGAGACCTCCGGCGCGCAGTCGGGCTGGTCGATGCGCGCATGCAGCTCGCCTTTGCCTTCCAGCCATCTGTGCAGCTGCCCCAACGTCGCAACGCCCCAGACGTCGACGCTGTCGATCAGGCTTGCCTCCGCGAGATTGTCGACCGGCACCACCACCGTCGGCCAGCCGTGTCGCTGCGCCGCCAGCACGGCCGGCAACACCCCCTTCACCGGACGTACGCGACCGTCGAGCGCCAGCTCCCCCAGCAGAACCGCCTTCTCCAGCTTCGGCCACGCCTTCTTGCCGTGCGCCGCCAGCACGGCCGTCGCCAACGCCAGGTCGTAGACCGACCCCATCTTGGGCAGCGTGGCCGGCGACAACGCCAATGTCAGCCGCGTCTGCGGCCAGTCGAAGTCGCAGTTGTTGATCGCAGCGCGGACGCGGTCGCGTGACTCCTGCAGCGCAGCGTCGGCCAGCCCGACGAGATGGACCCCCGGCAGACCGTTCGAGATGTCGGCCTCGATCTCGACGATGTGCCCCTCCACGCCGCGCACAGCCACAGAGAACGCCCGCCCGAGTGTCATCACCCCACCCCTTCCAGGTGGACGAGCTCGGGGCTGCGGGTGCGCCCCAGCATGACCGCGACGACATCGATGCGCACCTGACCCCAACTGCCCTCGCTCGCCGCCAGCCACAGACCGGCCAGCCGACGCAACCGCCGAACCTTGGCCGGCGTCACCGCCGCCAGCGGACCGCCGAACACGTCACCGGTGCGCGTCTTCACCTCGACGAACACCAGTGTCCGCGTACGCTCGTCGGCGGCGACCACGTCCAGCTCCCCGTATCGGCACCGCCAGTTGCGGTCCAGAATCCGCCATCCCAGCCCGCGCAGGTGCTCGACCGCGAGCTGTTCTCCCAGCGCCCCGATCTCGGCGCGACCGTGTGTCTTCGTCATGCCGCAACCCTGGCGGCCGCCGCCGACAGATCCGGCGGCCGCCGAGGCGTTCATCCCCAGTGCCGAATCCATCCACAGGGCACCCCGGTTTCGGCCGCGTCAAAACCGGGGAACCGGAGGCCAGCGTCGGACCCGGAGGACACCATGACCACCAGACCTGCGAATCTGCACGGCGTCGCGCATCGCGCGACCGGTAGTGACGCATTCGAATACGCCGCCCGCGCCGGTTTCGCCGCCAGCGGCGTGCTGCACCTGCTCGTCGCGTTCATCATCGCGCAGCTGGCGTTCACCGGGGCCGGCGGTAACGCCGACCAGTCCGGTGCGCTGGCCACACTGGCAGCCCAGCCCTTCGGCAAGATCGTGCTGTGGGTGGCGGCCATCGGCCTGGTCGCGCTCGGCCTGTGGCGCGTGGCCGAAGCCGTCATCGGCGCCAAACCGAAGGAAAGCTCCCGCGGCGACAACCCGGCGTGGAAGCGGGGCAAGTCACTGGCCCTGGCCGTGGTCAACTTCGCGATCGCGTTCTCGGCCGCGAAATTCGCGATGGGGACCGGACAGTCGAGCAGTCAGCAGAACGCGGGCATGTCAGCACAGCTGATGCAGTCGGGCTGGGGCAAGCTCCTGCTGATCGCGGTCGGCATCGGCGTCATCGCCGTCGGCGGCTACCACGTGTACAAAGGCGCCTCCGAGAAGTTCCTCGACGAGCTCACCGTCTCCGGCGGACGGGCGATCACCGCCACCGGTGTCGCCGGCTACGTGGCGAAGGGGCTCGTGCTCGGAGGTGCCGGTGTTCTGGTCATCGTCGCGACCCTGCAGGCCGACCCCGCCAAGGCGAGCGGCCTCGATGCCGCGGTCAAGACCCTGGGCCAGGCGCCGTTCGGGAAATTCCTGCTGATCCTCGCGGCACTCGGGATCGCCGCCTTCGGCGCCTACAGCTTCATACGGAGCAAGTACAACCGCATGTGACCCAGGTAAGGTCGCCCTCATGCGGCCGCTGATCGACCATTTGCGTCGGTTCGCGGACAACATGGCGATCCTCACCGATACCACGGAGCTGACCTACGGTCAGCTGGCCGATCGGGTCGAGCGGTGCGTGCCGACACTGGGAGCGCGCCGGGCACTCGTCCTGCTCGAAACCCGCAACGACATTCACACACTGACCCACTACCTGGCCGCGCTGGCCGCCGGCCATGTCGTGCTGCCGGTGCCCGCCGGGGGCGACACCTCCGCGCTGGACTCGACGTACCGGCCGGACATCGTCATCGACAGCACGGGTGTGCACCACCGCGACACGGGCGGCCGCGTGCTCCACCCGGATCTGGTGCTGCTGATGTCGACCTCGGGCAGCACCGGGTCTCCGAAGCTCGTGCGACTCTCGCGCGCCAATGTCGTGTCGAACGCGCGAGCCATCGCCGACTACCTCGGCATCATCGACACCGACCGGGCTGCAACGACATTGCCGATGTCGTACTGCTACGGCCTGTCGGTCGTGCACAGCCATCTCCTCAGCGGTGCGGCACTGATCCTCACCGATCACTCCGTCTCGCAGCAGCAGTTCTGGGAGCTGTTCGTCCGGCACCGCGGCACCACCTTCGCCGGCGTTCCCTACACGTTCGAGCTGCTCGACCGCACCGGCTTCGCCGAGAGAACGTTGCCGCACCTGCGCTACCTCACGCAGGCCGGGGGCCCGATGCCATCCGAGCGCGTCCGCCGCTTCGCCGCGCTCGGGCAGCGCCGCGGCTGGGAGCTGTTCGTGATGTACGGCGCCACCGAAGCGACAGCTCGGATGGCTTATCTGCCACCGCATCTCGCGCAGTCCTATCCACATGCCATCGGTGTACCGATCCCCGGCGGCACCTTGGACATCCAACCGCTCGACGACTGGCCCGACGACGGTGCCGGAGAACTGGTGTTCCGCGGGCCGAACGTGATGATGGGCTACGCCGAGCACGGCGACGACCTGGCGCGCGATGCCACCCTGCAGGAGCTGCGCACCGGGGACATCGCGCGCCGATGCGGACCCGGTCTCTTCGAGATCATCGGCCGGACAAGCCGATTCGCGAAGATGTTCGGGCTGCGCATCGATCTGCACCGGCTCGAAACAACACTGGCCGGTCACGGCGTGCAGGCCCTGTGCACGGAGGCCGACGAGCGGCTCGTCGTCGTCGCCGCGGGCACCCATGATCTCGCCCGGCTGCGTCGCCTGGCGGCTGATGCCGCCGGCATCCCCGCCGACGCCGTCGACGCAGGCGCCGTCGCCGAGCTGCCGCTGCTGCCGTCCGGCAAGCCCGACTACCCGACGGCGCGCAGCCTCGTGGCCTCCGGCTCGGACACCGACCACGACCTGGCCGGCCTTTTCGCCGACGTCCTGCACCTGGATCCCGCAGACGTCGACGGCGACGCCACCTTCGTCGATCTCGGCGGCAACTCGCTGACCTACGTGACGATGTCGGTCCGTCTCGAGCGGAGGCTCGGCCATCTGCCTCCGGACTGGCCCCAGCTGCCGATCCGTGATCTGCAGGCTCGCAGCTCGTCCCAGCCGCGCTGGTGGCGCTCCTGGGGCACCTCCGTGGAGACCAGCGTGGCGTTGCGCGCGCTGGCGATCGTCCTGGTGGTCGCCTCCCACGCCGAGCTGTTCGAGATGTGGGGCGGCGCGCACATCCTGCTCGGTGTCGCCGGGTACAACTTCGCGCGCTTCTGCCTGACCCCACTGCCCCGCAGCCGGCGGGTTCGACACCTGGGCACCACCATCGGGTGGATCGCGGTGCCTGCCGTCGCCTGGGTCGCCGTGGCGCTCGTTCTCACCGACGACTACCACGCGTCGAACCTGTTGCTGGCCAACAAGTTCCTGGGACCTCACGACAGCATGACCGCGGGTCGCCTGTGGTTCGTCGAAGTGCTGGTGTGGACGTTGGCGGCGCTGGCGCTCCTTCTGTGGCTACCGATGGTCGATCGTGCCGAGCGCCGGTTCCCGTTCGCGTTCGCGGCGGTGTTCCTCGCCATCGGCATGGCACTGCGCTACGACGTCTTCGGGTTCGGGCTGGGCCGGGACGCGTGGTTCACGATGCTGGCGTTCTGGTTCTTCGCGATCGGCTGGGCGGCTGCGAAAGCGAGCACCGGCCTGCAGCGGCTCGCGGTGACGGCGGTACTGGTCGTCGGTGTCCACGGCTACTTCGGCACCACCGTGCGCGAGCTGCTGGTGACCGTCGGCCTGGTGCTGCTGATCTGGTTGCCCGCGGTGCGGTGCCCCGCCGTCGTCGCTGTCGCCGCGGGCGCCGTCGCCGAGGCGTCGCTCTACACCTATCTCACGCACTTCCAGGTGTATCCGCTGTTCGGTACCCACAAGCTCTACGGAGTGATCGCCTCGATCGTCATCGGCATCGCACTGACCGCAATCGTGACCCAGATCCGTCACCGGATGAGGGATCGTCGGATCACGAAGCAGAGTCCGGAACAGGCGCCCGCTCTGCGATGAGGCCTTCCTGCGTGATCGTGGCGGCGATCACGCCGTCGCGCCGGATCAGTGCGGCCGTGACGACGCCGCGACCTCGCGCGCCTGCCGGAGAACGACATTCGAGCAGATTCCACTGGTCGGCGCGTAGCTCGCGGTGGAACCACATCGACGAATCGGTGGTGCCGCTGCGATGGGTGCGCGAGCGCATCGAGTGCCCGTGGACCTGCAGTGCCGGATCGATCAGGTACACGTCGGTGACGTAGGCCGCGACCAATGTGTGCAGTAGCGGGTCGTCGCCGATGTCGACGAGGGTGCGCCACCACAGTCGCCGCACGAACTCCTCCCCTGCGCCCGTGTCGACGATGCGGATGTCGATCTCGTCCAGCGGCATGGAGGGTGCGGGACCGATGGGTCCGGTGCGCGACAGCGTCTCCGGGTCGGCGCCGACGTCGGCTGTGCCGTGTTCGGGGCCCGGCAGTGCCGCGGCGAACGACACGGTCGACGTCGTCAGCAACCGGCCATCCTGGGTGGCATCCACCCGCCGCGACGCCGCGGTGCGGCCGTCGAACACCCGGTGCACCCGGTAGTCCACGGCTGCGCCGGCGTCTCCGCCGCGCAGGAACTGCAGATGCAGTGCCGTCGGCGCCTTGGCGGACTCGACGGTGCGCGCGGCCGCCGCCAGACTCTGCGCGACCAGTTGGCCGCCGTAGGCACGCTTGCCGTCGGGACCGCTTGCGGGCCCGCGCCACACGTCCTCGGCCACAGACGCCACCTCGAGCAGGCGCAGCAACCGGCTCATACGACGGCCCCCGCCGCGCGCAGAGCAGCGATTCGCTCGGCATCGAGCCCCAACCACTCGCCGAGCACGGTTCCCGTGTCCTCGCCCAGTGCCGGGGCGGCGCTCGGAGGCGGGTACGTGCCGTCGATCGCCATCGGCACACCGGCGGCGGCGAACCGGCCGATCCGGGGCTGGTCGAGCACGGTGAACAGCGGATTGGCGGTGACGCGTTCGGATTCGGCCGCCTCGGCGAACGTCCGGTAGCGCTCCCAGAGCACCGAGGTGTCGGCCAGCGCCGCGGCGATCTGCTCGCCGGTGTGACGGGCGAACCATCCGGCGAACAGAGCGCTCAACGCATCCCGGTGCTCGAAGCGCTGCCCTTCGTCGGTGAAGTCGGCACCTAGCGAATCCGCAAGTGCTGCAACATCTTCGGCGGTTCCGGTCAGTGCCACGAGGTCGCGGAAGTGCCGACCGGTGAGTGCGACGACCATGAACACGGCGCCGTCGCTGCCGGTGAAGTCCTGGCCGTACGTGCCGTAGACCGCATTACCGATGCGGGCCCGCGACGTGCCGCAGACCATGGCTTCGGTGAGCAAGCTCAGATTGCTCGCGGTGGCCAGCGCGACATTCTCCAGCGGGATCGAGACGTGTTGTCCGGCAGTGGTGTTGTCGCGATGACGCAGCGCAGTCACCACCGCCAGCGCGGCGTAGAGCCCGCAGCTGACGTCCCACGCCGGGAGCACGTGGTTGACCGGCGCCGTGGCGTCTTTCGCACCGGTGGCCAGCGGAAAGCCGATGCCGGCGTTGACGGTGTAGTCGACACCGGTACCGCCGTCGGCGCGGCCCGCCACCTCGACCTGGATCAGGTCGGGCCGGCGCTCGCGCAGCGTCTCGTAGGCGTGCCACGGCCGGCCGGTGACGTTGGTGAGGAACACGCCGCTGTCGGCGATCAGCCGGGTCACGATGTCGCGGCCCGCCTCCGACCGCATGTCGACGGCCAGCGAGCGCTTGCCCTTGTTCAGCCCGGCCCAGTAGATGCTCTCGCCCGTATCGGTCAGCGGCCACCGATGGTGGTCGGCGGCGCCGCCGACGGGGTCGATCCGCACGACCTCGGCGCCCAGCTGCGCGAGCGTCATCCCCGCCAGCGGCACAGCGACGAAGCTGGAGATCTCGACGATCCGCACTCCGGCCAGGGGCTGCGTCGGGTCAACGGTGACAGTCACGGCGCCAAGTGTAGGGAGGGCTCAGATCAGCTCGATGGCCTCGGCGATGGACGGCAGCACCCGGCTGGGCCGGAACGGATAGCGTTCGACGTCCTCGATGGTCGTCGAGCCGGTGAGTACCAGGATCGTCTCCAGCCCGGCTTCGATCCCGGCGACGACGTCGGTGTCCATCCGGTCCCCGACCATCACCGTGTTCTCCGAGTGCGCCTCGATCTGGTTGAGCGCGCTGCGGAACATCATCGGATTCGGCTTGCCGACGAAGTAGGGCTCCCTGCCCGTGGCCTTGGTGATCATCGCCGCCACCGACCCGGTCGCGGGCAGTGGCCCCTCCGCCGACGGGCCGCTGACGTCGGGGTTGGTCGCGATGAACCGCGCCCCGCCGAGGATCAGCCGCACCGCTTTGGTGATCGCTTCGAAAGAATAGGTGCGGGTCTCCCCCAGCACCACGAAGTCCGGCTCGACGTCGGTCATGGTGTATCCGCCCTCGTGCAGCGCCGTGGTCAGGCCTGCCTCTCCGATGACGTACGCCGAGCCGCGGGGCAGCTGGTCGGCCAGGAACGTGGCCGTCGCCAACGCCGACGTCCAGATCGCGGACTCCGGCACGGTCAGGCCCGAGCGGGCCAACCGGGCGGCGAGGTCGCGCGGTGTGAAGATCGAATTGTTCGTCAGGACCAGAAAGGGCCGTTCGCGCTCGGCGAGGCGCTGGAGGAACTCCGCTGCTCCGGGCAGCGCGTGTTCTTCGCGGACGAGCACGCCGTCCATGTCGGTCAGCCAGCACTGCGGTGCGGAGCGCATGCCCCCAGTCTGGCAGGCGCATGCCCTATTCCGGCAGGCGCAGCTCCGGCTTGTCGACCTCTTCGATGTTGACGTCCTTGAACGTGATGACGCGGACCTGTTTGACGAACCGGGCGGGCCGGTACATGTCCCACACCCAGGCGTCGCCGAGCCGTAGCTCGAAGTAGACCTCGCCATCGGCGTTGCGGGGCACCATCTCGACACTGTTGGCCAGGTAGAACCGCCGCTCCGTCTCCACGACGTAGCTGAACTGCCCGACGATGTCCTTGTACTCGCGGTAGAGCGAGAGTTCCATCTCGGTTTCGTACTTCTCGAGATCCTCGGCACTCATCGGCTCAGCTGTCCTTCGCGTAGGTCATACATCTCCGAGTCCACTGAACCCATCCTGTCAAAGTCGTCGTCACCCTGCCCCCGGGGTTCCCCGGACACGAGGCGTCGCACGTTGATGAACGAATAGCGATGCTGCGCCGACGGTCCGAGCCGCGCCAGCGCAGCGCTGTGCGCCCTGGTGCTGTACCCCTTGTGCTCGGCGAATCCGTAGCCGGGAAGTTCGTCGTCCATCGCGACCATCAGCCGGTCGCGGCTCACCTTCGCCAGCACGCTTGCCGCGGCGATGCACGCCGCTGCGGCGTCACCGCCGATCACCGGCAGCGACGGCGTCGGCAGTCCCGGCACCCGGAAGCCGTCGCTCAGCACGTATCCGGGTCGCACAGGCAGGCCGGCCACCGCACGTCGCATCCCCTCGATGTTCGCCACGTGCACGCCGCGGCGGTCCACCTCCACCGACGGGATGAAGACCACGTGGTAGGCCAGCGCGTAACGCTTGATCAGCGGGAACAACCGCTCCCGCTCGGCTTCGCCGAGCTTCTTCGAATCGTCGAGTGCGGCGAGGCTCTCCATCCGGTTGGGTCCCAGCACGCAGGCGGCCACCACCAGCGGTCCCGCGCACGCACCACGGCCCACCTCGTCGACGCCGGCCACGGGACCGAGCCCGGCCCGGTACAGCGCCGATTCCAGGGTGCGCAGACCCGTCGACCTGCGAATCACCATCCTCGGAGGCCACGCCGGCACTGTCGGAGCCTCCCGCTAGCTCTGCGGATCCACCGAGCTCACGCCACCCCACCGCGACGGCGGCCAGGCGATGAAACGGGCCTTACCGATCACGTTCTCGACCGGGATCGTCCCCGCCACCGGGTCACCCGTGCACAGGATGCCGCGCTGCACGTCAGCGGGCTCATTCGAGCAGTGCGCGCGGGAGTCGGCCGAGTGGGTGCGGTTGTCGCCCATCACCCACAGGCGCCCTTCCGGTACCTTCACCGGGCCGAACTCGTTGCCCAGGCACGGGTACACCGCAGGGTCCGCGTTCATCGTCGTGGGGTCGAGATAGGGCTCGTTGAGCTTCTTGCCGTCGACGGTCAGCCCGGTGGTCACCCGGCATTCGACGGTCTGCCCACCGACCGCGATGATTCGCTTGACGAGGTCGTTTTCGTCCGGCGGGACGAAACCGATGAAGGACAGCGCATTCTGCACGGTGCGGATGGCCGGGTTCTCGGACCGGATCGACTTGTAGCCGATGCTCCAGTTGGGCGGACCCTTGAACACGACGACGTCACCGGGTTCCGGTTGAGAGAACCGGTAGGTGAGCTTGTCGACCATGATGCGGTCGCCGACGCACCCGTTGCAGCCGTGCAGCGTCGGTTCCATCGATTCCGACGGAATGAGGTACGGCCGCGCGATGAACGTCAGCATGACGTAGTAGAGGACCACCGCGACGGTGATCAGGATCGCCGCTTCGCGCAGCGCCCCGCGCTTCTTCTTCTCCGGCTTGTCCTCGCTGGACTCCGCCGGATCGAGCGTCTCTTCCGCGGACGTGTCGTCGGTCTCGGGGGTGTCCCTGGGTCCGGTCACGAGATCAGGGTAGCCACGGGCCGGATCGGAACCGCGTCGAACGCGGTCCGCGGAAGCGGTGTCAGCGCTTCTCCTTGATCTTCGCCTTCTTGCCGCGCAGCTCGCGCAGGTAGTAGAGCTTCGCGCGACGCACGTCACCGCGGGTGACGACGTCGATGTGGTCGATGTTGGGCGAGTGCACCGGGAAGGTGCGCTCGACGCCGACGCCGTAGCTCTCCTTGCGGACGGTGAACGTCTCGCGGATGCCGCCGCCCTGGCGCCGGATCACGACACCCTTGAAGACCTGGATGCGCTCCTTGGAGCCCTCGATGACCTTCACGTGGACGTTGATGGTGTCACCGGGACCGAAATCCGGGACGTCGTCGCGCAGCGACGTCTGGTCGACGAAATCCAGCGTGTTCATCGGGCACACTTCCTCGGTGTCGGCGGCTGCTGGCGGCGTCGCGCGCAGAGCCTGGTGTTCGGGCGTCTGGGGCCTGTCGTGCAGCGGGGCCGGCGTACCGGCCGTGCACAGACAACTGCCCAATTGTGCCAGACGGGGCCCCCATCTCCGAAATCGGCGGCGACGCTCGGGTGACCCGGCGGTGACGGCCGGCTTTTCAAGCGATGCCCAGCGGGTACACAGCCGTTACCCTGAACGGCACGGGCGTGGCACGACCCCGACCCGTTCGAGGCTTCACCGTAGGCCCAGATCCGGGAGGACGAGCGATGCGACCGCGGCCGTGGCGGTTTGCCAAGACCGCAGCTGGGCTCGGCGTCGTCACCATCGCCCTGGGCGGTTGGCAGGCGGACGGATCGCGGCCCGACGGTTCGCAGCTGACGGTGATCTCGCCGGTCGGCACGGCCGAAGCCCTTGTAGAGCAGCCCGTCGATCCGCCACCGCGATCCTTCGTCGGCCTCGCCGACCGCGAGCGTCAGGCGACGGCCACTGCTGCGGACGCGGGTGCCGACATCACCGCGGCGGTCCTGGACCGCAACTCCGGACAACTCGTGACCAACGGCAACGACCGTCCGATCGCGATCGCGTCGGTGGTCAAGCTGTTCATCGCCGACGACCTCCTGCTCAAGGTCGCCACCGGCCAGACGACGTTGTCGTCGGACGACCGCGACATGCTCGACGTGATGCTGCGGTCCTCCGATGACAGCGCGGCCGAGGTGTTCTGGGACCGGGGCGGCGGCAGCGCGATCATCGACCGCGTCGTCAGCCGCTACGGGCTCGCCTCGACGCGCCCGCCCGACGATGGCCGCTGGTTCAACACGATCAGCACGGCGACGGATCTGGTGCGCTACTACGACAAGCTGCTTGCCGGAACGGGCGGCCTACCCGGCGAACAGGCCAGCGTGATCCTGTCGAATCTCGCCGCGTCGACGCCGACCGCCCCCGACGGCATGGTGCCCGGGGGCGTGTATCCGCAGCGGTTCGGCATTCCCGAGGGTCTGCCCGGGGACCGGGTCGCCGTCAAGCAGGGCTGGATGTGCTGCGTGAACTCCGATTGGATGCACCTGTCCACCGGGGTGATCGGTCTGGACAGGCGCTACGTGATGGCCATCGGGTCGATGCAGCCCACCGATGCCGCAACCGCCCGCAGGACAATCACCGCTGCGGTCCGCATGATGTTTCCGGACGGCCGTATCTGATCACCCCGAGGAGGGACATGCACAGTTCGATCCGGCGTCGTACCGCCACGACAGTGTCCGTACTGGGCACCGTCGTGCTCGTCGCCGGCGGCTGCCAGGCTCAACCCACCGCGGCGCCACGCACCCAGTCGTCGGTGGTGGCGCCGCAGAGCAATGCGGTGCCGCTGCCGGCCACTCCCCCGGCGCAGCCCTCGGCGGGGCTCACCGATCTGGACGCGCGGATGCAGGAGGCCACCAGCGAGGCCTCGGCGAAGGGCGCCGACATCAAGGCGGTCGTGATGGACCGCACCACCGGACAGGTGGTGTCCAACGGCGACGGCCAGGCCTTCCCGATCGCATCGGTGGTGAAGTTGTTCATCGCCGACGACCTACTGCTGCAGGTGGCGCAGGGCACGACGACCCTGTCCCCCGGCGACCGGAAGCTGCTCGACCTCATGCTGCGCTCCTCCGATGACAGTGCCGCACAACAATTCTGGGACCGCAGCGGCGGCAACGCGATCATCGCCCGCGTCAAAGACCGCTACGGGCTGAGCGGTACGACCGCGCCGTACAACGGGCACTGGGACGTGACCACCAGCACCGCGGGCGACCTCGTGCGCTACTACGGCATGCTCCTCGACGGCAGCGGCGGCTTACCGCCCGAGCAGGCCGAGGTGATCCTCGGCGACCTGGCGCAGTCCACGCCGACGGGCACCGACGGGTATCCGCAGCGCTTCGGCATTCCCGAGGGCCTCTACGCCGAGCCCGTCGCCGTCAAACAGGGCTGGTTCTGCTGTTGGAACGGCGGCAATCAGCTGCACGTGTCGACGGGGGTGATCGGCGCGGACCGCCGCTACGTGATGGCGATCGGTTCTCTGGACCCGACCAGCGAGGCCGGCGCGCGCAGCGACATCACGCAGGCCGTGGAGACGATGTTCCCGGGCGGGAAGATCTGAGGCCTCGACGTACGGTGAGGCGATGATGCGCGCGTCGTCACCTGCGCGTGGCGAGCAGGAGTCCACGCGCGATGCGATCCTGCGGACCGCCGGCCGGGTTTTCCTGACCCACGGTTACGAACAGACGAGCATGGACGAGATCGCCGCCGAGTCCGGGGTGGCCCGGCGCACGCTGTACAACCAGTTCGCGGGCAAGCGAGCGTTGTTCGACGCGACGATGAACAAGCTGTGGGAGGACTTCCCGCTGCAGACGATCGTCGACGCCGCCGACCAGGCGGGACCACCCGAGGACACGCTGTACGCCATCGGCCACGCGATCGCGCGCTTCTGGTCACCACCCGAGGCCGTTGCCTTCCTGCGGCTGGTGATCTGGGAGAGCCCACGCTTCCCCGAACTCGGCCACGGCCTGATGGACAGCGGCCGCAGCCCGGCGCGACGAGCGGTCAACTCCTACGTGCGCAGGCTGGCAGCCGATGGTGAATTCCACATCGAGGACCCCGATCTGGCGACGACGCAGTTCATCGACGTGATCCTCGGCGAGCTCCTGCTGGGGCGCCTGGTCTCGACGACGACGACCGCGGTGGACGAGAAGCGGTGCGACCACGTGGTGCGTGAAGCGGTCTCGCTGTTCCTGGCCCGGTACCGCTCATCCCGGAGCGGCTGATGCTCAATCGTCCGGCTTCGGGATCTGAAAAGCGTTGAGCAGCGCGCAGGTCAGTAGGTAGAGGCCCACCAGGTAGACGATGTCCACCAACGTCGCAGAGCCGAAATGTCGTTCCGCCTCGCGGTAGAGGTCGTCGTCGACACGGTGCTCCCGCGTCAGCTGGCGTGCGAACCTGTGCGCCAGCAGCTGACCGTCGGTCAGTCCCGGTGGGGTCTCGCCGCGACACAGCCCGTCGATGACCTCGTCGGCCAGTCCCACCGCGCGCGCGACCGCGGAGTGGGCGTACATCTCGTAGGGGGATCGCCAGATGGCGCCCACGGTCAGGATGACCACCTCGTGGGTCTGCTCGTCGAGCGTGGTGTGTTTGGCGTCGGCGTCCATCCATGCCAGGAAGCCCGGTGTGATACCTGTGCTGTACAGGTACGGGTTGAACGGACCGATCAGCTCGCCGTCGTCGGTCATGCCCCGAAAGCCGTTGCGGTCGGCCCACGTGATCAGCGTGGAGCGCATCGTGTCGTAGAGATTCTTCCGGTCGCCGGTCAGCGTGGCCGGGTCGATCAGAGGCAGTCGGCCGCCGAGCCCGTGCTTCGCCGGAGCCATGCTCAGGCCTTCAGCGCGTCGTCGAGCCAGTTGAAGACCACCTCGTCTTTGTAGGCCAAAGCACCTGATTGACAATGGTTCTCGGCGCCATCCTCGGCGGTGAAGCGCGCGAAGGTCTTCGGCGCTGTCAATGCCTCGTACACGCGCTCGGGCTGACCGCGGAAGAATTGATCGCCGTCGGCCTCCATCACGAGTGTGGGGCAGGTGATCCGATCGACGACATCGGTGCTCAGAGTCATCTTCGTGGTCTCGACGGTGAGGTCGTAGGCGGACGTGCACCCGAAGCTGAACGTGCCCTGGGTGAAGGTCCACCGCACCTGAGTGTTCTCCGCCGTCGCCTGCTCGACGATCGTGTTGAAGGTGTCGGCATCACCGGCGTCGAATGCTTCTCTGGCGTCGGGCGGGAGGATCCCCCAGATGCTGTCGGTGAAGCTCCAGACACCGTCGAACAGGATGACCGCCGAGAATCTGGGTTCGAACGCGGCCGCCCGGGCGGCCAGGTATCCGCCCAGGCTCATTCCCTTGAGCGCCAGTCTGTCTGCGTCGACGTCGGGCCTCGACAGCGCGTAGTCGACCGCCGGTGTGACGACCTTCTCCCAGTCGTGCCGGAAGTACAACTTCTGTTCCCGCAGCGGCATGCCCTGGCCCGGCCCGTCGAAGGTCAGGCAGTTGTACCCGCGCCGCGTCGCCGCCGCAGCCGCGAAATAGTAGAGCTCTTCGACGCTGGAGTCGTATCCGCCGTGGAAGACGAGCGTGGGGCGGGGTTCGTCGGACTCATCGGGTTTGTAGAAGTACCCGGGCAATGTCGTTCCTTCGTAGGGAATTTCGATGGGTTCCCACGTGGGCCCCATGAGTTCGGCACCCTTGGCGTAAGCCTGCTGCGAGGCTGTGGAGTCACCGAGGATGCGCGGATCGTCCGGATCGCCGTGCAGATAGAACTCCGCCATGCGGAAGTAGGTCGACGCCCGCAGGAAGGCCTCCCGGGCGCTGACCAGGTGGCCGGCCGACAGGTAGCTCTGCGCTCGGCCCAGTACCCTTTCGCCGCGCGCATGCCATTCGGCGTACCAGCTGTCGAAGTCGCCCTCGACGATCTTGTCCACACTGGCGAACAGTTCGGCGATATCGGCGCCGCCGTAGTACGTGAACCCCAGATTGCGGACGAGTTCGAAGGCGAATGAATCGTCCCGGAAACCAACTTTCACGGCGTGCTCCTCGAAAACAGAATCGCTGTCGTTGTGTCAAATGTGTTGCGCGCGTGCGCTACTCGATCTGCATTGCACAGTACAGTGCAAATAATGCGGCGACAACTCCGGCGCCCGGTGCCGCCCTGACGACGCGAGCAGTACCGTGGGGAGATGCGTCGTGGGTCCTCCGAGGTGCCGGCTGCACTGCGCCGGGCACTGTCGACCCGCGACAAGATCCTGGACACCGCCGCGCAGGTCTTCCTCACCCATGGCTACGAGCAGTCGAGCATGGACGAGATCGCGGCCGAGGCGGGCGTGGCACGCCGCACGCTGTACAACCACTTCGACGGCAAGAAGACCCTTTTCGACGCGACGATGGCCCGCATGTGGGCCGACATGCCGTTGGACGCGATCATCGATCCCACGGCCGAGGTGCGCCCCGCCGAGGAGGTCCTGTTCACCATCGGCCGCACGATCGCGCGCTTCTGGGCTCCTCCGGAGGCGGTGGCCTTTGCGCGGCTGGTGATCTGGGAGAGCGCGCGCTTCCCGGAATTGAGCGAGAGCTTTCAGGTCTACGGCAGGGAGCCGGCACGCCGCGCAGTCAGCGACTATGTCGGCCGCCTCAGCCGCGACCCGGTCTTCTGCATCGACGACATCGACGTGGCGACAGCACAATTCATCGACGTCATACTCGGTGAAGTGCTGATGAGCCGGCTGGTCGTGGCAGGGAGAGCCACCCTGGACGACGATCGCTGCGACTACGTCGTACGCGAGGCCGTGGCGCTGTTCGTGTCCCGGTATCGGCGTCACGACTGATACCGGATGAGCGGATCCGGCAACCCGCGTTCGTCGGTCCAGCTCAGGTACTCACTCTGGTCGTGGGCGCAGAACATCCGAATGTCGTCGGCGTGGGTGAGCCGCAGTTCGCGCAGCTTGGCAAGCGTCGCGACCCGGTTGCCGAAGTCGGTCTGGAAGGCGATCTCCAGCGGCAGGCCCGGCGGCTCGGCCAAGAAGTTCATCGTCCGGTCGAAGTACGCGTCACCGGCATGCAGTGACCACCTGCCATCCTCCCGGTAGGCCACACCGCAGTGCCCCGCGGTATGCCCAGGCAGCGGAACGAGTTTGGCATCGAGCACATCGGGGAGGTCGAGGCTGCGCGCGGGCAGTCCGAACCAGAGCTCGTCGGTCGGACCGTAGGTCTTGAACCGCGTCTGATGCGACACCTGGTATGGCCGGTAGGGGCCCCGCGGCTGCGTTCCGTCGTAGGCGTCGAGCTCCTCGACCGCCACGTGGACGAGGGCGTGCGGGAAGTCGTGGAGTCCCCCGACGTGATCGTTGTCGAGGTGGGTCAGCACGATGTCGGTCACCTGCTCGACCTCGATTCCCCTCGCCCGCAGGCGATGTGCGGCGGTCAACCGCGGATCGATCAGGATGCCGAGCGTGAACAGCGCATCGGCGCCCAACAACCGTTGCGGGTCGTCCATCTCCTGGGTACCGAAGCCGGTGTCCAGCAGGACCACCCGGTCACCGATGTGGAAGATCACACAGTGAATGGCCATCCTGGTGGTCGAGGTGTGCGCCAGCGGTCCCATCAGGCCGAACGTGGCGTGTTCGATCACTACGGTGCTTGCCATCAGCGGCTCCCGACGTTGTCTCGGTGGCGTGATTGCACTGTACAGTGCAGTGCAATACCGCGGCAAGCGTCCTGCTTGACAGGCCGGTGGTTCAGGGAATCGTCAGTCCAGGAGGTCGGGCCGGCGTTCGCGGGTCCGCTCCAGACCCTGCTCACGCCGCCACGCAGCGATGCGCGCGTGATCGCCGGAGCGCAACACCTCCGGCACCTCGAGGTCGCGCCAGATGGCCGGCCGCGTGTAACTCGGGCCTTCGAGGAGCCCGCCGACCGACTCGGAATGCGAATCGTCGCGATGCGATTCCGGATTGCCCAGAACATCGGGCAGCAGCCGCAGCACGGCTTCGATCATCACGACGGCGGCAGATTCACCGCCCGGCAGCACGTAGTCCCCGATCGACACTTCCTCCACCCGCATGCGCCGGGCTGCGTCGTCCATCACCCGCTGGTCGATCCCCTCGTAGCGGCCGCACGCGAACACGAGATGCTTCTCGGTCGTCCAGCGCTGGGCGGTCTGCTGGGTGAAGAGCCGCCCGGCCGGGCTGGGCACCACGAGAAGCGTTTCGGCAGAACAGATTTCGTCGAGCGCCTCGCCCCACACCGGCGCCCGCATCACCATGCCGGGGCCACCACCGTAGGGGGCGTCGTCGACCGAGCGGTGCACGTCGTGGGTCCACCGTCTCAGATCGTGGACCGCCATGTCGACGATGCCCGCGTCGATCGCCCGTCCCGGCAGCGACTGCCGCAGCGGATCGAGGAACTGCGGGAAGATGGAGACGACGTCGATGCGCATGCCAGTGCTCAGTCAGCTCAGGTCGAGAAGACCCTCGGGCGGGTCTATCACCACGGAGTTCTCGGACAGTGATACCGACACCACGATCGCGGACACGAACGGCACGAGGACCTCGGCGCCGTCGTCACGCGTCACCGCCAGCAATTCGCCTGCGGCGGTGTGCAACACCTCGGCGACCCGACCGACGGTGATCCCGTCGACAGTCGAGACGGCGAGCCCCTCGAGCTGGTGGTCGTAGAACTCGTCGGGGTCCTCGATCGGGGGCAACGACTCCGCGTCGACGAGGAACAACGTGCCCCGCAACGCATCGGCGGCGTCGCGGTCACCGACGCCGTCGAGCCGGATCAGGAGCCGATCACCATGACTGCGCACCGTGTCGATGCGGTACTCGCGCTCGGCTCCCCCGCGCGGCGCGCGGCCGCGCAGAGTGGCGCCGGGGACGAATCGGCTTTCCGGGTCGTCGGTGCGCACGTCGACGGCGAGCTCACCGGTGACGCCGTGCGCCTTGACCACGCGCCCGACCACCAGGTCCATCTACTGGTCGGTGTCCACCACGTCGACGCGGATACCGCGGCCGCCGATACCGGCAACGAGGGTGCGCAGCGCGGTCGCGGTGCGCCCGCCCCGGCCGATGACCTTGCCCAGGTCATCGGGGTGCACGTGCACCTCGACCGTGCGTCCGCGGCGGTTGGTCACCATGTCGACCCGCACATCGTCGGGGTTGTCCACGATGCCGCGAACCAGGTGTTCGACGGCGTCCACCACGACCGAACTCATCGAGCTCAGCTCTCCGTTGCGCCGGCGACGGTGGCGTCCGCGCCCTCGGCCGCAGCCTCGGACTTGTCGGCCGATCCGGACGGATCAGCGGTCGCCTCGACATCGGAGGCTTCCTTCTTCGCGGCCGGCGCCTTCTTCTTCTTCGGCGTGGTGGCATCGGTGGACGGGCCGCCCTCGGCCTCGGCCAGCGCGGCGTTGAACAGGTCCAGCTTGGACGGCTTGGGCTCCCTGACCTTCAGCGTGCCCTCGGCGCCGGGCAGACCCTTGAACTTCTGCCAGTCACCGGTGATCTTGAGCAGCGCGAGCACGGGCTCGGTCGGCTGAGCGCCCACACCCAGCCAGTACTGGGCGCGCTCGGAGTCGACCTCGATGAGGCTCGGGTCTTCCTTCGGGTGGTACCGGCCGATCACCTCGATGGCGCGACCGTCGCGGCGGGTACGCGCGTCGGCGACGATGATGCGGTACTGCGGGTTGCGGATCTTGCCCAGACGGGTCAACTTGATCTTGACAGCCATGAAGTAACACTCCTGTTGCGGTGCCACGCTGCAATTCGGCGATACAGGCGGGTTGCCTGATCCGGTTTTGCCTTACGTGTGTGACCGTCGCGGGGCCAGAGTCCCGGACAGACAGCCGCCCATTGTGCCAGAGCGCGGGCCGCGAACAGAAATCGTCACAGGAGCTTGTCGAAGCACTTCTCTTCGACGCGCTTGCTCATCCGCCACCCCGCCTCGGTGCGCACGAACTCGTCGACGTACCAGATTCCGACGAAATAGACCTGATTGCCGTCCCCGCCCATCACCATCGGGTTGAAGCAGATCGCCCGCGACGTGGCGGTGTCGCCGTCGACGCGGATGTCGACGTTGCCGAGCATGTGATAGTAGATCGGGAAGTTCGGCAGCACCTCCTTCAACCAGGCCTTGACCTCGGGGAATCGGCCCTCGATGCCGCCGGCGACGCTGTAGTCGATGTAGGCGTCGGGCGTGAACACCTGGTCCAGGTCGTCGAAGCGCTTCCGGTCGATCGCGGTCGAGTAGTCGACGAGCAACTGCTGGATCTCCAACCGGTCAGAGATCTCCTCGAGGCTGAGCATTCTTCGATTGAACACGATCGAGGCATCCCGTTAGGCTCGGCCGCGATGAAGAGGCTTCTCGCATGTCTGGTGACGTTCCTGGGGGTGGCCGGCGGGGTGGTTGCTCCGCACGCCGTCGCGACGCCGGTGGCCGGGGTGAGCCAGCCCGCCGGCACCGTTCCCATCCCTGCCGGCCCGGCCGAGGCGTGGATCGTCGCCGACATGGACACCGGCGCGGTGCTCGCGGGCCGCGAAGAGAACACCCGGTTCGCGCCGGCGAGCACGATCAAGGTGCTGCTGGCGCTGACCGTGCTCGACGAGTTGCCGCTGGACGCGACGATCGTGGCCAACGAGCCCGACACGGCCGTCGAATGCAACTGCGCGGGGGTGACCCCGGGGATGACGTACACAACGCGCCAGCTGCTCGAGGCGCTGCTGCTCGTCTCCGGCAACGACGCCGCCAACACGTTGGCCACGATGCTGGGCGGCCGCGACGTCGCCACGGCGAAGATGACCGCCAAGGCCGCGTCGATCGGGGCGCTCGGCACCACGGCAGGCTCCCCCTCGGGCATCGACGGCCCCGGCATCGACATCTGGTCCACGCCGCACGACCTGGCGGTGATCTTCCGCGCCGCGATGGCCAACCCGGTGTTCGCCCAGATCACGTCCCAGCCCACCGCGGTCTTCCCGACCAAGACCGGTGACGTCGTGCTGGTCAACCAGGACGAGCTGCTGCACCGCTACCCGGGGGCCTTCGGCGGCAAGACGGGCTACACCGATTTCGCGCAGAAGACATTCGTCGGCGGCGCCGAGCGTGGCGGCCGGCACCTGGTCGTCGCGCTGATGCACGGCCTGGTCCACGAGGGCGGGCCGACGTACTGGGATCAGGCGGGCGCGCTGCTGGACTGGGGTTTCGCGCTCGGGCCGAACGCCGGCATCGGCACGCTGTAGCGCGATTTCGGCGTGCTTTCCGTCGCTCAGCGTCGATTAGCACGCCGAAATCGCTACCCGACGGTGACCTGGCCGAGTCCTCCCGTGGGTAGCGTCGCCCATCGTGCGGCGTGGATTCGCGGGGCTGGTGTGCGCCCTCGGTACGACGATGGCCGCGGTGACGGTCGTCGTGACAGCCGCCCCCGTGGGCGCCCAACCCAGCGCTGAACCTGCTGCGGCGCAAGCACTTCCGCAGGGGCCGGCGCAGGCGTGGCTGGTCGCAGATCTGGACACCGGCCGCGTTCTGGCCAGTCGCGACCCGTACGGCCGCTACGCGCCCGCCAGCACGATCAAGCCCCTGCTCGCGATGGTGGTGCTCGACCGTCTACGACCGGACAACTTCGCGCGGGCCAACTCCTCGCATGACGACGTCGAATGCTCGTGCGTCGGGCTCACACCCGGGCAGGCCTACACCACCACGCAGTTGCTCTCGGGGCTGCTGATGGTGTCGGGCAACGATGCGGCGAACATGCTGGCCGACATGATCGGCGGCCAACAGGCGGCGGTGGCGGCGATGAACCGCAAGGCCGCCCTCGTCGGCGCCCGCAGCACCAGAGCGGGATCGCCGTCGGGCCTCGACGGTCCCGGCTGGGAGTCGGTCACCTCGCCCCACGATCTGGCGGTGATCTACCGTGCGGCGCTGCAGTATCCGCTCATCGCCCAGATCATGCGATCGCCCACGGCGCCATTCCCGGGCAAGACCCTGCACAACCAGAACGAGCTGCTGAGTCGCTACCCCGGCGATCTGGCCGGCAAGACCGGCTTCACCAACCTCGCCCGCAAGACCTACGTCGGCGTCGCCCAGCGTGGCAGCAAGCGGCTGGTGGTGGTCCAGATGTATGGCAGCGGCGACCTCTACGGACAGGCCATCGACCTGTTCGACTACGGCTTCGCCCAGCCCTGACCCGTCAGGCGCCCCCGACCTCGGCGAACGCCCGCACCGGAAATGTGCCGAAGCCCTCGATCGCCGGCGGCGCGGCGGTGAACCGGGCACCCCGCGGTGGCAGCTCACCGAGACGGGTGAGGTGCTCGACGACGTGTACACCCGCGCCGAGCAGCACCGTGTGGGCGGGACGGGAGCCGCCCGATTCGGTGTCGTCGATGTTGACCGAGTCGATGCCGACCAGTACCGCTCCGGCATCGATGAGGTGTTGCGCCCCTTCCCCACTCAGAAACGGCGCCCCGGACCCGTAGGCCGGCGTCCCGAAGTGCCGGTCCCAGCCGGTGTGCAGCAGCACGGCCGCGCCACGGACGTCCCTGCCGGCAAGGTCATCGACAGTGATCGACCGGCCGTGGTCGGGGCCCAGGTGGATCACCTCCGCCGGGAGTCCGACCAGCGTGGACAGATCCAGGCCGGCCAGGTCGGCACCGTCACCGTAACGATGGAACGGGGAATCGAGATAGGTGCCCGTGTTGCCGATCATCGTGATGATGTCCATGGCGAATTCCGTTCCAGGCGAGTACTTCTCACGAGAATCCGCGCGGGTCAGATACGGGCTGATGACGGGAGCGGGCAGCCCGGGATAGGTGATCAGACCGGCCCTGATGGGATGGCTCAGGTCGACGATGCGGCGAGTGGACATCGCGACATCCTAGGCCGAACAGCACAAGAGTCAGCCCTGGAGTCAGCCCTGGAGTCAGCCGGGGTAGACCCTGCCGCGCAGGACGACCAGCGACGGCCGAGCCAGGACCGCGGCACCGCCGCGCGGATCGTCGGCGTAGCAGACGATGTCGGCGGATGCGCCGTGCTCGAGACCGGGCCTGCGCAGCCACTCCCGGGCGTCCCAGCACGCCGCGCCCAGCGCCTCGGTCGGCGTCATCCCGATCCCGGTGAGCGCCTCCACCTCCTCGGCGATGCGGCCGTGCGCGACCGCGCTGCCCGCGTCCGAACCCGCATAGATCGGCACGCCCGCCTCCCGCGCCGCGGCGATCCGCTCACTGCACGACGCGTACAGCGCGCGCATGTGACTCTGGTAGCGCGGGTACTTGTGCGCGGCGGCGGCGATGTCGGGGAAGTTCTCGATGTTGATCAGCGTCGGAACCAGGGCGGTGCCGTATTCGACCATCAGGTCGATGGTGTCCTCGGTCAGGCCGGTGCCGTGCTCGATGCAGTCGATACCGGCTCGGATCAGACCCGGCAGCGCATCCTCACTGAACACGTGGGCGGTCACCCGTGCGCTGTGGGCGTGCGCGGCGTCGATCGCGGCCTCCAGCACGTCGTCGGACCACAGCGGGGCGAGATCGCCGGTGTCGCGATCGATCCAGTCCCCCACGATCTTGACCCAACCGTCGCCCCTGCGCGCCTGCTCGGCGACCGCCTGGGGAAGCTGTTGCTCGTCGGCGAGCTCGGCGGCGAAGCCGCGTTGATAGCGCTTGGGCCGGGCGATGTGGCGGCCGGCCCGGATGATGCGCGGCAGGTCATCGTGGTCGTCGAGAATCCTTGTGTCCGTTGGTGATCCGGCGTCACGCAGGAGGAGTGCGCCCACCTCACGCTCGGTTTCGGCCTGCTCGATCGCCTCGGGAAGCGGGATCTCGCCGTCGGGTCCCAACCCGACATGGCAGTGGGCGTCGACGAGGCCGGGCAGCACCCAGCCGCTATCGAACACGGTCTCGGCGCCGGCAACCGGTTCGGCAGACAGTGACCCGTCGACCACCCACCATTCGACGGGTTCCCCATCGGGCAGCCCACGCCCGCGGACGTGCAGCGCCGCCGCCATCAGTTCTTCGGGAACTTCAGCTTCGACAGGTCGATGTCGGCGAGACCCGGCGGCAGCTCGTCGAGCCCCTTGGGCATATTGGACAGGTCGGGGAAGCCGGCGGGCAGGCCGCCCATCGCGCCGAGCGGATTGCGATTCTTGGCCGGCGTGGGCCCGCGACCGCCCTTCTTCTTTCCGGCCTGCTTGTTCTTGCCCTTGCCGGCCTTACGAGTGTTCTTGCGACCGAACGGCATTCCCATCTGTCCGGCCATCTGCGACATCATCTTGCGGGCGTCGAAGAACCGGTCGACCAGCTGGTTGACCTCGGCGACCGTCACCCCGGAGCCGTTGGCGATGCGCAGCCGCCGGGACGCGTTGATGATCTTCGGGTCGGCGCGCTCGGCCGGGGTCATGCCGCGGATGATGGCCTGCACCCGGTCCAGCTGGCTGTCGTCGACCGCGGCCAGGGCATCCTTCATCTGACCGGCGCCGGGCAGCATGCCCAGCAGATTGCCGATCGGACCCATCTTGCGGATCATCAGCATCTGCTCGAGGAAGTCCTCGAGGGTCAGCTCGCCGCTGCCGATCTTGGCAGCGGTCGCCTCGGCCTGCTGGGCGTCGAAGACCTGCTCGGCCTGCTCGATGAGCGTCAGCACGTCACCCATGCCGAGGATGCGGCTGGCCATCCGGTCGGGGTGGAAGACGTCGAAGTCCTCGAGCTTCTCGCCGGCGGAGGCGAACAGGATCGGCACGCCGGTGACCTCGCGCACCGACAGCGCGGCACCGCCGCGGGCATCGCCGTCGAGCTTGGTGAGCACGACGCCGGTGAACCCGACGCCTTCGCGGAACGCGTCGGCGGTGGTGACGGCGTCCTGACCGATCATCGCGTCGAGGACGAAGAGCACCTCGTCGGGCTGCACCGCGTCGCGGATCGCGGCGGCCTGGCCCATCAGCTCCTCGTCGATGCCCAACCGGCCCGCGGTGTCGACGATGACGACGTCGTAGTGCTTGCTCTTGGCCTCGGCGAGGCCGGCGGCGGCGACGGCCACCGGGTCGGCGGTGCCCTTGACCTCGGCGGCGCCGGGCGCGGTGCCCGGATGCGGGGCGAACACGCCCACGCCGGCGCGCTCGCCGACGATCTGCAGCTGGTTGACCGCACCGGGGCGCTGCAGGTCGCAGGCCACCAGCAGCGGCGTGTGACCCTGCCCTTTCAGCCACTTCGCGAGCTTGCCGGCCAGGGTGGTCTTACCCGAGCCCTGCAGGCCGGCCAGCATGATGACCGTCGGTGGGTTGCGCGCGAACGCCAGCTGACGCGTCTGACCGCCGAGAATGCCGATGAGCTCCTCGTTGACGATCTTGACGACCTGCTGGGCCGGGTTCAGCGCGGCGGACACCTCGGCGCCCTTGGCGCGATCCTTGATACGGGCGATGAACGCACGGACCACGGGCAGCGAGACGTCGGCCTCGAGCAGTGCCAGGCGGATCTCGCGCGCGACGGCGTCGATGTCGGCATCGGTCAGCCGGCCCTTGCCGCGCAGGCCCGACAGGGCACCGGTCAACCGGTCGGACAGGGATTCAAACACCTCGCCAGCCTAACGGTCGGCCCGTCACACCGGGAAAGCCGCGCTGACCTCTGGTCCCGCGAGGTCGGCAGCCGTTAGCGTGAGGAGCACCCGACGAGCCCGCGGAGGTCCCGTGACAGCCATCGACGTGCCGCTGACCATCTCTGATCGCGACCGAGGGGGGCCCTACGGCCCGGCCACCCAAGTCACCCACATCAGCCAGTGCACGCTGTGTGAGGCGCACTGCGGGCTGCATGTCACGGTGAGCGGCGGCGAGGTCACCCGCATCGAGGGCAATCCCGACGACGTTCTGTCTCACGGTTACATCTGTCCCAAGGCCACCGCGATGGGCGGGCTGCACCACGACCCCGACCGGGTCCGCACCCCGCTGCGCCGCGTCGGCGACGGCTTCGAGCCCGTCAGCTGGGAGGCGGCGTTCGCCGAGATCGGTCGGCGGCTGAGGGCGGTGCGCGCCAGGACCGGCAGCAACTCGCTGGGCATGTATCTGGGCAACCCGGCCGCCCACAGCTCGGGCGCCGCCTACGGATTCTTGCTGAGCCGGGCTCTGCGCACCCCGAACTTCTTCACCGCGTCGTCGATTGACCAGATGCCGCACGAGTTCGCGGCGTGGAAGGTGTTCGGGTCCAACGCCCTGATCCCCGTCACCGACATCGATCGCACCCAGCGGCTGATGATCCTCGGGGCCAATCCCGCCGTGTCGGGCGGATCGCTGTCGATCATGCCCGGGGCGAAACGGCGCATCCGGGCGGTCCGCGAGCGCGGCGGCACCGTCGTCGTCGTCGACCCGCGCCGCACCGAAACCGCCCGGCTCGCCGACCAGCACATCGCCGTTCGTCCCGGCGGTGATCTGTTCCTGCTGCTGGGCATGCTGCACGTGCTGTTGGCCGAAGAACTCTGTGACACAAAGGCTGTTGCTGCACAGTCGACAGGCATCGCCGAGCTGGCCGACCTCGTGGCCGACGCCACGCCGGAGGCGATGGCCCCCAGGGCCGGCGTCGACGCGGCCGCGATCCGCAGGCTGGCCCGCGAGCACGCGGCAGCCGAGTCGGCGGCGATCTACGCTCGGATCGGCATCTGCCAGCAGACCACGGGCACACTGGTCAGCTGGCTGGTGATGGCCATCAACACCGTGACGGGCAATCTCGATCGTGCGGGCGGCACGATGTTCACTACCCCTGTCGCCGACGTGCCGCGGCTGGCCAAACGGCTGCCCTTCCGGCCCGGCCGCCACACCGACCGCTCGGGGCGCTACCGCTCCTTCCGCTCGGAACTGCCCGCAGTCGTCATGGCCGACGAGATCCTCACCCCGGGTCCCGGCCAGATTCGCGCGATGATCACCTACGCGGGCAATCCGGTCTCGTCGATCCCCCAGCGGGGCCGGCTCGACGAGGCCATGAGCTCACTGGACTTCTACGTCGCGGTCGACATGTACGTCACCGAGACCACGCGGCACGCGGATTTCATCCTGCCGCCCGTCTCGCCGCTGGAGCGTGAGGACGTCAGCCTGCTCACGCCGGTGTTCCAGGTGCGCAACACCGTTCGCTACCAACACCGTTCGTTCGATCCACCGCCGGGCGGCCTCGAAGACTGGGAGATCCTGACACGGCTGGCGCTCGAGATGCTGCCGCGGCCGCTGCGATCGCTGCCCACATCGCTGCGGTCCCGGGTGATCTCGGCGATCAACCCCATGCGGCTGGCGACGCTGGCGGTGGCCACCGGTCCGCACGGCCGACTCCGCAAGCCCCGTACCGGCATCACGATGCGCCAGATCCGCTCCAGCCCCGGAGGTGTCGACCTCGGACCGCTGCAGCCGCGGCTGCGCGAGGTGATCGCGACGAAGGACCGGCGTGTGCATCTGGCGCCCGTGGAGTTCGTCGCGGCGGCACGTGCGCATCTACACGACACCCCGACGGTCGACGACCGCTACGACCTGCAGCTGATCGGCCGCCGGCAGCTGCGCAGCAACAACTCCTGGCTGCACAACGTCCCGTCGATGACGGGCGGCAGCAATAGGTGCACGGTGCTGATGCACCCCGACGACGCGGCGGCACGCGGCCTGGCCGACGGCGAGACCGTGCGCGTCACATCGGCTGTCGGCGAGATCGACCTGCCCCTGGATGTCACCGCCGATATCCGCGCCGGAACCGTTGCGATACCGCACGGTTGGGGCCACCGCGACACCGGCTGGCGGCATGCCCGGACCCTGGCCGGCGCCAACGTCAACGCGTTGCACGACCCCGATCTCGTGGACACGTTCACCGGCACGGCAGCGGTGAACGGCACGTGGGTGTCGGTCACCCGTTCGCGATGATCTCCCGGGCGACCTCGACGGCCCGGTTGATCGGCACCGCGAACCCGATACCGATGTTGCCGGTCTCCGGCCCGCCCACGGTGGCGATGGCCGTGTTCATCCCGATGACCTGACCGTCCAGATTGGCCAACGGCCCGCCGGAGTTCCCCGGGTTGATCGACGCGTCGGTCTGCAGCAGCGGCTGTGCGGGATTCGGCCCCAGCCGCGCGGTCCGGTCGACCGCACTGATGATGCCCGCCGTGACCGTGCTGTTGAGCCCCAGCGGCGCCCCGACGGCGATGACCGGCTGCCCGATACCGAGACCGTCGCTGACGCCGAGGACCGCGGGGGGCGGCGCGGGACCGCTGACCTGAAGGACCGCGACGTCGGTCGCCGGATCGGTACCCACCACCCGGGCGGGGCTGCGGCGGCCATCCGCCAGCCGCACTGCCACCCGCGAAAAGCCCTCGATCACATGGCTGTTGGTCATGATGCGGCCCTCGACGTCGATGGCGAAGCCGGATCCCAGGCTGTTGCCCGCGCTGATCTGTACCACGCTGGGAAGCAGCGCCTGCGCGGCGGTCTGGGTGCTGCCCCCGCTCACCGGCGGTGCGGCGAGGGCCGGCGGCGGGCTCTGACGCAGCGCCGGCCCGCGGTCCACACCGGCCAGAAAGCCGGCCCCACCACCGGCTGCCGCCCCGGCGAGCAGGCAGGCACCGATGAGCAGTGCACCCGTTGCGCGGCGAGGCCTGGGCGCCGCCGGTCCCGCGAGGGGATCCGGAACCGGCGGCGCGGTCTGTGGTGTCGGCCCGAACCGGACCCGGCTGGGCACCAGGGCAGGCATTGGTGGACGCACTGGTGGCGCGGGTGCCGGGGCCGCGTCCCGAAGGGCGATGAAGGTCGGCCCGGCGGGCGACCCCCCGAGATCAAAGGCATGTCCGGGCATCGGTGATTCCTCTCCTGGCGGCACGAACGAACTCAGACGAGACGGGCGAACCAGCGCATCGACAGGCCCGCCGCGACGAGACCGCAGACCAGCGCGATACCGGCGACGATCGGGGTGACCTCGCGCCATTCGGTGCGCCACCCGATGGATGAGCCGATGTCGCGGTAGACGTCGGTGAGTTCATCGCTGCTCTCGGCGGTGTAGGCGATGCCACCGGTGTCGCGCGCCAGCTCGGACAAGGTCTCGCGGTCCACCGGAACCCGCACGGGGTAGCCCCCGCTGTCGAACACTCCGTCCGGGGTGCCGTAGGCGATCGTCGACACGGGAACCCCGGCCGCCACCGCAGCCAGCGCGGCCTCCTCGGTGTCCCGGCCGCTGGTGTTTGTGCCGTCCGAGAGCAGCACGATGTGCGCGGGGACCCGATCCTGCCCCTCTTCGGGTTGCTGGGTGATCGACAGGATCTGGTCCAGCGAGGTGAACACGCCCTCGCCGATCGCGGTCCGCGACTGAGTCGTCAGCAGCTGCAGGCTCGAGGCGGCCGCCGCGTGGTCGGTGTCTGGTGGATGCACCACCGCGGTGGCGCCCGCGAACGTGACCACCCCGACGTTGAACGTCTCCGGCAACCGGTCGATGAACTCGCCCGCTGCGGCGACGGCGGCGGTCAACCGATCGGGGCTGACATCGCCGGCCCGCATGGATTCCGAGGTGTCGATCGCCACCATGATGGTGGCCCGCTCATAGGGCACCCGCACCGGCATCTCCGGTCGCGCCGCCGCCAGCGCGCACAACGTGAACGCGGCGAGCAGGAACACCGCGGGAAGGTGCCGCCGCCAGCGGGGTCGCTCCGGGATCACCCTGTCCAGCAGCGGAAGTGCGGCATATCTCACCGCGTATCGCTGCCGCTGGCGCACCGTGGCCAGATACGTCACCGCCAGAAGCGCCACCGGGATCAGCATCAGCAGCCCGAGCGGGAACAGGAACGTCATCGCCGCGCACCCCGACGGCGGGCCGAACGACGCTGCGTCCGTTGGCGTTCGCGCAGGAACCTCGCCAGGTCACGCACCCAGTCTCGACCCGTGGAGGCGCGCAGGTGGTCGGCGCCACTGCCTGCGATGGCATCTGCGACCGCAGCCCGGTGCTCCAACGCCGCGTCGCGGTAGCGCCTGCGCAGGCGCGCATCCGAGGTCCAGACCTGCCGCTGGCGACCCGATTCGGGGTCGACGAGCGTCACCGCTCCGACGTCGGGCAATTCCATCTCGCGGGGGTCGAGGATCTCGACGGCGACGACGTCGTGGCGCGCCGCCAGCCGCCGCAGTGGGATCTGCCAGTCGAAGGGCGTCTCGGTTCTTCCGGACGGGTCGAGGAAGTCGGACACGACGACGCGCAGTCCGGTGCCGCCCCGGCGGGCACCCAACGCCGCGACCGCGTCGGCCAGACCAGGCGATCCGGTGCCGTCGCGGGCACCGCCCCGGCTCAGGTGTGCAGCGGCACGAGAGGCCGCCAACCGGGCTCGTTCGGGACGGTGCCACCGCAGTCCGCCCGGTCCGAAGGTCGCGACCGCCAGCGTGTTGCCGGGGGCATCGGTCAGCAGACCGATCGCGGCGACGATGCGGGCAGCCAGCTCGAGCTTCTCGTCGGCGACGGTGCCGAACGCCATACTCGGCGTGGTGTCGACCATCACCCAGGTGTCGAGGCGGCTGTCGGCCCGTGGCCGCCAGACATGCGGTTCGGCCGAGCGGGCGGTGATGTTCCAATCGATGCGGCGCACATCGTCGCCGGGCTGATAGCGCGACAGTTCCTCGCGTTCGGTTCCCACGCCGAGGCGCACACCTTCCAGGTCACCGGCGAGCAGGCTGTCGACCCGCCGGCTGATCGTCAGATCGATTGTCCGCCAGGGATTTGCGGTCACGATGCCACCTCGGCCAGATCGTGGCTGTTCGGCGCGACCTGGGGTGCGGCCACGCTGCCGAGGACCTGCGCGATCACCGCGCGCGGTGACACCCCGTCGGCGACCGCGTCGAAGGTCAGCACCAGACGGTGGGCCAGCACGTCGGGCGCGATGTCGGCGACGTCGCCGGGCAGTACGTAGTCGCGGCCGCGCAGGATCGCCAGCGCCCGGGAGGCCGCCAGCAGGCCCAGCGATCCGCGCGGCCCGATGCCGTAGTCGAGGATGCCGTCGATCGCGGCGGCGCCGTAGCCGACGGGATCGCGGGTCGCCATCACCAATCGGACGATGTAGTGCGCCACCGCGTGGTGGACGAACACCTGCTCGGTGATCCGCTGCAGCCGTAAGACGTCGGCGGGTGTCATCAGCGTTCTCGCGGTCGGCGGCTGAGCCCCCATCCGGGCCAGGATCGCCAGTTCGTCGAGCTCGGTGGGGTGGGTGAGATCGATCTTGAGCAGGAAACGATCACGCTGCGCCTCGGGCAGGTGATAGACCCCGTCGGTCTCGACGGGGTTCTGGGTGGCGAGCACCAGGAACGGTTCCGGCAACGCGAAGGTGCGCCCACCGATGCTGACCTGCCGTTCGGCCATCGCCTCCAGCAGTGCCGACTGCACCTTCGCCGGGGCGCGGTTGATCTCGTCGGCGAGGACCAGGTTGGCGAAGACCGGGCCCAGTTCGATGTCGAAGTTCTCCGTGGACGGCCGCCAGACCCGCGTACCGATGATGTCGGCCGGCATCAGGTCGGGCGTGAACTGCAGCCGGTGGAACGTCCCGCCGACAACGGTCGCGGTGGTGCGCACCGCGAGAGTCTTCGCCAGGCCGGGAACACCTTCCAGCAGGACGTGACCGCCGGCGAGCAGCCCCACCAGGAGCCGCTCCAACATCGAGTCCTGTCCTACGACAACGTGTTTCATCTCGAACAGCGCACGTTCGATCAGCGCGGTGGGACTGTGCCCGGGCTCCCCGGGGTCGGAGTTGCTCATGGCCGACAGTTCACCAGCCGGGCTCGAAAACCCCGGTAAACCGGGGCGAAAATCGACCGAAAGGCGGGTGGTCGGGTTGCCGGTGCATCGCTACCCTCGGCGTACATGCGCATTCTGATCGTCGAGGACGAGGAGGGCCTCGTCAGCGCCCTGCGCATCGGGTTGCAGCGCGAGGGATATGCCGTGGACGCGGCGACGAGCGAGGCCGAAGCCGTCGAGCGGCTCACCGTCAACGCCTACGACGTCGCGCTGGTCGACGTCAACCTTCCCGACGGCGACGGGCTGGAACTGGCGCGCCGGCTGCGCACCGGTGATCTCGCGTCACCCACCGGTCGCGACATCCGCATCGTGATGCTCACCGCCAGAGGGACGTTGCCCGACCGGGTACGAGGACTCGACGCCGGCGCCGACGACTACATCGTCAAACCGTTCGCCCTCGCCGAACTGACGGCGCGGCTGCGGGCGGTGCTGCGCCGCGAGGTGTCCGGGGACGACTCGGTGCTGCGACTCGGCGACATCGCCGTCGACACCGCGCGCCAGATCGTGCACCGGGGCGACCGCGAGGTGGACCTGACGCTGAAGGAGTTCTCGGTGCTGCGCTACCTGATGACCCGTCCCGACCACGTCGTGTCGGCCGAACAGATCCTCGAGCACGTCTGGGACGAGAACGCCGACCCGTTCACCCAGACCGTTCGGGTCACGGTCGGGACGCTGCGGCGCAAGCTCAGCGTCGGTGGCGAACAGCAGGTGCTGCACACGCTCGTCGGCCGCGGATACCGGCTGCGCACCCCGGTCGAGCAGCCGTCGACCAGATCCTCCTGATGCGCACGATCCGCGTGCGACTGGCCCTGACCACCTCGCTGTGGTTGTCCGCCATCTCCGCGGTGATCCTCGCCGGTGTGTACTTCGCGCTGACGTCGACAATCGATGCCGCCCCGCTGGACCCGGTCACAGTCAAGAAGTTCGAGCACAGGCCCGACGGGACACTGGTCTACCGCATCGGGGAGAGCTTCCAGGCCGCCGATCTCGCGAGTGTTCAACGCGCCGTGAACAATTCGACGCTGGAGACCTTGCGCGACTACTCGCTGCTCGCCCTGGGAGTGATCTTTCTCGTCAGCCTCGCCGTCGGCTGGTTCGTGGCGGGCCGGCTGCTGCGCCCGGTGGAGGAGATCACCCGCACGGCCAATCGCCTGTCGGCCAGCGACCTGTCCCAGCGCATCAACGCCACCGGCCCGAAAGACGAGTTGCGCACGCTCGCCGACACCATCGACGGCATGCTCGACCGGCTCGACGAAGCATTCCGCACCGAACGCGCACTGGTGGAGGACGTGTCCCACGAGTTGCGCAATCCGGTCGCCGTCGTGCAGGCCAATGTCGAGGCCGTCCTGGCCGACGACGACGCCACCCCGGAGCAGCGCGCACACGCGCTGGCCGTGATCTCCCGTGCCACCACGAGGATGTCGCGACTGCTCGAAGACCTGCTCGCGACGGCGCGGCGCCGGTCGGGCTCCTTCTCCGATCAGAGAGTCGATCTGCAGGGCTTCGTCACCGACGTCGTCGACGACCACCGCCTCCTCGCCGGTGAGCGTCCGCTGCGGCTCAGCACCCGTGTCTCTCCCGGCCCGGTCGTCTACGCCGATCCGGAGTCACTGGCACGCGCGGTGTCCAACCTCCTCTCCAACGCAATCCGACTGGCGCCAGGCGGATCCGAGCTCACGGTCGGCAGCGGCAGCACAGCGGGCTGGGCGTGGATCGCGGTTCGGGACGAAGGACCCGGTATCGCCGAGGACGATCAGCAACGGGTGTTCGACCGATTCCGCCAGGGCGCCACGACCACCGAACGCCGCAGAGGCCGCGGTTCGGGACTCGGGCTGGCGATCGCACGGCAGATCGTCGAGAGTCACGAGGGCAAGATGGCACTGTTCAGCACGCTCGGCGCCGGCAGCACGTTCGTGATCTGGCTGCCCGACCGCGCGCTGGCCGACCGCCCCGAACGCAGCACGCAGCCACCCACAGCCTGCCCGCTGTGAGTGTCAGCTGGCTTCTTCGACAGCCGGCGGCGGCGCAGGCAGCACCGCGAACAGCTCGCGATCCAGCGTCTGCCGGACGGCGGCACTGTCCTGTGGCAACACGACGGCGAAGGCGTCGACCACCGACGAGCCGAGCGTCGTCACCTTCGCCCACACGATGTCCACGCCGTTGCGCTCGAACACCGCGGTGAGCGCGGTCAGCAGTCCGGCCCGGTCGGTGGTGCGGATCTCCAGCACCGTCCGCCCGGCCTCGTCGGCGTCGTGCCACAGCACCCGCGACGGCGCAGCGGGAGGGTGAACGGGCACTGCGGCCCGGATCTCCCCGGCGCGGGCCGTCGACTGCGGATCGCCCTTCTTCTCCAACGAGGACACCACGTCGAGGTCACCGTCGAGAGCCAGGATCAGCTGCTGGCGCAGCAGTTCGGCCGCAGGCGGCGAGCCGAAGTGCGGGGACACGACGAAGGTGTTGACCGCCGAGCCGTTGTGGCCGTTGACCGACGCCGAATGCACCCGCAGAGAATTGAGCGCGAGCACCCCGGCGGCCTTCGACAACAGCCCGCGACGGTCCGGCACGATCATCGTGACGGTGAAGATCTGCGGGCTGTCGCCGGGGGTCAGCTCGACGTGCACGCCGGGCTGGCCGGCCATCTCGAGGAAGCGAGGATCGATCGGATCCGGTTGCGGCAGGGGCTCACCAGCCATGACCAGCCGGCACCGCCGAACCAGGTCACCGATCAGGGAGGCCTTCCAGTCACCCCACACGCCCGGACCGGTCGCCAGGGAGTCGGCCTCGGCCAGCGCGTGCAGGAGTTCCAGGACCGTGAGGTCTCCACCCATCGCGTCGACGACCGCGGAGATGGTCGCGGGGTCCTGCAGATCGCGCCGCGTCGCGGTGTGCGGCAGCAGCAGGTGATGCCGCACGACGGCGGACAGGATCGTGATGTCCGAGGGCCACAGTCCCAACCGGGTACCGATCTGATGGGCCAGATCGGCGCCGATCACGCTGTGGTCCCCGCCGCGGCCCTTGCCGATGTCGTGGATCAGCGCACCGAGCACCAGCAGATCCGGTCGCGCCACCCGCGTCGTCAAAGCGCTTGCCCGTGAGACGGTTTCGACGAGATGACGGTCGACGGTCCAGATGTGCACGACGTCGCGCGGCGGCAGGTCGCGCACGGCGCCCCACTCGGGGAACAGCCGGCCCCACAGCCCGGTGCGGTCCAGGGCTTCGATGGTGCTGACCGCCGACGGACCGGCGGCGAGCATCACCAGCAGATCCTTGAGGGCCTGGCGCGGCCACGGCGTGCGCAGCTCGGGGGCCGTCTCCACCAGCCGGCTCAGCGTCGATGCCGCCATCGGCAGGCCGGTGGTCGCCGACGCGGCCGCCACCCGCAGGATCAGGCCCGGGTCACGCTCCGGGCGGGCGTCCCTGGCGAGGATGACCTCACCGTTGAATTCGATGACCCCCTCGTCGAGCGGCCGGCGCACCGGACGGCGCAGCGCCGACAGGCCGCGGCGCGGCAGCGCGTTGCCCGCCGTGCGGATGCCGGCGTCGACGTAGTAGCTGACCGTGCGCGCGGCGTCGGAGAGCATGCGGGCCAGATCGAATCGGTCGCCGATGCGCAGCGAGGCACCGATCTCGTCGGCGTGCTGGGCGAGCAGCAGTTCCCGGCCGCGGCCCGCGACGCGGTGCAGTTCGGTGCGCACGTTCAGCAGCGCCAGGTGCGCCTCGCCCAGGGTCTCGGTGGGAGAGGCCAGCGACCGGCTCGGATACACGTCGGCCAGCTGCGCGATCGCCAGCGCGTTGAGCAGCTGCACGTCACGCAGACCGCCGCGGCCACACTTGAGATCGGGTTCGGCGCGGTGCGCGATCTGCCCGCTGCGCTGCCACCGCGCGCGGGTCTGCTCGACGAGTTCGTCGAAGCGCGAAGCGATTCCGGTACGCCACTGCCGGCGGGCGCCGCCGATCAGCAGCGCCGAGAGATCCGCATCACCTGCGATGTGGCGCGCCTCGAGCATCGCGAGGCCCGCCGAGATGTCCTCCGACGCCACCCGCAGCGCCTCGGGTACCGTACGCACACTGTGGTCGAGCCGAATGTTGGCGTCCCACAACGGATACCACAGGAGTTCTGCGACCTCACCGACGATGTCGGCCGGCATGTTGTCGTGCAGCAGCATCAAGTCGAGGTCGGAATACGGGAGCACTTCGCCGCGGCCGAGGCCCCCGGTGGCGATGATGGCGAACCCGCTGGTTGCGGTGATGCCGATGTCGTTGGCCTTGGTGGTGAGCCAGAAATCGTAGAGATCGAGCAGTGCGTCACGCAGTGCCGCCGAATCCAGTCGAGCTCCGCCGGAGCGCAGTTGCTCGACCGCCGCGGTGAGATCGGTTGCCGGACTCGACGAGCCCGCCGCCGGACGCACCCAACGGGGTGCGCCGGCGGCGGGTCGCGGTGTCTGCTCCGTCACGAGTTGTCCTCCCGGCACGTGAAGATCCAGCGCACCCGGCGCCGCAGCCGGGAGACGACTCTGTGGTGAAACGGTCGATCAGAGAGCGTCGGCTCCCCTCTCTCCGGTGCGCACCCGCACCACGGTCTCGACGGGGCTCACCCAGACCTTGCCGTCCCCGATCTTGCCGGTGCGGGCGGCCTGGACGATGACGTCGACCACCTTGTCCACGGCGGCGTCGTCGACGACGACCTCCACGCGCACCTTCGGCACGAAGTCCACCGAATACTCCGCCCCGCGGTACACCTCGGTGTGGCCCTTCTGCCGACCGTAGCCCTGGACTTCGCTCACGGTCATGCCGAGGATGCCCGTCTGCTCCAGACCGGTCTTGACGTCTTCGAGCGTGAACGGCTTGACGATCGCAGTTATCAGCTTCATATCCCTTATCCCTCCACGCCTGGATGACGACCGAGTGCCGAGCCACCGCCGACCGATGCGAAGTCGTAGGCGGTTTCCGCGTGCTCCGATTCGTCAGCGCCGCTGGATTCATCCTCCTCGCTCAACCGAAGACCGACGGTGTACTTCACTATCAAGGCCAAGATAGCCGTCCCGATGGCGGAGTAGAGCAGAACTGCGCCCGCGCCGACGGCCTGGCGCCACAGCTGATCGAAGCCGCCACCGTAGAAGAGGCCGGCCACGCCGGCACCGCTCTCCGGCGCTGCGACCAGGCCGACTAGCAGGGTGCCGATGATGCCGCCGACCAGGTGGACACCCACGACGTCGAGCGAATCATCAAAGCCCAGTTTGTATTTCAGTCCGACGGCCAGTGCGCAGACGATACCCGCGACCGCGCCGATGACGAGCGCACCGACGACGTTGACCGAGGAGCACGACGGGGTGATCGCGACCAGGCCGGCCACGATGCCCGAGGCGGCACCCAGGGAGGTGGCCTTGCCGTCACGGATGCGCTCGGTGAGCAACCAGGCCAGCATCGCGGCGGCGGTGGCCACCGTGGTGGTGACGAACGTCGAACCGGCCAGCCCGCCCGAGGACGTCGCCGAACCCGCGTTGAAGCCGTACCAGCCGAACCACAGCAGGCCCGCGCCGAGCATCACGAACGGCAGGTTGTGGGGACGCATCGGCGTGCCGGGCCAGCCGCGGCGCTTGCCGAGGATGATCGCGAGCACCAGGCCCGCAGTACCGGCGTTGATGTGCACCGCCGTACCACCGGCGAAGTCGATCGCCGCGAGCTTGTTGGCGATCCAGCCGCCCGTCTCGGCGGTGACGCCGTCGAAGGAGAAGACCCAGTGCGCGACCGGGAAGTACACCACGGTGGCCCACAGCGCGGTGAACAGGAGCCAGCCGCCGAACTTGATGCGGTCGGCCACGGCGCCGGAGATCAGGGCGACGGTGATGATCGCGAACATCAGCTGGAAGGCGACGAACACCGTCGCCGGCAGGGTGCCCACCAGCGGGATGTTGACCGCGTCGGCGGCCTCGACACCGGCTGCCGGGTCGGCGACGACCGCTGCGGTCGCGTTGCCCCCGATCAGCCCCTTGAGGCCGAAGAACTCGGCGGGGTTGCCGAACAGGTTGCCCACGTCGTTGCCGAAGGCGAGCGAGTAGCCGTAGAGCACCCACAGCACGGTGACGACACCCATCGCCGAGATGCTCATCATGATCATGTTGAGCACGCTCTTGGCCCGCACCATGCCGCCGTAGAAGAACGCCAGGCCGGGTGTCATCAGCAACACCAGCGCGGCGCTGGCGAGCATCCACGCGGTATCACCGGTGTCCGGTATACCCATCGTCGGGAATTGGTCCACTCGCAGATTCCTCCTTCGTCATGCCACAGCCGCGCGGAATGACGACCGTTGCCTGGGACAGAACAATGCGCAGTGGTTGTTTCAGCAAAGACGCACCCGTGTTTCGCTCGTGTGAACGGATAGGGCGGTCACGTTTCGCTGCTGTTACATCACGGGATTCGCCGGGTCTGCTCAGCCGAGAAGCGCGTCCACGAACGCCGCGGGTTCGAACGGGGCCAGGTCGTCGGCGCCCTCGCCGAGACCGACGAGCTTGACCGGCACGCCCAGTTCCTGCTGCACCCGGAACACGATGCCGCCCTTGGCGGTGCCGTCCAGTTTGGTCAGCACGACGCCGGTGATGTCGACGACCTCGGCGAACACCCGGGCCTGCGGCAGGCTGTTCTGGCCGATCGTCGCATCGAGGACCAGCAGGACTTCGTCGACCGCGGCACGCTTGCTCACCACGCGCTTGACCTTGCCGAGCTCGTCCATCAGACCCGTCTTGGTGTGCAGCCGTCCCGCGGTGTCGATCACCACGACGTCAGCACCCGCGGCGATCCCTGTGTCGACCGCGTCGAACGCCACCGAGGCCGGGTCCGCGCCCTCCGGCCCGCGGACCACCTGCGCACCCACCCGCGAGGCCCACGTCTCCAGCTGGTCTGCCGCCGCCGCGCGGAAGGTGTCCGCGGCACCCAGCACGACACGGCGGCCGTCGGCCACCAGCACGCGGGCCAGCTTGCCCACCGTGGTCGTCTTGCCGGTGCCGTTCACGCCGACGACCAGCAACACCGACGGCTTGTCCTCGTGCGGCAGGGCCTTGATCGAGCGATCCAGGTCGGTCTTGAGTTCGGTGATCAGCACGTCGCGCAGGACCGCGCGGGCATCGGCCTCGGTGCGCACCGTGGCCGAGGCCATCTTGGAACGCAGCGCGCTCACCACCGATTCGGTCACCACCGGCCCGAGGTCGGCGATCAGCAGCGTGTCCTCGATCTCTTCCCAGGAGTCGTCGTCGAGATCGCCACCGCCAAGCAGGCCGAGCATGCTGCGGCCCAGCGTGTTCTGCGACTTCGCCAGACGCCCGCGCAGCCGGTCCAGGCGCCCCTCGGCGGGTGCGATGGCCTCGATATCCGGGACGATGTCCGGGACGTCGACCTCGGGCGCGGGTTCCGGTGTGACCTCCGCAGCGGCCGGCTCGTCCGGAACCACGACATCGGGTGCCGGCGCGGGGGGTGCGGGGCGCGGCGCGGGTACGTCGGTGACCGGGTCGGGCAGCCGCACGTCGGAGATCCGGCGTTTGGGCGCATCGCGCGGGATGGTGGCATCATCGCCGACGGCAGGCAGGCCGGTGGTGTCGATACGTTCGGGGGCCTTCGGGAGCGTCGGAGGTTCCTGCGTGGGCGCCGAGGCCGAGAACGTGATGCCGGAGGCGGCCTTGTAGCCGCCGGACCGATCGACAGGGGTGGCAGTGTCACGAGCGGACAGGCTGATACGACGCCGGCGGTACCGCACCAGGCCCACGACGAGCGCGACGAGCAGCAGGACGGCGATGACCGCGATGGCGATCCAGAGACCCTCACTCACCCGGCCATTGTCGCAGGGGCGCCGAACGGGCCACAGCCGGTGAGCCTGCGTCCCGGTTCGGCCGTCCATCACCGCAAGCGCCGCCACATCGACGTCTGTCTGACCGAGGCCGTGGACTACCAGACCGTGACGACGGGTTTCGAGCGCTACCGGCTGCCCTACAACGCACTGACCCAGACCGACCTGCGAAGCATCGATCTGGGCACCGTGTTTCTCGGCCACCGGCTGCGGGCGCCGGTGCTGATCGGCGCGATGACAGGCGGTGCGGAGCTCTCCGGCATCATCAACCGCAATCTGGCCGCGGCCGCACAGCAGCTCGGCATCGGCATGATGCTGGGATCCCAGCGGGTGATGATCGACGACGCGCGCGCCGCGCGCAGCTTCGAGGTGCGCGAGGTGGCCCCCGACGTCCTGGTGATCGGCAACATGGGCCTGGCCCAGGTGTCGCCGGCGGTCGTGCCGGGGTTGGCCGCCGCATTGGGGCGGATCGGCGCCGACGCCGTCGCCGTGCACACCAATCCGCTACAGGAGGCGATGCAGGACCAAGGCGACACCAACTTCTCCGGTTCGGTGCGGCGGCTCGGCGAGGTGATCGAGGCGTTGGACTACCCGGTGATGCTCAAGGAGGTCGGGCACGGCATCGGCGCCGTCGCGGCGGCCGAGCTGGTGCGCCATCCGCTCGCCGCGGTCGACGTGGCGGGCGCGGGCGGGACATCGTGGGCGCGTATCGAGCAGTTCGTCCGGTACGGCGAAGTCCGGCACCCGACGCTGGCCGAGTGGGGTATCCCGACCGCGCAGGCACTCCTCGAGGTGCGTGAGGTGCTGCCGGACATGCCGCTGGTCGCCTCCGGCGGCATCCGGACCGGTATGGACGCCGCCGTCGCGCTCGCGATGGGCGCCGAAGTGGTCGCGATCGCCCGGCCGTTGCTGGCACCGGCCATCGAATCCGTCGACGCCGTGATCGATTGGCTGGAGGGGTTCCTCGAGGAGCTGCTGATCTGCCTGCACGGCAGCGGCGCGGCCGACCTGGGCGCCCTGCGCGCCGGCGGCGTCACCCCGGCCTGACCCCGCCCAAACCGACGTTCGGGCGGGAAAGTGCGAGAAAAACCCGCCAGAACGTCGATCTCGGCGCCGTCGGGGAGCGACTCAGGCCGGGCTGGAGACCAGCTCCTGGCCCCGCATGCGCTGCGAGATGACCGTCGTGATGCCGTCGCCGCGCATCGTCACGCCGTAGAGCGCGTCGGCGACCTCCATCGTCGGCTTCTGGTGGGTGATGACGATCAGCTGGGAACGCTCGCGCAACTGCTCGAACAAGCTGATCAAGCGGCGCAGATTGACGTCGTCGAGCGCGGCCTCCACCTCGTCCATCACGTAGAACGGGGACGGGCGGGCGCGGAAGATCGCGACGAGCATCGCCACCGCGGTCAGCGATTTCTCGCCACCGGACAGCAGCGAGAGCCGTTTGATCTTCTTGCCCGGCGGACGGGCTTCGACCTCGATGCCGGTGGTCAGCATGTCGCTGGGGTCGGTGAGCAGCAGCCGGCCCTCGCCGCCCGGGAAGAGCGTCGAAAACACCTGCGTGAACTCGCGTTCGACGTCCATGTAGGCCTCGGTGAACACCTGCAGGATGCGGGCGTCGACCTCGGCGACCACATCCAGCAGGTCCTTGCGCGCGGCCTTGACGTCCTCGAGCTGGGTGGACAGGAAGTTGTACCGCTCCTCGAGCGCCGCGAACTCCTCCAGCGCCAGCGGATTCACCCGGCCCAGCTCAGCGAGCTCGCGCTCGGCTCTCTTGGCGCGCCGCTGCTGGGTGGGCCGGTCATACGGCATCGGCGCCGGGGCGGTCACCTGCTCACCACGCTCACGGGCCTGCTCGTACTCGGCCATCTCCAACTCCGACGGCGGCAGCGCGACGTCGGGCCCGTATTCGGCCACCAGATCCGCCGCCGCCATCCCGAACTGCTCGAGCACCTGCTCTTCGAGCTGTTCGATGCGCAGCGCCGCCTGCGCCTTGGCGACCTCGTCGCGGTGCAGCGCGTCGGTCAGCGCGGTGATCCGGGCGGTGAGGTCGCCGACCTCCTCGCGGGCCTTGCCCAGCGCTGCGGCGCGGACCTGACGTTCGGCTGCGATCTCGTCGCGCACCCGCGAGGCCACACCGACGGCCGCGCTCAACCGGGCCGCGACGAGCCTGCCGGACTCCGCGACCGCGGCGGCGACGGCGGCAGTGCGCACCCGCGCCTCGCGCGCATGCGCAGCCCGCACGCGGGCCTCGCGTTCGGCCGTCGCCGCACGACGCAACGAATCTGCCCGTCCGCGAACGGCATTGGCGCGCTCCTCGGCTGTGCGGACCGCGAGGCGGGCTTCCACCTCGGCGGCGCGGGCGGCTTCCGCGGCAGCGGTCCACTCCCGGCGATCGACGGGCTCGGCGTCGAACATCGGCTCCTGCTGGGCCAGGTGCAGCCGTGTCTCGAGCTCGCTGAGCTCGGCGATGGTCCGGTTGCGCCCGGCCTCCAGCTCGTCGCGCTGGGTGATCAGTCGCTGCCACTCGTCGTCGGCGGTACGCGCCTCCTGCCCCAGGCGGCCGAGCTGCTCGTAGATCGCCGAGATCGCCGAGTCGGATTCGTTGAGCGCGGCCAGAGCCTGCTCGGCCGCATCCTGGCGGCCGGCCTGCTCGGCGAGCGCCCCGGACAGGGCCGCCGACAGTTCGGCGGTCTGCCGCTCGGCATCGGCGAGTTCGGCGCGCGCCTTGTCCACCTCGGACTGGATCTCCAGCGTGCTCGGTTTGCGGTCCGACCCTCCGCTGACCCACCCGGCGCCGACGAGATCGCCGTCCGCGGTGACTGCCCGCAGATTCGGTTGCGCGGCAACGAGATCCAGCGCAGTGCGCAGATGGTCGACGACCGCGACGCCGGTGAGCATCGCGGTCACCGCACCCTGCATGCGAGCTGTGGCGTCGACGACGTCGCGGGCCCACACCGCGCCGGCGGGCAGCACGCTCGTGGCCGGCGCTGGAGCCTCGGGCCAGTCCCCCAGCACCAGCGCCGCCCGACCGCCGTCGGCGTCCTTGAGGGCACGCAACGCGTCGGCCGCACTTGCGATTCCGTCGACGGCGAGTGCGTCGGCCGCCGCACCCAGCACGGCGGCGATGGCCGCCTCGTGACCGGGGCGCACCTTGACCATACCGGCCAGTGATCCGAGAAGCCCTGTGCCGCTGTGGTTCTGCTGCAGCCAGGCGGCTCCGTCCTTGCGGTCGAGGCCGACCGAGAGAGCGTCGATGCGCGCCTGCAGGGAAGCGACCTGCCGTTCGGCTGCCCGCTCTGCAGCCTGCAGTTCGGCGACGCGCTCGTCGGCCAGCCGCAGGGCGCTCACGGTGCGGTCGTGGTGTTCGTCGAGGCCGACCTCTCCCGCGTCGAGTTCACTGACGCGGGACTGGACCGTCTCGAACTCCGCCTGCGCCTGTTGTGCGCGCGCCGCCGCCTCGTCGATCCCGGCGCTGAGCCGGGCGACCGTCTCGTCGATGGACTCGACGCGGGTGCGCATGGTGTCGACCTGTCCGGCCAGCCGTGCCAGACCCTCGCGGCGATCCGCTTCGGCCCGCGCCGCCGCCATGTGGGCGCGCTCGGCTTCGGCGGCGGCGTGTTCGCGCTCCGCGAGTTCGGCGCGCGCGCCGTCGAGCCGTTCGCGGGATTCCTCGAGATCCTCGAGCAGCGCCCGTTCCTGCTCGGCGATCTCGTCGGCCTGGGCCTCGAGCTCGTCGGGGTCCGGACCGCTGGACCGCTCGGGTTCGGCGTCGAGGTACTGCGCGCGTTCGCCTGCGATACGCACCGTCGCGGCGACCCGTTCGGCCAGCGCGGAGAGGCGGAACCACCGCTGTTGTGCGGCGTCGGCGCGTTCGCTGAGCTCCGCCACCGCGGTCTCGTGGGCGTCGAGCTCGAGGCTGCGGGTCTCCAGCCGCGCCGTGAGCTCGTCGTGTTCGCGCCGCAGCGTGGTCTCGGCCTGGTTGGTGTCGTCGAACTCGGACTTGCGGGTGACCAGGTCGTCGGCGGCCAGCCGCAGGCGCGCGTCGCGCAGATCGGCCTGGATGGTCTGCGCGCGGCGCGCCATCTCGGCTTGGCGGCCCAGCGGTTTGAGCTGTCGACGCAGTTCCGTGGTGAGGTCGGTGAGCCGGGCCAGGTTGGCCGCCATGGAATCGAGTTTGCGCACCGCCTTCTCTCGGCGCTTGCGGTGCTTGAGCACACCGGCGGCCTCCTCGATGAACGCGCGCCGGTCCTCGGGCCGGGATTCGAGGATCTCCGAGAGCTTGCCCTGACCGACGATGACATGCATCTCGCGGCCGATGCCGGAGTCACTCAGCAGTTCTTGAACGTCGGTCAAACGGCAACGGCTGCCGTTGATCTCGTACTCACCGGCGCCGTCGCGGAACATCCGGCGGGTGATCGACACCTCGGAGTACTCGATCGGGAGCGCGTTGTCGGAGTTGTCGATCGTCAGCGTCACCTCGGCGCGGCCGAGCGGCGCGCGCGACGACGTCCCGGCGAAGATGACGTCCTCCATCTTGCCGCCGCGCAACGTCTTGGCGCCCTGCTCCCCCATCACCCACGTCAGCGCGTCGACGACGTTGGACTTGCCCGAGCCGTTGGGGCCCACGACGCAGGTGATGCCGGGCTCGAAGCGAAGAGTCGTCGGCGAGGCGAAGGACTTGAAGCCCTTCAGCGTCAGACTCTTCAGATGCATGACGGGTAACCCTACCGCCGCGGACCTCAGCGCTCGGTGAAGCCGGGCAGCGCGTCGGTCGCAGCCGACCAGTCCGCGACGACCCTGTCGACGCGACCCGGTGTGTCACCGTGTTCGAGCAGGTCGAGCAGCTTTTCGCAGGCCTGCCGCGGACCCTGGGCGACGACGTGGACGCGCCCGTCGGCTTTGTTCGCCGCGAAGCCCGTCAGCCCTAGTTCCAGGGCTCGAGACCGCGTCCACCAGCGGAAACCCACCCCCTGGACGTGCCCGTGCACCCACGCCGTGAGGCGGACGTCACTCTCCCCCAACATCTTTCACCTCAAATGTCACTTGAGTACCCGATTTCAACGTGCGCCCCACGGTGCACACGGAATCGATGGCCCGTTCGACGACCGTGAGCAGGCGGGCCTTCTCGTCGGCGGACAGGCTCGACAGGTCGATCTCCAACGATTCGGCCAGGAGCGGGTAGCGCTCCTGGTCGCGGTCGGCCGCCCCGGACACCCGGATCGTGGTCTGGTAGTCGTCGCCGAGGCGCCGACGCAGCGGCTGGTCGCTGGACATGCCACTGCACGCCGCCAACGCGATCTTCATCAGCTCGCCCGGCGTGAACACGCCCTCGACGTCCTCCGAGCCGATCAGGACTTCCGCGCCGCGCGTGCTGCGCCCCGTGTAGCGCCGCACGCCGGTACGCTCCACCCACAGTTCAGTCATGCCCCCATCTTCACCCAGACCGACGTTTGGGCGGGAAAACCCCCGTTCAGAGCGCCCATTCGTGGGTTTGGGCGGGGTTCAGCGGGTG
>NZ_VKAA01000016.1:0-1708 GCF_007096635.1 Mycolicibacterium sp. 018/SC-01/001
ACCAAAGCCGACCTGCAAGCCGTCGCCGACAAGCTCAACACCCGACCACGTCCCACCCTCGACCTCGATACCCCGGCACAGCGCATGGCCGCCCTCATTAGCCAAGCGGCCTAACCGTTGTCATGACCACTTGACTTTGAGCGACCATTTACCGCCACTACTTAACGCCTCACCGGGTGGCACCTGTGGCCGACCTCGAGCAGAACGTGACGGGCAATCCGCTCGGCGATTCCCCGCCGACCGTTCAGCATCGGTGCCGCTGCCCGGCATCGGTGTCGCTTAGTTCCGCGACTGTGACGGGTCGTCTCGAAAACCCTAGTAATCATTGCGAGCGCATGGCATTCGCTCGTCGCCAACGATGTTAAAACCAGCACCCACACCTGTCGCGAACGCCACCCGATTATCACAAGGGCGATTTCCAGCGAACTTCATAGACATAGCCACTCGTCGTGGCTACCATCCCAGCTAGAGCCACATTCCGCAGCAAGTTGCCAGCGGAGGGTTGGCTAGCTTGTGGGGGGAAAATTGAAGCACTTGGCTAATGCTGGCGCGGGCAAATCTTCGCGAGACTGGGGCGCGGTGCCGTCGACTCGATATGCCCGCTACGTCGGACGGGTGGGTGCCCTAGCCGTCGCACTGGGAATCGGAGCTTCGCTCGTCAGCATCCCGTGGGTGGCGGCGGCAACTGAACAGTCCGCGGGTGAATCCACTGAAGCAGTGACGTCGAGCCGCTCCAATGACGTGGTGCAAAGGAGCGTCTCGGCTGAGAACTCGAGTCGTTTAAAAAAACGGAACCAGGAGAAGACCCCTCAGCCAGATGGGACTTCGAACGATGAATCCTCCGACGTAGAAGGTTCTCGAGACGATGTAGATGACGACGTAGATAAGAACGACGGAGAACCTGCCTTTGATGGCGGCGAGGCTATACCGTCCCGTAACCAGGTGGCGGACGAGGCTCCCGAACTCTCGCGAGTCGGCAGACCGGAAGGTCTCGCCGAAGAGCGTCGGGCCAGTTCTGACGGTCAACGAAGAGGCGTGGAGAGGACAGCGGAGCGGGGAGGCCGCGATCACAAGCAGAGGGACGAAGCGGGCGGGCGCGACTCCGATACGCTTGAGAATGTCGACGCGGGTACTGAGTCGAACGGTGCGGCAACTCCGGTAACGGCTGAGGCGCCGCAACTATTGAGCGTTCCGTTTGTCATTAGAGCGCAGGTGCCACCGAATCGATTTGATTCCACTGAGAAGACCACTCTGGCCGTAACCGAGCATTCAGATCACCTGGTGTCGACTCCCATTACTACCTGGGTGAAGTCGGCGCTTTCGGCTCTGTTCGATGGTCCCCACCAGCACCCGGTAGTCCCTGTCCTTGGGTGGACAGTTTTGGCTTGGACGAGAAACGAGCTGTCGCGGAGGGGCTTGAGAGAAAACGCATTCTCATCTGATGACGCGTCATCGTTTGCCTTCGGCTCGATCGCGGCCACCGCTCCTGCGAATTCGGCGCCGACGTTGGGATCGGTGACTGTTGGTGTGCCGAAGGCGGATTCGGGTGCTGTTGAGGGTCAGGTGGTGGGGGTGGATCCTGACGGGGATGTGTTGCGTTACAGCGGGTCGATAACGTTGGCCAGCGGCAGTACTGTCACAGTGGGGTCGGCTACCGGGCGGTTCTGGTATACCCCGAGTGCTCAAGCTCGTGCTGAGGCGCAGGCGT
>NZ_VKAA01000016.1:1718-135446 GCF_007096635.1 Mycolicibacterium sp. 018/SC-01/001
TACTGTCACAGTGGGGTCGGCTACCGGGCGGTTCTGGTATACCCCGAGTGCTCAAGCTCGTGCTGAGGCGCAGGCGTTGCCGGGAGAGCAGACTGAGTCGTTTGTGGTTCGGATGAAGGACGGCAAGGGTGGGCAGCTGGACGTACCTGTCACCGTGACGGTGACTCCTGCGAATTCGGCGCCGACGTTGGGATCGGTGACTGTTGGTGTGCCGAAGGCGGATTCGGGTGCTGTTGAGGGTCAGGTGGTGGGGGTGGATCCTGACGGGGATGTGTTGCGTTACAGCGGGTCGATAACGTTGGCCAGCGGCAGTACTGTCACAGTGGGGTCGGCTACCGGGCGGTTCTGGTATACCCCGAGTGCTCAAGCTCGTGCTGAGGCGCAGGCGTCGCCGGGAGAGCAGACTGAGTCGTTTGTGATTCGGATGAAAGACGGCAAGGGTGGGCAGCTAGACGTACCTGTCACCGTGGCCATCACCCCTGACTATGCCGATCCTCAGTACATAGCATTCAACGACTCCGGTTCGTTCGGGTATGTAGTCAACCAGCGCAACGGGACCGTCTCAGTCGTCGACACATCAACGAACCGGATCGTCAAGACCATTGACGTCGGCAGCGCCCCGTCCAACCTCAAACGCGCGCCGGACGGCAACATCTGGGTGAGTAATCGCGACTCGGCCAGTATCTCGGTTATCGACCCCAGTTCGCAGACGGTGGTAGCGACTGTCGCGCTAGCACCTGGCACGAGCCCGATCGAGACCGTATTCGGTCCCGGCAACATTGCATATGTCGCCGGCAGCACCGGGAACAACATTTCTGTCATCGACACTCGCACATACGAACTCGTCAAGACATGGGGCGCGCCTTGGGTGCCGGTCGGCCTTGCCTTGAGTCCCGATGCTCAAAGGCTCTACGTGACAAACCAGTTCGGTGGCTACGTGTCAGTACTCGATTTGACAGACCCCGAGATCAACTCTCCCGAAAGCGCCCCCCCTCCCGTGATTGCGACGATCGAGACCGGCTCATACCCCACGACAGTGGTTTTGAATCGGGACGGTACTCGCGCCTACGTCACGAACCAGTTCAGCAATAGCGTCGTGGTCATCGACACGACGACGAACTCGGTTATCAAGGGAATTGGGGTAGGCGCCACGCCGATCGGAATGGTGTTCAACGCCGACTTCACCGTCGGGTATGTCGCGAATTTCAGCGGGTACAATGCCAACGAGCGCAACCCCGGCTCTGTGTCGGTAATCGACCTGACCAGAGACCGAGTGATCGACACAATTGCTGTTGGCGGCGGACCGGTCGGGCTAAAACTCACTCCTTCAGGTGACAAGCTCTACGTTGTCAATACCGACGGCACGGTGTCCGTCATCGACGCAGTCACTCTCCCTCCCTCGACGACTCCAGTCGTAACCGGGACCATTGACACTGGACAGTTTCCGCGCGGAGTGGCTTTGAGCGCCGATGGCGCCAGAATGTACGTCGTAAATGGGGGTGACAGCTCACTCTCGGTCATCGACGTTGCGACGAAGGCGACCATTAACAACTATGCCACCGGGTCGGACCCTCATGGCGTCGTGATTTCGCCCGACGGATCGTTTGCTTACGTGACCAATGCGGCCGCAAACACGGTGTCGGTGATCGACCTTGCTACCGGGAACGAACGTTCGGTGCCCGTCGGCACAACTCCCATCGGGTTGGCGATCAGCGCGGACGGCAGTCGCGTCTACGTTACGAACAGGTCCGATCTGACGGTGTCCATTATCGACACGGCCACGAGTATGGAGATCGACAGGTTGCCTGTCGGGGTGTTCGGCATTGCTGTGGCCGTCAGCCCTGACGGACAACGCGTCTACATCGCGGACAATTTCAACCCCGGTGGCGCGGTGCTGGATGTTGGTAGTCAGACCGTGCAGAACTTCAGCTACGCCAATGGCGGAGGGGCGTTGTCAATTGCTCTGAGTCCGGACGGGAGCCGCATGTATGTGCCCGACTACAACGCGCGTGTCTTCGTGGTGGATACGACGAGCCTGCAGGTCGTCGATGAGATATCTCTCGAGGGAAATCGACCCGCGTCGATCGCCCTGACTCGCGACGGCACTCGTATTTACACGGCGAACAGCGAAACCGACACAGTGTCCGTAATCGACGCCGTTGATGGCAAGCTCATTGACACCGTTCAAGTGGGAAACTATCCCCTCGGCCTGGCGGTTGCTGCAGATGGGACCCTCTACGTCACGGAATACGAAGACGACACGGTCACGATCCTGACCCCGCCGTCTGCGCAATCAGCGCTCTGAGAGATTCCCCTGCCAGACTGCTGGTGCATCGCGGCAGCATTGTGCCGATACGTCGTGCAGCCGAGGTAGGCCGATCCGACGGCTCGGGCCGAGTGCGGGGTGGAAGCCTCTAGGCAGTGCCAGGATGGCATCAGCGGGCTGCAGGGTTCATCGGAGTCTGCTTCTGGCCATCGTCGATTCCGTCACTCAACATCGACGACGTGTACGCGGACCCCGGCGGCGGCGATGCGGTCGAGTTGATCGCGGTCGGCGCTGGAGTCGGTGACCAGATGGTGGATCTGCGGCGGTGCGACCATCTTGGCCAGCGTCACGTTGCCGATCTTCGATCCGTCCACCGCGACGACGACCCGCTGTGCGTTCGACGCCATCGCGATCGCGGTGCGCGCCTCGGCCTCGTCGTAGGTGGTCGCGCCGATCTCGGCGGACATGCCGTCGGCGCCCAGCACCGCGGTGCCGACGGTGATCACCTGGAACGCGTGCTCGGACATCGGGCCGACCGCCTCCAGCGAGTTCGCGCGCACCAGCCCGCCGGTCGCGATCACCTTCATGTGGGCGTCGACGGCGCAGTCGGCGGCGATCGTGAGCGAGTTGGTGACGACGGTGATGTTCGGTCGCCCCTTGAGCGCGCGGGCCACCTCGCCGCACGTGACGCCACCGGTGAGCGCGACCGCCTGGGGGCCCGGCGGAACGAGGGCGGCGGCGTGCTGGGCGATGCGGCGCTTGATCGCAACCATGCGATGGTCACGTAGTCGGACCGGGATCTCGCTGCCGCTCGGGTCGAGGGCCTTCGCGCCGCCGTGTGTGCGCACCAGCAGGCCCTGCTCTTCGAGTTCGGCCAGATCGCGGCGCAGCGTGGCGGGGGAGATCCGCAACTCGGTACACAGCACCGTGGAGGCGACCTCGCCGCGGTCACGCAGGACGGACAGCACTTCGCGCATCCGGTCCGTGCGCTTGATCGACATCGCGGTCCTCCTCCGCTCACCCGCGCTCACTTTTCCTGATCGTTTGACCGATTGGTATTGCGCGTTCTGAGCGAGCTTCTCATAGTCGAGTGATGTACCGCACACATCTGGTGAAGGAGGCCACCGCGTGACCCTGGCCTCCACGTCCGATCTCCTCGCTGCGGCGATCGAAAACCGCAGTGCGGTCATGGCTTTCAACGTCATCACGCTCGAGCATGCCGAGGGGATCGCCGCGGGCGTCGAGCGGGCGGGGGCGGCGGCGCTGATCCAGATCAGCGAGAACACCGTGCGCTTCCACGGAGACCGGCTCGCGCCGATCACCGCGGCGTGCGCTCAGATCGCCGCCGCGTCCACGGCGCCGCTGGCGCTGCACCTCGACCACATCCAGGATCCCGAACTCCTCGACGAGGCGATCGCGACGGCGACGCAGCTCGGCGTCACGTCGGTGATGATCGACGCGGCGCATCACGATGCCGACGAGAACATCAGGAAGACAGCATCGCTCGCTGAGCGAGCGCACGCGGCCGGGCTGTTCGTGGAGGCCGAGCTCGGTCAGGTCGGGGGCAAGGACGGCCGCGTCCTCGGCGCACACGAACCCGGCGCGCGCACCGATCCCGATGACGCAGCGGCGTTCGCCGCGCAAACCGGGGTGGATGCGCTGGCCGTGGCCGTCGGCAGCTCGCACGCGATGACCACCCGCGACGCCGATCTCGACATGGCCCTGATTCGGGAGATCGCGGCCGCGGTGCCGATTCCCCTTGTGCTGCATGGCTCGTCGGGGGTGGCCGACGAGAATCTGCGCGCCGCGGTGGCTGCGGGTATCCGCAAGGTCAATGTCGGCACCGCGCTGAACGTCGCCTACACCGGCGCGGTGCGCACTGTCCTCGAATCCGATGTTGCACTGACCGATCCGCGCAAATACCTCCTCCCCGCGCGTGAGGCGGTGGCCGAGACGGTCGCATCCCTGTGCCGAGTGATCGCCGCGTCGGAGGTGCAGGCCTCATGACGCAGGCGACGACACGGACCGACTGGCTCGCCGACACCGTCGAGCGGCACAAGGCCGGCGAGCCGGTGGGCATGTATTCGGTGTGCTCGGCGCATCCCACGGTGCTGGAGGCGGCGATCGTCCAGGCTGCCGCCGACGGCGGATTCGTGCTCATCGAGGCGACGTCCAATCAGGTCGACCAGTTCGGTGGCTACACCGGCATGCGTCCCAACGACTTTCGCGATCTGGTGTTCGGCATCGCCGACGCTCGGGGCTTTTCCCGCGACCGCATCGTGCTCGGCGGTGATCACCTCGGTCCGAACCGGTGGCAGCGGGAGAACGCCGCCGTCGCGATGGGCCGCGCGGAAACGCTGATCGCCGAGTACGTCGCCGCGGGATACCGCAAGATCCATCTGGACTGCAGCATGCGCTGCGCCGACGACCCCGCCGTGCTGTCCGACGAGGTCGTCGCCGAGCGCAGCGCACGGCTGCTCGCGATTGCCGAGGAAGCTGCCCGCCGCTCCGGTCTCGAACCTCCGGTCTACGTGATCGGAACCGAGGTGCCGGTTCCCGGCGGCGCGCACGAAACGCTGGACCAGCTCACCCCGACGCCGGCCGACGCGGCGCGGGCCACCCTGGCTGCGCATCGCCGGGCGTTCGCTGCCGTCGGGCACGACGACGTGTGGCCCCGGGTGATGGCGCTGGTGGTCCAGCCCGGCGTCGAGTTCGATCACCTCCAGGTCATCGACTACGTGCACGGGGCCACCGCGGACCTCCGGCGCGTGCTCGACGACGAGCCGCACCTGGTGTTCGAGGCGCACTCGACGGATTACCAGCGCCCCGCCGAACTGCGCGAGCTCGTCGAAGACCACTGGGCGGTCCTCAAAGTCGGGCCCGGGTTGACCTTCGCGATGCGGGAGGCGTTGTTCGCGCTGGCGATGATCGAGACGGAGCTCGTACCGCGGCCGGCCCGGTCGAACCTCATCGAGGTGATCGAGCGCCGCATGCTCGCGCAACCGCAGTACTGGGACGCCTATTACGAGGGCGATCCGATCGAGCAGCGCACCGCGCGGCGCTACAGCTACAGCGACCGGTTGCGCTACTACTGGGCCGACGAGGAGGTCGACGCGGCGCGGCGCACGCTGCTCGCGAACCTCGACCGCGTCGGCGTCCCGCTGCCGCTGATCAGTCAATTCCTGCCCGTACAGTACGAGCGCATCCGCGCCGGCCTGCTCGACCAGGACGCCGCGGCCCTGGTGGTCGACCGCGTCCGCGACGCGCTGCGGCCCTACGCCGCCGCCTGCCGTGCCGACAACCCCGGAGGTAGCCCCCGATGACCCAGACGTCCGTGCCCGATCAGAAAGACGGCGGCGCAACCATTCTCGAGATCGGCCAGCAACCCGATGCGTGGCGGGAGGTCGCGGGCAGGTCCGATCAGCACGCCGAGTCCTTCATCCGCGACCTGCTGGCCCGCGCGGATCTGCGCATCATCCTCACCGGCGCGGGCAGTTCCGCCTTCGCCGGGGAGATCGCCGCCCCGCTGCTGCGCCGGCATCTGCGCCACCGAGTCGAGCCGATCGCGACCACCAGCATCGTCGCCAGTCCTCTCGACCACCTCGAACCCCAAACCCCCACGCTGATGGTGTCTTTCGCGCGCAGCGGCAACAGCCCCGAGAGCCTGGCCACCACGGCACTGGCCGATCAGCTCGTCGATCAGGTCTGGCACCTGATCCTCACGTGTGACCGCGACGGCCAGCTGGGCCGCGCGCACACCGACCGACCCGACTCGCTGGTGGTCTACATGCCCGACCGCACCAACGATTCCGGCTTCGCGATGACATCGAGCCTGACGTCGATGCTGCTGACCTGCCTGCTGATGCTCGGCCCGGCGCAGCAGCGCCAGGTCGAGGCACTGGCTAGTGCCGCCGAACACGTCGCCGGTCTGCAGGACGACATCCGGGCGCTCGCACAGAGCAAGAAGCAGCGCTTCGTCTACCTGGGTTGCGGATCACTGGAGGGACTGGCGCGCGAATCAGCGCTCAAGCTCCTGGAATTGACCGCCGGCGAGGTGGTGACGTACTTCGACTCCCCGCTGGGTTTCCGGCACGGCCCGAAGTCGGTGCTCGACGAGGACACGCTCGCCGTCGTCTACGTGTCGACCGACCCCTACACCCGCCGCTACGACCTCGACATCATCGCCGAGTTGCGCAGTCAGCTCGGCGCCGACGCGGTCCGCGTGATCAGCGCCGTCCCGATTCCCGAGGAGTACGGCGCCGCGCTCGTACTGCCCGGCCTGGCCGACCTGCCCGACGCACTGGTCGCCCTGCCGTATCTGGTGTTCGGCCAGTACCTGGCGCTGTTCACGTCACTGGACTACGGCAAGACACCGGACAATCCGTTCCCGTCCGGGGAAGTCAGCCGGGTCGTGCGCGGCGTCACGATCTATCCGATGGCCGGAGCCCGGTGATGGCGCGCTACCTCGGCGTCGACGGCGGCGGCTCGAAGACAGCGTTCGCACTCATCGACGATGCCGGGCACGTGCTGGCCCGCGCCACCGCGCCCACCTCGTATTATTTCAACGACGGTTTCGAGGTCGTCGAACGTGTTCTGCAACAGGGCATCACCGACATCTGCGCCCAGGCCGGTATCGACACCGCCGGTATCGACGCCGCGTTCTTCGGCCTGCCCGGCTATGGCGAGGCCAGCGGTGACATCGCGGCGCTCGACGCTGTACCCGCCGGGGTCCTCGGACACGACCGGTACAGCTGCGACAACGACATGGTGTGCGGGTGGGCCGGCTCGCTCGGTGGCGAGGACGGCATCAACGTGATCAGCGGCACCGGGTCGATGACCTACGGCGAGCGCCGCGGTGTCGGGCACCGCGTGGGCGGCTGGGGCGAACTCTTCGGTGACGAGGGATCGGCCTACTGGGTGGCCACCCGCGGCCTCAATGCGTTCAGCCGGATGAGCGACGGCCGGATGCCGCGCGGCCCGCTCTACGATCTCTTCAAAGTACGTTTGGAGATCGTCGGCGATCTCGACGCCGTCAGCCTCGTCATCGACACGTGGAAAGGGAACCGCGGCTCCATCGCCGCGCTCGCGACCACGGTGTGTCAGGCGGCCCGCGACGGCGACACCGCCGCCGCGCAGATCCTCACCGATGCGGTCGACGAGCTCGTCGCACTCATCGAAACCACCACGACGCTGGTCGGTTTCACTGAGGACGAGGTGATTCCGGTGTCGTATTCCGGCGGCATGTTCTCCGATCCGCTGCTCCGCGGCGGCTTCACCGAGACCCTGAACGCTTTGCCCGCCCGCTACGACCTGCGGCAACCGCTGCTCGACCCCGCAGTGGGCGCGGCGCTGTACGCCGCCAAACACCGTGGCCATCCGTTGAGCACTGCAGCGGTCGCCGAATTGTCAGCTACTGCAACCACATCGGAGAAGGTGACCCTGACATGACCGAAAGCATGAGCGACACCACCACCGCCAAGCCGGCGCGCAGCTGGATCTTCTACGCCACCCTGCTGGTCCTGTTCTGGGGTGTGTGGGGTGCGTTCTCCGCGCTGCCCGCGACCTGGTACGGCTACCCGGACGAGATGATCTACTGCATCTGGGCGCTGACCATGATCATTCCCGCCGCGTTCGCGCTGAAGGGTGAGAAGTTCGACCGCCGCAAGGAAGCCACGATCTACGGCCTGCTGATCGGCCTGACCGGCGCGGGTGGGCAGCTGCTGCTGTTCCAGGCGTTGACGATCGGCCCCGCGTACCTGATCTTTCCGATCGTGTCGATCTCCCCGGCGATCACCGTGCTGATGGCGATGGTGCTCCTGCGCGAACGTATCCGCGGCCTGGCCATCGTCGGACTGATCTGCGCGCTGGCCGCGATCGTGCTCTTCAGCATCACCAGCAGCGATTCCGACGCCTCGACCGGGCCGTGGCTGCTGCTGGCCATCGTGATCTGCGTGGCGTGGGGTGTGCAGGCCTACTTCATGCGCAAGACCGCGACACTGGGCGTCAACGAGGCGACCACGTTCGGCTGGATGGCGATCAGCGGCATCGCGCTGATTCCGGTGGCGATCCTGTCGATGGGCGGCCTGCCGCTCGACTTCGGCTGGAAGGCACCGCTGTTGACAGCCGGCACGCAGCTGCTCAACGCCGTCGGTGCGCTGTTCCTGGTGATGGCGCTCGCCCGCGGCAAGGCCACGATCGTCGCGCCGACCACCAACGCCCTGGCCCCCGCTCTCACCATCGTCGTGTCGTTGATCGCCTACCAGACGCTGCCCAGCCCGTACGGCGCCATCGGCATCGTGCTGGCGCTGGTCGGCTCGACGCTGATGGTCTACGCCGACGAGAAGCGCGGCGAGGAGCCGACCGCTGCCGTGCTGGAGCCCACCACGAAAGGCACCCGTTAAGTGAAACCCACCATCGCGATCGTCGGGGCGGGCAGTGTCGAGTTCACCCGCGAGCTGCTCGGCGACATCCTGTCCTTCCCCGAGCTCGGCTCGGTGCGAGTCGTGCTGCACGACATCGACATCGAACGGCTGGAGACCGCCGAGGCCATCACGCGGGCCACGGCCCGGGCGGCCGAAGCGAGCCCCGAGGTGGTGTCCACCACCGACCGCCGGCGTGCGCTCGACGGGGCCGACTACGTGATCAACACGATCGCCGTCGGCGGCCACGAGGCGACGGTCCGCGACTTCGAGATCCCCGCCAAATACGGCCTGAACCAGACCATCGCCGACACCATCGGTATCGGCGGGATCTTCCGCGGGCTGCGGACCTTCCCGGTGCTGGCCGGCATCGCCGCGGACATGGCCGAGGTGTGCCCGGACGCGTGGCTGCTGAACTACACGAACCCGATGGCGATGAACGTGACGTACCTGAACCGGGTGGCGCCCGATCTGAAGGTGCTGGGGCTGTGTCATTCGGTGTACTGGACGATGGTCGGTCTGTGCGAGGTCATCGACGTGCCCTACGACGAGGTGTCCTACTGGTCGGCCGGGGTCAACCACCAGGCGTGGGTGCTGCGGTGGGAGCGTGGTGGACAGAATCTCTATCCCTTGCTCGACGAGCGCATCGCCGCGGACCCGGAACTGCGGCGGCGGGTACGTGTGGACATGTACCGGCGGCTGGGGTACTACCCGACCGAAACCAGCGAGCACAGCAGCGAATACGTGCCCTGGTATCTGCACGATCCTGCCGAGGTCGAACGGTTGCGGCTCGCCATCGGCGAGTACGTGTCGATCAGCGAGGCGAACGTCGCCGAATACCGCCGCGTGCGAGCCGAACTGGCGAACACCGACACGTTGCCGATCGACACCGGCTCCACCGAGTACGCCCCGCAGGTCATCCATTCGCTGGAAACCGGTACGCCGCGGGTCATCTCCGCCAACGTCGTCAACACCGGTTTGATCACCAACCTGCCCGACGGCCTGGCCGTCGAGGTGCCGACGCTGCTGGACTCGCTCGGCGCGCACCCGATGGCGGTGGGTGATCTGCCCCCGCAGTGTGCCGCGCTGAATCGCACGTTCCTCGGCCCGGTCGACCTGACGGTCCGTGCCGCCGTCGAGGGCGTCCCCCGGCTGGTGCGCGCCGCCGCGATGGTCGACCCGAACACCGCCGCGTCGCTGAACGTCGACCAGATCGCCGATCTGTGTGACGAATTGACCTCCGCCCATTCAGATCTGCTGCCCGAATCGTTGCGCACCCACCACTAGAGCCCACCACTAAGGAGTGTCCACCGTGATCAGACGCCGCCTCTGCATCGCACTGCTCGCCGTCATCGCGCTCGTCCTCGCCGGATGCGGGGGCGGGGGTTCGTCGTCGTCCGGACCCACCGAGATCGCGGTGTGGCACGGGTATCAGGACACCGAGGGCGAGGTGTTCAAAGGTCTGATCGCGCAGTACAACAAGGACCATCCCGACGTGAAGGTCAACGAGCTGTACTCGAGCAACGACCTGGTGCTGCAGAAGGTGCTGACCGCGGTCCGCGGCGGCAGCGCGCCCGACGTGGCCTACATGTTCGGGTCGTGGTCGCCGAACATCGCCCAGATCCTGCAGGTGGTCGACATGGCGAGCGAGGTCAAGAAGCCCGACTGGCAGTGGGATGACTTCTATCCGGCCGAGCGCGAGGCCGCGACGGTCGGCGACAAGGTCGTCGGTGTGCCCGCGCTGGTGGACAACCTCGCGATCGTCTACAACAAGAAGCTGTTCGCCGACGCGGGTGTCGCGCCGCCGAGCCCTGACTGGACGTGGGACGACTTCCGCGCCGCCGCAGCCAAACTCACCGATCCGAGCATGGGCCAGTATGGCTGGCTGATCCCGGCCGACGGCAGCGAGGACACCGTCTGGCACTACATCCCGATGCTGTGGGAGGCCGGCGGGGACATCCTCTCGCCCGACAACGAGAAGGCCGTGTTCAACTCCGAGGCGGGTGTCAAGGCCCTGACCGTGCTGCAGCAGATGGCCGTTCAGGACAAGTCGCTCTACCTGGACACCACCAACGAGAACGGCCCGAAACTGATGAACAGCGGCAAGGTCGCGATGCTCGTCACCGGGCCGTGGGATCTGTCTCAGCTCAGCGACATCGACTACGACGTGCAGGTGATGCCGACCTTCGCCGGTTCCCCGGGCGGTCACCAGACCATCGCCGGGCCGGACAACTGGGTGGTGTTCGACAACGGGGACAAGAAGAAGCAGGCCGCCATCGACTTCGTGAAGTGGCTCTCGGCGCCCGAGCAGGTCAAGGCGTTCTCGCTCGGCACCGGTGACCTCCCGATCCGGCAGTCGGTCGGTAACGACCAGGCGGTCCTGGACAAGCTGAACCAGAACGTCCCGGGCACAGCGGCGTTCGTGCAGAATCTGAACAACGTGAAGAAGGTCCGGCCCACCGTCGAGCAGTACCCCGACGTCTCCGACGCACTCGGGCAGGCGATCGTCGCGGTCATGCTCGGCAAACAGCAGCCCGCGGACGCGCTGAACACCGCCGCGCAGGCCGCCGACGCGAAGCTGGCCGAGAAGTAACTCGATGGTGACCACGACGGACACCGGGGTGGCGGCTCCGCCCGCGCCGCCACCCGCCCGGCCCCGGCGGCGGTGGCGGCCACGCGGCACCGATGGTCTGACGGGGTGGGCGCTGGTCACGCCGGCGATGGTGCTGATCGGGATCTTCGGTCTGCTGCCGGTGCTGATGTCACTGCAGCTGTCGTTCCAGAAGTCCGACCTGCTGACGCCGGAGACGCCGTGGGTGGGGTTCGACAACTACCGCAAGATGGCCGACGACCCGGTGTTCCTCGACGCGATCAAGCACACGATCATCTACACGGCGCTGTTCGTGCCGGGCACGATGATCGTCGGACTGCTGGTCGCCGCGGCGATGAACCGCTCGGTGCGGTTCATCTCGGTGTACCGCACCGCGGCCTACATCACGATGGCGGTGTCGACGATCAGCCAGGGCATCATCTTCCTGTGGCTCACCGACCGGGACTACGGTCTGGTCAACGCCGCCCTGAATGCGGTCGGCGTACCGTCGCAACCGTTCCTGGCCTCGCCGTCGCAGGCGATCTACGTGATCGTCGCGATGACGATCTGGGGCTGGACGGGCTTCTCGGTGATCGTGTATCTGGCTGCGCTGCAGGGTGTTCCGCCGGAACTGCATGAGGCGGCGGCCATCGACGGGGCGAGCGCGTTCACCCGCTTCCGCACGATCACGGTGCCGCTGCTGGGCCCGGCCAATCTGTTCCTGCTGGTATGGCTGACCATCAATGCCCTGCAGTTGTTCGACGAGGTGTACGCCACGACCCGGGGCGGCCCGCTGCGCGCGACCACGGTGATCGTCTACTACCTGTGGGATCAAGCCTTCGTGCACTTCGACGCGGGTTACGCCGCGGCGATGGCCTACGCGTTGTTCGTCGTCATCCTGATCGTCACAGCCGTGCAGTTCCGGCTGGCTCGCAGATTCGCGCACCACCCATGACGGCGCTCACGTCGAGTCCGAAACGCTGGCGGCTGCCGTTCAGCCCCTGGCACCTGGTGCTGATCCCGCTCAGCTTCCTGCTCCTCGTACCGCTGCTGTGGATGCTGATCACGTCGCTGGAAACAGAAGGCGAAGCCAACCGCTTTCCGCCCGTGCTGTTTCCGGCCACGCCGCGGTTCGCGAACTACACCGAGGCGTGGGCGCAGGCTCCCTTCGGGCACTTCTTCCTGAACAGCCTGACGGTGACCGCGGTCGTGTTGGTCAGCAATCTCGTGGTGTGCAGCCTCGCGGGGTATGCGTTCGCGCGCATCCGCTTCCTCGGCCGCGGAGCGCTGTTCGTGACGCTGATGGCCACGCTGATGGTGCCGTTCCAGGTGACGATGATCCCGGTGTTCCTGATCGTCAAGTGGTTCGGCGACAACGTCTGGGAGGGCCTGGGCATCGACCACATCGGCGCGTTGATGCTGCCGAATCTGGCGACCGCGTTCGGGATCTTCTTCTTGCGCCAGTTCTTCCAGACGGTGCCGGTCGAACTCGAGGAGGCGGCACGCGTCGACGGTACGTCGCGGCTGGGTGTGCTGTTCAAGATCGTGCTGCCGCTGTCGATGCCGGCGATGTCGACGCTGGCGGCGTTGACGGTGTTGACGTCGTGGAACGATTTCCTGTGGCCGCTGATCGTCATCACCTCGCAGGACCAGATGACGATCCCGTTGGGGCTCAGCTATTTCCAAGGAGCCCATCACGTGCAGTGGCCGCTGCTGATGGCGGCCAACGTGATGAGCCTGTTGCCGATGTTGCTGGTGTTCGTCATCGCGCAGCGGTATTTCGTGCAGTCGGTCGCCAGTACCGGAATCAAGGGGTAGGACGTTGGCAGAGGTCGAGTTTCGCAATGTGTCCCGGCGCTACGCGGGCGGTGTCGCCGCGCTGAAGGACCTGAGTCTGACGGTGGCCGACGGGGAGTTCCTGATCCTGGTGGGCCCGTCGGGGTGCGGTAAGAGCACGGCGCTGCGGCTGCTGGCCGGTCTGGACAAGCCCAGTGACGGTGAGATCCGTATCGGCGGGCAGGTGGTCAACGGTCTGGGCCCCGGCCAGCGGGACATCGCGATGGTGTTCCAGAACTATGCGCTCTACCCGCACATGACGGTGTACAAGAACCTCGCCTACGGGCTCAAGCAGCGCAAAACCCCGCGCGGCGAGATCGAGCGCCGGGTCCGCGAGACGGCGGAGCTGCTGCAGATCGGGGAGTTGTTGGCCCGCAAGCCCGGGCAGCTCTCGGGCGGGCAGCGCCAGCGGGTGGCGATGGGCCGGGCTCTGGTGCGCGATCCGCAGGCGTTCCTGCTCGACGAGCCGCTGTCGAACCTGGATGCCAAGCTGCGCAACCAGGTTCGCGGCGATCTGAAGCGGTTGCACCGTGAGGTGCCGGTCACCTCGGTCTACGTCACCCACGATCAGGTGGAGGCGATGACGCTGGGGGACCGGCTGTGCGTGATGGCCGGCGGAGAGGTGCAGCAGATCGGCAGCACCGACGACGTGTACCACCGGCCGGCGAACACGTTCGTCGCCGCGTTCATGGGGAGCCCGCCGATGAACCTGCTGCCCGGCCTCGTCAGTTCGGGCAGATTGCAGTTGGGGGGCGCCGAACTTCAGTCGGTGCAGTGCGCAGAGGGGCCCGTGACGGTCGGTGTGCGGCCGGAGCATCTGCAGCTGGGCGCCCCGCACGCCGACGGCGCGGTGCCGGCGCGTGTCGATTTCGTCGAACCGCTGGGCAGCCACGCACTGGTGACAGCGGTGGTGGACACGCCGGAGCCGACGCGGGTCATCGCTGCGGCGCCGGCGGGATCGTCGTGGGATGCCGGTGCGTCGATCGGGCTGATCCTGCCTCGCGACAAGACGTACCTGTTCGATGCGGAGACGGGAAAAGCGTTGCCCTAGAGCGGTTTACCAGCCGCCGATGCCGGGACCGACGCGCACGCCGCTGAAGCCGCCGGCCTTGGTGCTGGGCGTGGCGATCGGGGACTGACGGATCGCGCCGCCCGCGGGGGCCAGGATGTAGCCGTCGCGAACCTCGCCCTGGGTGGAGTCGCGGCGGACCTCGCCGGCTCCGGGGCTCTTCACCCACGGGCTGGGGCGCATGTCGTCCGCCTTGGCCATCGCGGTACCGAAGCTCATGGCGCCCGCCGTCATCGCGGCGGCCAGTGTGACCAGTGCCAGCGCCGAACGCTTCATCAGTGCGATGGTCTTCATCGTCAGAACTGCCAAGGGTCCCCCCAAGTTAGGTGTTGCTCACATGTTCGTTCCCCGAGTGCCAGACGTTACCGGAGGGACGGGTGTTCCCGCGCGATTACCCCGCGATGTGAGCCTCCGGGCCGCACCAATGGCTGCCGCCCTGTCGTTTGGCGCGATACATGGCCTGGTCGGCGCGCTCGAGGGCGCTGTCGACGGTGTCAGGGGTGACCATGGCGATGCCGATGCAGACACCGCCGGGGGACAGGGTCTCGACCTGCTCGACCAACGTCTGCGCCAACTGCTGGGCCTGTGCGACCGTGGTGTGGGGGAGCAGCACCGCGAACTCGTCGCCGCCGATCCGCCCGACGACGTCGGTGAGGCGTAACCGGCGGCTGATCGTTTCGGCGACCGTCTTCAGATAGGCGTCACCGGCGATGTGGCCGCGCTTGTCGTTGATCTGCTTGAGGCCGTCCAGGTCGATCATGAACACGGCGGCCTGATCACCGCCCGGGTTCGCAGCGGCCTGCGCCGCATACTTCTGCAGTTCCTCCTCGAACCTGCTGCGGTTGTAGACGCCGGTCAGCGCGTCGAGTGTGGCTTGGCGGCGCAGCATTTCCTCGTCGCGGCGGCGCGCTGAGATGTCCTCGACGTGGGAGATGAAGGACAGCGGCTGACCCGCGTCGTCGTACGCCATGAACACCGAGAGCCGGACCCAGATGACGTGACCGTCGCGCGAGTAGTAGCGCTTGTCCATCTGGTAGCTCGCGATGTCGCCGGCCAGCAGCCGCGTCGCTTCGGCGAGGTCGATGTCGAGATCATCGGGATGGGTGATGTCCTGAAACGTCAGGCCCTTCAGCTCCTGCTCGGAATACCCTGTGATGGTGGAGAATTCGCGGTTCACCCGCTGAAAGCTGCCGTCGAGCCCGAGGACGGCCATGCCGAGCGGCGCGTTGGCGAATGCCGCGGCGAAGGTGGTGTCGAATGTGTCGGTCCGGTGCCCCAGCTGGTTCTCCAGCACGCCGTGCAACGCAGCGCTCTCCAGCGCCACCGAGGTGGCATCGGCCAGCGCTTGCAGCAGGGCCACCTCGCGATCGGTGGCCTGCCGCTCCTGAGCCCAGTAACAGCCGATGGCCCCGATCGGCTCCGTGCGGCGGATGGGAACCACCACCATGCTCTTGACGAAGGTCGGCCGGTACGCGTCGTGCGGTATGCGGTCGTCGCGGTAGATGTCTGCGATCGCGGCGGGCTTTCCGTGCTGCATCACCCATCCGCTGATGCACTCGGACATCGGAAAGCGCCGACCCTTCCACAGCGGCGCGATGGCGTTCTCGTCGGCGTAGTAGCACTTGTCCCGGTCGCGGAGGATGAACGTGGCGCCGTCACAGCCGGCGACCTCCCGCGCGGCCGCGGCAACGACTTCCTGTACCTCGCGCACGGTGCGGGTCAGTGACAGCTGACCGATGACATCGGTCAACCGTGTCATCCCACGCAGGTAGTCGGCTTCGGTGAAGCTCCGGAACCCTCCCGCGCCGGCGGCGCCGGGTGGATTCTGCGGCTCCCGCCCGAGGGCCGACGCACTGGATGTCACTCCACACCCCCTCGAGTCGTGGCGATCAGTTTAGTGGCCGGTCATCGCGATCGCGCTCGTTTACGTCGGCGTCATCAACGGGTCAAGCGACGTTTGATGCGGGTCAGCATCGCCGACATGCCGCGCAGTCGCAGCGGGCTGATCAGCGCACCGAGTCCGAGGTCGGTGTAGAAGTCGTCGGGGACGGCGAGGATGTCGTCGGCGGACTGGCCGTCCAGGCCGGCGGCCAGGATCGCGGCGAACCCTCGCGTCGTCGGGGCTTCGGCGGGAGCGCTGAAGTAGAGCCGAACGTGGTCGCGGTCGCCGGCGTCGACGTGCAGGAACAGCGGCGACTGGCACTCGGGCACCGGTTCCATCGCCGCCTCTTCCAACGACGACGGCAGCTCGGGCAGCTCGTTCGCGAATTCCAGCAGCATGGCGAGCTTGTCCTGGCCTTCGACCTCCTGGAAGTCGGACACCACCTCGGCCAGGGCCGGAGGCATGCTCATGACGTGCCGGGCGCGTCACCCGGTTCGGACCCGACAGCCACCGGCACCCGCACCGCGTTGCCCCACTCGGTCCACGAACCGTCGTAGTTGCGCACGCCCTCGCGGCCGAGCAGGTGGGTCAGCACGAACCAGGTGTGGCTGGAGCGCTCGCCGATGCGGCAGTAGGCGATGGTGTTGCCGTCGGCGGGCAGGAAGCCGTAGAGCTCGTCGAGTTCGGCTCGGCTGCGGAACTTTCCGTTGTCCTGCGCGGCCTTGCCCCACGGCACGGACACCGCGGTGGGGATGTGGCCGCCGCGCAGTGCACCCTCCTCCGGATAGTCGGGCATATGGGTGCGCTCGCCGGTGTACTCCTGTGGGGAGCGCACGTCGATCAACGGTTCCTTGCCCAGCGCGGCCAGCACGTCGTCCTTGAACGCGCGGATGGGAGCGTCGTTGCGCTCGACGACGGGGTAGCCGGTGCTCTGCTTGCTGGGCACGTCGAGGGTGGTGTCGCGGTGGTCGTTGATCCACAGCGAGCGGCCGCCGTCGAGCAGTCGCACGTCGGGGTGGCCGAACAGCGTGAACACCCACAGGGCGTAGGCGGCCCACCAGTTGCTCTTGTCGCCGTAGATCACCACGGTGTCGTCGCGTGCGATGCCCTTGCGGTCCATCAGCGCGGCGAATTGCTCGCCGGTGATGTAGTCGCGCACGTTCGGATCGTTGAGGTCGGTGTGCCAGTCGATCTTCACCGCGCCGGGGATGTGGCCGGTGTCGTAGAGCAGCACGTCCTCGTCGGACTCGACGATGGCCAGCCCCGGCCGCCCGAGGTTCCCCGACAGCCAGTCGGCGGTGACCAGCCGCTCGGGGTGGGCGTAGGACTGCAGCGCGGGGCTGGGATCAGGCGGTAGCGGCACGCCGATCAGCCTACCGCTGAGCGCTCGCGGCATCCTCAGGCAACGGGGGCGAGGACGACGGCCGCGTTGTGCCCTCCCATGCCCAGCGAGGTCTTCAGGGTCAGCCCGGCCAGCATCGGGGTGAGGCCGTCCAGCAGTCGGGGATGGCCGGGTGCGACGGTCGGCGGGGCGGGTACCTGTTCCTCGGCGTAACCCAGCGCCGCGGCGGCGACCTCGACGGCGGCCGCCGCGCCTTGGCAGTGTCCTGTCAGTGGCTTGACCGAATAGATCTGGGCGGCGCCGCCGAGTACCTCATCGAGGACAGCTGCCTCGACCGTGTCGCACTGCTGGGTGCCGGGGCCGTGCGCGTTCAGGTAGGCGATATCGGTTGCGTCGACCCCGGAGGACGCCAACGCGTCGAGAACGCAGCGGTCCACCTCGGTCCGGGACGGATCCACAGACGTGAGGTGGAAGGCGTCGTGCGTCATCGCGCCTCCGAGCACGTGCACATACGGCGCGTCACTTCGTCGGGACAGCACGAAGGCCACGGCGGCCTCGCCGGCCGGGAATCCTCGGCTGCCCTCCTGGAACGGACGGCAGGCGTCGAGCGGGTCGGTGTCGACGACACCCACGCCGAGTCGGACGAAATGCTCGACATTTTCCGGCGTCAGCGACAGGTCGGTCGAGACGAACACGACGTCGTCGACCGTGCCCGTGTCCAACCACATCTTCGCGGTGATGAGCGCGGCATTACCCGACGCGCACATTGCCGACACGTTCATCGCAGGACCGTGAAAACCGTACTCCTGCATCAACATTGACACCGGGGTCGACGGCATCAACGCTAAGTAGTCGCGGATACGGCGGTTGGCGCGATCCTCCACATAGAAGGCGCGCCAGCCCTCGACCTCGGCGATCACGACTGCATGCAGCAGGCCCACTCTCGGCCCGGGTGTCCAGCCGCGCTGGCGGGCATCGGTGATGGCTTCGCGCGCCGCGGCGCGCATCGCCTGGGCGAAGCGGCTCAGGCCGTCGCGGGGATCGCCCTCGTCGCGGACCCTGGCCAACCAGGCGTCGTCGTTCTCGCCAGGCCCGAAACCTGGGTACAGCGTGGCGGCCGGCTTCCCACTGGCCAGCCCGTTCCACAACACGTTCCTGCCCCAGCCGTAGCCGGTGACAGCCCCGATTCCCGCGATGCCCATGTGCACTGTGTTCATGTGATGTCCCTTCGTGGTCGCGTCGCCCCGGCGGGGCCCTGGCTTGATTAGCCCTCAATGAGCGTCAGAGCACTAGCCCAAACGCCAGGTCGCGGCCATACTCAGGAGCAACGCATTCCGTGACAGCTGCTGCCAGAGTTACTGAATGTGATTGCGCAGCAAACGGATTGTCGGGGGGAGTGTGAGTACAACGTCGGAATCGAGCCCGGGGGGCAACTCCGGACGCCACGTCGACACGGCGGAGGAGCGTTACCGGCGGCTGGTCGACGTCAGTCCCGACCCCATGTGCGTGCATTCCGAGGGTCGCGTGGTCTACGTCAACCCGGCCGGGGTGCGAGGATTCGGGGCGCACAGGGCCGAGCAATTGGTGGGGCGGCCGATCACTGATTTCGTCGAGCCCGACTCGATCGGCCCGATGCTGACGAGGATTCTCGCGCTGTCCGAAGAAGGCGACAGCTCACCGGCCTCAGAAGCCGTTCTTCGGCGTCTCGACGGAAGCCCGCTGGAGGTAGAAGCGGTATCGGTGTTGACGAGCTGGGATGGCGAGCCCGCCTACCAGGTCATCTTCCGCGACCTGACCGCACAGAAGGCTGCTGAGGCGACGCTGCGCTATCAGGCGGCGTTGGTGAATCATGTCAGTGACGCGATCATCGCCACGACGGCAGACGGCGTCGTCGCCAGCTGGAACGCGGCCGCAGCGGCGATCTACCGGCGTCCGGTCGAGCGCGCTCTGGGCCTGCCGCTCACTGAAGCTGTCGATGGCGATGTCGATCTGGCCGGCATCGTCGCCGGCGGCGGGGTCATGCACGCCACGCACCGCTCCGCAGACGGCTCCCCGGTCAATGTGAGGCTGTCGGTCACTCCGATGGGCGAGGGGCACGTGGTGCTGTGTTCGGACTACACCGCGCAGCGGCGAGCGGAGGTTCACTTCGAATCGGTCGTGCGCTCCCTGCATGACGGAGTCGTCGTTCTCGATCGGCGTGGAAAACCCCAGTCGATCAACCCGGCCGCCCGGCGGATCCTGCGGTTGGGCAGTGACGATTTGGTTGCCGACTACACCAGCGGCGCACTGACGTTTCCGGTCTTCAATCGCCGAGGCGTCAAGATCGGCGACAACGAACTGGGCTCCGTCAAGCTGATGTTCGCCAACGCGCCGCTGGAGAACATGGTCGTGGGAATCGAACGCGCGGACGCCTCACGCGCGTGGCTGTCCATCAACTGCTGTCTGCTCGACCCCGATGATCCGGAGAACTCAGCGCTGCTCGTGTCGTTTGCCGACATCACCGATGAGCACAATGCCAAAGCCCACCTCACCTACCAGGCCCACCACGACCCGCTGACGGGGCTGCCCAACCGGGCTCAGATCGAAGTCAGGCTGTTGCAGGCCGCGACGACGGACGCCCAGGCACCGGCGGCGGTGCTGTTCGTCGATCTCGACAACCTCAAAGCCATCAACGACGACCTGGGCCATCACGCCGGCGACGAGGCTCTGCGCGAAACTGCGCGGCGACTGCGCAACAGTGTGCGGGACGACGATTTCGTCGGCCGCCTCAGCGGCGACGAGTTCGTGGTGTTGCTGTACGGATCTCTGGACCGTCCGGCGTTGGAAGCACTGACCGCGCGCATGCACGGCGAGTTCGAGAAGCCGATCCAATTCGGTGGCAGGCTTCGGAAAGTCAGCGTCAGCATGGGAGTCACCGAGCTGTCGGCAGAGCACGAGCGTACCGTCGAGGACATTCTGCGCGATGCGGACGCGGCGATGTATCGGGCCAAAATCCTCGGCGCGGGAACGTCTTTCGGGTGACGAGGCCCGGGTCGACGTGCTCAACGCTGCCGCGGCCGCCGTCGAGGTAAAGGCACGCCGATCAACCTCTCGCCGGGGGCCCGACGCGCTGAGCGGCTGACGCGTCAGACAAATTTCAGCGCCGCAATCGAACATTTGCCCAGGCAGACCCTGGTGAACTCGTTCGCTTCGCAAACAGAGTATGACGTCCCGCTAGGAAAAGCTCAGGAAACTCACGACTGTGAGCTAACTTCCAGGCAGGGGGAGTCGCATCGGGGGGCTCTGACTTCATACGGGGGAATCCATGGGTCACGCACGCCACATCGGCCGCGTCGGAGCGCTTGCTGTCGCACTGGGAATCGGATCGGCGATCGCGTACCCGCCCGGCGTCGCGTGGGCCGAGCCGGACACCGGCACTTCGGTCAGCCCCGGCGGGTCGGGCGACACGCCGTCGAACACCAGCACCGACGGGCCGGAGTCCCCGACCACCACCAAAGACACGGTGACCGAGGCCACCGACAACGGCCACCATGAGGATGCCGGCGACGACGGTGACCGCGGCGAGGATGTCGACGAGGCGCCGCAAACCCGCGACGTCGACGTGTCCGACGACGACACCGGCGATTCCGACGACGTTGTGGTGGAACACGATTCCGAGTCACCGAGCGACGAGGCGCCCGACGTTCGCGAGGACGATTCACCGCGTCCGCACCATCGCCAGCGCACGATCGTGCGTGACGCCCCGGTCGAGAAGCCGGCGCCGACCGTCGCGCAGAGCCGCACCGTCGATGCGCCCGCGCCGCGCGTGGACCTCGAGCCCGCGCCGCCGGAGCCGTCCGTCGCCCCGATGCCGACGGTCACACCGGCCGTCACCACCCACCCTGCGATCGAGCCTCCCGCCGAGGAGCCCGCGATGACGACGGCACTGCTGTCGACCTTGCTGCTTCCGAACGGCACCGACAGCCCGTCCGCGCCGGCGGATTCACCGCTGGCGTGGGCGCTGCTCGCCTTCGCCCGTCGGCAGGCGAATCAGCAAAGCAACAGGCTCGGCTCGGGCATCCCGACGGTGTCCACCGGCGAGCTCGTCGCCGCCGCCGCCGACGACAACAACCCGCCGACCGGGCGAGTGGTCGTGGGTTCGCCGTCACCGTTCACCGGCCGGGTCAGCGGCAGGGTGATCGGATCCGACGTGGACCGGGATCCGCTGACCTACTCCGGCCCGACGTCCACCGCCAAGGGCACGGTCGTAGTGTCGGCGACGGGCCGATTCACCTACACACCCACTGCCGCCGCCCGGCATGCCGCATCGTCGGCCGGCGCCACCGACGCGGACAAGACCGACACCTTCGTGGTCACCGTCGACGACGGGAACGGCGGCATCACCGCGGTCAGCGTGACCGTGCGGATCAGCCCCACCAACGCGCGGCCCGATGCGTCGAGCGTCGTCGGCCGGCCCGACCCCGCCACCGGTGCGGTCGGCGGAGTGATCACCGCCGACGACCCCGACGACGATCCGCTCACGTTCGAGGCGAGCGATCCGGCCAAGGGTTCGGTGGTCATCGGTGACGACGGCAGCTTCGTCTACACCCCGACCGAGGAAGCCCGCGACGCCGTGCGCGGTGGCCGCTACAGCGACCGCTTCGACCGCTTCTCGGTGACCGTGAACGACGGGCACGGCGGCACCGACACCATCACGGTCACCGTCGCGATCGCGGCGAGCGACAACGCCGCGCCGGTGCCCGGCGAGGTGACGACCGGCAGGCCCAACGTGTTCAACGGTGCGGTGCGGGGCCAGGTGCGGGCGAGCGATCCCGACGGGGACCGGTTGACGTTCAGCGGCTCGGCCACCACGGAGAAGGGTTTCGTCGTCGTGACGTCCGCGGGGCGGTTCGTCTACACGCCGACGGCGGCAGCCCGGCACGCCGCCGCGGCGACCGATGCCCCCGCCGGCGACAAGACCGACACGTTCCTCGTCACCGTCGTCGACCCCTACGGCGGGACCGCGGTCGTCCCCGTGACCGTGACCATCGCGCCGCTGAACAGCGCACCGACCCGCGCCCGCGCCTCCGCCGGCGCTCCGGACGCCGAGACCGGCGCCGTGGATGTCACCGTTACCGCGCGCGACGTGGACCGGGACCCGTTGACCGTCACCCCGGCGGTGAGCGAGAAGGGCACGATCGTCGACACCGGCGAGGGCAGCTTCACGTTCACGCCCACAGCGGCCGCGCGCCAGGCTGCGGCGGCACCCGACGCGCCGGAGTCGGCACGGTTCGAGACCCTCACGTTCACGGTCGACGACGGCCACGGCGGCACGACCACCACCACGGTGCGGGTCGCGATCTCCCCGGCGACCGGACCTGTCAACGGCGCCCCGACCGACGGATCTTTCACTGCGGGACAACCGGATTCCGACGGCATCGTCACCGGTCAGGTCAGCGCGACCGACCCTGACAGCGACCCGCTGACCTACAGCGGACCCGCGGCATCCACCAAGGGCGGAACCGTCATCGTCAACAGCGACGGCTCCTTCAGCTACGACCCGACCGACGCTGCGCAGCACGCCGCCTCGGCGCTCGGCGCGACGACGGCCGACAAGCAGGACACCTTCACGGTGACGGTGTCCGACGGCAACGGCGGCACACTCGCGGTACCCGTGACGGTGACGATCCTGCCGCGCAACGCCGCACCCGTCGGCTCATTCAACGCGGGTACGCCGGACGCCGGTGCGAAGGTCACCGGCTCGGTCACCTCGACCGACACCGACAACGACACGCGCACCTACAGCGGTCCCACCACATCGGCAAAGGGCGGCACGGTCGTGGTGAACAGCGACGGCACCTTCACCTACACCCCGACCGCGGCGGCGCGGCAGACCGCGGCCAAAGCCGGTGCGACAGAGGCGGACAAGACCGACTCGTTCGTCGTGACGGTCAACGACGGCCACGTCGGCGGTACCGTCACCGTCACGGTGTCGGTGCAGATCCTGCCTGCACCGAACAGCGCGCCGACCAACGGCACGGCCAACCCCGGACAACCGGATGCGACCGGCAAGGTCAGCGGCACGGTGAGCGCGACGGATGCCAACGGCGATCCGCTGACCTACACCGGCTCCACCTCTACGGCCAAGGGCAGCGTCGTCGTCAACGCCAACGGCACGTTCCTCTACACGCCCACCGACGCCGCCCGGCACGCCGCGTCGGCGCTCACGGCGACCTCTGCCGACAAGCAGGACACGTTCACCGTGACGGTGGCCGACGGTCGCGGCGGCACGCTGCTGGTGCCGGTCACCGTGACCATCAGTGCGAGTAACGTTGCACCGCAGGGCACTTTCTCCGCCGGGGCGCCGGCATCCGACGGCACGGTCACCGGAACAGTCACGTCGACGGACGCCGACGGTGACGTCCGCACGTACAGCGGGCCGACCACCTCGGTGAAGGGCGGCACGATCACGCTCGACGCGGCCACCGGGGCGTTCACGTACAAGCCCACCGCCGCGATGCGCGAACAGGCAACGCAGACAACCGGAATCGACACCGACACGTTCACCGTCACCGTCGCTGACGGCCACGGCGGATCCACGCCGGTGCAGGTGACGGTGACGATCGCGCCGAATGTGGTGACGACGGAATCGACGCCGGGCCTGCCGATCGTCGGCGTCATCGCCGCGCCCGGTGGCGGGCTCTACCAGGTGACCGCCAGCTTCCCCGGCGGCAACCCCTCCAACGCGGTGATTCGTGTCAGCGTCCTCACCGAGGACGGTCGGGTCCTCGTCACGGCGCCGGAAATCACGGGGTTCCCCAACCTGCCCATCGCGCAACCGAACGGAAATCTGCTCGTCGAGGTCGTTGGCGGCCAGGGCGGGACGAGATGGTTGACGGTCAATCCGACAGGAACGGTGACCGAGGTTCTCAGCCTCGCCGCTGGCGCGACCTCAGGCTTTCCCGTCGTCGGCCCCACTGGAACGGCGTACTTCCTGGCTCCCAACAGTGGTGGGTCGTGGACGCTGGTGAGTATCGCCGGCGACCAGGCACGGACCTACCAGATCGCCGGCACTCCGACGGGCTACCCGGCAGTGGGGGCCGATGGAACGGTGTACCAGGCCGCCACGTCCGGAGGGCCGAATCCCGAGACGTTCGTCGTGGTCGTACAGCCGGATGGCACGTCGACGACCACGCAGGCGGTCCCGGGCCAGAGCACCCTCCCGATGGTCGTCTCCGGCGGCACGGCCTACCTTCTCGTCACCGATCAAACGTCGCTGTTCACGACGACACTGGTCACGGTGACAGGCGCCACGGCGACAACACGCACTCTGCAGGGATTGCCGGGATCGCAGCTCGTCGTATCGCCGGATGGTTCGGTGGTGGTGACGCTGCGCGACACCGACTACAGCTACCGCATCGCGCGGCTGACCCCGACCACCGTCTCGAACTCGGCGCCGGCGCAGGGAGATGTCAAGGCCTGGCCGCAGGTGGCACCGGACGGCACGGCCTACCTGGCGATTTCCGATGACCAAGATGCGGCGCATCTGATTGTGCTGCGTCCGAACGGCGCGACCTCCATGATCGATCTCCCCGGGCAGTTCGTCACGTCGAACCTGCTCCAGCACACGGTGGCGGCCATCGGACCGGACAACAAGGTCTACATCCCGATGGCCGACGACGACGGCAACCCCATTGCCGCGATCGTGAGCGCGACGGGGGTGCTGTCAGTCCGCAATCTCGACGGGTATCCGGGCGACCTGCCCTTCGTCGCGACTGACGGGACGGCCTACCAGACGGTGTCGACCTACGACGAAACGACGGGACAGTCGTACACCCACGTCGTCGTGCTGAACAACGGCGCCACGACAGCACCATTGCCCGGCGAGCCCATCCACCTCCAGGGAGGCGCTCCGCTGCTGGCCGTGGCGCCCGATGGTACGGGGTTGCTGATCCTCACCGACCTGGACGGGTCGGTGCGCGGCGTGGCGTTCACCAAGACCGGCGCAACACTCGGGTCGTTCACAGATCACGGCATGCCCTCTGCGGCACTCGAATTGGGCGGCCTTCAGGGCGGGACGATCAAGGCGTTCGTCTTCGGCCCGGACGGCACCGCGTACGTGACCATCGTGGACGTCTCGACTGACCCAGACACCGGCGAGGTGACGCCGATCAAGTCGACGGTGTACGCCATGGGCTCGGCGGGTGTCACCAAGGTTCTCGAGGTGCCCGGGGTCACCGCGACTGCGCCGACCGTTGCCGCGGACGGGACCGTCTACGTCACGACCGCGACGGTGGACCCAACGACGACGGACGGGGTGACGACGGTCAAGGTGATCACGCCGCCATCGGTTCTCTAGCCGCGACATCGGCGGGCTGAGCTACTCGGCTCAGCTCGCCGATGGCTGCGACAGCCGGCTCAGCAGGCAGCGCGCGCCGAGGGTGACCAGTGCTCGGTCGAACGTGATCACCATGTCGAAGCGCCGCTCGGCTTGCGGTGTGCCCGGGGGTGAGACCTCCCGGGCGATCAGCCCGGCGGCGATCTCGGGGCCGAGGACGAGGATGGTCCATTCGTGCATCAGCGGATCGTCGGTGGCGAGGTGCACGCCGCGGATGCCGTGGCCGAGATCGCACGGCACGTGCGCGCCGAACATCGCGACGAGAGGGGCCCGGTGCGCGATCTCGGTGTAGGTGCGCATCGTCGAGGCGCTGAGCTTGGATTGGTCCTGGACGGTGGCCAGCACCATCGGCGGACTCTCGGCGGAGGTCGCCAACCGCTCGATGTGCCGGGACAGTTCGTGGAGGGTGTCGAAGCGCACGGTGCGGGGCCGGAGACGATCGCGCACCAATGCGAAGGTCGATGCATCCTCGGGCAGCGGGCGGATGGATGAGCGGGCAGGCCCGACGAACCGGTCCGGCGCGTGGGTCAGCGCACCGGGCCGGCCGAACAGATAGCCCTGACCGAGGGTTGCGCCGTAGGCCAGTGCCTGCTCGAGGTGCTCGTCGGTTTCGATGCCTTCGGCCAGGATCACCGCGCCGGTGCGTTCGTGGTGGGCGATGATGCCCGCGATGGTGCGCGCCTGGATCCGGTCGGGTTGACGCTGAACGAGATTCAGGTCGAGTTTGAGGAACTCGGGCTCGATGATGTCCAACAGTGCCAGCGAATCCGTATGCGCACCAAGATCATCCATGGCGATCTTGAAGCCCTGGGTCCGCAGGGCCGACGCCTTGGCGAGCAGCGCGGCCGGGTTGGTCAGTAGCCCGCGCTCGGTGAACTCGAACACCACGTCGAAGGCGGAGGCGGCCGCGGCCAGGGCGCTCGTGAGCTCCATGTGGATGTTCGACGTGGTCGGCTCGCAATTGATCAGCAGCAGCATGCCGGGGCGCCAGGCGCCGTCGAGCGCACCGCGCGCCGCAGAGTGGATGCACTGCCGGTCCAGGACGTCGAGCTGGCTCGTCTGCTTGGCGTGGGCGAAGACCTCGAGCGGGCCGAGGCCGTCCATGCCGGGCCAGCGCGCCAGCGCCTCGTAGCCGACCGTGGCGCCGTCGGGCAGGGAGACGACCTGTTGGAAGCTGGGTTGCAGACCGACACCTGCTGCAGCCGCAGTGAGCTGGTCCGTCATCGGTCCCCTAGTCCGGTGGTGGCGCCTGCTCGACCCTCAGCGCCGGTGATCGCCCTCTCCGAGGATACGTCTCAGCTCGGGCGTCTGCTGTCGAGGCGACGGCGCGCCAGAAGTACCGCAACGAGGGCAGCGACGATCACGAGTGCTCCGGCGATGGCCGCCAGGTGCACCCACCCTTTCTGCTCGTTGGCACTCGGAGCCTGGGCGGACCCGTCGTCGCCGACGGCGCGGACGGTGACGTTGGTCGGCACACCTGCGGCACCCGCGGCCAGAACGTCGCCGGACAGTGCCGACCAGCCGCCCGGCTGGCCGTCGATGTAATCGAACAGCGGGTCTACCAATCGCCAGTCGTTGGTCGTGCTGATCAGCACCACTGTGCGATCGCGGGCCTGGTCGGCGAACACCTGGATCGAGCCGAGCCCGTCGGCGACGTCGGCACGCAGCTCGGTGGGTAGGCCGATGTCGACGGTGTTGGCGTCACCGCCGACCGGTGGGTCGAGTGTCGTGTCGGCGATGGCTGCCGATTTCGCGACGATGAGGGCGCCGGAACGGGAGTCTGCTGCGGTCTTGACGTCGACCACTTGCGGCGTCAGCTGTTGACTGGTCAGGCGCGCGATGGCGTTGATGGTGCGCGCCGCGTAGACGAGCTGGCCGGGACTGCTTCCGTCCATCGCGACCATGAAGCTGGGGCTGAATTCGGAAGGCAACGAGGTGAATCCGCCTGCCGGAACGCCTCCGCGCTTCACCGTCAGCGTCGAACGCGGATCGACCTGGAAGGTGATGGGTGCGATCAGCGGCCCGCACGTCTGGTGCGGGGTGTAGGTGAGCGCCATGTCCAGCCCGAGGTACTGGGTCAGGGCTTTGCCCTGGATGTCGAACGTCGCATCGAGGCGGCCGCTGTCGTTGAGTGCGGCCCGGTACAGCACCCGATCGTTGGACCGGATGATGATGCTGGCCGCGTCATCGGTCGGTACCGGGGTGTAGTCGGCCATCAGATGCACGGTCGCTGCATCCACGCGTCCGATGCCGAGTGCCGAGCGGTCCACGCCGACGGTGACGGTCCCGGTGCGCAGCACGTCGGTCTTGCCGGAGATCTTCAGCTGTTCGAACGTGAGCGTGTCGCCGCTGGGGGTCGGGGTGGCGCCGGCCTGATCGATGCGTGCCGCCGGCGTCTGCACCAGTGACTGCAGCTGATTGACGAGTAGGCCCACCTGCGTGGTCAATTCGTCGCCGTTGCCGCTCACCCGCAACCGCGCGGTGTCGGTGCCCGGGTCTTCTATGGCCAGTCCGGCACGCCCGCCGGATTCCACGACGACGGTGCGGCCGAACTGCCCAGCCGGTGGGGGACGCATCCCGCGGGGCTGGCTGACGACGTCGACGGCCAGCGGTTGGGAGTGATAGAGCCGCGTCAGCGTCGACACCATGGTCAGCACCGACTGTTGTTCGGCGGTGCTGGCGTCGGTCGGGGTGTAGATGTTCACCCGCTCCAGAACCGGCGGGAAGAAGGTGGCGACGGTCGTGGCAGGAGCTTCGGCGCCGGTGAACACCGTGGTGAGGCCGCTGAGGGCGAGCTGCTGCAGCGGGCCGCAAAATCCGTCGCGGTTGTCGGTGGCGCGCAGGGTGAAGGTCAGCGAGATCGATGAGGAGCGCGCGCGCACGGCGGCGATGTCGACGTCCAGGGGGGTTTGTGGCGGGGCGGTGGCCGCGGGCGGCAGCGGGATGTCAGCCAGCAGCAGGCCGTTGCCGTCGCTGACCTCGAGGAAGCCCGAGTCGACGTTCATCGGTGCCTGCATGATGCCCTGCAGTCGCACCGCCTGAAGCCCCGGGGGGACCGGCACCGTCACGGTCGTCGGGCTGTCGGGTCCGAGGTAGAGGCCGTCGTTGACCCCGAGCGTGCGCCAGGCCAATGTCACCGACGCTTGGTCTGCGGTATTGCTGGGTTGAGCGATCGCGTGCGGCGCGCCGATGGCGAACGTCGTTGCTGGTGCTACACAAAGGGCAGCTGCCAGAAGAATCCGCCGCAGCGGCGCACTCCTCATTCGCGAATCCCGTCTGTGCCGACCCCATTCGGGGTTCGAGCAATTGCGCCGCGCCGCAGGACAAATCGTGCAGTGTCGAGGGAAGGCGATCGTCGTCGCACGCGTTTCTTCTTTCCCGCAGTTCGAGAGACGGAATGGCAGCAGTGGTGGACTATACCGGCGCATCAGCGGGGTGGATGGGTTATCGATTCGCTGTTGCGTCACCGTTTCGTGACGAGAATTTGTCACGGAGGAGGGTGTCGTAACACCGTCGGCAAGTTCAGAACTGAGATAGCGTGAGCCCACCGGTGTGCCGGGTGATGCGCAAACGAGGGACACAGGAAAGGTCGCTGCGTTGAAAGGTCACCATTGACGGTCCACGACTTCACTCGGATTCTGCGGACGCGCTGGAAAATCATTTGCGGCATTCTGGTCATCGCGATCGCCGGCGCCGTCGCATACCTGTTGCTCGCGACTCCGCAGTATGTCGCCTACACACGGTTGTTCGTGTCGACGACATCCGATGGCACCAATACGCAGACCAACGACGGAGGGTTGTTCGCCCAGCGGCGCGTGCTGTCCTACACCCAGCTGCTGCAGGGTGGGCTGCTCGCTCAACGCACCATCGACAAGCTCGGCCTGGACATGACCGCCGAGCAACTGCAGAAGGAGGTGACGGCGGTCGCGCCGACGGACACGGTGCTCATCGACGTCACGGTGCAGGATCCTTCACCCACGCGGGCCCGCGACATCGCGAACACTCTCGCCGATGAATTCGTCGTGATGGCGGCGGCGTTGGAGACGCCGGATCTCGGTGCACGGCCCAACGCGCAGGTCGTCGTGCAACAACGCGCAGGTGTACCGGAGCTCCCGGTATCACCGAAGAAGGCGCGCATCCTCGCCGTCGCAGCCGTCGTCGGCCTCCTGCTCGGCGTGTTGGCCGCTCTGATCCGTGATCGCCTGGACCCTGCGATCCGGCGTCCGGAATCGGTGGAAGACATCACCGGTGTCGGCGTGATCGGCGAGATCCCCATCAGGGCCGGTCGGGGTGCGCAATCGGGCGTTGCTGTCGAGCAGGACGATCCCACGGTGGCCGATGCGTTCCGCGAGCTGCGCACCAATCTGCAGTCACTCGAGGTGGCGCCCGGCCCGCGAATGCTGCTGGTGGCCAGTTCGGTAGCGGGAGAGGGCCGGACCTCCGTGGCGGTCAACCTGGCCGTCGCTCTCGGGGAAGCCGAGCATTCGGTGGTCGTGGTCGACGCCGACCTTCGCCGGCCCAGCGTTGCCGCACGTCTCGACATCACCGGGTCGGTAGGGCTGAGCACGGTTCTGACCGGTGCGACGGAGCTGTCGGAAGCCCTCCAGGAGACGCAGTTCTCCGGCGTGACCGCGCTGCCGGCCGGGGACGTCACGGTGAATCCGACTGAGATCCTCGGAACACAGAGAGCCCGAACGCTTTTCGCCGATCTGGGCGAGCGCTTCGATTATGTCGTGGTGGATTCGCCGCCGGGGACGGTGAAGGACGCGGCGATGCTCGGCGCGTTCATGGAGGGTGTGCTGCTGGTCGTGCGGTACGGCTCGAGCACGCGCAAGCAGGTGGCCGGCACCGTCGCCGCACTGAAGCGGGCGGGCGCACCATTGACGGGTGCGGTCGTCATGGCGCACCAGAAGTAAGCAGGCACCGTCGATGCGTCACACCGTTTTCGTATCGGCCCCTACCGGGCTGGGCGTCGCGGGAGACGGCGTCCGATATCCGCGCTTCGAGCGGCACGCGCTGGCCGGGTTGATCATTCTGGCGATCGCCCTCGTGGTGATCCCCGAGGCGATCAACCACGTGTTCGTGAAGCACTCACCCGATCTGCCGCCGTTGGAGGAATCCGGCGGCACGGCAGAGGTTCCGCTGGCACACCTGGCACGGCTGGGTGGCTCAGCGGTATTGCTCCTGTACACGTCGGCGGTGGTGATGCTGACCCGCGGACGCCCCGACCGCACGGTCGGGGGTGTACTGATTCTGCTGTTGGCGGTCAACGTGCCCTATGTCATCAGCCCCTCGTTGCCGCCCACCGCAGACTGGCCGAAGATCCTGCTGGCCAACCTCTTCGTGATCGCGTTGTGGAAGACCGGTGCGTCCATCGAGGCGCTGAAGTGGCTGCCCATCCTGGCCACTGGGATCGGGGTCTATTCGTTGATCGGGGGACTGCTCGCCCCGGCCTACATGATGTACAACATCGTCTCGGTGAAAGCGATCGTCGCGGGCTGGGAGCTGGCCGGCCCCTTCGGTCACGGCAACGTCCTCGGAATGTATTGCGCGGTGGCTTTTTCACTCGTCCCCCTGGTTCCGGGCCGCCGCTGGCAACTCTTCTGCGGCGCCGTGCTGCTGGCGACGATCCTGGCCTCGGCGTCGCGCACCGCGGTGATCGCCGCGGTCATGGTGCTGCTGTGGTGGGGCATCTGTCGTGTGCGATCGGTGGTGAACGTCCGCTTCGCGGGGACGGTGTTCGTCAGCTGCACCGCGGTGGGCATGCTGATTCTGCCGTTCCTGCCGTGGGATCCCCATGCCTTCACCGATCGCGCCGCGGTGTGGGCGGCCAGTCTGGCGCAGTGGCAGCAGTCTCCGCTGGTGGGGCTCGGCGTCAACTGGTTCCTGATCGATGCTCAACACAATGCCAACGTGGCCGCGTGGGCGTATGTGGGCACGGGGCACAACCTGGTGGTGGACACCCTGGTGAAGTCGGGGGTGATCGGCCTGGCGGTGTTGGCGCCCGTGCTGGTGGTCGCGATCCTGGGTGCGCGGACGCTGCAGCTGAGCAGGCAGATCGCGTTGTTCGGTTATCTGGGTGCATTTTTCGTGGCCGCCTCGACCGAGGCGGTGTGGGCGCTGCTGCCGAATCTGCAGCTCTTCCCGATCAGCGGGATGATCTTCGCGGTGTTGGTGCTGAACCGGTTCGGGAAGCCGGCGTGACCCGGCCGGGCGACGCGGTCAGTGTCGTCATCCCGACGATCGGGCGGCCGAGCCTTCGGCAAGCTGTGGAATCAGCTCTGCGGCAGACGGTTCCGCCGGCTGAAATCGTCGTGGTGCTGGACCGCGACTGTGTGCCTGATCTGCCGGACACAGATGTGGTGCAGGTGATCAAGACCGCGGGCGCGCAAGGCCCGAGCCGGGCCAAGCACATGGGTGTCGAGGCGTCGCGCGGCGATGTCATCGCGCTGCTCGACGACGACGATGTGTGGCGGCCGGAGAAACTCGAGCGGCAACTGGCGGCCGCCCCGGCCGGTGCCGAGTGGATCATGTCCTGTCGATTCCGGCGTCTGCTCGACGGCGGAGAGCCGATCATCGGGCCCCGCACCCTGCTCGACCCTCTCGAACCGGTGGCTGCGTATCTGTTCGAGATGCGCGAGCGGCAGGCGTTCAACATGGTGCAGACGTCGACCCTGGTCTTCCCGCGCGCTCTGACCGATGCGGTTCCGCTGTCGGTGGCGGCGGGGTCCATTCACGACGACCCCAAATGGCTGATGGAGGTGCGGCGCACCTACCCGCACCTACCGATCATCCAGTTGCCCGACCCGTTGGTCGACATCGTGTGGACGGCGGTCTCGGTGTCGCGGGCGGGGATCGATCGCAGCGCGGAGTACATCGACTGGGGCATCAGCGAACTGGCCGGGGAATCACCGCGGGTGCGGGGCGATTACATGCTGACCTCGGCGGTGGGATCGGCGTTGGGCGCGGGGTCGCTGCGCGGCGTGACCAGGTCGATCGCGGCGGGAGTCCGGTACGGCCGTCCCGGTTCGCTGGCGTGGGCCAGCGCGGCGAAGTCACTGGCGAGACTCGGCACGCAGCGGCTGACCCGCCGGGAGCGCTGATGTCGCCGAGCTTCGCCAAGAACACGCTGTTGGGCTTCGCCTCCGGAGCGGCGGTGGCGCTGGCCGGGTTTGTCGGCAACGCGATCGTCGCGCGGCTGCTGGGCCCGGAGCGGCTCGGCGTCTTCGCCTACGTCGTGTGGTGCGTGACCGTCGCGGCGACTGTCGCCTCGCTCGGAATCGACGTCGTCCAGCAACGTTTCATCCCGAACCTGCGCGCCGAGGGGCGTGGGGAGGAGGCCGAGGGCCTGATAGGGGCCACCTCCCGCGTGTCGATGTCGGCGATGACGGTGGTCGGGATCGTGCTCGTCGGCTATCTGCTCTGGCCGGGCAGGGGTGCGCTCGAGGGCACCTCGACCGGAGTGGTGATCGGGGTCGCGGCCGTGTGGTTCGTGAGCTGGAAACTGGGCGATCTCTACCTGTTCTATCTGCGTGGCGAGCAGAGGTTCGGCGAGGTCGCGAAGTTGTCGGCGGTGTCGGCGCTACTCAAGGTGTCGACGTTCGCCGTGGGTGCGTGGCTGTTCGGAATCCCCGGGGCGCTGGCGGGTTACATCGCCGGCAGCCTGATGCCGGCCGGCCGGGTGTACCGGTTGCTGCGCAAGAAGCCCAGGGTGGCGCCGACGCTGCGGCGCGAGGTCGTGAAGTTCGCGCTGGGTAGCTGGGCGGTCGGAGTCATCGGCACGCTCGTGTTCGGTCGCACGCAGGTGGTGTTCCTCGAGCACTACAGCGGCTTGACCGTTGTCGGATTGTTCGCCGCGGCAGTGACGATCGCCGAGATGGCCGTGCAGCTGCCGCCGATGCTCCTCTCGGCGCTGCTGCCGCGGTTCAGCGAGCAGCACGGCATGGGTGCCCACGACCACATGGTGCGGTTGTACCGCACCACCACCGCGCTGATCGCGATGGTGATCGTGCCGCTGTGTCTCGGGCTCGCCGCGGTGGCATCGGTGGTGATCCCTGCTCTCTTCGGCGCCGACTACGCGGACGCGGTACCGGCGGCGGTGGTGCTGCTGATCGCCGCCGCCATCTCCGCCCTGGGAGTCACCACGCTCTATCTGCTCTACAGCACGGGCAAGACAGCGTTTCTCGTGATCTCCAACGGCCTGGGCCTGGTCGTCACCATCGCACTCGGGTTCGTGCTGATCCCGCGGTACGGGTTGATGGGCGCGGCGTGGTCGCGTGCGATAGCTCAGGTGCTGGTCGTTCTACTTGAAACCTGGTATGTGACAGTGAAGTTGAATTTCCGGCCCCCGTACCGTGTGCTCGGTGCCATCACGGCTGCCGCGGTGGCGGCGGCCGTGGTGGCCGATGTGATCAGCACGCACTGGGCCGCGGCGCTGTCGCTGGCCGTCTCGATCCCCGCCGCGATCATCGTCTACGTCGTGGTCCTGCGGACTCTGTCGGTGGCCTCGATGGTCGATCAGGGGTTGGTCAATCGGCTCGTCGAACGCATACCTGAGCACCGGCGGCCGATGGTGCGCAAGCTGTTGAAGTTGCCGACATCGACGGCGTCGTCCTAATCGGACCCGTCAGCGGTGTCGATCAGCGCGATGGCGGCGAGCTTGCGACTGTTGTCGGCGCGGAGTACCCCGAAGTTGTCTTCGATCTCGCTCGCGTCGGTGCCCCCGTCGACGAGTTCGTAGTAGATGAGTGGGCCCACCCAATCCCAGGCCGCGACTTGTCGACGGGCCAGCAGCAGCGTCGCGGCCTGATCCTGCTCGGACACCGCGCTGGGTCCGGTCCCCGTGGGGGCGCCGTACTCGGTGATCCACACCTTTTTGGCGCCGTCGCCGCGCTGGGTCATCAGTGCGTGCAGTGCGGGAAGATCGCGGAACCCACCCGTCGTGCGCTGGGTGCGGTCCATCGGCTGTGACGGAAACGTGTAGGGGTGCACGGCGATACCGTCGGCTAGTTGCGCCGCGCCGTCGTCGTAGAGATGGGCGAGGTAGGTGGTCGGATCGACATCGGGCCCCGGGCTGCCGTAGGTGGGGGACAGTCCACCGATCAGCAGGGTGGCGCGTGGGTCGACCTCGCGGACCGCCGCTGCAGCCGCGCGGAACACCCGCCCGTATTCGCCGGGGTCAGGGTTGGGTGGCCAGAACTTCCCGGTGTTGGGTTCGTTCCAGACCTCCCAGTGGTGCACCCCGCGAGCGGCATAGCGCTGCGCCGCGACGCGGGCAAAATTGGCGAACGCGGCAGGATCGTTAGGGCGGTCGCGATTGGACGTCGCCGTGCCCGTCGTCCACGGCGGCGCGAAGGCGAGTACGAGCAGCACCTGCATTCCACGCTGGAGCGCGCGGTCGACAATGGTGTCGGCCGATGTCCAATCCAGTTGACTCTGAACGGGTTCGATCACCGACCAGTCGACGTCGACGCGCACCCACCTGACGTTCATGGCGGCCATCGCATCGAACTGCTCGTGGAAAGATCGCGCATCCGCGCCGCGGTAGTGCACGGTCATGCCGATCGGGACGTGAGTGGCCTGTGATTGGCACGACGTGATCAGCCCGGCCACAAGGAGGAGGCTCAGCAGCAGCCGGCTAGCGCAGAACGGCACGGGTGTCGGTCTCGCGGGTGAACGGCCGACCGGCGAGGCCCTCGGCGCGCCCGACCAGCAGCGCCGCCCCGTCGCGCAGGCTGAATTTCGCGGGGTTCCTGACGGGCATCAGCGCTGCGGCGATCAGGTGTGCCGCCTTGTACCACAGCGGATAGTGCCACGTGCGCAACAGGTTTCCCGCACCGCGGCCGTAGTTGCGCAGCTTTCGGCGGCGTTCCTCCGGCGGGAGATGAGCGAACTCCGTCTGGGCCTGCACGACGACGTCCTCCGCCCACACGATGGTGAACCCGTCGAGGTCGGCCATGCGCAGCAGCAGGTCGGGTCCTTCGGCGGACTGCCAGGGTGTGTCGGCGCCCGAGCCGCGGCATGGATCGAATGTGCCGGCGGCGAGGAAGGCGTCCCGGCGGAAGACGGTGGCGGGCTCGATCGCAAACCACGCGCTGCGCTTCGTTAGGGGCGTTCCGGGAGCGGGCAGGGGATTGCGCGGCCCCTCGCTGTCGAGGAGTCGGCCCGCGCACACCGTGGCCGGCGGCACGCAGTGCCGGCTGAGGTGTTCGACGAAATCGGGTGCGACGCGGCTCGTGTCGTTGGGGAACCAGAGCCACTCGACATCGTCGGAAAGCAGATCGGCGGCGGCGTTGCGACCGTTGGAGATTCCGCGGGCGCTGAGGGTGGTGCGGATGGTCAGGGTGTCGGTGAAGTCGGCGACCAGTTCGTCCAGCGCCGGTGCGCCGGCCGGGTCGTGATGGGCTATCGACACCGCTGAGACGGGCCGGGTCTGGCCGGCCAGGTCGGTCAGCAGTTCGCGCAGCGCATCCCAGCGTCCCACCGTGGTGACTGCGACGCCGATCCGCGGTGGCTCCCCTCCCATGGCCATGAGCGTAATCGAGTGGCGCCGGTATTCGACGGGCAAACGAACATCGTGAACTAGCTCCAGCCGATACTATGACCTCCACTGCACGTCATAGAAGTTCATGATTGATCGAGCCGTGGTATCTCGGGTTGCCCAGCCACGCGTGAGCACGGGGGATACCGGAGATGCGGTTTGCGTTCCTGACCGAGCTCTATACGCCGAGCGTCGGAGGGCAGGAAGTCTTCTTCCAAGAACTGGGGGAGGCTATGGTCCGGCGCGGCCACTCCGTCGACGTGTACTGCATCGGCCATGTGCCGGGCCTTCCCGACGTCGAGGTGATCAACGGTGTCACCGTGCACCGGGAAGCGAACTCGGGTCGCTACAAGACGCCGAGGATCAAGGCGCTGCGGCGTAATTGGTCGGACATCGCGAGATACAGCGCAGGAATCCGACGCGTCGCAGCGCGGGGTGATCATGACTTCTACCTGCTCAATGAGTGGCCGCTGATGCACGTCCTTGCGCTTCCTGGCAAAGTCCGCCCTCGAACTGCGTTGCACTGGTGTGAGATTCGGGATGATCGGCTGCTACGGACGCTGCAGGCGCAGTTCCCGAAACTGGTGGGGTCGAATTTCGCAGTCGGCGAGGCCGTCGCCGCCGCGATCACCGCACAGTCGGGGCGGGAATGCGGTGTGCTGCCCAGCGGTATCGAGGCCGGCCGGTACCGCGCCGCGCCCGGTGCCGAGCGCTCGGGCGTGCTCTACGTCGGTCGGCTGGCGCCGCACAAGAACCTGCCGCTCCTCATCGATGCGTTCGGGCTGGCGGCCGGGCGCGGCCTCGTCGGCGATCTCGTGATCGCCGGTGCGGGTCCATCGCTCGACGATGTGAAAGCCACCGTCAGGCAGAGTCCCGCCGCCGACCGGATACGTGTGCTGGGGTCGGTCGACGAGGAGCGCAAGCTGGACTTGCTCGCAACGTCGTCGGTGCTGGCCATGCCGAGCAAGCGCGAGGGCTTCCCGCGGGTGATCGCCGAGGCGATGGCCAGTGGCCTGCCCGTGGTCACGGCGGAGTTCCCCGAGAACGGCGGCAAGGACGTCGTCAAGCAGTACGGCGCGGGCGTGGTGTGCGGGACGGCGCCGATTGCGTTCGCGGACGCGCTGATCGACGCCCAAGCGGGCTGGGAGGGTTACTCCCAGGCAGGGCGTGCGGGTGCGGTCGACCTGGACTGGACGCACATCGCGGAAAAGCTGGAAAAGCACGCCGAGATGAATCGACACGGGGGGTAAACGGATGCGGGTCATCGTCACCGGCGGCGCCGGGTTCGTCGGCAAGGAGCTCGTGCAGACGCTCAAGGACGGCAACGAGGTACTCGTTGCCGACCTGTTGCGGTATGGCACACCGGACTGGTTGTCGGGCGATCTCGACGGCTTCGCGTTCGAGCGGGTCGACATCCGCGATGCTGCCGCCACCGCGGCGGTGGTCGAGAAGTTCGCCCCCGACGTCGTCGTGCACCTGGCGGCCATCCACTACATCCCCGAGTGCGACGCCGACCCGGCGAACGCGGTCGCGACGAACGTGACCGGTGCGGTGAACGTGCTGTCGGCCCTCACGCCCGGAACGCGCTTCGTCTTCGCGAGCAGCGGCGCGGTCTATCGCCCGGACGAGGCCCCGCACCGCGAACACGAGTCGGTGGTGGAGCCGGTGGACATCTACGGGTTCACCAAGGCCCAGGGCGAGGACTACGTCCACATGTTCGCCGCGAACCGCGACATCGCCGGCGTGATCGTGCGGCTGTTCAACGTCATCGGCCCCGGCGAGACCAATCCCCATCTGCTCCCCGCGATCGTCGTGCAGCTGCGTGACAATCCCGAGGCGATCAACCTCGGCAACACCTGGCCCAAGCGGGACTACATCGACGTCCAGGACGCCGCGGGTGGCTTCGCGGCGGCCGCGTTGGGTGCCACACCCGGCCCGGGTGGCGTCGAGATCGTCAATCTCGGCAGTGGACAGCAGTATTCGGTCGACGACATCGTCGACAGGATGCGCTCGGTACTGGGCCTGGACTTCGAGGTGCGTCAGGACCCGAGCCGGATGCGCGCGGTGGACCGGCCCTATCTGGGTGCGGACATCTCGCGGATCGAGGAGTTGTTCGGCTGGTCACCGAAGTGGGAGCTCGACGAGACGTTGAAGCGGATGTGGGCCAACCCCGACCTGCTGCCGCAGTTGGAAGGCCGGTTGACTTGACCGACCGCCGGGTCGACTTGCTGTTCGACGCACGGCACATCCGGCAGAGCGGGGTCGGCACGTACATCGCGACGTTGTTGCCGAGCCTGGAGGAGACGTTCGCAGAGCGCGGGCTGTCGCTGGCGATTCTGGTGAATGAGCATGCGGTGCCGGATGTGCGGCACGCGCGCATCGTCACCGCGGCGCCGGCGGCGATGTACACGGTGGGGGAGCAGCGGGTGTGGGGCCGCGCACTCGACGAGGTGCGGCCACGCGGGTTCTGGACACCGCACTATCCGTTTCCGTTCGCGACGCTGTCTCCGCGCCACCGAGGCACGAAGTTGTTCGTCACGGTGCACGACACGATGCATGTGCGGGAACGGGAGATCAGCGGGCAGAGTGCAGCGCGCCGGGCGTATGCACGGGCGATGTTCATGCTGGACGGGCGATTCGCGACGCTGGTGCTGACGCCGTCGGAGGCGACTGTGAGGACGTTCACGGGGATAGCGCCCGGGGCGCGTACGACCACAACGCCGATCCCGGTGGACGCGCAGTGGTTCGAGCCGGTGGACCGGGCGCTGTCGCCGGTGGCGGAACCTTTCATCCTGTATGTCGGGAATGCCAAGTGGCACAAGAACTTGCCGCTGCTCTTGATGGCGTTCGGAGATGTGGTCGGCGACATTCCGCACCGTCTGGTGATCGCGGGTAGCGGTGAGGCGCTGCGTGGGGGAGACGAGCGGGTGCCGGCGCTGGCGGCGGCGCTGAGGGATCGGGTCGAGGTGATGGGCCGGTTGGACTTCGACGTGTTGCGTGCGTTGGTGGCCAGTGCCGACCTGCTGGTGATGCCGTCGCTGCACGAGGGGGCGGGGCTACCGCCGATCGAGGCGATGGCGTCGCACACGGCGGTGATCGCTGCGGACATCCCAGCGCTGCGAGAGACGTGTGGCGACGGTGCGGACTATTTCGATCCGACGGACCGGTCGGGGCTGGCTGCGGTGATGCGCTCGTTGTGCACAGACGGTGACGCCCGCGAACGTCTGGCTGAGCGAGGCTGGGCGCACGTCACCAATCGGCAGAAGGGCCTCTCGTTGACGCCGGCCGCGGAGGCGGTGGCAAGTGCGTTGGCTTAGCCGACGTGGTCGCAGCAGGGTAGGGCGTGCTGGTCTGGCTCGAAGCGATCGGGCCGCGCCGCGAAGGCGATGACGGCCAGCGTGATCAGGACGAGTGCGGCGACGGCCGCCACCTTGGTGGCGCGCTGGACATGAAAGAGCCCGTGTTTGATGTCCTGCCGAGCTTGGCGCACGGCGCCCCAACTGAACTCGCGCGGTGGTTCTTCGACGAAGTGATGCAGTGCGATCGCCAGTCCGGATGACAGCGCCAGGGCGGCCACGTAGAAGTAGACGTCTGTGTGCATCGTGGTCGCAAGCAGCACGATGACGGGCCAGTGCACGAGGTAGAGCGCGTAGGAGAGGTCGCCGAGGTAGGTGGCGGCGCGGTTGCTCAGGAGCGGCTGGAACAGCGGCTCGCTGCCGATACCGCCGGCGATCACGAGAAGGGTTCCGACGACCGGGAGGAGGGCCCACGGCACGGGGAAGCCACCGGCCTCGGGGTCGATGAGGAACATGGCAGAGACGATCAGTGTGACGCCGGCCCAGGACAGCACGGGGCGCAGCCACACGGAAAGCGTGGATAGGCCGCCGACAGCGGTGGCGAGCAGAGCGCCAGCGCCGAGTTCCCAGACGCGGGCGAACGTGTTGAAAAAGGCCCAGTGCGGTGCCGCGGTGGTTTCGTAGGTGGCCCAGGCGAGCGATGCGGCGGTGATGACGCCGGTGGTGGCGGCGGTGGTGCCGAGCCAGCGCTCGCGGCTCCATGCGCGGCGGGCGACGACGGCCGTGATGGCGAGGAGGAGCAGCGGCCAGACGAGGTAGAACTGCTCCTCGATGGCGAGCGGCCAGTAGTGCAGCAGCGGCGAGTCGGCATCAACGGCGGGTGATGCGTCCGCGCCCTGGGCGACGAAGTGCCAGTTGGCTAGAAAGACAAGGGAGAACAAGGCATCGGCCGCGATCTGGTGCGCCGTGCCTGGAAGTAATGCGAGCGAGGCGATGACGGTCGCGATCAGCACGAGTATCGCGCTGGGCAGAATGCGTCGCGCGCGGTCGAGCCAGAAGCGTCGCAGGGGCACGGAGCCGATGGGCTCGGCGCTGCGCAGCAACATGTCGGTGACGAAGAAACCCGAAATGACGAAGAACACGTCGATGCCGATGGAGCCGCCACGTGGCCAGTCGACGAGATGGGCCGCCAGTACGGCGACGATCGCCAGTGCTCGCAAACCTTGAATGTCTAGACGATAGTTTGCTCGTTCGGCACGTCGACGCCGACGCAGCGACGACTCTCGGTAACGGTCCAGCGCAGTAACCACGACTACCCCCCGGCGGCCTATTGACGGTCAAGGCTAATGATCGCTGATCTCCCGGTTCTACGTACAGCGCAAGCAAAAGTGACCTGAATCACGGCAAGCTCAGTGGAGAATGGACCGCAAATACTGCATGCGAGACGAACCTGTGAAAGCGGCCGCGACACAAGCGATGGGCACCGCCGCCGCGTTCGATGGGCTAATGTCCTTGGGGGCCTTCGACGAGACTAAAGGGGTGGACGATGCGCAAGAGCATCATTGCGGCGGGAGCGACTACGGCTGCAGTTGTTGTCGCGATGACGGGGTTCGCCGGGCCGGCGGGGGCCGCTGACGAGTGGGTCATGCCCACGACGAGGGGCGAGATCCTGCAGACGGCTATCGACGATGTGCGCGCTGCCACCGGCGGGGCCGACCTCAACCTCCAGTTCGTCCCCCGTCACGTCAACCAAGAGGTGTACAACTACTCGAATTGGGCGGTCTGTGCGACGTCTCCGAGTGCCGGCAAGAATATTTCGCACAAGTCCAAGCGAGTGATTTTCTCCCTGCGCCGACTCAACGAGAAGTGCTAGGCCACCTGCCAAAGATCGCTGATCGACAGACCGGCCGATTCAAGGAGCCGGCGTACGAGCGGCAGGCTGATGCCTATGACGTTGGACGGGTCGCCTTCGATTTGGTCGATGAACCAGCCGCCATACCCGTCGAGAGTGAAAGCGCCCGCGACATGTACCGGTTCGTCGGTGGCGAGGTAGGCGGCTAATTCTCGAACCCCGGGTGTTGCGAAATGCACTGCGGTGCTGCCAGTCTCGCCCCGAGTATCGGCGATTACCCCTTCTTTGAGGCGTAGCAGCGCGTGTCCCGTCAGTAAGTGTCCGACCGAGCCGGCCATCTCGCGCCACTGGTCGCGCGCGGCGTCCACGCTTCCGGGTTTCCCACGAAGCGACCCGTTCAGGTACAGCATCGAATCGCAGCCGATGACAACGCAATCCGCGGCGAGATCTGGCGGCAGTTGTGCGGCGACGCTGAGCGCTTTGGCGTTGGCCAGTTTGAGCACCACCGCTTCGGGCGGTGTCTCGGGATCGAGAGAGGCGATGAGCGCCTGTTCATCGACGTCGGACACAACGACAAGGGGCTCGATCCCCGCCTGTCGCAGTACCCGCAGCCGACCGCTCGAGGCAGAACCGAGCACGACGGGAGTCATCAGTGCCGCATGTGCATGCGCTCCAGCAGGGTGACGCGCTGCCAGCTGGTCACGTCGTACCGCAGCTTATCGACCGGATGACCCCACGGATTGAGTTCCTGCGGACCCGGTTCGGCATGCCCGGCGCCGGCCGCTCCGGCCAGTACCGTGACCAGGGCGGCAACTTCTTCGGCGCTGGGGTTGCCCTTGACGATCTGGAAGTGCGGGTCGGGTTGAGGCGGATTGTCGATCGTCATGTCCCGCGGATCGGACACCTCGACGATGTCGGCACTGTGGTCCACAGCTGAACTCCTTGTCGTACAGATGAATCGATCTACAGCGGGATGTTGCCGTGCTTCTTCGGCGGTGTCTGGGTGATCTTGCGCTCCAGCAGCCGCAGCGCTGTCCCGATGTAGCCGCGGGTGTGTGAGGGCGGGATGACCGCGTCGACGTAGCCCCGTTCGGCGGCGACGTACGGGTTGACCAGGGTGTCCTCGTATTGCTGCTGCAACTCCAGGCGCAGCGCGTCGACGTCCTCGCCCTTTTGCGCGGCGTCTTTGAGTTCCTTGCGGTAGACGAACCCGACGGCGCCCGAGGCGCCCATCACGGCGATCTGAGCGGTCGGCCACGCGACGTTCACGTCGCACCCCATGTCCTTGGATCCCATGACGCAGTAGGCGCCGCCGTAGGCCTTGCGGGTGATGACGGTGACCTTGGCGACGGTGGCTTCGCCGTAGGCGTAGAGCAGCTTGGCGCCGCGGCGGATGATGCCGTTGTATTCCTGGTCGGTGCCGGGCAGGAAGCCTGGGACGTCGACGAGCATGACGATCGGGATGTTGAAGCAGTCACAGGTCCGCACGAAGCGTGCCGCTTTTTCAGAGGCGTTGATGTCCAGGCAGCCGGCGAACTGGGTGGGCTGATTCGCGACGATGCCGACGGGACGGCCGTCGATGCGGCCGAAACCAACGATGATGTTCTGAGCGTAACCCGCTTGGATCTCGAGGAATTCGTCGTCATCGAGGATGCGGGTGATGACCTCGTGCATGTCGTAGGGCTGGTTCGGCGAATCGGGAATCAGCGTGTCGAGTTCCAAGTCCTCGTCGGTCAGGCTCTCTTCGATAGGCCCCGGGTGTGGCGCGGGGTAGCGCGGCGGCTCGGCGTAGTTGTTGGGCGGCAGGTAGGACAAAAGGTCGCGGACGTAGTCCAAGGCGTCCTGCTCGCCGGAGGCGACGTAGTGCACCGTGCCCGACTTGGACATGTGAGTGTGGGCGCCACCGAGCTCTTCCATGGTGACGTCCTCGCCGGTGACGGTCTTGATGACGTCGGGGCCTGTGATGAACATCTGACTGGTCTGGTCGACCATGATGACGAAGTCTGTGAGCGCGGGGGAGTAGACGTGGCCGCCGGCGGCCGCACCCATGATCAACGAGATCTGGGGGATCACGCCCGAGGCCTTGATGTTGTTGTGGAAGATCCGGCTGTAGAGGCCGAGCGAGACCACGCCCTCTTGGATGCGCGCGCCGGCACCGTCGTTGATGCCGATGAGCGGACGGCCGGTCTTGATGGCGAGTTCCTGGACCTTGACGATCTTCTCGCCGTAGACCTCGCCGAGGCTGCCGCCGAAGACGGTGGCGTCCTGGCTGAAAATGCAGACGTCGCGGCCGTCGATGGCGCCGTAACCCGTGACCACGCCGTCGCCGGTGGGCCGGTTCGTGTCGAGTCCGAAGTTCTTGCTGCGGTGCTTCGCCAGAGCGTCGAGCTCCACGAACGAGTCTTCGTCGAGCAGGGCCAGGATGCGTTCGCGGGCGGTGAGCTTGCCCTTCGCGTGAACCTTCTCGACTGCCTCCTCGCCGACGGGATGCAGGGCCTCCTCGGCGCGCTTGCGCAGATCGGCCAGCTTCCCGGCGGTGGTGTGGATATCGATCTCGTGCTCGGCAGAAGGCTCAGTCACGCTCGTCATGGGGTTGATGCTAACGGCGGCCTGCTGTGCCGTCGCGGCCGGCCCTTACTGGTCCCTTAAGAACAGGGTGCCCCCAGGCGGGATCAGCGGATTGCGCTGCTCATGTTGGTGAGGAACGGCCGAAGAGGCATCACTGTTCGCAACAAGATCAGGGCTTGGACCACAGGAAACACGCAGGTGTAACCCGGCCAGCAAACATGTGGAAAATGCCCCTCTGTACGGCGGCTCGGGTGGCGAGACCATGGGTATCGCGTATTTCCGAGCCGTAGCCGCGATGCGCCGACGCGCTGGTAATGACGTATTTCGTAAATTGCAGGGAATCTTCTCGAAACAGCCCCCTATCGTTTGACAGCACCCCACGGGTCTGCCATGCTTCCAGCAACTTGTTCTGAGATGGGGACTCGAGAAAGTGGGGGGACTATGACCACCATTGCCACCAAATTCCAGGTAACGGCGGCCGCTGCTGCTGTCGCAGCTGGCGCTGCGTTTGCGCCTGTTGCTGCGAATGCAGCGCCGGCGATCAGCATTCCGGCTGCGCCGAGCTTCGCGGACCTGCCGCTGCAGCCGAAGGGGCCGGTGTACATCGTCACCGCGACCTCCATTCAGCTCATCTCGGTGTTCCTGAAGCAGAGCGCGGCGTCGCAGGATCGTCGTGCCGATCGTCTTGAGGCCTACGCCGCCGCCCATCCGGACACCTTCTTCGGCAACCTCGCCGCGGCCCGTGCTGCGCAACTCCGCGAGAATCAGGCGGTCACCAACGGCATTCAGTTCAGCGTCTGCCTGAACGGCAATTCGGTTGGTATCGGACCGTACGGTACCTACACCACCGGCTCCTGCTAAACCGAGGGCTGCTTCGCATCTGTCGTGCTGAGGCCTGCACGTCTCCAGACGTGCAGGCCTCATCTATTGTCAGGATCATCTGAGTGGGTTTTTTTTCGCGACGTCCGTCCGATCGAGAACTGAACGCCGACGAAGGAACCGACGAGTCGGTCGACGACCGCCGAGGGTTAGCGATTTTTGTCCGCAGCCGCGGATTCGTCATTGGTTGCGCCATCGTGGTGATGGTTCTGCTCGGGTTGGGATGTTGGGTTGGTGTCGGCGCATTCCAGGCGAAGTCCGATCTCGAGGCGGCGCGCAGCAGCGCGCAGAAGGCCAAAGATTCTCTTCTAGAAGCGGATACCGCGAAGGCCGCCGCGTCGGCTCGGGAGGCCGCCGAAAGTGCACAGGCGGCGCGGGATGCCACCCATTCTCTCGCTTGGAACATCGTCGCTAGCGTGCCTTGGGTTGGCAGTCCATTGAGGACGGGTCAGCAGATCACCAACGTCGTCTCCGGTCTTGCGTCGAACGTCCTTCAGCCGGCTGCGGATGTCGGTGTGTCGATTGCCCCCGATCAGCTGTACAAGGATGGCCGTGTCGACGTCGAATTGCTCCGGAGTCAAGTAGACCAACTGTCGTCTTTGGCCGATAAGGCTAAGCAACTCAACGCCGAGGCCGGAGCTATTCAAGATCCGCATTATGTGTCATCGATTGGCAATGCACGGAGTCAACTGCAGGGCCAAATCGCAGACCTCACATCGATTCTCGAGAACACGGCGATGGCTGCTCGTCTGGTTCCTTCGATGATGGGTGCAGACGGCCCGCGGACGTACTTCATGGGATTCCAGACCAACGCCGAGGCCCGGGGGACAGGAGGCCTGCTCGGCGCCTTTGGAATCCTTCGGTTCGCCGATGGCAAGCCGACGGTCGATAATCTCGCGCCGAATACCGACCTCGCTAATGCCATCGGCCCGGTCGATCTCGGACCGGAATTCGACCAGCAATACGGCTTCGCTCGACCGTTCACGGATTTTCGCAACAGCAACATGAGCCCGCACTTTCCTTACGCTGCTCAGATTTGGAAGACGATGTGGGCGGAGCAGACGGGCACGGATGTTGACGGGGTGATTGCCATCGACCCCGTCGCGTTGAGTTACATCCTCGGCGCCGTCGGGCCGATCACGATGCCGGATGGTGAGGTCGTTTCGAAAGACAATGTGGTCGAACTTACTGAGTCGAAAGCCTACATCCGCTTCCCGACAGATCAGGTTGCGCGCAAGCTCTACCTTCAAGACATTGCTACTGCCGTTGTGAAAAAAATTACAGGGAAGGTGAAGTCGCCTCGAGAACTTCTGGCTGCTTTGGGGCGGGCGGTCAGTGAGCGTCGCGTTGCCGTCTGGAGTGCGTCGCCCGACGACCAGAAACTTCTTGAAGAAACTCCGTTGGCACACATCGTTCCCGACGACGCAGCACCTTATGCCGCGGTGGTCATCAACAATCTGGGCGGAAACAAGCTCGATTACTACCTAAAGCCGGAGATCGAGTATGCCGCCGATGCTTGTAAAGGCGATACGCGGCCTTCAACGGTGACGGTTAAGTTGACTAACACCGTCCCTGACACACCGTTGCCGGATTATGTTGCGGGCGTGGCTGGCCTCTCTCCCGATATACAAATCGAGGTTCCTAGGGGCACGAACATCACGTCGGTTCGACTGTTTGCGACGAAGGGTGCCAAACTTTCAGCTGCGATTCTCAATGGCCAGCGCGTGCCGGCGGTGTTGAGCACTGAACGTGGTCATCCCGTGTTCGAGGTACAGCTGATCCTCCCGCCCCGACAATCGGCTGACGTAAGTTTCCAGCTCTCGGAGCCGACGGTGCTCGGAGCGCCTCGCGCACCGAGTCAGCCCATGGCAGATACCGTCGTACCGAAGGTGATGGTGCCCGAGTGCACTGGATAAATACGGACTCGGCGCTGGGCCTGACTGCTTGGAATGATCAGCGGAGCCCAGTTCCGATTCTGATCTCGGAGTACGCACCACAACCCGGGAAATTAGCTGCGAAGGAGTCGCCTTGAATTTGCAGGATTTCTTGAAGTTGGTACGCGCACGGTGGGTCACGGTTTGCGTGACAGCTGTGGTCGTACTCCTGGGAGCCATAGCGATATCGCTGCTTACCACGCCCTTGTACCAGGCTTCGACACGGCTCTTCGTCTCAACCTCTGCCGGCTCGTCGGTCAGCGATATCTACCAAGGCAACCGGTTTTCCCAAGAGCGTGTGAAGTCCTACTCAGAGCTCCTTACGGGTCAGACGCTTGCCCAGCGCACCATCGACAAACTTGGTCTCGATATGACCGCGAACGAGCTTCGCGCGAACGTGAAGGCGAGCGCCAAACCTGACACCGTGCTGATCAACGTCGAGGTGCTGGACAAGTCACCCGTGAGGGCGCGAGATATCGCGAATACTTTGTCTGATGAGTTCGTCGTAATGGTGCGCGAGTTGGAAACTCCTCAGGATGGGCGGACCCCCGATGCCCGCGTTATTGTCGAGCAGCGCGCGTCAATTCCCAGTGCGCCTGTGGTTCCGAAGACAGCAAGGAACATCGCTTTAGGAGTCGGGCTTGGCGTCCTTCTGGGTATCGGCTTGGCTGTCTTGCGCGACATGCTCGACAACACGGTCAAGGACCAGCGGGTACTCGAAGAAATGACTGGAACCGGAGTTGTCGGCAGCATTCCGCTCGACAAGGAACGCCGGAAGCAGCCTGCGATAGCGTTTGAAAGCGACAACTCAGGAATCGCCGAGGCATTCCGCAAGCTTCGTACGAACCTGCAATTTTTAGCCGTAGATAATCCGCCGCGCGTAATAGTTGTCACGAGTCCGATGCCCAGTGAGGGAAAATCCACGACAGCGATAAACATCGCGCTGGCACTGGCGGAAGCCGACCACAAAGTGGTTCTCGTCGACGGCGATATGCGCCGCCCCACCATGCACAAGTATCTCGACTTGGTTGGGTCGGTCGGATTCAGCAGTGTGCTCAGCGGCGGAGCTTCCCTTGATGAAGCTTTGCAGAAGACACGTTTTCCGGGCTTGACCGTCCTAACTTCAGGACCTGTCCCGCCCAATCCCAGCGAGCTGCTGGGTTCGCAGTCTGCAAGGAAAATGTTGAGTGAACTGCGTGCGAGATTTGACTTCGTGGTCGTAGATTCGACGCCACTACTTGCGGTGACAGATGCCGCTATTCTGGCGGCTGGCGCCGATGGAGTCTTAATGGTTGTCCGCTTCGGTTCCACAAGGCGAGACCAAGTCACCCACGCGGTTCGAAATCTCGAAAGTGTTGGCGCTCCTCTGCTGGGCACAGTCTTCACGTTGATGCCGACGCGCGGCAGTTCGTCGTACAGCTACAGCTACACCTACGCATCCACCGACAGTCCACAGCCGTCGTCTCGCCGCCGACCATCCCAGCACCCAGCTGCAGTTGACGCTCCGCCGCAAAATGACGTCGAAGATTCTTCCAGTTCGAACGTTGTACAACGGGCTGGCAGCAGGCGGAAGGGCAATTCGACCGACTGAGGAGGCCGTTACTTGTGGGCGGTCCGCGGCGGTCAAGACCAGCCAGACGAATCTGCTGCGCAGTTCGGGATGACGTAGGTTGTGGAGGGTCGGCCGTGTGGGCTCCGTTTGTGACGACGAAACGGATTTCCTCATCGAGAAGGCCAGTCCGCTGTTGGCTGATGACATCCAGCGCGAGCTTTTTCTGGTGATCACCCCGAAAGCTCTTCGGGCCCATGTGGTTGAGCCGTCGACAGTGCCCAGCCCGGAGGTGAGCGACACATCGACCACGCGCACGAGGACGGCGATCATGTCACGTACGCACGACGATGCGTGGGCTTCAGCGCTGGCCAGGCTGCTGGAACGCCAATCCAATAGAGTATTTTCGATGCGCATTTATGTGGCGATGCTGACCGGTCTACTCCTGCTGATTAGCGGGTGCAGTTCGGGTGCAACGCCATCGGCGACCTCCAGTTCTGCGGCGTCCCCTTATTCCTGCATTCCTCCAGCAAGTGAGGTTCCGAAGGAGTCGACATCGCCGATCGATCCTCAACTCCCCAGGCGGATTGCCATCATCGGCGACTCCTATACGAGTGGAAGCCCGCAAGGTGGTAGTCGCGAAAAGAGCTGGGCGGCACTCGCAATACGACAGATTCAACAACACGGAATCAATATCGCCGCGGATATTGGAGCAGAAGGCGCTTCGGGGTACGTGAGCGTCGGTCACCAAGGTCACCGGTTCTCCGATCAGATATCTCGAACCGTACGAGCCGACGACAGCCTCGTGGTGCTTTTTGGATCAATCAATGACCTGAGGGCGTCATCAGGCGACATGGCTCGGGCGACTTGCGATACGCTGCGGGAAGCACGCTTGGCAGCGCCGTCCGCGAACTTATTGGTTATCGGGCCGCCATGGCCAGATGCAGATCCACCCACGGAGATTTTGCAGAAGCGTGACATCATTCGGGACCGGGCCGCAGCGTTGAGCGGCCTGTTCATCGACCCTATCCAGGATGGCTGGTTTGCCAAACGTCCGGATCTCATTGGCAGCGACGGAAAGCATCCGACCGATGCAGGCCACGAATACATGGCTCAGCAAATTGAGCCGGTCGTAGAGCGTCTTATTAGAGCACCCGCCGCGGGCTGACGTATTGGCGATCCTTTTCACTGGCCCGACAGCCCGGAGTGGCTTCGCGCGTCATTTGGGTGTCCGTAGAGAGAATTTTCTGAATCCCGTCAAGAATCGCGCATCGGTCGGTGATTCTTCCGACCGACCGACCGACCGATCTGCCTTTACCGCATGGCCGAGCTGGGCTGAATAACGGCGCCGGCTGCCTCACTGCACGGGCTGCAGCAAATTTTTGACAAGTAGATAAGGTGACGGCGGCTGGCGCGCTGTGTGGTCCAAGTATGGTGCACGTTAGCGGCCTGAGATTCGAGTCCCGCGGCTACAAGGGCTACCCTAGCTGACCGGTTTGGGTCGCAGCGCGGACGCCAATACGGGCGCGATCCGCTCCGCCATGTAGGCGTGACCCCCATCGTTGGGCTGGATGCCGTCTCCGTTCAAATCGGGACGGCCCACGAACCAACCATCAGCTATTGGGTCCACCCACACCGCCTGATGCGCTATCGCTCCGGCACGCACGATGTCGCGGGCCTGCAACACCCCGGCGGGCGGATTAGCGTCTACCCACGGCGGACCGATGATGATGAGCGGAACGCCGGGTGCTTTCTTGACGGCTAGGTCCATCGTTCGCTGCACCCATCGTGCCAACTCGGGTCCCGGTATGTTCACGTCGTTGCGTGAACCGAAAATCACTACGGCTTTCACCGCGGGGTTGACAATCCTGGCGACCTGGTCGATGAACACCCTGCCATTGACGTCCCGGCGGCTGACGTAGCCGGACCCGCCTTCGAATTCGACTATCGGATTGATCGATACACCTTCGCTGTCGAGAGTGCGTTTCACAACTTGCGGCCAGGACTTCCCACCGCGTCCGCCGACAGGGGTGCCGCCGGTGTACGAGTCACCGATGATCGCGACCGGTATGCCGGGGTCTTCCGCGGTCGGCGGAGCGTACTTCGACTCGTAAGCCGGCGGTGTACGGGTGCAACCCGTCAGCATCACAGCGACAAAGCAACATAGCGCGACGACCGTGCGACGCATCGGTCTACATCCCCCAGCGAACATCGTGCGCGAGTCTACGACACCCGCGGCTGTCCCGCGGTTCGCGCAGGCGGGCGCATTGTCACTGGCATGAGGCCCGGGGTGCCGACATTGCTGCCGTCATATGCGGATCTGAATTGCTCGCCAGGCTTTTAGGGAGGTCACGGGTATCGCGTCGACTTCACGAAGCCTCACGTGACGTGTGCCGGCGCAGGTTTCGGCGGCATACTTCAGAGGGCTCAGACCGCTCCATGACGCACTGACGACGGGGCTCGCCGACTTTTAGATTGACGACCTGATGGGATTGGCCGCACGCTCGGCCCAGTGAGGTTCATTCTGGCAAGCGAAACCGGTCCGCAGGCGCCGCGGACCGCGCTTCCACTGCGACCCCATTCGCGTTTGCAGATGACGGCCCGATGAAGGTGGGGCAGGCGTCGTGGCTGGTCTGTCTGGCAACCGAACTCGCTTTCGACCCCCGTCCAGGTCGGCCTCACCGCCGTTGACGACTCGTGCACCGGTCACTTAATTGACTTGGCGGTCACATCATCACCGGGGACGACATCCCTTTGCGGCCCGTAAGCAGGCTAAGCACCGTGACTCAGACGTTGCGGCTGATCCGTCAGCCCGCGGCTAATTCCGACTCGTCGCAGGCTCCCCTTGAGGAGCTCGCACATGGATCTGACGTCGGCCCAACGTAGGCGTGCCGACTCTGGCTTCCTGGCGGGCATCTGGCGTCGCTTGGGCCTAGCCGCGAATCTATGTCACACCGGCGACTCGCAATCGGGCACCCCGTTGAACGCCCCTGTGGCTACGCCCGTAACGACCGTCCGCCGCTCAGGGCTGAGACGGGATGACCAGAGTCGTGCGCGCGTGCGGGAGCGACTGTGACCGAATCGAAACCATTGCGCTCGTCGAGAAACGCGTCAGTGCTTGCGAATGTAAACGTCAAGAGCTGGCAGAAATGGGTCTGGTGTGTATTTATTCAACGTCTTAAGTAGACGGAAAAGCCATGGCCGACCGAAATGGTAGCTAGGCTCTGCTGCTTTTCTCGCGACATAGATGTCAACGCCGTCCCCGAATGCTTTTCGTAAATCACCCCGCGTATTCAACTTGTATTGTGTCGGAAAGGTATCCTCGGCTTTACGATTCGGCTTGATTCGCGACAGCACTCGCACGTGATAGCTGTTGGGCACTATCCGTGCACTCAGCGCAATATAACCGAACTTGTTCGGCGTCATCGCGGCGAGTACGCCGCCGGGCTTGAGAATACGGAGTAGCTCTGGTGCCCAAAAGCCCGGGTCTTCGATGTGTTCGAACACGTGCCTGGCAACAATTATGTCGAACCGGTTGTCTTCGTACGGAAGACGCTCACCATTGCGTATCACCTTGGCGTCATCCAAGAATGGGTTCTCTAGCACTACAGGATCGATGTCACATCCATCCGTATGTGCGCAACGCCCTTTGAAAATGCCAATGTTCCGCCGGTAAGTGACCTTGTCATCAATCAGTCGCCCGCCGCGTCCCGCGCCGAAGTCCAGCACAATATCGGTCGGGCGGGTGATCGCGACAAGTTGACTGAAGAAGCTAATTGTGCCATCCGCATGACTGAAGCCACCCACGTTTGCTTCCGGATAAAAGCGCCGTACGAGTTGATCGCCGTCCATAACGGTTACTCTACCGGGCTATCCCAACGCGCGTCGGCAGTGGCGGGAAGATTTTGAAGGCAGGCAATACGCGGATGCTTAGTTCTTAGTGCGCGTTGTCGAATTAAAGGACGCAGGGGTTGCCAATCGGCGTAAATCGGGGGCTCGACTTTTGCGAAACCGCTGCTGTACGAGTCCGAGCAGATGTATGAGCCTGTGCAGTGCAATTGCGGGTGATTGGGCGGTCGGGACCCTAGCTGTTCACCCCGTGACGGCGTCAACTCCGTAGTAGTCCCGGTACCAGTCGACAAAATCTTTCACACCGGTGCGGATATCGGTAGTCGGCGTATAGCCGGTCAAGTTTTTGAGCAAGTTCGAGTCGGCCCAGGTGGCTGGCACCTCGCCGAGTGGCATCGGCAGTAGGTTGCGGATCGCGGTCAACCCGGTTGCGGATTCGATCGCGGAAATGAAATCGGTCAGCGAAACGGGAGCGGTATTGCCAATGTTGACCACTCGCCACGGCGCGACGGGGGAGAGGCTGTCCCCTTCCGGAGGCGTGCCGTTGGTTGGGCGAACTGGAACCTTGTCGATCAGCAGTCGGATGGCGTGTACCAAATCCGTGACGTATGTAAAGTCACGCCGCATGTCGCCCCCGTTGTTGACATCGATTGGCTTATTTTCCAAGATCGCTTTGGTGAACTTAAACAGCGCCATATCGGGACGGCCCCATGGGCCATACACGGTGAAAAACCGGAACATGGTCACGGGCAATCCGAATAGGTGTGAATACGAATGAGACATGGCCTCATTGGCCTTCTTTGTGGCCGCGTAAAAGGACACCTGATGGTCGGTCTTGTGCAATTCGGAGTACGGCATGACGGTGTTTGCGCCATATATCGACGACGTGGATGCAAGCAGCAGATGATCTGGCGGATGCGCGCGCGCGGCTTCGAGTAGTTCGAAGGTTCCAGCTATGTTGCTTTCCAGATACGCACGAGGGTTCTTGATTGAGTAACCCACTCCAGCTTGAGCTGCTAGATGAACCACGACTTCAGGTTTCTCTCTGCCGAACATATCGGCGAGGAGGCCGGGCGTTTCGAGGCAGTCATTGACCACGCTGAAACTTGTGTCTTGCAGCAAGGTCGATTGACGGCGGCGTTTTAGCTCGACGTCGTAGTAATCTGATAGGTTGTCTAGCCCTACGACGCGAAATCCGTCTGCCAGTAGCAGCTGGCAGAGATGGAATCCGATGAATCCGGATGATCCAGTAACAAGTGCGGTGCGCATTCTGCGATTTCCTTCGGACTGTCTCAGTAATCCGTGCTCTTACCCGAACCCGGTGGTTCTACGTATTGGCGATAGGGACGCAATTCCCCACCGTTGGGCCCCGTACCCCCGGACGTTAGCCTCTCAGCGTGATGGCGACAATGCGAACCGAGTCATCGACCCGAAGATGCCCCAGGCAGTGCAAAACCCTCGAACCGTATTTGCTCGGAGGCAGAGCCCCATGGCCCTCGAGACACTGGTACACAACCCGAGGGGCGACCGCCGACGTAGTCTCGGTCTGTTGCAACTCGTCGCGAAGTTCGGACGTCGGGTGACTACCATGACGCGCGGGGAAGCCATCGGAGGGGACGGGGCGGACATGACACGCCAGATTGCTGTTTTCGGTACCGGGTATCTCGGTGCAACGCATGCCGCGTGCATGGCCGAACTCGGCCACGATGTTCTCGGCGTCGACATCGACGAAAGCAAGCTGGCTAAGCTCGCAGCTGGGGAGTTGCCGTTTTACGAGCCAGGCTTGCCGGAGCTCCTGCGACGCAATATTGACGAAGGCCGTCTGCGGTTCACCACCTCTTACCATGAGGCAGCAGAGTTCGCCGACGTCCACTTTGTCGCGGTGGGGACGCCGCAAAAGCACGGAGAACTCGCCGCGGATTTGCGCTTCGTGGATGGCGTGATCGAGACGCTCGCACCGCTTCTCACGCGTCCGTCTGTGATCTTTGGCAAGTCCACAGTGCCCGCCGGAACTGCCGCCCGCCTGGGATCCCGCGTGCGCGCGCTCTCGCCAGCCGGCGACAAGGCTGAACTTGCGTGGAATCCGGAGTTCCTGCGCGAAGGGTACGCGGTCAAGGACACGCTGCACCCCGACCGAATCGTGCTCGGCGTCGACCGTCAATTCTCAGCAATTGCAGAGGATGTCGCCCGCGACGTCTACTCATCTCAGCTCGAGGAGGCAACTCCCTTCCTGGTTACCGACCTAGCAACAGCGGAGCTGGTCAAAACCTCGGCGAACGCGTTCCTGGCGACCAAGATCTCGTTCATCAATGCGATTGCTGAAGTGTGTGAAGCCACAGGAGCCGACGTGTCGGTACTGGCTGACGCAATCGGCCACGATGCGCGCATCGGCAGACGCTTCCTCAATGCCGGCATCGGGTTCGGGGGTGGCTGCCTGCCAAAGGACATCCGCGCTTTCATCGCGATGGCCGGCGAACTTGGAGCAGGGCAGGCATTCGCACTGCTTCGCGAGGTGGACAGCATCAACATGCGGCGTCGGAACAAGATGGTAGAGCTCGCGCGGCTCGCGGCGGGAGGTTCGTTCATCGGGTCGCGCGTTGCAGTGTTGGGCGCTGCGTTCAAGCCGGATTCCGACGACGTTCGCGACTCACCAGCGCTCAACATCGCCGGCCAAATCCAGCTTCAGGGCGCTGCGGTGAGCGTTTTCGACCCTGAAGCGATGCAGAACGCGCGCCAATTGTTCCCAACGCTCGAGTACGCCCCCGACGTCCAGGTCGCCTGCGACGGCGCCGATGTCGTCATGATCCTCACTGAGTGGAAACAGTTCACGTCGTTGGAACCGAACAGCCTGGCTAAAGTTGTGCGCCAGCGCACCGTGATCGACGGGCGAAATTGTCTGGATCCAAAAGTTTGGCGTGAAGCGGGTTGGACTTACCGAGGTATTGGCAGACCCTAGACTATGCCTATTACGGAGATTTGATGATCTCGACGGGTTTCTCGCTTTGGGGGAACGTAATTTGAACCAGTGCCTTACTTCGAACCCGAGTCAGCGAGGAAGTGTGAGGTCATGAATACCGCCTACGGCGAAATGTTTAGATTTCCGCAATTTGGGCGTGCAACGTCGTTCGGAATGAATGGTGACGGAACTCGGCCGATGCTTCGACTATATGTCACCATCATGCGATCACTGGGCGCTGAAATGCTGGCGCGCGGAAAGTATTCTCAGCGTTGTGTTAGATGGTGACGCAGTGAGTTTCCCCAAGTCGATGGACGTCGCGCCGACCGATCGTCCACTCCGCATAGCACTGGTATACAGCCGTGTTCCGCTGCCGATGCGGCGTGCCGATCAGATGACTGTCGCGCATCTCATCAGTTTCTTCAAGGCACGTGGGCATGCGGTCGATCTTTTTTGCATCAACACCGGAGCATCCGCCACTGAAGGTGACCTCGCCTGGCTTCGAGAGGCCTGTCGAGAGGTTCATCTATACACATTCGGGAAAATCAGCAGTGTTGCGCGCGCCGTTTTTGGGATACTCAAGAAGCGGCCGCTGCAAGTGGGCCTTTTCTCACACCCCAAGCAACGACGGGATGTGCGCTCCCGCATTGCAGCGGGCGACTACGACGTCGTCTACACCTACTATTTCCGCAGCGCGGAAATAACGCGTGACGTTGGCCGCCCAGCCGGTGAATCGCCGACATCGGAGGACCGGCGTCCGGCTACCTTCCTAGCGCTTCAACTTTCACAAACGCTCAATTCGCGCCGCATCGCAAAGAACGCACCCAACTTCGGGTTGCGCGTGTTCTATGAGATTGAAAGTCGCCTCGTAGCCGCTTATGAATCGCGTATTTGGCAGAGTTTTACGCACTGCGTTGTAATCGGTTCGCGGGACGTAGAAGAGATCTCCAACACTTGTCGCGCACAGGGTGTGGCGCCGATCGATAATTACGTGTTCGGTGCGCACGGCACGGATGTCAGCCGCTTCGCCCCGCGCACGGACATCACTGAGCGACCGCACCACATCGTCTTTTCGGGCGTCATGCGCACGCCGACCAATGTTCATGCCGTTCAGTGGTTCGCCGAGAATGTCTGGCCGGACGTGCGGGTCGCCTTGCCTGACGCGACGTGGACGATCGTCGGTCGCGAGCCGTCCGCGGAGGTACGGGAACTCGAAAAGGTGCCCGGCGTAACGGTCGCCGGCACCGTGCCCGATCCAGCGGTCTACATGGCCGAGGCAGCCGTCTGCATCAACCCGATGCAGGCGGGCGGCGGCATGCAGAACAAGCTCATTGAGTATCTCGCGATGGGCAAGGCCATTGTCGCGACACCTGTAGCCAACGAAGGTATCGGCGCCACGCCAGGTGAGCACCTGCTGGTTGCTGAAACCGCTGATGATTTCGCAGCGGCAGTAATTGCGCTTCTCGTCGACGCTGGCCGTCGACGTGCGCTCGGCGCAGCGGGGCGCACGTTCGTTCTCGAGAACTGGACATGGGAGTCGCATTGGCTGCGGCTGGAAGAGAATTTTTATGCAGCGCTTCCTCCTCTGGAGGGTGCGCGCACTTACAACGGTGGGGGAGTGGCATGAAACAAGTTGTCCAGAACGCGCGCGGCGGAAAGCTGTCCCTGAAGTCCGTGCCGGCACCGGGAATCGCCCGCAACAGCGTGTTGATCAAGACGCATTGCTCGCTGATCTCGGCGGGCACTGAACGTCAGATGGTCGGCTTTGCCCAATCGAGTTTGGTCGCCAAGGCGCGGGCACGCCCCGACCTCGTACGTAAGGTTGTGGACAAGGTTCGCCGCGACGGGCCCATGGCCACTCTCAAATCGGTGACGGCGCGGCTCGACGAAGCACTGCCGCTGGGGTATTCGGTTGCCGGTGAGGTCGTCGAGGTGGGCGCGGGGCTGGAAGGTGTTTACCAAATCGGCCAAACGGTCGCGGGCGCGGGTATCGGTTTGGCCAATCATTCCGAATACAACCTTGTTCCGGAGAACTTGGTCGTTCCTGTTCCTGAGGATGTGACGCCTGAGGAAGCCTGTTTCACGACTCTGGGTTCTATCGCACTCCATTCCGTCCGCTTGGTCGAGCCGCAGCTCGGCGATGTGGTTGCTGTTCTAGGTGCAGGTCTGGTCGGACAACTCTGCTCGCAATTCGCTCGCCTTGCGGGCGCGCGCGTCATCGTCCTCGACTTCAATGCCAACCGGCTCGAACTCGCCAAATCTCTTGGCGCCGAGGCAACTATCCAGCTTGGCGTGGGCAACCCGACTGAAGCGATGCTCGACCTTACACGTGGGATCGGTTGCGACAGCGTGCTGATTGCGGCTGCCACGCCGACAAGCGAACCATTCGAAACAGCAGCAGAAATCGCGCGTGACCGGGCTACGGTCTGCCTCGTGGGCATCACGGGCACCGAATTCCCATACCGGCCCTACATGCAAAAAGAACTCAGAGTGCTGGTCTCACGTTCTTATGGGCCGGGGCGTTACGACCGCGATTACGAAAACAAGCATGAGAAGTATCCGTTGGGCTACGTCCGCTGGACCGAGCACGAGAATCTTCGTGAGGTTGCGCGGCTTATGTCGCCGTCGCTACCGAATCGGCTGAACGTGCAGCCTCTGATCTCACATCGCTTTGCATTCGATGATTCCGAGAATGCCTACGGTTTGGTGATGGAGGGGAAGGAACCGCACCTGGGTGTGGTGCTGGAATACGGTAGAGGAGCGCTCCCCGACGACCGGCGCGATCTGGCCCTGACGGGCAAGGGCAGGGCGCCCACCGGCACTGCTATTGGGGCTGTCGGAGCCGGTAACTTCGGAAAGACGATGATTTTGCCCGCGCTTCAGGCAGATTCCCGTATCCAGCTGAAGACACTAGTGACGAGTCGCGGTGTGTCCGCGGAAGGCACGGGCATAAAGTTCGGGTTCTCCACGGCATCTACCGACATGGCATCGGTGTTGAGCGACCCGGACATCGCAGGGGTCGTCATCACCACGCCACACTCCACCCACGCCGCGATGGTTCGAAAAGTTCTGCAGGCCGGCAAGAGCGTCTTCGTAGAAAAGCCGCTCGCGCTGAGTCACGAGGAGCTGGAAAGCGTCGTGGAAGCACGCAACGCCTCGGACGGCTTTGTCACGGTGGGCTTCAACCGCCGCTTCGCGCCATACGTGCAGGATATGAAGAATTTTATGGACACCAAAGCGGGGCGAACGGTGGTCAACATCCGCGTCAACGCCGGCCAGCTACCGCCAGAGAGTTGGCAGCGCGATGCCGACGAGGGGCAGGGACGCATCTTGGGCGAAATATGCCACTTCATCGATCTGGCTATGGATTTGGTCGATGCGCCGCTGCTTTCGGTTTCCGCCACCGCAGCAGAGGCAGTGCGGGGACTCTGCGAAGATCTGAGCGTCGCCCTCCGCTTCGCGGACGGCAGTCTGGCCAACATCGTCTACACAGCGCTAGGTGACACCAGCTTCAGCAAGGAACTGATCGAGGTCTACAAGGGCGCCGCGGTCTGCCAGATTGAGAACTTCCGCGAATTCACAACGGTCGTCGATGGGAAGAGTTCCACTAAGAAGACGATGGCGCAGGACAAAGGCCATAACGCTCAAATCAAGGCATGGGTCGGCGGTGTGCTCGCCGGCGTACCGCCGGTTGACGAGCAATCGCTTGTCGATTCGAGCCTCGCGACGATCCTGGTGCTGGACTCGCTCCGCCTTGGCCGCCCGGTCGACTTCGGGGAAGCCTCGTCCGGCGCCTGATATGGATGCTGGACGCGTACTCCGAACAACACGGCATTTGACGGCAGAGCAATGGCTCTATCGTTTCATCTGCCGGGGCAAGTTTGTGGCGATGGAGAAAATGCCCGCATTAGCTGCGCGGAGATTCGGCAAGGCCGCCCAAGCAGTGCCGCTGCCCGATCCGGCAACACCAGAATTGGCCGCGGTCAGTGCTCATGTTCGCCAGCTTCAGCATGCAGTGCATGGCACATGGGTCAGGGATGTGCCCCAGGGTCGATTCACCTTACTCAACCAAACGATCGATTTCGGGAGCCTCGAGCAGATTGAGTGGAGGCGCGAACTCGGTGAGAGAAACAACCGCCTGTGGCGCATGAACCTTTCATACATGGGTTACTTGGTCCCACTGTTCGAGTATGACGCGCGGTCCGCATTGCCCGTCGCCCAATCTCTCCTGGCCAGCATGGCGCACCAGAATCCCTGGTCCTCTGCAGGCATTTTCCGCGACGTATGGCACCCCTACTCGGTGTCTCATCGCGTCATCAATCTGCTGGCCTGCTTGCGCTTGCTTCACGAACAGGCTCCCGAACTCGCGCAAGAAGCGAAACTTCTGACGGATGAGATCCGGCTCGGAGGCGCCTTTATTCTGGGCAATCTGGAGCGCGATCTCCAATACAACCATCTGCTCAAAAACTACGTCTGCCTTGCCGCCATCGCATCCGCAACACCGCGAAGTGGTTTCGCGCGCGCTGTGCTAACCGGTACCAGGGCATCCATCGAGCAGCAGTTCCTGCTCGATGGCGGGCAAGCGGAGCGCGCGCCGATGTATCACATCCTTTCACTACTCGACTTGCGGATCCTCCGTGACAGTGGTTCCCTCGCATCCGACACGCAGCCGATTGTCGAGAAAGCAACCGCAGCATGCGAATTGGCGGTCTCCGCTATGGTCCATCCCGACGGCGAGGTCGCCCTGTTCAACGACAGTTGGCTGGGTGAAGGACCGCCAGCCGTCGAGGCCGTTCCCGGTCTGGAATTGACGCCTGAACGGCCGGTGCGATGTGTACTGCCCGATGCTGGCTACGTCCGACTGGCTTCCGGCGGCGACAGCGTGGTCATGGACTTCGGTCCGTGCGGGCCAGACGACAATCCCGGCCACGCCCACGCGGATTTTCTCTCGCTGGAGCTTTCGGTGTCGGGTCGGCGCCTGCTTGTCGATACTGGTGTACCGACCTACTCGGAGGGCGAACAACGTGATCTGTCGCGTTCCGCGGCTGCCCATAACGGCCCGATCCGCACGGGCCTTGAGCCGATCGAATTCTGGGGGTCATTTCGAGTCGGCCATCGCGGCTACGCCTATGCGCTTCCAGTCGCCGATGAGATGAGCTTCGCTGCGTGGCAGGACGGCTACATGGGATACGGCACTGCGGTGGCGCGGGCGATTCGCCTGATACCGGGACGCGGTCTACTGGTCTGCGACGTGTGGGCGGGCGCTCCCACCGGCACGGCGATGACTCATTTCCTGGTGTCTGGCGAATGGCGAATCGAAGGCCATGTTGCGCACCTCGATGGTGCGACCGCCCGGTTGCAGGCGATGAGGGGCACGCTCGCGGCGTTCGAGCCGGCGGAGCATTGGCTGCGTTTCGGCCAAGCCCGCGCAGCACAGCGAACAACACTCACGCCCGCGCCGGTGCGGGATCTGCAGGTGGCAAGCCTGTGGATCGGCTGGGGTGAGCCCGCTGACGTGCCGCTCGACGAGGAAAAACAACTGCGCGAAACTTTGATTGAAGCTTTTGCCGAAACCCCTCAAGTGAGAAGGATTCTCTGACATGCGCGGCACATCCAAGAGCGCGGCCATCATCCAGATCGCGATCATGCCGTTCCCATGGGTGCTCCGGCGCCGGCTGCTTGTCGGACTGTTCGGCTTTCGTATTCACCCCAGTGCACGAATCGGGTTCTCCTTCGTCCTCGCGGACCGCGTGGAGTTGGGCGAGGGGGCGCTCATCAAAACTCTGACCATGATCAAAGGGATGAGCGAGTTGACTGTTGGACCAAGAGGCCGCATCGGCAATCTGAACTGGATCACGGGCCTACCCAGCGACCCGAACTTTTTTCGCGAAGAGCCTGAACGGGTTTCAGCGCTGGTCGTGGGCGAGGATGCCTCGATAACCAACCGCCATCTGCTCGACTGCACCAACAGAATAACGATCGGTCGCTTCGCCACCATCGGTGGTTTCCGCTCGCAATTCATCACCCACAGCATTGATATCGGCCCCAATCGCCAAAGCAGTCTCCCGATCGAGGTCGGCGATTATTGCTTCACAGGAACCGGAGTGATCCTGCTCAAGGGCTCGGTGCTCGGGTCGCGCTGTGTATTGGGCGCTGGTTCGATGCTTCGGGGGCAGTTCCGCGAAGAATACAAGCTGATTTCGGGCAATCCTGCCAGGCCGGTACGAGATCTCGATCCGTCATCGAGTTATTTTCATCGCTCTCAAGGCAGGGTCCATTGACGAAGCACACGGAACCTGTGTTGCAACACGCGGCTCGGTCTGCAGCCGAGACTGCCCAGACAGTTGGGTGTACGCGATGAAGGAATACCGCATCCAGGATCTGTCACGCTTCGAGAATCCGCCGGGCTTTCGCGGACGACCCAAACCGGTGGTGGCGATGTGGTGGATAGTCGACGCATTGCTTTTCCGTCCGTCGCCGGCTCCGCTCTACGGATGGCGTCGATTTCTGCTGCGCTGTTTCGGCGCCCGCATCGGAAAGGGCGCGCGGATCAAGCCGACAGCACGGATCACTTACCCGTGGAAGGTGGCGATTGGTGACTACTGTTGGATCGGGCAGCGCGTGGAGCTGTACTCGCTCGGGCCGATCACAATTGGCGACAACGTTTGCATTTCTCAAGACGCTTATCTGTGCGCAGGCGACCATGATCGTACGAACGTAGCGTTCACGATCCGCTCCTTCCCGATTGTGGTCGAGGATGAGGTCTGGATCGCCTCGCAATCCTTTGTCATGCCCGGCGTGACGATCGGCAAGGGCGCTGTTGTAGCGGTCAGATCACTCGTCACCAAAGATGTGGATCCGGGAATGCTCGTTGCCGGCCAACCGGCGCATGTTCTCGGGCCCCGCACCGCCTCATGAGTCGGACATCAGTCGATTCCAATCGGTGGCGCATCGTGCATGACAGTCGCGGACAGAGCCGGTACGCCAATGGAGGAACGTGCAATGAGCCATGAGGCAACAGCGAGTGGGGAGCCGCCTCAGTGTGTCGTTCTTGGTCCTTTTCCGCCGCCGGTTACTGGAGCTGCCAAGAACACGCAGAACATGCTTGACGCGTTGCTCACCAATGGGGTTCGCGCCGAGGGGATATCGACTGCCGTAGCGCTCAAGCGGGAAAGCTCTGGCCTGACCTACCATTTCCAGAGGTTCGGTCGAATTCTCGGCGTAGTCGGTGCGTTGTTTCGGGCCCGCAATCGGTCGGGGATGCTTTATATCGTGCCTGACGCGGGGCTCGGCACGTGGTACACCGTGATCTACGCAGTCATCGGCGTACTGACGTTTCGACGAATTGTCTTCCACCACCGTAGCTTTCTCTACATCACCCGCCCTTCGCCGGCGATGCGTTTGCTGGTCCGGCTGACGCGGCGGAAGGCATTGCACGTGTTCCTTTCGGACAATATGAGGCAGTCCTTCGCGGCCTGCTACAAGCCCCTCGACACGGCCGTGGCAGGCAACGCCTGCTTCGTCCAGAAGGAGCTTGCGGAATGCGAGGTGCCACCGCATGGCAACACCATTACTATCGGCCATCTCAGCAATCTCCGTCGCAATAAGGGTTTCTTCGCCGCCGCCGACACCTTCGAACGCCTCGCGGACGACGGACTGCCAGTGCGTTTGCATCTCGCGGGCCCTATCACGGAGCAAGAGGTCGAACCGCGCCTCCAGGCTCTGAAGGCGAGATTCGGAGCTCGGGTTCAGTGGTGCGGCCCGGTTTCGGGAGATGCCAAAGTTGCTTTCTATCGCGGCCTCGACGTGTTCCTATTCGCGACAACGCACCCGCAAGAGGCCCAACCCAACGTGGTCTACGAGGCGCTTGCTGCTGGTATACCAGTGTTAGCAACACCACGCGCCTGCATCCCCGAAATGCTCGTCGATGGCAGCGGTGCCTGCTCGCCGACGGAGGAGGAGTTCGTGGATTTCGCAGTCGAGGCGATCCGCACCATGTCGTTCGACTCTGCGGACAGAGATCGGCGACGACGGGCCATCCTGGCTCAGTTGGCAGAAGATGTTCAGCGTTCACAGCATCAGTACAAGGAACTGCTACGGACCATGGGTGTGCTGGTCGAGCGGTTGAGCTTGCCATGGCTGTGATGACGCGCGGGCCTTCCGCAATCCGACAAGACACCACTGGAATTGGCGAATGTTCTATTTCTTTTTAGCTGCGTGTTCGTTCATCTTCATGGTTGCGCCCATGGCGCTGAACCCATTGGGCCGCATCCTAGCCGGCTGGTCTTTCTTCGCTTGTCTCATCTACGGTCTTGTTCTTAATGGCAGCATCGACAATGAGATCATTCCTAGGGCTCTGTACGCGGAAATCTCTTTTGACGACGGCATCCTGACGCCTCAGGGCATAACAGCTATTCTCTGCTTTTCACTTGCCGTATTTGCCGGCATCTACGGACGCAAGCGGCGCACTTACGTTGAGCCAATATCTTTTCGCATCCAAACCCCACCTGCGATCTCGGTGGTGCTGATCGCCGTTGCCTTGCTCATCTCCCTTTATCTTCTTTATGAGCTCGGCGTGGACACGCTACTGTCCTACAGCGGGTACGGGACGATCAAAGATCTTGGCGGACGCTTCGAGGACAATCCTTTGGGCAAGGTGATCGCCGGCATCTACCGGCCCATCATCATTCTGCTCATCGTCGACGCCACAGTGAAGTACAAGCAGCGGGGGACAGGCTTTGTTGTGGCAGCGATGGCGCCAATCTCGATTGCGTTCGTCATAGGCTTGGCGGAGGGAAGTCGCGTGACTGCGCTTTACCTCCTGATCTTCGCCGGATGTAGTTACATCATTGGCAACAAGAGGGCATTCTTCATCACGTTGGTTCCGATCGTGCTCTGTCTTGCGTATTCCAGAGAAGCGAGGGCGCACGACGTCTTGGGTTTGAGCTACGTCTTCGAGTACTTGGTCAGCGCGTTGAACAGTGATTTCTTCACCGGAACAATTTCCAATATAGCGGGCGGCCATTTAGCTACGTCCGCCACTGCAGAGGTTGCGAGGCCCGAACTTTACTCCTTTGACTACAAAATTCTCTCCTATCTCCCTAGCTTGGGCGCCCTCGATGATTTCCAGATCGTGAAGAGCGTCAACGAACAGAGGATCGCCGACAGTTTCCCGTTCAATGCTTTTGGTGAATCCTGGGCGTTCGGACTGCCTTTCTATTTTTCGCTGTGGGCGATTTTATTCTTCAGTGCAAAGGCGACGATCGATTCATCTCGCTTTGGCGGTACATTTCACGCGGTCACGAACGCGGTGTTCATCTACGGATTCTTGTGTGCGACGCAGTACCCAGTGCGTAATGTCTTCCGCTACTTCTACGCACTTCTGGCGATCTACTTCATTGCGAAATGGCTCACGGGTCGGCAACGCCGCCAGCGAGACTCAGCGCCTGTCGCAACTTTTGGGTCTCATCTGACGCCGGAATGACCAGGAAGAATCGTTCACACCCGCCTCAACACAACAATGAGCAGGACTACCCCGACGATGTGGCAGATGCCCTCGGCCAGCGCGATTCCGGGCATACCGATCAGCGGAACGAGCGCGAACAGCAATCCGAGGCCAATCACATTTACCGCTACTGCGGTCCAAGCACTCGTGTCCGTTCGCTTTACCGCATAACAAGCTTGCATGAAGGTCGCATAAAACGAAGCCGTGAGGATGATCGGCGCGAATGTCGCGATGACGAGACCGGCACCGTGCAATTTATGGGGGTATACATAGTTCATGAGCAATCCGAAAGCAGCGAAGATCACCGTGCCCAGCACGCCCATGAACAGACTGATTTTCTGAATCGACACTACTTTGCGCACGAGATGACGTCGATCAGCGAGTTGCTTTACCAGAGCGGGATACTCCACGCGTCGCGCGAACACGAGAAAGCGCGTTGCGATCATGATGATCTGTTTCGCATAGATAAACAGAGCAGCCGCGTTGAGGCCGAGCAGCGCGGAGGCAATACCGACCTGCCCTCGAAAAAAGAGCTGCCCTGGCAACCATCCCACCAGATAGAGCAAAGCCTCATGACCGCCCTCGCGCATCCTCGCCGCCTTTGGCCGACGATAGGGCAGAGCCAATCCTCGCCGATGTAGCAGCGCGTACTGGGCGATCACAGCCAAGATTGCTCCCAGTGATAACGCGCCTCCCAGCAACATTCCAGCGTTACGTGACGAAATGTCCAATCCGAACGGGAGTGCTACTGCACTGGCGACGAAGGGCAATGCCCACGTTGCCCCGGTCCAGCCACTCAAGTTGTGTCCGTCCAAAATGCCGCCGGGGCTGACTGCCAATAAGATCAACCCCGGCGTCGCCAGTGCTGTGTAGTTGCTTTCAAATGAGGTCGGATCAGCAGCCAGCCAGGTAAGGCCCATTGTTGTCAGCGCCAGGGCGATGATGATTCGCACCGCCGAGAAGGACCAATAAAATGTCGGGATGTCGTTGCCCGACTGATCCTCCGTCGCGACATGCCGGGCAAGAATGACCAGTCCGCCGAGGTCGATGCCTTGGTAGGCGAGGAGGACCATCGTGTTTATGACGCTGAATTGCCCCATGAAGGCAATTTCGCCGGTGGCAAGCAACCACGTCTGGACGGCGAACAGCGATCCCTGTCCGAGACCGAAACCCGCCAGCAAACCACCCATATTCACCACGCGGCGGTATTTCGGGCTACGGCTCAACTCGGCCGCCCGTCGAGCACTCACAGGGAATTCATTGTTGGAGTTCGATGGTCACGCGAGCCTACTGATATCGATAGTGCGCGCAGCCGTCAAAGCGTACTTGTCGGCCGAACCGCGAGAGTCGATGACAAGGTCCCAATGCGTCGATTCCACAATCGATTGGTCGACCAACAGTTCCCGGATGAAAGGTGAATTGGAAAGCGCTCCGAGATTCTGTCCAATCAAGTTCTGCGGGGTGACGTATTTATCGAAGATCGATAACTGATACCCGGCAGTGATCAGCATACGGGCTAGGTCGATGTTTGGGCTTTCCCTGAGGTCGTCGCTGGCATTTTTGAAGGCGATGCCGAGTAGCAGTACCTTCGCGCCGTGTTGCAAGCCACGCGTGGCATGATCGAACAGGAATGATTTGTGCGCGTCGTTTGATGCGATCAAAGAATCGATCAGATGCGTAGAGCTGCCGGAGACCCGCGCGATATGTTGAAGCGCCCGTACGTCTTTCGGCAGGCACGATCCGCCGAACGCCCCCCCCGGCCGCAAGTAGTAGGGCGAGATGTTCAGCTTCGTGTCCGAAACAAAGATCTTGTGCACTTCGGTCGCGCTGATTCCCAATTGAGCGCACACCCGTCCGATCTCATTCGCGAATGTGATCTTCACCGCATGGAAAGAATTGTCGACGAATTTCGTGATCTCACTTTCCGGATAACGAACATAGAATACCGGCGCGGTAAAACCTTCATTGATCTTATCGATTGTGGCGTTGCGATCCCCAGTCTTGGTGCCGATCACGATTTTCGGCGGCGAAAAGTAGTCGTCGACCGCAGAGGATTCACGGAGAAATTCCGGATAGTAAATCAACTCGACGCGTGCCGAATCGTCACCTAGCGCGCCGTCGAAAATTGGTTGTATAAGATTTTCCATTGTGCCGGGTCGCACTGTCGAGCGATACGCGACGGTCAGCGTGGCCTCGGGGTGAGCCTTCACTAATTCCGCGAGTTGGCGTGAAACCTCAGCGATATAGGTCATGTTGTGCGAACCGTCTACGGCGCTGGGTGTGCCGACACACACAATTGCCAGATCGCACGTCGCCACCTCAGGACCAAGCGCCACGTCCGCTGTGATCAGCCCCCTTTCCCGCGCCTCCGCGATCAGCTCGCCGATACGCGGTTCGGTGATCGGAGACCGCCCCTCCAACACGGCGTTGACCTTTGTGGGATTCGGATCGATGCCAATAACGTGATGGCCTTGGCTCGCAAGACACGCGGCGGCGGTCACGCCGACGTACCCAAGTCCCAAAATGGCGATTTTCAACAGTCCCCCTTCATGTTCTGTTGTGGCCGCCAACCATGGCGCCAAGGCAGCGTTCCCATCGTGCCAGTATTTGGCTCGGTCGACAGATCCTGGGTCTGTCCCGCAGGAGTTGACACGGGATATTTGATGCAGCGCCGTTTAGCGACCTTACTTCCATGGCCCGTCTTGCCGAAGTCGGCGACTCAGGTGCCGCAGGTTGATTGATCGTGATAGAACGGCTCGAGCGCGCGCTTCGAGTCGCTGGTCGGGAATGCCGAGCGGATTTGGGCTCAATGGGCAGGGAAGGCACGACCTCTTAGCGCCTGGACCGCCACCACAATCCTCCCCCTACGGGCCACACGCATCCGCACCGGATACCGTTGATGAAGCGTTAGGAATTGGCCCTCGACCGCGGAAGTACAGGAGGCTCGTCTGAACATCCTGTTCGTCTGTACAGGCAACATCTGCAGGTCCCCTACTGCCGAACGACTTGCTGTCGCTTATGCGCAGCAGCTCGGCGCAACTGGCGTGTCGGTATCCAGCGCCGGCGTCCGGGCAGTGATCGGCCACCCGATCCACACCACTGCAGCTTTGGTCCTGCAGAGTCTCGGGGGTGACGCATCAGATTTCGTTGCTCGACAGCTGACCCCCCAAGTCGCGGCGGGCGCGGACCTGATATTGACCATGACTGCCGCTCATCGCGACGCCGTCCTCGAGCGGACCCCGGCACTACTGCATCGCACGTTCACGATGTCCGAAGCGGCGCGGCTTGCAACTGACGCGCGGGCGACCACAGTTCACGATCTTTCAGCTCTTCGCTCTCATATTCCGCGTCACGAGCTCCACGACATCGCAGATCCGATTGGTCAGGATCTAGCGGTTTACGAGCGAATTGGCAGCCAGATTGCTGACATGCTGCCACCGATCGTCGACCTGTGCCGACGTCTCGAGACTTTATAGATGACGGAACCGAGGGGATGCCTGTACTTGTCTCTAGGGCGTGTCTGACAAAAGTTTCGGGTGTTGTGCCTGAGGCTTGAGGGATGTCGCGGTTTCGTTTGCTCTCCGATGAGCAGTGGGTGTTGATCGAGGATCTGTTACCGGCTCCGACGGGTAAGCGAGGCAGGCCGTTTCGGGACGCTCGGCAGGTGGTCGAGGGCATCATCTACCGGTATCGATGCGGGTTGGCCTGGCGCGATGTGCCTGAGGTGTTCGGACCCTGGCAGACGATCTGGACCTGGCATCGCCGCATGAGCGAAGACGGCACCTGGGACGCGGTGCTGGCCCGGCTCCTCTCAGCCGCCGAGTCGGCCGGGCGCATCGACTGGTCGGTGTCGGTCGATTCCACGATCGCTCGTGCTCATCAACACGCCACGAACATCACTCGCCACACAGGGGGCTGGGTCGAATTACAACAATCCCCGCGTCGAGCCGCCTGACCACGGCATCGGCCGCTCCCGCGGCGGGCTGACCAGCAAGATCCACCACCTCGTTGACGGCGCCGGGCGGCCATTGGTGGTCCTGGTCTCGGCCGGGCAGGCCGGCGACAGCCCGGTTTTCGAGCCGCTGCTGGCGCAGCTGAAGGTCACTCGGTCGGCAGGTTCGCCGCGCACACGCCCGGATCGGGTTCGCGGTGACAAGGCATACTCCTCGCGCGCCATCAGGACCCATCTGCGCCGCCGCGGCATCACCGCAGTAATCCCCGAACCATCCGATCAGATCGGCCACCGCAAGCGGCGCGGTTCCCGCGGCGGTCGCCCACCGGCCTTCGACGCTGCAGACTACAAGGGCCGCAACGTCATCGAACGCGGCTTCAACACCACCAAGCAGTGGCGAGGCCTGGCCACCCGTTACGACAAACTCGCCGTCGTCTACCGCGGCGCAGCTGCACTTCGGGCCATCACCATCTGGCTAGCCGATTTATCAGACACGCCCTAGTTGTGCCGGGGCTCGTAGCACTCGTCTCGACGTCTCTGCGTCAATAATCCCTGATCATCAGCTTTGTGATGCTACGTTGCTGAGCGAACTCCCTGCTGCTGTTGAGACGGGATGGCAGTTGGGATAAAGTTCCAGCGCAGAGGGGGCAACATGCGGGGGGAAGCATGACGGCAGTCAATGATCGGCTGGAAGTCGCAGCAAACATCGTTTCGATACCGACGAAGGTGCCGGCGTGGCAGCGGGGGTATGCGCGCCGGCTTGTCTTCGTCGACGCCCTTGGGGTTCTCCTTGCGGTTGGGCTCGCCCAATGGCTGCGCTTCGGCGCTCTCAGTGGGGATGTCCCGACCGCGACCTTCAAGAATCTCGATTACACACGAGTATCGATTGCGATCGTGGTGGTCTGGCTAGCAGCGCTGGCGATCAACCACTCCCGCTCGACCCGCGTGATTGGCTCCGGCGCTGAAGAATACCGCCGTGTCCTCCTCGCGACGCTAGCGGTTTTCGGTGGCGTCGCGATCATTTCGATGCTCTTCAAACTCGAGATCGCGCGCGGCTATCTCATGATTGCCCTACCCGTTGGCATTGTTGTTCTGACGGCGTTCCGCTGGATTGCCCGCCAAATCGTCGTCCGGGTTCGTCAGAAGTACGGCCGGTGCATCACTCGCGTCCTGGTCGTAGGAGGCGCTCCCGCGGTCCGCGACCTCACTACGTCGCTTCATCGCGAATCACGTTCGGAATATGAGGTCGTGGGTGCCTGCATCCCAGGTCCGCTTCCGCGGACCAAAATCGACGTGCCCGGTGTCGGCGCGATACCCACCTTCGGCGATGAAACCAATGTGGTCGGGGCGGTGACCGCCACCAACAGTCATGCTGTCGCCGTCACAGCGACGGAGCGCCTCGATGGCCGCGGAATTCGCGACCTGTCCTGGGAACTCGAGAAGCTCGACATAGACCTTCTTGTGGCGCCCGGCGTGGTCGACATCGCCGGCCCCCGCCTGCAGATGCGGCCCGTCGCCGGCCTCCCGTTGATCCACGTCGAGAAGCCGCAGTATCACGGAGCGAAACGCTTCCAGAAGCGGCTTTTCGATGTCCTGTTCTCGGGGTCCGTGCTCCTGTTCGGCCTCCCAATCCTTCTTGCTGTGGGATTGGCCGTGAAGCTAACCAGCAAGGGGCCGATCTTCTACCGCCAGGAGCGCATCGGCCTCGACGGTCATCCGTTCGAGATGATCAAGTTCCGCACGATGGTTGTTGACGCAGACAAGATGCTCGACAAGCTCGCTGCGATGAACGAGAGCGACGGCGGCGTGCTCTTCAAGATCCGTGACGATCCGCGGGTCACGCGCGTCGGCCGCATCCTGCGCAAGTACAGCATCGACGAACTGCCGCAGTTCATCAATGTGCTCAAACGAGACATGAGCGTGGTCGGGCCGCGGCCTCCGTTGGCCAACGAAGTGAAGTCCTATGACGATTACGCCAAGCGGCGCCTTCTCGTCCGTCCGGGCATCACCGGGCTCTGGCAGGTCAGCGGTCGATCCGATCTCTCCTGGGAAGACTCGGTCCGCCTCGACCTCTTCTACGTCGAGAACTGGTCGATGATCTCCGACCTCATCATCGCCTTCAAGACCGTCAAGGCGATGCTCGGTCATTCTGGGGCGTATTAGGCAGCAACGCCGCCTGCCAGAAGTCGCTTCGTGGAGTGACCGCACACCGCTTGGCTGCTGATGCACGACTGAGTTGCCTGTCAGCGGTCGAACCACCGTGCCAACAGGCTGTCCAGCCATGAGCGACTTGCGTTGCCGCGCAACTGGTAACGCGGGCATTCGCACAGCGAACAGTCCGTACCTGCGCGGTAGTGCTCGTGGGCAGAGTGCTCATGCCCGCAACGACATGATTCCGTGAGCATCAAGGTCAAGATACGCCGATCCGTACGCGCGATGGGCAAATACTGAGAAGTCCCTGAGTGGGTGTGTCGCTGAGCCACACGAACACCGGTTTGCCCCGCGTCAGCCGTCCCAACTGAGTACAGTCCTCCCGTGGGATATCCGGAGAACGTGCTGGCCAGAGACGAACAGGTCGTCCTGCACCGCCATCCGCATTGGGGGCGTCTCCTCGTCCCGGCGCTCGTCCTGATCCTGGCAAGTGCTGCCGCCGCGTTCATTGCCGGCTACGTCAATTCCCTCGCCTGGGAGCCATCTGCCAAGCGGATCGTCTTCCTCGTCATTGCCGCCGTCTGGCTCATCCTCATCGGCTGGCTCGCGGTCTGGCCGTTCCTCAACTGGTGGACCACCCACTTCGTCATCACCGACCGCCGCGTCATGTACCGCCATGGCCTGATCACCCGCTCCGGCATCGACATCCCGCTGGCCCGCATCAACAGCGTCGAATTCCGGCACGGCCTCCTCGACCGCATCCTGCGCACCGGCACCCTCATTATCGAATCCGCCTCCCAGGATCCCCTGAGCTTTCAAGACATCCCGCAGGTCGAACGGGTCCACTCACTCCTGTACCACGAGGTGTTCGACATCCTGGGTACCGAGGAATCGCCGAGCTGACGCGCTGCGTGGTCCTCAACTCTGGAATACCGTTCTGGAAATGGGGGAGAAGCGACGTTCCGGTGTGCGAGCCGGACCGCTACCGGCCGCCGTCTATGCGCTGATCGCCGTGCTTTTCCTGAACGGCGCGACCGGGACCCTATTCTTCGCTCACGCTCGCCCAGACCCCCTGTCGAAAGCCGACGCCATCGTTGTGCTCGGTGGCGAGCACGACGGTCGCGAAGAGTATGGAATACAGCTCGCCCAACAAGGCTACGCACCTACCGTTCTTATCTCCGATGCTTACTCTCAGCGCGACGCCGTCATGCGAGACGTCTGCAAGCGGCGGTTGAGTATCGAAATAATCTGCCGACGAGCGAAGCTGCAGACGACCCGCGGAGAGGCGTTGATGACTCGCGCGCTCGCCGAGCAACGCGGATGGCGCTCGGTGATCGTTATCAGCTGGAGATACCACCTGCCGCGAGCTCGGCGGATCTTCGACGTTTGCTTCGCGTCACCAGGACGCACCGTCATAATGCGCGATGTGCCCCGCCAATATCGGTTCTCAGTAGCGGAGTGGCAGTATACGTTCCTCTATCAGTACGGCGGGTGGGTCAAAGCAGCGGTTCAGGGCGCCTGCGATTAGGCAAGTTTCCTATAGAGAGTCGCTCCACCACGGACACAAAGGTACCCCAACAGCGCGAACGTCACACCGACCGCGCAGTACATGGCCACCCTTCTACCTGCCGAGAACGTGCTACGTACTGGGGCGTCCCCGCCCACCCACATCGGTGATGCCAGCGCGAATGCCACCATACTCGCCGCCGAACCCAGAAAGCCGTAGCCCCCAACAGCCATCAGCTTCGACGAAATCGGTTGTGCTGACAGCATTCCTGCGAGACTGCAGACTATCGCGGTTGCCGTAACCAATCGCGCGGACGTTGGCCGGCGAAGGAGCAACGCTCCGACGGCCGAACCTAACGCGCCACCAAGGGCTACGAATACCCATGTCACCGGGTCGCTCACCACGAGAACAGCGGCCAGCGCATCAAGCCGGTGATCGCGACGGCCGGTGGACCGAGCAAGGAGGCGATGGTCCGCTTCGCCGGCCGGCGTGGGGTTAGCGCCGGCGACGCGCTGAGATTTGGTCTGCCGGAGCATTCGTCGGTTAGGGGCGCGCGCACTAGACACCGCCGAACTGCGTTGACAGAGCTTGCCTTCGTTTGCGTGGTGGTCCCCCATCTCGCTATCGCCTGCCGATGCTGCTTCGGTTGCGAACGTGGGTCCGTCTCAAAACAGCACTGGCCGTTCAGTCCGTGCGCCGATTCCAGTGACAGTGCCTGGATACGGGTGAGAAACGTAGGCGAAAGCACCTGCTCGAGGCTAGCGGTATCAGGTGCGAGCCCGCAGACTGTCGTCTGCTCTACCTTTCGCCCGTGCCAACGGTCGAATCTGTGGCAAAGGGTTCTGACGTGCCTCAGCAGCGAATCAATCATGATTCTGTGATCTAGATTCGAAAAGCAGTACAAGAGGGCAAGATCTACACGGTGAGCGAAGCGCAACCGTCGTCCCGATCCCTGGGGGCTTCGGGCTTGGGCGGCCGCGCAGAAGGGCCTACTCACACCCCCCTCGCCTCTTGGCAAAGATTTGGCCGCATTTGCGCTGTCGCGGCGGCGCTGCTCTTCGCCTGTGCGATTTCCTGGATGCTGATTTCTGAGGCTCTATATAAGCCGTTGAACCATGACGAAAACATGTACGTGAGTAGCGGTCTACTCCTAGGTGACGGGATGCTCACCTATAAGGACTATCCGCACTTTCAGATGCCGCTGCAGACGGTCTTGTACGCACTCATCAATCCGGTGAGTAGTGATAACGCGTTGCTGAATGCTCGATTGTTCAACACCGTGTGTGCTATCGGTAGTTGCGTTGTCCTCGCGTACGTCGTATGGCGAGTCGCGGACTCAGTGCCGTTGATGTGGCGAGGTATTTCATCCGGTTGCGCAGTGGTGATCTTCGCAGCGAATCCGGATCTGTCCTACGCCAGTGGTTTGGCGTGGAATCATGACTTCCCAGTCTTCCTGACACTATCTTCAATGGCGTTGCTTGTTTGCTACACGAGATTTGGAGAGCAGCGATCTGCTGCAACTCCTCTACCATTCGTCTTCAGCGGAGTGTTGTTGGGTCTGGCCGCATCGGCGCGGGTCTCTTTCTTGTTAGTAGTGCCGTTTGTCGTGGCGTTCCTCCTCGTGTCACCCACTGTCGGTCCGTCTTTCAATCATCGGGCAAGAAGGCTAGCGTTCATGCTCGCTGGTGTGCTAGGTGGGCTGCTGCCAGCCGTAATCTTCCTCATTGTTGATCCTGCAGCTTTCTGGTTCGGAAACTTCACTTATCACCATCTGAACGCTGAGTATTGGACTGAAGCGGGATACCCCCGGGTGGCCCTGAGCGGCAAAGCCAAGTATTTCGGCGCAACGGTGCAAAAGGAACCGTTGACGTGGCTCCTTCTACTCAGCTTCGTTATCGTCTTGGGGTTACTAGCGCGGGCGAGGGGCGCTCGGTCGCTCGTTCTCTCCGCGCTCCTTCCGATGACTGCAACTGCGGGTCTGATGCTGGCTATCTGGATACCCTCGCCACTGCACAAACAGTATCTTTATGCATTCTCGGCGTCGTTGATTTTTTCTTTCGCGGTGGCCGCAGTGAGCTTAATATCGGTTCGTTCAAATCCTGTGAGATATATCGCCGGGGGTCTCCTGATCGGGTTAGCAGCCGCGTCAGTCGTGGGACTCTGTGCCCGGTTCGCCAACCTCGCAAAATCCGAGGCTCCGACTACCACTGCAACTCTCGACTCTGTGGCGCGCGAAATTCGGGCTAAGGTCGATTCCGGCGTCGTCGCGACCTTCGCGCCTATCTATGTGCAGCAGGCAGGGCTCGATATCTACCCTTCTTTATCGCCGGGACCGTTCGCCGTTCGCATTGCGCCACTGATGCCCGAACCGTTGAGGAACGAATTTAGTGTTGAAACGACCGACGAATTGAATGCGCGTATGGAGCGACGGCCGCCCGCAGCGATCTTGGTCGGCACAGAAGGCGCCGCAGATGAGTGGCTTATCGATTTTGCACGCGAAAACTCGTATAGAGCTAATGTTCTGACTGGTGGCCTCACACTTTGGGTCAAGCCCAGCAGTGCTGCCCCTTAAGCACGGCCTGCTCAGTATTGTCCCAAGGACGGGGAAAATGGCTGCTATGTCAGGTCGTCGCAGGCCAGTCGTTGCCGCAAGAGCGACGGTGCCTCAGCCACGACAAAAGTCCGTGGGCTGACCGCTCACACGTGACGAGTAGCAAGCGCTCACAGCGCGAAGTCAGACCCGGAGTGCAATCGCCGCGAGAAGCCGAGTCGACGGCAACGTTGCGGTACAGGCGAATCGTTGACCAGTACGGTCGATCGGCAGAACCGACCAGCAGCCAGTTCATCGCGCTACTACGCGCGCGGCCAGCAGTCCGCACAGCAAGCCGGCCAGCGCGGCGGCCGGCACGCCGATCAGGAACGCCAGCGACAGCGTCGGCGGCTGCTTGATGGTCAGCACCGACCATGCGCTGAGACTTGCTGCGCTGGCGCACACACCGAAGACGGCGGCCCGCACCGCGGACGTGATGCCACTGGACACCAGGAAGCCCGCTATGGCGAACGCGACCGCCGCCGTCATCGTCGTCGACACCCAGAGCTGTGTCGGCTGCGGCCATGACGTCGCGACCGCGTACCGGAGCAGGGCCCCGGCCGTCCCGCCGATCACCAGCGCGACGGTGTGCGAGCGCGTATGACGATGGCGGGCCGGCACCCGCCAAGGCTAGCGTCACCGAATCGTTCAAGCGCTTCGGCACCGGCTGACGCCGATGTCAGATACCGTTGTGCGGTGACCGGTTCGCTGAAGCGTTTCGACGAGTGGCTCAATCGCGAGCTCGAGCAATGCGCGCGCGATGCCGGTGAAGACGTCAACACCTACGTCGCCCGTGCTGTCGCCTCGAAGATGGTGGCCGACCGGCGGCTGGCCGAGAGCGCCGCCGTCGAGCAGCTCATGGAGCACCTCTCGGAGTCCGGCGTATTCGCCGGGACCGACATGCCGAGCGTGTCCACGGTGATCGCCGACCCAGACCGATTGCGGGCCCTCTACGCCACCGGCCTGCTGGACTCTCCGCCCGAGGAGCTGTACGACCGCATCACCCGCGCGGCGGCAGACGCGCTGGATGCGCCGCACGCGTTGGTGTCGTTGGTCGACGTCGATCGGCAATTCTTCAAGAGTGCCGCGGGCATGGATCTCGAAACGCCGGAGGAAAGGCAGACGCCACTCGACCGCTCGCTCTGCCAGTACGCCGTGGCTAACGGTCAAGCTTTGGTGCTCGAAGACGCCCGCCTGGATCCCGTCTTCAAGAACCATCCCGCCGTGGAGGACGGGACCGTCGTCGCGTACCTCGGTATCCCGCTGATCGACAACGAGGGCAACTCCATCGGCACGCTGTGTGTTTACGACGACAAGCCGCGCCTCTGGAGTACCGGCCACGTGCAGGTGCTCAGCGACCTTGCCGGTATCGCCGCCGAGCGCATCTTCGGCCCGGGTAATGGCCGGGCTGCCGGTTAGTCGCCTCACTCCAGTTACCTTGGACACCACGCCGTCCCTCAATAGTGAGCAAATTGCCACTCGTTGATGGCATATTGACTGCGGCAACGTCTCAGCGCACCTACAGTTGACCCCACACAAGGCGTTCCCGGGGGTCGCGCATGCAATTGGACACGCAGCATTCGGCGCACGCGCCGAGCGCACGTCCCACGACGCCTCGGTTGCGTGCCGTGCCGGCACCCCTGGTCGTCTCGAAACCGACGCTCCGACTGCGGGCCCTCGAGTATCTGCGCAACGAGGGCGGGTATGTCGGTGTCACCGTCGTGCTGGACCTCTGGGCGGGCTTCTGGTCGGTGCTGCTTGCCCACTGGTTCATCAACGAGCACGACTCGATGGGCGTCTTCCCGTGGTCCTGGCTGTTCATTCCCCTGCTCATCGTGCTGCTGGCCAGTCGATCGATGTACAAACGGAGCCTCAGCGGCCGTTTCCTCGACGACTTCGAACCGGTTGAGACGTCCGTCGCGGTCGCCGCACTCATCGCGCTGGCGATCATCATGTACGCGGTTCCGCCATTCCCCAAAGGGAGCATCGTCCCGGAGTACGCGCGCCCCAGTGAGGTGATCGTCCGGATCTGGTTGTTCGCAGCCTTTCTGGTCCCGCTGGTGCGCATGGTCCGATCTCTGGCGCAGAGGTATCTGCGGCGCAAGTTCAACTTCGGTAAGCGCGCGATCATTGTCGGCACGGGCCCCATTGCCCACCAGTTGATCGTCCGCATGCAACAGGTGCCCGACTACGGAATGCGGCCGGTGGGCATCATCGATGACACGCGCCCCGCCAACATCGAGGCCGAGGGCATTCCGTACCTGGGCACCACCGACAACCTGGAACGAGCCGTCGTCACCACTGGAGCGGAGAAGCTGATCATCGCGCACTCCACGGTGTCCGACGAGCGGCTCAGCTCCCTGGCCCAGCGCGCGCATCACCTCGGCATGAGAGTTCGTGTGGTACCGCGCATGATGGACGTCGTCGGCGCCGGCGCGACCATTGAGCACATGGGCGGTATCCCGCTGATGACGCTCTCGCACGCTAACCCGACGGGATGGCAGTTCGCGCTCAAACACACCATCGACCGGTCCTGCGCCGCAGTCGGTCTCGTCCTGATCTCCCCGCTGTTCCTGACGCTCATGCTGCTGGTGCGCTTCAGCTCCCCGGGGCCGATCTTCTTCGGGCAGGAGCGAATCGGCCGCGATAGCAAGGTGTTCCAGTGCCTGAAATTCCGCAGCATGCGACCCGCAGACCCGCACGCCGCGGCGTTCACTGTCAAAGACGGGGCGGCTCCGGGCGGTGTCGAAGGCGAGGACCGGCGCACCTGGATCGGCAAGATCATGCGCAAGACGTCGATGGACGAGCTGCCGCAGCTGCTCAACGTGGTCAAGGGCGAGATGAGCCTCGTGGGCCCGCGCCCCGAGCGACCCGAATTCGTCGAGCTGTTCGAGATGCAGATCCGCCGCTACGGCGACCGCCACCGGGTCAAGGCCGGCATGACCGGCTGGGCGCAGGTGCACGGCCTGCGCGGGCAGACCTCGATCGCCGACCGTGCCGAATTCGACAACTTCTACATCGAGAACTGGTCGATCTTGCTCGACATGAAGATCCTGGCGCTGACTGTGCTGGCCGTACTCAAGAGTGCCGAATGACACTTCCGTCATTTGAATTCGCAACGTCACGTCCCGTATTAGGCTTTGCTGGGGGCGGACACAACAGGTTGGGGGAGGTGTGGAGCACGAGCCGAACCACGTCGGATTGATCCCCGATGGGTTGCGACGTTGGGCCACGGCTCACGACACCACACTGGCCGAGGCGTACCTGCGCGGTGCGCACAAGGTCGTCGACATCCTGCAGACCCTGCAGGGCCACGGCGTCCGCACCGTCACCGTCTACAACCTGAGCCGCGCCAACCTCGGGCGCACCGACGAGGAACTCGACGCGGTGTATCACGCCTCGCTGCAGTTCCTCACCGCCTTGGTCCCTTCGGCATTCGATGCGGCTACCTGCAGTCTGCGTCTGTACGGCGATCGAAAAGCATTGCCCGACAGCTACGTTGCGGCCGCTCACGATCTGGAAGTCGCGATGACGGGCACCGGGTTCCGCATCAACCTGCTCGCCGCCTACGACGCCTGCGACGAACTCCGCGACGCCGCGCACCGCGCCCAGCAGGCCGGAATCGACATCGCCTCCGCGTTCGAGATCGGCGACGTCGACCTCGTCATCCGCACCACCGCCGAACCCCTGCTCAGCGGATTCCTGCCGCTGCAAAGCCAATACGCGCAGCTGTGTTTCCTCACCACCCCGCTCAACGACCTGACGATGGACCAGATCGACGAGCTGATCGCCCGCTATCGCGGCGTCCCGCAACTGCGGGGGCGTTGACCCGTGACGCGCCGTCCGCTCATCATCGGCGCCGGACCCGCCGGCCTGTCCGCCGGTCTGGAACTGGTCCGCCGGGGCGTCACCCCGACCATCCTCGAATCATCCGGCGGAGTCGGCGGACTCGCGCGCACCGACCGCGACGGCGAGTTCCGCGTCGACCCCGGCGGACATCGCTTCTTCACCCGTAGTGAAGAAATCTCCGAAATCTGGCGTTCGTTGCTCCCCGACGACCAGTGGCTGGTGGTGCCCCGCACCTCGGCGATGCTGGTGCACAACCGGTTCGTGCGGTACCCGCTGATGGGGCGCGACCTGGTCCGGCAGCTCGGCGTCCGCGACGGGGTGTACGGCGCCGGGAGCTACGCATGGGCCCGGCTACTGCGACAGACGCGCATCGAACCGCGACAGTCGAATTTCAAAGAATGGGGCCGGATGGAGTTCGGCCGGCGCTGGTACGAGCTCTTCTTCGACGGCTACGTCCGCAAGACCTGGCTGGCCGACCCCGAGAACATCGCCAGCGACTGGGCCAACCAGCGGATCAAACCGATCGGGTGGCGGCTGTCCGCGGAGCACCAAGCCGTTGATCAGGACGTGTTCCGCTACCCCCGCCACGGTCCCGGGCAGGTCTGGGAGGCCGCGGCCGAGAAACTGCGGGCGTCCGGCGCGCAGATCATCTGCAATGCGATGGTGACCCGCGCCCAGCACAAGGACGGCGCTTGGCGGCTGATGACGGAGCGCGGTGACGTCTACACCGGCGATGCGGTGTTCGCCAGCATGCCGCTGCGCACCCTCGTCAACGCGCTGCGCCCCGCCCCGCCCACGTACATCCAGACCGTGGCGTCCAACCTGCGGCACCGCTCCTTGATCACCGTCGGAGTCGCGCTGCGCAAGAGCTACGACATTCCGTACAACTGGGTGTACACACCCGGCCCGAACTTTCACGCCGGCCGCATCCAGAACTACCGGCGCTGGTCTCAACATCTGGTCCCCGACGGCTGGAACGGTACGTTCCTCGGTTTCGAGTACTTCCTGCTACCCGATCAGGACCTGTGGCTGGCCGATGCGCACAGCCTCAGCGCGATCGTCGAGAACGACTTGCATCAGTTGGGCTTCGCCACACCGGAGATCGAGAAGGTGATGATCACCCGGATGAAGTTCGCCTACCCGATCCACGACTCGATCCGGGATCGGACTGTCGTGCGCATCCGCGACCACCTCCGCGAGCACTTCCCGTCGCTGCACCCCATCGGGCGCAACGGCATGCACCACTACGACAACCAGGACCACGCCATGCTCAGTGCCATCCGCAGCGTGGCCAGAGCATTCGGGGAGAACGTCGACCCGTGGCAGGTCAACACCGACCTGAGCTACCACGAGCAGGGGCTGCGCCGCTAGCGCGCCGGCCGGGTCGGGGTGTCGGCGGGGGGATGCCGCAGCTCGTATCCGTCCTCGAGCGCCTCGGCGATACCGCCGCCGGTCAGTGTGGACTCCAGCGCCTTCTCCGGATTGCGCCCGAACTCGTCGGGGAAGACGAACCGGCGGAACGCCCAGAACCGGAACGCCATCTGCAGCAGGTTGCCGATGATGTACGCCGACACGAAGTCCGCGATGTTCTCGGTGAACAACGAGACCATCGGCACGCGCAGCATCAGCACGTAGCTCGAGATCCACAGCGGGGCCATGCTCAGCAGCACGCCCACACCGCTGACCCCGAAGAACAGCAGCGCCTCGTGGTGCTTCTCACGGCCACCGCGGTCGCGGAAGCTCCACTCGCGATTCAGGATGTAGGACGCGATCACCGCGACGATGCCGGCGATGATCTTCGCCGTCACCGGCTTGGGCTCGAGGATCGTCAGCTTGAGCGTGAAGAAGATCGCGGAATCGATGACGAACGTCGTCGCACCGACGATGGCGAACTTGATCAGCTCGTGGTGCCGCTCGGCGTAGGGACGGAGCGGTCCGGGGAGACGCTTGATCGTCGCATCGGCAAAGGACACAAGGAGCGAGTCTACGTAACCATCCCGCCAAACACCCAAGCGCGCAGTAACCGCAGGTCAACCACGTGGCCCACGTCATGACACGATAGACGCCGTGCCACGAACCGCAACTTCTCGTCCCGTCGTCGCCATGGTCGGCGGTGGTCAGCTCGCCCGGATGACCCATCAGGCCGCGATCGCGCTCGGCCAGACCCTGCGGGTGCTCGCGATCCGGCCCGATGAGGCCGCCGCGCAGGTGACGCCCGACGTCGTCCTCGGCCACCACACTGACTACGACGCCTTGCGCCGCGTCGCCGAGGGTGCGACCGCACTCACGTTCGACCACGAGCACGTGCCGACCGAACTGCTGGAGAAGCTCGTCGCCGACGGGGTGGCCGTCTACCCGCCGCCGGAGGCGCTGGTGCACGCCCAGGACAAGCTGGTGATGCGGCGGCGGCTGTCCGCACTCGGCGCACCGGTGCCGCGGTTCTCCGAGGTGACCTCCGGCGGTCAGGCGGAGGCGTTCGCGATCGAGGTCGGCGGGCCCGTGGTGATCAAGACCGTGCGCGGCGGCTACGACGGCCGCGGCGTGATCATGGCCGACTCACCCGACGAGGCCCGGGAGATCGTCGACCGCTACCTCGCCGACGGGGTGCCGGTGATGGTCGAGGAAAAGGTCGCGATGCGCCGCGAACTGGCGGCGCTGGTGGCCCGCTCGCCGTTCGGGCAAGGGGCGGCGTGGCCGGTGGTCGAGACGGTGCAGGAGGACGGCATCTGTGTGACGGTGATCGCGCCGGCGCCGTGGGTGGGTGAGTTGGGTTCTGCTGCTTCGGAATTGGCGTTACGGCTGGCGTCGGAGCTCGGGGTGGTCGGGGTACTGGCGGTCGAGCTGTTCGAGACGGTGGATGGCTCACTGCTGGTGAACGAGCTCGCGATGCGGCCGCACAACTCCGGGCACTGGACGATGGACGGTTCCCGGACCTCGCAGTTCGAGCAGCACATCCGTGCGGTGCTCGATTACCCGCTCGGTGACACGTCACCGCTCACGCCGTACACCGTGATGGGCAACGTGATCGGCGCTGCTGTTCTCCCCGAGATGTCGATGGACGAGCGCATCCACCACCTGTGCGCGCGGCTGCCCGAGGCCAAGGTGCACCTCTACGGCAAGGAGGAGCGGCCCGGCCGCAAGATCGGACATGTCAACATCGTCGGCGAGGACTGGGAGTCGTTGCGCGAGCGCGCCGAGCGGGCGGCACACTGGCTCTCGCACGCCGAATGGACCGACGGATGGGACCCTCACGCATGACGCCTCGGGTGGGCTTGATCATGGGCAGCGACAGCGACTGGCCGGTGATGTCGGACGCTGCGTCTGCGCTCGCGGAGTTCGACGTGCCGTTCGAGGTCGGCGTCGTCTCCGCCCACCGCACGCCGGCGCGGATGCTGACCTACGCCCAGGAGGCTGCCGGGCGCGGCATCGAGGTGATCATCGCCGGCGCCGGCGGGGCGGCGCACCTGCCCGGCATGGTCGCCTCGGCGACGCCGCTGCCGGTGATCGGGGTGCCGGTTCCTTTGGCTCGGCTCGACGGCCTCGATTCCCTGCTGTCGATCGTGCAGATGCCGGCCGGTGTGCCGGTGGCGACGGTGTCGATCGGCGGTGCGCGCAACGCCGGCCTGCTCGCCGTGCGGATCCTGGGCGCCTCCGATCCCGCACTGCGGGAACAGATGTCGGCGTTCCAGGCCGGGCTCGAGCAGATGGTGCTGGAGAAGGATGAGGCGCTACGGCGGAAACTGTTGGGGGAGTAGGCGAATCCCCTGTTTGCGCCAGTAGCCGAGGTAGCCCGAGGAGAAGAAGGGCGAGTAGCCGCACTGTCGCACACCGACACTGGTGTGCTCCAAGACTCGCGAGTTCGAGGTGTGGCACCATGCCCCACGCATCGTAGACACCGGTGCGCACGGTGACCAGCACCGCGAGCCGCGTCGTCATCCGTCGCAAGGCCTATCGCACAGCGGTGGCACTGGACAGGTCCAGCCACTGCAGGTCGTCGATGACCACCAACAGAGGGGAGTCGTCCGCAAGGCGCTGCAGGACGGAGTGCAGCGCTGCGCCCGCCGCGCGCTCATCGGCCGCCGGCAATTCGTGCCCACGTAGCAGGATGCGGTTCAGTGCGTTGCGCTGCACGCCGGCAAGGCCGTCGATGATGGCCTCGTCGACATCGGTGAGCAGGTCCGCAAGTGCGGAGAATGCGAGCGTCACCTCACTGGGGCTGCCCCGGGTGAGCAGAACGCGAAACCCGCGTTCGGCGGCGACGGCACTCGCTTCCAGCGCGAAAGTCGTTTTCCCGATCCCGGCCTCACCGTCTACGGCCAGGCCTGCCGGGCCGTTTTCGGCGGCGGCGAACAGAGCCGACAACGCTAAGGCCTCAGCCTCACGAACGACCGCCCGCGGCTCAATCGCATCGTCGCCCGGCATGGCCTCTCCCGCAGCTGGTCTTCGTGGCAGACCAACGATAGGACGTGAACGCAAGCCCTTGGAAGCAGCTACGGGGTTGTTGTTCGCCGCTCATCGCAATTGACGGCGAAAGCGATGGTGAGCCAGGTGCCGGGGCCTACCAGATATTTGCTGACGGAGATGTCAGTTGGAGATGCATTGTTTTGCTTAGCAAACTCGTTCAGGCGCACGCTTTACGCGCGATTTTGGACGAAATGGTGTGCAGTGTGATCTTCGTCACACTCATGTCAGGTGAGGGTGCGTCAGGACGCGCGGAGCACGACGACCGGCTCGGCGCTCTGCACGGGCGCGGCAACCTGGATGTGGCCCGTCTGGGCGGCGTGCATGCCCGCGTCAACGACAGCGGAAGCGCGCAGAACGTGGCTGGTGCCTTTCCAGCCGCACTCGCAGTGAGCGGTACGTCGGAAGGTCGAACCATCGATGTAGACCTGCATGTTTCGGAGAGTAGCCAGCCAAGTTGTGAATTAACCACGTCCAGTGCTGAGGTTCAGCTGAGAGCGTGGACAGGCGGGCTTCGCTCCGTGGCGCCGGCGCGGTAAAGTTACCGGCGAGTAGCAAGGAGATGATGATGGCTGGTTGGGGCGGAAATCCCTCGTTCGATCTTTTCCAGTTGCCGGAAGAGCACCTGGAGCTGCGCGAGGCGATCCGCGCGCTGGCGGAGAAGGAAATCGCTCCGTACGCCGCGGACGTCGACGAGAACTCCCGGTTCCCGCAGGAGGCACTCGACGCGCTGGTGGCCAACGGCTTCAACGCCGTGCACGTGCCCGAGGAGTACGACGGTCAGGGCGCCGACTCGGTGGCCGCGTGCATCGTGATCGAGGAAGTGGCGCGTGTCGATGCGTCGGCCTCGCTGATCCCGGCCGTCAACAAGCTGGGCACGATGGGGCTGATCCTTCGCGGCTCCGACGAGCTCAAGAAGAAGGTGCTGCCGTCGATCGCCTCCGGCGAGGCGATGGCCTCCTACGCGCTGTCCGAGCGCGAGGCCGGGAGCGACGCCGCCGCGATGCGCACCCGCGCCAAGGCCGACGGCGACGACTGGATCCTCAACGGCGCCAAATGCTGGATCACCAACGGCGGTAAGTCGTCCTGGTACACCGTCATGGCCGTTACCGATCCGGATAAGGGCGCCAACGGCATCTCGGCGTTCATGGTCCACATCGATGACGAGGGCTTCACCATCGGACCCAAGGAGCGCAAGCTCGGCATCAAGGGTTCGCCGACCACGGAGCTGTACTTCGAGAACTGCCGCATCCCCGGCGACCGGATCATCGGTGAGCCGGGCACCGGCTTCAAGACCGCGCTGGCCACGCTGGACCACACGCGTCCGACGATCGGTGCGCAGGCCGTCGGCATCGCGCAGGGTGCAGTCGATGCGGCGATCGAATACACCAAGGACCGCAAGCAGTTCGGCAAGAGCATCTCCGACTTCCAGGCGGTGCAGTTCATGCTCGCCGACATGGCGATGAAGGTCGAAGCGGCGCGGCTAATGGTCTACAGCGCTGCGGCCCGCGCCGAGCGTGGCGAGGGCAACCTCGGCTTCATCTCCGCGGCGTCGAAGTGCCTGGCGTCGGACGTCGCGATGGAGGTGACCACCGACGCTGTGCAGCTCTTCGGCGGGGCCGGCTACACCATCGACTTCCCGGTCGAGCGGATGATGCGCGACGCCAAGATCACCCAGATCTATGAAGGCACCAACCAGATCCAGCGCGTCGTGATGAGCCGGGCGCTGCTGAAGTAGGGCTCGGGGGGACTCGTGACGACGGTGACCTTCCTCCTTTCGAAGGACCCTCTGACCGAGCACGGTGGGGACATCGCGCTGTCTCGGCTCGTCATGCGACTGGCAGCCGAGGCTTTCGATGTCTCCGCCATCTGCCTGTCGTCGTCGTCGGAAACCCTCGATACCGAGCTTGCGTCGACAGGTGTGCGTCTCACCCGGGTGGTCAAGCCGGCCGTTGATGCACGATCTCTGCTCACCCGCGCGATCCGGCGACGTCGAAGCTTGGTTCACGTTCGCTTCGACACACCCGAACTGGCGGCTGCGATTGAACGAACCGATGCCGAAGTCTTCGTCGCCGAGCACAACTACATGGGCGAGAGCTTCCTGCGGACGCGGCACTACCGCGACCGACGGTTCGTGGTGAACACCGTCAACACCGAGTCCGAGGTGTGGCGCGCCACCCGTGGCGTGCTCGGGCGCATCGAGGCCCCGCGTCTGGTTCGCGATGAGCTGAGGGTTGCCAGAGCCGCCGATGCCGTGGGGACCTACGACGCTGACGAGGCGCAATGGTATGTGCAACAGGGTGTTTCGGGTGCCCGATGGATCGATCTGACGATGGAGCCGATTGACCAACTCGACCTGTCGGCGACGTCTCGGCGGCTGGTCTTCCTCGGAACGCGCGACTGGCCCCCCAATCAAGAGGCATTCCTCGAAGCCCTCCGACTGTGGCCCGCAATTTCCGACGGCATTGCGGGAGCTGAACTCGTGGTCATAGGTGCGAAAAAGCCGGGAGCGCCTGACGTCGCGCTCCCCGATGGTGTCCGCGATCTCGGTTTCGTCGACGATCTGCGCGGGATGCTCGCCACCTGTCGAGCTCTGATCGCGCCGGTTCGCACGGGCGGCGGCGTGCGCGTGAAGATCCTGGATGCTGCGCGCATGGGCCTGCCGGTGATCGCTACCTCGGCGGCAGTGGGCTCCCTTGGGTCACTGTTCGGCCTGCGCACTTTCGACGACGACACGGAATTCGTCGATGAGTGCCGCCGCTTTCTGCTCGAATCTGCGGTCTCAGCGGCGGCGGGAACCGACCTGTATCAGCGCAATGCCGATCACTGGCGGCAACGCCGACCACACGAGGCGGTGACCGGTCTGCTGTCCGGCCGCTGATGTCGTCACACTTCAGGCGCTGTGTCGACTTCGGTGTCGACCTGGTGCTGCGAGGAATTCCCGCTGTTCCGGCGGGCAGTCGGTGACAGGGTTTCTGATGAGGAAAGCGATCAGCACACTCCACACCATCGTCACGGTTGCGTGTGTGACGACGGGGAAGTCGAGTTGGAGTCCGATGACGGTGAAGCCGGTGAATCCCGCTCCGATCACTGCCGCCTCCCACGGCGTCCGCCGCGCATTGCGGTAGGAGACAGCGACGCCCACCAGCAGAACCACGACAAACGCGACACCGACGAAGATCCCGCCCCGATAGATGGACAGCAGGGGACTGTTCGCCACGTGGTTGCTTCGGTAGGCGGCTTCGCCACTGATGAACTCCGCTAGCCCCCAACCCTTTCCGAACCACCAGTGACCGGCCATGTTGTAGGCGTACTCCGACAGGCTGGCGGCGCGATCCAGCGAACCGCGGTCCTTGAACGTTCCGGTGAAACGGGTGTAGATCAGCGGAACGGCAAGGAATCCGACCACCCCGCTACCCAGTGCAGCGAGAATGGCCACACGTACGCGCGATGACATCGGCTGGAAGAGCAACAGAAAGACCACCGCTGCGACGACCGAGACCATCGCCGCCCGACTCAACGTGAAGACCAATGCGACCAGAATCACTGCGGAGGTGAGCAATCGGGAGCCGCCGCGCAGCAGGGCGACCGAGAGGCACAGGCCGACGAGAAAGGAGATGCCGGCGGAGTTGGGCTCCACGTACGTCCCGGTCAGGCGGGTGAACCCGCCGGTGTCGCTGATGTCGAACACCCCGATGACCTGTAACCGGGTGAACAGCACCCGGCCGGGGTCGAGAAATCGCATGATCAACGCAAGAGTTGCGCCGGCAAATGTGCCCCAGACGAACACCTTCCCGAACGCTCGCAGATCAGCGAGGTCGAAGCGCGTCAGGGCGAACACCACCGATGTCGCGAGCAGCCACTTGATGAATTCGGTGACGTCTCGCACGGAAGACACCGTCATCACCAATGAGCACAATGACGTGACGACCAGGCCGGCGATCGCCAGTTCCATTGCTGACGTTCGGGTTTCGGCGAGAGGATGGACCAACAGTGCGCACCACATCGCGAAGGCAAGTACCAGGACGACCGGGGTGCCCAGGCCGGGAATCGTCGCGGCCGGTGCGCTACCCAAGGCGAATGCGAGAGCCATGTAGACCCAGCGGGGGTGAAGTACGACGACGGCGGCGGCGACGACGACGGCGATGATGCCGATGCCGAGGCGGTCGAGACGATGTTCACCGGTGTTCGCCAGGACAGTGACCGGCACGAGCACGGCGGCCGTTGCAGCGAGGCAACCGAACGTCATTGCGTAGCCGCGTAGTCGCGGAGGAATGGTCACGCCGACGTCTCCTCGGGTCTGACTGGCGACGCCGGCGCGACATTCTGTCGGTAGATCCGCCGGAAATAGTAGGTGGTCAGAGCGATGTCGCAGACGACGGCGGTGAACGCAGCACCAAGGGCACCCCCGGTGATCACCGCAGGGAACAGAAGCGCGATCTTGCCCACCGCCGCCAGTGTCGTGGCCCGGACTCGCAGGACATCGCGATGTTGAGCAAAAAGCACGACGATGAAGCTGTACTGAACCGTCCGCGCGACCACCCACACCGACAGGATGACGATCAACAGTCCGAGCTGTTCAGCCCTGCCCCACAACAGGATTCCGATGCCGGCTACAGCCATGGCGCACCCGGTGCCTGCGCCGACTCTCAGGGTGTCGGCAAGACGTGGCGCGGTGTCGAGTGAACCTCGTGTGGCTCGAAGATCCTGAACGAACGTCGTCGCATAGTGCTGACCCACCGTCGCTATCGCCAACGCGGTGACCAGCGCGACCGAGTAATAGCCCGTGACCGTCTCACCGGCGAACATCCCGAGGATCAGCAGGTCTCCCTGAGCGTAGAGTGCCGCCGCAACCGCCTCCGACGACAGGATCGACATCTCTTGAAAGCTCCCTGGCCGAGCGGGTCGCCGACCCGGAACGTAGGTCAGGCACACCACCAGGATGACTGCGTACGGAGCGACATACAGTGCGGTGGCGATGCCCAGGTGGGGATCGTGATGCAGCACGAGGTAGCCGCCCGCGAGGGCGATGCTGCTGAACTGACGGACGGCATCGAAGCGCATGGCCAGATCAGGCCGAGCGGTGCGCAGGTACCGGCTCTTGACGGTGTTGAACAACTGCTCACCCGCTGCGACGAGGATGGCGAAACCCGCCGTGTAGAACTCCGTGAAGACTATCGCGCCGACAATGGCGCAGCCGGTGGCGAACACCACGCGGGCGCAGCGCTCGCGCTCGAATGCGACCTCGTCGACGCGGAGGGAACGAACATAGAAGGCATTGTCGATCGCAGCGTTGAGAATTGCGGCGCCCGCCATCCCGATCGCGTATCGGCCGTAGTCGTCGATGCCGAGCCTGGAGATCATCAGCGCTGTCCAAGCAAGACCGAGGGCGCGGCCGCTGTAGTTCCACGAGGTTGCGACGGCGGCACGAACGAGGTGATGGTGGGTGGGCCTCATCAGGTCAGCTCGAGCGCGATCGGGGCCCAGGCATTCAGCAGCGGGACGGCGCAATTCGTAACAGAGCGATCGATCTTCAGTACGTCGATCTGCTCGGCAAGCGTATTCAGGTCGTGCGAGTTGCGGACGATGTCGCCGGCCCGGCGTGCGAGCGCTTCGACACCGCCCTCCACGGCGACTGCGCCACCCTCGGCAGCCACTTCAGACAGGGCCCCTTCGGGCGAGCAGATGCACGGTGTTCCATAGGCGAATGCCCGTGACACGGTTCCCGATGCCGCATACACCGGACCGTAGAGCGTGTTCTTCGCGTAGGGCACGAGAAGACAGCGGATCCGTGCGAAGAAGTCGTCCTCGTCCGTCCCGTTGACCTCGCCGAGCACCCTGACGCCGGGAACCGTGGGGAGCGCCTCGGTTCCCCGGCCGGCCACGACGATGTCCACATCGTCGTCCAACGTGGCGCGCAACCGTGCCAGTCCGTCGAACCCCTTTGCTTTGTAGAGGTATCCGAAGAGCCCCACCGCCAGCGGTCGATCTGTCAGGGGCGGCAGTGTCGGTCGCGCCGGGATGAAATGACGTGACGTCACGACCGAGGTGCCCCGAAGTCGGCGCTCTGTTTCTTCCGCGCCGACCGACGTGAGCGTCATGAGGACTCGGCCGTCTGCCATCCTCCGCTGCAGCACCGTCGAAAGCGGCCGCAGGGGATAGTGCAGCCCGTGGTGGAGCCAACGGGACCGCAGAACGGTTCGGCTGGCGAACGGCCACCAGACAGGCTGTGGCGGATCGTGAATGGTGGCGGTGACCGGAATCTCGGGTGCCATCATGGCCGCCCAGAACGGCACGAGCGAGGCACCTGACTGCTCGAAGTGCACGATCGTCGGACCGTCACGCCGATAGCCGTCGACCAGCCTCCGAATGCGACGGGCTTCGCGAGCGACGGCGCGCAGTGTCGCGTTGTGCGACTCTGCGACCTGTACCTGGACGAGGTCGCCGACGTGCGGAACAAGGGCTGAAGCAAAATCGACCGCGTAGTCGCCAACCCCGCTCCCTCCCGGTGCCGGCGCGACGTAGACGATGCGCGTCGACTTCAGCGCAGCCATGCCCGCACCGCACTCGACGGAGCGTGTGATGGGGGGTGTCGCGATGCGCTTCATCCGTCAGTACAGAAGTGGACGCCACTTCGGCCGGTAATTCAGCGAGCTGTTCCGCTTTCCCAGCACCCGCGCCGGCACGCCGGCAACGACGGCCATGTCGTCGACGTCGGAGTTGACCAGTGAGCACGCCCCCACCACCGCGCCTACGCCGATCGTGACGTCCTGCAGGACCGTTGCCCTGCTAGCGATCCATGCATGATGACCGATGCGCACAGGTCCCATCTCGATGCCGAAGTCATCACTGTCGATGATGTGCTTTCCCGTGATGATCTGAACATCGGAGGCCAGAACACAGGAATCCTCGATCACGAGGCCGCCGCGGGCGTCCAAAAGAACCCGGAAACCAATGGAACAGCAATCACCGATCTCAAGGCTCGCGAGCCCGAGAACTGTGCTTCCCACCAGGATCGAGCTGTTTCGGCCAATTTTTGCGCCACCGAACCGAAGCACGAATTGCCGTACGAAGTGGAAGGGAATGTGGGTGACGATGTTGTTGTAGAGCCGTTCGCCCAGCTTCTCCCGGAGGCTACCGCGTTCAAGTTCCGCCATAGCGACCTCTCTGGCCTCAGCCGGTCGGACTTGCTTCCCGAGCTGGATAAAAGCTGCGAGAGCGCATGTTTCGGGTGCGACGGTCGGGATATTACCCATCAACGGCAGCAATGTTTGTCTGTTTGCCACACAAATTAGAGAGGCGGCGCTATCGTCGGGCTGGATCTCAGCGGAGTCGACTGGCGGAGGGGATCGACACCCATGGACTTGCGCAGCTATCTCAGCATTTTCCGACGGAGATGGGTGATCCTGCTCGGCTCGACTCTGATCGGCCTGGCAAGCGCTGTCTCGGTCTCAGCGCTGACGCAACCGCAATACGAGGCCTCGGTACAACTCTTCGTGACGGCGACGGGCGGATCGTCGGTCGTCGAGGCCTATCAGGGCAACCTCTTCGGCCAACAACGTGCGGAGGACTATGCGAAGTTGGCCGACGGTCGACAGGTGGCCCAACGGACGATCGATGCTCTCAAGCTCGACATGAAGCCGGACGCGCTCATGGGGATGGTGAGTGCCGAACGTGTGCCCGGTGACACGGTGCTGATAGCCATTCGAGTCCGGAACCCGAATCCGGAGATGGCGCGCGACCTCGCCAACGGCGTCGCCCAGCAGACCACGCAACTCGTCGAGCAGTTGGAAACCTCACCGCGAGGCGGCATCCCGGCCGCGACCACAGTGCTCGTCGACCAGGCGGTGACGCCGTCCAGTCCGGTCGTTCCGAATTGGACGCGCAACATTCTGCTCGGCGTCATCGCCGGACTCGTTGTCGGGATGGTCGCTTCGGTGGCGCGAGATCGCGGGGACCTCACCGTGCTCTCCGCAGTGGGTGGCGCGTCAGCGATCGATGCGCGGGCGCTGGGATCAGTACCCCCGCGTCCGCCGCGGCCGCCCGCCATTCCGATTGCCGCTGATGAACCGGAGGTGGTCGACGCCTTCCGTGCCGTTCGCACCAACTTGCTGGCGGCCGGACTGGGGGACAGCAACCTGTCCCATGCGCTCGTGATGGCCGAACCCACCCGCGGTGGTGCCGCCACCACGGTGACACTCGGACTCTCGGCGTCTCTGGCGGAATCCGGCCGGTCGGTGTGCCTGGTGGACTGCGACCTACAGGCCCGCCGTGCGACGCAAGCCCTCGGTATGGGCTCCGCTGCGGGGGTGGCCGAGATCCTCGCTGAGGCAGGCGGAGTCGACGACAAGCTGGCGCGCACGAAGATCGAACGCCTGACCGTGCTCCCTGCCGGTCAGCCGCCCTCGGCGTCAACTGGCGATCTACTGGGTCGCCCCGAGTTGGCTCAGATGATCAAGCACCTCACGACGACGTTCAACTTCGTCCTGATCGACGCCCCACCGGTACTGCCGTCGAGCGACGCGGGAGTGATCGCCTCAGCAGTGCGCGGTGTGCTGCTCGTCGCTCGTGCACAGTCGACCAGAACCCAGGATCTGGTCGCGGCCGCCACGAAGCTGCGCATGGCGGGAAGCGAACCGTTCGGGGTGGTGACGGTCAACCAGAAGCGGCCGTCCTATGAGCAGCGCTAGCCGATTACGCCGGGCGCTCAGCGTCCTGGTCCTGATCTGTCTGGCGACAGCGTGCATGTCGCCGCCCCCGGCGCCGCCGCACGCACCTGTCGACGTGACGACGACCTTCCCGCAGCGGCCCCCGGCGCCGCCGAGTGCCGCCTCGGGATATCCGAGAATCGGTGGAGGGGAACCGGGTTCACTCATCAGCGCCGACGTGTTCGACACCATCGACCCCAACATCACCGCAACCGGTGCGACCGCCTGGCGAATCAAGTACCTGTCTGTATCCGCAATGACAGGTGCGCCCGTCGAGGTGACGGGACTCGTCATCGTGCCGGGCGGGCAGGCGCCCACCGACGGGTGGAGAGTCATCGCCTACAACCATGCCAACACCGGTGTCATCCCCAATTGCGGGCCGTCGGCTTACGACGACCTGGCCAATCAATGGGGGCCGGTGACGACCCTGCTGCAGTACGACTTCGCAGTGGTGATGACCGATTACGAAGGCCTCGGTGGCCCCGGTCGGCACCCCTTCCTCGACTCCGCGGCCCTCGGCCGCAATGTCATCGATGCGGTGCGGGCGGCACGCAGCCTCCGCCCCGACATCGGCAGTCGCTGGGTGACGATCGGTACCGCGCTGGGCGGTCTGGCTGCATGGGCAGCCAATGAACAGGCGACGTCCTACGGCGAGGCCGCAAATCTGGTGGGCGCGGTAGCCAGGATGCCGTGGACGAATCTGTCGGGCCTCCCGGCCCGCGCAGGCCAACGTACCCTGACACCGGCACAGCTCGCCGTGTACTTCCAGGCGATCATGGCGATGCAGGCAACACGGGGTGTCGAGACCCAGCGCCTCCTGCGCGGGCCCACCTACGACAACCGAGATCAGTTGTTGACATGCAAGGGTGCGCCTTCCGCGGAAGGTACGGAACCGCTGGCGCACGCCGATTCCGCGGATGCGGTACCGGCCGATGCCGCCGCCGAGAAGGAGATGACCGACCTGCTCGCCGCTGCGGCGGTGCCGCAACAGCGCACAGCTGCCCCGATGCTGGTCGTATACGCGTCGGCCGACCCGGTGATCGGACAGGACGCGGTGGAGAGCGCGATCACTCGCGGATGCGCGCTGGGCGACACGATCGAGTGGTACCAGCGCACCAGTGACACTGAGCAAGACCTCGACATGATCGGCACAGTGCTCTGGGCGCGAGGACGATTCGACGACAAGGCGCCGGTCAACTTGTGTCCGCCGATACCGAGCCGACCATGAAACAGGTTGCCTCCGATCGGCGTCGACCACCCGCAGCAGTCTTCTGGCTGGCTCTGGTGATGCTTGCGGTGGCGGCATGTACTCCGGTGTCCGGGGTCACGAGAGTCGACACCGACCCGACGGCGAAACGCCACTTTCAGGGAGACCCGTCGACCGCTGCTCCTGGAACCCTCCTCTCATCGTCGCCCGATCCGACGGTCGACGTGCGGATCAACCGCGCCCATGCTTCGGCCACGCGGATTTCTTTTCGCTCCACCGACGGGACAACTGGGAGAGCCACGTCGGTTACCGGGGTGGTGTTCACCCCGCAGGCTGCGCCCCCTCCGCAGGGCTGGCTCGTCGTCGCTTTCGGACCGCCGGTTGCAGGAATCTCCGCGGATTGCGCTCCTTCGCAGCACCCGGACCTGCTCGGTAACGGGGCGACGGTGGAATTCCTGCTGCAGCAGGGCTATCTGGTGGTCATGCCGGACTATCAACGGGAAGGAAGCACAGGTCATCCCTATCTGGAGCCGACGTCGATGGGGTACAACATGATCGATGCGGTACGGGCGGCGCGACAACTCGCGCCGGGCGCAGGAGATCGATGGGCGGCATACGGAATCGCCGAGGGCGGTGAAGCAGCTTGGGCTGCAGCCGAATTGGCACCCGCCTACGGGCAGGGCCTGACACTCGTCGCCTCAGCGACCCTCGATCCCACAGTCGACCTGTCCGCACTGCCGGCTCTCGCCCTCACCGATGGCCTCGATCCTGAACAACGATGGACGATGCTCTATGCGGCCAACGCGCTATCGCAGCAGGTCGGAGACTTTCGACTGGACGACTATGTGCGCGGCTCGGCGAGGCAGAACAACGCGCTGCTCATCTCTTGCGGGGATCTTCGTGACCGAGCGACGGTAGGAGCTCGGATATCGCCGGCAGATATCAGACCAGCCGACACTGTCGCCGCCCAGCGGATGTCGGATGTTCTTCGGGCCCGATCGCTGTCCGGTCAGTTCCCCGCCGCGCAGGTCCCGATACTGGTGATCGTCGGGGCTGCAGACCCGGCCGTACGCACCGACTGGACCGCGGCAGTTGTCCAGAGTGCCTGCGCACGAGGTGAACAGATCACCTATGTCTATCGAGTCGGCGAGGGGCGCGACGACCTGAACCAACGTCCTGCGCTGACGTGGTTGGCGCATCAGTTCACTGGCGGCGCTGTAGAGCAGTCCGGACGGCCGGCGGACGGAACGCGATGCAACGGATCGTGATTGCGCGGTTGGTCGCCACGTGGGCGGCACTGCTCGGTCTTCTCGCGGGCTGCGCCACTTCCACCTCGAGTACGCCGCAACCGCCGATGGTGCGGGGAGCGGATCTCAGCGGCAATGGACCGGGCTCACTGATCTCGGCCACCGTGATCACCAACATCGACCACTCGGTGCCCCTGGGGACGACCGCTGCTCGGATCATGTACCGATCCACGTCGGGAGTAGACGGGTCGGCGACTGTGGTGTCGGGGGCCGTGTTCATCCCTCCCGGACGCCCACCTCGTGGCGGGTGGCCGATCATCGCGGTGGCCCACGGCACGTCGGGCTTCGATCCCGAGTGCGGTCCCTCGCTGTTCCCGGATCTCATGGGCAACATCGGAGTGGTCGTCCGGTGGCTGCGATACGGCTTCGCCGTTGCTGCAGCCGATTACCAGGGGCTGGGTGCGCCCGGTGTACACCCCTATCTGGATGCCAAGACCGCGGGCCTGAACGTCATCGACTCAGTGCGTGCCTTGCGCCGAGTGTCGCGAGAAGTGTCCGGTCGGTGGGCGGCGATCGGAGGTTCTCAAGGGGGAGCAGCTGTTTGGGCCGCCAACGAGCAGGCCGCCCGGTACGCGCCCGAGTTGTATCTCGTGGGCACCGTGAGCAAAGTGCCCGCCGCAGACCAGTCGGACCTGGCCGATGACGCTGCCGCGGGAACTCTGAACAACGACCAGAAGGCCATGTACATCGCGATACTGCGTGGGCTGTCACGAACTCATCCGGGTTTCCCGCTCGACGACTATCGGCGCGGTGTGGTGCAGGAAAAGTGGGACGTGCTCAACGCCTGTGCGGGCCCGCTGACCGAGGAGCGGGCGAGGCTGATCGACAGGGGTGAGATCGCGGCCGCCGACTTGACGCCCGCCTCGGACGGGGCCCGGCAACGACTCCGGGATCTTCTCGCGCAGATGGCCCTCCCGCAGGGCCCCGCGACAGCGCCCATGCTGGTGATCTACACCGGCAGGGACGAGTTCATCCCCGTCGAGGCAACTCAGCGGTCGCTCGAACGAGCCTGCGCGCTCGGCGACCAGATCGACGTGGTGTTCGAACCCGACAAGACCCACGGCGAGGTCGGCGACGCGAACTCCTTCGAGTGGATCGGTCAGCGCTTCTCGAGTATCCCGGCCTCGAGCAATTGCTGATCGAGGACGAAGTCGGCAATGGACTGTCGTATCGAAACTTCAGGTCGCCAGCCGGTTTCGTTGGTCAGCCGCTCCGATGATCCGACAGTGAACGCACTGTCTAGGGCGCGGGCGTCATGGGCAAGGACTGGCGGAACGGCTACATCCAGCACGTCGCATATGGTCATCAGCACGTCCCATCCGTCGAGCGCTTTGCCGCTGCACACGTTGTACACCCCGTGCCGCAGCTGCCTGTGCTCCAACAAAAGACGGTAGGCGCGTGCAACATCGCGAACATCGGTGTAGTCGCGTGCCGTGTTCAGATTGCCGACCTCGATTGTCTCGCCAGGGCCCGACTTCAGCACTGCGGCAGTCAGGTCCGGGACGATGAAGCCGCGCGATTGGCCAGGGCCGATGTGGTTGAACGGTCGGGCGACGACAGCATCGCCGCCGAGGCGGCGGTAGTAGTCGGTTTGGTTCTCCAACAGCAACTTCGACACCACGTAGGGCGACGTGGCCGCGCATTCGTCATCCTCCGACAGCGGTGCTCGGCCTTCGGCGTTGGTGTAGACCGCACCCGAACTCACGACCACGATCCGACCGTGCCAAGCGTGTGACAGCATGTGTTCGAACATGTTGGTGACCATGCGGCTGTTGCATTCGATGTATCGCTGCGGTTCTGTGAACGACGGACCGACGGCGGCGAGTCCAGCCAAGTGCACGATCGCATCCACAGCGTTGATGGCCGGCCATGCCGAGGTCAGATCGGTCGCGATGTATTCCGACAGTATGTCGCGAATGGCATCCGGCGGCTGCAGACGCTCGGAGATCCCGACCACGCGGTAGCCGGCATCGACGAGTTCATGAACCAGCGCGACACCGACGAAGCCCGTTGCGCCCGTGACGGCTATCGTTGCGCCTTCACCTACGGCCGACATCAGCCGACGGGTGAAGCGGTTCGCGCGGCGAGCTCGCTGCGCTGCTCGGAGACATCATGCTGGACCATGCGTTTGACCAGGCCGGTGAAATCCACCTCTCTCTTCCATCGGAGAACGGTCTCGGCTTTGGTCGGATTACCGAGGAGGATGTCGACCTCGGCAGGTCGAATCAATTGCGAACTCTGGCGCACATACGGCGCCCAATCGTCCACACCCACTTCCCTGAATGCGTGCGCCAGGAAGTCCTCGATGGAGTGCGCTTCGCCGGTGGCCAGCACGAAATCATCCGGCTCATCGTGCTGCAGCATCTGCCACATTCCGCGGACGTAGTCGCCTGCGTACCCCCAGTCCCGCTTTGGGTAGAGACTGCCGAGTTCCAAGTCGTCTTGCAGGCCGAGGTGGATGCGAGCCACCGCATTGGTGATCTTTCGTGTCACGAACTCCACACCGCGGCGCTCACCCTCGTGGTTGAACAGAATGCCGCACGAGACGAAGAGTCCGTAGCTCTCTCGATAGTTCTTCGCGATCCAATGCCCGTACAGCTTGGCCACGCCATACGGACTGCGCGGATGGAACAGCGAGTCCTCGTCGTAGCCCGTGCCCGGGCGGTTGTAATCCAAGCCGCCATACATCTCCGAGGTCGACGCCTGGTAGAAGCGGGTGCGATCCGATCTCCGTGTCAATCTGATCGCCTCCAAGCAGTTCAAGACGCCCCGAGCTGTCGTGTCCAAGGTGAGCATCGGGTTCTTGAACGAGTAGCCGACATGGCTGACGGCCGCGAGGTTGTAGAGCTCGTCTGGGTCTGCCTCGTTGACAGCGCGGATGACAGACACCGGATCGAGCAGGTCGGCCTCGATGAGGTTGACGTACGGGAACTCTTCGAGCAGGCGCGCTTTCTTCAGGTTGCTCTGCCCGCGGATGATGCCGAAGACCTCGTATCCCTTGTCGTGGAGCAACGGAGCGAGATGACCGCCGTCTTGCCCAGTGATACCTGTGATCAGCGCCGACTTCGCCTGTGCGGTCATTAAGTACTCCTACAATACTTCTGTACCGGAATCGGATTCCCGCACGGTCAGAGTAACTTCGCTGGTTGTGCACCGTGTGTGTTTTGGCAGCAATTTCTATATCAATGGCATCTGAGTTCGCTAATGTCGCGGTATGGCACAGACTTCAGTGGCCATCGCACACGACTATCTGACGCAGCGTGGTGGAGCGGAGAGAGTCGTTCTCGCGATGGCTCGGGCCTTTCCTGGGGCCCCGATTTATACGACGCTCTACGACCCGGACGGGACCTTTTCCGAATTCAAGGACCTCGACATACGCACGAGCTGGCTGAACCGGTTCAAGGTCTTTCGCAGGTGGCATCGCCTCGCATTTCCCCTGCTTACCCTGGCAGTTGGCTCGATGTGGATCGATGCGGACACCACCTTTGTCAGCAGCAGCGGATGGGCTCACGGCATTCCTGTTTCCGGCACGAAAATCGTATATTGCTACTCTCCGGCGCGGTGGCTTTATCAATCGCGGAAATATCTCGGTAACAACCGTCTGGGGACGAAAAAAATTGCCCTGTTTGCGTTAGCTCCTATTCTGAAAAGATGGGACAAGAAAAAGGCATTGTCGGCAGATAAATATTTTGCGATATCGACTGAAGTAAAGGAAAGGATCCAGCGTGTCTACGCAATAAACGCTGAGGTTCTTCCTGCGCCGCATTCGTTCGACACCGAGGCGTCTATGGACGCCGTTGATCTGACGTCGATCACGAAAGACGGGTGCGATTTCCACCTCTGTATTTCTCGCCTACTGCCGTACAAGAACGTGGACGCGGTGATAGAGGCATTCAATGTTCTCGAGTCGCCCTTGGTGGTGGTGGGTGGCGGTCCCGAAGAGAGGCGGCTCGCCGCGCTGGCCGGGCCCTCTGTGCTCATGCTCAAAGACCTCAGTGACAGCCAAATCCGCTGGTTGTACGCCCACTGCACCGCTGTAGTCTCGGCCAGCTACGAGGATTACGGCCTGACTCCGCTGGAAGCCGCCACTTATGGAAAGCCGGCGATTGTGTTGAGATGGGGCGGATTTCTCGATACCGTCACCGAAAAAGAGACAGGAATCTATTTCGACGAGCCGCGCCCCGATTTGATACGAGAGGCGGTTCTCCTGGCCCGGGAGATGGATTGGGATGTCGGCGCGATCAGGAAAAGCGCAGACCGTTTCACCGAGCGCTATTTCGCGGCTCGCCTGATGGAAAACTGCTCTGTTCGTCATTGACGCCGCAGCGCGGCAACACACTTCGGCTCTGGTGTCAGCGTGCAAGGGTGGTCGCAGCGAACTTGGGCCGCCAATCCGAGGTCAGTAATGCACCGAAATTCATTTCGCGATCCAGAGTATCGGTGGTGTCGATGTCTCGAATGCCGTAAATGAAGGCCGGACCGCTGTATGGCGTCATCGCAGCAGCGGCGAGCACGTCGGCGATCTGCTCTGCCTGCGCTTCCTGGCTCAGGCCGCCGTGGGCGGGATCGTTGGTCGGCGCGCCCAATTCGGTGAACCAGATGGCCTTCTCACCGTCGCCGTAGGCGGCCATGACCTCGTGCATCCGTTCGACGTCCGACCAACCGTGCTCGGGATCCGCCCCGATTCCTGCGGGGAACACATAGGGATGCGCTGCTGCAGCATCGAAGAATCCGTGTGCTCCGGCTGCATACATCTGCTGGAGGAATGCCGGCGGTGCCGCCGTGCCGAGTGATCTGCTCAGCCCGGCCGCCACCACCGTGCTGTTCGGCTGAAGTGCTTTTATGGCAGGGTATGTCGCTTTCAGCAGCGTTGCGTACGCGTCGCCGCCAGCGGCGTTCAGGCCGGTGAACTGGGGGAGATTGGGCTCGTTCCAGATCTCCCATCGAGAGATGCGATCTCGATACCGGTCGACGACGACGGTGGCGAACGTCGCGAAGGTCGTCGGATCGCTGGGATAGGACGTGAAGAACGATCCCGGTGGCCGAGCCCACTGCGCGGTATATGCGATCAATCCGAGGAGAGAAAGCTGGTGGCGTTGCGCCGAGGCGACGATTGCATCGAGCTTGCCGAATTCGAAGTGACCCTTGGTCGGCTCGACGCGATTCCAGTCGATCAGGATGCGAAGCCAGGACGCACCGGTTCGGGCAATGGCGTCGAACTCGCGGTCGATCTCTGCCACGGTGCTGTACTCCCACGCCGACCCAGTGCTGAAGCCGAAGCCGGTAGGAGGAACAGCGGCAGGGATGGGCCGTGCGGAGGGAGCAAAGGTGAGAAGCAGGAGCGCGACCAGGCATCCAGCTAACGACCGCATCTCAGCAGTACGCATAATGCAGGCTAACGCCGCGACCGATGGGCCGGTAGGGTTCTCGCGACAACTCGGCACTGACCGCGAGAGTGCTTCTGCGGTAGTGGCGCCGCGTCGGGAGCTACTGCTGAGGCACTTTCGCGGCTCGCGAATCAGTCGGCAGGACGCAGGTGCGTGATGTCCCCGGCCGACACCGTCACCGTCGTGCCGTTGCGGTCGATGATCAAGCGCCCGCCGTCGTCCACTGCCGCTGCGATGCCGGTGATTTGGTCATCGCCCGGCAGAAGCGCGCGCACGCGCGTGCCGATCGTCGAGCTGACCCTGCGATAGTCGTCGGGAAGTGCAGCATCGGCGGCGCGCCACTGCGCGATCCGCTCGCTCAGAGCGCCCAGCAGCCCGACCGCCAGCTCAGTGCGATCCACGTCGTGGCCGAGCATCGCCAGCGATACGGCATTCGGGTCGGGCGCATCATTCGCGTCGAAACCCACGTTGAGGCCGACGCCCACGACGACGACGGGCGCGGCCACCTCGGCGAGGATGCCGGCCAGCTTCTGGGTGCCGACGAGAACGTCGTTGGGCCACTTCACCGTCGCGTCGACGCCGTGGGACTGCACGGTCTCGGCGACGGCGAGCCCGGTCAGCAGCGGCAGCCAGCCCCAGCGATCCGGAGGGACACCGGTGGTGTCGACGCCGACCGACATTGAGATCTGGGAGCGCGGGGGAGCCGACCACCGACGACCGTGCCGGCCGCGGCCCGCGGACTGGTGTTCGGCCAGCAGCACGGCCCCCGCGATGTCCTCACCGCCCGCCGCGCGGCCCACCAGATCGGCGTTCGTCGACCCCGTCTCCTCGACGACGTCGACCCGGCGCCAGATCGTTGCATCGAGTGCGGACCGGAGAGCGTCGGCACTCAGACCGGCGCGTGGAGAGGGTGGCATGGATCGACATTATCGAGACCGCCCTCGAGCCACTCAGACCCGGTCTAACTGCCGCTTCCTCGCTGGCCCGGTGTGCCCGGATCGCCCGGTGTCCCCGCGTTCCCGTCGTCACCGTTGACTCCCGCTGACCCGCCGGCGCGGCCGATTCCGCTGGCACCGCCAGCACCCCCGGCGCCGCCCGTTCCGCGCGTACCGGCCGCACCGCCTTGGCCGCCGTTGCCGCCTTCGCCGGCCAGACCGTCGCTCAGGGCGTCGGCGCCGTTGCCACCGTTGCCTCCGTTGCCGCCCCGGTCACCGTCGCCGCCGTCGCCGCCGGTACCGCCGCGACCACCGGTGCCGCCTTGCCCGCCGAAGAAGCCGCCGCGGCCGCCCGCCCCACCGGCTCCTCCGTTCTGACCGTCCGTACCGCTGGCACCGTCGCCGCCGTCACCTCCGCGGCCCCCGTTGCCGCCGCGTCCTTGGAATCCCTCTGTGGGAAGGGGCAATTCCTGGGTGGCGAGGGCGAATCCGCCGTTGCCGCCGTTGCCGCCATCGGCACCGGTACCGCCGTCACCACCTCGTCCGCCGTCTCCGCCGATGGCTTCTTCACCACCTTGGGAGCCGAAACTGTATGCATCGCCGCCGTTTCCGCCGTCGCCGCCGCGGCCGCCCTCGGCCCCGGCGCCGCCACGGCCGCCGTCGCCCCCGGTCGCGACGCCGCCGGGAGGCGTGAGAACCAGCTCGCCGCCGACGTATCCGACGCCGCTCAACACTGTCTGGCCCTTGCCTCCGCCTCCGCCGGCTTGACCCGACTGGGTGGCGTCGTCACCCTTGCCGCCGTCGCTACCGCTCTGATTGCCACTTCCCAACAGGTCCCCCGCGGATGTGCCCGCACCGGCTTGCGTGTTGTTGGACGCCGGGTTGACACCGTCGATTCCGTCATCGCCGTCGGCGCCGTCGCCACCGGCACCCCCGCGACCGAAGAAGAACCCGCCGTTACCGCCCGTGCCGCCGGCCTGACCGGGCGCCGTGCCGTCGCCGCCTCGTCCGCCGGAGCCGAACAGAAACGCGTCACCGCCCTTGCCGCCGTTGGCTCCGTCCCCGCCGCTGCCGAACAGCAGCCCACCGTTGCCGCCGTTGCACTCGGCACCCACGCAGTCGGCCGGGGCGTCGAGACCTGGGCCGAACAGGCCGAGGATGGGTCCGTTGTAGACGCGCACCTTGGTGATGACGAGGCCATCATCGGCGGCGTCAGCGGCACCGTTCCCGCACGGTGTCAACCACGTGACGCAGGAGGACGGATTGTCGGTTTCCGCCGGCGTCGCCATCGCGATCGCCGCGGGACCTCCCACGAAAATCCCGCCCGCTACCGCGGCACCCCCGATGACCCGTAACCCGAGCCGAACCGACATTGCGTGAACATGCACCATTGCTGCCCCCATTGACTCTGCGCCTGAGCAGCAGTCAGGGCACCACGTGCCACGGTGCTGATCGACGTTCCCCCCGAAGCGGGGCCAGACCGACCCCCTCGGCGGAGTATGGCACGCAACCGAACGCCGTCAGCTCGAATGGCGAAGGTTCGATCGGGGGGTCGAGGAGCCGTTTCGCTCGACGTACCGAACTAATTCGCTGCGGCGTCAGACCGCTCGAGCGCCTCCAGCTGCTGCGACGCAACGGCGTGCTCCGCGGTGACGCGATTCAGGTGGCCGAACCCGAGGACGAACGCGACCATCGCGGCCAGCGCCCAGAGGTTCCCGAACGCCCATTCCCAGGTGGAGGTCGTCGGCGCCGTCTCGAGCCAGTACGCGGCAATCGCAACCAGGGCGTACCCGTCGAACAGGAAGAACCGGCCTTGCGGGCTGGCGAGCCAGCCGGGGTGCCGGCGATTGCGGAGGTGCCACAGCGTGAGCGCGACGAGGACTGCCACTGCGGTGATGGTCGTGTCCATCGGCGCCGTCCTTTGCCAGATGTGCGGCTGCTTTCCGTTGACGAGTCTCGTCGATCAACCTGAGAACAGTCTGTGGTTACGCAAACAGTAAGGTCACGGTTACGTTCTTGTCAATTATGTCGGCCTGACTTCCGATTCGGATGTCGGTGGCATTCGACTTCGCCAGAACGGCAGGTTCGCGTCACGAAAAGATATCGGCGCGGTCTCGGGCGTCAGCCGCGCGTGACCTTCTCCGTTGCCCGGCGGCGCTCCAGCGCGGCCTCATCGGGGTGCGCGACGTATACCAGCGACGCACCCGCCGCGTACGGCGCCAGGAGATGAGCAACGACGTCGTCGGCCGTATCCCACGGCGCGGATGACAGCAGCCGGTCGTCGGCGCCGATGCCCTGCGCCTCGGCGGCGGCCCGAGCTGCGGCCAAGACGTCATCCCCGGAACGCCCGTCCAACGCTGGGCCGGGATGCCGCTCGGCCACGATCTGGTCACCGTGCACCCGCACGGCCGTCGCGTAATCCGTCACTCCCACAGGAAGATTCGCCGCCGGCCGACCGAACGGATCCAGCGACAGCACCGCGACCTCGCCACTGCTGACCGCGTCGTCGGCCTCGTCGAGCCGGCCTTCGGCGCACAACGCGATGTCCGCAGCCTCGCCGCCGACGACCGCCTCCGCGCCGATCCACCAGATCCCGAGCAGCACTGCCGCCGTCTGCCAGTGCGCGGGCAGCAACACCGCCACCCGACTGTAGGGACCGGCCCCCATCTCGTCGCGCAGCAGGTTGGCGGTCTTGGCCGCCCAGTTGGCCAAGGTAACGGTCGAGCACTCGATCCGCTCACCGGTCGCATCGTCGTAGTAGGTGATGCGCGGTCCTGCGGGATTGCGGGCCAGCAGCGGATCGAGAATCGCGGAGCTGAGGTTGAGCGCCATCAGTTGACGCATTGGGGGTCGTTGGACCCCGCCGTGATGATCGGCGACGCCGCTGGCAGCGCCTCGCCACCGCCCGAGGCGTTGGCCACCGGTGCCGACAGCGCGACATCCGTGCCGTCCAGGCCCGAACCGGGGCCGGTGTAGTCGGCCGCCAGCACCACCCGCACCGCACCCTGAGGTACCGACGCGTCCTCGATGACCGGCAGCCCGCCCAGTTCCTTGGCCACCTCCTGAGCGCCCTGGTCGTCGCTCTTGGCCGCCTGCACCTGGCTGCTCGTGACCTTCGCGCCCTCGTTGTTGCCGACGTTGCCCGCCGTGAAGCCCTTGCCGGTCAACACCTGCGACACCGCCGCCGCCAGGCCGTTGACGTCGCTGTCGTTGACCACGTCGACCGTGGTCTTGTCATTGCTGTACGCCAGCTGCTCGGTGTTGCCCGACTCCTGTTCGTGCAGCAGGCTCGCCACCCACGCCTTGACCTCGGTCGGGTTCACCCGCACCACCGACTGCATGCCGTCGTCGCTCCACCCCGCCTCGTCGAGGATCGGGATCGTCGCGAAGGCGATGTTGCCGCCCGACAGATTGCTCAGCTGATCGACGAAATCCATGATGCTCCAGCCCTCGGAGAGCACCACGGACCGCTGCACCGCGTCCTCGAGCCGGTTCAGCGTGGCCGGACTCGACAGCGTCTTGCTCGAGATCAAGTCGTGCGCCAGCGACGCCATGAACGCCTGCTGGCGGGTCACGCGGTCCAGATCCCCGCGCGGCAGGTCATGCCGTTGCCGCACGAAGCTCAGTGCCTGCGGGCCGTTCAGCTTCTGCCAGCCGGCGGGGAAGTCAGCTCCGGAAAGCGGTTCGTACACAGGGTTTTTCAGGCAGACGTTGACGCCGCCCAGAGCGTCGGTGATCAATGCGAAGCCGAGCAGCCCCACCTCCGCATAGTGGTCGACCGTGACGCCGGTCAGATTGGCGACGGTCTTGATCAGCTCCTCGCGGCCGGCCTCGGTGGCCTCCTTCTCCGCCACCGCAGGATCTTCACCCTCCTCCTCGACGAGCTGCTTCATCTTCTCCAGATGCACCGAGCCGTAGACCCCGTTGATCTTCATCTTCCCGATACCGGGCGCCTCGACATAGGAGTCGCGGGGGATCGAGATCGCGGTCGCCGAGCGGCCGTTGTTCGGGATACGCACCAGGATGATCGTGTCGGTGTTGGTGGACACGTCGTCGCCCGCGCGCAGCGTCGCCAACTCCTCGGCGCTCAGCGGATTGCCGTGCGCGTCGGTGCGGCTGTCGAGGCCGACCAGCAGGATGTCGATCGCGCCGTCATCGCCGCCCTCGCCGAGCGCGATCGGATTGACATGGTTGATGCCCGACTCGAAGGACCGGATCTTGCCCCACGCGACGCCGGTGCCGACGACGATCACCAACGTCACGATGACGGAGATGACGCGGGTCATCTGAGCTGCAGGCATTCGCCCAGGCTACTGGCGGCCGGGCGGGAGTCGGGGGAGCAGACCTCGGCGTGCCACACTCGCTACCTATGGCTGACCGAATCGTGATCACCGGGGCCGGCGGCATGGTCGGACGCTTCTTGGCTGGTCAGGCCGCCTCCCAGGGCCGTGACGTGCTCGCGTACACCTCCTCGGAGTGGGACATCACCGGTCCTGCCCCGGGCGAACTCGCCGCGGGCGACGTCGTCGTCAACTGCGCCGCCTTCACCCAGGTCGACCTGGCCGAGGGCGAGGCCGAGCGGGCCCACGCCGTCAACGCGACCGGCGCCGGAAACGTCGCGGCAGCCTGCGCCCGCGTCGGCGCGTCGCTGATCCACATCTCCACCGACTACGTCTTCGGCGCCGCGGGCGCGCACGTGCCGTACGACATCGACGACGCGACCGGGCCGTTGTCGGTCTACGGGCGGACCAAGCTGGCCGGCGAGCACGCGGTCCTCGCCGCCCTTCCGACCGCCTACGTGGTGCGTACCTCCTGGGTGTACGAGGGCGCCGACGGTGGCGACTTCGTCGCCGCGATGCGCCGCACCGCCGCCGGATCGGACACCGTCGACGTCGTCGCCGACCAGATCGGCTCGCCGACCTACGTCGGGGATCTGTGCGCCGCGCTGCTGCAGATCGCCGAAGGCGGGGTGCGCGGGCCCATCCTGCACGCGGCCAACGCCGGCGCGGCCAGCCGGTTCGACCAGGCCCAGGCCATCTTCGCCGAGGTCGGGGCCGACCCGGCCCGCGTGCGTCCGGTCGGCAGCGACCGACATCCGCGCCCCGCACCCCGGCCGTCGTACTCCGCGCTGTCGGCGGCAGGTTCCACCCGCGCCGGGCTGACGCCGTTGCAGGGGTGGCGCGAGGCGCTCGCCACAGCGGTGCGCCCGTTACCCTCAACGCGATGAGATGGGCAATCAGTACGTGAGCGACGAGCTGTACGTCGTCACGGTGACGTACTCACCGGGGCCGCACCTGGATCGATTTCTCGCGTCGCTGGCCCACGCCACCGAGCGGCCCGTGACGGTGATCATGGCCGACAACGGGTCCGACGACGGCGCTCCCGAAGAAGCCGTCGAGCGCTACCCCAACGTCCGATTGCTGCGCACCGGCGCGAACGTCGGGTACGGCTCCGCGATCAACCGGGCCGTCACCGAGTACGGATTGTCCACGACCACAGACATGTTCGTCGTCGCCAACCCCGACGTGCAATGGGGCCCCGGCAGCATCGACCTGTTGCTCGAAGCCGCCGACCGATGGCCGCGAGCCGGATCGCTGGGCCCGCTGATCCGCGATCCCGACGGGTCGGTGTACCCCTCGGCGCGGCACCTGCCGTCGATCATCCGTGGCGGCATGCACGCCGTCGTCGGACCGATCTGGCCGTCCAACCCGTGGACCGCCGTCTACCGCCAGGAAAGGGAGGACCCCAGCGAACGCGCCGTCGGCTGGCTGTCCGGGTCGTGCCTGCTGCTGCGCAGTGCCGCCTGGGGCGAGATCGCCGGTTTCGACGAGCGCTACTTCATGTACATGGAGGACGTCGACCTCGGCGATCGCCTGGGTCGCGCCGGGTGGCAGAACGTCTACGTGCCCTCGGCGGAGGTGCTGCACGCCAAGGGCCACTCGACTGGACGCGATCCCGCCCGCAACCTCGCTGCCCATCACGCGAGCACTTACACTTTTCTCGCGGATCGTTACCCGAAGCGGCGGCACGCTCCGCTACGGTGGGCGTTCCGGACGGCATTGGGGGCGCGATCCCGGCTGGTGGTGCGGAGTTCGATGAGAGCCCGAAGGGGGCAGGGGTGATGGCGAATCCAGCCGATGTCGATGCGGTCGTTCTGGTCGGTGGGATGGGCACGCGCCTGCGGCCCCTGACGCTGTCGGCGCCCAAGCCGATGCTGCCCACCGCGGGGCTGCCTTTCCTGACGCACCTGCTCTCCCGGATCGCCGACGCCGGGATCGAGCACGTGGTTCTCGGAACCTCCTACAAGGCCAACGTGTTCGAGGCCGAGTTCGGCGACGGCTCGAAACTCGGGCTGCAGATCGACTACGTCGTCGAGGACGAGCCGCTGGGCACCGGCGGCGGCATCGCCAACGTCGCCTCGAAACTGCGCCACGACACCGCGGTCGTCTTCAACGGCGACGTCCTGTCCGGATGCGACCTGCGGGCCCTGCTCAATTCGCATACGGAGAACCAGGCCGATGTCACGCTGCACCTCGTGCGCGTCGGCGATCCGCGCGCATTCGGTTGTGTGCCAACAGAATCCGACGGCACGGTGACGGCCTTCCTGGAGAAGACGCAAGACCCGCCGACCGATCAGATCAACGCCGGCTGCTACGTGTTCAAGCGGTCGGTCATCGAGCAGATCCCGACCGGCCGTGCGCTGTCGGTGGAGCGGGAGGTGTTCCCCGGACTGCTCGCCGACGGCAAGAAGGTCTGCGGCTACGTCGACTCCACCTATTGGCGAGACATGGGCACACCGGAGGACTTCGTCCGCGGCTCAGCGGATCTGGTGCGTGGCATCGCGCCGTCGCCTGCGCTCGGTGGGCACCGTGGGGAGTCACTGGTGCACGACGGCGCGTCGGTGGCGCCGGGAGCGCTGCTGATCGGCGGCACAGTGATCGGTCGCGGCGCCGAGATCGCCGGTGGCGCACGGCTGGACGGTGCGGTGATCTTCGACGGCGTGAAAGTGGGTGCGGGCGCGGTGATCGAGCGCTCGATCATCGGCTTCGGCGCGCACATCGGGCCGCGCGCGCTGATCCGGGACGGGGTGATCGGCGACGGCGCCGACGTCGGTGCTCGGTGCGAGCTGCTGCGTGGTGCGCGGGTGTGGCCGGGGATCACGATTCCCGACGGCGGCATCCGCTTCTCGACGGACATCTAGGTTTCGGTCGCCGCGGAATAGCATTCCTGGCTGTCAGGCCGGCCGTTTCGCAGCCATGGCTTCTCTCTGGCGCCGGGCCCACGCCTGTTTGACCCAGCTGACAATCTCATCGTTGCGATCGCCTGCCACAACCCGAATCACGATCCAGTCCGCGTCGGCGATTCTGCGGAGGCGCCTCGCATCCCACCGGAACTGATCGATGTCGGTTCGGTGATGATCGCCGTCATACTCCACAGCGATTCCGAGCTTCTCCCACCCCATATCGAGGTAGGCGAAGGTATAACCGTTCCCGTCGACAACCGGAATTTGCGTTTCAGGTGGCGGAAAACCTTTGTCGATCAGCAGAAGTCGTAGGCGTGTTTCCTGGGGAGATTGCGCGCCGGCGTCCATTAGCTCGAGTGCCTCGCGGCACAGTCGAACACCGTGTCTGCCCTTGTATCTGTGCGTAAGGGCGAGAATCTCTTCGGCAGTCGCCGCGGTCGCTGCGGAAAGTGCGTCGAGGTGCGCTACGGCGACGTTGCGAGGTAGATACCGGCCGAGGTCGAGGCCGGTACGGGCGGGAGTCGCAAACGGGATACCGTCGATCCGGACCATCTCGTCAGGTGCGATGCGCTCTCGTCGAGTGATGATGCCGGGCGGGCAGCGATTGTTGGCCCAGAGTAGTTCGATAGGACTGTCGTCGTCGATCCATTTCGCTCCGTGCGCAGCGGCCGCGGCTCGTCCGGTGATCACGCCGCGGCGGCGAGACCACAGCCATGCGCCAACGGTGCGGTCAGCCAGAGTGGGCACGACGTCCTTGGGCACGTAGATGTCGGGGAAGATGGCGCGATAGTTCCACCGCAACGCTGCACGAGTGATGGTGCCCGCGAGCACGGCCTGCGAACCAACGATGACGTCCCCCATGAGAACAGCATGCGGCCTGAGCACGAATCCTCAGCCATTGAGAAGACATGGCTGTGGATAACTGAAAATCACAGCCAGGAATGCTATTCCGCGGGGGAGGACAGGTGCACTTTCGCGAGGGCCGCTAGGTGGCGCAGGCCGAAATCGCTGCCGCCGGGCAACTCGTCGATCGGCCACCACCGCAGGTCCACCGACTCCTCACTGATTTCCGCCTGCGCTCCCTGCGGCGCGCGCGCGACGAACTGCACGTCGAGGTGTCGCGTCGGCACACCCAGCGAACACGTCACCGGGTGCACGTGGATCGCGGTCGGCAACTCGTCGATGGTGAGCCCGTCGATACCCGACTCCTCGGTCGCTTCCCTCAGCGCCGCGGCGACCAGCGTGGGATCGTCTGGCTCGCAGTGACCGCCGAGCTGCAACCACCGGCCGAACCGCGGATGCAATGTCAGCAGCGCATGCGTGCCTTCGTGATCGACCACCAGCGCCGAGCCCGTGACGTGACCGGGCATTGACTCCCTCAGGCACGCTTTCGGATTCGCGTCGAGGAACGCCAGCACCGCGTGCCGCATCGACTCCTGCGCCGGATCCGCCGGCTGCCACCGCGTCAGAGTGTCGACCGCTGACTCGTGCAGGCTCACCGCTCGACCAGCAGACCGTCGGTGTTCACCAGCGGCCGCGGATCGGCCGGCCCGTCGGCCGCATACCCGATCGCGATGGCCCCCAACGGCTCCCACTCGGTCGGCAGATCCAGCTCGGTGCGGACCAGGTCGGCGGCGAAGATCGTCGACCCGATCCAGCAGCTGCCCACCCCGCGCACCGCGAGCCCCACCAGCAGACCCTGCACCGCCGCGCCGACGGCCACCGTGAACATCGTGTGCTCAGCCGCGGTGCGTTGCTCGTCGGGATAGCTGTGGGCGCCGTCGGGAACCATGAACGGGATCACCACTTCTGGCGCGTCGTAGAGGATCTGGCCGCGTGACACCCGGCGTTCCACCGCGTCGGGATCCCGGCCGTCGCCCAGGAGGTCGGCGCGCCACTTATCTTTCATCCTGTCGAGCAGCCGGGTGCGCACCGCCATGTCGCGTACCCACACGAACCGGACCGGGCGGGTGTGGTGCGGCGCGGGCGCGGTGAGCGCCTCGCCGACCGCGGCCTCGATCAGCTCGGGAGCGACAGGGTCGTCGGAGAAGCTGCGCACCGACCGGCGTAGCAGTTGCGCCTGTGTGCGCCCGAGGGCGATGGCCTCCGCGGTGCCGAGCCAGAACAGGTCCTCCTCGCCGGCACGCACCAGGTTGCGGGCGGTCGATCCGTCGTCGCGCACCGTCAGCCCGCGCACCACGGCGACGGGGACCGCGGTCAGCTTGCCCTTGACCAGATCGGCGGCAGCGGCGATCTCGTCGGCCACCGCGATCTCGGTGACGATCAACTCGTTGCCGTGCTGATCGTGTTCCCCCGCATAGGCGTGCAGCACCTCCACGCCGGCGGCGCCGATCGCGACGTCGGTCTGTCCGGTGCGCCAGGCCCTGCCCATCGTGTCGGTGACGACGACGCCGACGCGCGCGCCGAGCCGTTCCTTCAGCGCCCGCATCAGTGCCGCGGCGCTGCCGTCGGGATCGACGGGGAGCAGGGCGAGTTCGTGCGAATCGACGTTCGAGCCGTCGACGCCCGCGGCGGCCTGCACCAGCCCGAGCGCGTTCTCGGTGATCAACGTGCGGCCCTTGCGGGCCAGCACCCGCACCGCCTCACCGTCGATCAGCTTGCGGCGCAGTGTGTCTCGTAGTTCGGGGTCGGATGGCGCATCGACCATACGGCCCTCGCACTTGGACAGCACCTTGCTGGTGACGACCACCACGTCGTCGTCGCGCAGCCACGGGGCGGCGGAGGCGATCGCCGCCGCCAGATCGTCACCGGGTCGGAACTCCGGAAGTCCCGGCACCGGGAGTACTTCCACCCGGGCCGACGTGCCGTGGTCTCTCACAGGGCCACCCCCGCCAGATCCAGTCCGGCGCGCACCATCTCCGCGGTGACCGCGGGCTCACTCATCAACAGCGGTGCCGACCGCACTGCGACGCCGTCGATCACGGCGTCGTCGCCGGTGTGCACCAGCCAACCGTCGAGGATGCCGGTCCCCGACCGGGCACCGTAGTGCGCGCCGACCGCTTGCGACGTGCTGTCGACGCCGATCACGGACAGGCACGCGTCGGCCATGCCGCGCAACGGCTTTCCCGCGACGATCGGGCTGTACCCGATCACCGGGGCCGAGGTCGCACGCAGCGCGGCCCGGATCCCGCCGACCTTGAGGATGGCGCCGATACTCACGACGGGATTGGACGGTGCGATGAGCACGATGTCGGCGCCCTCTATCGCGTCGACGACACCCGGTGCCGCGGTGGCGTTGTCGGCTCCGACGAAGGCGAAGCTCTCGGTCGGCACCTGGGCGCGGTACCTCACCCACCACTCCTGGAAGTGGATGGCCTTCTTCTCCCCGTCCGCCGGATCGGTGACCACCACATGGGTTTCGCTGCGGTCATCGCTGGCCGGCAGCAGCCGTGCGCCCGGAGTCCACCGCGCGCACAGGGCCTCGGTCACCTGGGACAGCGGGTAGCCGGCGCGCAGCATCTGAGTCCGCACCAGGTGCGTGGCCAGATCGCGGTCACCCAGACCGAACCAATCGGGTTGCACGCCGTAGGCGGCGAGTTCCTCCTTGGCGTGCCAGGTTTCGTCGCGGTGCCCCCAGCCGCGCTCGGGGTCGATGCCGCCGCCGAGGGTGTACATGCACGTGTCGAGGTCGGGGCAGATACGCACGCCGAACATCCAGGCGTCGTCGCCCACATTGACCACAGCAGTCACTTCATGCTCATCGGTATCGTGAGTACTGAACTGCCCCAAGCCCAATAGATGTTGGACACCGAGGAGGAAGCGCGCGCCACCCACACCGCCGACGAGAACAGTGACCTTCACACCGACCGACACTAGGCCCACGGCGGCGCGGCCCGCCGTCCGGAGGTGCCCGAGATCGCAACGTGACAGACACGCCACAACGCGACACACCGGATTTCAGTCACGGAATGGTATGAATTCCTGTTCCAGCGCTTGACCGCGACAGCTAACGCGTGTGTAATCACAGCAGTGTCATTCGCGGTTCTCCGGCCGGTTCCGGTGTCGCAGACCGAGATTCGATCACTTGTTCGAATGGGGTGGCCACACAGAGAAAATGTGGGGCTGGCATACAACGGATCTACGAGACCTGTGGAGGAGGGGAACATGGCTTTTGAACAGGCCGATTTCGGCAATTCGGTTCATTTCGACAGCAGCTTCCTCGGCTCGGTGGGAAGTGCACCGCACATCCAGACCGATCCGACGGTGGCAGGCATCGGGGGACGCCCGCAATTGAGCGTGGTGCCCGACCCGATCGACGACGAGCTGGCAACCGACGAAGACCAGTGGCAGGAGCGCGCGCTCTGCGCGCAGACCGACCCCGAAGCCTTCTTCCCGGAGAAGGGTGGGTCCACTCGCGAAGCCAAGCGCATCTGCCAGGGCTGCGAAGTCAAGAGCGCCTGCCTCGAGTACGCCCTCGCCCATGACGAGCGCTTCGGTATCTGGGGTGGCCTGTCCGAGCGGGAGCGCCGGCGCATCAAGCGCGGCATCATCTAGGCGCGGTCAGTCGTCGTCGATCGTCGGATCGATGACGGACGGCTCCACGCCCAGATAGGTGGCCACCTGCGCCACCAGAAGCTCATGCAGAAGGTCGGTCAGTTCGACGGTGTCCTTTGCCCGTCGCTCGATCGGCTTGCGGAACAACACGATTCGCGCTCGCGTCGAGTTGCCGCGAACATCCACCCCGGCGGGTATCAGCCGCGCCAGGGCGATCGGCCCGTCGGCCACGACCTCGGGCGGCCACTGCACACTGTCCGGATCCTTCGGCGCCAGCCGCGGGATCTCGTCGACCGCGACGTCCAGCGACGCCACCCGCTCCTGCCATCGCCGCTCGATCGGCTCGTAGGCCTCGAGCACCGCCATGTCGAAACGCTCGGCCCGGCTGCGCCAACCCGGAACGGTGGGCGGCAGCAGCGGTCCCCGCATCCCGCGGCCGCGCCGGGACCCTCGATGAATGCGCCCGGTCACGAAAAAGATCGTAACGGTTGGGCTTCGGGCCCCTCGCGGCTCGCGTGTCCGCCGTGGCGCGAACGACCACAGACGATAACCTTCCGTTCGTGAATGTTCCCCGTCGCTGCTGCCGTCCGGGCTGCCCGCACTACGCGGTTGCGACGCTCACGTTCGTCTACTCGGACTCCACCGCCGTCGTCGGTCCGCTGGCCACCGTCTCCGAGCCGCACTCCTGGGATCTGTGTGTCATGCACGCAGGGCGTATCACCGCCCCCCGCGGCTGGGAGCTCGTCCGGCACGCAGGCCCGCTGCCGTCGCACCCCGATGACGACGACCTGGTGGCGCTCGCCGACGCCGTGCGCGAAGGCCGCGAGGCCCCGGCCGGACCGGTGGCCGGGTTCACCGGCTTCACCGACCCCGTGACAGGCACCCAGAGCGGCGCGCTGATGGCCCCGCCCGTGCGCCGGCCCGAACAGAACGGGCGCCGTCGCGGACATTTGCGGGTACTGCCCGATCCGCCGGACTGAGCGACGGACCGCCGGGCCGGCCGTGCACACGCCTCTCGACGGCTAGGCTGACACCACCGGTCAGCACGCAAGCGTGAGGAGCCCCCATGTCCCGGCCCGCCGAGGCGGTACAGCGCGTCATCAAGGCCTACGACGTGCGTGGACTCGTGGGCGAACAGATCGATGAGCAGTTCGTTTCCGAAGTGGGCGCCGCCTTCGCGCGGCTGGTGCGCGACACCGCCGAGCAGGTCGTCATCGGCCACGACATGCGCGACAGCTCGCCGGCGCTGTCGGCCGCGTTTGCCGAGGGCGTGATGGCGCAGGGCCTCGACGTAGTCCGCATCGGCCTCGCATCCACCGACCAGCTGTACTTCGCATCGGGGCTGATGGATTGCCCGGGGGCGATGTTCACCGCGAGCCACAACCCGGCCGCCTACAACGGCATCAAGCTGTGTCGCGCCGGCGCCAAGCCCGTCGGCAAGGACACGGGTCTCACCGCGATCAGCGACGACGTCATCGCCGGCGTCCCCGATCACGACGGGCCGCGCGGTTCCGCGTCCGACCGCGACGTGCTCGCCGACTACGGCGACTTCCTGCGGTCGCTCGTCGACGTCAGCGCGCTGCGTCCGCTCAAGGTCGCCGTCGACGCCGGCAACGGCATGGCCGGCCACACCACCCCCGGGGTGCTGGGGCCGATCCCGTCGATCACGCTGTCACCCTTGTACTTCGAACTCGACGGCACCTTCCCCAACCACGAAGCCAATCCGCTCGACCCCGCCAACCTCGTGGATCTGCAGAACTTCGTCCTCGAGACCGGAGCTGACATAGGGCTCGCCTTCGACGGCGACGCCGACCGGTGCTTCGTCGTCGACGAACGCGGCCAGGCCGTGTCCCCGTCGGCGGTCACCGCGCTGGTCGCCGCCCGCGAACTGACCCGCGAGATCGGCGCGACGGTGATCCACAACCTCATCACCTCCCGCGCCGTGCCCGAACTGATCGCCGAGCGCGGCGGCACACCGGTGCGCTCACGCGTCGGGCACTCCTACATCAAGGGCCTGATGGCCGAGACCGGCGCGATCTTCGGCGGCGAACACTCCGCGCACTACTACTTCCGTGACTTCTGGGGTGCCGACTCCGGCATGCTCGCCGCGCTGCACGTGCTGGCCGCGCTCGGCGAGCAGGACCGCCCGCTGTCGGAATTGATGGCCGACTACGAGCGCTACGAGTCCTCCGGCGAGATCAACTACACCGTCACCGACGCCCCCGCCGTCGTCGACGCCGTCCTCGCCGCCTTCGGCTCCCGGGTGCACGCCATGGACCACCTCGACGGCGTCACCGTCGACCTCGGCGACGGCACGTGGTTCAACCTGCGCATGTCCAACACCGAGCCGCTGCTGCGACTCAACGCCGAGGCCCGCACCCCCGAGGAGGTGGCGGCGCTGACCGACGAGATCGGTGCGCTGATCACCGCCCGCGCCGGGGAGTCCCCGTGACGGCCACGGCGGTGGTTGACCTCGACGACACCGAAGGCCTGCTGGCCGCGGACCGGCACGGGCTGCTGCGGGCCGCCTCGATGGCCGGTGCGCAGGTGCGGGCCACCGCGTCGGCGCTGTCCGAAGGCGACCTCGACTCGGTGCGCTCCGACGCGCCGCCGCGCACCGTGGTGTGGGTGGCCGGCCGTGGAACCGCGTCGACCGCCGGGTCGATGCTCGCCGCAGTACTCGGCGGCTCGCTGCCCGCGCCGATCGTCATCGCCACCCAGGCACCGCCCTGGATCGGCGCCCTCGACGTGCTGATCGTCGCCGGCGACGACCCCGGCGACCAGGTGTTGGTGACAGCCGCTGCGACCGGCGTACGGCGCGGCGCCCGCGTGATCGTCGTCGCCCCGTACGAGGGACCGCTGCGCGACGCGACAGCTGGACGGTCCGTGGCCCTGCCCCCGCGGCTCCCCGTGCCCGACGATTTCACGCTGGCGCGCTACCTGGCCGCCGGCCTGGCCGCGCTCGAGGTCGTCGCGCCCGGGGTTCGGGTCAACCTTGCCGCGCTGGCCGACGACCTGGACGCCGAGGCGTTCCGAAACAGTGCTGCGCGTGAGCTTTTCACCAACCCCGCCAAAGAGCTGACCCAGCGCATGCTCGGCCGCGATGTCGTGTTCGCCGGCGACAGCCCGGCCACGCTGACGCTGGCCCGGCACGCCTGCACCGCGATGTTGCGGGTGGCGCAGCAGACGGTGGCGGCGGTCGGACTGGCCGACGTGCTGGTGGCGCTGGGCTCCGGGTGGGGGCGTGCATCCGGCGAGGTGTCCATCTTCCACGACGAGGAACTCGACGGACCGCTGCCGCAACGCGCACGCACGATCGTGCTGACCTCCGATGAGGACCGGCCTGTTGTCTCGGCGCGGCTGCGGGGTTTCGACGAGGTCTCGGTGGTCAATGCGAACGACGTGCCGGAACTGGGGGGAATGGGGGAGGAGGTGCCGGGCTCAACAGCGACGCCCGGCGCCAGCCGACCCGAGCAACAATTGGCGGTGATGGCGGTGCGCCTCGAAATGGCGGCCGTCTATCAGCGTCTGATTCGAGGTTGAGGCGAGTGCATCTACTCAGGGGCGCGGTGCGGACCTATGCGTGGGGTTCGCGGACCGCAATAGCCGAGTTCACCGGGTCGTCCAGTCCGACGCCGCATCCCGAGGCCGAGCTGTGGTTCGGGGCCCACCCGGGCGACCCTGCACACCTGCAGACCGACGACGGTGACCGCTCGCTGCTCGACGCGTTGCGTGCCGACCCGGAAGGTGAACTGGGACAGGTGGTTCGGGGCAGATTCGGCGACTCGCTGCCGTTCCTGGTCAAGGTGCTCGCCGCCGACGAACCGCTGTCCCTGCAAGCGCACCCGAGCACCGAGCAGGCGATCGAAGGATTCGCCCGCGAGGACCGCATGGGAATCCCGGTCAATGCGCCGACCCGCAACTACCGCGACCGCAGCCACAAACCCGAGATCATCGTCGCGCTCAGCCCTTTCGAGGCCCTGGCCGGCTTCGCCCCGGCCGCCCGGTCGGTGGCCCTGATGCGCGCGCTGGCGGTCGCCGAACTCGACCCGTTCATCGGCCTGCTCGCAGGACAGTCCGACGCCGACGGGTTGCGGGCACTGTTCACGACGTGGATCACGTTCCCGCAGCCCGATCTCGACGTGCTGGTGCCCGCGGTGCTCGACGGTGCCATCAACTATCTGCGTTCAGGTGAACAGGAATTCGCGCGCGAGGCGAAGACCGTGCTGGAGCTCGGCGAGCGGTACCCGGGTGACGCCGGGGTGCTGGCTTCGATGCTGCTGAACCGGCTCTCGCTGCAGCCCGGCGAGGCGATCTACCTGCCCGCCGGAAACCTGCACGCCTATTTGCAGGGCGTGGGTGTCGAGGTGATGGCCAACTCCGACAACGTCCTTCGCGGTGGGCTGACACCCAAGCACGTCGACGTCCCCGAGCTGTTGCGCGTGCTCGACTTCACCCCGGCAGTCGACATCATCGTCTCACCCGAACCCGTCCGCGACGGCGCCGAGCTCGTGTATCCCACGCCCGCACCGGAATTCGCTGTCTCAGTGCTGGCGGTCGACGGCGAGCAACTCGGTCACGAAATCGATGCGCCCACCCGTCACGACGGACCGCAGATCCTGCTGTGCACACAGGGTTCGGCGACCGTGCACGCGAAGTCATCGGCGGTGACGCTGCAGCGCGGGTCGGCGGCGTGGGTGGCCGCCGACGACGGTCCGATCAGGCTGATGTCGCAGGAGCCGACGCGACTGTTTCGCGTGACCGTCGGCCTCTAGCCTTCTTCTCCGCCGCCCACAACCGCATGTTGTGACGCACGGTGCGCCCCACCAGCTTCGCCGACGGCACCATGTACAGGGTGTCGAGCAAGCTGAACCGGCGCAGGAACCATTCGGCCAGAACGGGATCCGTTTCTGCCGCGCCCAGGAACTGGTCGAACAGCGAGCCCACCGGGCGGTACCACCACGGCATCGGCCCGTCGGCCCGATGCAGCACCAGATCGCCGATCGCGTTCATGGTCCACACCGGCCACGTCGTCTTCGTCGTCGCCTTGGTGAACGTCGCCGCCAGATTCTCACCCGGGTCACGAAGCGCCCGCTGGAGATGACCCGCCTGCAGCGACGTCATCGTCATACCCTGACCGAACGTCGGATTGAAGCTCGCCACCGCGTCACCGAAGGGCAGGATGCCCTCGGGGAAGCGGTCGAGTTTGTCGTAACGCCGCCACCGGCTGGTCGGGTACTTGTGGAACGCGACGTCGCCGATCGGCTGGCCCTGGCGTAGCGCCGCGCTGACATGGGCGGGCAGGATCTCGTCCGCCAGCGCGCACATTCCTTCGAAGTCGTTGGGCGGCGGCACCTTTGCGATGCCGAACGTGGTCAGACCCCAGTTGCCGTCCTCGTAGTAGAGCATCCCGAGCCCCAGCGGCTGCTCCCGCGACGCCCCCGCCACCACGACCTTTTCCGCGATCAAGCCGTCCGGGATCCGCACCTGATGGGTCGCGTAGCCGATGCCGACGTCGACGGTGTCCTCGTGCGGCCGTTCGAATCCCCACTGCTCCAACCACACCGGCAACCGGGTGCCGCGTCCGGTGGCGTCGACCACCAGGTCGGCGTCGATCGTCGCACCGCCGACCGTCACGCCGGTGACCCGGCGGCCGTCGAACACCGGCTCGTCGACGCTGTCCTTGACCAACGTGACGTTCGGCAGCGCCAGCACCCGGCGGCGTATCTGCCACTCCAGATGCGGGCGGCTCGGCACGTACGCGGTGAATTCGTCCTGCAACGTGTGCTGGGTGCCCAGGACGTGGCCCGCGGCCCCGAAGTGGATGCAGTCGGGACGGTTCTCCAGGATCGGCACGCCCGCGGCGACCATGTCGTCGAGCAGACCGGGGAACAGCGATTCGAACTCCTTGGCGCCGCGCGCCATCAGCAGATGGACGTGGCGACCCTGTGGCACCGCGGGCCGGTTGGCCGGGCCGTCGGGCAGCTCGTCACGCTCGAACAGCGTGACTCGCTCGAATTCCTCGGAGAGCACCTTGGCGGCGCACAGCCCGCCGAGGCTGGCGCCGATGACGATCGCGTGGGTTCGTGTCGAAAGAGGTGCCATTGAGCCTCATTTTATGGGGGGTGATTGGGTACATTCCCGCTGAAGCGATGACGAAACGAGGACGTTGATGACGCAGGAGTCGGCAGCGCAGGCGACGAACAAGCGGCGTACCAAGTCGGTGGAGCAGTCGATCGCCGACACCGACGAGCCCGACACCCGGCTTCGCAAGGACCTGACCTGGTGGGATCTCACCGTCTTCGGCGTCTCGGTGGTGATCGGCGCCGGCATCTTCACGATCACCGCCTCGACGGCGGCCAATCTGACCGGCCCGGCGATCTCGGTGTCGTTCGTCATCGCCGCGGTCGCCTGCGGGCTGGCCGCGCTGTGCTACGCCGAATTCGCCTCGACCGTGCCGGTGGCGGGTAGCGCGTACACCTTCTCCTACGCGACGTTCGGCGAGTTCGTCGCGTGGATCATCGGCTGGGACCTGATCCTCGAGTTCGCGGTGGCCGCGGCCGTCGTCGCGAAAGGCTGGTCGAGTTACCTCGGGACTGTCTTCGGCTTCGGGGGCGGGGTGGCGAATCTGGGCGGCTTCGAGGTGGATTGGGGAGCGCTGCTGATCATCGCGTTCGTGACCGCGATCCTCGCCTACGGCACCAAACTGTCGGCCGGCGTCAGCCTCGCGATCACCGCGATCAAGGTCGCCGTGGTGTTGCTCGTCGTCATCGTCGGGGCGTTCTACATCAAGACCCAGAACTTCACGCCGTTCATCCCGCCCGCCGAAGCCGGGGAAGGCGGCTCCGGTACCGAGCAGTCGCTGTTCTCGCTGCTGACCGGCGCCGAAGGCAGCCACTACGGGCTCTACGGCGTGCTCGCGGGCGCGTCGATCGTGTTCTTCGCGTTCATCGGGTTCGACATCGTCGCGACCACCGCCGAGGAGACCGCGAACCCGCAGCGCGACGTGCCGCGCGGCATCCTGGCCTCTCTCGGCATCGTGACCGTGCTCTACGTCGCCGTCACCGTCGTCGTCTCGGGGATGGTCAGCTACAAGGAACTGCGGGACGCCGAGACGCAGAACCTGGCGACCGCGTTCGCGCTGAACGGCGTGGACTGGGCGGCCAAGGTGATCTCGATCGGGGCGCTGGCCGGGCTCACGACCGTCGTGATCGTGCTGGTCTTGGGGCAGACCCGGGTGTTGTTCGCGATGTCGCGGGACGGCCTGCTGCCGCGCACCCTGGCCAAGACCGGCAAGCACGGCACTCCGGTGCGGATCACGCTGCTGGTCGGCGTCGTCGTCGCGATCACGGCGACGGTGTTCCCGATCGGCAAGCTCGAGGAAATGGTGAACATCGGCACGCTGTTCGCGTTCGTCCTGGTGTCGGCCGGTGTGCTGGTGCTGCGGCGGACGCGGCCGGATTTGAAGCGTGGATTCCGGACGCCGTGGGTGCCCGTGCTGCCGATCCTGTCGATCATCGCCTGCGTGTGGCTGATGCTGAACCTCACCGGGCTGACCTGGATTCGCTTCCTGATCTGGATGGCTCTCGGCGTGGTCGTCTACTTCCTGTACGGCCGACGCCACTCGCTGGTCGCCCGTCGGGGCTGATTCCACCTTTCCGCGAGCGCGCGCGTTTGTTCGTTGACGCGCCGCGGTTTGTGACATTTCGCGCGCGCTCGGGGGCCACGAGTGCGCGCTCCCTCACACGACACGCGGGGCGACTGTGTGCAGACACGCGCGCTCGCGGAACGAGGCGTCTTTACAAAACTAGTTTTCGTGTCTAGACAGGTGACAAAACCAGCGTTATAGTCAACGTCGACAGGTGATCGCACTCACACCGAGGAGGCATCGAGGTGACGACACAGGAACTGCACGGCGGCCCGGACGTGGGCGAATGGCGCGATAAGAAGCGCTACCTCTGGCTCATGGGGCTGATCGCGCCGACGGCGCTGTTCGTCATGCTGCCGCTGGTGTGGGCGTTCAACCATTGGGGGTGGCACGGCGCGGCGCAGGTGCCGTTGTGGATCGGCCCGATCCTGCTCTACGTCCTGCTGCCTGCCCTCGACCTGAAGTTCGGGCCCGACGGGCAGAACCCGCCCGACGAGGTCATGGAGCGGCTGGAAAACGACAAGTACTACCGCTACTGCACCTACATCTACATCCCGTTCCAGTACGCCAGCGTGATCCTGGGCGCCTACCTGTTCACCGCGTCCGACCTCGGCTGGCTCGGCTTCGGCGGCGGGCTGCCATGGCCGGCGAAGATCGGGCTGGCGTTGTCGGTCGGTGTGCTCGGCGGCGTGGGCATCAACACCGCGCACGAGATGGGCCACAAGAAGGACTCGCTGGAGCGGTGGCTCTCCAAGATCACGTTGGCGCAGACCTGCTACGGGCACTTCTACATCGAGCACAACCGCGGCCATCACGTCCGCGTCGCGACGCCCGAGGATCCGGCGTCGGCGCGCCTCGGTGAGACGTTCTGGGAGTTCCTGCCGCGCAGCATCTTCGGCAGCCTGCGCTCAGCCTGGGAGTTGGAGGCCAAGCGTCTGGAGCGGGCTGGTAAGCCGACGTGGCACTGGTCCAACGACGTGCTGAACGCGTGGGCGATGTCGGCGGTGTTCTACGGCATCTTGATCGCCGTGTTCGGCGTCGGGCTGATCCCGTTCATCGTGATCTCGGCGGTGTTCGGCTTCACGCTGCTGGAGACCGTCAACTATTTGGAGCATTACGGCCTGCTGCGGCAGAAGAATTCGAACGGTCGCTACGAGCGGTGCGCGCCGGTGCACAGCTGGAACTCCGACCACATCGTGACCAACCTGTTCCTGTACCACCTGCAGCGGCACAGCGATCACCATGCCAACCCGACGCGCCGCTATCAGACTCTGCGCAGCATGGCCGAGGCGCCGAACCTGCCGAGCGGCTATGCGTCGATGATCGCGCTGACGTACTTCCCGCCGCTGTGGCGCACGGTGATGGACCATCGCGTCATCGCCCATTACGACGGAGACGTCACGCGGGCCAACGTCCACCCGCGGATGCGTGCCCACTATGGGGTGACCTCGTGAGTGCCTATCGCTGCCCGGGCTGCGACTACGTCTACGACGAAGCCAAAGGTGCACCGCGAGAGGGCTTTCCGGCGGGCACCGGATGGGATGACATTCCCGACGACTGGTGCTGCCCCGACTGTGCAGTGCGCGAGAAGATCGATTTCGAACCGATAGGAGTGACGCAATGACCGACTACAAGCTGTACGTCTGCGTGCAGTGCGGCTTCGAGTACGACGAAGCCAAGGGCTGGCCCGAGGACGGCATCGCCCCCGGCACCCGCTGGGACGACATCCCCGACGACTGGAGCTGCCCCGACTGCGGTGCGGCCAAGTCGGACTTCGACATGGTGGAGGTCGTGCGGCCGTGAACGCACCCTCGTGGCCGGTGAGCGTGCGCTCCGGCGCGCGACACACCGGCCACGGGCGTGCAGACACGCGCGCTCGCGGGACGGGGGCGAGCGATAAAGTCGCGCATGTGAGCAGTCCGGGGGAGAAGCGCATCAGCTACGCCGAGGCGTCGCGTGTGCTGCTGCGCGACTCCATCCTCGACGGGATGCGCGACCTGCTGCTCACCCGCGACTGGTCGTCGATCACGCTGTCCGACGTCGCGAAGGCCGCGGGCATCAGCCGCCAGACGATCTACAACGAATTCGGCTCCCGCCAGGGGCTCGCGCAGGGCTACGCGATGCGACTGGCCGACCGCCTCGTCGGTCAGATCCAGAACGCGATCGCCGCCAACGTCGGTGACGTCTACGCCGCGTTCCTCCAGGGGTTTCGCGACTTCTTTCTCGAGTCCGCAGCCGATCCGCTGGTGATCTCGCTGCTGACCGGCACCTCGAAACCCGATCTGCTGCAGATCATCACGACCGACAGCGCGCCGATCATCACGCACTGCTCGACACGGCTCACCGAACTGTTCATGACCAGCTGGGTGCGCTGCAGCGAGGAGGACGCTGGCGTGCTGGCCCGCGCGATCGTGCGCCTGGCGATGAGCTACATCTCGATGCCGCCGGAAGCCGACCACGACGTGGCCCGCGACCTGGCCCGGCTGATGACACCGTTCGCCGAGCGCTACGGCGTCATCGAGCCGCGGTAGCCGGAGCGTCGTCGGCCTGCTGTGGCCGCTGCGGTGCGATGGCTCGCCGGAACCGCAGGAAGATCACGACCGCGACGACGGCGACGCAGGCGCTGAGCAGATGCGACGCCTGATAGCCGTGCGCGCTGACCACCGACCCGGCGACCACGTTGCTCAACGACGCGCCCACACCCTGCATCGTCATCACCGCCGCGAAACCGACGTTGAAGCGGCCCGACCCGGCGAGCAGCCGCTCCACCGCGATCGGCGTCGCGATGCCGACCAGCCCGGCGCCCACCCCGTCGAGCGTCTGCACCGGGAAGATCGTCCAGAAGCCCGAATTGGTCCCTGCGATCAGACCGCGCACCGGCAGCGCGCACAACGCCACGAGCAGCACCGTCGCCAACCCGAAGCGCCGGATCATCATCGGGGCCAGGACCGCGACCGCGATCATCGCGACCTGCGACACCCCGGTGATGATCGCGGTCGTGCGGAACGGCGTACCGAGCTCGATCGCGAACTCCTGCGCCACCAGCCTGCTCATCGGCGCATTGCCGAAGTGGAACATCAACAGCACCAGCGCCAGCAGCAACAGCCCCGGCGTCTTCACGAGCACACGCAACCCGGAGGGCTGCGCGCCGTCGGCGGCGTCGTCGAGTCCGCGGGCCGCGTCGTGGTCGACGCGGGCCGGATCGATGGCCATCGCGGCCACGACGGCGCCGACCGCCGTCACGAGCATCAGCGTGATGATCGCGTGCTCGCCGTACAGCGACACCGCGATGAACACCGCAGCCAGTGAGGCCACGTTGCCGGCGTGGTTCCAGAACTCGTTACGGGCGACCTGCTGCCCGAACAGCCGCGGGCCGATCACGCCGAGGGTCAGCCCCATCAGCGCCGGTCCGATCACCGCGCCGACCACCGCGGTCCCGATCTGGCCGATCCACACGATCGCCGGCGTCGGCGCGATCAGCGTGGCCAGGCCGACCGCGGTCACCACGATCACCGGCACCGCGACGAGGGCCCGCTTGTAGCGGCTGCCGTCGACCAGCGCGCCGAACGCCGGCGTCACCGCCAGGCCGATCAGACCGCCCACCGTCGCGATCGCACCCAGCGCGAACGGCGACCAGCCGCGCGTGGCGAGGAACGCGTCCAGGAACGGGCCGAGACCGTCGCGCGCGTCGGCCAGGAAGAAGTTCAGGGCGGCCAGGGCGATCAGCGATCGTCGGCCCACAGCTGCCGACCGGTCGTCCATCCGCGCGCCCCCTCCCGCCACCTGCCACCGGCGCAGCGGTGTACCCCGCGCCCGGTCGCCACCAAACCGCCCGTCACCTCCACGTCACAACGGGCGAATTGGAGGCGGCCTGCGGCGACCGCTAGGGTGTTGTGGATACCTCTCGGCTGGCAGTGTGCGTCCGCTGTGTCGGATGAGCGCCTGTCCCGCGAGCCCGCAGGCCGAGTGTGTCGCCGGCGCACCACTGTGCGCCCATGAGGCAAATGACGAATCAAAAGGGGCTCTATTCATGACTGCACCAGAACTGACCGCCGACGTCCGTAACGGCATCGACTTCAAGGTCGCCGACCTGTCCCTGGCCGAGTTCGGCCGCAAGGAGATCCGGCTCGCCGAGCACGAGATGCCCGGCCTGATCGCGCTGCGCCGCGAATACGCCGAGGTCCAGCCGCTCAAGGGTGCCCGCGTGTCCGGATCGCTGCACATGACCGTCCAGACCGCCGTGCTGATCGAGACACTGGTGAGCCTGGGTGCCGAGGTGCGTTGGGCGAGCTGCAACATCTTCTCCACCCAGGACCACGCCGCCGCGGCCGTCGTTGTCGGCCCGCACGGCACCGTCGAGGAGCCCAAGGGCGTTCCGGTTTTCGCGTGGAAGGGCGAGACGCTCGAGGAGTACTGGTGGGCCGCCGAGCAGATGCTGACCTGGCCGAACGAACCGGCCAACATGATCCTCGATGACGGCGGCGACGCCACCATGCTCGTGCTGCGCGGCGCACAGTTCGAGAAGGCCGGTGTGGTGCCGCCCGAGGACGACGACCACTCCGACGAATACAAGGTGTTCCTGAACCTGCTGCGCCGGTCGCTCGACGCCGACAACACCAAGTGGACGAAGATCGCCGAATCCGTCCAGGGCGTCACCGAGGAGACCACCACCGGCGTGCTGCGGCTCTACCAGTTCGCCGCCGCCGGTGAGCTGGCGTTCCCTGCCATCAACGTCAACGACTCGGTCACCAAGAGCAAGTTCGACAACAAGTACGGCACCCGGCACTCGCTGATCGACGGCATCAACCGCGGCACCGATGTGCTGATCGGTGGCAAGGCCGCGCTGGTCTGCGGCTACGGAGACGTCGGCAAGGGCTGCGCCGAGGCGCTCAAGGCGCAGGGCGCCCGCGTCGCGGTCACCGAGATCGACCCGATCAACGCACTGCAGGCGCTGATGGACGGCTTCGAGGTCAAGACCGTCGAAGAGGCGATCGGCTGGGCCGACATCGTCATCACCGCCACGGGCAACCAGGGCATCATCACCCTCGAGCACATGCGCTCGATGAAGCACCAGGCCATCCTGGGCAACATCGGCCACTTCGACGACGAGATCGAGATGGCCCGCCTGGAGCGCGACAAGGACATCCGCCGGATCAACATCAAGCCGCAGGTCGACGAGTTCATCTTCCCCGACGGCCACTCGATCATCGTGCTGTCCGAGGGGCGTCTGCTGAACCTCGGCAACGCGACCGGCCACCCGTCGTTCGTGATGAGCAACAGCTTCTCCAACCAGGTCATCGCCCAGATCGAGCTGTGGACCAAGAACGACGAGTACGACAACGAGGTCTACCGGCTGGCCAAGCACCTCGACGAGAAGGTCGCCAAGATCCACGTCGAAGCCCTCGGCGGTTCGCTGACCAGGCTCACCAAGGAGCAGGCGGAGTACATCGGCGTCGACGTCGACGGCCCGTACAAGCCGGAGCACTACCGCTACTGACATGACGAATCGGGCGCGCGCAGCGACACTCAGTGCCGTTGCGCGCGCCCTTTTCGTTGCGGCGCTGCTGACGGGATGTCACAGCGCTGCGCAGGAGGAGACGACCGGGACGTCCCCGACACGGCCGGCGTTCGACGTCCGCCACGACACCGACGAGCTCGCTCGCCTCTTTCCCGCTCTCGGCGCCCCGGTCTCGGCGTCGTGGATTCGGTGGAACAACGGGGGTGCCGCGACCTGGACCGACGCCGTCGTCACGGTCACGCCCTCGACGATGAACGATCTGCTGCAGCAGCATGTTTCGGAGCCGACGACGCACCGTCCGGCGGTGCAGAAGGTGCTCGAGGCCGACGTGCCGCCCGGACCGTTCCGCAGCGGGGTGGAGCTGAACATGGCCTTCTCCCCGGGAAGCGTGAGTACGCGGGTTTTCCTGGACCCGCCCCGCGACACCGTGGTGCTGCAGTCGTTCGACCTCGGTTAGACCAGCCCAAGCTGCTGGTAGATCGTCGGACGCCACTGTCGCGCTTGAGAATTGACGAAGATCCCGCCGAGCGCCCAGTCGTGCATCTGCCCGTCGCCGATCACCACGGTGAAGTCCGCGTCCGGGTCCTGCGCCAGGAGCTTGTCGCGGAACATCAGGTCGCCGGGGTAGGGCCGTTCCACGGTGCCCACGTAGATCGCCGTCGGCGGCAAGCCGGTCAGATCGTCGACCATGATCGGATTGATGTGCGGGTCATCGGGATTCAGATCGCCGTCCGGTGCCGGCGGGGTGCGGGGCGGGATGATCGGATCGTCGATGTCGTCGACGATCGGCCCGGACAGGGTCAGGTGCAGGACCGGGGAGATCAGCACCATCCGCGACGGCTGGTCCTCGTCGGGATCGCACTGCGCGTCGGCCCGGCAGCGACGTACGAGTTCCTGCGCGACCAGCATCGCGTAGGTGCCGCCCGCGGAATCGCCGTACAGCGCGACGTTCTCGGCACCGTGCTCGGCGATCATCTGCGACACGTAGTCCGCCATCGGCGGCACCAGCCCCTCGACCGTCGCGTTGCCTTTCGGCGGGGCCAGCGGATAGATCGGCACCACCACGGTCGCGCCCGTCTGACGGGCCATCGCCGTGTAGTCGGCCCAGTTGATGATGTTGGCCTCGGCGACGAATCCGCCGCCGTGCAGCGCCAGGACGTACTCGCCCGTGGGTGTGCGCTTCGGGGTGATCGTCACGACTTTCATTCCGCTGTAGGTGCTTTCGGTGACCGTGACGCGGCCGCTCACCCACTTGGGCGGGCTGGTGTAGGTGACGCTGCCGCCGTCGCCGACGAAGATGGGGGAGTCCTCGGCGCGCAGCTTCTGCAGCGTGCGCAGGATCAGCTTGTCCCGCAGCGACGGCGGACCGGTGACGACGGTCTGCGGCCCCTCGGTGACGTCCTTGATCCGGTCCCGCCGGGTGGCGATGCTCAGCGGCAGAAGCGGCGCGGTCAGCGACGGGGCGGCCGGCTCATCGGTGTCGGACTCCGCCGCAACACGTTTCTTCGGCGCGAAGAGGCGCGTGCGCTCGGTGGCGGGCTCGCGGTCGCGCAGTCTCGTGCGCGGCCGGGGCGACTCCGTCCTGTCGGCCTTGGCCGCCCTGGCCACCCGCACCTGGCTGTGCGTCGCCGTGTCCTTCGCCCCGCCGTCGTCGGCAACCGCCACACCACAGCCCAGCCCCAGCAGCGCCGCCGCGCCGACACCCGCCGCCACGGCGCACCCAGCTACCGTTGCGACATTGCTCTGCCCCCGCATGATGCATACCTATCACCTCGGGCCCTCACGCCGCGCTGGATTAGGCTCACCTCGTGCTGATCGTCATCGAAGGCGTGGACGGCGCGGGCAAGCGGACGCTGACCGACGGGTTGCGGGCGGCGTTCGAAGCAAACGGCCACTCGGTGGCCCATCTGGCCTTCCCGCGGTACGGCGTGTCGGTGCCGGCCGACCTCGCCGCCGAGGCGCTGCACGGCCGGCACGGGGATCTCGCCGACTCGGTGTACGCGATGGCCGTGCTGTTCGCGATGGACCGGGCCGGCGCCCGCGCCGAAATCGACCACCTCACCGCGGCCTACTCCGTGGTGATCCTCGACCGCTACGTCGCGTCGAACGCCGCCTACAGCGCGGCCCGCCTGCACCAGGGCGCCGACGGCGAGATGGTCGGCTGGGTGCACGACCTCGAGTACGGGCGGCTGGCGCTGCCGGCGCCCCACGTCCAGGTCCTGCTCGACGTGCCGACCGAACTGGCCGCCGCCCGCGCGGCCAGCAGGGAGGCGTCCGACGCCGCCCGCACCCGTGATGCCTACGAACGTGACGACGGGCTGCAGCGACGCACCGGCGCGGTCTACGCCGAACTCGCGGCCGCGGGCTGGGGCGGCCCGTGGGCGGTCGTGCCGCCCGACGTCGACGCGGCGGCACTCGCCGAGCGGTTGCTCGGCGAAGCCGGTTAGCGAGACGAAACCGCGCATTCGACGTACGCTCCGACTCGGGGAGTCGCGTAGTGGCACACGACAAGGGGGGGTTCGATGGTCGTTCGTTCTCGAATTCAGGCCGACATGCTGGCGCGGGTCGACGATCTCGTCGCCGAACTCAAGACGGCGGGGGAACGATTCGACCAGGGGCGGACGCTGGAGGCGCGGGCCGTGGCGCGCCACATCGGCCGCCTCGTGCACACCTCCGCGGCCTCGCGCGCCCTGATCGACGAGCTGGGTGTGGGTCGGCTGATGACCTGGGTCGACACCGCCGGCGTCGTCAACCCCAAGACAGCCGCGTCCGCGGCGTGCCTGACGCTGATGAAGATCCGCACCGGCTCCGCGCGCTGCGGCGAGTTCGTGCCCAAGCTCGGCATGTACCCGCCCGCGCCGATCCGCACCCGCGACGGAGCGCACATCGACCGCGGATCGCGGATTCCGTTCGAGCACTGGTGGACCAATCCCGTCGTCAAAGACGCTGACGGAGCTGAGTTCTCGCGCAAGCAGCTGGTGCTCGCACTTGCCGGTGACTCCGCCGACGACATCGAGGCCGCCGCGGCGCTGGCCGCCCTGGCCGGCAGCCCGTCGCTCAGCAGCGCGCTGTGCGGCGACCCGGCGGCGGGCGGGCTCGAGCGCAACCCGGTGATGGCCAGCGCGCGCCAGATCGGCTACGAAGTCCTGCAGTCCATCAGCCAGCAGCGCGACATCATCGCCGCCTGCGCCTGATTTTCGGGCCGGTTGGAGCGCGAAACGCCCGTGTGGTAACCGGGGTTTGTCGCGCATCGGTGACACCATGGACACCATGAGGCAAAGGATCCTGGTCGTCGATGACGACCCTTCGCTGGCTGAGATGCTCACCATCGTGCTGCGCGGCGAAGGGTTCGACACCGCCGTCATCGGTGACGGCACCCAGGCGCTCACCGCGGTGCGGGAACTGCGGCCCGATCTGGTGCTGCTGGACCTGATGCTGCCCGGCATGAACGGCATCGACGTGTGCCGCGTGCTGCGGGCCGATTCCGGCGTGCCGATCGTCATGCTGACCGCCAAGACCGACACCGTCGACGTCGTTCTCGGGCTGGAATCCGGCGCCGACGACTACGTCATGAAGCCGTTCAAGCCCAAGGAACTGGTGGCCCGCGTACGCGCCCGGCTGCGGCGCAACGAGGACGAGCCGGCCGAGATGCTCTCCATCGCCGACGTCGACATCGACGTCCCCGCGCACAAAGTGACCCGACAGGGCGAGCAGATCTCACTGACCCCGCTCGAGTTCGACCTGCTGGTGGCGCTGGCACGCAAACCGCGCCAGGTGTTTACTCGTGATGTGCTGCTCGAACAGGTGTGGGGTTACCGCCACCCCGCCGACACCCGTTTGGTGAACGTGCATGTGCAGCGGCTGCGGGCCAAGGTCGAGAAGGACCCGGAGAATCCGCAGGTGGTGCTGACCGTTCGAGGAGTGGGATACAAGGCCGGACCGCCGTGATCCGCCGCCCATGATCTTCGGTTCGAGACGGCGCATCCATCGCCGGTCAGCCCCGCTGATCCGCGGAATGGGTGTGCTGGGCCGGGCCGTGAGCCTGGCGTGGCGCCGCTCGCTGCAGTTGCGGGTGGTCACGCTGACACTGGGGCTTTCGCTCGCCGTCATCCTCGTGCTCGGTTTCGTGCTGACCAGCCAGATCACCGACCGCATCCTGGAGGTCAAGGTCGGCGCCGCGACCGAGGAGATCGAACGGGCCCGCACCACGGTCAGTGGCATCGTCGGCGGTGAGGAGACGCGGTCCCTCGACAGCAGCCTGCAACTGGCCCGCAACACGCTGATCGACCGCAAGGCCGACGCCGGGGCGGGCCTGGCGGGCGCGTTCGACGCCGTCCTGATCGTGCCCGGCGACGGCCCGCGCGCCGCGACCGCCGCGGGCCCTATCGACCAGGTCCCGAACACGTTGCGCGACTTCGTCAAAGCCGGGCAGGTCAGCTACCAGTACGCGACGGTGCGCACCGACGGCTTCTCCGGTCCGGCATTGATCATCGGCAGCCCGACGTCGTCGTCGACGTCCGGTGTCACCAATCTCGAGCTGTACCTGATCTTCCCGCTCAACAACGAACAGTCCACCATCGCGCTCGTGCGCGGCACCATGGCCACCGGCGGCATCGTGCTGCTCGGACTGCTCGCGGCGATCGCGCTGCTGGTGGCCCGCCAGATCGTGCTGCCGGTGCGATCGGCGTCACGGATCGCCGAACGGTTCGCCGAGGGCCATCTCAGTGAGCGCATGCCGGTGCGCGGCGAGGACGACATGGCGCGCCTGGCGGTGTCGTTCAACGACATGGCCGAGAGCCTGCAGCGCCAGATCACCCAGCTCGAAGAGTTCGGAAACCTGCAGCGGCGCTTCACCTCCGACGTGAGCCACGAACTGCGGACCCCGTTGACGACGGTGCGGATGGCCGCGGACCTGATCCACGACCATGCCGAGGACCTGGAGCCTGCCCTGCGGCGCTCCACGGAGCTGATGGTCAACGAGCTCGACCGCTTCGAGTCACTGCTCAACGATCTGCTCGAGATCTCCCGCCACGACGCCGGTGTCGCCGAGCTCGCGGTCGAAGCGGTCGACCTGCGCTCGATCGTGCGCAGCGCGCTCGACAACGTCGGGCATCTGGCCGAGGAGGCTTCGGTCGACATGATGGTCGATATGCCGGGCGACGAGGTCATCGCCGAGGTCGACCCGCGCCGTGTCGAGCGCATCCTGCGCAACCTGATCGCCAACGCCATCGATCATGCCGAACGCAAACCGGTGCGCATCCGGATGGCCGCCGACGCCGACACCGTCGCCGTCACCGTCCGTGACTACGGCGTCGGCCTGCGACCCGGCGAGGAGAAGCTCGTGTTCAGCCGGTTCTGGCGGGCCGACCCGTCGCGGGTGCGCCGCTCCGGCGGCACCGGCCTGGGGCTGGCGATCAGCATCGAAGACGCGCGACTGCACCAGGGGCGGCTGGAAGCCTGGGGTGAACCCGGCAAGGGCGCATGCTTCCGGCTGACGCTGCCGCTGGTGCGCGGGCACAAGGTGACCAGCAGCCCGCTGCCGGTCAAGCCGATCGGGGAACCCGGCGTGCCGCCCCGCCGACGTGAACCGGCTGGGGAGAGCGTGTGAGGCGCGTGCTGCCGGCGCTGCTGACAGTGCTGATCCTCGCACTGGCCGGCTGTGCCGGCGTGCCGAGTTCGTCGTCACCGCAGGCGATCGGCACCGTGGACCGGCCCGCCCCGCCCAGCCTGCCCAAGCCGACACCGGGCATGGACCCCGACGTGCTGCTGCGTGAATTCCTCAAGGCCACTGCCGATCCCGCCAGCCGGCACCTCGCGGCCCGGCAGTTCCTCACCGAGTCGGCGTCCAGCGGATGGGACGACGCGGGCAGCTCACTGCTGATCGACAATGTGGTCTTCGTCGAAACCCGGACGCCGGAACGGGTGTCGGTCAGCATGCGGGCGGACATCCTGGGGTCGCTGTCGGACATGGGCGTGTTCGAGACCGGGGAGGGCGCGCTACCCGATCCCGGTCCGATCGAACTGGTCAAGACCCCCGGCGGCTGGCGCATCGACCGGCTACCCAACGGCGTGTTCCTCGACTGGCAGCAATTCCAGGACACCTACAAACGCAGCACGTTGTACTTCGCCGACCCCACCGGCAAGACCGTCGTACCCGATCCTCGCTATGTCGCGGTCTCCGAAACCGACCAGCTGGCAACAGAACTCGTCAGCAAGCTGATCGCCGGGCCGCGACCGGAGATGGAGCGGACGGTCCGCAACCTGCTCGGGGAGCCGCTGCGGCTGCGGGGGCCGGTGACCCGCGCCGACGGCGGGAAGACCGGCGTCGGGCGCGGATACGGCGGGGCGCGCATCGACCTCGAGAACCTGTCCACCACCGATCCGCACAGCCGGCAACTGCTTGCTGCGCAACTGATCTGGACGCTGTCGCGGGCCGGCATCAACGGGCCGTACGTGATCAACGCCGACGGCGCCGCGCTCGACGACCGGTTCGCCGACGGCTGGAACACCGCCGACGTCGCCGCCACCGACCCCGGTGCCGCCGACGGCGCGGCCGCCGGCCTGCACGCGCTCGTCGGCGGCTCCCTGGTGTCGCTGGACGGTCAGCTCGCGCCGCGGGTGCCGGGCTCCTTCGGGTCCATGCCCGGCCAGACCGCGGCGTCGCTGTCGCGGACCGGTCAGGAAGTCGCGTCGATCGTCACGCTGCGACCCGGCGCCCCGGACATGGCGTCGTCGCTGTGGGTGGGGCCCCTGGGCGGCAACGCGACCCAGGCGATGGACGGCCGGAACCTGAGCCGGCCGAGTTGGGCGCTCGACGACGCGATCTGGGTCGTCGTCGACGGCATCAACGTCGTGCGCGTCATCCAGGACGCCTCCGGCCAGCCTGCCCGCATCCCCGTCGACGCCACGCTGGTGTCCGGCAAGTTCCCGGGCGTCATCACCGAACTGCAGCTCTCGCGCGACGGCACCCGCGCGGCGATGGTCATCGACCGGCACGTCATCCTCGCCGGTGTCGAGCAGACCCCCGGCGGTGGTTACGCACTGACCTATCCCCGCCGGCTCGGGTACGGCCTCGGCGACACCGTGGTCTCCCTGGGCTGGCGCACCGGCGACGACATCGTCGTCAGCCGCACCGACCCGCAACATCCCGTGTCGTACGTCAACCTCGACGGGGTGAACTCCGATGGGCCCAGCCGCAATCTGCTGATGCCCGTCACCACCGTGGCCGCCAACCCGTCGGTGGTCTACGTCGCCGACGGGCGCGGCGTACTCCAGCTGTCCGGTTCGGGCGCCGAAGGCGATCCCACCTGGGCCGAAGTTCGCCCGCTCATGGGAGCGGGGGCGCTGCCGGTGCTGCCGGGCTGACAGGCCAGCGACGAGAAGGAGTGGGAATGGACATCACCAACATGGGCGCCGCCGAGGTGACGCGCAAAGCGGTACTCACCGGTGCGGGAGTCGGCGTGGCCGCGATCGCGTTGGCGGCGTGCTCCGGCGGGTCGGAATCGACGGCCGGTTCGTCGTCGGCGTCCGAGTCGTCCGAGCCGTCGGGCTCCTCGGGGTCTTCGGGGTCGTCGGGGTCGTCGGGGGAGGCCCTGGCGAAGACCGCCGACGTCCCGGTCGGCTCCGGCGTGATCGTCGGCAAGACCGTCGTCACGCAGCCGACCGCCGGGGACTTCAAAGCCTTCTCGGCCGTGTGCACGCACGCGGGATGCGTGGTGAACAAGATCGCCGACGGCACCATCGACTGCCCTTGTCACGGAAGCAAATTCAGTCTCGACGGGGCTGTCGTCGACGGCCCTGCGAGCAAGCCCCTCGAGCCCGTCACGGTGCGAGTGCAAGGGGATTCGATCGTTACGGGGTAGACCGGTGGGGCCTGCCTCTCCCGCAGGCCCACCGGTCTCCCCGCCGAAGTTACCGGCTCACGCGCGGGGGTCCGCGCACCAGTTTTTCCGCCCGCCAGAGAGAAGCCACGGCTGTGAAAAGCCGGCGATCACGACCCGGAACGATATTCCGCGGGAGAGGGGGGTGGGGCGTGTCGGTG